>NZ_JBIBSY010000002.1:871735-881502 GCF_043078065.1 Streptomyces sp. NPDC015532 | reverse complement strand
CCCGGGTCCCGCTCACTCCCCACCCCCCCCCCCCCCCCCGGGGTCGGTCCGGCGGCCCCCCCCCTCCACGTTGTTCCGGGGGGGGGGGGGGGGGGCCCCCCCGGCCGGGGGGGGGCCCCCCACGTGCCGGGCCAGTGAAAGGGACAGCGGTGTCTGGCGGGTGTCCGCCCAGGGCTCGGAGAGCCCCACCATGCCCGGGAACACCTGCCGCGAGGACTCCACCAGCGACACCAGCGCGATGGGCACACCGATCACACCGGCCACGAGCCGGGCGAACCGGTCCATTCCCGCGTCCGCCGCAGCCGACAGCCCGGTCTCCCGCAAAGCCGCCAGCCGTCCCCCGGCCGCGACCTCAGACGGCTCTCCCGCCGTTGCCACAGTTCGCTCCCGAGCTTTCTCGCAGACACCAAGACGTTGGACCGACGGCAACGATGGATCTCCCACTCCGGATACGTGCCCTCCCCTCGGCCGGGAAGGGCAACCGTCGCCAGGACCTGTCCAGTATCGCCGTTCGGGAAGCGGGGCGGAGGCGGACTCCGTGACTGGTCCGGGCCTGTCCGTCTCCCGGAACGGTCTTCGTACGACGACGCCGACCGGGCCGGGAGCGAGGCCGAGGGCCGGCGGAGAACGGCGCGGGGAACAGGGAGGAGGGGGATCGATGTCCGCCGTACGGGTCAGCCTTCGGAGCCGGATCCGGCTGGGGGAGGCGTCACCGGCCGACGGCGTCGCACGGCGCCCACGAGGAGGTCGGCGGCCAGGAAGGCGGCGAGGGGTACGCCGAAGAGGGGAAGCGCCCAGCCGAGCGCGACGACGGCCACGACACCGGCCGCCAGGGCCCCGTACGGAATTCCGCGCCAGGTGCCGCGGGCCGGCGGGGTGCCGAACAGGGCACGGTGGCCGTCGCGGACGGGACGGCGCTGCCACCCCATGCGGTAGCCCCAGACGATCATGCAGGTCAGACCGATGGCCAGCACCGCCAGCAGGATCTGGTTGACGAGGCCGAACAGAGTGCCCATATGGGCGTTGACGCCCCACCGCGTCAGCTTGGCCAGGACGGGCCAGTCGGCGAAGTCCACCCGGTCGACCACCTTGTCGCCGGTGGCGTCGACGGCGACGCTGTCGCGTCCGACCGGCCACAGATTGCGGGTCTGCGACACGGTCCACGCCGTGGTGCCGTCCTGTGGCACGCCGATGGCCACGGGACCCGACAGACCGTCGCGCCGCGCCGCGGCGAGAACCCCGTCGATGGCCTTCGGGTCCACAGCCCGCGTGGTGTGCGAGCCTGTCCCGCCGCCGTGGTGGTGGCCGCCCTGCTCGTCGGCGGACGCGCCGGGCAGCGAGGTGGACACACCGGGCGTGCCGGAACGCAGCGCGTCCAGGGCCTCACCGAAGTGGGCGCCCGCGAAACGGGACCAGGTCAGGCCGGTCGCGGAGAGGGCCAGCAGACCGACGGCGAGCCACACACCCGTCGCCGCGTGGCGGCTGCGGGTGCGGCGTACGCCCTTCTTGGCGGCGAGGTCGGGCAGCAGCAGGCGTCGAGCGGTGCGGTTGCGGCGCTGTCGGCGCCACCAGAGGATCAGCCCGCCGAGGACGAGGACCCACAGCCAACTCGCCGCGATCTCCGAGTAGTAACGGCCGGCCGTGCCCAGGTGCAGGTTGCGGTGCAGGTCGTCCAGCCAGGTCTTCAGGGGTGTGGATCCGTACCAGGTGGTCAGCTGTCCGGTGACCTTCCCCGTGTACGGGTCGACGTAGACGGTGTGTGCCCGCTCGCCCAGTTCGGGCAGCGCGAAGTCCACCTGCGTCGTCTCCTCCCCGGCTCCCGGGCGGACGGCGACGAGCGTGCCCTTCGGGTGACGGGCCCGGGCCGCGTCCACCTGTTCGGCCAGGGGCCGGGAGGTGCCGGCCGAGTGCGCGACGGTGAGTTCCTTGTCGTAGACGAACGAGTCCAGTTGCGGGGTGAACGTGTAGAGCAGACCGGTCACCGCCGCGACGAGCAGGAAAGGCGCCACCAGAACTCCGGCGTAGAAATGCAGTCGCGCCATCAACGGCCCGAAGCCCGAAGGCTGTCGCGCCGGCCTGGATGCCATGGTCGCGGTGTCCGCGCTCTCGGGTATGTCGGTGACCTCCTCGCTCGGTGCGGGCAGGTCGGGGGCATCGGAGTTGACGGACAAAATCCCACCTCGTTCTGTGTCGACCACGCGGGACGCCGCTCCTCGGTCCGGGGCGGCGGGCGCCCGGCAGACGACCGAGCCGCGGCGTCCCTCCAGCGGCCTGTCGTGGCCGTGTGGTGAAGCAGTCGGACGGGTGAGCCCTCCAGTTCCCGTGACGGTCCAGAAGGTGCGCGAGAAAGATCCGCGCGAGCGGGACGCGGTCAGCGCGGTCCCGCCGTCACGCTTCACGATCAGCCGTTTCCTCGGCGTCACATTGTCCTGATATGGGTTTATTGCCCCGGAGGCGGGGGACGAGAAGGGCAGTGCTTCGGATAAAAGGCACGTCCGTGAGAGAGCGCGCTCCGGTACACGGCTGTGTCTTGAACTCGTGTGCGTCCCCACGGTGTTTCTGTCCGGTCAGCGGCCCTTGAGGGAGCTGTCAGCACATGACCCGCACTGCGACACAGCGTCGTCGGCACGACGACGCCCCCGAAACCGACGCGGCCTTCTCGCACCTCTCGGGGCTCCCCGACGGACCCGAGCGGCAGGCCCTGCGCGAGGAGATCGTCGAAGCCTGGATGCCGATGGCGGAGCGTATCGCCGGCAAGTACCGCGGCAGGGGCGAATCCGTCGAGGACCTGACCCAGGTCGCCGCTCTGGGCCTGGTGAAGTCCGTGGACCGGTACGACCCCGGGCGGGGCAACGCCTTCGAGAGCTACGCGGTCCCGACCATCGTCGGTGAGATCAAACGTCACTTCCGCGATCACATGTGGGCCGTGCACGTACCCCGCCGTGTCCAGGAGGCGCGCAACAGGGTCCGCGGGGCCGTGAAGGACCTGGCGCCGACGAACTCGGACCGGCAGCCCGGCGTCGCCGAGATAGCCGAGTACGCGCAGCTGAGCGAGGACGACGTACGCGCCGGCCTGGAGGCCCTGGACAGCTTCGCGACCCTGTCGCTGGACGCCCGGCTCACCGACGGCGCCGACGGATACTCCCTCGCGGACGCGCTGGGGGAACCCGACACCGGGTTCGACCTCGTCGTGGACCGCGAGGCCCTGAAGCCCGCCCTGGCCAGGCTGCCCGAGCGTGAGCGGACGATTCTCTATCTGCGGTTCTTCCGTGACATGACACAGAGCGGTATCGCCGAGCGGCTGGGCGTCTCGCAGATGCACGTCTCGCGCCTGCTCAGCAGTTGCTGCACCTCCCTGCGCGAGGAAGTGCTCGCGGACGCGTCCGGGGCCGGAGACTCCCCCCGCCCGTGAACCGCCGCCCACGGGCACCGCGGAGGGTCGTGATCCGAGACGGCAGCCCTCAGTCCGCAGGCCAGGCGCCCACGGCCTGCCGGTAGGCCACGTGCCCGCCCAGCGCGCCGGTGATGCCGACCGCCACCAGCCCGCCCAGCGACCACAACCTTCCCCTCCCCGTGTGGTGGCGGAGCCGTGCCGTCAGGGACGCGGCGAAGAGGGCCACCGTGGCCACGTTCGCGACGGCGTGGGTCAGTCCGACGCGCGCCTGCTCGGGCGGCAGGTCCGCCCAGTCGACCCACCCGGTGATCGCCGCCGGGGCGATCCCGGCCAGGCCTACGGCCGTCAGCGTCGTCGCGGCGCGCCGCCCCGCCGGCATGACGTCCATGACGGCGGCCGACAGCCAGCAGCCGATCGGGACCTGCACCAGGACCGGGTGCACGGGATGGCCCAGTGGCCTGCCGTGCAGCAGATCGCGGGCCGCGCCCAGCGGCAGCGAGCGGATTCCGCGCTGAAGCTTCTGGATCACGGGGTCCGCCGCCTCCGACCGCTCGATGCGGGCCAGTCCGGCCAGCCATCGGGCCGAGACGCCTTCCGACGCCAAAATCGTCCGACTGTCCAGGGAAGTATCCGGGTCGTATGCGTTCATACCGAACGACTACCCGGCGCGAGGGCACTCTCCCACCCGCCGCTCGTGTGGCCTGGTGGTGTTTTCGAGTGGTGCTGCGGTCGGGAAGGGCCGGCAGGCCGGTGGTGCGCCGCGGCGGCGACGCACCTCCGGCTCCACGCGCTCATGCCGAGGTCCGTCAGCAGGAGAGGTTGGCTCCCGGCGTGACGCCGAGGATCGATGTGAAGCGCTGGTAGGCGTCGACGCGGCTCTGCACCTGTGCGGGGTTCCTGCCGTCACACTCCAGCGAGCCGTTGATGCTGCGGATGGTCTGGCCGAAGCCGGCGCTGTTGACCATCGCGTTGTGGGGCGTCATGGTGCCGGGGCCCGACTGCGTGTTCCAGTACCAGAGGCCGGTCTTCCAGGCGACGGCCGCGTCCGTCTGGACGAGGTTGGGGTTGCCCAGCAGGTCGATGCCGAGCGCGTCACCCGCGGCCTTGTAGTTGAAATTCCAGCTGAGCTGGATCGGCCCGCGTCCGTAGTACGCCGACTGACCGGCCGGGCACCCGTAGGGCTGGCTCCAGTCGCAGTAGTGCGAGTAGTTGGCGGTGTTCTGCTCCACCACGTAGACCAGACCGCCGGTCTCGTGGTTCACGTTGGCGAGGAACGCCGCGGCTTCCTGCTTCCTGACGGTGTCGCTGCCGCTGTTGGCGAAGCCGGGGAACGAACTCAGGGCGGCCTTGAGGCCGTTGTAGGTGTAGAAGGAATTCCGGCTCGGGAACATCTGGTTGAACTGCGCCTCGCTCACGACGAATCCGTCGGAGGGGTTGGTCGAGCCGCCGTCACAGGAGTACGGCTCCCAGAACCAGGTGCTGATGACCGGGTCGTACCCCGGGTTGTCGTGCTCCGCTATGTAGGCCCTGCCGTCGGTGTACCGGACGATGTTGCCGGTGACGTAGGACCTGCCGGCGACCCAGTCCGGGTAGCTCGAACAGGACCCGCCGGACGGGTTCGTCGGGCCGCTGTCGCAGGCGTAGGGGTCCCAGTACCAGGTGCTGATGGTGGGGTCGTAGCCAGGGTTGTCGTGTTCGGCGATGTAGGTCTTGCCGTCGGTGTACCGGACGATGCTGCCGGTGGCGTAGGACGTGCCGGCGGCCCAACTCGGGTAACTCGCGCAGGAGGCGGCGGAGGCGCTCGTGGCCGGCAGCAGCAGCGGTGCGGTGGTTCCGATCAGGAGCGCGGCCAGGACGGCGGGCATGCGGCGTTGTGACACGGGATCAGTCCTTCGTGGGGCGAGGCCGCGACGCGGACAGGGCGGAGCCATGGGCGCACGCCGACGAGAGCCGACGCCGCGCGGTCCGGGGCGACCGTGGTGGGGGGTGTGGAGCCACACTCAACCGCTTTGGTCTGTACCAGTCAAGGTATGGACCAATGGGCCCGGCTCGATTGGCGAAAAAGTGCCGTGCGACCGGCGGTCGCATCAACTGCCCTGAGGGCCGGGGCGGTTGGCGGTGTGCCGGTGGTGCGACCGGTCACCGGGTGGCGAGATTCCCGAACCGCGCCAGACAGTGCCAGACCTTCTTGAGATCCTGAAGCTCGTACCGGCCCGAGCGGGCGGCGTCTCCGACGATCCGGGGAGTGAGCCGGGCGTCGACGGCGATCTCGGTCCCCAGGTCGACATACTCCTGGCCGCGATAGTGCGGATGGCGTCGCAGCTCGGTCACGTCGAGCCGGAAGCCGGGATGCCATTCGAGGGGGCACGGCAGGCGCCGCGCCGCGTCGTGCACCTCGGTCCCGCGATAGCTGGGGTCCAGCACCAGGACTTCCACGTCACGGTCGAATCGCACGGGCCCGTGGATCTGCGCCTCGATGTGGCCGTCCAGGGCGTCCGTGTCCGCCGCCTCGGCGAGGCCGACGAGTGAACACCGGTCGGCGACACCGAAGTCGGACGGCTCCGCGGAACTGTCGGGGTAACAGAACGTGGCGCGCGTGAGGGCCGCCGAGGTGAGCCTGAAGTGGGCGGAGCCGAAACGCGGGGCGCCGCCGGTGGGGTCGCGCCGGTAGTTCAACGCGCCGTAGACGGGGCGCTGTTCAGGGGTGGCGTAGTCGTAGGCGCCGCCGAAGATGCGGCTCTCCCGGCGCCACCGGTCCCCGCCCGGGTGGGCGGTCAGTCCACCGTTGCTCGTACCCGTCGTGAACTGCGACCGGTAGATACCGTCGTCGGCCATCTGGACGAGAATGCGTCGGTTCCCCGCGGTCCGATCCGGGTGGAAGTGCATCGTCACCCGCAGGTCGGACGGGAGGGGAAGTCCCCCGGAGGAAGCGGCGACATGGCGGATCGCCCTCTCCTGAAGGGGAACGGCGTTGTCGGCGACCATGCGGGGAGTCTGCACGGGCCCCGGTCGTCACCGCACGCCGATTTCCCCGGCCGGGGCAGGGCCGACCCGACCGCTGTTGACGCTCAGGCGCTCGGGCGGAGCCGGGTGGGCTGTGTGGTGAAGGCGCGTTCCAGGAGGGTGTAGAGGGTGTCCCGCTCGTCCTCGCTGAGCCTGTTCAGGCCGGCGCGCGTGGTGTCCATCTTCGCGCGGATCACGTCGATGACGCGTTCGCCCTCGGCGGTCAGCACGACGTTCTTGACGCGCCGGTCGGTGGGGCTGGGCTCGCGTTGTACCAGACCGCGCTTCTCCAGCCGGTCGATGATCCCCGTCATGTTGGAGGCGTCGCAGGTCAGGATGGTGGCGAGGGCGCGCATCGCGGCAGGACCCCGGCGCAGCACGTTGAGTGTCTTGCCCTGGCTGGCGGTGAGGTTCTCGCTGGCCGCGGCCACCGTGAAGTCCCCGTAGTAGGCCCCGAGCGACACCGACAGGAGCTCCATGAGCTGGTCCGTGTCCACACCGCTGGTTCCTGTCATGTGGGTCACCTTACGCCAGGAAGTTTGACCATCTCAAATATTGACGGCTACGGTCAGCTATTGCTTGAAGTTCTCAAGCATCGAGGTTGTTAAGTAGTTAGGGCAGACTTTCCGTGTCTCACACACAGCAAGCGGCGCCGTCGAGGTTCTCCGGGCACACCGGGATCGTCCTGGTGCTCGGGCTCGCCGCCATGGTCGTCTCGATGATGCAGACCCTGGTCGTCCCGATCCTGGGGATGATCCAGAGCGACCTGCACGCCAGTACGGCGAGTGTCAGCTGGGTGACCACCGCCACGCTGCTGTCCGCCGCCGTGTTCACCCCGCTCCTCGGGCGCTTCGGTGACCAGCACGGCAAGAAGCCCACGCTCGTCGGCGTGCTGGTCGTGATGATCGCCGGTTCGGTGCTCGCCGCCACGACGACCTCGCTGACCTGGCTGATCGTCGGGCGGGTGATGCAGGGGGCGGCCACCGCGATCTTCCCGCTCGCCCTCTCCGTGCTGCGTGAGGAGATCGCGCCGGAGAAGCTGCACGGAGCGATGGCCCTGGTCAGCGGCACCCTCGCGTTCGGCAGCGGACTCGCTCTCGTCGGCGCGGGCCTCCTCACCCAGGGTTCCCACCCCGACTACCACCGGCCCTTCTGGCTGGCGGTCGTCCTCGCCGTCGTGGCGCTGGTGGGCGTGCTGTTCGCCGTGCCCGCCTCCCGGACGAAGACGGGCGGGCGGACGGACTGGCTGGGCGCGCTGACCCTCGGCATGCTGCTGGTGCTCCTCCTGCTGCCCATCTCGCAGGGGCACGAGTGGGGCTGGACGTCCGGCCGTACGCTCGGCACCTTCGCGGCGGCGGTCGTCATGGCGGGTGTGTGGGTCTTCACCGAGAACCGGGTCAAGGAACCGATGGTGGACATGAAGATGTTCGTCCACCGGCCCGTTCTCTTCACCAACCTGGCGGGGCTGCTGCTGGGGTTCGCGATGTTCACCCAGTTCATCGGCGTCTCGTACCTCGTGCAGATGCCCGATGAGCTGGTCGGCTATGGCTTCGGCGCCTCGGTGCTCGCCGCGTCCGTCGTCTATCTGCTGCCGACCACGCTCGTCTCCCTGGTGGGCGCCCAGTTCGGCGGGGTGCTGGTGCGCAGGCTCGGCGCACGCGTCACGCTGGCCGCCGGGGCCTGCTTCGGAGTGCTCGGCTTCACCTGGCTGACCGCCGCGCACGACACCAGTGCCTCGGTCATCGGCGCGGGCATGCTCATCGGTCTGGCGATCAGCTTCGGTTACGCCTCCATGCCCGCCCTCATCGTCGCCGGCGTCCCGGCCCATCAGACCGGTATCGCCAACGGCATCAACTCCATCTCCCGCTCCGTCGGCAGCGCCGTCGCGAGCGCGGTGATCACCTCGCTCCTGGCGTCGAAGTCCGTACCGCTGCCGGCCGGTATGCCCGCCCTCCCCCAGGAGAGCCAGTTCACGCTGAGCTTCGCCATCGCCGGAGGCGCGTTCGTCCTGGTCGTCGTCGTCGCGCTCCTCGGCCTCAAGGCGGCACACGCGCCGCGCACAACCGTGGTGCGTGAGGCCGTCACCCCCGAGACCGCGGAGCTCGCGCCGGCCGGGGCCGGGGCCACGTCCGCGTGATCGGCCCCTCGCCGCTCAACACCAAGCGCACATCGGCCGGTTCGGGCACGGTCACGACCGTGCCGGCAGCCGCCCGGCGGACCCGTACCTCCCCTCGTGGAAAGGCACCCCAGCGATGATCTCCTCGGACAGCCGTGAACCGGGGGCGACTCCGGTCGACCACCCTGCCGCGATCGCGGCCGAGACCGCCCGATTCGTCGCGGCGCTCAAGAACGCCGATCCGGCCACCGAGGTGCCGAGTTGCCCCGGCTGGACGCTGGCGGACCTGGTCCGGCACGCCGGCAGTGTGCAGCGGTGGTTCTCGGCTCTCCTGCTCGCCCGCGTACAGGAGCCCCCGCGAACTCGCGACGTGGACCTGCGACTTCCCGACCGGTGGGACGGCTACGCCGACTGGCTCGCCGAGAGCGCGACGGTGGCCGCGGATGCCTTCGCGGCCACCGGCCCCGACCTCCCCATGTGGGCATGGGGCGTGGACCAGCACGCCCGCTTCTGGGCGCGCCGGATGCTCTTCGAGACCCTGATGCACCGGGTCGACGCCGAACTGGCGCTCGGCCTGCCGCCCACGATCGACCGCCCGTACGCGGTCGACGGCATCGACGAGTTCCTCGTCAATCTGCCGTTCGCCGCCTCCTTCGCACCCGCGGTCGCCCACCTGCGCGGTCCCGACAGGACCATCCGCTTCCGGGCGACCGACGGGGACGGCGACTGGCTCGTGCGCCTGCGGTCCGACGGCTTCGGGCTCGACGTGTCCGGGGCGGCGGCCGGATCCGCCGACGCGACGGTCCGGGGAACCGCGGCCGACCTGCTGCTTCTCGTCTACGGCCGCCTCCCCCATGAAGCGCAGGTCATCACATGCGACGGGGACGAGGGCCTGTTGACCCTCTGGTTCGACAACTCGGCCTTCTGAAGGGCCGGTTGGGGTGTTCGGCTGGTGGAACCGGCTCCTGCGGCGGGTGAAAACGGCTCCGGGCGCGGAAGCGAGCCGCCCGTTTCGGGGCGGTCCGTACAACCAAAACCTTGACCGTCATGTCGTACATGCCAGGGAACCGAGAGCCCCAACCACAAGGGGGAACCATGCGTACGAGACGATCCATGGCGGTGCTGGCCGCCCTGACGATGGCCGGGGTGGGTGCGGTCGTGGGGGGGGGCGCGCCCGCCGGCCCGGGCCCCCCCGCCGGCGGGGGGGGGGGCCGCGGCGGGCGGCCGCCCGCAGACCCCCGCGGCGGCCCCCCC
>NZ_JBIBSY010000002.1:848715-871725 GCF_043078065.1 Streptomyces sp. NPDC015532 | reverse complement strand
GCACCTTGGGGTCCTCTCGTTGGGGGGGGGGGGGGGCCCCCCGGGGGGGGGGGGGGGGGGGGGGGGGGGGGGCCCCCCCCGGGGCGGGGGGGGGCGCCCACGGCGGCGGTCGCGTGTCCGACCGGCTGGGGCAGCCTTCCGAAGACCGCGGCGGACGCCGACACCGGGTCGCTGACCGACATCAGGACCGGTCGGCACGACTGCTACGACCGCATGGTCCTCGACGTACCCACCGCCGGCACCACGCCGATCGGGTACACCGTGCACTACGTCGACGCCTTCATCCAGGACCCGTCCGGCATACGCATTCCGGTCTCCGGCGGGGCGATCATCGAGATCCTGGTGTCCGCGCCCTCGTACGACCCGGAGACGTACACCGAGACCTACCCCGGCCGAGGCGGCAAGGCCCTTCCGGGTGTCGACCTGACGGGCTACCGGACCTTCCGGGACACGAAGTTCGGGGCCAGTTTCGAGGGAGTCACGCAGGTGGGACTCGGGGTTCGGGCCCGGCTGCCGTTCCGGGTGACGCAGCTCTCCGACCGCCTGGTGATCGACGTCGCGCACACCTGGTGAGGAGGTGTCGTCGGCCGCGTCCGGTCCGGTGACGGGACGCGAGTGGGGCGCGGGCATCCTGCGAGTACCGGTGCCCGCCGGCCCGCTCGCGTCCCACTCGTTCGACGCGAGCCCGGCCGGGCTCCTCCCGGCGGGCGGGTCACAGCGGGCGTGGCGCGAACCACGCGGTTCACGCGCATCGTCGAGCAGCGAACTCACGTCTCTCCCTGAGCGATCGCCTCGCGGGGACGCCGGGCGCGTCGGCTCTCGTAGAACGTGGGCCACAGGGTGACCGCCACGAGCAGCCACACCAGGGCCACGGTCCCGAGGCCGGCGCCGAACCCCGCGATCAGCAGGGGCAGCGTGCAGCACGGGACGACGACGGACACCATCCAGCGGCGTACGCCCTCGGGCTGCCGCAGCGCGGCGATGCCCGTGAGCAGGAAGTACCCGGACAGAGACGAGCACAACAGCCATCGCGTGCTCCGGGGCAGCGTGTCCAGGTGCTCGGCCGCCGCGCCCAGCCCAGCCGCGAGGGCCGCCAGGCAGCCGGACACGAAGCAGTGCAACGGGAGCGCCGCGCGGGCCGGCAGGGATCGCGCGGTGAGGTACGGAACCCCCGCGTAGCCGTGCCGGAAGGACAGCGACCACAGGGCGACAAGCAGGAAGAACGCGGCGGCGGCGAGGCCGTAGAGCCGCCGGTCCCATCGCGCTTCCGAGGCGGCCTCGATCACCTGGGCGACACCCTCGCCGAGCACGATGATCACGAACAGGCCGAGCCGTTCGCTCAGGTGATCGTCGTCCGGCGCGGCAACCGACACGCGCGGGACGGCGCCGCGGCGCCGGGAGCGCGTCTCCTCGCGCCGGTCGTGGGCCTTCCGGTTCGCGATGATGTCGCGGGGGGAGACGGTGAAGGTGACGTACAGGTCGAGGGCGATGCCCAGGGCCCAGAGCCAGTACCGGGCGGGTTCCTGCGCCCACAGGGAGACGATCCACGGGATCACGCCGAGGGACAGCTGGGCGGCGGGCCAGTCCACGAGGATCTCCCGGCGATGCCGCCAGGCACTGTTGGCGAGCATCCGGATCAGGACGTAGGCGACCGCCAGGGCCCTGGCCTGACCGTCCTCGCCCTCGTGGACGCCGGGCACGGCGGCGGCCATGACGGCCATGCCGAACATCGCGGCCAGCACGGTACGGGCGTGCGTGCCTTCGCCCGCCACGTTCCCGTACAGCGTGAAGCAGATCCACGCGGTCCAGAACGCCAGGAACAGCAGCACGTACAGGCCGAGTTCGGAGGCGCCGGGTTCGCCGTGCAGCAGCTGGGCGATCTGGGCCACGCCGGCGACGGCGACCAGGTCGAAGAACAGCTCCAGCCACGTGGCATGCCGGTCCTCGCCCGAAGCGGGCGTTGCGGGTGGCACCTCGTTCACACCAGTCCCTGTGCTCTCACGAAGACATCGGGGCGTTTCCCGGCCGTACGACGTGACGTCCCCGTCCAGCGGACGGGCGCACGCGTCGTGCCGGGGGACCGCCCACACTAGCCGCGCGGCACCGGGCGACGGTGCTGCCACCGCCGATGCGGGGCCGGGGCGTCGAGGCGCCGCGTCAGGACGGGGCGAGGACGCAGAACTCGTGGCCCTCCGGGTCGGTGAGGCACGTCCACGGGACGTCGCCCTGACCGACGTCCAGATCGGTGGCGCCGAGGGCCCGCAGCCGCGCCACCTCGGCCTCCTTGTCGTCGCCGGGATACGGCAACAGGTCGATGTGGACGCGGTCCGGCACGGACTTCACACCGGGCGTGCGGAGGAATTCGAGATACGGGCCCACGCCCTTGGCGGACCGCAGGGTCGCGTGATCGTCGGCCACCTCGTGCACGGTCCAGTCCGTCGCCTCACCCCAGAACCGGGCCATGGCCCGCGGATCCACGCAGTCCACCACCACCGTGGCGATCGGCCCGGTGTCCCGGTAGACCTCCCGAGGCTCCAGCACGCAGAACTCGTTGCCTTCCGGGTCGGCGAGGACCGTCCACGGCACGTCGCCCTGGCCCACGTCCACGGGTGTCGCGCCGAGCGTCCTCAAGCGGTCGACCAGCTCCGTCTGATGGGCCGCGGAGGTGGTGGCGAGATCGAGGTGCACACGGTTCTTCGTCGTCGTCCTGGGTTCCGGCACCGGAACGACGTCGATGCCGAGGACGACCGGGTCCGGCCAGACGGGGCCGCCGGGAGGTCCGACATAGGTGGTCACGCCGGGCTGGTACGCGGTCCAGCCGAGCGCCTCCGCCCAGAAGCGGCCGACCGCCGGACTGTCGAGAGCCTTGACGATCACGTGAACAGGTCGCAGTGCCATGCCGACGATCCTCGCACGCGCTCCGCGCCGGCCTGCTCCGGCGACGCGAGGGCTCGCCGGGGCTCGGGTCAGGACGCCGACACGGTGCGGCGGGGCTGCTGCCGTCCGGCGACGGGGATCCGGACGACCGCGATACCTCCGTCCAGATCCACCGTGGTCCGGTTCGGCGGTGCCCCGTCCTCCTCGTCGTCGCGCAGCAGCAGGGCCGACTGGCGTTCCTTCAGCTCGGTCTGCTTGCCCGGCGAAAGGCTCGCGTGCAACTGCTCGAACCCGGTCGCCGATATCTGACCCTGCCGTGCCGCGTTGCGCCACGGCAGCAGTCCGGCCTTGCTCGCGCGCAGCAGGAGCTGGTCGACGAAGGACACGGCGGTCAGCAGGATGACCAGTCCCGGCAGGGTCATGAAGACGAGGAATGCCATGCTCCGAGTATTGCCTCGGTACCCGGCGGTGTCACCGTCGGGCCGGGGCCGGCCCACCCGTCGGTCTCGGCAGCCACGCCGGCGGCGGGGCCGGCCGACAGGTCCGGATCCGCCCGGGTGGCGAAGCCCGCGTCGCGGGGCGGGCCGGGAAGAGCTCCCGCAACAGGCCCGCGGCCTCGCTGAGTTGCATGAAGTGTTCCTGATGCTCCCGGCTGCACTCCCGCTGGCCCGTCTCCATCTCCGCCAGTCGCTGCTCGAAGTCGACCATGCACTGGATGATGAGAGCGGATCCGCCGATGACGACGGACACGGCGATCTTCCACAGCTCGTCCCCGGACTGGTGCACCAGGTTGGTGAGCACGTACGCGATGGTGCTCACGACGATGGTCTTGAGCACGATGGGGGCGATGCGCGCTCCGCCCGCCGGCCCTGGTGTTCCCGATGCTCCGTGCATGCCTTTTTCTCCCCCGCCAGGTGTCTCCAGGATGCTGGCCGATCAGCGCACGGTCGGCACCTCCTGAGGCAACTGGATCGCGTGGAGCGCGAGTTGGTCCCTGATGCGCCGGGTCAACGCGTTCCACTGCCTGCTGTAACCCGGTGTCTCCTCCAGGTGGTTCCACGGGGTGTGCAAGGCGGTGTCGAGGCGGGCCCGGGGCATCCACAGGTGCAGCAGGTGGTCGACGAGCGGGCGCACCACTCTCACCATGTTCCGGACGTCGCCGGAACCGGCTCTCGGCCCGTCGACGCGCGTCGTCCCAGAGGCCGACGCCCTCGCCCTCGGTGATACGGCGCCGCCGCCTGTGCCGCCGCCCCGGACGCGCGCTCCGGGGCGGCGGCACGAATCGAACCGGCCGACGGATTGCGGGACTTGACCGTTCAGGCCCTCGTGACCCCCGCTATGACACCGAGGGCCCCCCGACCTCGCGTCGCCTGGTGGCCAGCGCCCGTGCCAGCACCTTGTCCCGGAACGGGTTGGCGGGGCTCAGGGCCGTCGCCACCTCCACCGCCTCGTCCAGCAGAGCCGTCCGCCGCTCAGGCAGGTCCCGCAGCAACGGCGAGTCGCATGCCTCCACCAGCACGTACGCCAGCTTCGACCCGTACACCTCCGGCTCGACCGGTGTCAGGGTCCGGTAGATCCACAGCCCCGCGACTCCCCGCACCACCCGCGTGTTGGCGCTCAGCAGCATGACCCTCGCCCGCATCACCATGTCCTGATCCATCGAATCCCCCTCGCTCCACCACTCCCGGCCCGCCCCGGCACACGACGAGGCAGCACAACGAACGCGCCGGCGGCCCGACATGGGCGCCGGCACGCATGCCGGTGAGTGGATGACGACGAGTCTGCGGGCAGACCGGCGCCTGTGCCAAGACCGAACGGACGTGCGCTCCGTCCTACCGCGAACGGCCCCCGAGCAGGCATGATGGACCTGACACTCTGGACCGGGCGGGGATGAGCGCCGGTGACGCGACGCGTCTGATCAAGAGCCTGAGCCGGGTGGGGCAGCAGGGACCCGAGATCGTGAAGGCGTTCGCCAGGGCCGAGACGGAGAGCCTCGCCTTCGTCCTCACCGACCTGACCGGTATGACCGCCCAGCGGCCCCGGGACAACACCGAATGGCTCATCAGGCTCACCGAGTGCGCGCGCCGCACGATCGACGCCACGAGCAGCTCCGTCGACCAGCCTTTCCGGGACACGGATTCGGCGAAGCCTTATCTGGACGCCCAGACGGAGGCGATGCGGGTCCGGGACGTGACCATCCGACGTCTGTTCATCATCAAGGAAACGGAGAAGAACGACCCCGAGTTCATGGCGCGGTTCCTCGAACTCTGCGAGGAGCAGCGGGGCTTCAGCATCGATGTGCGCTACCGGGTCCTGGCCTCCATCGGTTCCCCGGGACGGCGGAACCGCAGAGCGGCGGCGACACGGGATGTCGTGATCTTCGACAGCGAGCTGTGCCTGGAGTTCGACCCGGACCAGCAGGACGGCAACGTGAAGACCCGGCTCGACGCGGACGGCCGTCGCGTCGACGGAGAGGTGAGGACGTTCAACGAACTGTGGTCGACGGCCACGGAACCGCCGGCTCAGGGGGAGCCCTCATAGGGTCCCGGACCCGGTAGCAGCCTCGATCCGCCGACGGAGGACGTACCCGGGGCCGGGCTCTCCCGCTCACGCGTCAGCGGGCTGGATCGGTGTCGTAGTCGTGCCGGGCCTGTTCGACCTTGTCCAGGTTGGCGGAGGCCCATCCGGCGAGCTGGGCGAAGAGCGGGGCCAGACTGCGGCCGAGCCCGGTGATGTCGTACTCGACCCGGGGAGGGACTTCCGGGTGGTACGTACGGACGACCATGCCGTCGCGTTCCAGCTGCCGCAGCCGCTGGGTCAGCACCTTAGGTGTGATCGTGCCGATCCGTCGTTCCAGCTCGACGAAACGCAGGCGGCCATGCGTGTTGAGCGTCCACAGGATCGGTGTGGTCCACCGGCTGAACACGATGTCCACGACCGCACTGGTCGGACAGGCGAGTTGAGGGTCCGCCGCGTCGGCGGCCACCCAGTCCGTGGTGCCGGCCATGAGCGCCCCTCGGGATAGTCACTTTCCTCTAGGTACCTACTATATCCACGGTGTTAGCGTCCCCGTGTCGCCCGGAGAGCAGCTCTCCGCGACGGTCCCGCCCGCCCGGGCGAGACAACCATGCTGAATCGACACGGGAGTTGTTCATGTTCGTAGTGACGGGGGCAACCGGCAACGTCGGCCGATCGCTTGTCCAGGTCCTCGCGGCAGCCGGTGTACGGGTGACCGCGACGTCCCGGGGGATCACGGACGCGGAGGTGCCGGAGGGCGTCGCGTACGCGCGGGCCGACCTGGCCGATCCTGAGAGCCTGCGGCCCGTATTCGACCGAGCCGACGCGCTGTTCCTGCAGAACGGGGGAGCCGGCGCGCACCTGCTGAGCCCACGGGACATCCTCGACGTCGCCAAGGCGGGCGGGGTCGGGCGCGTCGTCCTGCTGTCCTCCCAAGGGGTCGCGACCCGGCCCGGGTCGGCCTCGCACGGAGAGACGGGGCGCGCCATCGAGGACGCCGTCCGGGAATCGGGCATGGCCTGGACGATCCTGCGGCCCGGGGGCTTCGACTCCAACGCGTACGCCTGGGCCGAGTCGGTCCGCGACCGGAGGACCGTCGCCGCTCCGTTCGCCGACATCGGCCTGCCGACCATCGACCCGGACGACATCGCCGAGACCGCCGCCGTCACCCTGCGCGAGGACGGCCACGGCGGACGGATCTACGAGCTGACCGGGCCCGCTCTCGTCACCCCCCGCCGGCAGGCCGAGGCGATCGCCGACGCGCTCGGTGAACCCGTCCGGTTCATCGAGCAGACCCGCGACGAGGCCCGCGCGCAGTTGCTCCGCTTCATGCCCGAGCCCGTGGTCGAGACCACGCTGGCCATCCTCGGTGAGCCCACCCCGGCCGAACGGCGGATCAGCCCGGACGCCGAGCGGATCCTCGGCCGCGCACCCCGTACCTTCGCCGACTGGGCGCGCCGCCACATCGCCGCCTTCCGGTGAGAGCGCTGTCTGCGGCCTGGGCTTCCCCAGGTGAGGATCCAGGCGCCCGCGGCCCTCGCTGACGGCGACCGCGGCGCTGCCTCGCCGGTTCGGGCCGCGCTTCAGAGGCCGCGCGTGTCGGCCAGGATCGCGGCCTGCTCCAGCATGCGGGTCGGCTCGCGACCGTTGCCCCAGGCGTCGTTGAAGGACGGTACGGACTCCACCTGCGGGCCGAACTGTCTGCGGATCGCCTCAAGGAGCACGCCCATGGCCTGTGCCTCGATCCGGCGGTCACCGGCCGACTCCCGGCGGATCGCGCCCTGCGCACACAGGTGGCCGTCGTCGTCGGTCAGCGCTCCCGCGCACCAGCCGTCCGTCCGCAGCCGCAGGGAGGCGCGGTGCAGGAGGGCCGCGACGGGGGTGGCGTGCGGGGTCAGCAGGCCCGGGGGAGCGCCGGGGACGGGAGAGGTGGGGAGGGGCGCGGTGGGAGCCGGTGGGGCTCCGATCCCGGACCAGTCGATCGCCGGCGTCTCGATGTGCGCGGTGTTGACCTCGTAGGCGACGGCCGCCTCCGCGAGACGGGCGTCCATCTCCGCCGTGACCGCGGCCAGGCGGGCCTCCAGACCGTCGCCGGGCCGCCGCCCGGGTTGCCGCCCGGGCTCCGCGGCGACGGGCGGGGTGGCACCGGCGGGTCCGGCGGCGGTTCGTCGTGCGGCGGCGGTGTGCGTGGGGGACTGCATGAAGGATGGATTCCTGGCGCGCCCCGTGTTCAGCGCCGCCGAACGGGCGGTACCGGGCGCGGGGCACGCCAGGACGGTGGAGCGGGCGACCGGGCCGCTCCCGGCTCGGTCAGGTCGCGACCGGCCGACTTCGCGGAGGGCGGAGCCGAATCGTGTACCGGTCGTTCGAGCCGTGCCGGTCGTTCGAGCCGTGCCGGTCGTTCGAGCCGTGCCGGTCGTTCGAGCCGTGCCGGTCGTTCGAGCCGCGGCGTTCGTTCGCGCCGCAGCGTTCGTTCGCGCGGTGGCAGTCGTAAGAGTCATGCCGGTCGTACCCGCTGTGCCGGTCGTACTCGCTGTATCGGTCACGGTCGTACCCGCCGTACCTGTCAGCGGTCGTGCGCGCCGTACCCGTCACCCGTCGTACCCGCTGTGCCCGGTCACGCGTGGGCGCTCAGCTCGCCCGCCAGTACCCGAGCGCGTTGACCCGCTGCTTGGGCACCGACAACTCCTTGCGGACATGTGCCGACAGCGCGCGGGTGGTCGCCGTGTCGCACGCGATCCACACATACGGCTGGGGGCTGTCCTTCAGCAGTTCGGGAAGGGCCGCCTTCACCTCGTCGACCAGTCGCCGCCCGGCGTCCTGGCGTGCCACCTGCCGCACGTCGTGGTGCGTGGCCGCCTGGTAGGGCAGGCCTTCCAGGCTGCCTTCGAACCAGATCGTCGCGGGGACCGGGCCCAGCGCTGTGAGCAGGGAGTTGAGGGCCGGCAGGGACGCGGGGTCGGCCACGGCGACGACATGTGAGGGGGCCGGTTCGGGGTGCTCGAAGCCGGTGCCCTGAATCGTCGCCTCGATGCTGTCCCCGGGCTTCGCCGCCCTGGCCCAGTCGCTCGCGCATCCCTCGTGCAGGGCGAACTCCAGGCTGAAGGTGCCGGTCGCCGGATCCGGGTCGACCAGGGTGTACGCCCGCTGGTGGGGCCTGCCCGCGTTGTCGAACCACAGCCGCACCCACATCGTCGGGTGGACGCCGGTCGCCGCCAGCATGCCCCCGTCGGTGAAGTGCAGCCGGCGGTACTCCGCGGTGACGTCCTCCGAGCCCGTCACGGTGAACGCGTAGTCCTTCGCGCGCAGCAGTTTCAGAACCGCGCCTTCCCAACCCCGCCCCTGCGTCTGCCCCATTGCTTCCTCATCCCTCGGTACGACATCACTCTGGTAATTAGTTAGGTGAGCCTAACCTAAGATGGATCAAGTGGCGCACAGGAGGGTCACAGGAAGCCGCCGGGGCGCGACCGTCACCGGCTGAACGAGGGAGACCGATGTCCGACACATACGCCACGCGCGCGGCCCTGCACGAGCAGTTCGTCGACGGTTATGGCACGGTCCGTGTCCTGCCCCTGGACGCGCGGCTCGACGGTCCGGTGATCCACGGCTGGGTGAACGCGGACAGGGCGGCCTTCTGGGGCATGAGAGACCTGGCCGAGGATCAGGTCGTCGCGATATACGCCGACATGGAGACGCTCGACACCCATCACGCCCACCTTCTCGTGAAGGACGGCGAGCCGGTCGCGCTGCTGCAGACGTACGAGCCGGCGGCCGACCGGGTCGGCGCGTGCTATCCGGTCGAACCCGGTGACATCGGCGTCCATCTGCTGATGGCGCCGGCCGGACCCGGCGGCGGGCGTCCCGGCTGGACCACGGCACTGCTGGGCGCGGCGGCGTCGTACGTCCTGCTGGGCCTGGATCGCGACCGCGTCGTGGTCGACCCCGACGTGCGCAACGAGCGGGCCATTGCCCGCTTCCGCCGACAGGGCTTCACCCCGGGCCCGGTGGTCGTCCTGCCGGAGGTCGACCTTCCCGACGTCCACCTCCCCGAGAAGCGTGCCCAACTCGCCTTCCTCGCCCGGGAGACGGTGTTCCCTGACCGGGCGCCGGGACCGGCGGGCCCGGAAGGAGCCGTGGCCCGATAGCGGTCGTCGAACGGCGCGAGGCGCCTGCTCACAGGGCCGGCTCGGATTCCTATGGCGTGCACAGGCCATTGCTACGCCATCCCGAAGTGTTGACGAAATCGTCGGGACTATGGTCAACGAACATCGCGGACACAAGCCGCGCACGCAGGCAGCCCATCGTTCCCGGCGCTGGTTCATGAACAAGGCCCTGCTCGCGGGCGGCGTCTCCGCCGTCGCGGTCATGGGCGGATACGCCGCCTCCTCGGCCGACGCCGAGGAGACAGGTTCGGCGGACGCCACGGCGAGCGCGTCCCCGTCGGGCCCGCCGCCGGGCGGCGGCTTCGGCCGGACGATCGCGTACGACGACTTCGTCGGCGTCACCACGGACGGCACGGTCGTCGGTGACCTGTACGCCGTCCACTCCACCGGCGTCTCCACCCTTCCGATGGTCCGCGCGGCCCAAGCCTTCGTCGCCTCGCTCACCGAAGAACAGAAGGCGGCCACCCTCTACGACGTCGACTCCGACCAGTGGCTCGACTGGACCAACGTCGACTCCAACGACCGTGACGGGGTCGCCCTGCGCGATCTGACCGAGAAGCAGTACGCGCTCGGCATCAGGCTGCTCAGGGCGTCCCTGTCGGCCCGCGGTCTCCGCCAGGCCGACAGCATCCGCAAGCTCAACCAGTTCCTCGGCGAGTACGAGGGGGACACCTCCAAGGCGCTCAACGAGGACGCCTACTGGTTCACCGTCATGGGTACCCCTTCGGCGAGCGGGGCCTGGGGGTTCCAGTTCGAGGGCCACCACCTCGTCATCAACTGCTTCATCCTGGGCGACCAGGTCGTGATGACCCCGACGTTCATGGGCTCCGAGCCGACGAAGATCACGTACGAGGGGAAGAAGTATCACCTCTTCCGGGAGGAGACGGTCGCGGGCCTCGAACTCCTCCGCTCCCTGGACGACACGCAGCTCGCCCAGGCGCTCTCCGCGGACGCGAAGTCCGGCGCCGACCTCCTCGCGGGCGCGGGCCAGGACAACGCGGTCATCCCCTACGCGGGCGTCAAGGGCTCGGCGCTGAACCGCCGCCAGCGGCGACTGCTGCTCGACCTCACCGAGATCTACGTCGGCTATCAGGACGAAGGGCACGCGCGGGTGCGGCTGCGCGAGATCGAGAAGCACCTCGACGACACGTACTTCTACTGGATCGGCGCGTACGAGGACGAGTCGGCGTTCTACTACCGCGTCCACAGCCCCGTCGTGCTGATCGAGTACGACGCCGAGTCCCCGCTCGGTTACCACGAGGGCGACAGCGACACCTCGGCTTCTGCTTCTGCTTCCGCTTCCGCCTCCGACTCCGCCTCCGACTCCGCGTCCGCGAGCGCGGGGCCCGGTGGGCCGGGCGGCCCTCAGGGCGCCCCGACCCAGCAGCACATCCACACCATCATCCGCACCCCCAACGGCAACGACTACGGCGTGGACCTGCTCAAGCTCCACCTGGAGACGGACCACTGACGGCGACTCCAGGCCTCCGGACTGCACCTTTTCGTCATCATCACAAGATCGTCACGAATACCGCACGACGTGCGTTCCTTCTGCGAAACTCGCAGCTCACCACATGACCCGCGGCGCGCATCCCGCCTCGGCAGCGAAACCGGCTGCCGAGAGGGCCGCGCCGTCACGGTCGCCTGCGAGGACGAGGTCACGACGCGCCAGGCGCGCGCGACCTGAATGAAGGAGAACCACCACATGGGCAAGCGCGTAGCGCTGTCTGTCGCCGCCGCGTTCGGGGTCATCGGCCTCGTGGCGCCGGCGGCTCACGCCGACGGCGGCTCGGGCGACACCGAGATCCTCGGTGTGACCGTCAACAACGGCTCGGACGTCGTCATCGGCACGACGGCCGCGAAGACCTTCGACGTGACGATCTACGCCTACGACGACTGGGGTCTGCTGTCGGCGGACACCACGCTGGAGGGGCCCGGCGCCGGGTACGCGAGCGACGAGACCATCTGCGAGACCGACAGCGAGTGCACGCACTCGTTCACCTTCGACCCCCGGATCGATCTGGACAACGGGCAGGCCGGCACCTGGTACGTGGGCTCCTGGGTGGACGCTCTCGACGACGACTACCGCTGGGACGAGCGCATCGACAGCTTCCGCGTGAAGCGCGCGAGCACGCTGACGGTGAACGCGTCCCCGGAGCCGGTGAGCAAGGGCAAGGCCCTCACCGTGACGGGCACGCTCAAGCGCGCGAGCTGGGACGACTACCAGTACCACGGGTACGCCGGGCAGTCGGTCAAGCTCCAGTTCCGCAAGAAGGGGTCCAGCACCTACACCACCGTCAAGACGGTGAAGTCCAGCAGCACCGGCGCCCTGAAGACCACGGCCACCGCGTCCGTGGACGGTTACTGGCGCTGGAACTTCGCCGGGACCACGACCACCGGCACCAAGGCGGCGACGGGCGACTACGTCGACGTGAAGTAGGACCGGCTCGGACCGCTCGCACGGCTGTCCCCCGCCCCGCCGGGCGGGGGACAGCCGTGTCGCGTCGGCGGATCGAGGTCCGGCCTGGTGAACGCGATCGGTGCGGTCCTGCCCGGAGCTTCCTGGCAGCGCTGTCGAACCCGCTACGCCCGAGATTTGCTGAGCCAGGTTCCGAGATCGGTCCAGCCCTGGGTGGCCACGCTGCTGCGGACCGTCTTCGAACAGCCCGATGCCGACGCGGTTCCGGTCATGGAACTTCGCGATCAGCCCGTGCTCGCGCCGGCGGCGGAAGGAGGCGTAGACCCGGGCCCAGGTGGGGATGTCCGCGGGCATCGCCGGCCAGGAGATCCCGCCCGCGACCAGGTAGCGGATCGCGTCCAGCAGTTGGCGGTGGCGGCAGCCCTCGGGTTGCCCGTCTCGGCCCTGAAGTTAGGCCGGCACCGGCAGCAAAGGCCGGACAGCCGCCCACTCCGCATCGGTCATGTCCGACGGATATCGGCGCACCCGGTCCGGACGGTCGGCCGCATTGCCGTACACGTGCGCGAGGCAATCACACGACAGGGCAAGCGAGTTGAAACGGACAGGCTCGGACGCGTACAACCGACAACAGGGCCTCCTGGAGCCGCTCGGATGGGGTCGCACCCCCGAGCCACCAAGAGACCCTGCCTTCATGCGCGCACCGTCGGAAGACTATCCAGCCGAGACGTCCGTTCGACCCGTACGTTCCAAGACCGGTTGAGATACGGCTTCTCAGCCATCACTTGCGGGACAAGTCCTCAGCCTCTCGGCACAATGGGCTCCGGTTCAGGCATTCGATGACAGGCCGAGATATGCGCCATTGAGCATTCCGTACGAGTTCACCTGGCTGCTCTCGGTGAAGGTCGTTCCGAAGCAGACCGACCAGGAGTTCGCCCCGACCCCCGATGACGGGCACTTCCAATTGCCCAAGCGCGTGCCGGAGGCGGTGTACAGGTCCATACGCGCTTCCGCGCCATAGAGGCCGGATTGGTTGTTACGCACGATCACTGCCGCCTGGACCCCGGTTCCAGCTGACGACCTGATCGCACAGACCTGCGCGACCACGCCGGTGGTGATCGTCTTGCTGCCGGCGCAATGCCACGTGCTGGTGCTGGAGGAGATCGGATTTGTGTTGCCGTAAGCACGCCAGGTGCCATTCGCAGCCGCAGGAGGGACGGCGACGGTGGAGGTGACCCAGGAGCGCAGGTCGTCGACGCGGGTGCTGACGGCGCCGGTCTGGGTCACGGCCGGGTCGGTGCCGAAGCAGCCCCCCTGCCAGGACCTGCTGCTGACGGCGACCAGTTCGGGCTTGCCGCTGACCAGGCGAACGGCCGGGCCGCCGGTGTCGCCCATGCAGACGCTCGCGCCGTCCTTGCCGGTGGTGGCGACGGTGTCCGCGGCGACCGAGTCGACGGCGAAGCTGCCGCTGTGCAGGCGCAGCGGGGCCCATTCGGTCGCGGTGCGGCCGTAGCCGGCCGCCGTCAGCTCCTCGCCGGGCGTGGCCGCGGCGGTGGCCAGGCTCACGGGCGCGATGGTGGTGACGGGGCGGCTGAGCCGCGCCAGGACGGCGTCCCGTGACGGGTGCGCGACGAGTTCCACGACGGAGCGGGTCTCGCCGCCGGTGGTCGTGAGGTCGGTGCGGCCGATGGTCGCGGTGGTCTTGAGCTTGGGCGCGCCGGTGGGTATGGCGAGGCTCGCGGCCGGGTCGTCGGCGAAACAGCTGGTGGCGGTGAGCAGCCAGTAGGGGTCGACCAGGGCGGCGGAGCAGGCCTTCTGGCCGTCGCCGATGTCCAGGCGGGCGGTGAACGCGAGCGCCCCGTCGGCTGCGGCGGTGCCGGAGACGGCGTTCGCGGGGGTGGCGCTCAGCGCCATCAGCCCGGCGGCGAGTGCGGCGGCGAGGCGTGTGGTGAATGCTGTGGTGAAGGGGGCGAGGCGATGGCCTCTGAGATGTCGCATGACCTTGCTTTCCTTGGTGGGAGACGTGCGGCTCACGCACTCGACGGGCCCCGCGGGGGCGGCGTCGAGGCGCCTATGGGGGCGTACCGCCGGACCTGGCAGCCGGGCGTACGGGGGTGTGCGGCCGCAGGGGAGCGGCCGCACACCCTGCGGCGGGCTGCTCGGTTTCCGGTGTTGTCGTTGGTGACGAGCTCAGTGGAGGCGTGGACCCGGGCACCCGGTGTTGCGTCCTGTGCGGACTCGCGGTCCGCCCGGGCCCACGTCTTCACGACGCTGGTGTGTTACGCGCGGTCAGCCGACCTTCGTCCGGTCCCAGGTCCAGGAGCCGGTGCCGGAGTCCCAGGTCTTGACGGGTGTGTTGATGCCGGTGCCGGTGGAGGTGAAGGTCCACAGGGCGGTGTGGCCGCGTCCGTCGGTGGTGTTGGGGTATTTGTAGAGGGCGCCGACGTCGGACTTGCCGTCGCCGTTGAAGTCGCCCGCCACCAGCGCGGAGTTGTCCCAGGTCCAGGAGTCGTCGCCGGAGTCCCAGGTCTTGACGGGTGCGTTGATGCCGGTGCCGGTGGAGGTGAAGGTCCACAGGGCGGAGTGGCCGCGTCCGTCGGCGGTGTTGCCGTACTTGTAGAGGGCGCCGACGTCGGACTTGCCGTCGCCGTTGAAGTCGCCCGCCACCAGCGCGGAGTTGTCCCAGGTCCAAGAGCCGGTGCCGGAGTCCCAGGTCTTGACGGGTGCGTTGATGCCGGTGCCGGTGGAGGTGAAGGTCCACAGGGCGGAGTGGCCGCGTCCGTCGGCGGTGTTGCCGTACTTGTAGAGGGCGCCGACGTCGGACTTGCCGTCGCCGTTGAAGTCGCCCGCCACCAGCGCGGAGTTGTCCCAGGTCCACGAACCGTCGCCGGAGTCCCACTTCCTGACCGGTGCGTTGATGCCGGTGCCGGTGGAGGTGAAGGTCCATAGCGCGGAGTGGCCGCGTCCGTCCGAGGTGTTGGCGTACTTGTAGAGGACGCCCACGTCGGCGAGGCCGTCGCCGTTGAAGTCACCGGACACCGGGGCGGAGTTGTCCCAGGTCCAAGAGCCGGTGCCGGAGTCCCACACCTTCACCGGTGCTTTGAATCCGGTGCCGGTGGAGGTGAAGGTCCACAGGGCGGTGTGGCCGCGTCCGTCGGTGGTGTTGGGGTACTTGTAGAGGACGCCCACGTCGGCGAGGCCGTCGCCGTTGAAGTCACCGGACACCGTCTTGCTGAGGTTCCAGTCCCAGGAATCAGTGCCGGAGTCCCACGACTTCACCGGGCCGTTGAAGCCGCTGCCGGTGGAGGTCTGCAGCCACAGGGCCGTGTGGTTGGTGCCGTCGGTGTTCGTCCCGTAGTTGTACAGGTATGCGACGTCGGACTTGCCGTCACCGGTGTAGTCGGTGACGCGGGGGACGGCGACGGTGGAAGCCACCCAGGTGTTCAGGTCGTCGACGCGGGTGTCGATGGCGCCGGTGCGGGTTTCGGCGGGATCGTTGCCGAGGCATCCGCCTTGCCAGGAGCGGGAGTTGATGGCGACGAGTTCGGTGGTGCCGTTGACGGTGCGCAGGGTGGGGCCGCCGGCGTCGCCTTTGCAGACGGTCGCGGTGTCGGAGCCGTCGAGGTCCACTGTCGTGTTCGTGGTGGAGGTGACGGTGAAGGTGCCGGTGTGGAGCTTGTCGGGCACCCATTCGGTCTTGGTGCGTCCGAATCCGGCCTTGGTCAGTTTCTCGCCCGTGGTGGCGGGCGTGGTCGCCAGCGGTACGGGTTTGATGGTGGGGTCGGTGATGCGGGTGGCGAGCCTGACGAGGACCAGGTCGCGGTCGGCGTGCGGGACGAGCCAGATGGCCTGCTGGACGCTGCCGCCCGTCTGGGTCAGGTCGGTGCGGCCGACGGTGACGGTGGTGGTGACGGCGGGTTTGCCTGCGGGGGGTTTGCCGTCCGCGGCGAAGCAGGTGGCCGCGGTCAGGACCCACTGCGGGTCGACGAGGGTGCCGGTGCAGGCGGTCTGTTCACCGACGTTGACTTTCGCGACGTAGTTGAGCTGTTCCGGGGCATCGGCCCCGCCGAGCGCGGCGGCCGGGGCGGTCGCGGCCGGAACGGCGCCCAGTGCGACGGGGGCCGCGAGCAGGGCAGCGGCTAACGCGGAGAGACGGGGGCGTCTGGAGAGGCGCATGAACGTGGATTCCTAGGCACGAGGGCCGCGCGTCCGGTGGGCACCGGACCGCGGTGCGGTGAGCATGTCTGTCTTGGCTGCGGTTACTTGGAGGACCTGATCTCGACGAGCAGGTGATCGCGGCTCTCTGGGTCCGCGGCCTCACCCACCGGGGTCCAGGAGTTCTTGGTGATGTCGAACGACTTCTCCTCGGTACCTACGGTCATGTCGACCTCGGTCGTGTAGTCGTTGCCCTTGACCGCGTAGACCGCCGGGATCTCCAGGGTCAGCCAGCCGGAGTCGCCCACCACCTTGAAGCAGATCTTGTCCGCCTTGTTCCGGGCCATGACCTCCAGGAGGCCGGCGCCACCCACACAGTCGGCCAGGGTGATGTGCCCGTCGCCGCGCTTGAGGACGATGTTCTTCTCGGCCAGGATCTTGTCCGCCAGCGGGTAGTTGAAGTCCTCCACCGCGTAACCGGGGGCCTCGCCCGCGACCAGTGCGGTGGGGTTCGTCCGCTGCGACGCCCCGCCGGGTATGCCCGTGGTCGCCGTGATCCAGGCCAGGGCGCCGACCACAGCCGCGCCCAGTGCGCGCAGCGCAATCCGCTTGTGCTGCGGCTTAACGGACATTCTGCTGTATTCCTTCATTGCATCCCTAAGTTCGTCGCTGACGGCCGGATGTTCGTCACCGGTCTCGAATTTTCGGGTGCACAGGAATGCGTTATCGGCATCGCTCTGCCGGGTGCGTTCCAAGTCCCCTGGGGAGAAGTTCTCTTACCTCTCAAGATGAGAAGCCCCCGTCCCGATGATCACCATCCGCTTCGTCATGCAAACACGAAGTGACCCTCAGGTCGAGCGCGGAAAACCACACATACTACGGCAATCTCCATGCTCCATTCGTGACCTCCCTCACACTTCATAAAGGTTGCACGAAGGTTGTGGAGGACATGTAAAGAATCTATTGATGATTCGTCAGGAGCCGCATTTTCAAGGCTTGTTGGAGAGCGTGATTCCCTAATTCGCCTCCTCTGCATGGACAGTTGATATGGTCCCGCACTACAAGTAACTCCGAACGCACGTTACTTCGCGTCCGTCGGCATTCCATCTTGCGGGCACGCCGGAAACCGCCCTGCCGGTGAGATCCGGCATGCCCTGTCAACAGCTCACACGAGGACAACTCTCTGATGCAGACAATCTTCTGGAGCCGGCGCCGCGTGCTCGGCGCGCTCGCCGCCTCCACCGCCGTGGCCTTCACCCCCTTAGCCCTCCTCCCCACAGCCGCCGCCGCGACAGAAGGCGCGGCACCCGAACCGGTGCCGCTGCCGGACACCGAGCGCGCCAAGGTCGTCAGGGCGTGGCTGACCGGTGGCAAGGGCGTCAAGGCCGCCGCCGACGTGGCCCTCTACGGGTCGGACGCCGACATCCAGACCTTCCTCGCGGAAACGCTGCCGAGGCAGACCGTGGAGGACAACCGGGTCGCGATCGTCCGCAGCCTGGACCGTGCGGGCAAGGGCCTGCGCCGGGAGGCCGTCGCCGCCCTCGAGAGCGGCGACGCCGCGATCGCCGCGTTCCTGAAGAACGGCTTCAGACCGGCCATCCTCGAAGATCTCCGGGTCGCCACCACCACCGTCTCGTCCACCGGTGGCAAGGCGGTGGTGCGCAGCGCCAATACCGCCCTCGACACCGCCACCGGCTCGGCTCTCACCGCCTTCCTCACCGACAAGCAGTACGACTCGCGTCTGGAGGACACCCGGGTCCAGGTCAGCGCCATGCTGATGGCCGGTGGCCCGGAGGTGCAGAAGTACGCGAGCCGTGCGCTCGAGGGCTCCGCGACCGATGTGGAGTGGTTCATAGAGACCGGCCAGCACATCGCGCGCGCCCGCGACCAGGAGTCGGCGACCATCGAGGAGCTTGTGGCCCTCGTGGAGCGCGAGGGCAAGCGCGCCGAACAGGAGACCAACCTGGCCGTGGAGGCCTCGGCCCGCGCCGAGACCGCCGCCGGGAAGGCCAAGGAGGCCGCGGAGAAGGCCGCCGCCGAGGCGTCCGCGGCCCAGAACGACGTGCAGAAGTCGGCGGCGGCGGCCCGGAAGGCCGCGAGCGCGGCGAAGGGCGCGGCGGACGCCGCACGCAACGCCATCAACGCCTCCAATGCCGCGGTGAACGCATCCCGCCGCGCCTCTTGGGCGGCCACCGGCGCCGCTCAGGCCGCCTCGAACGCGGGCGGCGCCGCGTCCCGTGCCTACAGGGCCGCGATAGCCGCCTCCAAGGACGCGAGCAAGACGCAGGAGGCCAAGGACGCCGCGGTCGCCGCCAAGAACGCGGCGGCCAAGGCCCGTAGCGCCGCCGCGGCCGCCAACAAGGCCGCCATCGCCGGCGATGCGGCCGCGTCCGCCGGCACGGCCGCCGCCTCCGCCGCACGCAACTCGGCCGCCGCCGCCACAGCCGCCGCCCAGGCCGCCGCCTCCGCCGGCGTCGCGCAGTCGGAGGCCGCCGAGGCCAAGCGCCAGGCCGCCATCGCCAGCAGTGCCGCCAACCGTGCCACCAACGCGGCCTCCACCGCCCAGGCCCTGGCCAGCACTGCCGCCGCCGCGGCCCGCACCGCCCGCGACGCCGCCAACTCCGCCGCCGCCCACGCCGACAAGGCGGCAGCCGCAGCCGAGGAGGCCGTGAAGTACGCGGGCCAGGCCATCGACTACGCCAACAAGTCGACCGCGCACGCCGACGAGGCCGTGAAGGCCGCGAACGTCGCCACCAAGGCCGTCGCCGACGCCCTCGAGGTGGAGAAGAACGCCCGCGCGGCCGAGGCCCAGACCCTGGAGCAGGACAAGCAGAAAGCGATCGAGGAGGCGCAGCTGCTCGCCTCCATCGAGGCGACCGATCTGTCCGACGTCCGCGGCAAGCGGCTCCTGTCGGAGCGCACCGCCCAGGAGATCAAGGACCTCACCGCCAAGGCCGAACAGGCCCTGTACTCCGGCGATCTGACGCTCGCCGCGACCCTGGGGCGCAAGGCCGCGATCGGCCTGATCGAGTCCCGGGGCGCCTGGACCCGGCAGGCCGCCCAGCACGCCCTGGCGGGCTCCGACGACGACGTCTTCGCCTGGATCGACCTCGACCGGGCCGTAGCCCAGGGCCAGGACGACCGCGAGACCACCCTCCATGTGGCGACGATCTCCGCACCGAAGATCGCCGAGGCCGCCCAGCTCGCCCTGGCGAGTTCCAGCTCCACGGCCGTCGGTGACTTCCTCACCATCGGCATGAAGAAGGCCTCCGACGAGGAGCTGCGCGTCGCGATCGGCAAGATCCTCAACGATGGCGCCGGCAAGGCCGTCACCAACGCCGCCAACAAGGCACTCGACACCAACACCACCGAATCCCTCAACTACTTCTTCGACCACGACTACCCGCTGGCACAGGAGGAGGACGACCGGGTCCTCGCCGGTAAGCTCATCACTACCGGTGGCGCCTTCACCAAGGCCTACGCCGAGGTCGCCCTCGAGGGACCGGCGTGGATGCTCCGCAACTTCATCCTCGTGGTCCAGTTCCGGACGGCCCAGCTCGACCACGACACCGCCACCCATGTCGCCGCGATCCGCGGTGCCATCGCCGCCGCCGCGAAGATCGCCGAGAAGGCGCAGGAGAACGCCGCACGGGCGACCCAGGCCGCCTTTGAGGCCCGTAACAACGCCGCCAAGGCCCAGGAATGGGCGGACAAGGCGATCGCCTCGTCCAAGAAGGCCGACAGCTACGCGGACGAGGCGCGCCGGAACGCGGACGCCGCCGACAAGTCGGCCGCTGACGCCCAGGCTTCCGCCAACACAGCGAAGGCGGCTGCCGCCACCGCCCGTGGCGCGGCCCGTTCAGCCAACTACTCGGCCAACAAGGCGATCGACTCGGCGCGTGCCGCCCTCAAGTTCTCCGCCGCCGCCCAGACTTCGGCCAACGCCGCCCGTGCCGCCAAGCTCGCCGCGCAGGCGGACGCGAAGGAGGCCGCCGCCGCGTACTCCGACGCCAAGCGGATCGCCGCCGAGAAGCACCAGGCCGAAGTGGCCGCCAAGGCCAAGGAAGCCGCGGAGAAGGCCAAGGCGGACCGCGACGCCAAGCGTGACCCCGCCGCCAACGACCGGAACAACCAGGTCAACCCCAACGGCACCAATGACCCCGCCGACTCCGACGAGTGGTGGAACGACGCCCAGTTCTACGCCGACGCGGCCAACGTGGTCAGCGTAGGTGCCGGCCTCCTGGCCGCCGGCTGCACTCTCGCGGGCTTCGTCTTCCCGCCGGCCTTCGTGGCGGCCGGCTTCTTCGCCGATGTCTCCGTGGGTGCGAGTGCCATCGGCACTGTCTTCACCGGCATCGAACACGGCTTCACCAGCAGCGAGTTCGGGTGGTCCGCCGCAGGCACCGGCCTGAGCCTGGTCACCTTCGGCGCGTCCAAGTGGCTGGGTGCGGCAAAGCCCGCCAGCACTGTCGTCAAGCCCGTCGTGGGCAAGATCGCGGACGTTGTCGAGGACGGGGCCTCCGCCATCACCAGGGATCTCTACGAGCTGATCGGCTGACGAGTGCGTCCTTTCGTCCGCCCCTGACGCGGTCGAGCGCAGGCCACCCATCGCTGCCCGGGGGGCACCGCATGTGCGGTGCCCCCCTTCCCCCCTGCCACCAGGACAGAGAAACAAGGAAGAGAGATCTGACGAACATGCACGAGATACGCCCCGGAGGCGCATTCCGACTACGTGCCCGGTCGACCGTACTGGCCGTACTGACCGCCATGGCGCTGGGACTCACCACGACGGGTACGGCCACGGCACAGCAGGGCGCGGACGAGAAGCCGCGGCAGGCGGTGACACACCGGGCCGCCGTTCCCGCCCGCGCCACCAGCGCCTTCCCCAAGCGGTCCGGGGAACACTGCGAGGCCACGAAGGCAGGCTCGAAGGAGCGCAGGGCGGGCGCCGTCGAGGCGTGTGTGAGCACCAGTCCCATCCCGGCCGCGCGTACCACGGCACGGCCGCAGAGCCTTGCCGCCACTGCCGCCACCGCCGGCTGCTCCATCGCCAGCCCCGGCAACTACTCCTACGAGCGCTTCAGTTACTGCGTGACCGGGGTGAACGTCCTCTACCTCCTGCGCGACAGCAACGGCGCGGAACTCGGGCGCGGCACCGTGACGATCTCCACCAGTGCGTCACTGCCCGCGAGCGGCACGACGTGGAGCGAGCAGGTCACCGTGACGATGACCTCCGCGATCGGCGAGGTCATCGCCCTCAACGCCAAGTTCCGCGCCGCCTGCGGAACCGGCTGCACGGCGACGAAGACGGCGCCCTGGTACGGCGGCGACCTGGTCCTGGGAAAGTCCCTCACCGGCACCGTCACGTACTCCTCGTCCCCCGGGGCGGGCGGCGTCGCGGAGTTCCTCACCTCGTACAAGCTGTACGTGACCTCCCCGGGCGCCACGGCCATCGACCCGAACGCCTCGTGGGACAACCCGCGCAAGATCCGCTGTGACAACGCGGTCGGGGGCGCCTCCTCGGCGGGCTGTGTCATCCCCTCTGTCATGCCCGTCGTGCCGATGAGCGCGCGGGCCTCCGACGCCGGAGGCGCCGTGGCCGCCTACGCGTGGGCGCAGCAGAACCTCGACGACGCCTGGGGCAAGGGCAAGCCACTGACCCGGTCGACGAGCGGCGTGGCCGACCGCACGGCCCGCACCTGCGGAAGCTTCAAGGCGCAGACGGATCTCGTCAGCACCGACACCTGCAGCGAGTTCCCCTTCGCCGAGACGAAGGAAGGGGGAACCGACGGCGCTCGGTGCGTCGAGGTGATCCCCAACCTCGGCAACGGCGAATGGGACTCGTACGTACTGGGCAACAGCAAGAAGCTGGACCGGACCTCGCCCTGTGTGCGTGCCCATGCCACAGCCGCGGACAAGCAGTTCGCCGATAACCAGCTCACCAAGGGCTTCGCGGACCAGCGGGTGATCGACGCCGACCAGTTCGAGGTGAAGTTCACTCTGCCGGACACCGGCCCGCACGCCCGCTGTCTGGACACCACGCCGCTCGGTGCGCTTCCCAATGGCGACGGGTGGATCCTGAACACCACCGAACCGGTCCCTCACGTCAACAAGACCACTGACCCGATCGGCCCGCTCGGAGAGCGGCCGACCCAGGCACAGGCATGCCTGGACAGGACGGCCCCCGAGGGCACCGATGCGCAGGGAGACATCCCGGGCTGGCAGGACGCGCAGAAGTTCAAGGCTGACAACTCGCTCACCAACGGGCAGGCCCGGTGTCACCTGATTCCGAAGGTCACCGGCGGAAGGGGCATACAGGTCAATCTGGTCCCATGCTGGCAGGCAGGGATGAACACTGGCACGCCCAGCATGCGCACCTTCGAGACCATGGCACAGAAAATGATCAGGGACTCCTCCTCCAGTCTCGGAACGGACGACGCGGTCTTCTACCAGGTGACGCCCGTCTACACAGACGACACCAGCACGATCCCGGTGGGAGTCACGATGAACGCTAATATCGAACGGGCCGACGGGACGACCGAGGAGCTGTTCCCCAACGTCTATGTCCCCAACACCCTGAAGAACACAGGGTTGTACAACCTCGGTAACTGATCCACAGTCAGTTCGTGTCATCGGGAGCCAGCATGAGTTTCACCACCCCGCCGCGGCCGTTCGATGTGACCGCGCTCTTCCCTCAACTGGCCCCGCTGGCGCGCACGGCGACCCGGCTGCACCCGCGGCCGGGGTCGCCGACCGTGCACGACAGCTCCGTGGGGGGGGGCCCCCCCGGGGGGGCCCCCCCCCCCCCGGCCCCCCCCCCGGGGGCCCCCCCCCCCCGCCGCGGCCGCCGCCAGGGGGGCGCGCCCCCCCGACCGGCCCGCC
>NZ_JBIBSY010000002.1:784533-848705 GCF_043078065.1 Streptomyces sp. NPDC015532 | reverse complement strand
TGGCGCCCAACACCGGCCCGGGGGGGCGGCCCGGGGCCCCGGGCGCCCCCGGGGGGGGGGGCCCCCCCCGGGCCCCCCCGGCCCGGGGGGGGGGCCCCCCGGGGCCCCCCCCCACGAGCCGTGGCCCCACTGCGTAGAGCCGCACGACAGTGAAGCGGCAGACGAGATGCGCTCTCCGGACGAGATCCGGATCCTGCGTCGCATCCACGCAGCAGCGGCCGAGCGGCGGCTCCGAGACCCCCAGGCACCCGCGATCACGCCCGAGGAACGGGAGATCGAGCAGCGGCTCCGCGAGGGCCACCCGTGGTTCGACGGCCCGATCCCCATGATCCCCGTGGCCCAGCTCTACGCCCGCGACGTGCCTCTCCCGGCCAGCCCTCCCGGAGCCGACCTGCTCCAGGTCCTGTGGTGCCCTTGCGACCACGAGGAGTTTGCACACCCCCGAACCGCCCTCTTCTGGCGTTCCTCCGCCTCCGTCACCGACGTCCTTGAGGCCCCGCCCGAGCCGCCCGTGATCCAGTTCGACTGGTACCTGCCGGAACCGTGCCTGTTCGCACCTGAACGGATCACCGAATACCCCGGCCCCCTGGAGCTGAGCAAGGAACTGCAGCAGCAGTTGGGCGACGTGAACCTGTGGGAGACAGCCGGATTCGCGTGGGACAGTACCGGCGCGTTGGACCCGCAGGAGTTCTACTTCCGCAACCTGTGCCACACCCCCGGGTGGAAGACCGGCGGCTGGACCCGCTGGGGCCTCACCGACCCCATGCCGCGCCCCTGCCCCGAATGCGGCACCGAGACGACCCCGCTCCTCACCATCGCATCCTCGGAATGGAACTCCGGCAGCAAGAGTTGGATGCCCGAGGAGGAACGGACGAACCCGACTCCGCTCCTCCTCGGCACCCCGCCCTCGAACTTCACTCTCCTCGACATCGCCGGCGCCTACGACCTGCAACTCCACGTCTGCCCGGTGTCCCCGGACCATCCCCACATCGAACTGGTCCAGTGAGCAGGCCCGGCGCCCAAGTACCAGGACGCCACCAGCGCGATTCGGTGGAGTTGCGTCGAACTCCTCGATCTCGTCGAAGTCCTCCTCTTCGGGACGTTCGGCGGGGAGCGCGTCGGGGATCCCAGGGTCCAGGCCCTGCTCCGGAAACGGTTGGGCGAGCATGGACAGGTCGGCCATGTCGGCACCGTCACCTTCCCGGCGCCGGCGGTCTTGCGTGCGCCTAGCGGGGAAGACGCCGTAAGGGCCCACCCGGCCACGCCGGTGGCGAGGACCCGCCGGACGTCGTGACGGGTGGCCGGCAGCCGGGTCCGCCCATGTCCCGGTCCCGAAGCGTCCCTCGAAGAGGCCAACTCTTGAACGCGTCGCCCGACGCGAGCCGGTCGCTGCGTCGGGGTTCGAACGCGTCGGGAGGCCGACGCGGTACGAGCGGTGACAGATGTCGGTTTGCCGTGCCCGGCAGACGAACTCCCTTCATTTCGGCTTCAGTTGTTGACGTCTGGAACACGCGGGGATACAACCCGGAGAGAGCGCTCTCCGTCTGCTGTTGCTCCGCCCCCACACACGCCGACCCGGCATGAGGAGATCCCGCATGCAGTCCTTAGCCAGCGCCCTTCCCCCTCGGCCGTCGAGCAGAACCGCCCGGGCCCGTACCGCTCTCGGTCTCGTCGTCGTCCTGCTCGCCGCCTGCGTCGCCTTCCTGAACCCGGCCCCCGCGCACGCCGCCGACCAACTGCTGTCCCAGGGACGGCCCGCCGCCGCCTCGTCGGTCGAGAACGGGTCCTTCCCCGCCGGGGCCGCGGTCGACGGGAACACCGGCACCCGGTGGTCCTCGGCCTTCTCCGACCCCCAGTGGCTGCGCGTCGATCTCGGGTCGGTCCAGCAGATCACCCGCGTCACCCTCAACTGGGAGGCCGCCTACGGCACGTCGTTCCAGATCCAGACCTCCGCCGACGCGAACACCTGGGCCACCGTGTACTCCACGACGACCGGCACCGGGGGCGTCCAGAACATCAACGTCACCGGCAGCGGAAGATACGTGCGCGTCCTCGGAACGGCGCGAGCCACCCCGTACGGCTACTCCCTGTGGGAGTTCCAGGTGTACGGGCCCGGAAGCACCACCCCGCCCGACGACTTCTGGGGCGGCACCGGCGACATACCCGCCGCGAACAACGCCGTCGAGGTGAAGGTCCTCAACCGCACCAACGGCAAGTACCCCGACAGCCAGGTGTACTGGAGCTTCAACGGCCAGGTCCACTCCATCGCCGAGCAGCCCTACCTCGACATGCCGGCGAACTCCGCGGGCCGCATGTACTTCTACCTGGGTTCGCCGAACGGCCCGTACTACGACTTCATCGAGTTCACCGTCGGCAACAACGTCTTCAACGGCAACACCACCAGGGTCGACGCCTTCGGCCTCAAACTGGCCATGCGCCTGCACTCCAAGGACGGCTACGACGTCGAGGTCGGTGAGAACCGGCAGACCTTCGCCGAGGACCGTGCGACGACCTTCCAGCGGTTCACGGCCGCCGTCCCCGATCAGTTCAAGGTGCTGGCCCAGACCCAGGCCCCGTACCGGATCATCGCGCCGGGCAGCGACCCGAGCTTCCGGGCGGGCGGCGCCAACGCCAACTACTTCACGTCCTACGCCCAGTCCGTGGGCGTGAGTGCCGCCACCTCCGACATCTTCGGCTGTGCCGCGGCCCTCGCGGGCAACCCCACCATGTGCGCCGCCCTCAACCGTCATGTGGCGAACCTGCCGGCCTCCCAACAGGGCGATCCCGCCCAGTTCTACAAGGCGGCACCGGCGAACTACTACGCCAGGTTCTGGCACGACAACGCCATCGGCAACCTCGCCTACGGCTTCCCCTACGACGACGTGGCGGGTCAGTCCTCCTTCGTCTCCCACGGCAGCCCGCAGTGGCTGCTGGTCGCCGTCGGCTGGTAGCCGGGTCCGCGACCACAGGGCCGTGTCGGCTCGGCGCCGTCGTGTCGGCGACGGATCCCCAACGGGGCCGGCACGGCCCTGCCTCCCCCACGGGGCGGTGGCGAAGAGGAGTCCGGGGCGTTGCCGGTCGCACCACGGCCGGCAGCACCCCGGCCCAGCTGTGCGGACGGGTCGAGGGGCCGTCGCTGGCTCGGAGAGGCTCTTCGCGGGTCCCGCGGCACGGGTCTTCGACGGCGCGTGTCTCCACCTCGTCCGGCCGTAGCCCGGAGGAGTCGCGGATCTCGTCGGCCGTTTCGGGAACAGCCGGTCCGGCCGCCACGGTTGCATCGACCGAGGGACCGGCGCCTTTCGGGCGGGAGAACGGGGACCACAAGGTCGTCCGCCCGCCAGGGACCGGCCCCAGGATCGCGGTACGCCCGCCGCGCGCTCGGACCAGAACGTGTTTCCGCAGGAGGACTGTTTCATGACCGACCGGCCCTTGACGCTGATGGCAGTGCACGCCCACCCCGACGACGAGGCCACCGGAACCGGAGGGGTCCTCGCGCGCTATGCGGCGGAAGGCATCCGCACGGTGCTCGTGACCTGTACCGACGGCCGTTGCGGTGACGGACCGGGGGGTGTCAAGCCGGGCGAACCCGGGCATGATCCGGCGGCCGTCGCCTCGATGCGTCGTCAAGAACTCGAGGCGAGCCGTGACGTCCTAAAGATCAGCGATCTGGAGACGCTGGACTATGCCGACTCCGGGATGATGGGCTGGCCGAGCAACGACGTCCCCGGATCCTTCTGGCGCACCCCCGTGCGGGAAGGCGCCGCCCGACTCGCCGAACTCATGCGGCACTACCGACCCGATGTGGTCGTCACCTATGACGAGAACGGCTTCTACGGTCACCCCGACCACATCCAGGCCCACCGCATCACCATGGCGGCGCTGGAGATGACCGAACTGACACCGAAGGTGTACTGGACCACGATGCCCCGCTCGATGATGCGGCGGTTCGGCGAGATCATGCGCGAGTTTCATGAGGACATGCCGGAGCCGGATCCTGCCGAGGCCGCCGCGCTGGCCGAGATCGGCCTCCCCGACGACGAGATCACCACGTGGGTGGACGCCACCGCGTTCAGCGGCCAGAAGTTCGATTCGCTGGCCGCGCACGCCAGTCAGGGCGAGAACATCTTCTTCCTCAAGATGGGCAAGGAGAGGTTCGGCGAGCTGATGGGCATGGAGACCTTCGTACGGGTCCAGGACGCCACCGGCGCGGCCGTACCCGAGAACGACCTCTTCGCCGGACTGCGCTGATCCGCCCGTCACAAGCCCGGCGGTCCGCCCCGATCAGGGCAGACCGCCGGGGTGGTGTTGAATGTGGCTCCATGAGTGGGCGTGGACGTGCGGCGAGCCGGACGGCGGTGCTGGTCTGTCAGGGGCGGGCGGCCGCGAACGGGAGGGCCGCTACGGGCCGGTTCGCGGATCCCGTGGCGGAGCGGCTGCTGAGCGCCGCGGAACGTACGCCCGTGGCCGAGGTGCGCTCGAACACTCCGCCGAGCGGCTGGCGGGAGCGCACCGCGTACGAGAGTGTGCGGGCGTGCGCCGAGGTGGTCGTGCCGCGGACGGTGGCGATCGACGAGGCACTGCGCGCCCGTGCGGCCGGCCAACTGGTGATCCTCGGTGCCGGTCTGGACACACGGGCGTGGCGTCTGCCCGAGCTCGCGCGGACCGATGTGTGGGAGGTCGACCATCCGGCTTCCCAGCGGGACAAGCGCGCCCGTCTCGCCGCCGACCTGTCGGCCACCGCCCGCTCCGTACGCTTCACACCGGTCGATTTCGCCGTCGATGACCTCGGTGCGGCGTTGGACGCCGCGGGCCACGATCCATCCGCGCCGACGACCTGGCTGTGGGAGGGCGTCGTTCCCTACCTGACGCGGAACGAGGTGCGGGCCACAGTGGCCGCCCTCGCCGTCCGGACGGCCCCGGGCAGCGCACTCGTCGTCAATTACCAGGCACCGTCGGCGAGGGCGGCCGTGGGCCGGCTGCTGACCCGCGTGCTCGGCAGTTCCATCACCTCGGGCGAGCCGTGGCGCTCGCTGTGGCGACCGGAGCAGTTGGCCGCTGTGCTCGCGGAGGGCGGCCTGCGCGTGGTGTCGGACGACAGCCTCCTCGCCGTCGCCCACACCCTCGACATCCCGACCCGTGGGCGGGTTTCCTTGCGGTCAGGTCGCGTAGCCGTCGCGGAAAGCCCCTGATGTGAGGAATCGACCGGGGCGAGCTGTGGCCGGTCAGCCGCCTTCGCCCTGACGGGGGCCTTGCGCGTCCCACCGCCGGAGCACGTCCGGCGAAGGCCGTGGGCCGGGGGTGGTGACCTGCGGGAACACGACCCGCCATGGTGCCCGACACCTCTCCCGCGGCCGTCTTCATGGCGGCCCGGCACATGTTTTGGCCGACCCCCCTGTCACTAGCCTCCGGCGCGTCCCCCCGTCCCACTCGGATTCGAGGTCCCGGATGCTCCAGCCCAGTACGGACGTCACCCCACCCGGCGGACGGCGGCCCCGATGGCGGGCCGCGCTCTGCGCGCTGGTGCTCGCGACCGCCGGTTCGGGCGTCGTCGCGTCGGCCGCGCCGTCGTCCGCCGCCGGCGATCACGGCGCACCCGCCGGGCCCTGTTCCGTCGGCGCTCCGCCGCGGGTACCCGGCGCCGCCTTCCAACAGGCCGTCTGTCTGGACGAGTTGACGACCGCCGGGACCGTGGCCTCCGGCCACACCGACCCGGCCGACTACGCGGGTCTGACGCCCAAGGACCTGCCGACGCCCAGTGGAGTGCCCGGGACCCAGATCGACGGCTACTTCCCCGACACGTCCACCACCAACACCAACCACGGCTGGAAACACGACGCGCAGTTCGTCGTCCGGCTGCCCGACCACTGGAACGGCGGACTCGTCGTCGCCGGAACACCGGGCAACCGCGAGCAGTACGCCAACGACCGCGCGATCTCCGACTGGGTGCTCGCGCGCGGCTACGCCTACGCCGCCACCGACAAGGGCAACACCGGCCTCGCCTTCTACCGGGACGGCGTACGCCCCGGCGACGCCATCGCCGAGTGGAACACCCGGCTCACCCAGCTCACCCGGGCCGCCCGCGCCGTCGTCAGGCAGCGCTACGGGAAGTCCCCCGCGCGCACCATCGCCACGGGCATCTCCAACGGCGGCTACCTGGTCCGCTGGCAACTGGAGAACCACCCCGAGCTCTACGACGGGGGAGTCGACTGGGAGGGCACGCTCTGGACCTCCGACGGACCCGGCCTGCTCACCTTCCTGCCGCCCGCGCTGCGCGAGTACCCGCTCTACGCGGTCGGCGGACCCGGCGCCCAGGCGGCTCAGGACGCCCTGCACGCGGCAGGCTATCCGGCCGGATCGGAGTTCCTCTGGCCCTATCACCACGCGACCTACTGGGACCTGACCCAGCGCCTCTACCGTGAGGAACTGGACCCCGGCTACGACGGGACGACCGAGGCGGGAACCCCGTTCTGCGCCTCCGGAACCCCCGGCTGCGACGCCGACTACGCCTACGACGCGAGGCCGGCGGCCGTGCACCGCGCCGTCGACCGCATCGCGCTGACCGGGCGCATCGGCAAGCCGCTCATCACCCTCCAGGGCACGCTCGACGTGCTGCTGCCGATCAGCCGCGACGGAGACGTCTACGCCCGCATGGTCCGCGACGCCGGGCGGGGACCGCTGCTGCGGTACTACCGGATCGTGGACGGGACGCACACCGACTCGCTCGTCGACGCCTTCCCGGACCGGCTCCGTCCGATGACCCCCTGCCACCGCTCGGCCTTCACGGCGCTCGAACGCTGGCTGGCCGGCGAAGGACGCCCTCCGGCCGGCCACACCGTGCCGCGCCCGGCGGACGCGGACGGTACGGCACTGCTGACCGAATGCCTCCTGGGGTAGCGGCCGAGGCGGCCACACTCCCGCCGCGTCCTTCCCGCCGCGCCCTCTCCCGCGTCCTGCGTCCTGCGTGCCGCGCTCTCGGAGGCCCGGCGCGGAGGCCGGCCACAGGTCCTCAGACCCGCCCCGGTGCCGGGGCCGCCTCCGCTCCGGCGGCGGGCACCTCGGCCCGCCGGGGGAGAAGCAGCGGGGTCGCCAGCAGGAGCACGCCGGCCAGGGCGATGGCCGTACGCGGGCCCAGCACGGCGCCCAGTACGCCCCACAGCGCCGTCAGGAGCGCGGTCGAGCCCTTGGTCGTGACCGCCCAGGCCGTCAGTGTGCGGGCGACCCGGTCGTTCGCGGTGCGTTCGAGACGGTAGGTGGAGTAGACGGGGTTGAAGACCCCGCAGCAGAAGATGAGCCCGAACTCGACGCCCATCACCAGCAGCAGCCCTCCGGTACCCGGCCCCACGAAGGCCAGGCCGAGCGGCCACAGTGCGCGCAGGGCCCCGGACCCGACCAGGACCTGACGCTGCCCGAACCGGGTGACCAGCGGTCGGGCCAGCCGTGAACCGAGCAGCCCGCCGATCGAGGGCGCGGCGAAGGCCAGACCGTACTGCCACGGCGTGAACCCGAGCCCGCCGAGCATCAGGACGGCCAGCAGCGGCTGGGCGGCCATCACCAGGCCGTTGAACAAGGCTGTGTTGAAGAACAGCGGACGCAGCGTGCGGTCGGCGAGGATGTACCGCCAGCCGTCGAGCAGATCCGAGGCCCGCAGGCGCCCCGCCTCCCGGCGTTCGGGCGGCGGTTCCTGCCCGCCCGTCGCGCGGATGCCCAGGGCGGACAGCAGATAGCTGACCCCGTCGGCCACCACCGTCGCCACCGGACCCAGAAGCCCGATCGCCGCGCCGCCCAGCGGCGGTCCGATGATCGTGGTCGTCCAGGCCGTCGACTCGAACCGGGCGCCCGCGACCAGCAGGTGCTCGGCCGGCACGAGCGTCTTCAGGTACGCGCCGGAGGCGGCGCGGAAGGTGATGTCGGCCGCCGCGACGACCACCGAGACGAGCAGGAGCTGAACGAAGGTGAGCGCGCCGAGCGCGAACGCGGCGGGGATCGTCACCAGCGCGGCGAACCGGACCAGGTCCATCGCCACGAGCACCGGCCGCTTGCGGCGGAACTCCACCCACGGGCCCAGCGGCACCGCCACGGCAGCGCCCACCGCGGCCCCCACGGAGGCGAGTGCGGCGACCTCGGCCGGTCCGGCGTGCAGTACCCGGATGGCGATCAGTTCGAACGAGCCGAAGGCGAGCCAGGTGCCGAGCGCGCTCGCCCCGTACGCCCCCCAGAGCCACCCGAACCGCCGCCCCAGCCGGTGCCCGCTCCTCATGCCCGACACCCTCGTCCCTCGCCCCTCACCCACAACCGGTCCGCGTCCGAAGACATCAAAGCGAGGAGCGCCACCGGGGATCAAACAACCGCGGGACCGCACGGCACAACCATCGGTTGTGGAGTTAGGGTGGTTGTGTGGACCTCGACGCCGTCCGGACGTTCGTCGCCGTCGCCGACGCGGGGCAGTTCCAGGAGGCCGCCGCCGAACTGGCGGTCACCCAGCAGGCCGTCTCCAAACGCGTCGCGGTGCTGGAGCGCACCCTAGGTGTGCGGCTCTTCACCCGTACACCGCGAGGCGCCGAGCTCACCATCGACGGCCAGGCGTTCCTGCCCCACGCACGTGAGCTGCTGCGCGTGTCCGAACGCGCGGTCGCGTCCGTGCGCACCGGCCGCCGTCCGCTGCGCGTCGACATCATCGCCTCGCGCGGCGCCGCGTCGGGCCTGATGCGCGGCTTCCACCGTACGTACCCCGAGGTCGACCTCGACGTGGTGATGCTCTTCGACATCGAGACGGCCGTCGCCGCCGTCCGGTCAGGTGCGATCGACGCGACCTTCCGCGCGGTCGCCGTGCCGGGCAGGCCCCTCCCCGAGGACATCGAGGCCGTACGGGTGCTCGACGAGCCGCTCCAGCTCCTCACCGGCGCCGCCCACGCCCTGGCGGAAGCCCGGTCGGTGACCGTCGCCGAACTCGTCGGCCACCGGATCTGGATGCCGGGCATCGTCCCAGGGACCGAGTGGGCCGTGTACTACGACGACCTGGTCGCCGAGTTCGGTCTGACCATCGAGGCGACCGGCCCGAACTTCGGCTCCGACGCGCTTCTCGACACCGTCGCCGACACGCCGGCGCTCGCCACCTTCATGGGAGAGCAGACCCTTCCCCAGCTCGCGCAGGGAGGTGCCCCCAACGGCTGGCCCGCCGGCCACGGCCTGCGCCTGATCCCGGTGACCGACCCGACCCCCGTCTACCCGCACTCGCTCCTGTGGCACCGCGACAATCCCCACCCGGCGCTGGCCACGCTCCGCGCCTACCTCGCCGCCGCCGCTGCCGGCCACGAGACGGCCGGGACCTGGACCCCGGGCTGGGTGATTCCGCGCTGAACGCGGGTTCTACGGTCGTTCCTCGCCGCCGGGGCCGCGGTCCTCGACCCAGTTCTTGTGGGCGCTGGATCCCTCACGTCCGGGGGAGATCTTCAGCACGGCCTCGTTGTCGATCTGCTCCAGACTGGTGATCACGTAGGGGGTGCCGGTCTTCACCGCGAGCCGGATGCCGCCGTTGGCGTACTCCGTCACCCGCAGCGTCCGCCCGCCCGACAGGGGGATGTCCCGCTTGCCGACTTCCTGTGGTCTCTCGTCCGCCTCAGCCACGACCGGCCCCTCGTCTCGCACGGATGGGAAGAGCGTCACCCTACGCCGCCCCCGCACCGGCCGGTCAAGGCGAAGCGGGCCCGTCGGCCGTGGCTCGCAGGAGCTGGTCCAGCGACGTCGCCCGGTGACCGGTGAGGTCCTCGACGGCCGTGGTCACGGTGGCGAGCGACCCGTCGGCGATCGCCGCGTACGTGGACACCCAGGCGTCGAGCTGCCAGTCGGGCGCCCCGTACCCGGCGCGGGAGGCGTACGCCTCCTCGGTCGTCTCCGGGACGTAGGAGACCGGCCGGCCGCCGACGGCGGTGAGGATCCAGGCCACTTCGGTCAGGGTGAGGGCCTGCGGTCCCGTGAGCTCGTACGTGCGGCCGGTGTGCGGACGCGGATCGAGCAGGACCGCCACGGCGGCGTCGGCGATGTCGTCCTGGACGACCAAGGCCGCTCTTCCGTCACCGGCCGGCCCGCGGATGGCGCCGTCGTCTCCCACGAGAGAGGGCATGAAGTCGGCGTACAGGTTGTCACGCAGGAAGGTGAAGGGGATGCCGGCCGCACGGATGTGCTGTTCGGTGTGCCAGTGGTCCCGGGCCAGAGTGAAGGTCGCGTCGGGCGCGGCCCCGTAGAAGGAGATGTAGACGAGGTGAGCGACACCGGCCTGGGCCGCGGCGTCGATGAAGGTGCGGTGGTCCTGGAGCCGGGCGGGGGACTCCGAGGCGGAGACCATCAGAACGCGGTCGGTGCCCCGCAGGGCGCGCACGAGGGCCTCGCGGTCGTCGTACGCGCCGGGTACCACGATCGCGCCGGGTAGCTGCGGAGCGCGGGAGGGGGTGCGGGCCAGGAGGGTCTGCGCGATTCCGGCGGCGGCGAGCCTGCGCGCGATCCGCCCGCCCAGACGGCCGGAGGCTCCGGTGATCGCGTAGGTGGCATCGGTGGGGGCCAACGTTCTCCTCCTTGAGCGGGCGCGGGCGCCGATTCCGCCACGGTGGCCGTGACGGCGACGGCGGGCAGGCGGTCGGCCGGTGGTCGTCCGGTCCGCGGGGTGGCGGATGCGGGTGAAGGGTTACCGGACGAGTGTGACGGGTTACCGGACGAGTGTGACGGTGGTTCGGCGGACGGGCGCGGCGGCCCGCCGGTGAGCTCGCGGATGTCGGTGGGGGAGCGGCAGGGCCGACCGAGCCGGTGCTCAGCCGGCTCCCCAACTCCCATACAAAATAGCTGTGTTCGGCCCGGGTCAGATCTCGACCGCCGTGTACGACTCGACGTAGGAGTCACCGTCGGCGCCGTAGTACGTGCAGGTGCGTGCCGCCAGGTCCACGTCGTACCTGACGACTCCCGCTTTCCAGCAGCCCTGGACGAACTCGGGGAAGGTGGTCCGGCCCGCCTGGTCGGCGCGCAGTGCCTCGACCAGCCCGGCACGGTCGAACGGCGGAACGTCGACCGTGCCGGTGATCAGTGGCTCCCCCTGAACCGCGACCGGGCCGGCGGTGGTCACGTAGACCATCGCGTTGGACGGCACCGCCATCGCGCAGCGGGTGACGCCGGCCTGGCGCAGCACCTCGGCGAGGTGGGGGAAGCCGCCGGCCTGGGGGCGGACGGCGTCCGCGCGCGCCATCGCGGCCCGCAGATTGCCGATCGCGTCGGTCATGGTGCTCTCCCGGAGAGGTGATGTGCGGACGCCGCGGAACGGTTCACGGCGGTAGTACGATGACAGCAAACTTACAGAACGACAATATGTTGTCAAAGTGACGTTGCCGATGAGGAGAGAGGTGGCCGGCGTGCCTGATGTGCCGGACGAGATGGCCTTGCTGGTCGCGGACGTCTATGAGGCCGCCGGCGCGCTGCGCAGGTCGGGGGAGGCGATCGCGGCGGCCGAAGGGCAGACGCAGGCGCGCTGGCAGGTCCTCAGCGCTGTCTCCGGCGAGCCCCTGTCCGTCGCCCGGGCCGCCCGCCGCCTGGGCATCACCCGCCAGGGGGTCCAGCGCATCGCCAACGACCTCGCCCGCGACGGACTGGCCGACTTCCGCCCCAACCCCGATCACCGGAGCTCACCGCTCCTTGGCCTCACCCCCCGAGGACGCCGGGTACTGGACGGGATCACCGACCGCGCCGCAGCCGCCCACCGCGTGCTCTCCGCCGACATCGCCTCCGCCGACATCGTCACCGCCCGAGACCTGCTGCGCCGCGTGATCGAGCAAGTACGGCAGAGGGAAGGCGAGTAGGTGTCCCCGAGGCAGCATGATCGCGTGGGAGCAGATCATTCGGGACCAGTGCTGGTTGGGTGGGTTCGCCCGGATCGGACTGCCGCCGACGGTGTCAGACCTGGATGAGACCGTTGCCGCATGACTGACACCGACGACGCAGTATCCGACGCCGAACAGACTGTCATCGCGCGATACCAACTGGCCGACGACGGCTTCGGCGAGCCACACCAACGGACCACTGTCCGCCAGGCCCAAGAGCGCTTGAGCAAGGCCATCGACCAGGCCGGCGTCGGCGAGTTCGACGGAAACGAGTTCGGAGGCGGCCAGGTCGCCCTCTACGCCTACGGCCCTGACGCCGATGCCCTGTACGGCGTGATGGCGCCAGTCCTGCGCGAGCTCCCCTTCCGCCCGGCGCACGTGATTCTGCGCTACGGATCAGCGGCCGATCCCTCGACCCCCGAACGTCGCCTGCCCCTCTGAACGAGCGAACCGCCTGTCCCCGGCGAAGCGGGGTCCGGGGGAATGAGGCGAGGTCTCCCGGCCCGGCCCGACGGCGACACGGTGCACCCGGCCCCGCTCCTTCCCGCCGTACGCAGACCGGAGTCAGCGAGATGGACCGTCCTCTTCGGGGCCCACGTGGCGAAGGACTGTCTCGTGCTCGCCTGCTGCGACGAGCCCGTCGATGACCTTGACCATCGACGGCACACCCGCGTCGCGGACGATGAGGCCGTCCCAGCACCACCAGTAGTCGCCTTCCGGTTCGCCTGCCCGCCGCTGACGGTCCATGATTCGGCGCACCTCATCGAGAGTGAACACGGTTCCCGACCAGCGATCCCCGTCATCGCGGATGACCCACATGTCCACGTTGCAGACCTCGTCGAGGTCCTCTCCGGCACTGGGGACGAAGCAGATCTCGTATCCGTCACGCCCGACCCGGTAGAAGGGGCCGTCCCACATGCTCGCTCCGTAGCGTTCTGTCGCACGCCGTCTTCATGAACGAAGCCGGACGGCGGACCAGTACACCATGCTCCGTCTGAAGGCGGAGAAGATGTGGCAGGTTGAAGAACAAGCCAAATACCTGTTCCTGAACTTCAGCCGACGTGATCAGTGCCCAGGTAGCGTCGGAGTCAGGGGGATGCGATGAGCTTGGTCAGGGGGACGCCATGAACTTCGACGAAAGCGAACCGCAATCTGTTCGCGAGCAGCGCTTCGCGGCAGAACGGGCCGAACGCAGAGCGGCTCGCAAGGTTGTGTCGCTCGACCTGCGGGGAGCCCACGTCGGCACGGTCATCGTGACCGTAGCCTTGGTCCTCCTCGGCTGGTACGGCAAGCTGGTCGCTCTGGGCATCGTCAGCGGGGTCTTTCTGCTCTGGTTCGCCGCGGCCCTCGCGTGGGCCCACGCGGACGGGGACCACGGTCGACACGCACTCCAGCGGGCGTACAACGTCACCTTCGGCTGGGGCGACGGGTTCTGAGCATCAAGGCCAAGGCAGCGGGGGCGACTTGACGAGCGCTGTCGCCCCGGTGACGACGAGGCGTCCGCGGCTGCCCTGGCTGCCGTCCGCAGTGGCGCTGCATACGTTGTGTGGGTTGGGACCTATCCCGGTGAGCTGTATGCCCGGACCTATGGGCGCCGACTTCGGCACACGCGGCGGAAGGGCGTCGAGACCTTGGGGCTGGAACGAGCGGTGCAGCTCCTCGACCGACATGACCAACCTGTGCGCCTCGGGCGGGTCAAAGCTGCTGATGGGGCATGGGTCTTCATACTCTTCCTCACCAAAGACAGCAGCGCACTCGTGGCCTGCACTGGAGTACGGCAGACGAGCCCCTGTCCGGTGTCGTTGATGTCATCGCGTGCGCCGCCGGCCCCTGGGCGCGAGGCCAGTCCTGGTTGGGAGCGGTTCAGTCCAGAAAGTAGGACCAGAACGGGACCGCGGCGTACTGGTGGTCTTCCGGAGTGGGCATGGGACGACGGAACTCGTTGTGGAAGTAGTCCACCAGATCGGTGCCGTAGCAAATGATGTCCGTCTGGTACATCGACAGCACGGGCGTGCCCGTACGGTTCGGCTCCGCCAGCAGGTACCGGTGCGAGTAGACCGGCACCATCACCGGGACCTTGGCCAAGTGGACGCGAGCGACCTTCAAGGCGTCCTGAGTGTCCACCGGTCGTGGATCCCACTCCGGATGCCAGAAGCCGTTGTGTTCCACGTCGAACAGCACACCGTGGACCGGCCAGGCCAGCATTGCCTCCAAGTCCTCCGCGTTGCCGTCCCGCCAGTCGGGCCAGCGGCCGCCCGTTGGTAGTCCCATACCCAAAAGCGTCCGGTGCTCCGGAGCGAAGCGGAACCCCCAGCGCTCCTCGACCTGGTCGAGTTCACGCGCGCTCATTCCTCGCTTGATCTCGACCCGGGTAGGGAGCATGGCGAGCAACGCCTGGGCGTCATCTGAGGTCAGGGGATTCTCGGGGCTGATCGGAGTCATACGCGGAACGGTAGGCCATCAGTGAACCTCGGCTCCCCGTGATGCCGCCGCCTGACCCAGGGCGTCAGGACCTGAGTCGATTCTGCTGAGGATCGAAGCAGATCAGCCCCATCGAGTCCGCCAGGGCCGCTGCCCAAGCAGAGACCTCCTCGCACCTGCTCCAACCCATCGGGAAGTAGACCAGCGGTCCACCGGCGCCGGCGATCAACGGCCACGCGGCCCAAGGTGAGGCGTCATCAGTCGCGTCACCCCACCGCTCAGCAAGCGCGGCAACGTAAGCAGCGATGCACTCGGTCGGAGGAGAGGTCATCTCGGCGTCCAGGTAGCGGTCGAAGAGATCCGTGAAGATTCGACCGGCGGTCCTGTCGTCCGCCGGCCGCTCGCCTTCCCAGACGGCCAAGTCGTAACTCATGCCCGGAGGCTCTCACGCCGCGATAGCACCAGCAGCTCTTCCCCGACCGGAGGGGCGTGAATAGGGTGTCGTGATGCCTACGGATCATTTCACCTGGTCGTCGCTCCCTGCCGAGGGCTTCCCCTTTCCTGAAGGCGTTCCGGCATCCCGGCTCAGTGATGAGTTGTCGGCCATGCTCGTCTCCCGCGACCCCAAGGTCCGCGATGATCAGGCATACACGGCCGCCGCCCGCTGGATAGGTGAAGGCTGTCTCGATGAGGTCCTGGAGAACCTCGGGGACACGGCCGCGGATCGCTTGACGCACCCCGAGATCCAGGCGCGGACGTTCGCGCCGCTCGTCTTGCGATGCGTGCTGGCGCGCACAGTGGCCGCTCCCGGCGCCGTGCCGAAGGCCGCCGCCGAGCGTTGGTATGCCCCCTTCACCACCTGGTATCCGGCTGAGCGCGACACCCGTGGCTGGGACGACTCCCTGGGCTGGCTGCACGCCGTCGCGCATGGCGCCGATGCGGCCGCGGCGTTCGCGCAGGCGTTGCCCGGTCGGCGCGCGGAGTTGCTGGAGCTGTGTGCCCGCCGGATGACGGCTGCGGTCGACTACCGGTATGTCCAACTGGAGGATGCCCGTCTGGCCCGTGCGATCGGCCGCATCCTGCTCGTGCCCGGCCTGTCGGCTGAGCAGGCCACGGGGTGGCTGAGCGTGGTGACCAAGGCGCTGGAGGCCGGCGGTTATGGTCCGGTACCTCCGTGGGCGTTCAACACGTTTGCGACCCTTCAGTCGCTGCATCTGCATCTGACCCGCGGCCTCGCCGAGGGAGGGGTTCCTTCCCAGGCTGCCGTCGTTGCCGAGGAAGTGGCCAGCATCCTCCGCCTGCCCTATCACTGGCTCGCGTGACAGGGTCCGCAAGCCGGTTCCGGGCTACCGATGATCTCGGCGTGGTGTCTTCGGAAAGGTACAAGCCCTCGCAGTCCAGGGCCCATCTCCTCGCGACATCACGTCGTAAATCCCAGTAACGCCGCACCGAACTCCACGACGCCGTCAAAGCAGGCCAGGGCCCCAGCGGGCTGCTTCAGAACGTTGGTACCCTCCGCACCTACGGCGAGGCGGGGGAGATGATCGTGGGAGCCGTTCCGTCGAGCCCTCCGCAGCGTCGCCGGTTCAGCGGAACCGGCCTGGGTGTCCTCTTCGGTGGGCTGACCGCGGTGGTGTCCACTGCTGCGATGGCGAGAGCATGGGCTGCTTGTGACATCGGCAGCAACGCGGCAGCCAACGGCCTGACTTTGCTGTTGCTTGCGCCTCTCATATGGATCGCCGCCGCGGTTCCGTGGGTGATCCTGCACAGCACCCTCGGAACACGTCACCGCAGGACAGCCCTGATTGCAGGGCTCATCTTCACCCTGTGGTTCACCTGGTTCCTTGTCACATGGCTCGGCATGCCGGACTCCTACCCCGCTCCGTTGTGCCCGGGCAACGTCCCACCCTGGTGGCCGAGCTTCATCCCAGCATGACTCCGGCGCAGCCCGTGAACGATCTCGGCACCGGCAACCTACACAACAGCACCCCGACCAGCCGCTGTACGCCGGCAAGATCGATCCACGGGTTCGTTCGGTCGAGCGGCTCTCACACGGCCTCGCGCTTCTGCCGGTAGGGGGTGCGTGATCGCTCAAGGCCGCCTCTGTCCAACTTCGTTGATGTCAGCTGGTCATGTCAGGTTGGATAGCCCGATGGAGAGTATTGAGGTCGAACTGCTTACAGGCGGTGGCAACGACGCCGTGGTGCGCATGCCCGGCAGACGGTTCCCCGGGGTCTTGGTGCAGGGCGACTCCCTTCACGTTCTCCGCAGCGACGTCTCCGACGTAGTGGAGGCATGCGAGCGTGGCGACCTGGATGAAGCTCGGGAGTCCGCCGGCCTTCTCCTGGCGGACTTGGACGCTCTGCTCGCGCGGTACGAAGCCGCGTTGAGCGAGCACGGGATTCCGCGACCGTACTGAACTGTCGGGACATCAGCTTGGGAAGCTGAGGTGATCTGGGGGTTACTCCGAGGCTGACCTGTTGCTGAGTGCTGTCGGCGTCTGGTGTGAGGCCAGTTGGTTCACCGGCTCGACATCGGGCGCCTGCGATTCGTGGCCGATGTCATGACGTCGTCCCGCGCGGTGGTCTCCGCGGTGCCGGCGCCCCGTCCAGACGCATGGACGAGCGCGAGCTGACAACAGACCGCTCCACCGATTCCCTCGGCCTCGTCAGGTGCGAGGTCGAGGGAACACCGGCGCGACCTGGGAATCCGTGCCTCGGGCGGCGCGGGGCGGGCGCCTACGATCCCGAGCGCAAACCCAGAACGCTGTGCTCCACCACACCCGAGGGAAGATCACTCTTTCCCGAAGCCCTGGCAGACAGCTCCACAAGGCCGGCCCGGAGTTCGGTGGCGGGCTCACCAAGGATGATCGCACTGATGACCAACTCCATCATCAGGCGGTTGTACTCGTCGCTCATGTTCCGACAGCGCTCCCCGTCGGCCTCCACCACAGCGGAGGTGATCCTCCTGCCGCCACCGGCCAGCGGGGCAAACGACACCTCGTACACGCCGTGACCGGTCCAACTCCGGTGCATGAAAAGGACATCGCCTTCAACGAAGACGTTCCACTTCTCATCCATGTCCCGGGCTCGATATCCGCGCCGGATTCGGCCCCAGTCCTCGTCAGTCCAGACGCGATCCGGCAGCTGAGCCACCGGACGGGGCGAGCTGATCGGATGGAGGCGCCGGAACGTCTCTCGGGCGAGCGGGGCATCGGCAGTCATGACGTGATCTTACGGAAGCGTTGCCCGACCGGGGCAGCGAATTACCTCCAGGGAACGTGACCGTTCCAGGGCTGTCCCCGCCGGCAAGACCCACCTCGCCTCCGGGCCTGTCAGGCCGGCCTCAGGGCCTTGCGACCGGCGCGCTCACCGCAACGGCGCTCCTGAAGTCGCTCAGCGTGAGCACTATGCGGATGTCCGGGTCGGACGCGAAGTGGACGACTTGACGTACGCGCGTGATCCTGCCGTCCTTGTCGACCCATGCGTCGGCGTCGACGGCGGTGGCGGGACGCAGGTTGCGCCCGCTGATCTTGTCGACCGATTCGATGTCTCTCGGGGTGAGCCGCGCCGACACCCGGATGGGTTCGCTGTCGCGGTGCACCAGGCCGCCGTGAGTGAGGACGAGGCGCACGTACTGTGGAAGCCGGTCCACGGGAACGCCGCCCTTGGCTGTCGACGCGGGGAACTCCTGCCACACACCGTGGGAGCCGGTCGCACGCCGGTACACCTTCTGCCGGGTCATCACGACGTCTTCGGTGTACTGCTCGGTCTCGTCCGTAGTGCGCCCCGTCAAGGGCGCGTTGAGGTTGATTCGCCCGGCCATGTGTTGCAGTTGTTTGGCCCCGGATCGCGTGACGGCGTCGAGTGCAGCCGAGTAGGGAGTGTCGTCGGCTGCGGCCAGCCGGTCGAGGACCACCTGCCGCCCGGCTGTCGGTCGCGCGGGCGAGCCCGAGGCGCATCCGGAGAGCATCAGCCCCGAGAGTGCCAGAACCAGAGTCGCCGTCCGGTGGTGTATCAAGAGTGAATCCTCGGAGTACCAGGCCGGGAGACAGCGATGCTCCAGGCCACAGGGTGGATGGTGGTGTCATCCTTCCCTGCGGCGGGAAGCGGTGGCCTACCGGGGTGGTGGCGTGATCGAACGTGCCCGCTGGACGGTTGCGGACCGCCGGAGGTGCCCAAGAGGCACGCGCTTCGGTGGTGCTCTCGGTCGGTGCTACGGCTCCGGTGTTGTCAGCCATCGGCCCGGGTGTCCGGGAGGTAGTTGGAGATCTTCGCGTACGGCCGCGTAGTAGCCTTCGCGGCCCATACGTTGACGTTCCAGGAGTGCTTGCCATGCCTGGGGATCGCGGGTGCCCGCGCGCTGGAAGCCTTCCATCTCCATCACCACGGTCACCCATGCCCGGGCGCAGTCGACCACTTCGCGGCTGCCCAGCATGAGCAGGGCCTCGCCCGGAGGATCGCGGTCGTCGGTGGCCCGGGCCATGAGCGGTTCGGCCTCGGCGAGGGGCAACGGGTGCGGATGCGGGTCGTTGCCTATGTGGGCGGCGACACGGTAGGTGAGGGTCACCGACTTCTTGAGCGACCGCGCGTACTCGGAGTACACGGCGAGACGCCGCTCTTCCCAGCGCTCCGCCCGATCCCGTTTGAAGCGCTCGCGGTCGCTGCGGACGAGCGCCAGATACGAGCCCAGGGCGCCGATCACGACGCCTACGAGCGCCGGGAGTTGCTGAAGGAAAGCGGACATGATCGCACCGTACCGACCGCGTGTCCGGTACGGGCGACTTCCCGTCCGCTCGGACCGCCGAGCACCATCGGAGTGGGCCGCGGCCATAAACCACGGCCAGGGCCACGACAGCAGCCGCAGCCGCCGACGCGACCGCAGCCGCCCACGCGACTGCGGCCGGCTCGGTCGGTCAGGGCAGGATCTCGACGTACCCGTCGGTGCCGTGCACGCGGATCCGCTGTCCGTCCCGGATCAGCCGGGTGGCCCGCTCCACGCCCACGACAGCCGGCAGACCGTACTCCCGGGCGATCACCGCTCCATGCGTCATCAGACCGCCCACCTCCGTCACCAGCCCCGCGACCGCGACGAACAGCGGGGACCAGCTCGGGTCCGTGAAGGGTGTGACCAGGATGTCGCCCGGTTCGAGATCCGCGTCCGCCATGTCGAGGATGACGCGGGCCCTTCCCTCGATCGTCCCGGCGGATACGGGCAGCCCGACCAGAGCGCCGTCCGGTACGTCGTCGCGCCGGTAGGCCCCGGTGAGCGCCTCACCGTCCGAGGTGAGCACCCGGGGCGGTGTCAGCGCCTGGTACGAGCGGAACGCGTCCTTGCGCCGCTGGATGAGCCGGTCGTCCACCCGGTTAGTGCGCACGACGTCGTGGAACTCCTGGAACGTCAGGTAGAAGACGTCCTCCTTGTCGTGCAGCACGTCGGCCCGCACGAGGCGTCCCGCCTCCTCCAACAGGGCCCGCTTGTAGACGAAGGAGCGGCTGACGATGCCGTACTTCGGGTACTCCCGGTACCCGGCGAAGGCCCTGACCTGGTCGATCATCCGCTTGGTCTCGTCGGCCCTGCGGTCACCGTCCGGCAGCGACCGCAAGCGTGACAGCACCTCCCGTTCCTTCTCCCACGCTTTCAGCCGCCCCTGCTCGAAACGCCGTTCGGCGGCGCCCGGTTCGAAGTTCCTGACGTTGTCGAGGATCACGGGCACCAGGGCAGCGGGACGCTCACGCCACCGCGGCCGCGTGATGTCGATCTCGCCGACGCAGCGCACGCCGTACCGGTCGAGGTAGGCCTCGATGGTGTCGCGGGCCTCGGTCCCGCCCGGGAGCTTCGCCAGGTCGTCCAGGAAGTCGTCGTCCTCGACGTCCTGGAGGAACGCCACCACCTCCGGTCGCGAGCGGACCACGTCGGCGACGTCGAGCAGTTCCAGGCCCATCTCCGACGTGATGTTGTCGGGAGCGGACAACGTCAGGGTGTCTGCCGCGTTCTTCTCGCCCAGCCACTCACCGAGCTTGTCGTTGAGCCACCACGTGGCCTCCATCCCCGCCATGATCGCCCGGATGTTCAGCGGATCACCGAGGACCCGCTTGTGTTCCTCGAACGCCTCCAGAAGGAAGTCGAACAGCGCCGGTCCGGTCTTCGTCCGGATGCCGCTCTCCAGGGCGGCGACGGACGCCCGGCTGCGCTCGATCAGCTCGGTGACGATGGCGGGATCGGCCTCGGCCGGAACCGGCGCACGGCCCGGCGGCGACCCGCCGGGCCCCGTGTCCGGGAGCGAGGGTACGAAGCCGTCGCGGTCGAGGACGGTCTCCAGAGCGTCTCTGACCAGCGGATCTCCCTTCCCCATGACGTCCAGGAGGGCGGCGCGGCTCGCGGGGGAGGCCAGGCGCCCGGTGACGTCGACGAACAGCCGCCCGCCGGCCTCGTGCATCGCGACCATCGCCGTCAGCTGCCACATGGAGTAGCCCAGGGGCTTCATGGCGTCGGTCATCATCTGCTGATGGCCGACGGAGACGTAGACGTGGTTCTCGCGGTCGCCGGCCTCGGGAACGGGGAACAGCGTGGTGATCGGGCGGCTCTGCACGATGTGGAAGCCGTCGTCGGCCAGGCACCACTCGATGTCCTGGGGGTGGCCGAAACGCGCCTCGATCCGCCGGCCCAGCCGCACGAGCCGTACGACCTGTTCATCCGTGAGTGCCGGCTGCTCCTGCCGCGGCGCGTCGATCACCACTTCCCGCGTACCACCGGCCGGGAGGGCCTGAACGGCACGCTGTTTGGCGGCGATCGTCCTGGTGACGATCTCGCCGTCCCGCACGGCGAAGACGTCCGGGTTCACCAGTCCGGAGACCAGGGCCTCGCCGAGACCGAAGCCGGCGTCCACGGTGGAGACCTTCCGGTTGCCCGTGACGGGGTCGGCGGTGAACAGGATGCCGGCCGCGTGCGGGAAGACCATCCGCTGGACGACGACCGCCATGTGGACCGTACGGTGGTCAATGCCGTTGCGCCGGCGGTAGGTCACGGCCCGCTCGGTGAACAGTGATGCCCAGCACCGGCTGATGTGCCGGAGGATCTCCGTCGGCCCCACGATGTTCAGATACGTGTCCTGCTGGCCGGCGAAGGAGGCCGTCGGCAGGTCCTCCGCCGTCGCGCTGGACCGCACGGCGCAGGCGGCTCGCTCACCGAGCCCGGCGAGCGCGTGCCTGACCGCCGCCGCGAGATCGTCCGGTACGACGATCTCTTCGATGGTCCGGCGAATCCGCGCGCTGAGCGTGCGGACCGCGTCCCGGTCGTCCGGGTTCACACGCGACAGCTCGTCGATCAGGTCACCGATCGACGGGACCTCCGCCATGATCCGCCGGAAGGCGTCCGTCGTCACACAGAAGCCGTCCGGTACACGGACGCCTTCGATCCGCGACAGCCCGCCCAGATGCGCGCCCTTGCCGCCGACGACCGCGACCCGCGTCTGATCGACCTCTTGAAGATCCAGTACGTACCGCTCAGTCATGGCGCTGCCTCCGAGGCGACCGTGTTCCGTCGTACCGCGATGTCCGATCACCGGCGCCTCCCACTCTGTCGAACTTCTTGCCGGGCACGTCTTTCATCCCTGGTTGCCTTCCCGCTGACGTGCCGTCCGGCCGCTCCGCCATCCGGGCGGCGCGCACCCCGCGCCGCCGCGGGTCGGGGCACAGACCGACGATTGTGCGCGCTGACCAGGGCCTTGCGGCAAGCCCCCCAGTGCGCTATAAGTTGAGAGAGGCAAGGAGAGGACTCTCCTTGCCCTTTCGTATTCTCAGGCCCCGAGGGATTTTCAGGCCACGAGCAGGCGGAGTCCGAGTTCCGCCGCGTCGAGGGCGACGAGGTCGCGGTTGCGCTCGGCCCACCGGCCCGAGGACAGATCGTCGCGGAGCCGGGCCACCGCCCGCAGTTCGGCCTGGGGCCCGACCCTGGTCCATACGGACACCGCGCGGCGCACGGGTTCGTCCAGGTACGCCTCGGGCCGGCGCCAGTACGCCTCGAAGAAGCCGTCGGCGCAGTCCCACGGAATGAGCACCGGCTCAGCGCGGCCTCCGATCGCCCGGGTCAGGTCGGCCAGTGAAGGCCAGCCGACGAGAAGGTCGGCGAACTCGGGCAGGTAGTCGCGGATGAGCCAGAACCGCTCACGCCAGGCGGGGGTACTGGCGTCGTACGTGACCACCACCACGCGCCGGGCCACGCGCCGCATCTCGCGCAGCCCGGCGATCGGGTCCCGCCAGTGATGGACGGTGCTGAACGCCATCGCCGCGTCGAAGGACCCGTCCTCGAAGGGAAGGCTCTCGGCATGCGCGGCCACGCACCGCGCCGCGCCCGTGGGACGCTGCGCCCGCATGACCGCCGACGGTTCCACCGCGGTCACGTCGCGGTCCGGGGGCTCGTAGGAGCCGGTGCCCGCGCCGACGTTCAGGACCGTGCGGGCGTCCCCGAGGGCATCCCAGACCCGCGCGGCGATCCGCGGCTCCGTCCGTCGCGTCGCCGGATAGTCGGACCCGATGGCGTCGTACAACTTCGCGCCGAACATGGTCAGTTGCTCTTCCGGTGTCGTCCTGATCCCCATGGCCCGTGCCTCCAGTTCCCTGTCTATCGCCGTCACCGTGGCCGCCGCGCGGTCGCGCTGTTCCAGCAGGAGGCCGCGCAACCGGTGCAGGTGCGCGACCGCGTCGGTGGCCGGATCGTCGACCAGGCGCGCGATCTCCCGCAATCCGAAGCCCAGCCGTCGATAGGCGAGCACCTCCCGCAGTCGCTCCACGTCGGCGGCCGAGTAGGCCCGGTATCCGGCAGCGGTCCGCGCGGACGGCCGTACGAGGCCGATCTCGTCGTAGTGATGCAGCGTGCGGACGCTCACGCCGGCCAGCCCTGCCACGCGTCCCACGGTCAGGTGTTCCTCCACACCACCGACCATGCGGCATGACGCCGCGTGAGGGTCAAGGCGCCCGCCACGGCTGCGCCCTTGTCAACGCGCAAGGGGGCCTTGATAGTTGATCTGTTCGATGAGGCCGATGACTTGGGGGGCAGCGGTGCGGCGTACGGGGAGTGAGGCGGAACTCGGTGAGAGACGCGGGAGTTACCCGATAGCGGGCGTCATGGGTGGCGTTCTTCAGATGCTCCGGCGCTTCGTCGTGCTCTTCTTTCTCTTCACCCTGGGGTTCATGATCATCAAGAGGCCCCACGGCGCGCTCTTCAAGTGCCTGGTCTCGGTGGCCGTGATCCTCGGCCTGCTCGGACTGCGGGCCGCGTGGGGCTGGGTGTCCGTGCGGGTCGGGGCGCGCCTGTGCCACATCCACACCGGCGGCCTCGCCGTCACCGGACTGTTCGGCCAGGTGAAGCACTCCGTTCCGTGGGACACGATCACCGAGCTGAGGCACATGTCCAACCTGTCGCCCCTGCTCACCTTCCACCGGTTCGAGCTGGTGCGGCGCGACGCCCGGACCGTGGCGATCCTCGTCCTGCAGGCGAAACCGGAGTTCGTGCCGGCCTTGCGGAGGGCGTCGGAGCTGGGCGGGCTACGCCCGGAGCGATGAGCCCGCCGCTCGCGTGCCGGTGCCGGTGCCTCGTCCCGTCCTGCGGCCCGTCGGACAGGCGAGTTCGTCAGAGGCGCGAGTTCCTCAGACGCACGAGCTCGTCAGATGCGCCGGGACCGGATCACGTCGGCGGCGCCGAACACGTCGTTCTTGCCCGCGATGAGGTCCTTGCAGAGCTCGACGAGTTCTCCGTACGGGCTGTCGAGTCCCTCGCCGCTGGCGTGCATGTAGGCGATGGCCACGGCGCACGCGAAGCGGACGTTCAGCGAGGGAAGCGGCCGCAGCAGGAGCAGCGTGTGCAGCAGGGCCGCCGCGCGCCATGACGCGTCGGGGTCGATGCCCAGGCGAGGCGGATCGACGCGGTGCCGCGCCACCGCCGCGACCAGCGCGGAGAAGTCGCTGATGTGGGGCTGGTCGGGAAGTGCCGTTTCGTGCTGCCGCAGGAGCCAGCGCACGTCGATGTGTACGACGGGAGCCATGGGGTTCAGGCAGCCCTGCCTGTCGCGCGGGTGACCGGACCGTCGTCGATGCCCGCGGCGGCGATGGCATCGGCCAGCGCGGGATCGTGGAAGACGCTCTGGAAGACCGTCGCGCCCTCCTGGAGTGCCCGGTGGTGGGCGATCGCGTTGGCGGTGGACGCCCTCACGAAGGCTTTCATCGGCATGTTCTGCTCCTGAGCGATCGCCCGCAGGTCCGCGAGTTCCGCATCGGAGAATTCCACGTTGAGTGCTGCCATGACGGCAGGGTACCGCCGAGGTACCCCGAGCTCAATCATCCCAGGTCAGAGCTCATGCATCCGGTACCTCCAGCGCGGTGCCGGGCGTCTCGTCGCCGATGTCGCCGACGAGGAAGAGCCTGAGGCGGCACGCGTCCTCCGCCTCGACGCCCACCTGTCGTCCCCGGTGGGCGGAGAGCCGGTGCGCGATGTCGACCAGCCGTCGGCGTCGCGCACCGGACGGCCCGGGTGCTCCGGGACGGGAGCCGTGCCGGGCCGCAGGTCACTCGTCGCCGTCGGCGCGCGGATGTTCCACGCGGGAGAGCCAGGTGGTGAGCAGCGTCTCCAGTGACGCGGCCTCGGCCGGCGGGAGCAGATCCAGCAGGTGGCGTTCGTTGCGCATGTGGTCGGTGAACGCCTGGTCGATCAGTTCGCGTCCGGGCCGGGTGAGCGCGACGATCCGGCCGCGTTGGTCGTCGTCGGAGCGGCGGCGGGTGACGAGTCCGGCCCGCTCCAGACGGTCGATCCTCTTCGTCATCGCGCCGGTGGTGACCATGGTGTGGGCGGCGAGTTCGCCGGGCGCCCGTTCGTAGGGTTCACCGGAGCGGCGCAGTGCGCACAGGACGTCGAACTCGCCCTCGCTCAGGCCGTAGCGGTCGTAGACGAGGCACAGCTCCTCGCTGAGCCGGTCGGCCAGGCGGTGCAATCGGCCGATCACCCCTTGCGGGGTCGTGTCGACGTCGGGGCGCTCGCGGCGCCACTCCGCCTGGATGCGGGCCACGCGGTCCAGGGTCTCATCGTGCTCCATGACTTCATAGTAGCTTCCCGGGAAGCTATAGTAGCTTCCATGGAAGCTAATCTGCGATGGGTGGCCCTGACCGCGGTCGCGCCGGTGGCCTGGGGAGCCAACTACTTTGTGACACGCGAGTTCCTGCCGGCCGACCGGCCGCTCTACGGGGCCGCCCTGCGCGCTCTGCCGGCCGGGCTTGTCCTGCTCGCCCTGCGCAGACGGCTCCCGCGCGGCGCGTGGTGGTGGCGCTCCGCGGTGCTCGGGCTGCTCAACATGAGCGTGTTCTTCGTCCTCGTCTACGCGGCTTCCCAGCTGCTTCCGACGAGCGTCGCCTCGACCGTGATGGCGGTGGCGCCGCTGACGATGATGCTCATCGCCTGGCCCCTGGTGTCCGAGCGGCCCCGTCCCGCCCATCTGGCCGGCGCCGCGATCGGTCTCGGCGGGGTCTGCCTCATGCTGCTCTCCGGGGTGGACACGGTGAGCGTTCCGGGAATCCTCGCCTCGGCGGCCGCGATGCTGGTGTCGTCCTTCGGATACATCCTGGCCAAACGGTGGAACGCCGGTGCCGACGTGCTCGCCTCGACCGCCTGGCAGCTCACCGCCGGGGGACTGTTCCTGCTGCCGGTCGCCGCGGCCGTGGAAGGCCGTCCGCCCGCGCTCTCCGGGCAGACGCTTCTCGCCTTCGGCTTCGCCTCCCTGATCGCCACCGCGCTGGCCTTCGTCGCCTGGTTCACCGGGCTGCGGCATCTGCCCACCGGGACCGTCGGACTGATCGGACTGCTCAATCCCGTGACCGGCGTACTGCTCGGCACGGTGGTCGCGAAAGAGGCGTTGACCCTTCAGCAACTGGGCGGCCTGGTGCTGGTCCTGGCCGGAGTCGTCCTCGGCCGCCCCCGGCCCGCGATCCAGCGTGACACCGGCCGGACAGCCCACCGCAGATATCCGACGCGTGTCCGCAACGAGTGATCCCCGCGGGGGCCGGCCTGTGCCGCGGGCGGCCGCCGCCGCTCCTGCTCCAAGCCCGGAGCGGGAGCGACGCGGCGACGGGTGAACCCTGCGGCCCGGGCCGCTAGGGGTGCGTCTGTACGGAGAACTCGTTGCCGTCGGGGTCGAGCAGCAGGACGCCGTCGCTTCGGCCCTCGCCGGTGGACGTACGCGTCGCGCCGAGCGAGACGAGGCGGTCCACCTCGGCCTTCCGGTCGGCGCCCGCGGGGAGTGCCAGCTCCAGATACAGCCTGTTCGTGCCCGTCTTCGGTGCCACCGGGGGACCACCCCAGGTGATCTTCGTACCGCCGTTCGGCGACTGGATCGCGGTCTCCTGGTCCTGGTCCCAGACCAGCGGCCACCCCAGCGCCTCGCTCCAGAAGCAGCCGACCTCCCGCGTACCGTCGCAGGCCAGCGCTCCGATGACTCCGGTGTCGGCGAGGAACTTGTTGCCCGCCTCGATGACGCAGAACTCGTTGCCGTCCGGATCGGCGAGCACCACATGTCCCTCTTCCGGGAGCTGGCCCACGTCGATGTGCTCGCCGCCGAGTTCCAGGGCCCTGGCGACCGTCTCCCGTTGATCCTCCGGGGAGGCGCTCGTCAGGTCGAAGTGTGCCCGGTTCCTGCCAATCCTCGGTTCCTGGCTCGGCAGGAAACGGATGCGGAACCCCGCCGTGTCCCGGGGCAGGATCGCGACCTCGTCGTCCGGGCCGTCGGCGCGTTCCCAGCCCAGGACGCCGGACCAGAACCGCGCCAGGTCCGACGGCCGGGTGGCGTTGAAGCAGATCGCGAACAGTCGACTGGTCATACCCCGTGCAACTCCGATCCACTGACGGTCGATGCGACGCCGTGCCCTCCGTGCGCGTGCAGCCTAGGGAGCGACGCGTGGGAACCGCATCCGAGTTTCCGCGGCGAGGGGGCCTTGATCGCCTTCGCCAGGGTGCACCGCCCACCCCGGAGTCAGCCGATGCAACCGGGCCCCGCGTACAGCCGACCCGGCCTGCCCTGGTCGAAGGGAGCCGGCCGGAGTGGTGTGGCACCATCCCCACCGTGGCCGATAGCAGGGAAGACGTGGACTGGTCCGGACTGTTGCACGCCGAGGGGCCGGCGTCCGACACCCCGCGCCGTCTGGCAGCGCTCCTCGGTGACGACGTGAAGGCCTTCGTCGACGGGTACACGCACCTGTGGTCGACGACGCTTCGCCGGGAGGGCAGGGCCTGGCCCGCGACGGCGCCCACCGCGGCACTGGTCGCCGAGCTCCTGGACGATCCGCTGCTGGGGCCCGACGATCCCTCACTGCCGGACGCGATGCTCGTCTATCTGTACGTGGTCGGGGTCGCCGCCGATCTCGGCGAAGGGGCCGCGGAGATCCGTGCCCGGGCCGAGGACCGGGCAGGGGAGCTGAGAGCCTGGACCGACGCCCATCTGTCGGACGATGCCGACGGCCGGGCCCGCATGTGGCAGGACGGTACGGGGCTGGGCGAACTCGTCCTCGATCAGGCGGCGCTCGCCTGCTTCGACCTGGTGCCCGCCCTCCTGCGGCGAGCGCTTCCGCACCGCGCGTCGGAGCGGGCCCGGCGCGGCACGTGTGCCGCCGCGGCCGTCGGGTCACTGGCCCGGCATCCCTCGGCGTCGGCGCACCGTCCAGAGCTGCTGGACCGCTTGACGTCGATGGCCCGGGCCGCCGCGTCGCCGTACGACCTGGCGACGATCCTGATCGCCATCGGCCACCTCGGCGGCGACACCCGCCCCTGGCTCAGCGACCCGCACGCGGGTGTACGGGGCTGCGCGGCCCTCGCTCCCGGCCTCACCGGCGACGACGTGGCGGAGCGGGTGCGGCTGGAGCTGGCGGGCTCGCCGCGCGCGTTCGGCGAGTCCTTCGGCGACATGGCTCCGCCGCTTCAGTTCCAGTTCGCGCCGTACCAGGACCTGCTCACGCCCGCGGGGCTCCTGCGGCCCGATGAAGCCGGGAGGCCCACGCCCGGCGGCGCGGCGTCCTAGATCCTCGACGGCCGGCTACGGCACCTGTGCGGGTGAGGCGTACGGCTTTCGCTGCCGCTCAGCCCCGGCGGGTTCTCTCGACGATCCGGCCGATGACGGCGGCGGCCTGTTCCGGGTGCTCCTCCAGCCATGTGCCGAGGTGTGCTCGGACGGCGTCCCGGACGCAGGCGTGCACGGCGCCGGTGTCCTGGACGCCAGGGTGTACGGCGTCGCCGTCGCCGCCCAGACGGGTGCGCGTGGCCCCGTAGAACAGGGGGCTGTCCAACTTGACCGACACGACAGCCGTCAGGCCCTCGCCGATCAGGTCGAAGCCCGGTCGGGGATCGGTGGCCGTCAGCAGCTGGTGCTTGCGGGCGTACTCGTCGACAGCGGCCGTCACCCCGTCACGCAGGCCCGTCTCGTGCGTGCCGCCCTCGTAGGTGCGCAGGCTGTTGGCGAAACCGCGGACGGTCTCCTCGTGGGTGTCGGACCAGCGCAGGGACACTTCGACCGTCCCCGCCATCCGGGCGTCCTCCTCCTCGAAGGCGATGACGTCCGGATGCAGACGTGCCCCTGTTTCCAGGCCGAGGCCGGCGACCAGGTCCCGCGCCCGGTCCGGAAACAGGAACTGGACGGACCGGGCCTCGACTCGGTCGCGTTCGTCTGTCAGCGACAGGCTCAACCCCCGGTTCAAGAGGGCCACTTCCCTGAAGCGGTTCTCCAGGTCCGGGCACGAGGCGTGCGTCGTCTCGAAGATCTCGGCGTCGGGCCAGAAGGTGATGGTGGTCCCGCTTTGGGTCGTCGCCCCTGCGGCCGCGGGCGGGGCGACCGCGATGCCACGCACGTACTCCTGGACCCAGTGGCCCGCCTCGCGTCGCACCTCGACCGTCAGGCGGCTCGACAGGGCGTTGGCCACGGCTGGTTCGGAGCTCATGGGGCTCATGGCCACGGTGCGACGGCCGCGAGGGGTTCGGACCTCGGGGCGCAGGCGGGTCAGCAGGTCTTCGAGCCCGGGACCGCCGGTGTGACCTGCCGCTTCCACGGGGATCCCTGGCCCGTCGTCGGTCACCCGGACACCGCCGTCGGCCGTGAGGGTGACATCGACGCGTCCGCCGCCGTGGCCGGCCAGGGCGTCGTTGACCGCCCGCTCGACGACGTCGAACACCAGGTGACGCAGACCCCGTTCGCCGGTCGAGCCGACGAACATTCCCGCCCGCTTCCGAATGAGTTCCGTTCCCTCCGGCAGCCGGGGGCGAGTTACCTCGGCTCCCGTGGATTCGCGACGCATGAAGACCCCCTGTGATGGTGTCCGGCAGAGCTCGTCACGGTACGCGGAAATCCGTAAAATGCCAGGTCATAGGCCCTTTGCTGAAGCTTCAGGCCGGCGGGTGAGGACCTGCGCGCCGATGGGTGGTCCCGGGGGCGCGGAGAGCCGTCGCATCGCGTCGGTGGTCCCGGCGAGGCCTCGGACGACACCGTTTCGGGTGACGCCGAGGCCTCTTTTTTCAGGGCTCGGGCTCGGCCCACGTCCTCGGCTCACCGGGGCCAGAACTGGGCGAGGGCTCCTTCTCTGTACGGGGCGGGGCTGACGCTGAGTTCGCCGGCGAACGGGCGGTCCAGGACGAAGACCAGGAGCAGGCTGAAGCCGACGAGCCCGGCGACCGAGGCGACGAAGAGCATCTGGACCCTCAGCTTGCGCATGCCGTAGAGGAACGTGAGGGGGATGAGGACGAGTGCACCGCCGAACGCCAACACCTGGAGCAGCGGGGGGAGTTCCTGGCGTGCCATGGTGATGCGGGCGCGCCGCTGGGAGGCCACGTCGTCGAGGTGGGCGACGGCCTCCTCGTAGAAGACCTGCTCGCTCTGGCTTGTGGGGTCGTATTCCTGGAGTGCCTGGAACGCGTTCCGGAGGTGGGCTTCCGTGGCCCCGTAGCTGGGGTCTCCCGCACGCATCCGGGGCCACTGGTCCTCGACGACCGCGTGGACGTAGCCGCTCATCGAGGCGTCGAGACGCGCACGTACCGGTTCCGGGAACGCGGCGGCGTCCCGGGTGATGAGCGCGGCGTCGGTGGCCTCGGACGCGACGATGGTCTGGGTGTCCTCCAGTTGGGTCCAGAGGGTGACGATGACGAAGGCGAGGATGATCCCGTAGATCGCGCCGAACATGCCGAGGGTCACCCCGACCATCTCGTTGTGCTCACCCCGGGCCACCGAGGGATACCGGCGGCGCAGCAGGACACTGCCGCCGACGGCGAGGAGGACAGTCCCTCCGACGATGACGACGGCCAGGGTCGACGTGCTGAGGTGGTTCAGCAGCCAGAGCGAGACGTGGGTGGAGTCGAGAGGGGACACGACTGCGCAAACGCACGGTGTTCATGAGCCGCTACGGGTGGGCCGGGCAAGTTCACACCACCGAGTGAGCGATCGATTCCGGCGCACCCCGCGCAAGTTCGGCCCGGATCCGGCTGTCCGGCTGTCCGGCTGTCCGGGGAACGGCGAGCCTTGGGCGCACCGGGGCGGTGGGACGCGAGGCCGACTTCCTGCCTTATGCGGAAGGCAGTTGGTCGTACGTCCGGAACGTGTAGGTCGCGTCGTAGGTCATCAGGTTTCCGCTCGGCGCCGGCAGCCCCAGTCGCCGGTTGAGCGGCCCTGCCAGGGGTCCGCAGTGTTCGGCCGCGGGGGCGGTGAAGGTGTCGTCGTAGGCCGAGAACTCGATGACCGGTGGATCCTGGGAAACCCACTTCGAGGGGCCCGACCGCTTGAGCTGGAAGTCGACCGGCGCGCTCGCTCCGATGGTGCATCCGTGCGACAGCAGCGGGCTCGACAGCCGGAGGCGCAGGCTGAACTGCCCTGTGTAGAAATCGGAACGGCCACCGTACGCCGGCTTGATCGTCAGTCGAAGCTGTCGGGTCCGCTCACCTGCCGCGGTGCCGGTGAGCCCGCCGGGAACGGTGGTGGGCGTGCTGTGCATCGCACCCCATACCTGTTCCCGGGTGCCGTCCGGCATCTGCCCCTCGGCGTGCGTCATGGTGATCGGCGCGAGAGCCACTTCGACCTTCCCCATCGTCAACAGGGGTGCCGCTGTGTGGACTTCGCAGCGCCAGCGGGCCGGGTCGGCCCCGGCCGGAAGGGCGGGACAGTCGCTGAAGTCGCTTGAGTACTGAGGGGTGGAACTCGGTTCCGCGTGCGCGAGGTTCGGCGTGTACGCCCCCACGAGCCCGGTCAGGGCGGCGGCGCAGGCGAGAGCGAGCGCGGCGCGTCGGGCGAGAGGCGGGCGGCGGTCATCGGGAGTCGTGTTCACCATGACCACAGCGTGCGGGGCATGACCGGGCGACCGCCTCCGTGACGTCCCCGCCTCAACCCTGAGCCGTCCCTGACGACCTGTCAGGGGTGGGGTGGTGTTCTGTCTGCGGGGTTCCCGAGGGTGCTTGTAGGGGGCACGGCACTCTCAGCGAGTACGTACGGCACGCCTGGCACGATGGCACGGTGTCCTCTTCCACCGAACCTCCCGTCGCCGCACAACCGGACCTCGACGTGCTGCTGCCTGGCCTGGCCGGCAACCCCTCCGCACCGCCGGAGGTCCTGATCCGCCTGACTGCCGCGAGCATCGACCGGTCCGGTCTCGCCCGGCGCCGGGACCTGCCCCCGGAAGCCGCGGCGGTGCTCGCCACCGACCCTGACGCGGCGGTGCGATCGGATCTCGCCGCCCATCCGCATCTCCCCCCGGCGGTTCAGATCGCTCTCGCCGGTGACGCCGACCAGGGGGTGCGGGGCCGACTGGCCGAAGGGGCGGAGTACTTCACCACGGTCGGTGTACACGGGCGCCTCGTCCCGGACCCGCCGGCACGCGAGGTCTACGAGCTGCTGACGTGCGACCCGGAACCGAAAGTCCGCCGCGCGCTGGCCTTCAACCCTCAGCTGCCTGAGGATCTGCGGGTCGGGATGCTCGATGACCCGGACGCGCGGACGGCCGCGATCGCAGCCTCCCAATGGCCCTCGGTGCCGGTCGGCCGGATCCGGGAACTCCTGCCACGGGTGACCGGCCACTTCGGCCGGGAGCTGCTTCTGCTACGCCTGGACGGCCCGCTTCCCGTCGAGGCGGCCTACGCCCTGGTCGCCGAGATCGACTCCGAGGTGGACGGGACTTCGCGAAGTGAAGGCCTGCTGCGGCAGGTCGCCGAAGTCGCCGACCTGGACACCGGTCTGACCGACCGGTTCCTGGCGGCTCCTGACCTGCGCGCGGCGGTCGCGGCCAACCCGACCCTGCCGCTCAAGCACGTCGAGGACCTGGCCCGCGATCCGGACAACCAGGTCCGCGCGGCTGTCGCCGCCCGGCGTGGCCTCGACCCGGTGCTGCGCGAGTCGATCCCGGTCGACTACGACGACCGGAGCAGCGGCGTCGTCGGCTGGCTGCTGACCGAGAAGCTGTCCGCGGCGGATCGGGTGGCGTTCGCCCGAAGCCGTCACCAGATACTCCGCAAGACCCTGGCGTTGCGCCCCGATCTTCCGGACGACGTCGTCGGGATCCTCGCCGAGGACGAGAGCTTCGCGGTGCGCCTGTTCGTGTGCGAGCGACAGCCGAACGCCCCCGGCCGGCTGCTGGCGCGGATCGCCGAGAAGTGGACCAGCTACAGCCGGTGGGACATGCTCGGCCACAAGAATTTCCCCGCCGATGCCGCCACTCGTCTGGCCCGCTCCGATGATGCCCAGGACCGCGCGGTCTCCGCGGCACATCCCGGATTGCCGGCCGATACGATCGAGGCTCTGCTGACCGACGAGAGCGACGCCGTACGGCGTCGGGCCGCGACCAACCCCGCCATTCCAGCCGGTCGGCTGACCGAACTGCTCGGGGCCTCAGACCGTTCGGTCGCGGCTGGAGCCGCCGCGAACCCGTCGCTTCCCCTGACCGCGATGCATCGGATCCTCGACCGGGCGGGACTGTGACGACGCGGCGCCGTCCGTCGGAGATCTGACGGGCGTTCAGCGTTGTCAGACCCGTCTGACAGGATCCGGCGCATGGATCTCGCCGACGTGTTCGCGGACCTCGACCGGGTTGCCTGGCCGGAGGTGCACCATGCCTACGGCCCCGCCGACGACGTCCCCGGTCAGCTGCGCGCGCTCACCGGCGAGAACCGGGAGAGCGTCGCGGAGGCCGAACAGGAGCTGTGGAGCAGCCTCGTGCACCAGGGTTCGGTGTACGAGGCCACGGTGGTGGCCGTTCCCTTTCTGGCGCGTCTCGCGGCCGCGGGCGTGCGCCGGGCGGAGTTGCTCGGCATGTTGGGTTCCATCGCGGAGAGCACGGACGAACGTGGTCCGGGCCGGCCCGGTGCGGCGCGCGCCGCGGTCGTGGAGCAACTGCCGCTGATGGTGCCGCTGCTGTCTGATGCCGATCCCGGAGTCCGCCAGTGGGCGGCCTGGGCTGTGGCCCAATGCCGGCAGGCGGCGGGCCCGGCCGCGTCCGCGGCGTTGGGTCGGCGCTGGGAGACGGAAGCCGATCCGGTGGTGCGGGCCGACGTGCTGAGCGCGTGCGTCCGGATCGACCGGGCCGCGGCGCACCACCTGTGCGTGGCCGCCCTTGCCGCGTCGGAGCCTTCGCCGGTGCGCGTGGCGGGGCTCCTGGCCGCCGTGCGCACGGGCCGTCCCTGGGACAGCGAACTGGCGGCGGTCGTGGCGGCGCTGGCGCCACTGCAACCGCACACCTCGGGCAGCGTCTCGGAAGGGTCGCCGTTGTGGGCCCTGGCCGCGGGCCTGTACGAGCGCGGCAGCGTGGCCGAAGCGATCGAGGTCGTCGTCGCGGCGCTGGAACGCGCGGTGGAGGCCACGCGGGTCGGCGTGGATCCCCGGCCGGCCGTCGCCGAGGCGACCTGGGCGGCCGAGTCGCTCGCCCTCCGCTCCAGGACCGCGCCGAGCCGCCTGCTGCCGGCGATGCTGCCCCTGTTGGACACCGCAGCCACCGCCGCCTACGTCCTTGAGGCGGTGAGCCAGTGGGGCGAGCCCGTTCCGCAGGCGGTTCCGGCACTGGTCGCCCTCGCCGAGGGGACGAGCGAGGTGGCCGACCTCGCCCTGGCGGTACTGGTGTCGCTGGGCGCGCCCGAGGCGTCGGATCTCCTCGCCCGTCATCTGCCACAGCGGCCACTCGCCCTGGAAGCCGCCTCGGCGCTCGCGTCCACACGCCGTCCACCGGCTCCGCTGCCGTGCACCACGCCGTTGCTCGACGCGGTCCGCGAGCGCCTGGCCGCGGTGACGGCCGACATCACGAGAGGAGGCAGGCGCGGGTCGCTGCTGACGGACGGGCTCACGACCGTGAACGAACCGGTCCACCTGGCGGGACTCCTGGCCGGCTGGGGGCGCTCCGCTCGCGCCGCGATACCCGAATTGCTGGATGTCCTGCCACATCGCCCCTCCGTGGCCGGCCGGGCGCTCGCCGCCGTCGCCGACGCCCAGCTCGATCCCCACGTGATCACCGCCCTGCGGACCTCCGCGGAGGCGGGCCCCCGGCCGGGCCGTGTGGCGTCCGCGACCGCGCTCCACGCGCTGACGGGCGACGCCGGTGCCTTGGTCGCCGTCCTCGGACCGGCGCTCGGCGAGCGGAGCGAACCGCGCGACCAGTGGGTCCGGGCCGCCGTCTCGCTCGGCGCACAGGCACGCTCACTGCTGCCCCGGCTCTCGGCCATGGCGGCCGAGCCGCCGGAGACCCGGACGAGCGTCGCGGCGGTCCGGGCGGGGCTGGCGGCGGCCGGAGCGGTCCGGGAGCTGACCGGGGATCAGGAGAGCGTGCTGCCCCTGGTCCTGGAGGGCCTGACCTGGGCCTCCAGACCCTGGGGCGAGCAGGCGGCGAACAGCGCGGCCGAGGTCGCCGTCCTCCTCGGCCCCGACGCGAGGCCCGCCGTTCCCCACCTGCTGGCGATGCTGGACCGACCGGACACGGCGGCGGCCGCAGCGCGAGCACTCGTGGCCGTGCACCCGGGCACCGACCGACCCGCCGGTGTCCCGCTCACCGACCTTGTCGATCGCGTCCTTCCGGCCGTCGTGCCCGGCGGGCATCTGCGCCCCGCGCTGGCCGCACTCCACGCCCTCGCCGCCATCGGCCCCGCGGCCTTCACCCCGGCCCAGCTCGACCGTGTCCGGCTGCTCGCCGACGGGGATCGTCGCGTCGTGGGGTCGGGCAGCCATACCGAGATCATTCACGACGACCTGGAACTCCGCGCCGTCGCCCGACGTGTGCTCGGGGACCTGGTGCCTTGAACCGAGTGGACACCGCCCGGCGGGTGCCCGGTCCCCAGGCGACACGAGGGCGACAGGCCCGGCAGGTGAGCGACGGTCACCCACCCGCGCGGGGACGATCGTCGCCCACCGGGAGTCCGTCGGCCGATCACGGGAGGGGGCGGTCCGGCGTGATGTTCGGATGAGCACCATCGTCGAGTTCTTCGCCGCTCCGGACGACGCGGCGGCGGCTCTGGTGCTGCGGACCGGGTCGCGACACCCGTTCGAGTCGCTCTCCTTCGGCAACTTCGATCCCGAGGAAGCCGCGGTCGAGTGGGAGTGCCTTCTTGCCGGCGGCAGCTTCGAGGATCTCGTCGAAGCGGGCGAGCCTCGTCTCGTCGCCGGCCAGGACGACGACGGGTGCGTCGTCTTCGCCTTCTCCCCCCGACTGTTCGCGGCACTCGCCGAGGCCGAGCGGCCCGAGCTGGACGATGCCGCCGCCTCGTGGGCCGCCCTGCGCGCGGAGGACGGCGAGGTCATCGACACGGACATCGCGTCCGTGATCCTCGGTGACCTGGCCGCTCTCGCGAGAAGCGCCCGGCTCCAGGGCCGAGCTGTCTACTGCCGGGTCGCGTAGCGGTTCACGATGCTCTGATGGTGCCGCCGGTGCCGGCCTGGCGGGATAATCCGGGCGTGACCCTCACCGCGCGGCAGCTCACCCTGGCGACCCTGGACCGTCAGCTCCTCCTGGAGCGCAGGCGCCTGGACGTGGCGGAGGCGGTCCGCCACGTCTGCGCCGTCCAGGCACAGGCACCCGCGTCGCCGTACGTGGCCCTGTGGAACCGGGTGGAGGCCTTCGCGCCCGAGGATCTCGACGCGGCGTTCACGGAGCGCCGGATCGTGAAGGCGACCCTCATGCGGATCACCCTGCACGCCGTCCACGCCGACGACTACGCGCCGTACCACGCCGCCATGGCCCGGAGCCTGCGGGCGTCGCGTCTGTACGACCGCCGCTTCACCTCGACCGAACTGACCGACGACGACGCCGACACGCTGCTCCCGAAGCTCGCACAGTTCCTGGCGGGCCCTCACACCGGAGCCGACGTGGAGGGGGAGGTCACCGCGCACTACGGCGAACAGGCGCACCGCTTGTGGTGGGCCCTGAGGACGTACGCGCCGATCCATCACGCGCCGACCGGCGGTCCGTGGTCCTTCAGGCTGCCGAACACCTACCTCGCCTCGCCCGTTGTCCCGGGAGCCGCGACACAGGACGCGGCGGCGGGCGTGCGGTGGCTCCTGCTCGCCTATCTGCGCGCGTTCGGACCGGCGTCGGCCCAGGACTTCGCCCGGTTCACCCTGCTGGGCCGCCCGGTCATCACCGAGGCGCTGAGCGAGCTCGGCGACCAGGTGGTGCGGGTTCCGGGACCGGCCCGGGCCGTCCTGTACGACCTGCCGGGGGCCACCGTGCCCGCGGAGGACACCCCCGCGCCGCCGAGGCTGCTGCCGATGTGGGACAGCACGCTGCTCGCCCACGCCCTCCCCGGACGGGTCATGCCCCAGGACTACCGGCCGCTCGTCGTCCGGCGCAACGGCGACATCCTGCCGACCCTGCTCGTCGACGGCCAGGTCTCCGGGGTGTGGCGCACGACGGACGCGGGCCTGGAACTGACCACCTTCCGCAAGCTCGACAAGGCGGCTTGGCGCGGACTGACCGAGGAGGCGGAGAAGTTGGCGGCACTGCTCGCGGACCGGGACCCGGCCCCGTACCGCCGCTACAACCACTGGTGGGACAAGGGAATCCCCGCTGTCGAGACCAGGACCGTCAAGGGCCGCTGATTCCCCGGGCGGTGGACGCGTGAGCCGTACGACGGTTGTCGACGCCGAGGCGTCCCAGGTCCCCGCCCCCCCGGTCGTAGGACGTCAGCTGGTGCCGGTCGGCCCCTGCGGGGAGATCAGACCGCTCTCGTAGGCGAGGACCACGGCCTGTACGCGGTCCCTGAGATCGAGCTTCGACAGGATGCGGCCCACATGCGTCTTGACCGTGGTCGGGCTGAGGAACAGGCGGTCCGCGAGTTCGGCGTTGCTGAGGCCGGTCGCCAGCAGGCGGAGCACCTCCAGTTCGCGCGGGGTCAGCTCGGACAGATCCCGGTGGAGACCCGCCTGCGGGGACTCCTGACGGTGCGCGAAGCGCTCGATCAGCCGACGGGTGATCGTCGGTGCGAGCAGCGCGTCGCCGGAGCGCACGAGGCGCACGGCCGCCACGAGGTGCTCGGGCGTGACGTCCTTGAGCAGGAAGCCGCTCGCTCCGGCGGTGAGCGCCGCGTACACGTAGTGGTCGAGGTCGTACGTCGTGAGGATGATGACCCGGGTGCCTTCGGAGCCGTCGGGGCCGCCGCCGAGAATGCGCCGGGTGGCCTCGATGCCGTCCATCCGCGGCATCCGGATGTCCATGAGGACGACGTCGGGCCGGGTGCGTCTGACGGCGTCGACGGCCTCGGCGCCGTCCGCCGCCTCGGCCGTCACCTCGATGCCGTCGGCGGCGAGGATCATCCCGAAGCCGGTACGCACCAGGGCCTGGTCGTCCGCGATGACGGCGCGCAGCGCGGGCCCGTTCACACCGCCTCCCACGGGACCCGGGCCGTGACCCGGTATCCGCCGGTGAGCGTGGGCCCGGCGGTGAGCCTGCCGCCGTAGACCGCGAGCCGTTCGCGCAGCCCGATCAGCCCGCGGCCGTTGCCGTCCACCGGGGGCGAGTCGCGGACAGCCCCCATGTCGGTGACGGCTATCTCCAGCCAGGAGCCGGCGAAGCCGATCTCCACCGTCGCACCGGCGCCCGCCGCGTGCTTGATGGTGTTGGTGAGCGCCTCCTGGACGACGCGGTACGCCGTGAGCTCCACCCCGGGCGGCAGCGGCCGGGGTGGCAGCGAGACGGTCAGGTCCACCGATGTCCCGGCGGCCCGCACCCTTTCGATGAGCGCGTCGAGCTGCCCGAGGCCGGGCTGCGGTTCCAGGCCGTCGGCGGGGGTGTCGGCGCTCGCGGCCGGGCCCGCCAGCAGGCCCATCACATGGCGGAGCTCGGCCATGGCGGCGCGGCCCCCGGCCTCCACCGCCAGCAGCGCTTCCTTGGACCGCTCCGGGGCGGCGTCCATCACCTTGCGCGCCGCGCCCGCCTGAATGACCATCACGCTCACATTGTGGGTGACGACGTCGTGGAGCTCGGCGGCTATCCGGGCTCGCTCCTCCTCGACGGCCCGGCGCATGGCCTTCTCCTGAGTCCGCTGAAGGTCAGTGAACCGCTTGCGGCTCGCTTCCAGCCGCAGGCGACCGTACCGGACGAGGCTCGCCAGCACCCCGACGACCAGGAGCACCACGGCGGGACTGGACCAGCCGGGAAGCATGGGGTCCGCGTCCCGGAACGCGAGACCCGCCAGCACGGCCGCGACGATCAGCCCGGCCAGGGCCCGTGTCCGGTAGCGGCTGTGCGCGACGGCTCCATAGGCGGCGATACTGCAGGTCAGGACGTTGATCCAGGAGACGCTGTCCGCCAGGGCCAGGGCGGCGGCGGCGATGACCGCGAACGCGAGCAGCGGATACTTGCGCCGGGCCGCGAGCGGCAGCGCCGACAGCACCACCAGGACCCAGGGCGCGGAGGACCCGGAGGTCTCCGGCGCGTACGCGGCACCCGGCGGCGGGGCCTGAGGCGGCAACGGGTACGGGAACTCGGGCCGGTTCGTGGTCACGGCCCGGGAGCTGATCCGTACCGGCCCGTCCCCGGGGTAGCGCGCCGCCACGACGAGCGCGACGACGGTCAGTACGACCGCCAGCACCACGTCCAGGCGCACCGCCCGCCGGGACAGCGGGGCGGGCTCGCCCTCCGGCCGCATCGCCTCGCGCAGGTGCGTCCACCACGTCCCCGGCCGCAGCACGTCGCCGGCCCGCTCCCGCCACGGGGTGGCCCGCTCCCGTTCTGTGTCCGCCCACGACGTGTCGTGCGGCCGCCCGTACGGGTCCTCCTTCTCCATCCGCACATTGTGCGGCCCCGCGGTACGGCTCCACGTCCACCTGCGTGACCGGCGCACCTGTCCGCCAGGCGTACTCCTCGAGGATGACCCCGCCGCCGGGTCCTCCGCGGGGAGGGGCGTATGTCGGTGCCACGGCCGACGCGCCGCCGCCGCCTCCGCCCGTACGGTCACCGGACTCGCACAGGACATCGGCTCCTCGGCCCTGAAGGACGGACACACCCATGAATCACGTGATCGAACTGGAGGGCGTGGCCAAGCGGTACGGCGGCGCCGACACCCCGGCGCTGGGCCCGGTCGATCTCGGCGTGGCCCAGGGTGAGGCCCTGGCCGTGACGGGGCCGTCCGGCAGCGGAAAGTCCACGCTGCTCCATCTCATCGCCGGTCTGGACCGGCCCAGCGAGGGCGCGGTGACCGTGGCCGGGCAGCGCATCGACCGGCTGAGCGAGCACGCGCTGGCCCGGTTCCGCCGCGAACGGATCGGCATGGTCTTCCAGTTCTTCAATCTGCTCGACGACCTCACCGTCGCCGACAACATCCAGCTCCCCGCCCAGCTGACCGGGACCGCCCGGCGGGCGGCGGCGACCCGTGCCGGGGAGCTGATGGAGGTGCTGGGAATCCAGAAGCACGCCCGTGCCTACCCCGGGCGGCTGTCCGGAGGCGAGCGCCAACGCGTCGCGGTGGCACGGGCCTTGGTGAACAAGCCCGCCCTGCTGCTCGCCGACGAGCCGACCGGCGCGCTGGACACCGCGTCGGGGCAGGAGGTCCGCGAGCTGCTCGTGGATCTGCACCGCGGCGGGCAGACCGTCGTCCTGGTCACGCACGACCTGGAACTGGCCCGGGCCTGCGCGCAGCGCACGATCCATCTGGTCGACGGCAAGGTGGCCGTCGACACGCGCGCGGAGGCCGTCCGATGATCCGGTTCGGCAGCGGTGCCCTCGGCCGGGTCGTGCGTTCCGGGGTCGGCAGACGACGCGTCCAGACGCTGGTGATCGCCGTGGCCACCATGATGGCCGTGGCCTCGGCCGTGGTCGCCGGCTCCCTCATGGTCGCCACGAACGCTCCCTTCGACCACGCCTTCGCGCGGCAGCACGGGGCGCACCTCACCGCGCAGCTCGACCCGGACCGGGCGAGCGCGGCCCAACTGGCCCGTACCCGCGACCTGGAGGGCGTCACCGCGAGCGCGGGACCGTTCCCGTCGACGACGATCAGCCCGGTGGGCCAGGACGGCGGACACCTGCCCGCGCTGACGCTGGTCGGACGGTCAGGTCCGGGAAAGGACGTGGACGCGCTGGACCTCAAGTCGGGCCGGTGGCCGCGCACTTCGGGTGAGATCGTGCTGTCCGCCTCGTTCTCCGGCCCGTTTCTGGAGCTCGGTTCGACCCTGATGAGTTCCGAGGCCGCGGACGCGCAGCAGCTGACCGTCGTCGGCTTCGCGCTGTCCGCGAGCGGGAGCGCCGAGGTCTGGGCGACCCCGGCCCAGGTCAGGTCGCTCGCGACCGGGGACAGCGTCCTGGCGAGCCAGATGCTCTACCGCTTCGACTCCGCGGCGACGACGTCGCAGATCGCGGCCGACAAGAAGAAGCTCGCCGCCGCCCTGCCCGCCGGGGCACTCGTCGGTACCCAGTCGTGGCTGGACACCAAACGCGCCGTCGATCAGGGTGCGGCGGCCACGATCCCGTTCCTGTTCGCGTTCGGCGTGCTCGGCATCGTCATGTCGGTGATCATCATCGGCAGCGTGATCAGCGGCGCCGTCGGCACCGGGCTGCGCCGGATCGGCATCCTCAAGGCCATCGGCTTCACTCCGCGCGAGGTCGTACGGGCCTATGTGGCCCAGGCGTTGATCCCCGCGGCGGCCGGTATCGCGCTCGGGGTCGTCCTGGGGAACCTGCTGGCGGTGCCGCTGCTGGAGGACACGGAGTCCGTGTACGGCACGGTGTCGCTCTCGGTGGCCTGGTAGGTGGACGTCGTGGTGCCGGCGGGCGCGCTGCTCGTGGTGACGATCGCCGCGCTGGTGCCCGCCCTCCGGGCCGGCAGGCTGCGTACGGTCGAGGCCATCGCCGTCGGCAGGGCGCCGCGCACCGCGCGCGGTCAGTGGGCGCACCGCGCGGCGGGGCGGCTGCCGCTGCCACGGCCGGTGACGTACGGCCTCGCGAGTCCTTTCGCGCATCCCGTGCGGGCGATCGCGATGGTGCTGGCGGTGACGTTCGGGACGGTCGCCGCGACGTTCGCGGTGGGACTGACGCAGTCCCTCAACGCGGTGGCGAGCGCGCAGGATCCCGAGAACAGCGCCGATGTCACCGCCGTCAGCGGTGGGCCGGGCGGCTCCGGGCCCGGCGTGCCGGAGAAGAAGCGGAAGCCGCCCACGGCCGGTTCCCAGCAGGCGCCCGGTGGTTCGGGGCCGGGCCGGCAGGAGCCGGCGGATCCGGACGCGGTGCGGGCCGCGATCGCGGCGCGGTCCGGCACCGCCTCGTACTACGGCACGACGACGGGCGACGCCACGGTGTCCGGGATCTCCGGCACCGTCCGGGCCACCCTCTACCAGGGTGATTCCCGTCCCGGCAGTTACGAGATGATCGCGGGGCACTGGCTCTCCGGCCGGGGCCAGGTCGTGGTGCCCACCGGTTTCCTGGAGCGGACGGGGACCGGGATCGGCGACTCCGTGCGGGTGACGTTCCAGAAGGAGACGGTGAGCCTGCGTATCGTCGGCGAGGCCTTCGACACGTCGGACGACGGTATGCGGGTCCACGCCGATCTCGACACCTTCGCCAAGGCGGAGCCGCAGGCCTTCCACATCGAGGTCAAGTCGGGGGTCTCCCCGGCCGGTTACGCGCAGAAGCTCGGCGCGGTGCTCAAGCCGTTGGGCGGCGACGCCTTCGCCGAATCCGCCCCTGAGGGCGAGAACATGATCGTCCTGCTGGAGGCGATGGCGGCGCTGCTCACCCTGATGCTGGTCTCCGTGGCGGGCCTCGGCGTCCTCAACTCCGTCGTCCTGGACACCCGCGAGCGCGTCCACGACCTGGGAGTGTGCAAGGCGCTCGGCATGTCTCCGAACCAGACCGTGAGTCTCGTCCTCGCCTCGGTGGCCGGGATCGGTGTGGTCGGCGGGCTGATCGGGGTCCCGGCCGGGTTCGCGCTGCACGGCTATGTCCTGCCGGTCATGGGGGAGGCCGCGGGCACCCGCCTTCCGCCCTCGGTGCTCGATGTGTACGACGGCACGCAACTGGTGCTGCTGGGCCTGGCCGGGGTGCTCGTCGCCCTGTCCGGCGCGATGGTCCCGGCGGGATGGGCGGCCAAGGTCCGTACGGCCACGGCGCTGCGCACCGAGTGACCCGCAGCGCGGTGGTCGGTCTCACCGCGCCGTGGTCACTTCGGGAGCGGACCTCCGGCCACGGGAGGCAGCCGTCCCGGGTGGACACCAGGACCTCCCCGGGACACTCCCCGGTCGCCGATCCGGGCGGCCGGGGACCTGCGGACCGGCCCGGGTCCGTCGGGCACGGCCTGGGTGCGACCCCGTCAGCCGCAGGAGAGGAGGCCCGCCTTCTGCTTGGCGTTCAGGATGCGGTGGACGCTCTGACTCACCTGCGAGCTGAAGGCCGCGCTCTGCGTCATCCGGCTCTGCACCGCCTTGGTCATGGCCGGGATCAGATTCGGTTCGACGGTCAGGACCACGTCACCCCCGGCCGAGAGGAACTTGACCGCGCGGTCACCCGGGGCCACGGCCTTCACCGCCACCGCGTTCCCGAGGTCGTCCGAGATGACCACGCCCTTGAACCCCATGTTCTTGCGGAGCATGGTCTGGATCACCGTCGAGGAGAACGCGGCCCGGTTGTTCGGGTCGATCTTGCTGTACGTCGCGGAGGAGATCATGACGAACGGCGCCCCGGCGTCGATGCCGGACTTGAAGGTCGTGACGCTCGGGCTCGTGCTCGTCGTCACCGTGTCCACGACGTTGGCCGTGGTGTCGGTGTTGCCCCGGACATAGCCGAGTCCGGGGAAGTGCTTGAGCGTGGCCAGCACCCCGGACTGGGTGGAGCCCGCGAGGAACGCGTTGCTGTGCGGGGCCACCGTCGCGGCCGTGTGACCGAACTCGCGGTCGTACCGGCCGATCGGAGCGTTGGCCGTGCCCAGGCTCGCCGGTACGACATCCGCGACGGGCGCGAGGTTCAGGTTCACACCGGCCGTCTTGAGCTCCTTGGCCCACACGGCCGCCTCGCTCTGGAGCTTCGTCGTCGTCCACGTTCCCTGGGTCAGCGCGCTCGGGATGGTCGAGAAGCCGGGGCCCCTGAGGACCTGCACCTGTCCGCCCTCCTGGTCGGTCGAGATCAGGAGGCCCACACGATGCCCGGCCACGGTGTCCGCCTTCGCCTGAAGACTGTCGGCAAGCGACTTGGTCGCCGTCGTCCCGGCGTTGCTGCGCCCGGCGAGGAACACCGAGCCGACGTGGTACTGACGCATGACATCGATGCGCTTGCTGTCCGGAGCGGACGGCGTGACCGATCCCATGAAGAGCTGACCGACCCGCTGCGCGGCCGTCATCGCCGAATAGGTCCTGTCGGCGCAGGTGGACGCCGCGAGCTTCGAGGTCCCCGCGGACGGGTCGATCGTCGCGGCCCGCGAGACCTGGACACCTCCCACACCCGCCGCCGCGAGAGACACCGCCAGCGCGGAGGCGAGCAGGACACGCCGGCTGACGGCGGAGCGATGGGTGGGCGACTGGTGTGATGCCATGAAGATACTCCGAGGGTGCCTGCTGGGGGCCCGCTTGTATCTTGAGCGGGAAGTCAGTTGCCGAGACCAGCGTACCTCCGAGCCCCGGGCTGAGCCCGGGCGCGTGACGACGCCTTTCCGAGGGGCCTGGCGCCTGCTCGCGGGTCTAGACGAAGCCCGGTCGGCCGTCGTCCGGACCGTCACCGTGCGGTACGGCCCCGGGGCGCCTTCGCGTGTACGCGTCGACGCACAGCCGTCGCACGGGCTCGGGTACCGGCGGCAGCGCCGACACCTCCCCGTCCGAGAGCACGGCGGTGAGCCGCTCGAAGGCCGACAGCAGGGAGGTGCCGATGCCCGGAGCGTCGCCGAAGACGGCGAGGATCTCCTCATAAGCGTAGTAGGGGCGGTAAGGGACTTCCACCGATCCCCAGTAGGCCTCCAGCTCCGCGGCGCCGAGACCTTGCGGCAGCCCCTCGAAGCGCGTCCGGGCCAGGGCCCGCCCCGCGTCCGCCTTCTCCTTCTCGCCGTCGTCGACACGCATCGGCACGGGCAGCAGACGGATTCCGCGGCCCTGGCTCTGGGCTCTGACACTGGCGGCCACGGCGGCGGCACCGGCCATCGACTGGTCGCTGAATGTGAAGCAGTTCACGAGGGCGTCGGGCAGCAGGATGGTGCAGATGTCGGCGGCGTCGGAGAGGCCGGTCCGGCTGTCGATCAGGACGTAGTCGTACGTCGCCTTCATGTCGTCACGCAGCGCGCGCAGGAACTGGCCGCCGCCCAGCCGGTCGTAGAAGTTGTCCCAGTCGAAGCTCGTCACGTTCGGGCCGTACTCACGGCTCTGGCGTCCGGTGGACAGGAAGTCGAGGGAACCTCCCTCGGGGAACGTCAGGTTCAGCCTGTCCGGTGTGACGGACAGGGCATGCGGCAGCACCCGGGCGTATTCGCGATGCCACGGACCCGGCGGACGGCCCTCCGTCGTCGCGGCCCACGCGTAGTCGGTGACGAGGTCCATGACGCCGGTGGTGGCCCCGAGGGCACGCGGATCGAGGAACGGGTGGAAATAGCGGTGCAGCCCAGGGGCCTCCAGGTCCCAGTCGACGGCCAGGACCCGCTTGCCGTTGGCCGCGAGGATCCACGCCGTGTTGGCGAGGGCCATTGTGCGGCCCGTACCGCCCTTGTACGAGTAGAAGGTGATGACGCGTCCGCCCCGCCCCGCCGTCATGCGTCGTCCTCCCGGTCGGCCCAGCCGTCCGGGGAGGGGTACCGCAAGGCGGTGGGGCCCATGAGGCGGGGCCGGGGAGGCGGCGGCGACGAGGGCGGGTGGGCCTCCGCGTACCGGAGGTACTGCTGGGTCACCATGGCGACGACGCTGGGCAGTACGTAGGTGAACGCCTGGAGCGTGGGAACGCCGTTGACGGCTGTCCGGGTGTCGGTCCTGCGGCCCCGTTCGATGGTGAGCGGCAGCGTCCGTTCCAGATCCCGCACGAGATCCCTCCCTTCCTCGCCGAGGGACTGCGGGTCCGTGTGCGCCCAGGGGACGATGGCAGCCTGCCAGGGGCGGGCCCTCGCGTCGAAGGCGCGCAGCCTGCCCCGGCGCTCGTCGTCGGTGAGTGACCAGCAGTCGATGACCAGGATGCCCAAAGGGCCCGGCGAACCGCGGCCTGCGTCGGACTCCCTCTCCTGCTCGTCCTCCTGCTCCTCGTCGTCGAAGGAGGAGACGGTGACGCGGTAGTCGAGCGCCCGCAGCAGTTCCTCCGCGACGCTCGCGATCGGACGGGTGGACTCCTCGTGGTACGGGTTCCAGTCGAGGGCCGACGCGCCGTAGGGAGCCGGGTCACGGTGCGGAGCGACGTCGTGCCGGGTGGGCGCCGCCACGGTGAGACGGATGCTGCGGGGGCCGCTGCCCCGCGGCTTGAACGCGCTGGGCGTGCTGGCGAGGGACCGCGGCCTGCCGGGAGGCAACGGCGCCTCGTCCGCGGTGCGTACGATGCGTCGCGCCAGACCGAGGACCGCCTTCTCGTAGTCCGGGCGCATCCGGTTGAGCTTGATCAACCCGTAGATGCCGTTGTCCGCGTACCGTTCGCCGAGCGCCTCGTGACCGACGTGGAGGTGGTGCACGGACTCCGGGAGCTGTTCGTGGTCGACACCCGTCCACAGCACCGGGACGACCCGCGACTCCGTTCCGATGCCCCCGGCCGCCCGTGCCTCCAGCACGCGTGCGGAGAACGTGTACAACTCCCGGCCGCAGATCTCGCTCGCGAAGTACCGTGGCGAGAACAAGGGCACGAACACCTGGCAGTGCGCCAGGTTCTCACTGAGCCGGTCGGGCCAGTCCTCGCCGGCGTTCATCTCACGGTCCATGAAACCCACGTCGGCGTCGGCGGGCAGCGATGCCATCTGCCGGATGTGGGCGCACAGGTCCCGGTAGAACATGCTCACCCAGTGGTCGGGATCAGCCGTTCCCTGCCCCCAGGCGGGTGTGTGCGCGTAACTCAGGAAGAAGTAGGGCGTCCTGGCCGTCGTTCGCGACGTCGTGGAACGCGCCGGAGGAGGAGGCCTCCTCGCCGGCTCGGTCTCCTGGACGTCCGCCCGGGCACGGGGAGCGCTGCCCTCCGGCAGCCCGAGCAGCTCCAGGGTCCGCCGCGAGGCCTCCGCGAACGACCTCAGACCGGCCGGGAGTTCCACCGGACCCCGAGGATCGTGGACCACTGCCGGCAGCGGTCCGCTCCAGCCCTGGTGGGACGCCATGTGCCGGCTCAGAGCCCGGTTGATGCGCCACACCTCGTTCTCGGTGAGCTCCTTGCGCAGGCGCTCCTGCGCGGCCCTCGGCACCAGCAGCTCCACCGTGCCGCCCCGGTCCGTGCGGACCGGGAACAGCCCGCTGGTGAGCAGCTCGGACACGTCGGCGACCTCGGCCTCGGGCACCAGTTCCTGCCGGATGAGGTGCAGCAGACGGATGCTCAGCTCGTCGAACGGCGAGCTGAGCACCGCGAGCCGCGCGGCCGCGGGCGACGCGGTCCGCAGGAACCGGTCCGCGCTGCCGGACGCGGCACGCGGCGCCAGACGCTCCTCGGCCGGCCGGCCATCGCGCGGAACCAGTACCGCGCCGCATCCCTCGGTACTCCTGCGCATGACGGTGCGCGACCAACGCCCGACGGAGTGCGGGGACAGCGACAGCACCGGTACGGGCAGCCAGCCGGCCCGGTCACCTCCGGGCAGCAGCGGCGGCGGTTCGAAGACCAGTCGGGTGCTGTCCGCGCCGGGCGGGCCGGGCAGCACCCTCGTGCCCGGCAGATCGAGTCCCGTCCTTCGCCACAGCTTCACCGGGAGCGGGTTGAGCAGCGCGACCGGCGACGACATGCCCCAGGCGCGCAGCTGCCGCCAGATCCTGGGCTCGCGCCAGCCGGGGTCCGCGCAGTCGGAGACGGCGAGCACGAGCCGCCGTCCGTCCGGTGAACGCAGCCGGCCGGGTCCGACCGTGCGGCCCAGCCCGTCGCGGAGCTCGGGCCCCGTCTCCCCGAACACGAGATCGCACACCTGAAGGGTCTGGAAGGCGCCGAGCCGGTTCAGTACGGCCGTGAAGTCGTCGACCACCTCCTGCCACACCTGCATGGCAGGGGAGCGGTCCACCACCAGGATGAGCCCGAACCACCTTTCGGGGGCCGGCCGGAACCGCGGGATCAGCTCTCCGCTGCGCGCGTAGGCGTCGACCGTGGCGTCCATGTCCAGGGCGTCCGCGCGGCCACGCTGCCACGGCCGTTTCCAGGGCCGCAGCGCGCGGGTCACCGGCAGGGTCATCGGCAGACCGGACGCTCCGGACGCGGCGACGGCCTCGCCGCGGACCCGGCCCCGCGCTCCGCGGAGCCGCTCGTGCAGGGCCCACTCGGCGGCCCGTTCGAGGACCGGTGCGGCACCGGACTCCGGTACCTCGCTCGTGGACTGCGGTGTGCCCGGTTCCGCCGCGGGCCGCGTGTCCGCGACAGGAGAGGAACCGTCGGCGGCGCCCCCGCCCAGCCGCGAGGCGAGCCACAGCAGGTCGGCGAGCGCGGGGCCGTCCAGATCCGGCGCGGCCGCGTGCAGCGCGGCCACCACCCGCGCGAGCGGATCCGGCCCCCCGGGGCGCCGTTCAGGCACGAGACAGCTCGCGCAGCACCAGGTCGAGGACCTCCTGCCGGTCGGCACCGGAGAGGGCGGCGTCACCCGTCAGCAGATGGGCCGCGTTCAGCAGTTGGTCGATCGCCAGACTCTGGCCCTCGGCGACCCGCTCGACGTACGTCTTCACCAGCCGGTCGACGGTCCTGGCGCGCTGGTCCTCCGGGCCGACCTCCAGATGGGCCGCGACCAGGGACCGCAGCGCCTCGACCGTGGGCGTCGGCATGGTGAAGCGGATGCAGCGGCGCAGGAAGGCGGCGGGGAAGTCGCGCTCGCCGTTGCTCGTCAGCACGATGAACGGGAAGCTGTCGCACTGCACACGCCCGCGTTCGACGGAGCTTCGCTCGTCGCTTCCCCAGTGGCGGACCTCGACGAGGTCCCGGGAGTAGCGGGAGAGTTCGGGGATCTCGTACTCGCCGCGCTCCAGCACGTCGAGCAGGTCGCTCGGCAGGTCCAGATCGCTCTTGTCGATCTCGTCGATCAGCAGGGCCCGGGGGTGTTCGGCCGGGAGCAGCGCGGTTCCCAGCGGGCCCAGACGCAGGAAGGGCGCGATGTCGTCGCTCTCCGCGCCGGACAGCCTCTGCGCGTGGATGCGTCCGAGGGCGTCGTAGCGGTAGAGGGCCTCCGAGAGCGTGCTGCGGGAGGTGATGTGCCAGCGCAAGGGGTCACCGAGCTTCAGTTCCGCCGCGACCTGCTCGATCACCGTGGACTTGCCGGCACCGGCGGGGCCGGTGACCAGCAGCGGGCGGCGCAGGATCAGGGCCGCGTTGACCGCCTCGACGAGTCCGGGCGGCGGCTGGAACTGCCGGTGCAGGGGCCGGCGGGGGAAGCTGCGCCACGGCGGCGGGTCGCCGAGGTCGACATCGCGTGGGATGCCGTCGCCGACGTAGAGCGGCTGCCAGGTCATGTGGGCTGTCCTCCCTCGTTGAACGGCTCGAACAGGTCGCAGAAGTCGAGCCACTCGATGTCGTGCCACACGCTGCGCCACAGCGCCAGATCGTCCCGGCTCTCGCGCCTCGCCCTGGACGTGCGCGCCCAACTGCGGCGGTAGGCCTCGCTGAACTCCTTGGGCAGGAGGTGCCAGTACTTGTCGAGGCTGTCCCGGCACCCTCGGGGCATCCGGCCCTCGGTGCCGGGCCAGAGCACGATCGGGGCGTAGGCCAGCAGGATGTCCATGATGTGCGCGAACTTCTGCGGCCGATGGCCCACACCGACGGCCTGGGTGTATCTCCGGCGTACGAACCGGGTCTTCAGTTCCTCGGAGCGGCCGGTGTCCCGGGCGCTGAGCCAGTCCACCGGCGCGCGCCCGGCCCGGTTCGCGTTCATCGCCGTGAGCTGCTGCCGGGCCCGATCGTTGATCCACCACAGATGTCTGGGCGGGCACAACCGTGCGCTCCAGCGCAGGACGACGTCGTGTCTGTCGCCCAGCAGTTCCCCGAAATCGGTCAGCTCGGGCCGCCAGCGCAGCAGCAGCGGGGCCGACGCGGCGATCTCGACCCGGCGTGGAGGCGCGCTGCCCTTCGAGGAGGCCCAGTGGAGTATCTCCTGGAGCGACTGCTCGACGCCGTACTGGTCGGGCACGCAGCCGACCTGTTTGCGCCCGCGCTCCTCGCCGCCGTCCAGCAGCCATGCCTCAAGGGTCTCCGGCCATTCGTCGGCGAGGTCGGTGTGCAGGTGGACGATGAGCCGCATCCGCGTCTCGGCGCCGTCCGCCAGCAGGGTCTTGAAGGCGTCTCCGAGTTCGACGGTGGCCCCCGTCTGGCGCGCCCAGGCGGCGAGCGCGGGGCTGTGCCGGGTGAGTCCTTCCTCCGCGGCCAGCGAGGCGACGAAGTGCGCGAGCCGGGCCGCCCGGGACTCACCCAGGCGGCGGGCCCGTATGTGCAGGAACTCCACCGCGTCACGCAGCAGTTCGCCGCCAGCACTGTCCGGAAGCTGTTCCTCGGACCGCCCGGCGGCCCCGACGAGCGCGGTTCTCAGCCGTTCGGTCGTCAGGGTGTCGCCCGGCCAGGACGTGAGCAGGTCGACCGTCACCAGAACGTCCCGCAGGTCCTCGATGACGCGCAGGGCCCAGTCGCGCTCGTAGGCGTCGTCCGGCCGGCTCCGGCCCACCTGCTCGTGCAGCCGGTCCAGCGTGTGGAGGCCGGTCACGGGCACCGGCAGGAGGTCCGGGCCGCCCAGCGGTGCCAGCGCCTCTTCCAGGTGCTCGGTCGCGACGGGCCCCAGAACCGACGCGATCGCCCGGGCGTGCCGGGCGTTGCGGGCCAGCCAGTTCCGTTGGCCGAACCGCGCCCCGTCGTGTTCGACCCGGCGCGGGTTCTGGCCCGTCACGAGCTCGCGCACCGCGTCGAGCACGTCGGCCGCGTACAGGAACTCGCCGGCTCCGGGCACACCCTCCGTCAGCACGCGGACCAGGGCTGTGGTGAAGGCGAGCCGGTACGCCTCCTCGGCGGCGCCGGCCGACATCAGCAGCGAGAAACGGGTCTCGCCGCGGCGCACCCCGGCGTCCAGGGCCCTGATGTCAGGGGTCGCGCCACCGGCGTGGCAGGTGTCGACGACGGTGAGGAGACCGGGCAGTCCCGGGGTCTCCAGCACCTCGGTCAGGATTCTGCCGACGTCGAGGGCGGAACCGATCACTTCGGCCCGGGAGTCTCCGGCCATCAGGTAGAGCGTGGGGTTCTGGCCCGGTGTGCTGCCATGACCGAGGAACGCGAGAACGAGGACGGCCCCTGCCTCGGCCGCCGCTTCGGCCGCCTCCCGCAGCGCCGTGTCGATGTCGGCCCGGCGGACGCCCTCGCCGTACAGGAGTCCCGACCTGACCGCCGGACTGCGGTCGCAGGTTCCTCTCCGGGGGTGCGTCAGAGCGTCCCGCAGGTCGGCCGCGGCGTCCTTCAGCTCGTCGAGAATGCCCAGGGAAGCGCACTGGGGAGCGATGACCAGGGCGTGGCGGGGAGGCGCGGTCACCGCTCGGGTGCCGCTCTGTGCGCGGCGACGGCTTCCAGCACGGGGCCGGCCACACCGGGCTGGGCGAGGTACTTGGCGGCGGGATGGACCCAGGCGCCGTCGGAGTCGACGCGTCGGGTCAGGGGGAGTACCGAACGGGTGCTGGGGTGTACGGACTTCTCCAGTCGCGGCAGTCCGGCCACCAGGTCGTCGCGGTCCCAGAAGTTCAGCCACGCGTCGACCGATTCGGGAACCTGGAGAGGCTGGGGACGCATCCGGTCCCGGACGGTGCCGCGCAGGCCCATGGGGGAGCCGAGCGTGACGAGGAGCGGGACCGGACCGTCGTACGAGCGGAGGGCCTCCATCGCGACGACGGTGCCCAGCGAATGGGCGACGACGATGGTGGGTCCGGTCGGATCGAAGGACTGCCGGACGCGCCGCCGGATCCTGCTGTCGAGCGTCGTGCCGGACTCGTCCGGTTCCGCGCGTCCCAAGTACCGTGTCACCTGGCGCAGTTGTCCCACCATCAGGCCCGCCCCGGCCCAGCCGCCGAGCTTGCGTACGCCCGGCAGTGCCAGCAGCGTGTTGGCGGCGCCGAGCACTTGCCGGGCGACCGAGCCGAGGCCCTGCGGGGTGCCTTCCGGAGTGAGCTGGGCCCGCGCGTGACGCAGGACGTGCAGCTCGTCGTCTTCGGCGGTGGCGGTCGACCGCTCGGCGATCGACTCCAGGAGTAATTCCCTGACGCCGAGGGCCTCTTGTTCGTCCAGGGACGCCTCGCCGCTCTGCGCGCTCCCGAGGCCGAGCAGATCGCCGTAGTAGGCGAACCGGCAGTCCGCGGACCGGCCCCCGACCAGATCGGAGACGTGCCGCGAGTGTCCGGCGAGACCCGCGCCGTCGCCCAACGCACGCAGCCAGGTGGCGAGTTCGGTGGCAGGCTGTCTCGGACCACCGATGCCGTGCACGAACACCAGACGCGGCCGCATGCCCCTCCCCCGAAAAGAGCCCCGCCGGTGGCCCGGACGGACTTCGAGGATATCGACTGACCCGTCCCCAGGCACGAGATCGGACCAAGAGAGCCCTGGGTCCCTACGATGCCGCCTGGCGCGGCGTGCCGAGACTCCTGACCGCTTCCGCCTCAAGATCCGGACGGTCCGCGACGGCGCGCAAGCGCGTAGCGCCGGTCACCTTCCCGTAGCTGGTCCTCACCGCCGGGGGATGCCATCGCCCGGGTTCAGTCGCAGTGCCCCGGGTGGCACCATGTCGGGGTGGAGCCACCGATGGACGTGACCGAGCCGGCGCATGCCGCGCGAGTTTCCGCTTACGCGACCGTGGGAGGACGGCTGTCCCTGCTCAGCGACCGTCGGCTCAAGGACGCGGTGGCCGCCGCGCCGAGCCTCGGCTCCGGCATCGGCGGTAGGTCGGCGGAGATGGAAGTCGACGGCATACGCGTCTTCGTCAAGCGGGTCCCGCTGACGGACATCGAGCTGCGGCCGGAGAACGCAAGGTCGACCGCCAACGTGTTCGACCTTCCTCTCTTCTACCAGTACGGGGCAGGGTCGGCGGGGTTCGGCGCCTGGCGTGAACTGGCCACGCACATCATGACGACGGGCTGGGCCCTGAAGAACGAGTATGACGGCTTCCCGCTCCTCTATCACTGGCGTGTTCTGCCCGACAGTCCCCCAGCCGGCTTCGTCGACGAACTCGGGGGCGTCGGGGGAGCCGTGGCGCACTGGGAGGGCTCGCCGGCCGTGCGCCGTCGACTGGAAGCCATCGGACGGTCCTCCTTCAGCCTGGTGCTCTTCCTGGAACATGTGCCGCAGACACTCGCCGAGTGGCTCGGCAAGGCCCGCGCTGAGGCCCTGCCGGAACCGTCAGGCGAGTCGCCCTATCGGTGGATCGAGAAGGCGCTGCTGCGGGGAACGGAGTTCATGAGCGCGCGCGGACTGGTCCACTTCGACACGCACTTCGCCAACCTGCTCACCGACGGCCGGCGCGTGTACTTCGCGGACTTCGGGCTCGCGTTGAGCCGCGACTTCGAACTCTCGGCCGAGGAGCGCGCTTTCCTCGCCGATCACCTCCTGTACGACCGCTCCTACGCACCGAACCACCTGCTCCGCCACCACCTCCCGGACGGCATGCGTGGCGACACCGACCACGGAACCTTCCTGCGCGAATGGGTCGACGGCCATCGACCAGGCAGCGTCCCGGCCGACATCGGCGCGATCATCGACCGTCACGCCTCGCACGCGGTCGTCCTGGACGACTTTCATCACCGACTGCTCACGCACAGCAAGCGCACGCCCTTCCCCGCCGCCGCACTCCGGCAGGCCTTGTCCGGCGCGTCAAAGCCAGCGGAATGAGAGCCTGTTGGTCCGGGCGGCGGTCCAGGACCAGGCGGGGCGCGCCCCGGCCGCTGAGCCGTTTCGTGGTGGGCGCCCTCGATGCCAGGACGGCAGCGGAAGGCATCAACGCCCATCTTCCGCGAGGTCAGGAGATCGGCTCATGATGGCGGTGCGGCGGCATGTGCGGGAGACTGCGGGGTGTCCACTTCCAGATCGCTCGCGGCTTCCGACGAGATACGCGCGTATCTCGTCGATCGGTTGAATTTCGCCCTGCGCCGTCCCGGAATCTTCGGGACGGATTCGGAACTGGCCCTGCGCATGCTGATGGATCACTTGCTGTTCGTGGAGTGCCTGCCCGAGGCCTTGGCCGAGCAGCAGCGCGTCTGGGACGAGCGCGGCGCCTGGTCCAGCACCGGCGTCGCAGGCGTGTTCCGCGATCTGATCCCGGAGCGCTACTACGAGTACGGCATCGCCTCGGTGTATGCCGAGTTCGCGCATCAGCGCGGTTGGCTGAAGCCCGACCGCGTACTCGACCGTGACGCGTACGCAGCCCTGCGGGGTACGGTCCGCCGGTGGGCGGGCGAAGACCGCGTGTGGACGGACGTCGTCGCCGAGTTCGGAACCCCGTCCATGCTGTTCGGCAGCGACAACCCCTACTACGGCAAGACCCTCGGCTACCTGACCAAGAACCCGCAGGACCCGATGGTGTCCTTCCACCTCTGGAACGGCAGTGCTCCGGAAGCCGGGCAGGCATGGCCGCCCGAGCACGAGGAACCCCTCCTGCTCGCGGTGCGCTTCGGAACGGGGCCCTTCCGCCAGACCTTCACCTTCACCCCGGAAGGCCGGCGACGGCTCCCCGCGGAGTAGAGCGGGCCCGGGCGGCATCGGTCCGGCGCCCGGTGGACGCGGCCAGTACCGACGCCAGCAGGAACGCCGCCGAGGCGATGACCGCCGCCGCGTGCAGCCCCCCGGTCATGCCGCCCGTCGCGCCGAGAAGGGTGCCGAAGAGGGCCACACCCATGGCGGTGCCCACCTGACGGGACACGTTGAACACGGCCGACGCCACGCCGGCCTGGTCCGCCGGGCTCGCCTCCATGACCGCCACGGTGGCGGCCACGACGGTGACGGGCGTCGCCAGACCCGTCGCCATGAGCGCGAACAGCAGCACCGGGTAGGAGGTGCCGGGACCTGCCGCCAGCCAGCCCAGGAAACCCGCGCTCCCGAGCGCCAGCGCGCCGGCCATAGGCGGATAGGGACCGCTGTGCGCGGTCAGGCGGCTCGACAGCGGTGCCGCGAGGAAGCCCATGCAGACCGACGGCAGCAGGGCGAACCCGGTGCTCAGCGGGCTGAGCTGACGTTCCTGCTGGAAGTACAGCGTGGCCGCGTAGAGCATCCCGTAGTAGCCGAAGCCGAGCAGCAACCCGATGAGGTTCGTCGCGGTGAGCCGGAGGTCGCGGAAGAGCGACAGCGGCAGCAGCGGCCGCCTGCCCTCCGGCCGCGGCACAGCGCCCTTCTCCAGACGCAGTTCGACGGCGACGAAGACGGCCAGGGACACGACACCCCCCGCGAACAGCGTCAGCACCTTTGGCGACGACCACCCCACGCTCCCCGCCTCGTTGAGCGCACCGGTCACCCCGAGCAGCCCGACCACGCCGAGCACCACACCTGCCGGGTCCGTCCGGCCCGGCCGGGCCCGCCGGCCGGGAGCCGGTACATGACGCAGGGTCAGCAGCACCGCCACTGCGGCGACGGGCAGGTTCACCCAGAACACCGAACGCCACGCGAAGCCCGAGACCAGCAGCCCGCCGACCGCGGGTCCGGCACCGAAGGCGACGGCCGACACGAGCCCCCAGCAGCCGACCGCCCGGGCACGCTGGGCCCGGTCGGGGTAGGCCGCCTGCAACAGGGCGAACGACGCGGGAATCAGCAGCGCGGCCCCGGCACCCTGACCCAGCCGGGCCGCGATCAGGACCTGCGCCGAGGACGCCACCCCGCAGCCCACCGAGGCGGCCGCGAAGACCCCCAGGCCCATGAGGAACAGCGTGCGGTGCCCGAAACGGTCCCCGAGTCCGCCGCCGAGCAGCAGCAGTCCGGCGAAGAAGGCGCTGTAGCCGTCGACGATCCACTGCAGGTCCGACGCGCCGGCATGCAGCGAGTCCTGGATGGAGGGCACAGCCACGTTCACGACCGTGACGTCGAGCATCACCAGGAAGGAGCCCAGACTCAGCGCGATGAGCGGCGGCAAAGAGAGGGACGGCCGGCCCGGTGGCGCCCCGGCGGAGGCCACAGGAGCGCGCGAAGGGGAAAGAGAGGGATCCGTGGAGGTCATGCGAGCCAGTCTCGGGCTCCGACACTTCGTCGTCCGTCGAAGTGTCGCCGTACTACGCTGGCCGCATGACCAGGACGACGACCGGCCGGCGCCGGGACCAGGTACACCACCAGCCCGACATCGCCAGGGCAGCCGCCCTGATCGCCGATCCCTCCCGCGCCCGGATGCTGAAGGCGCTCAGCGACGGCCGAGCAGTGCCCGCCGGCCTGCTCGCCGCCGAGGCCGGCGTGAGCGCCGCGACGGCGAGCGCCCACCTGGCCAAACTCGTCGAGGCACGCATGGTCACCATGGAAAGCGCGGGCCGGTGCCGCTACTACCGCCTGGCCGACCCCGACATCTGCCTCGCCCTGGAGGCCCTGGCCGTCATCGCACCGCCCCTCCCGGTCACCTCACTGCGCGAGAGCAGCACCGCCGGCGCCCTGCGCCGCTCCCGTACGTGTTACGACCATCTCGCCGGCCAACTGGGCGTTGGCCTGCTGGAATCCCTGCTCAAGACCGGCCTGATCACCGGACACGACGGCACCCATCGGCCCGGCGAAGCGGTGCGCGACGGCGCGGCCGGTTACGGACACGACGTCGACTACCGGCTCACCGAGACCGGCCAGGAAAGACTGGTCCGGTTCGGTGTCGACCTGACCCGGCTGCCGGCCCGCCGCCCCCTGATCCGCTACTGCGTGGACTGGAGCGAGCAGCGCCACCACCTGGCCGGCGCGGTGGGCGCGGCGCTGACCGCCCGGCTCTTCGCACTGGGCTGGCTGCGCTACGGCTCCAGCCCCCGGGTCGTCCATGTGACCGAGGACGGCGCCGACGGCCTGGCCGACACCTTCGGGCTGCGGCCGGCGGACTGACCCGGCCCGGGGCGGCACCGTCCAGCCCGGCCGATCGGTGCACTCCCGCGAGGAACGGGCGCCGGCGTTTCCTGCGACGAGCGATGACGTACCGCCCTCGTGCGTCCAGCATGGATCGGGCCGGGCGGGCCACCGCATCACACCGCCCCAGGAAGCACTCCCACCGGCACAGGCGGAGGAGAACACCGACGTGGTGATCCGGCGATCCGGTGAGCGCCGTGCCCGCCGCGGTCAAGCGTGCGGGTCAGCGCCGGCGGCCGCCCCGCAGTTCCAGCCGCTCCCCTGAGAAGCGCTCGCGGAAGCCGCGGTCGTGCGAGACGGCGACCACGGCTCCCGGATACGCCGTGAGCGCCGTCCGAATGTCCTCGACCAGGTCGAGCGCGATGTGATTGGTCGGCTCGTCGAGCACGAGAAGGTCCACGGGGTGAGTCACCAGCCGGGCGATCTGCAGCCGCCGCCGCTGGCCCGCGGACAGCTCCGCCACCGGGACGTGCAGATCCTCCTCGCGGAACAGTCCCAGCGCCAGCAGCCCTTCGGCGTACTCCCGCGGCATCCCGGGCTGCCCGGCCGCGAAGGCGGCGAGCAGCGGGAGCCGCGTGGAGCGCGCGGGCAGTTCCTGGGCCAGGTACCCGATCCGGCCCGGACGGCACACCGTGCCCGCGTCCGGCTCCAGGTCGCCCGCCAGGACACGCAGCAGCGTCGTCTTGCCCGCCCCGTTCTCGCCCGTGACCAGCAGCCGCTGCCCGGGCGTGATCGTCAGCGCCCCCTCCAGATGGAGTCGCTCGCCGACACGTATGTTGTCGAGTTCGACGAGCTGGTGGCCGACGTGACGCGTGCCGTCCGTTGCCGGCAGGGCCGCCGTGAATCGCAGCGGCTGGGGTGGTGCCGTCACCGGGTTGCGCCGCAGGTGTGCCAGCCGCTCCCGAACAGAACGCACTTGTCCGCCGAGCTTCGCCTCGTGCGAGCGGCGGTGCTTGCCGAAGCCCTGCCTCGGGTCCTTGCCGGTGACGGCCAGCCGCCTGCCCGAGGCTTCGAGCGATTCCTCGGTGCGGGCCAGCTCATCGACCCATCGCGCGTACTCCTGTTCCGCGCGGCGTCGGGCGGCCGCCTTCGCGGCGCGGTATCCGCAGAGGCCGTCGCCGTACCGGCGAACGGTGCGGGCATCCCGGTCGACCTCGAGGATCGTGGTGGCGATGTTCTCCAGGAAGCCGTGGTCGTGGGTGACCGCGACGACGGTGCCGCGGTGCGCGCGCAGCTGCTCCTCCAGCCAGCGCACGGCCGCCGCGTCGAGGTGGTTGGTCGGCTCGTCGAGGAGCAGCAGCTCGGGGGAGGCCGCCAGTACGCAGGCGAGCGCGAGCCGCGACTGCTCGCCGCCCGAGAGCGAGCCGAGCACACGCTCTCGGGTGACACCGGCGAGCCCGAGGCCGTGCATGGCGGCATCCACGCGGGCGTCCGCCTCGTATCCGCCGCGCTCCTCGTACGCGATCAGCAGCTCGCCGTACGCGGCGAGTTCGTCCTGTGACGCCTGGCCGAGCCGCTCCTCCGCCTCGCGCAGCCGGCTCTCCATGGCGCGCAGCTCGGCCAGCGCGAGATCGACCATGTCCCGCACCGTGTGGTCCGGGTCCAGGTCGAGGGTCTGGGCGAGGTGACCGGTGCCGCCGGTGAAACTGACAGTGATCTCCCCGGCGTCCGGTACCTCCGCCGCGGCCAGCAGCCGCAGCAGGGTGGACTTGCCGGAGCCGTTCTCGCCGATGACGGCGGCCTTCTCGCCCGGGCGGACGGTGAAGCACACCTGATCGAGGATGGTCCGGGTGCCGTAGGACTTGGTGACGTCCTTGACGGACAGCTGTGCCACGGAGGCGGGCACAGCGGTATGGGCGCGATCGCGCATGAGACTTTCCCTGGGAATACGAAGGGTCCGCGGGCAGCAGAAACGGCGATGTCAGCCGTGCCCGGACTCAGAGAAAGGAGAAAAAGCGCATATAGGTACCGTACAGGAGGGTCCGTGTCCCCCTCAAGGAGATCGTCTGCCCGTGAGCTCACCAGCCCATGGTGGCCGAGCCGGTTCGACCGCCCCTGGACAGCGCACTTGTCGACCGCCCCTGTCCGGGAGTTGTCCAGGACAGGGGCGGTCGACCTCCTATGGACGGGTCAGTGCCAGTTGCTGATCCGCACGTCGTGCGGGTGCGGTGCGCCTGTGCCCGTCTCCACCAGGGATTTCAGGCTCATCAGGAACAGGGCCCACTTGGTGGTGCAGTGGTTCATGAACTCCACCTGCTCGCGCCACCCTTCGTGCGCGAACAGGATGATCGTCCACTCGCCCTCCTGCTTGAGGTCGAAGGTCACCGTGGTGCCGACCCACTCCTCGGGACCGCTGACGACCTCCCACCGCACCCGGGCGTCCGGCTGCAGTTCGAGGACCTTCATGTCGAAGCCGCCGACGTCGCCGAAGCGGAACTGCAGCACGTCGTCGCCGCTGCCCGCGGTTTCGGTCGTCCACCATGCGGCCAGACCGTCGACCGTGGTGAGTGCCTGATAGACCGTCTCCCGGGCTGCCGTGGTGCCGACCCGGTGCAGGATGTCCGCCATCTCGATCTCCTCACTTCTTCTCTTCGCGTTCTCGGCTCGCTGCTTCTTCGCGTTCTTGGCTCGTTGGAGCGCCCCGGCGATGCCCTTGACGCGCCGCGGCCGGGCGTCCCACGGCCTGCCTCGTGACGGGCAGGCGGGCGAACGGGCAGACGGGCGCTGAGGGTCGGAGCGGTGCCCCGCCCCTCGGCCGGCGGCAGGTCGATCATGCGGCGCCGGGTCGGGTCGCCGATCGCGACCACGGACCGTCGTCGACGCCGGTGTTCATCGCGCGCCCGCCGCCTGCATGGCGACCCGCCGCCAGGCGGGCAGACAGAAGTCCCACCTACCCCTTCCGCAACCTTTGGTTGCACATCACGATAGGCGTCGCCGCCGTCTTACGCAACCGAAGGTTGCTCATCGGTCTCAGGAGGGGGTGCCGGGCCCGCGCCAAGGCCCTCGAAAGGGCAAGGCCGGCGTTTTCGGGGGAGTCGGATTCCTCCCGAGGGCCCAGTACGACGACGGCGGTACCCGACGGGGCACAGCCGTCCCCGCCGGGAATCACCGGTGCCCGGTGCCCGGTGCCCGTCAGCGTGAGGCGGCCGCGCGCAACGCCCACTCGTGTGCCGCCGCGGCGCGGAGGGCGGCCTCCAGATGGTGGACCTCGTCCGACAGAGGATCGTCGCTGCCGAAGACGCGGTCGGCGAGCTCGGTGAGCGTGTCACCGTCGTCGGGCGCCGGGGTGAACAGCACGCTGTACAGCGCGTCGCAGCTCTCCGGCTGGGCCTCGTCCGCCCCTACACCGGTCCAGACATGTGCGCACCGAAGCTGCAGCAGCGTGATGTACGACCGCAGGACGTCCCCCCGGACCTCCGGGTCCGCACAAGCGCGCAACCGGGCCCGCAGCTCGGCGTACAACTGCGGCAGGTCCAGGCCCAGCACGCGTGTACCCGCGTACGTCCACAGCGCCGATCCGGTGCTGGAGCCGCAGGCCTCCCACCGGACATCCCACAACAGACGGGTGAAAGCGGCGCGCGCCCGGCCGCCGTGCAGCGAGATCCCCAGGATCAGACCGCCGTTGCAGTCGACCGAAGCGTGGTTCCCGCCCCACGCGACGAGCCGCTCCAGCCACGCCGGGTCATCGGTCTTCGGAGCGAGGACGGGCAGGAACTCGGGGAACAGTGCGGCCCCTTCGTACTTCTCCAGCGACTCGGCGATCGCGCCCCGCAGCTCCTCGCACGGCAGGTGCAGCAGGCCAAGACACGCGTCCTTCGACACGTCGTACGAGCCGTCGACGTGCTCCCACAGCAGGGACGTGGCCGAGGTGTGGCCCAGGCGGCCCACGGCGTGCAGCACGCCGGACGGCACGTCCTCGCGCAGCCGGCCCCCGACGACCGTCGCCTCCAGCAGACGCGCGGCCAGCCGCCGGTCGCCGTGACGCGCAAAGACCGGCACCAGCGCCTCGTGCGCGGCGGGCGCCGACAGGAACAGCGGCAGGAGCGCCTCCGCATCGGCTGAACCGCCGTGCCGGAGCACCGTCTCGGCGGCCATGGACTTCCACCGCCACGCCACCCCAGGAGCCTCATCGCCGGAGCATCGGTCGAGTATGGCCTGCGTGGCCGGGGACAGCGTCAACTTGGCAACCGCCTCTGTGTGGACAACACCGCACATCATGGCCGAGACCGTTCACACGATGCCACGCGGTTTCCCGCACCTTGATCGATGCCCGACGGCCCCCGGTACGGTGCCCGGACGAACCCCGGACGCTGGGCACCGAACCGACCGGCATCCAAGGCAAGGTGGCAACAAAGACGGCTGGACGCCACGGGCCTGTTCGTCGCGGGCGCCCATCGCATCGGGGCGTGACGCGCGCCACAGGAACTTCGGGCGGGGCGCGGAGAGTACCGAGTGTGAGTCATAAAGAACCAGCGGAATCCATGCGTGCGCGCATACGGGCGGGGGACCGGGCGGCGTTCGCCGAGCTCTACGACCAGTACGCGCGGGCGGTCTACAACCACGCCCTGCGGCTGACCGGCAACTGGTCACAGGCCGAGGAGGTCATGTCCGAGACGTTCCTCGCCGCCTGGCGCGGCCGTGAGCGGGTCGAGCCGGAGGGCGAATCCTTGGGGCCCTGGCTGCTCGGCATCGCCACGCACAAGGCGCGCAACGCCAACCGGAGCCTGCGCCGGCGGCTCGCCTTCCTCGCGCGCAGCCCGCAACCACGACCCGTGGAGGACTTCGCGGAGGAGACGGCGGGGCGGATCGACGACGCCCGCAGGCTCGCGTTGGTCCACCAGGCGCTGGGCCGGCTGCGCCGCCAGGAGCGTGAGGTGTTCGCGCTGTGCGTGTCGGCCGGACTCGACTACCGGCAGGCGGCGCAGACGCTCGGGGTCCCCGTCGGCACCGTACGGTCGAGGCTCTCACGCGCCCGGGCCCGGCTCGCCCGGCTCAGCTCCGGGCAGGACAGCGCGAGGACGGAACCCCCCGGCCCCCGTGGAGAGATGGAGAGTGAGGCCGCGTTCGCGGCCCTGTTCCTGCAGGAGGAGACCCGATGAACACCGACGGTCGACGGACCGAGGACGCGCTGGATTTGCTGTCCGCGCCGGCCGAATGGGACCTCCCGCCGGAGCGCCACCTCCACTACAAGGACGTCCTGATGCAGCAGATCGACCAAGACCTCGGCCATACTCCCGCCGCCGCCCCCACTCCCGCTCGCGCCGTCCCGGCCCCGCGCCGCCGACTGACGCGTCCGGCCGTCCTGGTGCCTCTCGCCTCGACGGTGCTGGCCGGAGCACTGGCCCTCACCCTCACCCTCAACGGCACCGGCGGCGGTTTCGGCCCCGCGCCTGCGGACCGGGCCGCCGGCGGCAGCGCACACGCCCAGAACGCCTCGCTCACCCTGCACCGGATCGCCGTCGCCGCCATGGCCAGTGACGTCACGCCGGTCAGGGACGACCAGTTCGTGTACGTCAGGAACCTGACCGTGTCGAACAAGGGAACGTTCGAAGGGCCCGTGGAACTCGGCGCCCCGCACACGGTGGAGACGTGGACCTCGCAGGACCCCAGGCCCCTCAAGACCCTCGGCTGGATGCGCGAGTCCGGCAAGGACGCCGTGATGCCCGACGAGACGATCCCCATCGAGTCCACCGACGCGGTCCCGGCAGGCATCGACCACCCCACGTACACATGGCTGTCCTCGCTGCCGACCGACCCCGACGCCCTGCTCGCCCTGCTGCGCCGCGATGTCCGCGTGTCCGACGGAGAGTCCAGGGAGCAGGCCGTCTTCTCCCTGATCGGCGACCTGCTGAGCCAGACGCTCATGCCGCCGCGGAACACCGCCGCGCTGTACAAGGCGGCCGCGAGGATACCGGGCGTCAAGGAGATCCCGGACGCCGTCGACGTGGCCGGGCGGCACGGGATCGCCATCACGCGCGAGGACGCCTCCTCCGCCACGCGTGACGAATGGATCTTCGACAAGCGCAGTCTCGCGTTCCTCGGCGCGCGCGGCTTCATCACCCACGACAAGCAGAAGGGCATCACGTCCGACACGCTGATGGGCAGCACGGCCGTGCTCCGGCGCGCCGTCGTCGACCGGCACGGCGAGGAGTCTGCGGGGGCCGACAGCTGAGCAACAGGGGGCGACCTTGCGGGGGCCCTTCCGGCCCGTCCAAGGTCGCCCCCTGCTTGCCTGCCTGCCTGCCTGCCGGGCGTGCTTGCGCAGCCTCGCCTGGCTTCGCTCTTGAAACGGGGAGCGGGCACGATTCCGCGAGGACGCCTGTTCTGGCAAGGCCCGTCATGGCCCATGGCGGTGGCCTCGCAGCCGCACCTCGTCGCTGACGGGTTCAGAGGGCGGTCTGTTCCCACTCCCAGGGACTGGCGTGGATCTCCTGCAGCAGCTCGGCGAAGACATCGCCGTCGAAGAGCACGCCGTTGTGCTCCGACGGGATCTGCCTGTCGTTGATCACAGCGGTGGGCGTCCCCGGCCCGTCGGGATCCTTCGCACCACCAGCCTTCTCGTACGCCTTCTCGGACGCGGTGACGAAGGAGCGGTACTTCATACTCTTGACGGCCGCGTTGAACTTCGGACCGCGCAACCCCTCTACCTGGTCGGCCAGTTCCAGCAGACGGGCATCGGTGAACCCGTCGACGCTCTCCTCGGGCTGGTTGGCGTAGAGCACTTCGTGGTACTCCACGAATTTGCCCTCCTCCAGTGCTGCCCGCAGTGCGTTGACCGCCTTCTTCGAGCCGCTGCCGCCGAGCCTGTCGTCCAGGAAGGAGGCCAGGGTGTATTCGGTGACCGTCTGGCGATCGAGCGTCGCTTCCCGCAGCTGCGGGGAACCGCCGGTGGTCTCGAACTCCTCACAGACCGGGCAGCGCGGATCCTCGTACAGGTGCACGGTCACCTTCGCGTCCGGGTCGCCCACCAGGATGGTGGTGCCGTCCTTCCCGAGCTCTTCCGGCAGCTTCTCCGCGCTCTCGAAGGCAGGTTTGTCCTCGACCCATCGGTGCCCGCACCCTGTCAGCATCAGCACTGTGGCCACGCACAGCACAGCCCACCGCCCCCCACGCACCATGCGCCATCCCCTCCCGAAGAACAGCGCGACCTTAGATCATCTTTACGAGATACGCACAGTTCGTTTGGTCCAGGAGGCCGGCCCGGGGGGGGCCCGCCGCGGGGGGGGCGGGGGGGGGGGGGGGGGGGGGGAACGTTCCGCGCGGGGGCGGGGGGACCCAGCACGACAAACACAGAAGA
>NZ_JBIBSY010000002.1:610638-784523 GCF_043078065.1 Streptomyces sp. NPDC015532 | reverse complement strand
CGCCCCCCCCCCACCCTCCCCTCGCACTATTTAATCTTTATTACCTGACGCTTGTGTTTCTTGGCCGCCGGGCGCGCCCGCGGCCCCGCCCGCCCCGCCCCCCCCTCCTGGCGGTCCGGGGCGCTGTGCAGCTGAAGGCGCGGGATCGGTGACACCCGAGCAGACTCAGAAGTCGTCCGCGCCGTTGCGGAGTTCGGGAGTCCAGTAGCCGGTGAGGGCCTTCGCCGGGTCGACGGCGATGCCCTCGCTTCCGGGCGCGGCGACGGTGATGACCGTGGAGTCGCCCTCCAGCATGACGGCGAACGCCGACACGGGTTCGTTGGTCTCGTCGACCCCGCCGTCCGACAGCTTCACCAGGGCGTAGGCCGGGGCGCCGGCCGTCAGTACGACCGGTGTGGCCGGCTTGCTCTTGGCGACGGCCGCAACGTCCTGCTTGTGGCTCTCCAGGAACTGGATGTGCGGGAAGCCCGTGAGCCGGCAGGAGTGCCGGGTGGTGTTCGTCGCGGTCAGGACGACATGGGTGTAGGGCGGACCGTCCTGCTTGGCGGCGGTGACGCGTACATCCCCTGCCGCGCACACCGGCGTGGAGGCGGCCGCCTGCTTGCCGGTCGTGCCGGCGGAACCCGCGGAGGTGCCGGTGGAGCCCGCCGATGCCTTCGATCCCGCCGAGCCGGTCGCATCCGTCACGTCGGACGTTTCGGTGGCCGCCGGGGACGACGCCGTTGGGGCCGAAGAGGCCGCCTTGGAGGACGACTTGGTGCCCGATCCGTCCTGGCAGGCGGTGAGGGACAGGGCGAGAGCCGTGCCCGTGACGGCGAGCAGCATGGAGCGGTGACGTGAGGCGTTCATGAAAGGTTCCCCGTGAGTGGTGAGGGGCCGCGGCTCGGTGCCGTCGGCCGGTGTCGGTCGGTCTGCCGGTGGTGCTTCTCGACGGTCAGTTGCCCTTGCCCGGCCGGTAGTCGGAGGGCAGGGTGTGGACGAACTCGCGCGGATCGGCGTGCGCGGCCTCCAGCAGTTCCGGGACGCTGTGATAGCCCAGCGCGTACAGGTTCCGGCTCGGGTCCCAGGTGTTGTAGGCGTACATGGCGTTGCGCTTGATCGTCATGTGGGAGCCGGGGATGGTCAGCACGTAGGCCGCGCCGTCAGCGCGCTCCTCCCGGGGATGCTGGTAGGCGTAGACGTGGTTGAAGCGCACGTCGGAGATGGTGCCGTCGTTCATCAGCCGGTAGGCCACATCGCTGCACGCCTTGTGCGTCTCGGTGTGCTCGAGCCAGCCGGCGGTGAACTTGTGCGAGGCTCCGGGATACTGGGCGGCGAGCGCCCTGACCTTCGCTTCGATCCGGTCGACGAGCCGGTTGTAGGCGGAGGTGCTGGAGAACCCGTCGTCCGCCACCTTGAAGTTGATGACCTTGTCCACGCCCAGCGCCTTCGCGGAGGCCATGAACTCGGCGGTCCGGGCGGCGACGACCTTGGTGGTCCCGTCGGTCGGCCAGGACAGGTTGTGCCGGCCGCCCGCGGCACACGGATGCGGGCTGGACCACTGGGTCAGGGGGCACGGGTCGGTGTTCATGCGCACGGCCAGATCGGGATTGCGGCCGTCGCTCACCAGGACGAGGTAGACGGGCCGGCCCGCCGCCTTGTGCTCCAGGATCGACCCGGCCAGGCCGATCGCGTCGTCGTCCTGGTGCGGGGCGTAGAAGATGGCGGGCTTGGCGGCGGCCGACGCCGTGGGGGCACGGCCCGCCTGGTACGCCACCGCGGCCGCGGTCAGCGCACCGGCGGTCAGGACGCTCCGCCGGGACAACCCGGCGGTGTGCTCATCGCTGCTGTTCATGTGAGAGGTCCCCGTTCGTTCTACTGCGTGGATGCGACGCTCTGTCGAGCAGCGGGTGGTCGGTGCCGCTGCCGCACCCGGCTCCGTCCCCGGCGACCGTCCGCCGAGGGCGTGTCGACCGGAGTGCGTATGCCTGGAGGGCGTCCCGCGTCTGCCTTCAGTCGATCATCTGCGGTGTTCGGTGCCCAGGCGGTTCTCCCGGCAGAAGCACCGCGGGCCCTACTTCTGCCGGGCTGCCCGCAGCCGAAGAGGTCGCGATGACCGGGGACACCGGCGGTGCGCGACGGCACGTCCATCGCTCGGCCGCGGCCCGGATTTGTGCCGAGCCGACGGGAGGCGGCTCTGACAAGATGACGCGATGGCCCGCCCTCCACACGCGGGCGGGCCACGTTGCGACAGGACATCAACCACCAGGGGGAGCGCGGATGAAGGTGGGCTCGGTGCTTGGCGGCATAGGCCGGGTGGCGGCCGGGGTGGGCCGGCTCGTGTGGGAGGTGATGACCGCACCGACCACGGGTACGGAGGATGACGCCCGGGACGAGATCGGCAGGCTCGCGCAGAAGATCGAAGCGGAAGTCCCGGAGGAGTTGCGGGAGCGGGCCTGGGGTCTGGTCCTGAACGCGCTGCACGAGGTCCCCCAGGACATCGAGCAGTTGGTGGAGGAACACCGGAGGCTGGACGGCGACGAGGCCGAAGAGCCGCCAACCAAGCGGTGATGGCGGCCACGGTCCACGTGATCCCGCCCCAGGCTGCGTCCGGGGAGGGTCGGCAATCCCGGTCTGTGGGGGCGTAGTTGCCGCCGCCGGGCTGGGACACTGAGGGAGACCTGATCGGTCGTGGTGAGGGGGACGGCATGGCCGACGACGTGATGACGGCATGGATCGCTGCGGGCGCCGCGGTGGCCGGCGCGCTCTCGGGCGGGGTGGTGACCGGCTGGTTCACCCTGGCATCGGCCCGCAGACAGGCACAGGGCACTGTCGACGCGGCCGCCCGCCAGGCGGACGCGGCATGGGCGGCCGGCCAGCGCCAGGCGGACGCGGCCTGGGAGGCCGGGCGCCGTCAGGCGGATGCCGCCTGGGAGGCCGGGCGTCTGCAAGCCGACGCGCAGCTCGACGTCGCGAGCCGGACCCTGGCCGCGCAGGCCCTGGCAGTCCAGCGTGAGGTCCGCCGAGCCGCCTATGCCGCATTCCTCGCCGCCACCGACACCGCCCACCAGCACCGTGAGCGGTGGCAGCAGGCGCTGGGCACCCCCCAGGCCACGGCCTGCCGCGACCGCTACCAAGCGGCTCTGCCGCCCGTCACCGAGGCACTCAACCTCGTACGCCTCGAAGGCCCCGACACGGTCATCCTGGCTGCCGAGGCCCTGGAACAAGCGCTCGACGCGAGCGCCCCGCCCGGTCGGCACGCCGGTGCGCACACCGCCTTTCTCGCCGCGGCCCGCACCGCCCTCACCGTCGCACCCTGAGCCGCCTCGCCCCGGGGGTGCACGGACCGGCCGGACATCATGCTCGGACGACGGGCCCGCGGCGCATGTGTGGCCTGCCCGTGATCTCTGATGGTGCGATTGAGATCTGCCCTGGAGCCGTAAGCCCCGACTGAGGCCCAAGCACCAGGAGGACGATCCACCTTGCCGATCGGTAGGGTCGGAGAGCGGAGGCGATGGGATGTTGCAGGTTCTGTACAGCGGGGAGACCAGAGAGCTCGCGCTCTCCGGGGCGCGTCCAGAGCTCCTGGCGCTCGCACACCTGATGCGAGGGAAGGCCGGACGCTGTGATCTCTCCGCGAACCGGCACCCCTTTCCCTACGAAAGGTCGTTGTCCGAGATCGCGTTCCGGGAGGACCCGGAGAGCGACACCGCCTCGATCGTCGCGGAGGAGGAGATCCTGAGGATCCAGGGAGGGCGGAAAGCCCTCGACCTCCTCGCCGACAACCTTGAGGGGTTCGCCTCCGAGGCGGACGCGAGCGATCATTGGCACGTCGACTCCCCGACGTACGACTACATCGCGCCGGAGTCGGACCCGCTGGTGATCGCGTTCATGAAGTGAGCGGAGAGAGCGAGGGTGGGATGATCCTGTCCTCTCCGGTGCGCCTGGCGACGCCACGCCTACCGGATCGCCGGTGACCGACGAGGAAGACGAAGGATCGATGACGCTGAACGTGGGCCAACGGGTGCGGCTGGCGGCGGACCTCCGGTTGGCCGGGCCGGTGACCCCGGCCGGGGAACCCCCGGAGGAGACGGGCGCCTTCACCGCCTCCGTGGCCCTGGCCGCAGGCATCGAGGGCACCGTCGAGCGGGTGGACGAGCACGACCGGCAGCAGCGCCACGAGGTCCGTGAGTACCTGCGCCTCAAGTCGCTCCTGGACGACTTCGGCCACCAGATGCCGCCGGAGAGCAGAAAGCAACTGGAGGAGCAGGTGGAGGCCCTGGAAGAGCACTGGGCCGCCTACCAGCGACGGAAGCTCCGCGTCACGGTCCGCGTCCGGCTCGACAACGGATTCGTCCTCGACGACGCCCCCGAGGAGGCTTTCGCCTCCGCCTGACCAGGTGCCGCGGCCGGTTCGACGCGGGGACACGCAGAGGCCGTCGCCGTACGTCGCTCTGCCGGCTCGCAGGCACCGGCCTGCTTTCCGGGCGCGGTCCTGGTCCGGCCGGCCGGCATCAGCTTGTGCCGGCCGGGCTGAGAGCGACGTAGGCGGTGATGCGCTTGCCGGCAGAGGTCGCCTCGATGGTGACCTTCTGGGCGAGCGCGGCAACGATTTCCATGCCGTGCTGGCCGACCCGTGTGGGGTTCGGGGTCTTCGTGGTCGGCAGCACGGGATTGCTGTCCCACAGTTCGACGTGCAGGACGTCGCCCACCATCCGCAAACGCAGGAGGGTGGGGCCTGGGGCGTACTTGCGGGCGTTGGTGACCAGCTCACTGACGATCAGCTGGACGATCTGAACCGTGGCTGTCACCACCGGTACGCCGTGTGCGGTCCGCATCTTCTCCAGGAAGGCGGCCGCGAGGTGGCGGGCCTGCGCGATGGGGGAGCCGTCGCCGTCCAGCGCGAGCGAGGTTTCCTTCACCGAAGGCGCGCCCTGCTGCCCGGCGCCGTTGTTGTCCAGCGGTTGATCCATTTTCGCCCGCTTCCGTGTCCCTCGTCGGGTACCCGTTGGACCGTGCGATATCTCCGGCTCAGGAGGCTACCTGGGGCACGGCCGGGCAAGGCGTCCTCCCACCCGACTTCATGGACTCCGGCATCATCAGCGTTCCGGCCGCGGCTCACCGCGATGCCGACGCCGCGGGCGGCCGGCTCAGGGGCGTCCTCAGCTCCTGCTGTCGGAGACTGGTCCGGTGAGGATGCCGTCAGGGCAGGGCAGCCGGCCTTCCGCGTACGCCGTGCTCAGTCGCTGGTGAGCATGCCTGTCCGGAGTGTGGCGATGGTGCGGGAGAGCAGGCGGGAGACGTGCATCTGGGAGATGCCGAGGTGTTCGCCGATCTGGGCCTGGGTGCATTCGTCGACGAAGCGCATGTGGATGATGAGCCGTTCCCGGTCGTCGAGCCGGGCGATCAGCGGGGCGAGGGCGTTGAAGTCCTCGACGAGTTGCAGGGCGCCGTCCTCGGCGCCGATGAAGTCGGCGAGCGCGGCCTCGTCGTCGTTGTTCGAGCTGATGGTGGCGTCGAGCGAGGCGGACTTGTAGCCGTTGGAGGCGATCCGTGCTTCGTTGACCTCCTCCTCGCTCAGACCCATCAGCTGGGACAGTTCTTTGACGGTGGGGGTGCGGCCGAGCCGGCTGCGGAGTTCCTCGGTGGCCCTGGCGAGGTGGATACGGGCTTCCTGGAGACGCCGCGGGACGTGAACGGCCCAGGAGGTGTCTCGGAAGAAGCGCTTGATCTCGCCGACGATGTAAGGGATGGCGAAGGAGGTGAACTCGACTTCGCGGGTGAGGTCGAACCGGTCGATGGCTTTGATGAGCCCGATGGTGCCGACCTGGACGACGTCCTCCAGCTCGTCCCGGCCGCGGCTGCGGAATCGAGCGGCGGCGAAGCGGACGAGGCTGGTGTTCATCTCGATGAGGGTGTTGCGTGCGTACTGGTACTCGGGTGTGCCCTCTTCGAGGACGGCGAGCTGGTCGAAGAACAGCTTGGACAGCTGCCGGGCGTCTTTGGGGGTGACCCGCGACGGGTCGGTGATCTCCGGCAGCGCCACGGCCGCTGTCTGTGTCTTCGTCGCCTCGGTCACCGTCATGTCAGGCCCCTTCGCAGTTCCAGCTCCGTGCCGCCGGCTGCTGGAGGCCGACAGGACCCGCATGCCCCCGACGGGGACGGTCATACCCGGCGATTCGAACGAACCTCCAAAAAAAGCACGCTTCTGAGCGTTCGCTGTCTGTGGGCCCCTCAGCACGACGTGTGCGGCGGCCCCTTGCCGGTCGGGTGCCCCCGGCGGAATGACGGCCAAGTCAGTACCCCTCCTTTCGCCGGCTAAGCCGGGGTTGTCGGGAGCCGGATATCACGGTCCTGGACCGGCCGGCAGATCACTCTGATGGCCTAGTGTTCCGGGCAGGCCGCCCGGCCTCCTGAAGAAGGATGTGCCCTATGGCTGGTGACGGTGTTTCAGATCGCCTGGTTGGTCTGCTGTCGGTTCGAGGCGAAGATCTCGGCGGCGACTGGGCGGACAGGGTGACCAGTTCCCTGGGCGGCCGGATCAGTCGCGCCGAGGTCCAGCGAGAGCTTCAGGAGATCTATACGGCGCTGGTGGCCGCGCTCGAAAGCGGCAGTCTGGACGGGCGCGGGGAGGCGTTCGGCGAGGTCCGTGCCCTGCTGACCGAACTGTCACGCAGCCGCGCCCACCAGGGCTTCGCTCCCACCGAGACCGCGGTGAGCGTGTTCGCGCTCAAGGAGGTCCTGGAGCCGGTCCTGTGCGGTGAGGACAGTGACCTGCAGGCGTACCTGAAGTTCGCCGCGCTGCTGGACACGCTGGGCCTGTTCACGATCGAGGTCTACACGCGGACCCGTGAGGAGCTGATATCGGCGCAGGCCGAGCAGTTGCTGGAGCTGTCCACGCCGGTCGTGAAGCTGTGGGACGGGGTGATCGGTGTTCCGCTGGTCGGCACCCTGGACTCGGCACGCACGATGGTGGTGATGGAGAAGATGCTCCAGGCGCTCATCGATACGGGTTCCGAGCAGGCCATCATCGACATCACCGGTGTGCCGGCGGTGGACACCGAGGTCGCCCAGCACCTGCTGAAGACCGTGGTGGCGGCCCGCCTCATGGGCGCTGAATGCACCATCTCCGGCATCCGCCCGCAGATCGCGCAGACCATCGTCGCGCTGGGCATCAACTTCGGTGACATCGTCACCAAGGCCACCCTGGCCGACGCGCTGCGGCACGCTTTGCGCCGCTCCGGTGTCTCGTTCTCCCGTACGGCGCCGCAGGTCGGTGCCCGGTGACCGAGCGGGTTCCGGTCCTGCGGATCGGGCAGGTGCTGCTGGTGTCGATCCAGACGGATCTGGACGACCAGTCGGTGATGCTGCTTCAGGACGACCTGGCGGCCAAGGTCGTCGAGACGGGTGCCCACGGGGTCGTCATCGACATCACCGCGGTGGACATCGTGGACTCCTTCGTGGGCCGGATGCTGTCGACCATCGCCTCCATCTCGCGTCTGCTGGACGCGCAGACCGTCGTGGTGGGCATGCGTCCGGCCGTCGCCATCACCCTGGTCGAACTGGGGCTCTCGCTGGGCGGCGTGCGGACCGCGCTGTCCCTGGACAAGGGCCTGCGTGTGCTGGAACAGGCCCGCGCCACGGCCCACGGGGAGTCCGAGCCCGACGATCCGGCCGGCTCCGGTGCCGGTGGCGTCGTGCCGGATGCTGCGGCAGGCCTGTGAACGGCACCTCCAGCGGAGCACAGACGCTGGAGATCACCGCCAACGCGGGGGTGGTACAGGCACGCCAACTGGTACGCACTCTGGCGCAGGAGTGCCGCTTCTCCCTGGTCGAGCAGACGAAACTGATCACCGCCGCGAGTGAGCTGGCCCGCAACACCCTCATCCACGGAGGGGGCGGCACCATGACGGCCGGCGTGGTGGAGGAACGCGGCCGACGCGGCGTGCGCCTGGCCTTCACCGACCGGGGGCCCGGCATCGCGGACGTGGACCTGGCGCTGACCGACGGCTGGACCTCCGGCGGCGGCATGGGCCTGGGACTGTCCGGCTCCAAACGGCTCGTCGACGACTTCGCCCTCAAGACCGCCCCAGGACAGGGAACCACCGTGACCATCACCAAGTGGAAGCGATGATGGCCACCGGCGCTCCCTCGTTGTGGGACTGCGAGGAGGTGGCCTGGTTCCGTGACCAGCCGGAAGCCGCCCGCGGCGCCGCCGCCGCTCTCGGGCGGCGTATCGGTCTGGGTGAGCAGCGCAGTTCCCAGCTCGTGCTCGCGGTGGCCGAACTGGCGGGCAACATGGCCAAGCACGCGGTCGACGGCTCCCTGCTCCTGCGTGTCCTGCGCAACCAGGAAACGGCCGGTGTGGAGGTAGTGGCCGTGGACAACGGGCCGGGGATGGTGGATGTGCAGGCGGCGCTGCGGGACGGCATGTCGACGACCGGCACCCTGGGCATCGGCCTGGGCGCGGTCCAGCGCCTGGCCGACTCCTTCCATATCCACTCCCAGCCCGGTGTCGGCACCGTGCAGGTCGCCCGGTTCTGGCCGCGCCCCGCACACCCCTCGGTGGCGGGGGAGCCGGTCGTGGGAGGTATCACCCGGCCGATCGGCGGTGAGCTGGTCTGCGGCGACGCCTGGGCCGCCCGCACGGACACCGGCGAGCAGCCACGTGCGGCGCACACCGAGAAGGCCACAAGCCCTTCTCCGTCCGGCGCCGTCAACTGGTCCGTACTGACCGGCACCAGCCGGCCCGCACCTCAGACCCCCATGGCTGCGCCACCGCAATCCTTCGCGCACCCCGGACGCATCGGCCGTCCGGCGGCGGTGCGCGCAGCCGTCGCCGGGCCGGGCACCGGCGTGCTGATCATGTCCTGTGACGGGCTGGGCCACGGCCCGATGGCCGCCAGGGCCGCGCAGGCGGCCGTCCACGCCTTCAGGACAGGCACGGCCCGCACCCCGGAGCAGGCGATGGAACAGGTGCACCGTGCCTTGCGCGGAACACGCGGCGCGGCGGTGGCCATCGCCCGCCTGGAGCCGGACGGCAGGCTGCTGTTCTGCGGCGTCGGGAACATCACCGCCGCTCTGGTCACCAGCACCGGCCGCAGCATGCTGCTGTCCCACCCGGGCATCACAGGCCATCAGATGCATCAACTGCGCACCTACGAACACCACTTGCCCGCCCACGCGATCCTGGTGATGCACTCCGACGGCCTCAGCGAGCGCTGGACCCACAACGACCTGACGGGCTTTCTCCACCATCCGCCCGCTCTGATCGCCGCCGCGCTGCTGCGACAGGCAGGAACCCGCCGCGATGACGCCAGCGCGGTGATCGCCAAGGCCGCCCGGTGAACGTACCCGCCCCCCGCACCCACCACCACACCGCCGGCGTCAGCGCCCTGCTGGTGGTGTCCCTCAGCACCGAGCACGACATCTTCGCCCTGCGCCGCCGCGCCAAGACCATCGCCTCGGCCGTGTGCCTGGACGACCGGGAGCAGGTACGCCTGGCGACCGCGGTGAGCGAACTGGGACGCGATCTGCTGCGCCCTTCCGCGATGACCGCCGTGTTCAGCCTGCAGCAGGAGCCGGCCGCGCTCCGCACGCTCCTGCAGTGGCGCGACGACCGAGCCCCCAGCGGCGAGTCGCTGACCGCGGTCACCCGTCTGCTGCCACAGACCCGCTACGAGGGGAGCCCGGACCGGACGGGCGGCCAGATAGAGATCGTCTGTCTCATTCCGGAGGTCGCGGCCCGGGATGTGAAGGTGGACCAGGTCCTGCCCCTCCTGGAATCGGACGGTCCCGCGAGTGCGATCGACGACCTGCAGGCGCAGTCCCGGGACTTGATCAACGCCCTCCAGGAAGCCCACGCCCAGCGTGATGAACTGGAACGGCTGAACGAGGAGCTGACCGAGACCAACGCCGGTGTGATGGCCCTCTACGCGGAGCTCACCGTCGAGCACAAGGACGTCGTGGAGCGCTTCGGGCAGGAACACGAACTCGCCCTGGCCCTGCAGCGGACCTTCCTGCCCAAGAGCCTGCCCAGGACTCCCGGGGCCGAGCTTGCCGTGCGCTACCTTCCCGCCGCGACCACGACCGAGATCGGCGGAGACTTCTACGAAGCCGTGCTCACGCAACGGGGCCTGCTTCTCGCCGTCGGCGACGTCGTCGGCCACTCACTTCAGGCGGCCATGGTCATGGGCGAACTCCGCCACGCCCTACGCGCCTACGCGGCCCAGAACCACCCCCCGCACATCCTGCTCCAGCACCTGGACCACCTGCTGGGCCTGCATCAGCCCGGATGGTCCGCCACTGTCTGCATCGTGCTGGTCGACCCCGGCAACACCCGCCTGCAGGTCGCCAACGCCGGCCACCTGCCGCCCCTGCTGCTGACGCCCGGCAGCGCGCCCCGCTACCTGAGGGAGCACGGCCCGCTCCTGGGCCTGGGCCTGCCGCAGCCCGAGGCCGTCAGCCATCCCGTCGAACCGGGCAGCCGGCTCATCATGATCACCGATGGGCTCATCGAGACCCGCGACAGTGACCTGCATGACCGCATGGAGTTGATGAGCACCACGGTGGCGGACGGCTCCGCGGATCCGGAGGCGTTGTGCACCAAGCTGGTAGAGACGTTCGGAACGGAAGCCGAAGACGACATCATCGTCTTCGCGGCCCGCTTCCATCCGCCCGAACCCCAGGAGAAGACGGGACCTGCCGGTCAAGGGGCGTCCTGAGGGCGCCGGTCCGGCCTGGCCGGTGCTGCACGAGAAACGGGCGGGTGAACGGAATCCTCCGTCCACCCGCCCGCCTGCCGTGCCGGCGCCGTGAGGTCAGATCGTGCGCAGGCCGGTGTAGTAGCCGCCGACCCGCTCGTGATAGTCGGCGTCGCCGGCGTGCTTGTCCTTCTCGAACTCGGGGGAGTCCTTGATCTGGTCCTTGGTGAGCGCGACGTAGACCTTCCGCTCGGCCTGGTCGACCGACTGCACGGTGCCGGCCGGGAGCAGAACGTGCTTGCCGAAGATCCATACGCCGGTGTCGACGACGAGGTACGAGGAGTCGACCTCGTCCGAGTGCTTGTCGACCTTCCCGATACTCCCGTCGGCGGCCTCGACCTTGTAGCCGATCAGGTCCGCGCCCGCGGTGTAGCCCGTGGTCGGCTGGTAGCCCCAGATGCTGTCGCTCATAAAAAACGCTCCCTCATCGAATTCACTGCATTGCCGCAGTAGAACGGTGAAACCGTTGAGGCGTCACCGAATTTGATGGTGCCTCGAAAGTCGAGTGCCCAGGAATTCTTCCCTCACGCTGAAAGTTTCGCCCGGCATTGACAGAGAGACCGAAAACGGGTGGGTCCCGGCGCCGCGGCGCCGGGACCCACCCGTCGAAATACGCTGCTCAGACCGCCTGCCAGCGGTACCAGCGGCCTCGGCTGCCACCACGTGCGCCGGGACGGATGACGAATCCGAGAGCCCAGACGATCAGCACGACGATGGCGGCCCGCCACAGGGCCTTCAGCGCGAAACCCGGAATCTGAGGCGGCACGAGAGCCACGCTATTTCGGCATCGAACCGTCCGCCGTAACTCACCGGTTGTCCCAGTCGAGGCGCAGTACGGCGAGGTCGTCGGTGTGACGGCCGGCATTCAATGCCTGGGTCTCCTTGATGAGGCCGTCGACGTGGGTGGCCGGGTCTGTCGGCGGCAGGTCGCGGATCAGTTCGAGGAGTCCTTCGACGCCGAGCCGCTCGGAGCTGGAGCCGTTGTGTCCTTCGGTGAGGCCGTCGGTGTAGAGGGTCAGGGCGCCGGCGGCCGGTAGCGGGACCACCGTGGCAGGCCAGGTACCGAGCTTCGGGGCGATTCCCAGGGCCATTCCGTGAGCGGCGATCAGTTCCCGGGTGCCTTCGGTGGTGGTGAGGAGGGGCTCGTGGTGGCCGGCCAGGTGGAGGGTGGCGGTGGCGGCCCTCCGGTCGAGGGTGAGCAGGGTGCAGGTGGCGAACAGGGGCTGGGGGCCGCGTTCGGCGATCAGGATGCGTTCCATGAGGTGCAGGAGGTCGGGGCCGTGATGTCCGCCGAGGACGAGGGAGCGCCAGGCGATGCGGAGGCAGACGCCGACCGCGGCGGCGTCCGAGCCGTGTCCGCTGACGTCGCCGACCACGGCGTGCAGGAGGCCGTCGTCGTTTTCGACGACATCGAGGAAGTCTCCCCCGAGCAGTGCTCTTTCGGCGCCGGGCAGGTAGCGGGTCGTCACCGTGACCGTGGAGGTGCCCAGGATGGGCTGGGGCAGCAGGCCCCGTTCCAGGCGGGCGTTCTCCTCGGCGTGCAGGCGGGCCTTCTGGGCCTCGGCGGTCGCGTGCTCGGTCTGGCTGCGGTAGACGGCGTAGCGGACGGTCCGGCGCAGCAGGTCGGCTTCGACCTTGCCTTTGACGAGGTAGTCCTGGGCACCGGCGGCCATCGCCTCGGCCCCGGCCTGCGTCTCGGACAGGCCGGTGAAGACGATCACGGCGGTGTGCGGGGCGAGTTCCCGGACGGCGGCGATGGTCTCGGTGCCGGACCCGTCGGGCAGGTGAAGGTCCAGGAGGACGCAGTCGATCGCACGGACGGCGAGCTCGGTGCGGGCTTCGGCGAGGGTGGTCCTCGTGGTGAGCTCGAAGCGCAGGCCCGTGTCCTGGAGGAGTTCCTCGACGAGCAGGGCATCCGCCTGGTCGTCCTCGATCAGGAGGATGCGGTAACCCGGTTCTGGCGTGGGTCTGCCAGGGGTGTCGGTGGCGGGCGCGGTCACGGTGCTGGTTCCGTATCGGCGCGGGTCACTTCCGGCATCGTGGAGGGGCCTATCGCTTTGGGGGGTTCGCCGGCGAGGGTGAAGGTGATGCGGGCGCCGTCTCGGTAGTCGGGGTCGACGGAGATGGCGCCACCGTGGAATTCGACGATCTTCTTGCACATGGCCAGGCCGATGCCGCTGCCCTTGTAGGCGTCCTTGGTGTGGAGCCGCTGGAAGATCACGAAGACTTTCTCGGCGTATTCGGGGGCGATGCCGATGCCGTTGTCGGTGATCGTGAACCGCCACAGCGGGTCTTCCCGCGCGGCGGTGATGTGGATCTCGGGGGAGTGGTCGGGCCGGTGGAATTTGATGGCGTTGCCGATCAGGTTCTGCCAGAGCATGCCCATCTGGGTGGGATCGGCGACCAGTGGCGGCAGCGGGTCGTGCGTGATCGAGGCGCCGGTCTCCTCGATGCTCACGCTGAGGGAGGACAGGGTTCGCTCCAGCACCGAGCCGAGGTCGACACTCTGGAGTTCGTGGTGGACGCGGCCCACGCGGGAGAAGTCGAGGAGGTCGTTGATGAGGGTCTGCATCCGGTTCGCGCCGTCGACCGCGTAGTCGATGTACTGGTCGGCCCGGGCGTCGAGCTGTCCGCCGTATCGCCGCTGCAGGAGCTGGGTGAAGCTGGAGACCTTGCGCAGCGGCTCCTGGAGGTCATGGGAGGCCACGTACGCGAACTGCTCCAGCTCGGCGTTCGAGCGCTGCAGGTTGGCGGCTTGCGCGTCGAGACGAAGGCGTGCCTCTTCGGTGAACGCCAGCTCGCGTACGAGGCGCCGGCGCATGAAGTCGATCTCGCCGCTGAGCAGACGCAGGTCCGCGGGCCCGGTGAGGGTGATCGGGCGGTCGAAGTCGCCGTCGGCGACGGCGCGGGCGTCCGCGCCGAGCTGGTCCAGGGGGACGGTGATGCCGCGGCGCAGCCCCTCGAAGACCGCCACCGTGAGGGCGGCGATGACGACCGCGATCGCGGTGAACAGCCAATTCCGCAGCACCATCGTGGCATCGAGGTCTTCCACCGCCTGCGCCCGCTCCGTCCGCAGCCGCTCCTGCTGACCGCTCAGGGCGACGCGGAGTGCGTCGAAGGCCTTCTTGCCCGCCGCGGCCCGTTCGGCAGCCACCGGAGAGGGTGTTCCGGCGGGGGAGGCGGCGATGGGTCGGGCGATCCTCGTCTGCCAGGTGTCCGCCGCGTCCTGCACGTTTCTCAGGTCCTTCAGGGCGGCCGCGTCACCGTGGAGGAGTTCCTTCAGGCGTGCCGTGTAGGTTGCCTGGTCGGTGAGCCCCTGCTGGTAGGGGGCGAGGAAGCCGGGGGCGCCGGTGACGCCGTAGCCGCGAATACCGGTCTCCTGGTTCAGCAGCGCCGACTCCAGGCGAAACGATGTACTCAGAGCGGGAGACTTCACGTTCACGAGGTTCTCGCTGATCGATTCCGTCCGCGCCAGCACCCACGCTCCCGTCCCCGCGAGGAGGGTGAGAACCGTCAGCGCGACGGCCGCCCCGACGCGCAGCCACCGGCGGGTCGTCCAGGTGGAAGACTCCCGCGTACGCGCTCTCGTATTCCCGCTCATGCCGTGTACCCCTCCACTGTGATGGCCGCCTGCAACATACGGGGCAGCGGCCACTGTAGAGGGCCTTCGACAACGACGGTTGTCGCGGGGGTCGGCTCGAGACTAAGGTGCCGCATATGCCTGGCAAGAATTTCGTTTTGCGAACCACCCCCGAGGAGACGGCGGTTGTCGCGGACGCCGCGGTGGGCCGGCTCGTGAGGCGCCTTGCTCTGCATCTACTGGAAGAAGACCCGTCCACGACGGAGGGGGATTCGGCGCGAGCCCTGGCCCTGCTCTACATGCTGGACCAGCTCCAGCAGGCGGCCGAGCGCCTCCAGCGGGAGGCGGCTGAGTCCGCCGCCCGCGCGGGAGCCGGATACCCGCAGATCGGTGCCGCCTGCGGCATGACCCGCCAGGGCGCCCGGCGTCGCTGGCCCGGGCTCTTCCACCACTCCCACGAAGCACCTATGGAGCATCCGATGATGACCACCCCCGCTCGGCCCTTCGACGTTCTTCTCGTCGAAGACGACATGGCCGATGCCCTGCTCATCGAGGAAGCCCTCTCCGAGCGCGGCGCCCGCAACCTGGTCCAGGTCACCGACGGAGTCGCCGCCCTGGAGCACCTGCGCGCGCCCGCCAGTGTGCGCCCGGACCTGATCGTCCTGGATCTGAACATGCCCCGGATGAACGGACGCGACCTCCTTCGCATCCTCAAGACGGATGAGGACCTCCAGACCATCCCCGTGGTCGTGCTCACCACGTCCACCGCTCCCGACGACGTCGCCGGCGCGTACAGCAGCCACGCGAACGCCTACGTGACCAAGCCGGTCAACCTGGCGGAGTTCGAGCAGGCCGTCCAGAGCATCGACGCCTTCTACCTCGACACCGCCACCCGTCCGCCCCGCACCTGACCGCCGCTGTCCACGCCCCACTCACCTCCGCACGGCTCGTACGAAGCGTTCGTGGTCCGCTCCCGCCGGCGCCCTTGGTGGCACCGGCGGGAGAGGGCTGTGCGGACGTCAGTGACAGGACGCGGAACACTCGGGAAGTCTCGCCTCGCCGCGTCGTTCATGGCGAGGGTGCCGTGTACGCCTGCGCGGCGGCGGTGGCGCCTGGCATGGGTTCCGGGCTGGCGCGCGGGTGTTCAGTCGGTGGTGAGCATGCCTTGGCGGAGTTTGGCGAGGGTGCGGTTGAGGAGCCGGGAGACGTGCATCTGGGAGACGCCGAGGTGTTCGCCGATCTGGGCCTGGGTGAGTTCGTCGACGAACCGCATGTGGATGATGCGCCGTTCGCGGTCGTCGAGCTCGGCGATGAGGGGGGCGAGGGCGTTGAAGTCCTCGACGAGTTCGAGAGCCAGGTCGTCGGTGCCGATGAAGTCGGCCAGTGCGGCTTCGCCGTCACTGTTCGAGCTGATGGTGGCGTCGAGGGAGGAGGAGGTGTAGCCGTTGGAGGCGAGGCGTGCTTCGTTGACCTCGTCCTCGGTGAGGACCATCAGCTGGGCGAGTTCCTTGACGGTGGGGGTGCGGCCGAGCCGGCCGCGGAGCTCCTCGGTGGCCTTGGCGAGCGCCACGCGTGCTTCCTGCAGACGGCGCGGAACGTGCACGGCCCACGTGGTGTCGCGGAAGAAGCGCTTGATCTCGCCGACGATGTAGGGGACGGCGAAGGAGGTGAACTCGACTTCGCGGGTGAGCTCGAAGCGGTCGATGGCCTTGATGAGGCCGATGGTGCCGACCTGGACGATGTCCTCCATCTCGTCCTGGCCGCGGCTGCGGAATCGCGCGGCGGCGAATCGGACCAGGGTGAGATTCATTTCGATGAGGGTGTTGCGCGCGTACTGGTACTCCGGCGTGCCCTCTTCGAGGACGGCGAGCCGGTCGAAGAACAGCTTCGACAGCATGCGGGCGTCCTTGGGAGCCACCCGCGAGGGGTCTGCGATCTCGGGCAGCAGCACCGTCTGCTCGGTGGTCACCTCGGTCACGGTCATGTCGGGCCCCTCCCCATGGTCCAGCCCCCGTGCAGTCGGCCGCTGGAACCGACAACACAGCGCCTACCCGCGGTCAGGGGATGCACACCGGGCTACGTCGGGCGAATTGGTCTGCGCTGTTCACGGCCTCTCGTGAAATACCGGCGAGATGGTCTGACTTGCGACGCTGCTGAGCTTCGCAGGGGAAGATCGGGGATTCCTGGAGAGAGATCGACACGGTCGCGCGCGCGGACCGGCTCGGGGAGCCCGCCCTGCTGGACCGCCACCCGGCGCCCGCGTCAGCCCGGGAAGAGGCGCCGCTCAGCTCAGTTCGCCGGGTGGCCCGGGGTGATGTCATGGGTGTCGTTCAGCGTCAGCAGGGGGGTGCGGCTGTCCGCGAGATTTTCCGCCGCCTCCGGAGCGAGCAGGAAACCGACGTGGTCGCCGCCGTCGATCCGGTTCTCCACGCGGCCGACGAACCAGGCGGGGGACTCGTCCAGGATCAGTGATCCGCCGGGTCCCGGGTGCCAGGGGACGTCGGTGAACTTGTCCGTACGGTCGCCGGTCTCGCCGCCGAAGAGCCGGGCCAGCCGGTGCTGGTCGCGGCGGAGCAGATGGACCGCGAGCCGTTCGGCGTGCTCGGCCACCCGGTACGTCCGGTTGGCTTTGGACAGCCAGACCATGAACCGGGCGGGCTGAATCGAGCACTGCGAGGCGAATCCGACCAGGCAGGCGGCTCTTTCCCCGTCGGCCTCCGCGGTCACGACGTACATCGGGTAGTCGAGCAGGTCGGTGAAGGGATCGAGTTCGGTCACGGTGGTGGGCTCCCGCCTCAAGAGATCGGATGCCGGCCAAGCGTTCACCATTTCGGTGGCCTGGTCAGCTCACGACGCGCGGGCGGGGCACGGACGCGGTACGAGCGGAGTCCCTGGGTAACCGGATCTGTGCCGCACGCGTATGGGACGTACTGCTCGTGGGCGGTGGCACAGGGCGAGAGGTACTCAGGAGCGTCCTGAGTGACACGCCCCGCGCCCCGTTCGAGGCAGTCGAGGAGAGGCGTCGATGTCTGCGCAGTCCGGGTCCGAGTCCGTTCGACAGGAGCACGGTGCGGTGGAAGGAACGGGCGTACACGGCTCCGGTCCCGACCCGGCGGACGCTGTGGAGACGTCTCGGGAGGCTCCCCAGGAGCCACCGCGTCGAGATCCGCGCCGCGGGCGCGGACGGTCGTGGGTGACGGTGGGGTTCGGTCTGGGCCTGGGCGCGAGTCTGGCGTGGCTCGCTGTTCAGACCGTTCTGCGGGTCAGCTCGATGCTGACCTTGCTGCTGCTGGCCGTGTTCATCGCCATCAGTCTGGAACCGCTCGTCGTGTGGTTCACGCGCAGAGGTCTGCGGCGCGGCTGGGCCGTCGCGATCGTGCTGACGGGGTTCATCGTGGTAATCGGCGGGTTCCTGGCTCTGGTCATTCCGCCGGTGGCCAAGGAGATGTCCTCAGTGGTCGACGCGGTGCCCGGCTGGTTGCAGCAGGTTCACGACCACCAGTCGGCGATCGGCCGTCTGGAGGACCGCTACCACCTGGTCGAGAAGGCCAAGCAGCAGATCGGCTCGGGAGACGGGGCGACCGGCCTGGCGGGAGGTGTCCTGGGCGCGGGCCAGATGGTCCTGAGTACCCTCACGTCCACGGCGATCGTGATCACGGTGACCCTGTACTGCATGGCGGCCCTGCCGGCCATCAAACAGTTCTGCTACCGCTTCGTGGCCGCGAGCCGGCGCGAACGCGTCGAGGGCGTGGCCGAAGAGATCATGAGCCGGATAGGGAAGTTCATGCTCGGCAACCTCGTCACCTCGGGGATCGCCGGCCTGGCGACCTTCGCCTGGTGCGCCGGCACCGGCGTCCCCTACGCCGCCGCCCTGGGCATCTTCACCGCCCTGATGGACCTGATCCCGATCGTCGGCTCCACTCTGGCCGGTATCGTCGTCAGCCTTGTCGCGCTGTCCGTGTCCCTGCCCATCGCGATCGCGACCGCGGTCTTCTACATCGTTTTCCGGGTCGCCGAGGACTACCTCATCGTGCCGAGGGCCATGAAGTTCGCGGTCGACGTCCACCCGCTGGTCACCGTCCTCGCGGTGCTGGTCGGTGGCGCGCTCCTCGGCATCATCGGCGCCCTCGTCGCCATCCCGGCGGCCGTCGCCGTCGGTCTGGTCCTCGACGAGTACGTGTTTCCCGCGAAGGAGCGGAAGTGAAGGCGCGCCCGCGTCTTCGCCGGCCTTGGGGGCACCCGTCGGCCCCGGGGCCCGGCCGATCAGCCCGGCCAGGACGGGCACGACGCGACGAGGAGTTCGGCGTCCTCGTAGCCGTATGTGCGGTGGCCAGAGCCAGGTACACCAACCGCTTGTGCCCCGACAGGGGACCGGAAGAGCCTCGCCTTGACCGTGGTGTGCTCGCAGTCGAGCCGCTTGCGAACCGGTGATACTGACACCGACGGGCCATAGTGGATGGGTGGGCCGTTTCCGCGAGGTTCTCCGATGGGGCTCGACGGACGATCGAGGCGCTCCACCGCTCCTCCTCGTCGCGTCCCGTCGTGCGGTGTGGACGAGGGGCACTGCCCGGCTGAGGCCCCGCCGTCTCGGTGTGTCCGGCCGATCGCACCGGCGGGATGCGACCGGCCGCGGCACCGTCGTGACACGGGGAGACCAGGTGTTGTCCGGAGGAAGGCGCTGATGAGCACACGTGCCGACGCCGCGGGCCGTCAGGGTGAGCCAGGTGCGGCTCATGGCGCCCGACTGGTGGTGGACGCCCACGGGGTCGTGGTCGAGTGGAGCCCACAGGCGCAGGCACTCCTTGGCTACACGGCCGAGGAGATGGTGGGACGCCAGGTGACACGCGTGGTGACCGGCGAACACGCCGACCCGGATGCTGCCGAGGGAACGAAGCCTGCCCGTGAACGCGCCGTTCGCCACCGGTCCGGGGACCGGCTCGACGTCCGCATCCAGGTGCAGCCCATGGCGGATGAAGACGGTGCCATGCGCTGGTCGGTGCTTCTGGCGCCGGCGGGTTTTGACCGGCCAGAGATTGACAGCGCGGTTCTGAGGGCGGTGCTGACCCAGTCCCCACTCGGTCTTCAGGTTCTTGATCCCGACCTGAGGGTCGTGAGGTTCAACACCGTCGCGCCCGGGCTGCGGGGCATGCCTGCCACCGAGGTCGTCGGCCGACTGGCACGCGAGGTGGCGCCGGGTCTGGTCGACGAATCGCTGGAGCGGATGCTGCGGAACGTCCTTGAGAGCGGCCGGCCTGTCATCGAAGCCGAGCATGTCGGGCGGCCCCCATCCGACCCCGATCATGAGCACGTCTACTCCGTCTCGCTCTTTCGCCTCCAAGACGGGACAGGAGGCACCCTCGGCGTGCTCGCCGCGTCGACCGACATCTCTGAGCGGCATCAGGCCCGCGCGGGCCTGAACCTCCTCCTCGACGCGAGCACACGCATCGGCACCACCCTGGACGTCATGACAACGTGCGGGGAACTGGCCGAGGCCTCCGTACCCCAGCTCGCCGACATCGCCGCCGTGGACATCCTCGACGACGTCCTGGAAGGTCAGAATCCGCCGTCCGGCCCAGTGAGCGCCGACGCCGTGCTGCGACGCGCGGCCTTCCAGTCCGTCGAAGGGGCGACCGCGGCCGTGGCCTACCAAGTGGGAGACGTCAACCTGTTCTATCCCCGCTCCTTCCGTGAATGCCTGGCCGACCTGCGGCCCCGCCTGACGCGGCACCTGGAGATCGACAACGACTGGGCCACCCACGACGCCCGCCGCGCCGAGCTGATCCGCCGGACCGGGGCCCACTCGCTCATCGTCGTACCGCTCACCGCCCGCGGAGCCGTCCTCGGGCTGGCCAGCTTCTACCGGAGCACGACACCCGACCCCTTCGACGAGGACAGCCTCGCCCTCGCGGCGGAACTCGGCACCCGAGCCGCCGTGTGTATCGACAACGCCCGCCGGTACACCCGTGAACGCACCGCCGCACTCATCCTGCAGTCCAGCCTGCTGCCACAGGTGCTCCCGGCCCACAACGCCGTCGACGTCGCCCTGCAGCACCTGTCCGCCACCGCCGCAGGAGACTGGTACGACGTGATCCCGCTGTCCGGCGCGCGCGTGGCCCTCGTCGTCGGACACGTGCCAGGACACGGCATGCACGCCGCCGCCGCCATGGGCCGACTACGCACCGCCATCACCACCCTGGCCGCCCAGGACCTGGCCCCCGACGAACTGCTCGCGGCCCTGGACGACCTGGTGACAGGCCCCGCCCGCGACGCCGCGCCCACCCCCGACACCCACCCGCCCCACGAACAGGCGATCGGCGCGACCTGCCTGTACGCCGTCTACGACCCGATCTCCCGGCACTGCACGCTGGCACGCGCAGGCCACCCCGCCCCCGTCATCGCATCCCCCCGCGGCACGGTGAACATCCCCGACATCCCCGCCGGACCGCCCCTGGGAAGCGGCCGGACACCCTACGAAACGACCGAGCTGGAACTCCCCGAGGGCAGCACGCTCGCTCTCTTCACCACCAGCCTCATCAACACCCAGGGCAGCGATCCGCAACACGGCCTGACCCAGCTGCGCCGTGTTCTCGCCAACCCCCTTCCCACACTCCAGGACACCTGCGACGCCGTCATCCGCGCCCAGAATCCGGCCACCACACCCGACGACGATGTCGTCCTGCTGCTGGCCCGCACCCGCGCCCTCGACACCGACCGGGTCGCTTCCTGGACCCTCCCCAACGACCCCGCCGTCGTCACCACCGCCCGCAGCCTCACCAGTCGCCAACTGAGTACCTGGGGCCTGCAGGACCTTGACTTCACCACCCAGCTGATCGTGAGCGAACTGGTCACCAACGCCATCCGCTACGCCACCGGACCCATCCAGCAACGCCTGATCCGGGACCGCGCCCTCATCTGCGAAGTCACCGACGACAGCAGCACCGCCCCCCACCTGCGCCACGCGGATCTCACCGACGAGGGCGGCCGCGGGCTCTATCTGGTCGCGCAGCTGACCAACCGGTGGGGCACTCGCTTTGCCGTACGAGGCAAGACCATCTGGGCGGAACAGGCCCTGCCGTAAGCACCCCGCCCTCCCCATCCGGGTCAAGGGGGAGGGCGGTGCTGGAGCGCGGTGGCCGGGGGCGGGTCAGCGGGTGACGGTGACCCGGTGCTCCTTGAAGGCGGCGCAGTTGGAGCCGGTCACCTGGACGTACACGTTGTTGATCTGGCCGCCCCAGTCGACGCAGTGGCCCTTGCCGTACACATAGGCCGGCCCCGCGTACGAGGTGTACCGCCCGTAGTCCTGGGCGCCCTCGTCGGTGTCGGGGACGTAGATCCATGTGGACATGTCCACGGCGGTGCCCGGGTTCTGGCGGATGGTCGCGACGCAGTTCTTTCCGTTCGCCGCGTTGTACGTCAGGTAGACGGTGCCCAGGGAGGCGACGGGAGCGGAGTTCACGGTCTTGTAGGCGCTTCCGCAGACCTTCTGCGGTGTGGTGTTGGGCGCGGCCGAGGCGGGCGCCGCCAGAGCGGTCGTGGCCCCCAGCGCCAGGGTGGCGAACGCGGCCGCCGTCAGAACGGAACGGTTGAATCGCATATTTCCCCCTTGTGATCTTTGGAGATGTTTGCTCCTGCCTTCTGTGACTCGCGGGGCGTCGGAACGGTTGTGCACCGGCCGCAAAAGATGTGCGGCCCGTACGTCCGGCCGCGCTCAGGCCCGCATCCACGGGAAGGGGCCCCGGCCGACGACGACTGGGACCCCGCGTCCTGACCGTCACCCGAACTCCGGGCCGAACGCGCCTGTTCGGCCCGGCGACGGGCGCATCACACCCGCCCCACGACGCCTGAGCTGCCACTTTTCGGCACGGTCGAATCTCGTGGACGGTCGTCGTGCTCACACGCACGCTTACTTCCATCACGACCACCACTCACCTCGGGAGAGACGTCATGCGCACCCATCGCTTCGCTGCTCTGTGCAGCACCGCCGTGCTCGCCGTCGCAGGCATGCTCGCCGGCGCCCCCTCCGCGAGCGCTTCGGCCGCCGAGAACAACTGCAACTACATCGCCGACTCCGCGCGGCCCACGGTCCACCCCGGCGACAACAGCACTGCCGTCAAGCAGGTGCAGTGCCTCATCGACTACTACAGCAAGTACGCGGACTGGCTCGACGTCGACGGGGACTACGGCCAGGCGACCCTGCGGGGCGTGTACTGGGTGCAGACGTGTAACGGCACCACCGGCGGTGCCGACGGCATCGTGGGCCCCAGCACGTGGTCCCGCCTCTACACGCCCAAGCCCGCCTGCGCCCTGTAACAGCGGCCTCGCGTTCCACCGCCCGCCCGCCCGCGCCTCCGCCTTCCGAGGCGCGGGCGGGCGGACCGCGAACACCCCACAGGAGGAATCACGCGATGACGGACCCGGACCCGCGGGCCGCAGACCCCCAGAGGGCGGACCCCAGGCCGTCCCCAGTACCCCGGCGCGTGTTCCTCGGCGCGCTCGGAGCCGCCGCCGCGTTGAGCGTGGTGGCCGGCCCGCCCTCGGCGGCCGCGGACTCCGCCGCGTACACGCTGCTGTCCCGAGCCGCATGGGGCGCGGACGAGACACTCCGCTACGCCGACGGTACGGAGATCTGGCCGCCCGAGTACTACCCGCTCCAGACCCTCACCGTGCACCACACCGACGACGGCAGCAGCGATCCCGACCCGGCCGCGGTGGTCCGGGCGATCTACCGCAACGACACGGTCGGCAAGGGCTACGGCGACATCGGCTACCACTTCCTGATCGACCGGAACGGCCTGGTGTACGAAGGGCGTTGGTCCGGCACCGACGGCACGGCCGCACACGACCCCGCGGGCCGGCTCGTGACCGGCGCGCACGTCCAGAGCTACAACACGGGCAACATCGGGATCGCCCTGCTGGGAACGCTGACGACCACACCCCCGTCGTCCGCCGCCCGCACCGCGCTCGTGCAGCTCCTGGCCGACCTGGCCGCACGGCACGCGCTCACCCCCACGGGCAAGGTGCTCTACCTCAACCCGGTCAGCGGGGTCAGCCGCGTCGCGCCGGTCATCGGCGGCCACCGCAACTGGGCGGACACCGACTGCCCCGGCACGGTCTTCACCGACCTGCCCGCCATACGCCGGGAGGTCGCCGCAATCGTCTCAGGATGACCGGTCCGGCCCACACGGCGTCAATTGAGCCGTACGTGACCCGAGTTGACCCGTTCCGGTCTTTGCCTTCACGGGGGCGGCGCGGCATTGTCGGCCGCATCGGGGAAAAACAGGCGTGGGGGGACCGTGCTGCGTATCCACTTCACCACGGAGGATCTCGCACGAACCCGCCTTGCCGCCAGACCCGACCCCTTGTGGGAGATCGCCGCCAGCCTGCACCGGTTGCAGTCGCAGCTGGGACGCTGGGCCCACGCCGCCTGGTACCGCGACGCCCGCGACGCCATCGCCACCCAGCAACTGGGCGCCGAGGTACGCAAACTGCTCTTCCCGCTGTTCCCCCGCGCGACCTACTTCCCCGACTTCCTCACCCCGGCCGAGGCGAGTCGCGGACTGGACAGCGGACTCGACGCGATCCTCGACACCCCGCCGGCCAGGGTCCATCACGAGATCGGTCTGCTCGCCCAGGTCAGGAACGTCCCCGCGGACATGTACCGGCTGGCCGACAACGACGTACGCGCGGACCTGGTCGCGGTGCTGCGCAAGTACCACAACGCCGTCATCGCCCCGTACGTCGACCGCATGCAGGCCCGCGTCGACGCCGAGTGCGCCCGCCGGGGACGCGACCTGCTGCACGGCGGAGCCGAGGCGCTGCTCGGCGCGCTGAGGCCCGCCATGCGGTGGAAGGCCCCCGTCCTGGAGGTCGAGTACGGGGGAGGCCTGGACCGGGACCTGTACCTGGACGGCCGCGGACTGCTCCTGATCCCCTCCTACTTCTGCTGGCAGAAGCCGGTCTCCTTCGCCGACCCGGACCTGCCGCCCGTCCTGCTCTATCCGCCGGTGCCGTCCGGTCCCGCGCCCCAGACCCGCCCGGCCGAGGCATCGTTGTCGGCCCTGCTCGGACGCACCCGCGCGGCGATACTGCGCACGGTGACGCACGGCGCGACCAACTCCGAGATAGCCCGTGCCGTTTCGGTGTCCACGGCCAACGCCAGCCACCACACCACGGTCCTGCGCGACTCGGGACTCATCACCAGCCACCGGCACGCGAACACCGTCCTGCACACCCTGACCCCCGTCGGCGCGGCACTCCTGCGCCTACCCGACCAGGACCGCCGCGGCACCTTGCAGAACAGCTGACGGCCCGAAGGGCACCGGTCGGACGGGGTGAGCTGCGCGGTCCGTCACCGCACGGCAGTGGCCCGGGGATCGACCTCACAGCGCTCGATCTCGTCCACGGGCACGCTGACAACGGCCACCCGGAGCTTCGCTCTGCCCTTCGCGGGCACCAGCACCTGATCGTAGGTCTCACTCATGGTGAAGCCGGACGCGTCCTTGTAGCCGATCTTCACGCCGAAGAGGCCCTCGCGCCCGTTCGGATTCCTGACCACGACGATCGCGTCCGGATCGTCCGCGTCCGCGCAGTGTGTGAGCACGGCGGTGCCGTCCTTCAGGGGCCGGGCGGGAGCGACGGAGGGCGACGCCGTGGGGGTGGAACTCCCGGTCGGCCGCGAACCCTTCGTGCCGCCGCTTTCACCGGCACTCGGCTCGGAGCCGGTACCGGCGGCGCTGCCGGACCTTGCGCTCGACGCAGGCTTCGGAGCGGACTCCGCTGTGCCCGGCTTCGTAGCACCGCATCCGGACAACGCTATGACTGCCGCCAAAACCACTCCGGCGGTCATGTGCACCCGCTTGATCACGTCACTCTTTCGAAGAACGAAGCCGCAGGATCGATTCCAGGACGGCCGCGCTGGTCAGCGCGTGCAGAGGCTACCAGCGGGCGCGGATCCGGAACCGGCCGCGTGAAGCGACAACATGATCATCACGGCCTCGGCCGAGCCCTACGGAACTGCCCGAACGGAACTGCCCGTGCAGCCTGTCGACGTGGCGCCGCTCAGGACATTTGTAGGGCTCCTTGTGTGACACCCGTACTGCGGTATGTGTGCCTCTTGACCCTGCACCATGCCTGTCGGCCTCCGTAGCCTTGCGGCATGTTCACATCTCACAAACCAGGACCGGACGACGCCTGGGAAGGCATCGTCGAGGACAAGTCGCGGGGCATGCTCGACGGCGCGAACATGTACCACTTCGTCACGGTGAGGCGTGCGGACGGCCAGTCCATGAAGGTGCGCATCGACCGCCGGCTGTGGAAGTCGATCGAGGTCGGTGACCGCATCGTCAAGGAGCCGGGAAGCGGCCCGGCCAAGGCCTGACCCCGCGAGATGGGCATCGAGCCGGCATGGAGTACGAACGCGCCGCCGAGGAGATGACCCCGGGCACCTGGCCGCCGTCACCGACGACGCCCGCGGCGCACCTGTGCACCACGCACCGGAACACCGCGCGAGGCGAATCGATTCGACATGATCTATTCGGCAGATTTGCGTGAAAGTCGCACAAGTATGGTGCCTGGAGGGCAATATGGCCTGATCTTCCCTGAACCACGCATCAGAGGCCGAGCCATGACCAGACCGCAGTCCCCGCCTGATCCCTACGCGAGGCCGCAGCGCCCGGTCCCCGGCGACTCCCACCGCAGCGCACTCGTCGTGGCCCTGATCGGCGCCGCGGCCACGATCGTCGCGGCCCTGATCGGACTGTTCGTGCAGCTGAGCGGCGATGTGGAACAACGCGCCTCCGGTCCGTCGCTCGGCGGCGCGGCACCCGCCTCCGAGACGGCCGGCGTACCCGACACCTCCGCGGCTCCCCGCAGCTCGCTTCCGCCGAGCACACCCGCGGCGCCCGCCGGAGCCGACGGAACCCCGGCCGCCCCGACCCCCACCACGGCGACACCCGTCGGCCTGCCGGAGGAGTTCCTCGGACGCTGGCAGGGCTACGCCGAGGAGACCGACGCCGCCAGAACCGACCACTACCGCGTCACCGTCGAGCTCGACCAGGGCACCCTGCGAGGGAAGGTCGGCAGCGTCCACTACGCGATGGAGTCCTCCGACTGCTACGGCACCGTGACCCTGACCGCGGTCGGCGGCACGGACCAGGTCACCCTCGGGGAGAGCATCCAGTCAGGCAACTGCGTCACGAACGGCCGCATCACCCTGACACTGCGCCCCGGTGACACGGTGGATTTCGCCTACGAGTCGACCAAACGGGACGGCACCCGGCAGTCGGTGAGGGCGGGTCTGGAACGCGTCGCCTGACCCGGCGGGGACGGGTACGCCTGAGCGCTCCAAGGGGGCCGGGGGTGAGGGCCGGGGTGCGCGGCGTCTCCGCGAGGCACCGTGCGGCGGTCCGCCGTGACAAGCTGTGCTTCCCACTGCCCGTACCAGGAGGTCACCATGGCTGCAGAGTCTCCCTTGCCCGAAGAGCCGGCGGACGACGAGAACGCTTCCCTCTCGCCCGACGACGATGCCCAGGACGACCTGAAGCGCAAGTTCCGGGAGGCTCTGGCGCGCAAGCGTGGCGTGCAGGCGGACGCCGCCGTCACCGCGAGCACCAACACGTCGAAGGTCCACGGCGCGCACGGCCCGGCAGCGAGTCAGCGCTCGTTCCGTCGAAAGAGCGGCGGCTGAGTCGTAACGGCCTCACGACGGGACTCGACAGCGTCAGGCGAATTCTGGCGCTGTCCCGTTGAGCCGCGACCGACGACGACATCGAGCGGTCCGCCCCTGGGCAACGACGCTGAACCGGCCGACTCGGCCGGAAACCTGGCTGAACGACGAGCCGGCGAGTCGGTCTGCGGCAAAACTTCGCGGCATAGCGGCACGATCCGCCCCCCGAAACGTACCTGCCGGGGGTCGACGGCCGTCCCTTTGTCAGCCTGCGGGCCTCCGGCGGCGTACAGGGCGCGGGCCTATCAGGCCGTGCCGTCGGCTTGAGCCTCCTTCTTCGAGGCCCGCAGGCTGGTGAAGGTCGTCACCGCGAGGACCAGGAAGATGAAGGCGAGCGAGAAGGGGATGCCGATCTCCGGGACCGGTACCCCGGACTCGTGCAGGGCGTGCAGCACGAGTTTGACGCCGATGAAGCCGAGGATGATCGCCAGCCCGTACGTGAGGTGGACGAGCCTCTTGAGCAGGCCGCCGATGAGGAAGTACAGCTGGCGCAGGCCCATCAGGGCGAACGCGTTGGCGGTGAAGACGATGTACGGCTCCTCGGTCAGTCCGTAGATGGCCGGGATGGAGTCCAGTGCGAACAGCAGGTCCGTGGAGCCGATCGCGAGCATGACCACCAGCATCGGGGTCATCACGCGTCTGCCGTTCTGCCGGACCCACAGCTTGGTGCCGTGGTAGCGGTCGGCCACCCCGAAGTGCCGTTCGACGGCCTTGAGCAGCTTGCTCTCCTCGTACTCCTCGACGGCGTGGCCCGTGCGGGCGTCCTGGAGCAGCTTCCACGCGGTCCAGATCAGGAAGGCCCCGAAGACGTAGAAGACCCAGGAGAACGTAGAGATCATCGCGGCGCCGAGCGCGATGAAGATCGCGCGCAGGACCAGCGCCACGAGCACACCGACCATCAGGACGCGCTGCTGATAGAGGGAGGGCACGGCGAATTTCGCCATGATCAGGACGAACACGAAGAGGTTGTCGACGCTGAGGGACTTCTCCGTGATGTACCCGGCGAAGAATTCCCCCGCAGGACCGGTCCCCGAGAAGACCAGCAGCCCGATGCCGAACACCGTGGCCAGGGCGACCCAGACCAGGCTCCAGATGCCGGCTTCCTTGAAGGAGACGTCGTGCGGTTTGCGTCCGATGAAGAAGTCCGCGCCGATGAGAACGCACAGGGCCGCGATGGTCAGCGCCCACACGTCAAAGGAGACGTCCATGGTTCCTCCGGGCCGGGTCACAGGAGTCAGGAGCCCCGGCGAACGGGACCACTGTGCGCAACCTAGACCGAGGACCGGGAACGCACGTGTGCACCGCACCGGGCAGGCCGGGTCCGGTACCCGGCCGGACGGGAATCCTGAGGCGCTCCACGCGCGGCACGGGTCTTCCGCAACATCGCGCCGGTCGGCCGGCGCTGTCCGGACGTGATGGCGGCTGTCGCCGTCGAGGGTGTCGGGAGCGTTCTCCTCCGGGACGGTCCCTTCCCCGGAAGCGGCAAGGGAGCGGTTATCCCTGGCCGTGTCGTGCTGACCCGGTTCGGCACCGGCCGCGTATCCGGTCAGGTGATGGGCCGTCGAGTTCCCGACCGATTCCGGTTCGGAGACAGCGCCCTCTACTCGTCGGTCGCCGTATGCGAGGCGGGCGGCCAGAGAGTGAGCAGGCGACACAGGTACTCGTCAGCCGCCCAGCTCCTGAGACGATGGTGACAAAGCAGGTGCACCCCCTGGTCGGCGGCCCACCGCGTGTCCTCGTCGGTGAACTCCTCGACACTGATCACCAGTCGGGCTGTGGGTCCATGGCCGAACTGCACCGCATGCCACTGGGGAGCCGCGTCCCCCAGCGAGGTGGGGCCTGTATGCACGGCGATCTCGAGCGTTTCCTGACCAGGGGGCCAGGCGAACACCCGAGGTCTGCCCTCCCGGGTCTCGGAGATGACGCGCCAGAACCCCTCCCGCAGCAATATCCTTTCTGCCGCCTTCGCGAGCCCCCATTCGTCCAACCTCGTGAGTTCCCTCGGCTTGTAGACGCCGTCGCGCCGGCGGAGATGCCGCATGAACGGCACCGACAAAGCGACGAACGGCAGGACGAAGAGCATGGAGGCCGGGTGGCCGAACCGGGCATCGATGTCGTGGAAGAGCCCCGTCGGGACGACAAGGGCGAAGGCCACGATGAAGGCCCCGCCGAGGAATTTCCCCACATCCCGCAAGGTGAGCCGGCTGGTCCCTTTCAGCCGCGTCTCCAGCCGCTCTTGCTGACGGACAGCCCGACGTGTCCCCGGCACAGGAGGGCGCAGCCGTCTCAGCACTGTCTTGTTCACCCGCACCACCGCTCAGTCCGCACAGCAGGTCCTGGGGCGCTGGGCGGTCGTGAAGAGCGGTCGTGAAGAGAACGCCGTTGTTCACCCGGAGCGCGCCTGTGGCGAGAACGACTCGCCACTGAATTCCCCCAGGTCCGATCTCAGCAGCAGGCCGTTCACCGCAGTCGCACAGTGTGGCAGCGGTCCGGGCATCCGGGTTCAGGATGAAACGAATGTGACCGATAGTTCCAACTCGCTTGGACCATCAGCCCTTTTTTGGGGCTACGGATGATCTGTTTCGCCGGCCGTCCGGGCACTGGTAGGCACGGACCGAATTTCGCACGCCGGAACCGACCTCATCCGATTTCTGAGGAGGGGATCCAGGTCGGGTGGGGTCAGGGCGGAGGCTGCGGCCCGGGTCGGCACAGTGGAGACGGGCGTGCCACGACCCGCCGGTGAGCGGGCTCCGCGGTTGCCTCGTTGAGCGTCGTCGGAGCGCATCCGACCAGTGAACCGGTGTGATGGTCCCGCGACCAGCGAGCCCACCACGGTCGTGTCAGAGCCCCTTCGCCTTCGTCCGACAGCGCGGCAAGAGCATCGACCTGAGCGCCGGTCAGGTTCACGTCCGGGTGATCAGCCATTCCACGATGTCCCGTGAGGTCCGGCGGATCGGCCGCCGGTCTGTGGTCCGCGGAAACCGCAGGTCGCGCCGCTAAGCTGCTTCGGTGCGCACGGTTGAGGTCTTGTTGGACGAGGCGGCAGATCTCGCGGTCCGGGCGGCTTGGCGGCGGCTCGCGGACGCGGGTCTGCCCAGTCAGGCACGCCATCGCTCACCGACCAACAGCCCGCACCTCACGCTGGCTTCCTGTCCCGAGCTGACCGCTCCGATCCGCTGGGAGCTCGGCGAGGTGGCCGCCGCGCTGCCCCTGGACGTGCGGGTTTCCGGTGTGGTCCGTTTCGAGCGGCCCACCTCGGTGCTGGCCTGGGCCCTTGATGTCGATTCCGCCTTGGCCGGCCTGCACGGCCGGGTGTGGGACGCGGTCGCCTCGGACAGCCCACCCGAGACCCTCAACCCCCTCCACGACCCCACACACTGGAGCCCGCACATCACCCTCGGCCGTTCCCGGCGGGCGGGCGTGTTCACCGACCGGCGGATCCCCGCTCTGCTGCCGGCGCCGCCGTTGTCGGTCCGGCTCACCACTCTGCGCAGTTACGACACCGAGACGGGTGCTGTGGAGGTGCTGGAACCCCGTTCCTGAGGCGGCTGTGCCCCTCGGTGATCGGTGTACGCCGATGGGGTGGCCCGAGTCGACGTTGTCGGTGGACGACCGGGCGGGAGGCGTCGGTTCGCGCGGACAGGGCGGCGTGACCATCGAGCAGACCGACCTACGGCCCGGGAACGTCGTGTTCGGATTTCGGAGGTACGCATCGCCATGCGAGGCCGGCGGCGGTCAGGTAGGCGAGTGCGCCGATGGCCATGCTGACGCGGATTCCCTGGCCGTAGGTGGTGGCGGTGGCGAGGAGGGTGCCGCCGAGGGCGACGCCTGTGGCGCTGCCCACCTGGCGGGCGGTGTTGAAGAAGGCGGAAGCCGTCCCTGAGTAGTCCGGTGGTGCGGCGCCCATGACGGTGGAGGTTGTGCCGGTGAGTGCGAAGGAGGTGCCGAATCCCGCTGCCATCATGGGGAGGATGAGCAGGGCATAGGCGGGTTCGGCTCCTGCTGCGGTCCAGCTCGCCAGGCCAGCGGAGGCCACCAGCATCCCGGTGATCACCAGGGGCCGGTCTCCGGTGCGGCGAGCGAGTCGGGCCGACACGACGGAGGCGAACATCGTCATGGCGACCGCGGGGAGCAGCGCCACCCCGGTTTCGAGCGCGCTGAAGCCGCGCTGGTGCTGGAAGTACAGGCTGGCGGTGAACACCATGGCGTAGAAGCCGAAGTTGAACAGCAGGCCGATGGCGGCACCGCCGCCCAGTGCGCGGGAACACAGCAGGTCCAGCGGGACGGCGGGAGATCGCGCGAGCCGCTCGCGAACGACGAAGGCGGCGGCTGCCAGGACGGACAGGCCGGCCGCGGCGAGGACGGCCGGTGCGGTCCAGCCGCGTCGTCCCGCCTCGTTGAGTGCGGCCGTCAGGAAGGCCACGGCGGTCACCACCGCACACTGCGCGGGCCAGTCGATGGCGCGCGAGACCAGTCGGGGGGAGTTCTCCACATGGCGCAGCGTCAGCACCAGGCAGACGACGCCGACGGGCAGATTGATCAGGAACACCCATCGCCAGCCCACTGTGGAGACGAGGAGTCCGCCCAGCAGCGGTCCGGCCGAGGCCGCGATGCCAGCCATGGATCCCCACAGGCCGAAGGCTCTCGAACGAGCCGCCGGAGCGTGATACGCCTGCCGGAGCAGCGCCAGTGACCCGGGCACGATCAATGCCGCGCCCAGTCCCTCCACCAGACGGGCCGTGGTGAGGAAGGGAGCGTTGGGAGCGAGGGCGCAGGCGGCGGAGGACAGCGTGAACACGGCCACGCCCGTGCAGAAGATCCGGCGGTTTCCCCATCGGTCACCCATTGCGCCGCCCAGCAGCAGAAAGCCGGCGAACACCAGGGTGTATCCGTCGGTGATCCACTGGATGCCCGTGACGGAAGCCGACATCTCCCGGCCGATCACCGGCGCCGCGACGCTGACGACGGTGACGTCGAGGATCACCATGAAATACCCGGCGCACACAGCGAGCAGTGGGGCCAAGGACTGCTCATTGTCGCGCCTGCCGGGTCGGCCGGGGGAGGTGGAGGCTCCCTCGTCGACCGGTTCTGCGAACGCCATACGCTCGGCCCCATCCTGTACAGAATTGGATGAAGGCCACAATAATTGGGAGACAGTGACATATCCCGTTCCGCGCGTGTGGCGCACGGTGTTGGTGGGGCGTAGCACGGTGCAGGGCTTGACGGGTGAGGTCTGATGTCGTGTCATCGCGAGAGGAGCAACAGCGAGGGGTGAGATGGTGGTTACCGAGGGGAACGAAGGGCGTGACGCCGAGTCCACGCGCGACAACGCGCGCCCACAGCCCAAGGCTCCGAAACGTCCACGGGATCAAGGCGGTTGGGCTGCGGACAACGTACCGGTGATCGTCTTGGCTCTCATCGTCCTGGTGCTGGGGATCGCGGGCATGGCGTCCAACGACAGCGTCACCTGCCCCGGCGGAGCCACGAGCTGCGGCATTCCCTGAACCGCGCCACCGCATCCCCACGCCGGCCGCCTGATGGTCAGGGTGAGGGCGCGCGCCGGTAGAAGCGCGCTGGACGGCAAAAGGAGCTTGAGGTTCCCTCACTTCTCCGTGATAAAGCCCACCGCGTGCCATTCATGCTCATAGTGGAGCAAAACACTCACTCGGTGATGTGTGCACACCAGGCAGACAGTAGTTTTGCGACTTCTTGATCATTCTCTGACCATCTGACCAAGGGTCGAATGCACACCATGCACATACCACCGCCCGTTCCGGGGGAACGGGTCACCTCGCGCGCGCTCAGACGTCTGCCCCGCACCACTGCGTTGCTCGCCCTCTCCTTGACTCTGCTGAGCGGGGCGGTCCTGGCGACGCCCCGGCCGGCCGTCGCGGCACCACCCGCCGTGGACGGCTCGGCCGGGAAACTCTCCGCTCCCGACGTTCCGTCCGCCCTCGCCGAGGCGAAGCGCTCCGGCAAACGGGTGGAGGCACTGTCCGAGCGCACCGAGACGTCCACCACCTGGGCCGGCCAGAACGGCTCCCTGACGAGTGAACTCACCGCCGGCCCCGTACGGTTCGAGCGGAACGGCAGCTGGGTCACCGTCGACACCGATCTCACCGAACGCCGTGACGGCACCGTGGCGGCCAAGGCACACCCCGCCTCGCTCACCCTCGCGGGCAAGGGCGGGACACCCGCCTCCTCCCTCGGCGCCGCACGCACCGCAGGCGCGCGCGACCTCGTCATCCTCGGCGAGGGCGAGCAGCAGGTCACCCTCCAGTGGAGGGGCGGCCTGCCGCAGCCCGAACTGGACGGCAACCGCGCCACCTACCCCGATGCCGTCCCGGGTGCCGACGTCGTCGTGGAAGCCACCCGTACGGGATTCGAGCAGTACGTCGAGATCAAGCGGCGCCCGTCCACGAAGGACTACGGGTACACCCTCTCGCTGCGTGCGGAAGGGCTGCGTGCCGAGCAACAGCCGGACTCCAGCGTGCTGTTCACGGACCGAGAGACCGGCCAGGAGCGGGCCGTCATGCCCGCCCCGGTGATGTGGGACGCGACCGTCGACGAACGCTCCGGCGAGCACATCCGCCGCGTGCCGGTGGCGATGCAGGTGAAGCAGCGAGACTCCTCGATCGACCTCGTGGTCACGCCGGACCCCGCGTTCCTGGCCGACCCCACGACGCGGTACCCGGTCACCGTCGACCCCTCGACCTCCGTCCTCGGCAACGTCTTCGACACCTACGTCCAGCAGGGCGAAGCCCGGGACTGGTCCACCGACACCGAGCTGGACTTCGGCAACCCGGGCACGAAGAACGCCAACGGCACCCCGCGCACCGCACGGTCCTTCATCACCTGGGGAACGGCCCCCCTCGCGGACGCCCTGGTGACAAGCGCCGAGCTCAGCCTGTGGAACTTCCACTCGGGCGACACCGACTGCAAGCCCCAGCCCTGGACGGTCTGGTCGGCCGACAAAGCCTCGGTCTCGAGCCGCTGGACGGCCCAGCCCGTCCTGCACACCCAGCACGCCACGTCCACCGAGACCAGGGGCAACCCGAAGTGCGGCGCGGGCGGCTGGATCAACGCCGATGTGACCTCACTCGTACAGACGTGGGCCTCCTCCAAGGCACCACAGGCCGGCATGGGACTGAGAGCCGCGGACGAGTCCGTCGTCGGGCAGTGGAAGCGGGTCAACTCCGCCAACGCCACCAGCAACCCGCCCAAGCTGACGGTCACTTACAACTTCCGCCCGCGGTCGGGCAACAACCGCCAGGCCGGCCCTCCCTTCGCCAAGGACGCCTCGGACACCTGGCAGGTCGACACCACGACGCCGACACTGCGGGACACCTTCTCCGACAAGGACGGCGACCGCGTCAACGGCACCTTCGAGATCGTCGACGCGGTCACCGGCAAGCAGGTGGGAGACCACCTCGTCTCGCCGCGAGTCGACTCCGGACGCGCCGCGGCCGTGACCGTCCCCGACGGCACGCTCAAGGACGGTGCGACCTACCGGTTCCGCACCAGCCCCTACGACGGCACGCACTACAACCTCGCCTGGTCCGACTGGGCCACCTTCACGGTCGGCACCGGGCGCCGTCCCGGCAATCTGCCGGACATGCCGGGGGCACTGGAGTCCGGAGCCACGCAGTCCCTCACCCCCCTGCTGTCCGGGCTGGTGTCCAGCCCCGAACAGGGCCGCGTACGAGCCGAGTTCGCCCTGCGTGACGCCGACGGAAAGCAACTCTCCGGGGTGAGCCTCCCGGAGACCTGGGTGGACAGCGGTCAGCGCGCCGCGGCACGCGTCCCCGAAGGCGCACTGCACGCGGGCACGACGTACCTCTGGGCGATGCGCGCCTGCACCGACCGGGGCTGCTCGGCCTGGTCCTACGAGCAGGAGTTCACCGCCACCGACGCGGGCGACCCGAAGGCACCCGACACCACGTCCGTCACCCTCACGGGCCCCTCCCTCGACGACGCCACGGTGCCGGTCGGCACCAAGGCCTGTGCGGACGGCGGCTGCCCCGCCGTCACCGACGGCCGGCTGACGCTGGACGCCGGCACCGGCGGCGAGCGGGCCGCCTGGTTCAGGCCGGACCTCGGCAAGGTGCCGGAAGGCGCCCGGGTGACCCGGGCCCGGCTCGTGCTGACGCCGGCCGAATGCGGCACCGGCACCTGTGCGCAGCGGCCCGTCGAGATGTACCAGCTGCACGAACCCTGGGCCGCCCCGCGCACCGGAACCGGCCTGCTGGACGTGCTGGACGACGCCCCGTTCACCGAAGCCGCGCCCGCCGGCACCCAGGACCTCGCGCCACTGGTGCAGTCCTGGATCGACGAGCAGGCGGGCGAGGGGTTCGCGGTGCGGCTCCCCGCCGCCGACACCGCGTCGCCCGTCTCGTACCACTCAAGCCGCGGCACGGACCAGGCGAAGCGGCCGCAGCTCGTCATCACCTACGTGGCACCGACCGCGCCCGGAGCCCCGCAGGACCTGCGCGTGAGTGCCGGTGACGGAGGGCTGCTGGCCACCTGGAACCCGCCGCTGGACCCGGGTTCGGCGACGGACGAGACGGAGTACACCGCCGTCGTCACGAAGACCGACGGCGGCGAGGTCACCAGGGCCACCACCCACGACACGCACATCGTCGTGGACGGACTGACGAACGGCACCGCCCACCGGGTGACCGTGACGGCGCGCACCGCGCACGGCACCGGTCCCGGCACGGCGTCGCAGGCGCTCACCCCCGTGGCCGTACCGGGTGGCGCGGCCACGTACCGGGAGATCGTGCAGCAGTACGCCGATGCCCGCGGCGCCATCCTCACCGACAAGCATCCGACCGCGGCGGCGGCGCTGGCCGCGAGCTCGCGCGGGACCGCGTTCCAGGACCTGCTCGGCGCCCAGGCCACGGACCTCGCCGAGGCCAGGGACGTACTGGCCCGGCGCGGTCAGCGCTACACCGCGATGACGACGACACTGTCCGACGTCCTGGTCGGTGTCGACGACAACGGCACCGTGTTCCTGCGCGCGGTCCTCGAGGACTCGGCCGTACTGACGGGCGGGAACCCGGCGCAGGAGGGCGACCCGGCCGGTGAACCCGAGGAAGGACGGCGGGAGCAGCGCTTCACCTTCAGCACCAACAGCGGCGCCCCGATCCTCCACGTCGAGGCGGACGCTCCCGCGGCGGAAACGGTGCTCTCGGCGTCGGCCTCGGCCGCCAACGCTCTGGAGACCACCGACGACTCGCTGGGCCCCGTCAGCGAGGTGCCCGACGAGCCGATCGCGCTCGACGCGGACGGCCTGCCGGTCGAGGAACCCGCTCCGGCCGTTCCGGCGCCGGCACCGCGCGTCAAGCGCGCCGCCGCGCAGGTGTCCGGCTCCGGAACGCTCAAGTGGGCCTCCCGGCACGTCGCTACGCGCTGGGAGTACGGCCAGGACTGCACCAACTTCGTGTCGAAGGCGCTGTACTACGGCGGCAACATGAAGACCCGTCAGGGCGGGCGCAAGCACGACCGCGCCTGGTGGCAGCAGTACTACCTTTTCGGCAGTATCAAGAACAAGAGCTACACCTGGGCCGCCGCCGAGAACTTCCGCCGGCACATGATCCGCTACCGCGGGGCCAAGTACGTCACGGCCCTCTCCGCCAAGCCGGGAGATCTCGTGCTCTTCAAGTGGAAGAAGGAACGGGGCTACAACCACGTGGCCATCGTCGAGCGCAAGCGGCACGGGCTCCAGCTGATCCAGCACGGCAGCTCGAACAGGACCAGCCTCGCGGCTGCCATCCTGCGGTACCGCGGCAAGCCCAACTACATCGAGCGGGTCATCATCCTCCGCCCGAAGGCGAGGTCCTGACCATGACACGCACGACAAGACTCACCCGCATCGCACTGGCCGCCGTCGCCGCGGGCGGACTCCTGACGGGCTGCACTTCGGACGACGAGTCCCTGACGTATCAGACGGACTACAGCAATCACCGACCCCTGCGGGTCGTCGGCTACCCCTCCACGGGAAGCCTCGAGACGGTACAGAAGGCGGTGTGGCGGCTCGCCGACGGCGACGCCGACGCACTGGCCGCGCTCGCCGTCGACGACACGGACGCCGACGCCACGGCCCGCAACTGGGTCAAGGCCTTCGGCACCGCCGCCAAGTCGGACGTGACGGCGGACTTCTACGACGAAGGCTCCGTACGGCAGGTCGTGGTCCTCTACTTCGCCAAGAGCGGCCAGATCAAGGAGATCGAGGCCCGCATGGGAGAGGACGACGCCTGGGGACTCACCCTCGCAGAACCCGACCCGGCCGAGGCGACAGCCAAACCCACATGGGCCCCATCGAAGCCGGGCCACTCCGGCTCCCGCACCTCCGGCGCCGAATCCGCGAACTAGAGGTCACCTGCCCCGCGGCACTCCTTGAGGCCCGCACCCCGGACAACCGGGGTGCGGGCCTCCGCACTCACGTCAACGATCGCGATCTTCACCGGAGCCTGCGATTTCCCAGGTCCTGGCTGTACGAGCCACTAGGTTGGTATGCGTGAGGTGCTGAGCGCCGGTGAGATGAGCTTTCGCGAGGAATCCGGGCGGTGGGTGGTCGAGGAGGTCAGCAACCAGTCGACCGGCTACTGCCCGGACGTCAGCTCATGGCCGGCCGTGGCCGAGGCACTGGATCGGATCGGGATCCATCATCCGTCCGGGTTCACGCACGAGGTGGTCTTCCGCCGATGTCGCCCCTGCCAGGAGCTCGGCATCGTGCGGGAGGAGGACTTCGTCTGCGTCTTCTGCGGCGAGGATCTGCCGCGCAAGTGGAACGTCGGGGAGCCCTGGTGACTGGTCAGACAGCGAAGATCGCATCGCGTTGCGAATGCGGCGGCATGGCGGTGCGACAGGTGAACCAGTTCATCCTTCACGACGCGTTGTGGTGGGACTCGGAGTTCTCTTGCGGGTCCTGTGGCACCTACCTGTGCGAACACGCTGGTCCGGGACCAGCGCCTGATGACGTTCGGGAGGCTCTGCTCGCAGCGCACGGGTCCGTCACGCTGCGGTTGGTCGGTTCGGTTCCCAGTCTCGTCCCAGCCTTGAAGGTCTTTCGGGAAGTGTCAGCGGCCTCGTTGGCGCGGGCTCGTGAGCTGGTCGGGGAACTGAGCCACGACGGCCTGGTGGGGACGTTGTCGGAGATGGAGTTCCTGAAGGCCCTGCTGCAGTTGCGCGGAGTTCCTGTCGACGTCGATCGGTAGCTGTTCGCGTCAGGCGTCGAGGAGCCGTCGATGTCTCAGCGTCCGTTCGTGATCCGCGCCTCCGGCGACATATACCGCCTGCCTGTACGCCCTGTGGACGACGACCGGGCGACACCCTGGGGCTTATATGACCATTTATGCTCAATGAGAAATGAATTTACCTTCCATGAGAGTCCGGTGTTCTGTGCCGATTTGATCCAGCCCGAGAGTGAGGATCAGTGCGTGCCCGGCCGAACGGTCCGGGTGGTGCCGGGGCGTCAACTCCGGTACGTACGGAAAGGTCTGAACATGATCAACGGGTTGAAGAGGGTCGCGGCCCTGGGGGCGGCGACAGTGGCCCTGGCCGCGGGCGCGGTCGTCGGAACGGTCGGAACCGCGTCGGCCGCCCCGCAGGACCACCACCGGCCGTCGGCGGCGCCGCACCACTGCGTGAGGGTGGCGGGCCACTGGGCGCGCCAGTGGCACCCGGCCTACCGGGACCGGCACCACCACTGGCACCCCGGCCACTCGACCCGCGTCTGGGTCCCCGCCCACAAGGAGTGCCGCCGCTGACCCCGTAGCCGACACCGGCATCCGCCCCCGGAAGCGGATGTGATCCAAAGCGGAACCGGCCCCGACGTGCCCTTCGAAGGCGCGCCGGGGCCGCTTCCGTCAGGTCGCGGCCGCACTTCGGGAACGGCCGTGCGTGTGCTGTGTTCCGCCTTCCGGCCCGGGAGTTCAGCCGGGAAAGCGTTCGCGGCGAAGCGGGACGACGAGTCCGGTGCCGGATGGCCGCCGTCAGCGATCGCGAGTGTCTTGCCGGCGGCGGCCTCGGCTCCGGAATCGCGAGCGAGTACGAGAACGCCTCTGGCCGACCGGCTGTCCGGGCAGCCGATCCTCTACCCGGTTCTCGACGAGGAGTACGCGGGCTCGGGGCCGACAGGGCGCCACAGGACCGTCGTTGCTCGCCGGCTGGTCATCAGTATCGCCGCTGCGCGTGATCACGATCCTGGGCATCGGGGCGGCCCAGGTCGCCCTGGTCTGTGTATGGCGGCTGGTCACGATGGTGCGACGCGGAACCGTGTTCGAGGTGATCTGATGCCGATCGCCGTCGACATCGACGTGATGCTGGCCAGGCGGAAGATGTCCGTGGGCGAACTCGCGGATCGCGTAGGGATCACGCCCGCCAACCTGGCGGTACTCAAGAACGGCCGCGCCTAAGCGGTGCGCTTCACGACGCTCGCCGCGCTCTGCGAGGTACTCGGATGCCAGCCGGGCGACCTGCTGCGCTGGGAGCCCGAGGACACCACGGGCGAATGAACGCGCCGGCCGTGACACGGGCACGGCCGGATGGCCGGCCGCAACCATGGTCGGCTGTGCGGCGTGTGATCCGGTGGGACGGCTTTTCTCTGTTCCCGACCGGAATGTGAGGGGGCCCGATGACGCAGGAGCAGACCGGGGACACGACGTCGCGGACGCGACTGGGCACGAGGCGACCCAAGACCGTGCGAGGCCATGCACCGCGCTGGGTGTTCCGCCTGGTCATGACCGCCCTGATCCTGCTGCTCGCCCTGCGCACCTATGAGGAGACAGGCGTCGCGCACGCACAGTCGAACGGGACGCTGCACACGGCCGGCGCCACCATCACGGAGCTGACGTCCCACACGCGGAGCGGGAGAGACGGCGGAGGCCAGGACGGAGGGAGCGGCGACCGGACCGTCTCCACCACGTACACGATCGAGCTGCGCATCGGCGACGGGACGAAGACGGTGAACGGCGTCCCGGACGATTCCGCGAACGGCCTCCAGGAAGGGCAGCGGGTCCGGGCGGGTCTGTGGCACGGGCGGGTCGTGGAGATCGACGGGCGTGACGTGTGGCGCGGCTGGCATCCCGGGGGATGGGACATGGCACTGTTCGTGCTCTACCCGCTGATCATGGGTTATCTGATCGCCCTCGTCCTGGCCGCCGCCGCGTACTGGGCCGGCCGCCACGGCGGGGTACGGCTGGAGCGGCGGGAGCGGGCCCCGTCCTGGGCGTTCGGGTTCCTCGTCGGGATGACGGCGAGCTTCGTGCTCATGGGGTGCGCGGCTTTCGGGCACACCATCCCGTACTGGCCTCTTGTTCCGGCCGGAGCCGGGACTGCCACCGCAGTGGCGGGACTGAGCCGAGCGCTCCGGAAGGCCCGGGCCACACGTGCCGAGGACTCACCCGACGGGAGCGCACCGGCCCAGGCCTGATGCCCGGGGCCCGACCGCCCGGAGGACAGGTTCCACCGAGGCGGCGCCCGTCCAGCGTCCAGCGCACTGCGCCGGGCACGAAGCAGACCAGGGAAGCGCACGCCCTGAGCAGGTCTCCGGCCACGCGGCAGCGCAGAAGGCCTGCTTTCGATGCACGAGGGGCCCGAGGTCCGGCGACAGGACATACGTCCAGCTGTCACACGTGGTGCAGTGGGCCATCGTCGACCGGATGAAGCAGCGCCCGTCGTAGACCTTCCGGGGCGATGCCTGCCCCGAGGGCGACCGAACCATCGGCCGGCTCCGGCCGACGGGTTCCAGAGCCGCCGACCGGAGCGGCCTGTGGTGCAAGCCCCTTCAGCCCGGTCGCCCTGGCGTGTCGGCGACGCTGGGCGTGTCATCCCAATGGGGCGATGTGCGGCACGGCGGATCAGGCAAGACTCTCGCGAAGCCCAACTTCGCCCCGGAGGTTCCATGTCGAAAAGCGGTGCGCCTCGCATCGACGTTCCGCGGGAGGCCCCGGCGCGGGCGTCGCTCGTTCTGGCGTCCCTGATCGTTGTTGCCGCGGTGGCCAACCTGAACCTGTCGGTGGCCAACGTGGCACTGCCCGCGATCGGGAAGGCCTTCGACTCCTCCCAGAGCACGCTGAACCTGATCGCAGTGGGGTACTCCCTCGGCCTGGCCGCATCAGTGCTCTATCTGGGTGCGATCGGCGACCGTCACGGCCGCAAGCTGCTGCTGCTTCTCGGCATCACCGTGTCCATCCCCGCCTGCCTGCTCGCCGCGTACGCGCCGAACGACACCGTCCTCGTGGCGGCCCGGATCCTCGGCGGGCTCTCGGCCGGCATGGCCTACCCGACCACCCTGGCGCTGATCACCGCCCTGTGGACGGGGCCGGGGCGGACGAAGTCGATCGCGCTGTGGTCGGCCCTGGGCGGCGGCATCTCCATGCTCGGACCGGTGATCGCGGGTGCCCTGCTCGAACGCTTCTACTGGGGATCGGTGTTCCTGGTCACCCTGCCCCTCGCCGGGGTCGCGCTGTTCATGGCTCTGCTGTTCGTCCCTGCGCACGCCAACGAGTCGGCCGAACCGGTGGACAACCTCGGCGGCATCCTGTCCGTCCTCCTGGTCGCGGGACTGGTGCTGGCGATCAATTTCGCCGTCGTCCCCGGCCAGCGGGCGCTGGTCGTCGGCCTCGTCGTGATCGCCCTGGCTGCCGGAGCAGCCTTCCTCTGGCGTCAGCGCCGGGCTCCCAACCCGTTGTACGACCTCCACATCGCCGGCCGGCGCACGTTCTGGGTCGCCGCATGCGCGGGAGTCATCGTGTTCGGCTCCATGATGGGGTCGGCGTTCATCAGCCAGCAGTACCTGCAGAACGTGCTCGAGTACAACCCCGTCGAAGCCGGCGCCGCCATCCTCCCCCTTGCCGTGATGATGGTGCTCGTGGCGCCACGGTCCGCGAAGCTGGTCGAGACACGCGGCGCCCGCACGACCCTGCTGATCGGTTACGCGTTCCTCTTCCTCGCCTTCGCCTGGATGCTGATGTTCTGGGGTGAGGACAGCAGCTATGGGCAGATCGGCTTCGCCTACGTGCTCGTCGGTATCGGCGCCGGCCTCGCCGGGACGCCCGCATCCCACTCGCTGACCGGATCGGTGCCCGTGCGACGGGCCGGCATGGCCTCAGGCACCGCCGACCTGCAACGGGACCTCGGCGGGGCCATCATGCAGTCCGTCATGGGAGCGCTCCTCACCGCCGGCTATGCCTCGGCCTTCAGCGCGGCGATCGCCGCTTCCCCCGAGAGCAAGGACGTGTCGGACCAGGTCCAGAGCGAGCTGACGAAGTCGTTCGCCTCCGCCGGGCAGGTCGCCCAGCAGCACCCCCGGTACGCCGACCAGATCGTCGCGGCAGCACGCCAGTCGTTCCTCCACGGTGACGACTGGGCGTACACCGTCGGCCTGGCCGCGGTCGCCCTGGGTGCGCTGCTGATCTTCTTCATGTTCCCGCACCGGGACGCCGAGCAGGAACTCCTACGGCGCTACTGCACCCAGGACTCCGCCTCCGCCGCCACCGTGAGGCCGAGCGGACCGGGAGCCCGAGGCCGGCCCTGCTGACGCACCAGGAAGCACACGACCTGCTCCCAACTCCTGCCGACGATCGCACAGGACGGCCATCCCTCTCGCCGCAAGCCAACCGCCTCGCACGGGAGATCGCCGCACGGATCCCGTCAGAGAACCGACCACCACGCCGCCGCGCCGGGCTCGGTGCACGGGGCGCCCCAGTCCGGGATCGAGCCGGTCGGTCGCCCGGTTACGGGCGAACCCGGAGAACGCGAGTGGAGGCCGAACTGCTTCCTGCTGAACCCAGGCGTTTCGTCTGGATCGGGGAGCGGCGTCCGGTCAGCCGAGGGCGAGAGTCAGCACCTTGCCGTCCGGTCAGCAGAGGACGATGGTCAGCACCTCGCCGGGCGCGGAGCCCGACTGCGCCACCAGCGAACCGCCCGGGGACCACACCCCGGAGCCGCCGGACGTCTCCTGGTAATCCCCGCTGGGTCCCGCCGCAGTCGACAGCACCACCCACACGCCGTGCGCCCGCGCCCGCTCCCGCATGTGCGTGTCCCGGCGGGCGGACTGTTCGCGGCCCTCGCCATAGAGCGTGCCGGCGACGTACGCGTCGATGCCCAGCTCCGCGGTCTGCGCCGCGTGTTCCGGCACCGCGGCGTCCCGGCACACGGCGAGCCCCAGCCGCCGGCCGTCCACCTCGAACACCACCGGCTTCTCACCCGGGGTGAAGCGGAGCCCTTCGGCGCCGTGCAGGTGCATCTTGGCGTACACGGCCTCGGCGCCCTCGCCCGTGACGGCCAGCGTCGCGATGTACTCGCGTCCGTCCGCGTCCCGCCAGGGGGCGCCGGCCAGCGCGGTCGACCCCGTACTGCCACAGGCCTCGATCAAAGGGGCGAGGCGGGGATCGTCCACCGCCACGGCCGGCGCGGCGAGGTCGTATCCGGTGAGCGACAACTCGGGGAAGACGACCACGCGGGCCCCTGCGCCCCGCACCGCCTCGGCGTGCAGCACGGCGTTGGCGGCGACGTCCCGGCCCGCGCAACGGGGCTGGGCGACGGCGACGATCAGAGGTTCGGGCACAGCGGCACTCCGGTCAGGTGAGGGAAACACCGGTCACTCTAAGCCTGACGGGCCCCACCCCTGGCTCGGTCGACCTGCCGCCGCACGTGGTCTGGTCAGGACGCCGCTCCTACGACGTGGAGCAGCCGCGCTCGCGGATGAGCCTCTACCGCACCGTCCTGGCCGAAGGCAGCGCCAGGACCTGGTCGCCTTCCTGGACCAGGATCTCCTGCTCGGGCAGTGGCCAGTGCCACGTACTTGATCAGCCGCCCGCTGAGGGACGCCTGGGAAGCCGCCTTCCCCGAGCTGACCGGCCTCGATCGCCGTGATCGTCCCCGAGCCGGCCCGGTCGACGCCGTCGACCGGGCACACATGGTCGGGCGCGGCCGGAGCGTCTCGCCCCCTACGCATCTCGTATATAGCCTATGTAGAGTACGAGTATGGGTAGTCCACGTATGACCCTGCAGACCCAACTGGTGCTGCGGGCTTTGCTGGAGGATCCCGCCAAGCAGCGCTACGGCCTTGAGCTGTGCGAGCTGGTGGGACTGCCGTCGGGCACGATCTATCCGATCCTGGCCCGGCTCGAACAGGTCGGCTGGGTGGACAGCACCTGGGAGGACCCGGCCGTCCACGAGGAGGCCGGCCGACCGCGCCGCCGCTTCTACCGGATCACGAAGGGCGGTGCCGAACAGGCTCGCCTGGCTCTCGCGCATGCCTACCGCGCCCGCAAGCAGCCGCTGCCTGGCTGGGCGGCCACGCATCCGGTCGGTGAGGGGGAGTGTCATGAAGACACGGCGCCGGTGAGCCGCCCGGCCGGGTAGGCGCTATGTCTCCCCTCCAGTTCGCCTGGCTGCAGGTGAACTGGATCGGTCGTGATTCACCTCAGAGCCCGCCGGGGTCGGGCTGTGTTGCCGGAAGCGTGATCACGCGGCGTCCCTCGCCAGGACCGGTGCACCCGGGGCACGTCACAGCGCGAACACCGGGACCCCGGGGGTACGGGTCACACCGCACACCCCCCGTGCCCGCGAGGGCGCCGCCGGCGTCGGCGCGAGGGCCGGCCCGATCAGCGGCATGACGGCCGCCAGCATCTCCGCCTCGCTCGCGGTCCCGTCCACGACCAGATCGGCTGCTGCCCGGGAGGGCGCGACATGGGCTGCGTGGCGGTCCCTGCCGGACTGCAGATAGTTGCGCAGGGACAGCCGGGGGTCCTGCCGCTGCGCCTCGATCTTCCGGAGGATCTTGCGGGCCAGGCGTATGTCGTCAGGGGTGTCGACGTACACCCGCCACGCCGCCCGCCGGACCACGGACGGCAGGGACAGCGCGAACAGGCCCTCGACCACGACCAGCAGCACGCCGGGGCGCAGGAGTGCCGCGTCGATGGCGTGTGCCACCGCTGTCTCGTCGATCGACCCCGGATGGTTCCAGTCGAGGACGGCATGCCCGTCGGCACTGACCGTCCACACACCCCTCAGGGGGTCGTGCGCGGACACGTAATAGTCGTCCAGATGGATCAGCGCCACGCTCTCGGGACACTGCAGCGACAGGGCTTCGGCAAGGGTGGACTTGCCGGATGCGGTGCCGCCTGCGACCGCCATTACACCCGTCATACGGGCGCTCCTCATGTGCTCAAGGGGGATAGACGAAGCGGCCGGACAAGCCGGGTGCAGGGAATGTACGGCGGCGTGATCGCCTCTGGCAAGCACGGAAACGCGGCCCGGTTCAGCGGAGGCCCGGGGCTGCGACCTCGGTCGGCCTGCGCGCCGGTCTCGGCGGTGCCGCGGACCTTCAGCGTGGCGTAACGGCCCTTGCACGCGGGCGTGACGTCGACGCGCGGGAACGAGTAGCCATGCGTCCGACTCTTACGTCTGCTCACCACGGCGGCCGCCGTCGCCCCCGTGCTCGCGACCGCCCTGTCCGCTGTTCCGCCGACCGCTTCCGCACCGTGCACGTCGACCTGGCGAGGCCGATGGTCCAGGTCGTGCGTGGGGTTCGGCGGCGGTGGTGTGGTCAGCGGCACATCCGGGGCGGACGGGCATCGTGGCAGGGGGTGAAGAGCCGCTTCGGTGCTGCCTGTTGGGTCCCGCGGGGGACACCAGGAAGAGCCGCGACGTGGTTCGACCGCGGCTCGACAGGCGTGCGGCGGGTCCGTGGACGTCCGTGGTGGACAAGAGGGTGCCGTGAGGCCCGTACACTCGGCAACCGCCTCCGTGTCCGGCGCGAGGCCCCGACAGGAAGGACGCGGTGTCCGTGTTCCAGGAAGCCCCGATCTACCGCCAGCTCGTCGCGGAGCGCGGTGACGTCCCCGCGCAGGTCCGAGGTGAGGCCGAGCGGATTCGCAGCGACCTGCAGCGAGTGATGCCGCCCCTGCGTCCCTCGGCGCCCGCCGCGCCCGAGCACACCTGGTCCGGCGCGCCCGCCGGCCTGGCGCTCCCGCCGGGGACGCAGCGGGGCTGACCCGCCGTACACGGCCCGTCCGCGCGCCTGTCCGACTCGACCGCCCGGTAGCCGACGGCTTCCGGGCGGCTGCTGTGACGGCCGGGGTGGTCGCGCCTGTTGGCCTCCGGGCCGGCGATCCGTACGCGTCGACGGCCTCGAACGACGACTTCGTGGCACCGGTGACGGACGAACAGGATGATTCGGGTGAACCGGACGTCGTGTGCCCGCGGCCTCCGGGTCAGCGCACGGGGAAGCCGAAGGTGTGGCCCTGCTCCTTCAGCCGGGGGAGGATCCGGCGCAGGGCCTCGACGGTCTGGGAGCGGTCACCGCCCGCGTCGTGGAAGAGGATCGTCGGCCCGTTGGGCAGTTCCCGCTCGACCGTGGCGACGACGGCGTCCGTGCCCGGCCGCTCGAAGTCCTTGGAGTCCACGTTCCAGCCCAGCGGCCGCATGCCCCGGGAGGCGGCCAGCTTGCGGCTGTACGGGGTGAAGGCCCCGCCAGGCGCCCGGTAGTACATCGGCCGTACGCCCCCGGACGCCTTGGTGATCATGCGTTCGGCGTCGAGTATCTGCTGAGACTGGTACGCCTGGGACTTGGTGTCCATGGTGGTGTCGTGCGACACCGAGTGGTCGCACAGCCGGTGTCCGGCCGCGACCACCTTCTTCACGAGGTCCGGATGGGCCTGCGCCTGGGTCCCCACCATGCAGAAGGTGGCCTTCACCCCGTACTCGCGCAGCACGTCCAGCACTTGAGGGGTCCACGCGGGGTCGGGACCGTCGTCGATGGTGATGTTGACCCCCCGCGCGCCCTTGTCCGAGGCGTGCACGATGGTCACCGCCACCGGCTTGACCTTGTCCCGCTCGGCCGAAGCCGCGGGGCGGGGCGCCGCGCCGCCCACGCCACCGGCCTGCGCGGTCCACACCGATGCGCCGGCGGCCAGCAACGTCACCCCGAGTGCCGCCCCGGCCACCTTGCCGTACCAGCCCCGCCTGCTGCCGTGCCGTGCCATGTCCGCCCCGCTCTCCCGCAGTTCCTCGGTCGCCTTCCGACCACCTGGCAGGACGAGCGGCGACGGCCCGGGGATGCGTCTGTTACGGATCACGGACAATTCCGGGAGGAAATGGGGACACAGCCTGGCGAGTTCGCCCTGCCGTCGCCTCAACGTGGCCGTTCCCGGCCAGACTTGGGTCACCGAATCGCCCTGTTACGGTGTGCCGATGTCATCCGTCAAGCAGTTCCAGGTCACCTTCGACTGTGAGCAGCCCGAGCGCGTCGCCCGTTTCTGGTGCGAGGTGCTGGGCTACGTCGTACCCCCGCCGCCGGCGGGGTTCGCCACGTGGGAGGACTACGGTCGCTCGCGGCCACCCGAGGATCAGGGCTCATGGTTCGCGTGCGCCGATCCCTCGGGCGTCGGCCCGCGCCTGTACTTCCAGCGCGTTCCCGAAGGCAGGGTCGTCAAGAACCGGGTGCATCTTGATGTGCGGGTCGGCACCGGCCTCGTGGGTGATGAGCGCCTGGCCGTCCTCGAGGCCGAATGCGCCCGACTGGTCGCGCTCGGCGCGGTACACGTACGAACCCTGATCGCCGATGACGAGAACGAGTCGTGCATCGGGATGCAGGACATCGAGGGCAACGAGTTCTGCCTCGACTGAGCACCCACCGGGACGGGGAGGCGGGTGACTCTCCCACCGCTGTCCCCGGCCTGGACCCGCGAAAGGTTCCAGACAGGTGGACTCGGCGTCCCCGCCCGTGATCGGACGGGGACGCCGGGACCGGGAGGACGGCGCGGTGACCCGTCCGGCGAGCGTCGGAGCGAAATCGTGATCCGCGCCGGTGACCTGGGTGAGGTGACGTTCGGACGGGCGGCGCGGGCCGCCCAGGGGGCGTCCGCTCCAAGGAAGTACGAGCGCTGGGCCGATGACTCCCAGGCCCAGGGCGGGAGTTCGGATCTTCGTATCGCTCCCGGCGGAACCCCTCGGCCGAGCGGCCCGGCGATACCGCGCCGTCCGGACCTGTCCGAGCCCCGCGGTTCCGGAGAAATTCCTGCTCACAGGCCTTCCGTGCGACCTTCGGACTGCCCTATGTTCTCCATCCATGCTCCTTGCCGATGATCAGCGCGGCGGCCGTCTGCTCGCCCGCGCCGCGTCCCTCACCACCGCGGTCGTCCTCGTGGTGCTCTGTGCCGCCCTCGGCCATGCCGACGGGACCGGACTGTTCGCTCCGGAGAACTGGCCGGACGCGGGTTTCGTACCCGGCGACGCCACGAGCCCTGCCTGGGCCACCGTGGTGTTCCTGCCCCTGCTGATCGGCGGCAGCGCGCTGGCCGTCCACCGGTTGGTGCGCGCCGCGGCGCCCGGAGCGAGGGCACGCTGGGTCTTCGGCGCCGTCTGGTCGAGTCTGATCCTGGTGGCGTTCCTCGCCAAACTGGCTTACAGCGTGCTGCTGCTGGCGATCGCCGGACCGGCCGGGCTGCACATCTTCCCGACGGCCGGTGCACTGCTCGCCGAGTGCGGGCTGACCGGCGCGAAGTACGCCGTGTTCGGGCCGCTGGTCGCGGGCCTGGTGGCATCGGCGTACCGGATCGGCGTGTGGCGCCTGCGCCGCAAGGACGCTGAGACCACCAAGAGCACCAAGAGCACCAAGAGCACCGGGAGCACCACCGAGAGCACCGAGAGCGGTAAGGGCGCCGAGGGTGGTGAGCGTGCCGTACCGGATTCGGATGCCGGCGTGGACCCCCTCGCCGGGGTCGCGTGGCTGCCGGCCGGGGCCGCCGTCGCGCTCCAGGCGGGGACCGGCGCGTTCGCCTGGGCCGCCGGCCCGATACCCGGCGGCCGCGCGGCGGCGACGCTGGTCACCGGCATCGCGGCGGTGTTCGCCGGTGTCGCGCTCTGGCGCCGCGTGGTGGCACCCGGCCTGACCCGCGCCCGTACCGGGGCGACGCTCTGGTCGCTCGCGACGACCCTCACCGTGGCGGGCGTTCTCGGGTTCGCGCCCCTGTGGATTCTCGACGGCTGCCTGAACGGTTTCGGCGGTGAGCTGTTCCCGGTCGCGTCCGTGCTCGTACGGGTCGCGGAGGGTGTGACCGCGGGCGTGTGCGCGGGCGTCGTGTGCGTGCCCTGGGTCGCGGAACTGGCGTGGCGGCGCCGGACGGAGCCCTCGGCCGAGCGCGGCGGCCTCGCCTGGGCCGTCCGGTGGGCGCCCCCCGTCGCGGTGGCCGCCGTGCTGGCGCTCGCCGCGGGCACCCTGGCACCGGGACCGGCTGTGGCCCCCGTCGGCGCGCAGACGGAGACCGCGGGCCGCGACCGCAACGAGCTGCTGCCGCTGACCGTGCTGCGCCGCGACGGACAGGCCCCGGTGATCGGCGACAGCGAGGGACGGCAGGTGCTGCTCCGCGGGGTGAACGTCAATCAGCTCATCGACTACGGACAGCCCGACCCGGCCAAGCCCACGGTGTGGCCGCTGGAGGACGCCGACTACGCCCGGATGGAACGGTACGGGTTCGACGTCCAGCGTCTCGCCCTGTCCTGGTCGGCCCTGGAGCCGAAGCGGGGCGTCTTCGACGAGGCCTATCTGGCACGGGTGCGCACCGCGGTCGACCAGGCCGCCGACCACGGCATCCACACCGTCCTCGACATCCACCAGGACACCTTCTCGAAGTACGTCAGCGCGGCGCCGGGAACGCGGTGCAGGGCCAACGCGTCACCGGAGTTCGGCAACGACGGCGCCCCGAAGTGGGCGACCCTCACCGGCGGCGCCAAGGCCTGCGGCTTCCTCGGACGCGACCTCGCGCCCAATGTGCAGCGGGCGTTCACCAACCTCTACGACGACACCGACGGCATCGGCACCGAGTTCGCCCGCGTGTGGGGCCGACTCGCCAAGACCTTCGCGGACGACCCCGCGGTCGCCGGCTACGACCTCCTCAACGAGCCGGGCCCCGGTGACGCCCCGGGCGTGACCTCCTCGATCCTGCTCGGACGCCTCTACCAGCAGGCGATCACCTCGATCCGGGCCGCGGAGTCGAAGGTGTCCGGCGGCTTCCACCACCTGGTGTTCTTCGAGCCCTCGATCCTCTGGTCGGGGCTCGGCTTCGACACCACCCCGCCGGTCGGTTTCGCCGACGACCCGCGGCTCGTCTTCTCGCCGCACCTGTACAGCGAGTCGATCACCATGGACCAGGGCCTGGGCATCACCCTGACCTCGATCGAGCAGGGCTACGCCACCGCCGAGCGCACCGCCCGGGCGTACGGGGCGCCGCTGTGGTCGGGCGAGTGGGGATGGTTCGAGGAGCCCGGTGACTTCCGCCCCCGGTTCGAACGGTTCCTGGAACGGCAGAACACCGGAATGCTGGGCTCGGCGATCTGGGTGTGGAAGAAGGCCTGCGGCGATCCGCAGAACGACCCCGAGGCCACCGCCTCGGGCGGCGGCGTCGTCCTGTACACCTGCCCCGACGGCAAGCCGCTGCCCGGCCCGGCCTTCGAGACCACCGCGCTGTCCCAGGCCTACCCGCGCAGCGCTCCCGGTCGCCTGAGCTCCCTGCGCTCCTCCCTCACCGAGCGGGACCTGCGGCTGACCGGCTCCGGCGAGGGCACGCTGGACGTGTGGGTCCCCGGCCCGGGCCGCCCCGAGGCCAAGGGCAGCGGTCTCACCGGTATCCGGCTGGCGGAACGGGCGGGCGGCTGGCGGCTCACCGCGCACACCTCCGGTCGGTACACCCTCCACGTGGCGTAGCGGCAGCCGTCGGCCGGTCCGCCTCGGGGGCGGCCGGCCGACGGCGCCGGGGCACGCGCGTACGTCGCTCGCGGGTCGTGTCAGCCCGTGGTCCAGCGACGGAGCTTCTCGGGGTTGCGCACGACCCAGATGCGGGTGATCCGGTCGCCCGCGACCTCGAACGCGAACACCGTCACGGTGACGCCGTTCTGCTGGGCCACCAGGCCCGGCTGACCGTTGACGGTACGTTCCAGGAGCGTCATGTCGGCGGGCCTGCGGCGGGCGAGTTCGGTCCAGGCGCGCGCGATCCGCTCGCCGCCCTCGATGGGGTGCAGGAAGGTCGTGGCGAGGCCGCCGCCGTCGGCGACCGCCGTGGCGTCCGGGTCGAGCAGGCCGATGAGGGCGTCGATGTCCTGGGCCTCCCACGCCTCCTTGAAGGCGCTGACGACGCCGGTGCGCCGCGGCGCCGCGGTCGCCGAAGGCCGCGCGGCCCGGACACGGCGGCGGGCCGAGGAGGCCAGCTGGCGGCAAGCGGCCGGCGTACGGCCGACGATCTCGGCCACTTCGGCGAACGAGTGGCAGAAGACATCGTGCAGGACGAACGCCACGCGCTCGGCCGGGGTCATCGCTTCGAGAACGACCAGGAACGCCAGGCCGACCGACTCGTCCAGGGTGACCCGATCGGCCGGGTCGACGGCCGCGCCCCCCGGCCGCCCGCTGATCCACTCCGCGCGCCCCGGCACCGGCTCGGGAATCCACTCACCCACGTACGTCTCCCGCCGGGCCCGTGCCGAGCCGAGCACGTTCAGACAGATGCGACTGGCCACCGTGGTCAGCCAGGCACCGGGGGACTCGATGGCGTCCTGCTCCTGCCGGGACATGGCGTACCAACGGGTGTACGTCTCCTGGACGGCGTCCTCGGCCTCGGTCAGGGAGCCCAGCAGCCGGTAGGCGAGATTGATCAGGTGACGCCGCTCGCTCATGATCGCGTCCAGGCCCGGATCGGGCCCGCCGTGTCCTGGCTCGGATCGGGTGGTCATGGTGTCGACAACTCCCTTGCTCGCATCGGCTTTCACCGGGTCGCAGCCGCTCTCACCTGTACGACAGAACAGCGCACCGGCATGTGAGGCCGGAGCGGCGCGGGCAACCTCACATGCCGGGCGCCTCACATTCCGCGGGGCTGTCTTGTCGAAGCGGTGAGACCGACCCATCATCCAGCGGACAGGAAGGCCGGAGACATCATGACTGCCTCGACCCCGAAGATCCCGGAGACCCCCGGAAGCCCGTTCACCGCCCCGGCGACCGACGAGCGACTGGAGCGGGTGGCCGCCGCGCTGAAGGAGAAGAACGTCGACGTCGAGATCCTCGACGACGCCGCCGCGGCACGGGCCCGCGTCAAGGAACTGGTTCCCGAGGGTGCCGCGGTGTTCACCGTGGCCAGCGAGACCCTCCGCCTGTCCGGCATCGACGAGGACATCAACGACAGCGGGCGGTACGACTCCGTCAAAGCACGGGGAACGGCCATGGACCGCGCGACGCAGATGGCGGAGATCTGGCGGATGCTCGCCTGCCCCGACGTCGTGGTGGGCAGCGTGTCCGCCGTCACCGAGACCGGCTCCCTCGTGGCCGCCTCGGCCAGCGGAAGCCAACTGCCCGCCTACGCGGGCGCCGCACCCCGGGTGATCCTGGTGGTCGGCGCGCAGAAGGTGGTGCCCGACCTGGACACCGCGCTGCGCCGCATCGACGAGCACTGCGTCCCGCTGGAGGACGAGCGCGCCAGGAAGGTGTACGGGGTACCGAGCGCTCTCAACCGCCTTCTCGTCCTCAACGCGGAACCCCACCCGGGGCGCTGCACCGTCCTGCTGCTCCGCGAGGCCATCGGATTCTGAACCGCCGGGGCCCCGCACATCCGTGCCGTGACCGTTCGGGTGTGCGGGGGGCGGTTCGCCGGGCGATCACGACCGGCCGCTCGCCCCGGCGACACCCGTGCGCTCCGCCCACTCCGCCTCCGGCGACCAGAGCCGGGCGCCGCCGGCCGCGACCGGCCGGTCGTCCCGGGCGGTGAGCCGGAACCCGACCGTGTAGGTGCGGGTGACCGAACCGTTGGCCGAGGTCACCCGGACCGTGCGGCTGGTGAACCGGGATGCGGCCGACGAGAGGACCGAACCGCCGACGGTGAGCCTCACCCGCGCGCCGGGCCCGGCCGGTACGGCGGAGACGGCCGGGATCCTCTTGTTCCCCGGCCAGTCGACCACGTACGTGGACACCTCAGGATCGAAGCCGTCGATCGGGACGCCCTCCACCGTGATCGCCCGGGCGTCGGCGACACTCGCCCTGGTGGCGTCGGAGGAGCTCGTCACGGTGGCCGACCCGTCGGCGCCCACGGCCACGTGCGCCGCCATCGCGGCCGCCAGGTTGATCCGCTGCCAGCTCGCCGCGCCGTCCGCGGTGAGGTCGAGCGGGTACCCAGAGTCCGTCGCGGTCTGTTCCAGGACCTGGGTGCGCTGCTCGGCGGTCAGGTCCGGGAGGGCCGTGATGAGCAGGGCCGCCGCGTCGGCCGGCGTCCTGAGCGGCTGCCCCGGCTTCCCCACCTGGGAGAACCCGTAGGTGAGGCGCCGTGTGTACAGGTCGACTTCCTGCGTCGCGCTCAGACCGGAGTAGGGGTCGCCCGCGCAGGCCGCGAGCGTGTTCCCGTAGCCCTCCGTCTCGCACTGCGCGAGCAGCACGTTCTCGATCTCGGTGTGGGCCTGCATCAGCAGCTTCTGGAATTCGGGGTCCGCCCACCGGTGTGCGACGGTGGCCTGTCCGGTGATGCGGCCGCCCATGACGTCCAGTGGGTAGTGGAACCCGAGGACCACGCGGTTGTCCCCGTACTCCGAGGTGCGCGCGAGGATCGACGGTGCCAGTTCCGGCAGGAGCGTGGCGAGGACGGTCCCGGCTTCGTAGCCGCCGTACGTGTGGCCGCTGGGGTACGAGCCGCTGGTGGCGAGGCCGCTGTAGGAACCGTCCTGCGACTCGTAGATCTCACCGCCGTCGCCGACGAACCCGAGCCGCACGTACGGGCGTTGGTAGCCGTAGTGGTTCTTCGCCGCGTCGACCTCGTCGAGCCCCTTCGTGACCCGGGAGAACAGTGCGCTGGTCTTGGGCAGTCGGCCACCGCTCAGGGCGTCGCCGTAGATACGGCCGAGCCGGGAGCCGAGTCCGTCGGCCAGCGTGACGGTGGCACTGTGCGTCGCGTCCGCCTCGGCGCGGTCCACCTCCTTCTGTGTGGCCGCGTTGTTGATGGCCACGGCGGTCCTGTCGTTCTCCGCGGTGGGTGAAGTGCCTTTCGGCACCCGGGTGTTGGCGCCGAGGATGTCCGTGCGCAGATTGTCGGCACCGCTGAGCAGGCCGTCGAAGTAGTCGCTCCCGTCGTCGGTCACCGGCCAACTGTCGGACGGATAGGCCGCGTTCAGCGTGTCGTCAGGGAAGGGGGACGACACATGGGCGGCGCCGGATGCGTCCGCGGGCGTTTCCGAGGCGGGCGCGGCACTGCCGGCGGAGGTTCCGGCCAGGGTGACCGCGGTGACGGTCGCCGTGTGTGCCCCCGCCTTGCCGGCGGCCGTGAGCAGCGTGCTGGCCGTGGTGGCGGGAACGTGTGCGGTGGTTCCGTCGTCGAGGGCCACCGTGTAGCCGATGACCGGGAATCCGCCGTCGCCGCCCGCCCGCCAGGTCACGCGGACCTGCCGGCCGTCGGTGATCACTCCCGTCACGGCCGGCGTCTGCGGCTCGCCGCCGCCGGTCACCACGGGAGCCGTGGCCGGGCTGGGGCGCGAGGCGCCGACGGCGTTCACCGCGCGGACGCGCGCCGTGTACGACCTGCCCGCCCGCAGCCGGGTGAACGTCGTGCCCCGGCTGTCCGGATCGTGGATCTCGACCTGATGGTCTTCGTCGAGGGTGACCTGGTAACCGGTGACCGGTGAACCGCCGGTGTCCCCGGGGACGGACCAGGCGACGGTCACGCTCGTGCCGGACGAGCAGGCCGACACGGCGTCAGGCGCGGCCGGTACCGCCCTGGGCTTCGTGGTGAGCGCGGCCCGGGCGTGGTCGAGCGTGCCGTACCGCGCGGTGAGCGTCTCGTCCGTGGCGGCGGTGTCCGCGACCGCGGTCCTCGCCTCCGCGAGCGCCTCGGTGAACGCGGTCCACGACGTGTCCGTGTAGCGCGCGTCGTCGAGGGCCGACACGGTCGCGACCAAGGCCTCCAGTCTCAGCCTCGGGAGCGGGATGAGCTGCTTGGCGGCGAGGGTGAGGCCGCGGGTCTCGGTGTCGACTTCGAGCTGGGTCACGCCGTCGGCGTCGGCGAGGGTGCGCGCGGCGGCGAGTTCGCGCCGGTACACCCCGAAGTCGATCGTGTCGTAGCGCTCCGCGTCGCCGGAGAGCCCCGCGTACCGGTCGATCGCCTTCCGCAGGGCGGACCGGTCCGTGACGGCGGGCGTCTCGACGTGGGTGAAGGTGACCCGGCCCAGGTTCGCGACGTACGGGTGCGAGGAGTCCGGGGTCGTCACCAACCGCAGGTGGACGCCGTGCGTGCCGGTGATCGCCCCGGGCAGCGTCAGACTCGTCGTCCCTCCCGAGGACCACGCGGCCCCCGTGACGGGCAGGGGTACGGTCGCGTACGGCGTCCCGGGGTTGTCCGCGTCGAAGGAGTCCAGGTAGAGCTGGACGGCCGAACCGGTGCCGCAGCGGGCGGAGTTGTTGACGTAGGTGATCGTGACGGTGCTCTTCGGGGAGCCGCCGAAGCCGATGTCCCCGTAGTCGAGCCAGGCCCCGTCGTAGGTGCCGCCGAGGTCGGTGGTGGACCCCGAACCGTTCCAGCCGACCGGCTCGCTCTTGAGCCCGCCACCGCTGTGCGAGCGGAACGCGGTGGCGTCGAACGCGACGGGTGCGCCTGCTTCCTGAGTCAGCGTCAGGGAGTAGACGTTGGCCACGTAGGGCTGGGAGGTCGTCTGGGTGCTGGAGACGAACGCGGCGTACACGTCCTGGATGCCGCTGAAGACGCCCGGATCGAGCGGGACGGTCGTGGTGGCGACGGTTCCCCAGCCCGATCCGCCGTAGTCGAGCGGGATGTCGACACTCTTCGGTCCGTCCCTCGACCCCAGGCGCAGTTCGAGGTGCGAGTCCGACGCCGCACGCGACCGGGGCTTGTCATAGGTGACCGTGACCGTGTCGGCGCCGTCGCGGAGGCCGGTGTCCCTCCACTCGGCCCACGCCCCGTTCGTCGTGTTCTCGAAGATGCCGTTCGCGAGGTCGAGCGGGAGTGAACCGCCGCCGGTCGCACTGCTGTTGGCCGCGGTCAGCGTGGCGAGCGTGGTCGAGGGGGACGCGGACTCCTCGTACGGAGAGAACTGGTACCGGTCGAAGTTCGCCACCCACTGCTGGCCGGCCGGGGCGCGGAAGACGAACGTCGCGCTCGACGCGCCCAGCAGGGCGTCCGGGTCGCTGACGGTCGCCCGCACCGTGCTGTAGAACTGCCATCCGCCGGTTCCGGGGAGCTGGACGGTGGCGACTACGGGGCCGTCGGCGGCGCCGGCGTGGATGTCGACGCTGCTCGGCTTCGCGTTCGCCGCCTGCGAGTTCGCGTAGCGGACCGAGACGGCCCGCGGGGCGACCCCGCCGAAGTCCAGCTCGGTGAACCGCTCCCACGATCCCTCGGTGACGCCACCGAGGTTGCCGTCGGAGTTGTTCCGCTCGCTGACGAGGCTGGGGCCCTCCTTCTGGTCGGGGTCCTCGGCCTGGAGGACGGCGAAGCCGCCCTCGTCGATGGTCAGCCCGTCGATGGCGGTCTGGAGCGCGTCCTGCGCGGCCATGATCGTGCCCGTGGCGGAACCGGTGTCCGCGAGGACGGTCCGCGCGCGGTCGAGGGCCGACCGGAACAGGGTCCAGGAGCCGTCGGAGTAGTGGGCGCCGCGCGCCAGGGACGCCTGGTCGACGAGTGCGCCGAGCGCCTCGCGGTGCACCGCGGCAGCGGAGACGAGGAGCGGGTCGGTCGGGGACACCCCGGTGCCGTGCACCGTCGAGGCGCGTACGCCGTGGGCGAAGGCCGCGTCCTGGAAGGTGATACCGAAGCGCACGTCGACCCGCGTGCCGCCGGTGAGCGAGAGCGTCGCCGTACGCGAGCCGCTGACGCGCAGGTCCGCCGTGACACCGCCCGGCAGGCCGGTCACGGTCGCCGCCCCGGACTTGGTGAGGCTGGTCCCCTTACGGGCGTCGAAGGCCGCCGGTCCGGACAGGGTGAGTTTCACGCTGTCGTGGACGGTGCCGTCCTCGGCGGTGTCGACGGTGCCCGGGTGGGCGGAGACGACGGTGTCGCCCGTGTGCGTGCCCGTTCCGGCGTCACCCGTGTCGCCCGCGTCGGTGTTCAGCGAGTACGCGGGCTCGGTGCGGGCGCCCCACCGGGAGGGCTGGGAACCCATGGTGAAGTCCAGGGTCCCGCCGGAGATGATCTGGGAGTAGTCGAGCCACGTGTTGGTGAACCGTTTGCCGTTGAGGGTCGCGCTCTGCACGTAGTAGTCGCTCGGCGACACGCCGCCGGCCTTCACCGTGAACCGGGCGCCGTCGGCGTAGCGGATCGTCGTGGAGTCGAAGAACGGACTGCCGATCTGGAACTGGCTGGAACCGGCGGTCACCGGGAACAGGCCCAGGGCGGCGCCGACGAACATCGTCGACATGGTGCCGGCGTCATTGTCCATCGTCGGCAGGAAGCCCCTGGGGGAGAGCTTGTAGACCTGGGTCCTGACCGGCGGGCGGAACTCGCCGCCGGAGCTGGGGGCTTCGTTCGAGGAGCCCGTCGCGAGGTAGCGGTTCCAGGTCGTGCCCGTGTAGATGGCCCGTACCCACTTCTGCGTCAGGCTCGGCTCACCGACGTAGTTGAAGAGGTACGGGGCCTGGAGGTCGATCTCGTTGGCGTTGGAATGCAGCATGCCCGAGCCGTCGTCGGCGCCGGAGTCCTCGCCGAACATGTGCTTCACAGCGGCCTTGCCCGCTCTCGCGCCGCCCATGGCCTCGATGAGACCGCCCATGTCGTACGCGTCGTACCAGTGGTACTGCCACAGGGTGCCCTGGTAGAGGCCGGCCGCCTCGAACTTCTCGTAGTCCGCGCTCTGCCAGTCACCGCTCGCGGCGCGCGGGGTGAGCAGTCCGACCTCGGTGCCGTCGGCGGCCGTCCAGGCGCCGGACTTCACGAGGTTGTCGATCGCCATGGTCGCCTGCGTCCGCAGCTTTCGCGCGTCCGCCTTCTCGCCGAGCGCGTCGGCGATGACGGAGAGCGCCCACTGGTCGTAGCCGCGCTGGACGGTCGTACCGGGATCCCCGGTGACATAACCCTGCCGCAACTGCGCCCCCGTGTAGTACCCGGAGTACGACATCAGCGCGGGGTAGGCCTCGTCGAGCCGGTCGAAGTCCTTGTAGCCCTTGGACAGCGCGTCGGCGACCAGGACGGCCGAGCGCTCCCAGCGCACGGTCGGGACCGAGTGGGTGAGGCTGCCGGGGCTCTTGCCTGCGGTGTGCGCGTCGGCGAAGAGCTCGATGAGCGACTGCACCATGTCCCGGTAGGTGGCCGGGTCGATGTACGCCTCGACGGAGAACTTGCGGAAGTCGTCCCAGGTGGACCAACCGTCGTAGTACGTATAGCCGTTGGCCTTGTGCACCGCTCCGTCCACGCCGCGGTACGTCCCGCTGGTGCTGGTGGCGTTCACCGGCAGCGCGTACATGCGGTACAGGTGCGTGTAGAACTCCCGGGTGAGCGTCGACCCGGGGTCGGACGTCGCGGAGGCGTGTACGTCGACGGCGCCGAGCGCCCGGTTCCAGTCCGCCCGGGTCCGCGCGCGGGCCTGGTCGAAGGTGAGGTCGCCGACCTCGTTCCGCTGGTCGGTCGCGGCCTGTTCGGCGCTGATCGGCGACAGCGTGACGCGCAGTTCGATGTCGTCACCGGCGGACCGGTCGAAGCCGAGGACGGCGCCGGTGTCGGCCCCGTCCTGCGTGGTCGCGTCGCTCAGCGTGCCGTCGTCGCCCCAGCTCTTCAGGGACGTCACGGGGGCGTTGGTGGTGGCGGTGTAATACAGCTTGTACGAGGCCCCGTTGAACGACCCGGCGATGAGCCCGCTGATCGACGTGGTCCCGTCCGGGAGTGTCGTCGCCTTCAGGGTCGAACGGGTGCGGCTGGTGAAGTTGTTCGCCAGGTCGAGGACGAGCTCGGGGTCCGACCCGGAGGGAAAGCGGTACCGTTCCAGCGCCGTGCGCGTCGTCGCGGTCACCTCTGCCTGGACGGTGCCGGTGTCCCGCGTCACCGATGAAGCGGTTCCGGAGACGGCGCCGAGCCCCACCTGGTAGGACCCGGGCGTCGCGGTCTCGTCGTCGTGGTCGTACGTGTGGGCGTAGGTGCCGGGAGAGGGACGCTTGTCGTACCGGACGGAGGTCGGGACGACGAGCAGGTCGCCACCGCCTCCCGAGCCGCCGACGCCGTCGAGGTCCGTGGCGGTGAACCCGGCTATGTGGTCCTCGTCGTAGTCGTATCCGGAGTGGTTGCGGCCCGGCGTGGTCATCGGGTTGACCTTGGCCAGACCGTGCGGCGCCTGGGCGCCCGGCAGGTCGTTGCCGTCGTCGCCGGCCGTCGACACGAACGGGTCGACGAGCTTCGTGTAGTCCGTCTCCCCGGATGGTCCGCCTGATGTCGCGTCGGACGTTCCGCCTGATGTCCCGACCGACGCGGCGGACGTGGTGGGGAAGGGCAGTGCCGCGGCCGTGCCGGCGCCGGCCGGCGCGGCCAGGGCGAGCGCTCCGGCGAGCAGCGCGACGACGGTCGCGCGTAATGGCCGGTGGCCGCGCCGGGCCGGCCCGGGAGGCAGGGCGCGAAAGACGGGGGGACGGGATCTGATCGGCACGTAACCTCTCCAGCGTCGCTCATACGCACACACGGTCCGGCTCCCCGGAAGACAACGTTGTCAGCTCGGGGTGCCAGGGGTACAACTCGGAGTGAGACGGAAGTCGACAGACAGGATGGCACCCCCGCACCGGATTGCACCCCTCCGTGTTCACGACCGTCCGCCATGAGACACGGAGAAGGCGTACAGCGGGCGAACGACGCGCGTACGACGGGCGCGTACAGGACGCCGTGACGACGACGTACGAGGCCTCGAAGGCTCGCCGGGAACCCCGGCACGGGAGGCCACTTCCGGCGTGGCAGAGTGTGCGTGTGCCCACCACTGATTCCCCCCGTGCCACCGATGTCTCCCGCGCCGTGAACGCGTCCGATGCCGCCCCCGGTGAGCCCGGGCGGCTCATCGATCTGCGCAGCGACACCGTCACCCGCCCCGGCGAGGCGATGCGCCGGGCGATGGCCGAGGCCGAGGTCGGTGACGACGTCTTCGGTGACGATCCCACCGTCAACGCGCTCCAGGAGCGGATCGCCGGGCTGCTCGGATTCGAGTCCGCGCTGTTCGTCTCCTCGGGGACACAGAGCAACCTGTGCGCCCTGCTGACCCATTGTGGCCGCGGGGACGAGTACATCGCCGGGCAGATGGCCCACATGTACCGGTGGGAGGGCGGTGGCGCCGCCGTGCTCGGAGGCATTCAGCCCCAGCCGCTGCCGCACCGGGCGGACGGGACGCTGGACCCGCTGGACATCGCGGCGGCCGTCAAACCGGACGACGCGCACTTCGCGCGCACGCGGTTGCTCTGCCTGGAGAACACCATCGGTGGCCGAGTCGTGTCGATGGACTACCTGAAGACAGCCACGCATGTGGCCCGCGACCACGGACTCGCCACGCACCTGGACGGGGCACGGCTGTTCAACGCCGCGGTGGCCGGTGGCGGCGATCCGTACGAGCAGGCGCGGCTGATCGCCGGGCACTTCGACAGCGTGTCGGTCTGCTTCAGCAAGGGCCTGGGGGCGCCGGTCGGCTCGGCGCTCGTGGGTTCACGGGAGTTCGTGGCCGAGGCGCGGCGCTGGCGCAAGGTCCTGGGCGGCGGCATGCGGCAGGCCGGCGTCCTGGCCGCCGCGGCCCTTCACGCGCTCGACCACCAGGTGTCGCGCCTCGCCGACGACCACGCGCACGCCGCGCTGTTCGCCGAGAGCCTGAAGGACGTGCCGGGCCTGACGATGGAACCCAGCGGGACCAACATGGTCTTCGCGCGTTCCGCCCCCGGTCTTGAGACCGACGAGGTGCGCGACCGGCTGGCGCGCCGTGGGCTGCTGTGCGCGGGATATCCGGGCCAGTTGCGCTTCGTGTTCCACCTGGACGTGACGCGCGCCGACACCGAACGCGCGGTGCGGATCGTGCGCGAGACCTTGGCCGAGACGGCAACAGGCTGATCCCGTAGGTCTGTTGGCCAGCGCGTCCCGGGGGAAAGGCCGAAGCCGGTCCTCGGAACGCGCGCGCCCGGCCGGGGTCAGTCCACCGGCCAGGTGTGGACCGGTGCGTTGAGGTGCATGTAGTCGATGTACTGCCGGGTCATGCGGCGCAGGGCCTCGTGACGGCCGCAGTGGTCCGACGCTTCGAAGCGGTGCAGCATCTCCTTCTGCCAGACGGCTCCGTTGCGCGCGGTGACGCACCGCTGCTCGATGATGCCGAGCAGCGGCTCCCGCCAGGCCGCGTCCATGCCCGAGCGCTCCAGGCCCCGGTGCGCCAGCGGCAGCAGTCGCCGCAGGACGAGTTCGGGAACCGGCACCTCACCCACTCCCGGCCAGTACAGCCGGGCGTCGATGCCGTGCCGGGCCGCGGCGTGCAGGTTGTCCTCGGCGGCCGAGAAGGACATCCGTGACCACACCGGCCGGTCCTCCTCCACCAGGGCGCGGGTCAGACCGTAGTAGAAGGCGCCGTTGGCGAGGGTGTCGGCGACCGTCGGGCCCGCGGGCAGCACGCGGTTCTCCACGCGCAGGTGCGGTCGGCCCTCCGCGACGGCGTAGACCGGACGGTTCCACCGGTAGATCGTCCCGTTGTGCAGGGTGAGTTCGGACAGCTCCGGCGTGTCCCCGCGCTCCAGCGTCTGCGTGGGGTCCTGGTCCTCGCACAGGGGCAGCAGCGCGGGAAAGTAGCGCAGGTTCTCCTCGAAGAGATCGAAGACGCTGGTGATCCACCGCTCCCCGAACCAGACCCGGGGCCGGACGCCCTGCGCCTTGATCTCCTGAGGGCGGGTGTCCGTCGCCTGCTCGAACAGCGGGATACGGGTCTCGTGCGCCAGCTCCTTGCCGAACAGGAAGGGCGAGTTGGCCGCCAGCGCGACCTGGACTCCGGCGATCGCCTGCGCCGCGTTCCAGTAGTCGGCGAACTCCTCAGGTGAGACCTGGAGATGGAACTGCGTGCTCGTGCACGCGGCCTCCGGCGTGATGGTGTCCGCGTAGGTCCGCAGCCGGTCGATACCGTCCACCTCGATGAGCAGATCCTCGCCGCGAGCCGCGAAGACCTGCTCGTTGATCAGCTGATAGCGGGCGTTCTCCGACAGCGCGTCCGGTCCGACGTCCGTCTCCCGCAGGGTGGGCAGGATGCCGATCATGATCAGATGGACGCCGATCGTCCGGGCGCGCTCGTCCGCGTGGTTCAGGGCGGCGCGGATCTCCTCCTCCCAGGCGTCCGGGCCGCCCGCGATCAGCCGCCGGGGCGGAACGTTGATCTCCAGGTTGAACCGGCCCAGCTCGGTGTCCCAGGCGGGGTCCGCGATGGCCGCCAGCACGTCGGCGTTCCGCATCGTCGGCTCGCCCTCGGTGTCGGTCAGGTTCAGCTCGATCTCCAGGCCCACCCGGGGCCGCTCCACGTCGAAGCGTGACTCCCGCAGCATCTGCGCGAAGGCGTCGAGACACTCCTGCATCTTGATCCGGTACCGGCGACGGTCCTCGCGGGTGAAGACCTGTGCCGGAACGTCGCGTCCCATCGGCCCTCCCGGGTGCCCCACGGATACCTTTTCCCTCCAGCGTCGCACCATGGGGCGGGTCTGACCATGCGGGACGCCCCTCCCCGCCGGGCCGGAGCCGAGGACGGCGGTCACACGCGGTGGCCGTTGCGCTTCGGAAGGTGCCGAAGCCGTGGTGGCGGGTCCGCTCCGGACGGTTCTCGGTCAGAGGGTGATGACGACCTTCGAGCGCGCGTGCTCCCCTTCGAGGTACCGGATGGCCTCGGGAGCTTCGCTCAGGGAGTAGGTGCGGTCGATGACAGGGGTGAGTTTCCCGGAGTCGGCGAGGTCCCTCAGGGCCGCCAGGTTCTCCCTGCTCGGTGTCGCCGTGAGGACGTGCAGCCGGTGCCGGGCGAAGCGAGACATCACCTGCCCCCTGATGAGGAGACCCATCGGCCCGATGACGCTCCCGCCGTCGAACACGCCCCCACCGGAGAGAACGATCGTCCCCGTGGGCTTCAGTGCGCGACGGAACCCGGCCAGCGTGTGGTTCCCCACCAGGTCGAAGACGACGTCGTACCGCCGTCCCTTGCGGGTGAAGTCCTCCTGGGCGTAGTCGATGAGGTGATCCGCGCCCAGTGACCGGACCAGTTCGCCGTTCCTCGCACTGCACACGCCCGTCACTTCCGCGCCGAACGCCTTGGCGATCTGCACCGCGAAGGTGCCCACACCGCCGGACGCGCCATTGATCAGTACCTCCTGCCCTGGCCGCACCTGCGCCAGGTCCCGCAGGCCCATCAGCGCGGTGTTCCCCGCCAGCGGCAACGCGGCCGCCTGCTCGAACGACAGGGCGGCCGGTTTCGGCTCCACCACGTTGTCCGATGCGCACACGAACTCGGCGAACGCGCTCTCGGTCTCGCCGAACACCTCGTCGCCGGGACGGAACCGGGTCACGGCTCTGCCCACCGCTTTCACCCGGCCCGCGAAGTCCGTACCCCTGATCCTCGTCTTCGGACCGCTCACCCCGAGCGCCAGGCGCGCCAGGTACGGGTCACCCCGCATGAGGTGCCAGTCGCGGGCGTTGACCGAGGCCGCGTGGACGCGAACCAGTACCTCCCCGTCGGCGACGGCCGGCGTGTCGACGTCTCTGAGCTCCAAGACGTCGGGTGAGCCGTACCGGTCCTGGGCGATCGCCTTCATCGGGCCTCCGTGGCGCACGAGTTCGGTGCGGGATGGAACGGCTGACCGGATGTTCAGCGCCACTCACGATGGTAGGCAAGCGACCGCGGCGCCGGTACCGGGGCGAATCCCTAGGTGACGCGCGGAGGCCGGCGGCGCGTCACGTCGGTGCCGCGCCGCCGCGCACGGCGGGCCGGCCGGGCCCCACCCCTGAACGAGCGTCCGGCAGACGCTGCGGGCCCGGCGCGTCCCGGCCCTGAGCCGGGCCGGACGAGCCGGACCGCTGTCGCGAGCCGCGGTTTCCCGGGTGTACGGGTCAGCCGCCCTGGCCGGCGCTTCCGATCGGGCCGACCTGCACCGGGGCGCCGGAGCCGTCCGTGGAGGGCAGGGTGGGGCCGCCCGGCCGGACGAGGGTGACCGTCTTCGTCTCGTTCGGCGGGGTCACCAGCAGGCCGGTGACGCGGACGCCGGAGCCGCCCGACTCGTTGAGCGGGCAGGTGATGCCGAAGGCTGTCGACTGCCCGCTCTTGAGGACGGTCCGCCCGCCCGGGCACGGCCCCGGTGCCGCCCGGAGGTCGTGCCGGGGGAGCGCGACCACGGCACGTACGGACGTCCGGTCCGGGACCTCGGAGGGAAACCGGTGATCCCCGCCGAGGTTCCGAACGCTCCTACTCCTGCTCCGACAGGACCGGGGGCAGCGGTTCCCGGGCTGTGTGCCAGGCAGGGGGAAGAGCGGCGACTCCCGTGCGAGCGGCGATCACCCCGCCCGCGATGGCGCAGGTGGTGTCGATGTCACCGCGCCCGGCGACCGTGAACCACAGGCCCTCGTGCAGGTCGTCGAGGTGTCCGGCCGCGCACCACAGGGCGTAGGGCACGGTGTCGGGCCCGGACATCCTGTAGCCGGAGCCCAGGACCTCCGCGGCGTGCCGAACCGAGGTGCGTTCCGGCATCCGGGCCGCGATCCGCACCCCCGACCGGACGTCGCTGTCGGGGAGTCGTGCGGCGACTGCCTGGAGGAAGTCCGGTCGTGCCGGAGCGATTCCGCCCCGGCTGCGCGTTGCCAGCGCCGCGGCGAGAGCGACCGCCACCGCCGCGGTCACCGCCTCCGGATGGTGGTGCGAGACCGCGCCCTGGCGGGCGGCCTCCTCGGCGGCCGTGTCGAGGTCGGCGGCGTGCCAGGCGCCGAGCGGGGCGGCGCGCATGGCCGCGCCGTTGCCCCAGGAACCCAGGCCGCCGAACTGTCCGGCGACCACCTCCTGCCAGGGTTCGCCCGCCCCTATCCTGCGGAGCACGTCGTGCATCGAGGCTCCGTAACCGCGGTGCGTGTCCTCGGTGTAGGCGGCCGCGAAGCGCAGAGCGAGGCGGTGCTGGTCGATGGTGCCGCCGCCCTCGGCGAGTTCGCGGACGAGGACGAGGGCCTGGGCCGTGTCGTCACTCCACCGCCACAGCGGCTCCGGGGGCAGCGTCCGGGCTTCGAGGGCCGCGGGACCGTTCCGCCGCAGGATGCCGAACCAACGGTCACCGAAGGCGTCACCGAAGGCAAGGCCGTTCAGCGAGTCCATCGCGGCGGCAGGCACGTTGATCATCGGAGCAGTATCACAGCGCCCCGGCACTCCGGCACGCCGTTTTCGGCCCGCACGCGCTTCTGGTTCGGGCATGGTGCCGGGCGAGCACGGCTACCACCGTGGCAGGGACCGCCGCCTGACCGGGGACCCGGAGCCCGCTGAACATCCGCCGGGCCGGGGTCGTTCCTCTTTCTCCTCAGTCAACTGCGAACCCTCCGGTGGCGGGGGCCGTGCAGACGGTCACATAGGTCTCCTCGCCCGCCGCCAGACCCGCTTCGCAAGTACGCCAACACCTCCGACGGGCGCGGTCACTCCGCTCTGTGGACCTTCACCTCGAACGGCGCCGGCTTCAACAACCCCGTCAAGGTCTGGCACTCGGGCACCGGTTCCTGGACCTGGGACCGGACCAAAACCACCTGATCCCCGACGCGAACACCTGACACAACACGCCCGGAACACTGAGCCCCGGGTGGCGGAACACACCGCCACCCGGGGCTCTCCGCGACACCGCTCCCTCGGGAGCGGTGCGGAGGGACCAGGTGGAGGCTGACGCCGTGGCGGACCTGCGGACGTGTCCGGCTGCGCGTCGGCGCGGCGTGTGGCGATCGGCGCAGCGACACCACCCGGGCGGGCGACGGTGCCGTACGAGCGGTTGCGCAGTTCCTACGGTCGACTCCGAAGTCAACGGACCAACGCGAAGGAACGATCTGTGAACCGCACAGTTGCCAGGGCCGCCGCGCTGCTCGCCTCCGCCCTCGTCGCCCTGCCCTGCACCGCCGCAGCCGCGGCCGACAAGGGCGACGGCCCCCTGATCGTGATCACCAACGTGTACCAGCGCGCGGACGGCGACATCTTCAACGTCGGCCACGACAACGTCGTCGGCTCCGGGAACGGGAACGGGGTCCAGACGCCGGGGGTCGGTGCCCCGGGAGCGAACGCGGCCGCGGTGCGCATCATGACCGGAGTCCGCCTGCCGTTCGCCGGGGTGCAGCTCGCCTCGCAGGAGGGCAGCGGCGAATACCCCCGCTCCATCTACCCGAACTACAGCGTCATCGTTCCGATCGACGGCCCCTCCACCGCCGTGTACCGGTCGGAGGGCGGCGCCGGGCAGGTCCGTGTCACGGCGACCGTCGACGCGGACGGCAGGGCCAGGCCGAACTGCGCCGCCGAGGGCAACCTGGACTGCCGTGTCGACTACGACACGCAGGGCCAGTACCTCGTCATCGACGGCCGCTGACACGGGAGGCCGGCGGCGGGGCCGTGTTCTTTACAACACGGTGTACTCCGTGGGCGGCTACCTCCCGCTGCTCGCCTCCGGTGTGTCCGCCGACGCCCTGACCGGCACGTTCGCGGACGAGATGTGGCGCCGCGTGTACGGGCCGGCCGGTATGGCGGGTGCCCGGATCGCGGACGACCCCCGGGGACTGGTCACCGACTTCATGCGCGGCTACGCACCCGACCTCACCGGCGCCGGCCGGCCGCTCGCCTACGGGCCGGTCGGCAGCTACGCCCCGGCCGGCGGCACTCTCGCCTCACTCGACGACATGGCCGCCTACGTCCGCACGCACCTGCGACGGGGTGTCTCCGTGGACGGCCGCCGTGTGGTGTCGGCCAAGAACCTCACCGTGTGCTGGAAGCCGCACATCCCGGTCCCGCTCTCGCCGGAGTTCGACCCGGACGTCACCGCGTCCGGATACGGGATGGGGTGGATCCACAACCGGTTCCGTGACGGTACCTCGCTGATCTGGCACAACGGCGGAATCGACGGCTTCACCTCGTACATCGGGTTCCTGCCCGAACCTCACCCGCGACCTGAACCTCCACCTCGGCCCCCGGACCATGCCGCTCGGCGTCCTGCCCGACGGCAGCCATGTGGTGACCGGCGGACTGCTCGTCGAGAACAAGGTCCTCCTCACGAGGGACGTCGACGACACTCCCCGCATCGAAGTGGTCGGCTTCGAGACGGTCCGCCGTACCGTCGGGGTGGAGAGTCCCCGCACATGACAGAACCGCCCGTGAGGGCATCCCGTCAGTGGTGACCGGTGTCGATGACGCAGAAACGGTTGCCGTCGGGATCGGCGAGCACCACGAAGTCGGCGTCGTCCGGATAGAGATCCCAGTCGACGCGCCGCGCGCCCAGGGACACCAGGCGCTCGACCTCCGCGGCCTGGTCGGCGGCGTCCCCGGCGTACAGATCCAGGTGGATGCGCGGACGCTCCTGCACCGGCGTCTCGCTGAGGCCCAGTGACAGCTGGACTCCGGCGGCCCCGTCGGCCGGTACGAGTACGACCCAGTCGTCCTCCAACGCGTCGCGGGGGACGTAGTCCAGAGCCTCCGTCCAGAACGCGGCCGCGCACGGCACATCCGAGACACCCACGACGACGGAACCGACTTTCAGCATGCGCCGATTCTGCCGGACAAAGGGCGTCGGACGTCCTCGTCCCCGGGATGCCGTCCGGCGCCCGGGTCGGCCGTCCGCGCAGGGGCGCCTTGGGGACCTCCGAGTGGAATCAGCCGTGTGATCATGCCCGTATGACAGCCGGCCGCATCATCTTCCTCAATGGAACGTCCAGTTCAGGAAAGTCGAGCGTCGCCCGCGAGTTGCTCGACGTGCTCGACGACGGTGTCTTCTTCCACCTGGCGGTGGACAGCTTCAACGCGATGCGTACCAAGCGAGCCCTCGAAACGGAGGAACTCGAAAGCGCGCTGCGGCGGACCAGGATGGGCTTCCACCGCTCGATCGCGGCGATGGCCGAGGTCGGCAACGACATCATCGTGGACCATGTGCTCAGCGAGCCATGGCGGTTGCTCGACTGCCTGTCGGTTCTCCGTGCCGAGGACGTGCTGTTCGTAGGCGTCCACTGTCCGTTGGACGAACTCGTACGCCGGGAACAGGCGCGCGGAGACCGCCCGTCGGGCCTGGCCGCGCACCAGTACGACCTCGTCCACCGTCACGGCGACTACGACCTGGAGTGCGACACCAGCACGTCGAGCGCGCGCGAATGCGCTGAGAAGATCAGGGACTTCCTTCCGCTTCGCCCCCGCCCGACCGCCTTCGCCCGCCTCCGCGATCGCTGCACCCCGTGACCTGAGCGAGGCGCGAACGTGACCTCGACTCGGCAGTGTGGTGATCATGCACACGTTACGGCGGGACGGTCGCCCCTTCGGGGAGCCGAGCGGGGAAGCGGGCCTTTTGATCCGCGGGCGCGGAGTCGTCGTGGTCCTCCTGCTCGTGCTGGGCGTCATGAGCGCCGGCCTCTCAGGGTGTTCCTCAGATGGGGGAGCCGACGTGACACTGGTGGCTCCCCCGGTCTTCTACGTCTCCCGGGATCGGCAACGAGGCGAATCCGACCTGCGGGTCCAGGAACGAACCGGCGGAGCGGCGGTCAAACTGAGGATCACCTTCGACGCCGGCGATCTGAAGGACGTCGTCACCGTCAAGCGGGCGCTGGACGCGTGCGTCGTCCACCTGCCCGTCTACCACTGCGACACGCAGGTGGGTCCGACAGACGCAGAGGGCATCCAGGCCTTCCACCTGAGCCCCGCGAAAGGCGCGAAAGCGGGCGACTCCGGGGTGCTGCGCTACCGCGTGACCGCACCCGGCCGGCCGCCTGTCACCGGTCACTCCCTGATCGTCGTCGGCAGACCGGAGCTCCGGGTCGCCCTGCACCCCGATCCGGGCCCCGTGGAACCCGGTGAGAGCCTCGCGGTCCGTCTGACCGTCCGCAATGCCGGTGACGTGCCCGCCCGCGGAGTGGCGCTGCGCATGGAAGGGCAGGACGGCGTCACGCTCACCGACCGGCACCGCAACTGCCGCTATCGAGGCGACACTTCGGCGTGGTGCCGGCTCCTCGCCGACGACGTGACGATTGCGCCCGGTCGGTCGTACGACGTGGACGCCCCCGAACACCTGCGAACCGAGCGGGACGCCACCTATCCGACCGTGAACTTCACCGTTGCCGCCATCGGTACCGACTACGTGCCCCCGGCCGAGGTCGCATCGGGGTACCGGCCGGGCAGCGGGTCTCCGCTGCGTTTCGCCCCCGCGTCCGGGACCGACCCCGCCGCGACAGGTACGGCCGACGACGGCCGCGAGGTGCTCCAGGTGAGCGTGCGCAACCGGAGCGACCTCGCGGCGACCGCCGACACGGCCCGTGGCCCCGTCGGCAGCCTGGCCACGGTACGGATCGGTGTGCGGAACGACGGCCCCGGTGCGCTGCCGGCCACGGCGAAGGTCGTCTTCACGGTCCCGGAGGGCACCACCGTCATGGCGTCGCCGTACAGCTTCGAGCGCGACGAGGAGGTGATCGACCAGGACTGCCGGGCCGTCGCCGCCCATGACGCACCGCTGGCCGAGGCATCCGAGAAGCAGCCGAGTGCCCGACGGTATGTGTGCACCGCTCGCGTCGGGGCGGTGGGGGCCACGACGACCTTCCCCTTCACCCTCCGCATCGACAAGGACGGCGCCGGCCGCGGCGGCCACGTCACGGTCTCGGACGGCGACCCGGGTCGACCCAGCCGTGACACCGAGCCGGCCGATGACACCGCGGACGCCGCCGTGTCGGTATGGCCGGGCCCGGCCTGGGCCACTCCCGGCTTCTACATCGGCACCGCTGTCGTCGTCCCGCTGCTCGCCCTCGCCATGGCCTTGTACGTGCGGCGCCGGAGGTCTTCCCGGTGAGCCCTGAGGGGGGTACGACCGCCGCTCGTCCCGCGCCGCGGTCCGAGCGACGCCCCGACAGACAACGCGCCGTCCCTGCATAGAGTTCGGGCATGCCTTCTTCCCTGCACCTGCAAGAGATCACCCCCGACAACCTTGAGGCCGCCATCGGCCTGAGGGTCCGCCCCGACCAGGAACACGCGGTGGCACCCGTCGTGAAGTCGCTCGCCGAGGCGTACGTTCACCCCGGCATCGCCTGGCCCCGGCTCATCCGCGACGGCGACGAGGCCGTCGGGTTCCTCATGGCCTTCTTCGACATCGACTGGACCGGCGACGGTACCGACCTCCGCTCCGGACTCTGGCGCCTCAACATCGCGGCCGGACGGCAGGGCCGGGGCTACGGACGCTTCGCCGTACAGTCCGTGGCCGCCGAGATCCGGCGCCGGGGAGGCACGCGTCTGACCACCACCTGGCACCCCGGCCCGGACGGCCCCGGAGAGTTCTACCGGACGCTCGGATTCCGGCCCACGGGGGAGACCAGCGGCGACCAGACGGTGGGCACGTTGGAGCTGGACCCGGAATAGCCGGCGGGTGTCCCGGGTTCTGACGATCATGACGACGAACGCACCCCGGCCCGACGTAGTGCGCTACACCGCTTTCTCCAGCACCCCCGACGGCGGAAATCCCGCCGGCGTCGTTCTGGACGCCACCGCCCTCGACGACAGCGACATGCTGGCCATCGCCGCCGAACTCGGGTACTCGGAGTCCGCGTTCCTGACCCCGTCCCCGGAGAGACTCGGAGGCCAGGAGGGACGTACGTACGCCGTCCGCTACTTCAGCCCCAAGGCGGAGGTACCGTTCTGCGGGCATGCCACCGTCGCGGCGGCCCTGGCGCTGGCGGAGCGCATCGGTCCCGGGGAGCTGGTGTTCTCGACGCGCGCCGGCGTCGTGCCGGTGGAGGTGGCCCAGGAGGGCGGGACGATCCGGGCCACGCTCACCAGCGTGGAGCCGCGCATCGAGGAGATCGCCGGCGCCGACCTCACGGAGGCGCTCGCCGCGCTCGACTGGCCGGCCGCCGACCTCGACCCGGCCTTCCCGCCCCGCATCGCGTTCGCCGGTGCCCGCCACCTCGTCCTCGCGGCGGCGACACGCGCTCGCCTCGCGGACCTCGCGTACGACTTCGCGCGCCTCGAAACCCTCATGCACCGCCTGGACCTGACCACGATCCAGCTGGTCTGGCGAGAGGCAGCCACCGTCTTCCACGTCCGCGATCCCTTCCCCGTCGGCGGTGTCGTCGAGGACCCCGCGACCGGTGCCGCGGCCGCCGCGTTCGGTGCGTACGCCCGTGAGTTCGGCCTGGTCCCCGAGGACGCCGTCCTCACCCTGCACCAGGGCGAGGACCTGGGCCGCCCGGGCCGGCTCACCGTGACGCTGCGACCGGGCGACCCCCGCGTCCGCGTCAGCGGCACAGGAACCCGCATCCACTAGCGGCTCCGAGCCGTCCGGCAGTCGTCCGGCTGCACACACGGCTGCGACCGTCAGCCGGACACGTCCCGGCCGGCGGTTGCGGGAGCCCCGGTGTCAGTGCCCGCCGTTACCGTTCGGTCGTACGCGATCTTCGGGGAAGGGCGGCTCGATGGGCGCCAGTGGGTGGGACTACGTCGCTGGGTACGACGGGGACGTCGAGGTGGCTCTGGAGGCCTTGCGGGCCAGGGTGTTTCAGGAGGAGTACGGCGACGGATCGAGCTACCGAAGCATCGAGGACCTGTACGAGGACGAGGAGTTCATGGGGACGGAGGGCACCCATACGATCCTCGACATCGACAGGGTCGTCGCCCCAGATGCCCCGCCGGTTCCGTCCCGTCCCTCTGACTACGGCACCCTCCGCCCACTGGCGGCGAGCCGGGTGGCTCACCACTTCGCTACCGGACGTCCCACGGTCGAGCAGTACGAGAAACTCGTCGCCGCTGCTGCTGAGGCGACGAGCCACGAGCCACGAGGAGCATGCGCGGAGTCTGCTGGGTGAGCGCCGGATGGGGTGGACCGGCTATTACGTCGTCCTCTACTCCGATGAAAGACCCACTCAGCTGGGCATCTTCGGCTCCTCGGGCGACTAGGACTCACCCGGTCGATCACCTGTCCCCATCGTGTTCGGATCGTCCTGTGCTACGCACCACGGTCGCCCGGAGCGTGGAGGTGCGGCCGGGACGGACCCGGCCGCCTGAGGTGGCAGCCGGGTCCATGGCGGCGCGGGGCCGTTCCCGGAACCGCGCGCGGCCTGCGTGACGTGGAGGCGGGGTGCTGGGGCTCGGGGGCCTCAGTGGGCGAGGGCGGCTTCGCTTGATGCCTGGGCGCGCGGGTCGGAGGGGAGGGCGCGAAGGATGTCCTCGACGCTCTGCTTGGCGTCGCCGAAGAGCATGCCGCTGTTCTCGCGGAAGAACAGCGGGTTCTGCACCCCCGCGTAGCCGGAAGCCATGGAGCGCTTGAAGACGACGACCTGCTCCGCCTCCCATACCCGCAGGACCGGCATGCCCGCGATCGGGCTCGTGGGGTCCTCCTCCGCGGCCGGGTTGACGGTGTCGTTGGCGCCGATGACCAGGACGACGGACGTGTCGGCGAGGTCGTCGTTGATCTCGTCCATCTCCAGGACGATGTCGTACGGCACCTTGGCCTCGGCGAGCAGCACGTTCATGTGTCCGGGCAGACGGCCGGCCACGGGGTGGACGCCGAAGCGGACCTCCACGCCGCGCTCGCGCAGCTGACGCGTGAGCTCGGCGACCGGGTGCTGCGCCTGGGCCACGGCCATGCCGTAGCCGGGGGTGATGACGACCGACCGGGCCTGGGTCAGAAGCTCGGCCACCTCACGGGCGTGGATCTCACGGTGCTCGCCCTGTTCCTCGTCCCCGCCGGCGGGAGCCTCGATGCCGAAGCCGCCCGCGATGACCGAGATGAAGGACCGGTTCATCGCCTTGCACATGATGTACGACAGGTAGGCACCCGAGGATCCGACGAGCGCGCCCGTGACGATCAGCAGGTTGTTGTCGAGCAGGAACCCCGCCGCCGCCGCGGCCCAGCCGGAGTAGCTGTTGAGCATCGAGACGACGACGGGCATGTCGCCGCCGCCGATCGAGGCCACCAGATGCCAGCCGAGCGCGAGCGCGAGCACGGTCACGGCGATCATCAGACCGAGGCCGGGGCTGATCGTGAACCAGACCGTCAGCGCCACGAACGCCACCAGCGCCGCGACGTTGAGCGCGTTCTTGCCCGGCAGGACCAGCGGACGGGACTTGGCGCGCCCCGACAGCTTGAGGAAGGCGACGATCGAGCCGGTGAAGGTGACCGCGCCGATGAAGATGCCGATGAACACCTCGGCGTGGTGGATCCCCAGCAGATCGGCCGTGACGTGCCTCTGCGCGGCGCCGTGCGCCTCGACCTCCAGGTAGCTGTTCCACCCGACCAGCACCGCGGCGAGGCCGACGAAGCTGTGCAGCACGGCGATGAGTTCGGGCATCTCGGTCATCTCGACCCGCCGCGCCCGCCAGATGCCGATCGCGGCGCCGAGCACCATCGCGACGACGATCAGCGTGACCGCGCCCGCGGTGATGCTCTGTGCCGCGAGCACGACGGTGGCGACCAGGGCGAGGGCCATGCCGGCGATGCCGTACACGACGCCGGCACGGGAGGTGCGGTGCTGGGACAGTCCCGCCAGGCTGAGGATGAACAGCAGGGCGGCGACCAGGTCCGCAGCGTGGGACGCTGTAGTGGTAGTCATGGCGGCTCAGCCCTTCGAGAACATGGACAGCATGCGGCGGGTGACGGCGAAGCCGCCGAAGATGTTGACACTCGTCAGCAGGATCGCCACGAACGAGAGCGTCGTGACGACCGCGCTCTCGTGCCCGATCTGGAGCAGCGCTCCGATCACCACGATCCCGGAGATCGCGTTGGTGACGGACATCAGCGGCGTGTGCAACGCGTGGTGCACCTTGCCGATCACGTAGTAGCCGATCACCACCGCCAGGGTGAAGACCGTGAAGTTCGCGGCCAGTTGAGCGGGGGCGAAGGCGACGAGGGCGAACATCGCCAGCATGCCCGCGCCGAGCAGGGCGAAGCGGACCGCCGGGGTGAGCCGCGGCTCCTTCGGCTGTGCGGCAGCCGCCACGGGGGCGGGCTGAGGAGCGGCCGGGGCCGAGACGGCCACGGGCGGCGGCGGCCAGGTGATCTCACCCTCGCGCACCACGGTCACCGCCCGCTGGACCACGTCGTCGAAGTCGATGACCAGCCGGCCGTCCTTGCCGGGCGTCAGCAGCTTGATCAGGTTCACCAGGTTGGTGCCGAACAACTGCGAGGCCTGGGTGGGCAGCCGGGACGCCAGATCGGTGTAGCCGATGATCGTCACGTCGTTGTCGGTGACCACGGTGCGGCCGGCGACGGTTCCCGCCACGTTGCCGCCCTGGGAGGCGGCCATGTCGACGATGACGCTGCCGGGCTTCATCGCCGCCACGTCCTCCGCCGTGAGCAGGCGCGGGGCGGGGCGGCCCGGGATCAGCGCGGTCGTGACGACGATGTCCACGTCCTTCGCCTGCCCGTGGTACAGCTCGGCGGCGGCCCGGTCGTAGTCGGCGGAGGTCGCCTTGGCGTAGCCGTCGGTGCTCGCCTCCTGCGCCACGTTCACCGCGAGGTACTCGCCGCCCAACGACTTCACCTGGTCGGCCACTTCGGGCCGTGGATCGGTCGCCCGGACGATCGCGCCGAGACTGGAGGCGGCACCGATGGCGGCCAGACCGGCCACACCGGCCCCGGCGATCAGCACCTTCGCCGGCGGGACCTTGCCCGCGGCCGTCACCTGGCCGGTGAAGAAGCGCCCGAACACGTGCGCCGCCTCGATCACGGCCCGGTAGCCGGCGATGTTGGCCATGGAACTGAGCACGTCCATGGACTGCGCCCGCGAGATCCGCGGTACCGCGTCCAGGGCCAGCACGGTGATGGGCCGGTTCGCGAGTTCCGCGAGCAGGTCCGCCCGCTGGGCCGGACTGATCAGGCCGATCAGGGTCGAGCCGTCGGGCACGCGCGTGATCTCGCCCGTCGACGGGGCGTTGACCTTGAGCACGATGTCCGTCTGCCAGGCGTCGCCGATCCGTGCGCCCGCGTCACCGTAGGCGTCGTCCGTGAAACCCGACGCCGTGCCGGCGTCCGACTCGACGACGACCTCGTAGCCCAGTCCCACCAACTGGCGCACTGTGGCGGGCGTCGCCGCGACACGGGTCTCCCCGGACGTGGACTCGGCCACTACTCCGATGCGCTGAGGCGGGTGATGGGCCGATTCTTCTGCGGGCATGGTGATGTCTCCCTCAGGGGGCGCAGATGTGCAGGCACGAATGGGTGATCAGGGGGAGTCCACGCCCCTTGGACGCAGGAACTTACATGGTGGAGCAGGCTGTTCGGCACAGCGCGCAGCCGTGACTTGTTTCACGCGAGGTCTGTTGCCGACAACACGGGTTGGACACCGTGGTACAGCGTTCCGGACATGTTCCCCACCGTTTCGATGGCTCAGGAGTGGGCATGGCCCGCCCCCTGAGCCCGCTCCCGCTCCCGTTTTCGGCCGCCCCGGTGCGGGCGGCGGAACTCCCGGCACGCGGGCCGGACACGGCCGGACTCCGCCGCATACGGTGTCCGGCAATTGCCGGACACATCAGGACTCCTGGTTCCGCTCCGCAGTCGCGTGTGCGTGAGAGGGGAGGGGCGCCGCGGGCAGGCGTAGTTCGAACAGCGCGCCTCCGGACGGCGCCTCGCCCGCGGTGAGCGTGCCCCCGTGGCGGTGCGCCACGTCGCGGGCGATGGCCAGGCCCAGCCCGGCACCGCCGTCGTCGCGGGCGCGGGCGTCGTCCAGTCGTACGAACCGCTCGAAGATTCGCTCACGTTCGGCGGCCGGCACACCGTTGCCGTCGTCCGCCACGGTGAGCACGATCCGGTCGCCCCGCCTCTCCATCCGCACGACGACCTCGTCGTGCGCGTGCCGCTGGGCGTTGTCCAGAAGGTTGCCGATCACGCGGGCCAACTGACCACGCGAGCCCCTCACGTGAAGTTCCTCGTCGGCATGGACGGACACCGGCGTGCGGTCGGCCGGACGGCGTCCCGCCTCCTCGCGGACCAGTTCACCGAGTCCGACCCGTCCCTGCCCCGGCCGCTCCCCGGCGTCGAGCCGGGCGAGGAGCAGCAGATCGGCCGCGAGGTGCTGCAACCGCTCGGTGTCCTTGACCGCGCCGGGCACATCCAGCAACTGCGGGTGCGCGGAGCCGACTTCGAGCTGGGTGCGCAGCGAGGCGATGGGGCTGCGCAGTTCGTGGGAGGCGTCGGCGACGAAGCGCCGCTGCCGGTCGACGGCGGCCTCCAGCGCGGTCAGCGTCTCGTTGGTGGTGCGGGCCAGCCGGGCCACCTCGTCGTGCGAGGGGGGTTCGGGTACGCGTCGGGACAGGTCCTCGGAGGCGGTGATCGCCGCCATCTCCCGCCGGATGCCCTCCACGGGAGCGAGGGCCCGCCGTGTCACCAGCCAGGTCACGCCGCCGACGACGAGCAGGATCAGCGGGAGTCCCGCCAGCATCGCCACCGCGGCGGTGCGGACGGCGCTCTCGCGGGCCGACAACGAGGCGCCCGCGTGGACCAGCACCGTGCGGCCGCCGAGATCCGTGGCCTTGATGGTGGCGAACCGGTACGGGGCACCGCGCCCGTCGACCACCGCGTGCCCGGAACTCTCCTGGACGGTGTCCCCGATGGCGCCGATGGCCGGGTCGTTCGCCTGGGGCGTCGGGTCCCCGACGGCACCGTGGTCGTCCGAGCCGTGGCCGCCCGACCCACTGTCGTCGGATCCGCTGTCGTCGGAGCCGTGGCCGCCCGATCCGCTGTCGTCCGCGCCGTCGCCGCCGCGGTCCCTGTCCCGGCCGCGGCCGCCGCCATGGTCGTCGGCCGCTTCGGTGCCGAGCTGCGTGGCGGGGGCCGGGGTGGGCGTCGGGGTCGCGGACGGGGACGAAGTCGGGGAGGCAGTGGCGGGGGAGGTGGCGGCCCGCGTCACGCGAACGGCCGTGACGCCGGTGCCGCTGATGCTCTCCAGCCCGTCGCCGACGGCCAGCAGGTGCCCGTTCTCGTCCGTCACCTGCACGGGGATTCCTTCCCGCGCGCCCTCGGGCAGCCGCAGCCGGGCGTCACCTCCGCGCCAGGTGGCGACCCCGAGGGCGATCCTGCGGGCCGTGTCGTTCGCCTCGCTCTGCGCCTGCTCGGTGAGGTTCATGCGCAGGGACATCACCACCGCGATCCCGGCGGCCACCAGCGCGACCGCCACCACGGCCGTGGCCCACAGGACCATCGTCGCCTTCACGGAACCGAACAGCCGCCGCTTCACGAGGCCGCCATCCGGTAGCCGGCGCCGCGCACGGTCTGGATCGCGTCGGTGCCGAGTTTGCGTCGCAGCGTGCTGACGTACACCTCGACGATGTTCGGGTCTCCGTCGTAGGCGAAGTCCCAGACGTGCTCCAGGATCTCGGGCTTGCCGACCACCTGCCCGGCCCGTGTCGCGAGCTGTTCCAGCACGGCGAACTCCTTCGCGGTGAGCGTCACTTCCGTCTCGTCCCGGCACACGCGGCGGGTGGCGGTGTCGACGACGAGCCCCCCGACGCGCAGGACGGGCGAGGCGCCGGCCGTGCCGCTGCGGCGCAGCAGCGCCTTCACCCGCGCCACCAGCACGACGTACGAGAACGGTTTCGTGAGGTAGTCGTCGGCGCCGGTGTCCAGGCCCTCGGCCTCGTCGTACTCGCCGTCCTTGGCCGTGAGCATCAGGATCGGCATGTTGTGGCCCGCCGCGCGCAGGGCCGCGCAGACGCGATAGCCGTTGAGGCCCGGCAGCATGATGTCGAGCAGCACCAGGTCGTGAACGCCTTCCGAGGCCAGGTGGAGTCCTTCGATCCCGTCATGGACGACGTCCACGGCGAAGCCCTCGGCCCGCAGGCCCCTGGCCAGCGAGACCGCGAGCCGCTTCTCGTCCTCCACGATCAACAGGCGCATGTGCCCAGCCTCCCAAAAGGAACCTGAAGGGATCTTCAGGTGGCTTCAGGTGCCCTTCAGCTTTCCCCAGGCACATTGGCGACATCCAACAGGCGTGACACAGATACGACACAGACACAGGCCGGGCAGTTCTCCGGCCGGGGAGGTTCGACATGAAGCGCACCGCTTCCATCGCCACCGTCTTCGTGGCCGCCGTGCTCATCGGCGGCGGTGGGTACTCGGCGCTCGCGACGGGGGGCACCGACCGGCACGGTGGCGGTCCCGAGGACCGGCCGTCCGCCACGGCGTCGCCGACCTCCCTGACGACCGCCCAGGCGGCAGCCGCCGCGCGGAAGGCGTACCCGGGCACCGTCGTCAAGGTCGAACTCGACACCGACCACCCGGGTTTCTGGGAGGTGTACATCGTCGGCGCCGACCACGTCCGCCGCGAAGTACGCGTCGACAGCCGCACGGGCGCCGTCACCCTGGACCGGCGCGGCGGCGACGACCGCCCGGGCGACGACCACGGCGTGCACCCCGGCGGAGACGACGGCCGTAGCCATGACGCGGGGGACGGCCGCGGTCGCGGAACCCGCGCACAGGACGACGCTCCCGGTGACGACCACGATGGCGCCACGGCCCGCGGCGACGACCACGGTGTCCACGTCGGCGGCGACGACCACCTGAACGCGGGGGACGATCACGCCGGTGACGACGGGGGACATGGCCGCGACCGGCACCGCGGCGGTCACGGCGGCCGCGGCGGCGAAGACCACTGACGCACCGTCGCACGGGACGGTCGGCGCGGGACGGACTGCGTGCGCGCGACGCGTCCGGCCCGCCCCGTTTCCTGGGTGACGGAACCGGCGGAGGCCCACGGGCCCCGCCCGACAGCAAGCGGCCCCGCACGGCGCGGACCCCTCCAGATTGGGGAGTGGGTGGGTGCCCAGGACAGACGGCCGCTGGGGTCCCGGTGGCACGGCGCCGCGGCGCGGCGGCGAGCTGAGGCGGCCGTCGGCTCGCCCCCAACGTCCTTGGTACGCCACCGGTGTGGACCTCCGGATCGACGTGAGGAGTCCGGCTCCGACGCACTATCGTGTACGACATGTCCGCCCCTGAGCTGATCCGTATCGTTTCCCGCGACTCGCCCATGGCCCTGGCCCAGGTGGAGCGCGTCCGCGCCGAGCTCGGCGTGCTTCATCCCGAACTCCGCACCGTGGTGATCCCGGTCAAGACCACCGGCGACAAATGGATGGGAGATCTCTCCCAGGTCGAGGGCAAGGGGGCGTTCACCAAGGAGGTCGACGCCGCGCTCGTCGCGGGGGAGGCGGACCTTGCGGTGCACTGCGTCAAGGACGTGCCCGCGGACAGGCCGCTGCCCGCCGGGACGACCTTCGCGGCCTTCCTCAAGCGTGACGACATCCGTGATGCCCTCGTCCATCCCGGCGGCCTGCTCCTCGACGAGCTTCCCGCGGGGACCCGGATCGGAACGTCCTCGGTGCGCAGGGTCGCTCAACTCGCCGCCTCCCACCCGCATCTGGAATGCGTGCCGTTTCGCGGCAACGCCAACCGCCGCTTGGAGAAGCTCGCCGCGGGCGAGGTCGACGCCCTGCTGCTGGCCGCCTCCGGACTGGAACGCATCGGCCGGCCGGACGTGATCACCGAGGTCCTGTCGACCGAGACGATGTGCCCGCCGATCGGGGCGGGCGTCCTGGCGCTTCAGTGCCGTGAGGCGGACACCTCCACCATCGGCATCGTCAGCGGGCTGAACGATCCCGGCACGTATCGGGAGACGACGGCGGAGAGGATGTTCCTGCACGTCCTCCAAGGCCACTGCAACAGCCCGATCGCCGGATACGCGAAGGCGTCCCGGGGTGATCTGTCCTTGCGGGCCTGCGTGTTCAGCCCCGACGGGAAGACCGTCCTGAACGCCCACGAATGGGCCGGACGACTCACCCCGTCGGACCTCGGTGCCTCCGTCGCGCTGGCTCTGCTGCGACAGGGCGCCCGCGAACTGATCGACAACATCGCCCACTGACGCCGGCCCCGGGCGGCGAGCGTGGCCGGCTCGGGGGACGCCCGGGACGGGACGGCGGAGCGCGACGGCGGTGCGACCACCCTTGTGGGGGAGTCGCACCGCTCGAACGCGCGGGTCAGCTGGTGAAGGTGAACCAGTTGATGTTGGTGAAGTCGGAACTGCTGCCCGAGAAGACCAGATACACGTCGTGGACTCCGGTGGCGGAGGCGACGATGTTCGCGGGAACGGTCTGCCAGCTCTGCCAGCCGCCGTTGTTGGCGAAGTTGATCTCGGCGATCTTCGTGCCGCCGGTGCTGTCGAGCCGTACCTGGACGGCACCGCTGACACCGGCGGCGGCGCCGGACGCGAGCCGGGCCTTGAACTGGTTCGGGGAGGCCGAACCGAAGTCGACGGAGGAGAACTTGAGCCAGTCGCCGTTGGCGATGTAGCCCACGTCGCTGCCGCCGCCGGTGTCCGAGCAGCTCTCGGTGGTGGTCCCGCTCTGTGCCGAGTAGGACTCGGCCTGGATGGTGCTGTAGGCGCTGACGTTGCCCGAGCCGCCCCCTGAACCTCCGCCGGAGCCCCCGGCGCCCAGGGTGATGCTCCACGAGGTGGGCGCCCCGTCCTGGATGTGCCCGTCGACGGGGGCCGAGCCGGTGGGGCCGACGTCGTCGTAGGGGAAGGCGTAGCCGATGCTGGCGTACTTGTGGACCAGCCGTGCGTAGTGGTTGGTGATCGAGTCCGTGTAGTACTGCGAGGGTGTCACGCCGTCGGGGTTGTTGTTCCCGCCCGGGACCAGCAGGGAGCTGCGGTTGAGCGCGGCGGCGAGCCGGGCGGCGATCGCCCCGCGGGCGTCCCCGCCGGAGTTGTAGAGGGGACCGGACGCACAGCCGAAGATGTCGACGGCGCTCGGCTTGGTGAACGGCACGCCATTGGTGTTGAGGCCGGAGAAGACGATGGCGTTGCCGGAGACGGTGCCGGTGTAGGAACCGATGCCGCCCTGGCCGTTGATGGTCAGCGGGGTGGAGGCGTAGTGGCTCCAGACCCGGTTCAGGTAGTCGTTCCAGTAGCCGCCGAAGTCCACCGGCGAGTGCGCGGGAGCCATGACGCGCAGCACCCCGCCGGAGGAGTCGGTGACCACCAGCCTGTCCCAGGGGGCTCCGTCGGAGGCGTGCTGTGCCTGCAGACCGGAGGCGATGGAGGTGAGGGCCCCCGCGGGCAGCGGAGTGACCGACTGGGTTCCGCCGCTGCCGGTGCTGGCCATGGAGATCGGCAGCGCGACCATGTCGACGTAGGAGATGTTGGCGTAGAGGTTCGCGCTGTTGAAGGTGAACTCGCAGAACGTCCAGTTGGTGGCCCAGTTGGGGTCGGAGCTCACCAGGGCGGGCTGCACCACTCCGGGCGGGGAACCCGGGTTGGCGAAGAACTGGAGTTTCTGCCCGACCGAGAACCAGACGCGGCCGCCGATGATGTAGTCGGTGAGCGTGACGGTCCTGGCGGCCGAACCGGAGGCACCCAGCGCGATGGAGTAGTCGGCCACGGGGGTCACCGGGGACGACGGGTTGGGCACCCGGTTCAGGGCGCCGCTCGCCGAGACGAAGACCGGCCAGCCGCTGCTGTCGGTGCCGGATATGTAGGCGTAGACGGTGTCGTGGCCGGAGGTGTTCGCCAGTTTCAGGGGGAGCGAGACTCCGGCCGCCGCCGCAGTGGACGTCAACGGCGAGACCGGGGAGAACGGGCTGAGTGCGGCCGTTCCGGTGATGGCACCGGCCGCGGTCAGGAAGGAACGTCGGGAAACCACAGGGGCCCTCCCGGAGAGGGTGATGAACCGTCAGCAACGCGACGGTTGGGGGGAGTTGTTACGTGTGGGGTTCTGTGCGGGGGTGACGTTATTGGACTGGACCAGTGCAGTCAAGGTTGCGGAACCATTACGTCCAAGTAACGGCATTCGCGTCCTACCAGGACCCTCGGCGCCTGAAGTCCACGCGGTCCGGGGCCGTGAGCGGCGACCGATGTGCCGGCTTCGGTCGAGGCCGCCGGACGGGCCCGTTCGCCGCACGTCGTGTGCCGGGGCGCCTGCGGTGCACTCGCCCTGCGGCATCGCGCCCGCCAAGCGGCGTCAGATCTCCTGCGCTTCGGGCAGAAGCCGAGTGCCGGCCGGTGCCGGAGTCCTCTCACCGCGGCCGGTCAGCAGGAGCACGCATGCGACGGCCAGGCCCGACAGGCCGGCGCTGACGAGCTGCACCCGGTAGTCGAGGACGGCCACCATGCCCGTGCCCAGGAGCAGGGCGAGTCCCGTAGGCGCGTATACGAAGGTGTTGGCCGTCGCCGCGACCCTGCCGAGCAATGCGGACGGGGTGTACTTCTGGACGGCTGTCAGCGCGGCGATGACGGGGCAGGGCAAGCCCAGGCCGATCAGCAGACTGCCGCCGAGCGTGACGGGCAGCCAGGGAGTGGCCCGCGCCAGCACGCCGAGGGCGAAGAGCGCGAGTCCGGCCGCCGAGAAGGCGCGCTCGGGTATCCGGCGCATCAGGGCACCGGCCGCCAGCCCGCCGACGACCGAGCCGAGTCCCTGGAGCGAGGTGAGCACGCCCGCGAAGGCCGGGGACCGGTGGAGCCCGGCGTCGAGCATCGCGTACGTGGCCGTGCTGCTGACGCCGGCCAGCACCATGGTCGTCGCGCTGGTCATGACCAGCGAACGCAGTGCCGGGTGCCGCCGCAGGTAGCGGGCGCCTTCGGCGGTCCCGGCGGTCCACACCCGCCTCGCGCGGGGTGCGGGCAAGGCTTCCCGCACCCGGATCAGCCGGAAGGCGGCCGCGGCAAGGACGAAGCTTACCGCGTCCAGCACAGCCACGGTCGGACCGCCGAACGCGGTGAACAGGCTCGCGCCGGCCAGCGGAGCGAGCAGCTTCATGCCTTCGAGAGCGGTGAGCACCAGGCCGTTGAAGTCGCCGCGCAGGTCGTCCGGCACGGCGGCCGCCACCAGGGCGGTCTCGGCCGCGTCCGTGAGCACCATGCCCACGCCGACCAGGGTCAGCACGGCGAACAGCAGCCAGACCTGTTCCTGTGAACGCACGAAGAGCGGCGCGGTCATGACGGCCGCCAGGACCAGGTTGGTCCCGACCAGAAGCGGACGGCGGCGCACCCGGTCCGCCAGGGTGCCGATCACGGGTCCCGCGAAGGTCGGCAGCCACATGCAGAAGCCGACGAGCGCGGCCAGGCTGCTGGAACCGGTGAGCGTCTTGACCCAGATTCCGGCGGCCAGTGCCATGGCCGAGTCGCCGAAACCGGAGACGATCACTCCGCCCAGGTAGAGACGCGCGTTGCGGTCCCGGAAGACCTTCAACGTGTTCCAGCCCATGCCCTCACCCTTCAGTGCACCCGGCCGCACAACATACCCCCAATCATTTGCTTGGCGGTACTGTCCGGCCGGTGCCGGGCATGCGCTTTACTGGCTCGCGTGACCGACACCGATCCCGTGCTGCGCGCGCTCGCCCACCCCTTGCGGCTGCGGATGCTCAGCCTCATGTGGCCGGGGCCGATGTCGGCCGCCGAGCTCGCCCGCGAGTTGGACATCTCTCACGCGCTGGCCAGCCAGCACCTGCGGCGCCTGGACGCGGTGGGCCTGGTCGAGCTGGCGGAGGAACGCACCCGCCGCGGCGGCAGGGAGCGCCGCTACCGCACCGTCCAGGGCACGCCGCTCTCCGACCAGCACGAGGGAACCCCGATGCTGGCCGAGACCATGGCGCACACCCTTCGGGAACGCGCCAGGCGGCGTGAGGAGGGAAGTGAGGGCGTGACGGTGGACGCCGAGCTGTGGGTGGATCCCCGGACCTGGCAGAACGTCCGGCAGCGACTCATGGAGCTCGCCGACGAGCTCCATGCGGCGGCCCGGCCGCCGCACACGCCGGGCACCGTCCCGCTGGGCGTGAGCGTGATGGCCTTCCCGCTGCGGGACGGGACGCAACCGGACGGATGAACCGCCCGGACGGCGCCGGCGGCCGCCGCGGCCGACGTGATGACTGACCACGTCCGGCGAGGGAAGCCGGGACGGTCGACAAGGAGCGCCCCGACGTGGAACCCGTCGCCGTGGGGCGCCCGTACTCGTCCTGCTTCAGGCCTGCTTCGGCCGTCCCGGCGGGTGATGCCGGGTCAGCAGCCGCTGTCCTTGGGGGTGAAGTCCATACGCGCGTGCTCGTCCGTGCCGACGGCCGCGTCGTAGGTCGCTCTGCTGACCTGGTACCAGACGTCGTCCTTGTGGGTGTCGCCGCCGACGTCGTCCAGGCTCACACACCACTGTTCCCGCCGGACGACACGCGTGTAGGTCTCGGTTCCGCTGCGGACCTGCTTGCAGCTCTTGGCGTGCTCGGTCGAATACCAGGTGCGGGTACGCCGCTTGCTGCCCGAGCCCGTGCTTGTCGTGTGTTTCACCCGCCGGGTCGCCGTGGTGCACTTCTTCGTCATGCGCGGACGCTCGGCACGGGTGGTCCGGGCCGCGCGGTGGCGGATCTCGTCACGGAGGCCGAAGACGCTAGCGTCGGCCGGCGTGGCCGTGTCCGGCTGGGGTTCGTCGGCGGCGTTCCCGCTGTCCTGGCCGACCCCGGCCGAGTAGTCCGACCCCTCGTCGTGAGCGTCACCCGCGTTGCCGCACGCACCGAGCCCGGCTATCAGAACAGCCGTCACCGCGGCCGTGGCAAGTCGCTTGAACATGTTTTCCTTCGTGATCGACGGGCCGCAGCGTAACGGATCACCGGTCGGAGCCGAACGGGAGGGATCAAGAGCGGGCTCGGGAGGGGCATCCGCTTCTGCCCGGCGTACGAGAACACCCGCAGCCATCGCGTGTGCGCCGGTGTGCGCTCCGGCGGGCAGAGGGTCGTGCGGATGGCTCTCAACCCTTACCAGCAGGGGCCGTTCATCTTCCGACTCGCCTGTTGGAGTGCCGCTTCTCAAGCCGGTCCACTGGCCGGTCGATGTCAACGCCGGAAGATCAAGATCGAGAAGGGTTGGACAGAGTGACATCAGTTGGGACGCGACGGTCGTTGGACCCCCTCGCTGTCGCCGTCGGCGAACTGCGGGCCGGGCGCCCGGTCATCGTGGTCGACGACGAGGACCGGGAGAACGAGGGTGACCTGGTCATGGCGGCCCAGTTCGCCACCGCGGAGACCATGGGCTTCTTCGTCCGTTTCACCAGCGGGCTGATCTGTGTCCCGATGACGGACGAGACCGCCGACCGGCTCCGGTTGCCGCTCATGGTGGAGCCCGCCCCGGGCACGGATCCGATCGGCACGACCGCCTACACCGTCTCCGCGGACGCGGCGGCCACCGGGTCGGGAATCTCGGCCGCCGACCGGGCGGCGACGGCGCGCACGCTGGCCGACGCCTCGACCGTGCCCGGACAACTGGTCCGCCCCGGGCACATGTTCCCGCTACGGGCCCGCCCCGGCGGCGTCGCCGAACGGCGCGGCCACACCGAGGCCACCGTGGACCTGCTGCGCCTGGCCGGGCTGGCACCGGTCGGTGTGCTCAGCGAGGTCTGCGAGGACGACGGCTCCCTCGCCCGGTTCGACCGGCTGCGTGCTTTCGCCGACCAGCACCGGCTGGCGCTCGTGTCCATCGAGCAGCTCTCCCAGCATCTGCGTGACACCGATCCCGCCCCGGCCGCGGTGTGAACGGCGTGCTGAGAGCGACGGTCTTCGATCTCGACGACACCCTGATCGACACCGGCGACGCCTGGGAACGCGTCTGCGCCGAATTCACCGCCCGCCACGGTCACCGCTGGGAGCCGCGGGACGGCATCGCACTGCACGGCAACGGCCACTGGGCTTCCTACGTCGCCGGACTGTGCGGCGGCCCGGTGGACACCGCCGAGGTCGTCGAGGCATGCACGGACGTGATGGCCGACGCCTGCGCGGCCGGCCGCATCCAGGCCCTGCCCGGAGCCGTGGAGCTGTTCCGCGAGGCCGGCCGGCACGGTCCCGTCGGGGTGGCCACCGCCAGCCCGCGCCGCTTCGTCCTGGCCGCACTCGAACACCTCGGCCTCGCCGGGGACGTGAGCGCCGTGGTGTGCGGCGAGGACGTCACCCGGGCCAAACCCGCCCCCGACCCCTACCTGCGCGCGGCGGCCGCCCTCGGGGTCCCGCCGTCGTGCTGTCTGGCCGTCGAGGACTCCCCGAACGGCATCCGCTCCGCGACCGCCGCCGGTATGCCCGTCCTCGCCGTTCCGCGCGACCGCATGGAACTCCCCGCGGACATCGCCCACTTGCCCCTGGCCCAGGCCCCCGACGCGGTACACGCTCTGCCGCTGCTCACCCGACTGCTCGCCCGCCGGCCCGAACCGGCCGTTCAGGGGGGATCAGTCGGCACGGCCGGGTGAATCCGCCGCGGGCAACGGCGCCGTCGCCCGACCGTGAGCCGGCTCCGGCCTCACGGGCGCACAGGCGGTGCGGACCGACGGGGACGCGGCGGACGAACTCGGCGGTGTCCTCGTCGTGGACGGGTGGCAGGACTCAGTCGCCTCCGCCGAAGTCCCCGCTGTCCGGGCCGTGGTGGTGGGCGTCCGGTCCCCTGGGCAGGTCGGGATCGAGGTCGTACGAGGGTGACGTGCGGCCGATGGCGCGGGCCGTGACCCGGGGCCGCGCGACGGCCGTGCCGTCCGGCGGGCGTCGGCGGGACGGGCCCGACGCGCTGATGGACACCCGGAACCTTGTGTCCGAACTCTGGTCGGCCAGTGCGCGGGTGACGGCGGTGCGGCAGCGGCGGGTGAACCGGGGCCAGGGACGGGCCATCTTCTGGGGCCAGATCGCCGCGACGGCGGCCAGCACGGCCCACAGCGGTATCCATGCCATGGTCCACCAGCCAGGGTCCCGATCGGGCAGCCCGGGGACGTCGCAGCGCATGATCATCGCATGCATGGACATGCCGAACGCCGTGACGAAGGCCGCGGTCAGGGCGGGGAAGCGGGAGGAGCCGAACCTGCTGCGCAGGGGTGCGCGACGGGTCCGGAGAACCGTCCGGAAACGCTGGAAACGCGGGTCGGTGAGCAGGACGTACACCGTGGCCCCCTTGTGGAGGTGCGCGAGTCTCATGAGTGCGGCGAGGACCGGATCCTTCTGATCGCGGAACCGCGTGTGCGGCACGGTGATCCGGCCGCCGCTGTCGATCTCGGCGTCCCCGGCCAGGATCAGCAGGCTCGTGGCCACCTCCGCGGCGTACGTCTCCTGCTGGGCCGGCGCGCCCTCCCACGAGGCTCCGAGCCACCACGCGGCCAGGATCGGGTCCAGATCCGCTGCCCGGACGCCTCGCAGGAACCTCCGCTCGTCCCGCGTACGTCGCCACCATGCCGCGTACAGTCCGGCGTCGACCGCGCCGAAAGCGAGCAGCCAGCCGGTGGCGATCCACGTCGTCGTGCCGGTCATGACGGGGCCCCCGCCGTCCCGCTCGTCGGACGTGACACCTGACGATCCCCCCTCGCGGTCCACCGCTCCACTGCGAGCGACCGTCAACAGCCCTCCACGGAAGGGTACTTGGAGGAAGCCTTCCAGTCGGTCGGCCGATTCCGGGAGCCGCCGACGCGGGCCCGGAGAACGCCGCGGAGGCGGGGGACGCCTCCGCGGCTGTCAGGCTTGTCAGCCCGGTATGAGCCCCGGCATGAGCCCGGCAGGGCTCAGCGGCCGGCCAGTGCCTTCAGGGTGGCCTCGGCCGTCCCTGTGCTGGACTGGGGGTTCTGGCCGGTGATCAGCTTGCCGTCCACGACGACCTTGTTGCTCCACGGCGCCCCGGTCTCGACCGTGGCACCACGCTCGCGCAGCACGCTCTCCAGGTAGAAGGGAGTGTTGTCACCGAGACCTCCCTGGCGTTCCTCCTCGTCGGCGAAGGAGGTGAGGGTGCGGCCCGCGAACGTGAAGCCGCCGTCCGGCGTGGTGGCGCTGAGCAGGGCGGCGACGCCGTGGCACAGCGCGGCGACGATCGTGCCCTGGGCGTCGGCCTCGTTGAGGAGCCGGCCGAGACCGGTGTCGTGGGCGAGGTCCGCCATCGGCGCGTGACCGCCGGGAATGTAGAGCGCGTCGTAGTCGCCCAGGCGTACGTCCGCCAGGTTCAGCGGGCTGGAGAGCTGGTCGGCGATGCTGTCGAGGTAGGCGCGGAACTCCTCGGCGTCGGTCTCGGACACACCGCCGCGGGAGTCGAGGCTGAGGGCATCGACCGTCGGGCGGACAGCCCCGGGAGTGGCGATGTCCACCCGCGCCCCGGCGGCGCTCAGCACCTTGTGCGAGGCGGCTACCTCTTCGGCCCAGAAGCCGGTCGGATGGGTGGATCCGTCGGCCAGGACCAAGCTGTCGGCGGCTGAGACGATCATGAGGATCTTCGACATCGGAATACCTGCTCTTATCTGTGGACGACTCTGGAAGGCGGTGCCTGGGTCCTGCGGACTGCGGAACCGTGCTCAGGACAACCCCAGGATTCATCACGGAAATGCCCTGCCGCCCGCGCCGCGCCATAAGAAGAGTTATGGAGCGGGGGTGGCCCGTTTCCCGCGGATGTGCGTGAGGCGTCGCACGACCGGTGGCCGCGCCCCTGCCGCCAGATCCATCACTAGGATTGGACCGACTGGAACCCTTCATAAGCTCAGTGATGGACGGAGGTGCCCATGCCCGGCCTGGACCTGCTGGCGACGTTCCTCGAGATCTACCGCACCGGTTCGCTGTCCGCGGCGGCCGAGCGGCTGGGCGTGAGTCAGCCGGCGGTCACCGGACAGCTCGCTCGTCTCGAGGAACAACTGGGCGAGCCGCTGTTCGTGCGGTCGAGCAAGGGAGCCCGGCCGACGCCCCGGGCGGTGGCGCTGGCCGCCCGTGTCGGTCTGCATGTCGACGGGCTGCGTACCGCTCTGGCCCCTTCGGGCGAGGAGAGCATGCTGGAGGGCACGATTCACCTCGGCGGAGCGGCCGAGGTGATGTCTCTCCAGGTGCTTCCCGCCCTGGCGCCGCTCTCGGCCCGCGGACTGCGGATCCGGGTGACCTTGGGCCTGGCCGGGGAACTGCTGGCGGCGCTGACGGCGGCACGGCTCGACCTGGTGGTCTCCGCGGTTCGCCCCCGGCAGGAGGGGCTGGCGGTGGCACCGCTGGTGGACGAGGAGTTCCTCCTGGTGGGGCCGCCCGCGCTGGCGCACGCCGTGGACCCGGAGCGGCTGGCGGCGGACCCGGTCGCCGCGCTGTCCCCCATGCCCCTGGTGGCCTACGCGGCCGACCTTCCGATCATCCGGCGGTACTGGCGCAGCGAGTTCGGGCGCCGGCCCCCCAATCAGGTCGCCGTCGTCGTCCCGGACCTGCGCGCCGTGCTGGCCGCGGTGGTGTCCGGCATGGGCATCTCGGTGCTGCCCCGCTACCTCGCCGCTCCGGCGCTGGCCGCGGGCCAGGTGGTGCAGATGCACCGGCCGGAGGTCGAGCCGTTGAACACCCTGTACCTGGCCTCCCGGCGTGACCTGCCGGCGAGCCCCGCCCTCGCGGCCGTGTGGGACCACCTGGCCCGGGCGGCACAGGAATGGAAGGGCCTCTGATCCCTCACCGCCCGGTGGCCGGCCTGACCGCCCGGACCGCCGAGGTCCCGCCGTCCGGGTTCGGACCCGGCCCGACTGCGGGCCCGGCGCTCTGTGAAGACCCTGTCCCGTGGCGCGCGGGACAGGGTCTCATCCGGAGGTCCGCTCAGTCCGACCGGAGGTTCTCCAACGTCGAGCGGGTGTCGGTCTTCACCCACCGTGAGACCTCGGAGATCTCGGGCGGGGTGGTCGTCTCGTAGGAGGACGAATAGGTGCTCCAGCTCATCTGGTAGGTCATCCAGCCGTCGCGCACCGCGAGGGTCACCGCCCGGCTGCCGCTGGTTCCCGAGCCGGACGTGGTGTCCTCGGTCACGAGATACGCCTCGTCACCGAAACCGGACACCTCCTCGACCTCGTAGTCCTCGTACCGCTGGTCGTATTCGGACCACACGGCCGTGAACTCGGCAGCCGGGTCGGTCGTCTTGTGCAGATCCATCTCCACCGAGAGGTACGCGTCGGCGTAGGAGGAACTGGAGGACGTCTTCAGGGAGATGCTGCAGTAGCTCTGATCGATCGCCTTGTGCTTCAGCGCGTTGTGCGTGGGGAGGTTGTCCTCCTGGGTGTATTCGGTCCTCAAGGCGGTGTAGTCGACCGCGGAACAGAGATTGGCCTTGGTCCGGTAGCCCGCGAGATCGGGGTTGTCGCCCACCCGGCCGAGAACGAGGATTCCCCCGGCCCACAGCACGGAGGCGGCCACCGCACCGACCGCCGCCCACAGCACCGCGCGCCCCGCGGTGCCCTTGCCGCCGGACGGTGGGGGAAAGCCGACCGGTTGCCCGTACGCGTACTGCTGGGCCGGAGGGTAGCCGGGAGGGGCCCCGTAGGTGCTCGTCGGCGCCGGGCCCGGGTTCGGGCCCGGCGCGGGCTCGGGTCTTGGATGGGGTAACGGCGGGGGCTGCACCTGCGGTTGGGGTGCGGGTGCGGGCTGCGGGGTGGAGCCGGGTTGAGGTGACGTCTGCGCCTGGGGCTGCGCCGGGACATCCTCGGGCTGATCCTGCATCCTGTGCTCCTTGGTCGTGGGGACTGCGGTCGGACGGCGGAACGGACGGCTGGGTTCGACGGCGACCGGTGCGGCGTCGACGGGTGGCGCGGTCGTAGGGACACCATGAACCGCGGGGCGGAAGCCGACGAGATGATCGGCCGTCGTGAGCGGACGTCGGGTCGGGGCGGTGGAGCCGGGATGCCGGGGCGCGAGGGAATCAACAGGCAGATTCTAAAGGCCGGTTCGACAGAAGTGGGCTTGCCGTATCGGCCGTTGCCGGTCGCCGTTACCCGGTTGCCGTTGCCGTTGCCGTTGCCGTTGCCGTTGCCGTTGCCGTTGCCGTTGCCGTTGCCGTTGCCGTTGCCGTTGCTCGGTCGCCGGTCGCCGGTCGCCGGTCGCCGGTCGCCTCGGAACGGCGTGCCGCGCGCGGACTTGACGGGAAGCGGCCGGATCGCCGTGCGAGAACCCCGTGTGCACAGGGGTGTTGATGATCGGCACGACGGTTCGCCCGCGGTCCCACCGGGCCGGGCCACCTCGACTCGGGTGGCGTGCCTGCGGCGAAGGGCCCCGCAGACATGCTGCGGGGCCCTTCGCGGATGTGGGGCAGAAACCGTCAGACGGTCTTCTTGATCTTCGTGACCTGTGCCTCGACGACACTGGTCGACACCTCGGGGGCCTTCTCGTCCAGGATGTTCATCGCGTAGAAGACGGCCAGGGTCGAACCACTCCGTACGACCAGGTAGGTCATCGGGATCTTGGTTCCGTCGATGTCGCTGGTCATCGTGTACGACACCGCCTCGTCACCGACGGCGGGGGCCTTCACGGGCTTGACCCCGGTGTAGTGGTAGTCGGTGTGCTCGTAGGAGCTGCACGACCCGCTCTGGGTGCGCAGGTCCGCGACCACCTTCTTGGCGTCCGCCTCCTTCTGCGCGAGCAGACCGACGCGCAGCACCGTGGCGTCCGTCGCCGTCAGGCTCGTCACCGAGCGGGACACACGGGCCGTCGCGTCGGGCTCGGTGCCCAGCAGGAACATGTCCGCCAGGGCCTGGCACTTGGCGGGATTCGCGGGCACGCTCACCTCCGGGATCTCGTCGTCGGGAGTGTCGCCGACGCGGTATCCCTTGAGGTCCGCCTTGGTGATCACGGCCTTCTTCAACTGCGCCTCGGTGAGGGGCTTCAGCCCCTCCTTGACGGCGGGCTTCGCCGCCGCGGACGGCTTCTTCGAGCTGCCGCTGTCGCTCTTGCCGCCGGTGTCCTGCCCGCCGCACGCGGCCGTCGCGGCGAGTGCCGCCGTCACTCCGATACCCACCAGGACGCGCCCCGGAACTGACTTCACGTTCGTTCCCACCTCATGTCTTCATGGGCGCGTCCACGACAAGGGTCGCGCCGAGCCGCATTCAAGCCCACAACCAGCGGACTTTGCCAGCCCGTTAGAGTCGCTTGGCGTAACGATCAGAGATCGGCGACATGGTTGTACGCCACGACAGTGGTACTCGCCACGCTGAGGCCCGCGTTGTCCCGAAACCGAGAGCCGGCGGCACAGCGCGTCACCTCGTGCGTCGGCCCATGACGCCCACCGCGCCGCGCCGACCCGATCCGCCAGACCGTCCGCAACTCCCTTAAGGATTCCCGGACATCGCCGCTGCCGTCGTGCTCTTGGTGGCACCGCGCGCCGGTCGAGTCGGAAGGATCGACATAGAAACCGGGACATCCCGCTCGGCGCACCACGGGGTATCAGTTTCCGCCAATCCTTCCGGTACGGCTCCGGGTATGTGAAGCTGCTGCACCGAATGGACCATGAACCGGTCGGGGTACGCCCGTACGAGCCGGTGATGCCAGAGAGGACGGCTCCATGTCGACTGCGAATCGTCGGTACAGCCTGACGTGGACCGACCCGGACGGTGCGCCGCAGGCTTCGGCCGGTCGCTACGACAAGCGTTCCGCCACGCGACGCCGACGTGCGCTGGAGGCGGTCGGCTGCACCCGTGTCGAGGTCGTCGTGGTCGCGCCAGGAGAGCTTCGCGAGCCGGCACTCTGACTCCCAGGGAGTCCGGCCACAGAGCCGACCGGTGGTTCGGCACCGCGAAGCCGGCTGGTTGTTCGGCTCCGCGGTGCCGCCGGCCGGCCGCCCGGTGGTCAGGAGCTCCTGGCGAACTCGTAGGTGAGGAAGGCCAGGCCGTCACCGATGGTCCTGGCTTCCACCAGACGCAGGGGCTTGGTGCCGCGGACCTCGCCGAAGAACCGTTCGCCGGCCCCGAGCACGACCGGAAAGACGACCATCCGTACCTCGTCGACGAGGTCGTGCTCGATCAGCGTACGACCGAGCCGATAGCTGGCCGGGATGACGATCTCTCCCTCCACCTCCCGCTTCAGCTTCGCGACCTCCGTCACCACGTCGCCCTTCAGAACCGTCGAGTTGTCCCAGTCGGCTTCTTCGAGCGTCGAGGACACGACGTACTTGGGCATGCTGTTCAACCGGTCCGCCAGCTCGCCGCTCCGGGGCCGCCACCGCTCCCCGAAGAACGTGTAGCTCTTGCGGCCCAGCAGCCACGCCTCGGCGCCCAGCGCCTCCTCAAGCGCGATCTTGCTCCACTCGGCGAGATCCGCACCCCCGAACCGGGTGAACCAGCCGCCCAGCTCGAAGCCCTCCGCACCGTCGGGGTCCTGGACCACTCCGTCGAGCGAGACGTTCTGCGGCCCGCTCATCACGATCTTTCCCATGTCCGATCCCTCCTCGCGCCGACGTCGTCGTCGGCCACGTAGGTACAGGCGCCGGCCGGGTGGAGAACCGGGCGGTCGGGCGGCGCCCAGTTCTCCGTCCGGCCGGCGCCTGTACAGGATGGAGGCGCGGCAGGGCGCGGAACGAAGGAGACGGTGACGATGGCGGCAGCCGAACTGATCGAAAGGGCGCGGGCCGGGGACGGTGACGCGTTCAGGGAGCTGACCGAGCCGTACCTGCGAGAGTTGCAGGTGCACTGCTATCGCATGCTCGGATCCTTCGAGGACGCCGAGGACGCCCTTCAGAACACGCTGCTGGCCGCCTGGCAGAGCCTCGGGGGATTCGAGGGACGCGCCTCGCTGCGTACGTGGCTCTACCGGATCGCCACCCATCGGTGTCTCGACGCGCGCCGCGCGGCCGCCCGGCGCCCGGCCAAGGAGTGGGATGTGCCAGGGGTCGAACCGCCCGAACCGACCCGGCTCGGCGAGATCGTATGGCTTCAGCCGTTTCCCGGCGCCCTTCTGGAGGACGCGGCCGAGGCGCCGCTCGGCCCGGAGGCCCGCTACGAGCGGGCCGAATCCGTCTCGCTGGCCTTCGTGACCGCCTTGCAGCTCCTGCCGCCCCGCCAGCTCGCCGTCCTCGTCCTGCGTGATGTCCTGGGGTTCAAGGCGAGCGAAGTGGCCGACATGCTGGATTCGACCGTCGGCTCGGTCAACAGCGCCCTCAAACGCGCACGCTCCGGCCTGCGACGCAGCCGGCCGCCGGCCGTCGGACACCAGTCGCCTCCCGCGGCCGGCTCACCCGCCGAGGACGCGATCGTCGGGAGGTTCGTCCGCGCGTGGGAGTCCGCCGATGTCGACGCGCTGGTGGCCCTCCTGACCGACGACGTCTTCATGTCGATGCCCCCGATGCCCTTCGAATACCAGGGCCGGGACGTCGTGGCCCGCTTCTGCGCCGGCCTGTTCGACGCCGGCCGCAGGTTCGACCTCGTTCCGTCGCGGGCCAACGCCCAGCCGGCCTTCGGGGCCTACCTGCGCACCCCCGGCGGCATCAGCCACGGGGTCGGCCTCTACGTCCTCACGCTCGCCGGCGATCGGGTCTGCGCCATGACCCGATTCGACAACAGCGTGCTCCCGTGGTTCGGGCTGCCCCGCTCCCTCCCGAGCCGCTGACCCGAGCCCCCGGAGGGCGAGACGGACGGGTTCGCGGGCCCGTCGGAACGCGCTGCGTGTGGTGGCAGGTGCGGTAGGCGCCTCCATACGGTGGGGTAGGTGCCGGAGTCCTCCGGAGAGGGGCGCGCGGAGCCGTCGCGGCCGTGGGCGGATAGCCGAAGGTGGGCAGCTCGACGGCGCGAGGCTGTTCGTGCCCAAAGACGGGAGCCGACGGCGAGACGCTGTTGTGGCCCAGCAGGCCCCTGAGAGCGGCGATCGTGACGGCCACGGTGCCCGCGAGAACCGCGGGAGACAGCAGACAGTCCTTGGCGCCCGAGCTAGCGGGCTTCGACGCGGCGAGGCCACGGCCGACGAGCAAGCGGCGTCGAGTATCCGTACCGCGTCGGCTGCCAGAGCGCCGATCGCCTGTGCCTGCGCACCAGACGCCCAGTCGGCGAGTCCCGCCGCCCGACGCCGCCCTGGGCCGTTGGCGCATCTGCCCTTCGCTGCTGCTGATGTCGCCGTGAAGTGAAATCCCTTGTGGGTGTTGCGGCCTGCTGTGAAAGGCTTGGCCAGTGCCGTATGACCTTGCTCCCTTCGACCTCTCGTGGCCGGAGGTCGACCCTCGCCTGCACCCTTTCGACGGTCTGTCGGCCCCCGTGGTCGTCGCGGCTCTCGGGCCTGCCCATGAGGTGCCTGTCCGACCGCCGGGGTCCGCTGCGGATCGGGCCGTGATCAGCTGGTCTCACGATGAGGGCAGAGCCTGGACGGAGGCGATGACCCGTGCCCTCGTCGAACGCTTCGGGCGGTGGGTTCTCGGCTGGCGCTGGGCACACGATGAGGGAGAGATCGGCGGTGGTCCTGTGGGCAGTTGGTGCTGTCCAAGGGACTCCATCACCTCACCGGACGAGACCCTGGCAAAAGTCGCGACGGCGCTGTGCGAGTGGCGTGCCTGGCTGGAGGATCTGGCGGAGCGGTTCGATCGGTTCCGACTCGATGCTGTCCCCGCCGAGGAGCGGCAGCACCAGTGGGAGCGCGCTGCTGTTCATCTGGTCACGCATGTCGTGGACCGCACCGGCGCGGGGGATGCGTGGTACGGGCACTGCGAGCAGGTGCTCACCTGGTTCCTCGCGCGCTGGGGCGTGGAGGAAGCCACGGCGGAATCGCTGGTCGAGGAAGCGATCGGCGGTCGGTTCGAGAGCTGGACCGGGCCCGAGCCCGATGTCGTGGACGACATGGCACGGCGCCTCTCACTGTCGCTCACGGAAGCTGACGGTCTCTGAGATCATGGCGGATCATCTGCGGACATGGCTGATTGTTCGTGAGGCGGTGCCTTGGGACGAGGTCCGGGCTACGGCGGCCTACCGCCCCTTCACTCCCGCACGCGATGGAGCCGTCCATGACATCCGTTCGTTCGACCAGGCTCGCAGTCCCGATCGCGCCGCCGCTCTGCTCGCAGCGCTCCGCCAGGCCCGGGCGGACGCTGCCCATGGCTCGGCACTGACGTTCGACCTGCTCACCGGATGGCAGCGACAGGTGCTCGACTCGCGGAACGTGGAGTTTCGGAGCCGGCCAGCGTTCGCGAAGGCAGGCCGAGAGCGGTATGGCATCGCACCGGACACCCGCGACCGCTTCGACGCCTGCCTGTCGCAAAGCGATCAGGGCGGACTTCCCCTCGCCGCCCGTGCCGCGCGTGCCTACCTCGATATCTGCTTCTTCCATCCGTTCGACGACGGCAACGGCAGGTCGGCATTCCTGGCCCTCACCTTCCTCTTGGCCCGCGCCGGGATCGTGCTCGACCAGGTCGGCCCAGTCCGCCGACTCAAGCGCCGCGCCGACGACCCCTGTGACGCCCTCGCACTTGCAGACCTCGTGGCTGTGCTGATCGACACCAGCCAACGCAGAGGTGCCCCAGGACGTCCACCCCACCTGCCACCGTTTCCGTAGCCACGGATCCCACTGCGATGATCTTGGCGCGGCTGGAGTGATCACGGCGTCACCAGGTTGTCATCGACGCCGACAGTCGGCTCGTCGTTGTCGTCGGACGCCCCGTTGCCGGGCAACCGCAACGACTGCCTTCGGCGGCGGCGAGCGAGCCCGCGGCACCCACCGCGGGCTCGCTCGCTACTCACCCGTCTGGTGCTCCGAACGACCCACGGCCGGAGGCTCGTTGTAGGTGATCACGACCGGCGCGTTGGCCTGCGCCCGTGCGCGGTCCGACGCCGCCGCGATCTCCTCGTAGGTCCATTCCCTGTACAGGCGCTCCCCGTGGGCATCGGTGATGTCGATGACCAGGCCGGTCCACTCCTCGGCGGGCTGTTCGGGGACGAGTCCAAGTGCGTACGTGGCGTCCTGGAGGAGGGATTCGGTGACACGTATGCCGGTGAGTCTTTCGGTCAGAGCGAGGACCGCCGCCTTCCCGTCGACGTCCGGCGCGCTCTCGTCGTGCTCTCCCTCAGGGGTCAGGGGGAAGCCGACCTCCCGCAGCAGGGGGACCAGTTCATCGGGGGTGCTGCCGTCGCGCGACGAGGGGCCCTCGAACGTCGTACGGAGTTCGCCGTCCTCGAACCAGTGGAAGAAGTGCATGGGCTTGCCGCCGTTGGTCGAGTGCGACACGACCCGGCCGCCCTTCGACAGCGTCTCCGCACACGCGCCCGCGAGCCCCAGGCCACCGTCGAAGCCCAGGACGAGTGTCCAGTCCCCGTTCTCGCCCAGGGTGCTGAAGGCGCCCGCGACGTAGGACTCGTCCCAGTAGTCGTCCACCTCGGCGCGGTGGGCGTCGTCCGCCTCGATCAGCCCGGCCGTTCCCTGCCCGGTGCCGCGCGGTTCCGCCTCCATCGCGCGCAGAACCTCGCGTGGGTTCCGCCCCCGTATCAGTGTCAGGGTGTATCCGCTCTCCATCGCGTAGCGGAAGAGCCGCGAGGTGCGGATCCAGTCGTAGTCCTGCGCGGTCACCAAGTTCATGGAGCGCAGTGTGCCCGAAGCCTCTGACAATGCCCGGCGCACGCACTCAGTCCAAGGTGATCCGGGCGGTGATCGGGAGATGGTCGCTGCCGGTGGCGGGCAGGGTGCGAAGGTGACTGACGGTCGCCGAGCGCGCCATGATCTGGTCGATCCGGGCCACGGGGAAGGCGGCGGGGAAACTGAAGGCGAATCCCCGGGCCGACACGTTCATCTGTGAGGACAGCGGGGTCAGCCCGCGGTCGCCGACCGTGCTGTTGAGGTCGCCGAGGAGTATCACCGTGCGCAGTTTCTCGGCGGTGACGGCCTTGCCCAGCAGGCCGGCGCTCTCGTCGCGCCGGGCGGAGGCGAGACCGGTTGCGCGGACACGCACCGAGGGCAGGTGCGCGACATAGACCGCGATCTCGCGGTGTCGGATGTGGACCACGCCCCGGAGCCCGCGGCTCCAGGTCTCGGTGATCTCAGGGGGTTTGATGGGCAGCTTCTGGACGTCGGTGAGCGGGTGTTTCGACCAGAGTCCGACGGTGCCCACCACCGCGTGGTACGGATAGCGCGGGGCGAGCGTCCTTTCGTAGACCGGCAGTGCCGCGGGCAGCAACTCCTCCAGGGCGATGAGGTCGGGCTCGGCATCGGCCAGGGAGCGGGCTGTGCCCGCCGGGTCGGTGTTCTCGTCGCTCGCGTTGTGCTGCACGACGACCAGGTCGTGCGCGCCGGGTGGTGCCCCGGGCAGCAGCAACCCGCCGAACAGGTACGTCCAGGCCGCCGCCGGCAGCAGGAGGGCCACGAGCGCGAGTGCGGAGCGGCGCAACAGCGCCAGGCCGAGCAGCAGCATGATCACCAGGCCGGACCAGGGCAGGAACGATTCCAGCAGACTGCCCAGGTGCCCGGGGGTGTTCGGGACCAGCCGATGGAACGTCAGCAGCACCGCCGTCACCACCGCCAGCGCGGCGAGTACCGGCCCCCGTGTCCAGGACGACCGATCGCGGGGTGTCGCCGTCTTCGGCGCCGCACCGGGGTCCCGCTCATCCAGGCCTTCCACCGCACGCCCCTTGTTGTTGCTCTTGGTCCTGCCCTCCAGGACGAGCGACCCGGTGCGCCAGTTCTGCTCGTCACACGTGTGACGGCACACATCCGCGAGGCGTTCCGCCTACTTCGGCTGAGTCACGATCTGGATCAGGTTGCCGCAGGTGTCGTCGAAGACGGCGGTGGTGACAGGGCCCATCGCCAGGGGCTCCTGGGTGAAGTGAACGCCGAGGGCGATCAGGCGCTCGTACTCCGCCTCCACGTCGTTGACGGCGAACTGGGCGAGCGGGATGCCGTCCTTGACGAGCGCGTCGCGGTAGGGCTTGACGGCCGGGTGGCCGGCGGGCTCCAGGAGGAGTTCGGTGCCTCCGGGCTCATCGGGCGAGACGACGGTCAGCCACCGGGCCTCCTCGCCGCAGGGGATGTCGTGCTTCTTCACGAATCCGAGGATCTCGGTGTAGAAATGGTCGGCCTTGGCCTGGTCGTCGACGAAGACGCTGGTCAGATGGATCTTCATGGAGTGCTCTTCTCTGGTCCGGAAGGGTCGGGTGTGGGCGGGTCTGGCGTGGGCCATCGCTCGGCTATCTGCCGCAGCGGGGCTGTGTTCAGGTCGTGGAACTTGTAGCGGCCCTGCCGTCTGGTCTCGACGAGCCCGGCGGCCTCCAGCAGGGCCAGGTGCTGGGAGACCGCCTGACGCGAGATGCCGAGCCGGTGCTTCATGGTCAGTCGCGAGCAGATCTCGAACAGTGTCTGTCCGGACTTCTCCGTGAGCTCGTCGAGGATGATGCGGCGGCTGGGGTCGGCCAGAGCTTTGAAGAGGTCGTCGGCCACGACCACAGGATAGGCAAGTATTCACTTGCCTATCAAGTCCTGCGATCTGGACTCGTTCGCGGGCGTGGTGCGCACCCGGCGGCCCTCCATGTCGGATCGACCGTTTCCGTGCAGGTGCCTAGATAATCGTCAATTACAAGTTGACGACCCCCTATCGTCAACTTAGGATTGACGCATGAGTCCACTCGACATCAGCCTCGCCGACCTGATCGCCCGACTCGACGAGGAACTTCCCGAAGCCGACGAACTGGCCCGCATCAGCGAGGCGCGACTTCGCGCCCAGACGCTGTCCGACCTCGGTGACCAGCTCATCGACCACTACGTCAGCAAGGCCAAGCGGACCGGCGCGTCGTGGACCCAGATCGGCGACGCCATCGGGGTCTCCAAGCAGGCCGCCCAGCAGCGCCACGCGCCGGCACCGTTCGAGCGGTTCACCAACCTGAACCGGCACAGCATCGTGCTGGCGCAGGAAGCCGCCCGGACGTACAAGCACGACTTCATCGGCACCGGACACCTCCTGCTCGGCCTCCTCGGCGAACCGCAGGGCACGGCGTACGCGTTGCTGCTGGCCAAAGCCGAGTCGGAGCAGCGCGTCCGCGACGTGATCGAGGAAGCGCTGCCACCGGCCGGGGAGAAAGCGCTGCGGGGTCACATCGCGTTCCGCCCGGAGAGCAAGGAGGCCATCGAGCAGGCACGCCAGGCGTCGGTGGACCTCGGCCACGACTGGGTCGGCACCGAACACATGCTGCTGGGTCTGATCCGTGCCGAGGAAAGCACGGCGGCGCAGGTCCTGCGAGGTCTCGGCTTCACGCCGGACGAACTGCGCGAGACGGTCAGGACCGAGGTCGCCGAACAACTCGCCGCGCGCGACTAGGAGTAGCGGCGCTCAGGCCGTTCTGAGGTGTGCACGGGTCGGCCGGGTCCGCCGGGTCGTTGGCCGCTCCCTGCTCCCTGCTCCCTGCTCCCTGCTCCCCGTTCGCCGCTCGTTGACGGTTGATGGTCGATCTCCGTGCCCGGGTGCCGTGCGGCCGCATCCCGTGCCGGCCGGCTGACCGCCGCGAGCCGTCTCCGCGTCCCGGGTCGGCATCCCAGGCACAGGGTGTTTGCGCTGCTCAACAGGGGTGGGATCGTTCCATCGTTGCAGGGTGGCGGCAGGTGTTGTGGTGGGTCCCGGGCGTCCTGGAAGCTCTGGGTGTCGCACCGGCCGAGGCGGAACGACCGCACCGGCGGTTGTACGGCAACGGCACCCACCCTTCGTCTGCGTACCGGGACACCTCTGTGTCCGGGGGCGGCGTTCGGCATCCCGCGGCGGCTGACAGCACACGGCCGTCGCGGAGCGAGGACACGGGCCGGCTTCCCGTCCGATCGGGCAGCGGGGCCGACCTGTCCTCGCCCCGGCCGCTGACGCGGGTGGCGACAGCCGGCCGGCGCATCCAGCCGGAGGGCCGGAAGCGACCCAGGGCAACCACACGCGGACCAGCCGCAGAAGAGGGAAGACACACATGAACAGCAGCACCCGCACCCACCGTCGTTCGGGCCGCCGCGCGGCCGTCGCAGCGGGCATCGTCCTGGCGGTCGGACTCGGTCTGTCGACGCAGATGTCGGCGCAGGCGGCCGTCCACACCCCGGCGAAGGTGGCCGTCCACACTCCGGCGAAGGTGGCCGCCGCCGCGCCGAAGCCGGTCAGCGGAACGACCGGTCAGGCGGTGACCCGGGTCGCCGACTTCTACGGCGCGTACATCGACGCGAAGGGCGACTACGAGGACCCGGACGGCACGCTGGCCACGGCGCTCCGCAAGCACTACCTGACCGCCGACTTCGCCGAACGGCTGGCGGCCTGGGAGGAGCAGAACGGTGTCGACGGCGTCCTGCGCGCACAGAACGTCCCGGCGCAGTGGAGGGTGACCGACAACGGCGCCGTGGGCATGGGCCACGAGGTCATCGTCACCCTGACCTACGGCAGCGGGGACACGACGCAGAAGACCAAGCTCTTCGTGCTCCTGGAGCGGTACGACCACATCGCCGACATCGGCACCACGACCAACCGCTGACGGCGGAACCGCTCCGCCCTGCGTGCCGGCCGGGGACCGGGGCACGCGGACCGGACTGCCGGCGCCGGTGGCGTACGCCGGCCGCCTGCCCGGTCCGTTCCCGGCCGGTCGTTCCAGCCTGGTCCGCTCCCGGTCGGTCCGCTCCCGTCCGTACCGTCCCTTGTCCGGGGCGGGGCGGGGCGGGGCGGGGCGGACCGGCGCCGTCACCTGACGTCGACGAAGTCGCCCGTCGCCGTGGCCGGGCCCGCGGTGGACGTGCCGGTGAAGAGGAAACGGAAGTAGCCGTCCGCTTTGGCCGTCGTGGTGGTCTTCAGCGTTCCCTTGCCGCCACTGGTGACGGTCTTCAGGGTGGGTAGGTGGTGCTGTTCTTCTGTCGTCGTTGGTGTCCTGCGCCTCGGCGAGCACCTTCCAGGTGCCGGCGAGGCCGTTGTCGTCGAAGTCCCGCTTGGCGTCCACCCCGAAGCTCACCGTGCAGGTGGAGGTGGTGCGGTCGGTGGGCGACACCGTGCACGTGCCCGCCGGCGGGTAGGTCGGCAGTCTGCCGTCGGCGTCATCGGTGTTGGGGCCGTGCCACAGGTAGGCCCAGGAAGCGACGACACCGTCCGGGTCCGTCGCTGTCCACGCGATCGTGACGGTCTTCTTGGTGGCCAGGCCGAGCACGACGTCCTTGCCACCGTTGACGACGACGTTCGAGAACGTCGTGTCGCTGGGCGCGGCCCCGTCCGCCGCCTGGGCGGCTGCCGGGATCACGGACGCGGAAAGGGTGGTGGCGAGGAACGCGGCGGCGGTGGCCGGGCGTACGCGCATGAAATCCCACTCGGGATCGGGGGGCTCGCCGCTTTCCTCACGGCGAACCAAGGCGATGGGTGACGCTGCCTGGACAGCCAGGGGCCGGTCGCGGTTGCCCTGGCGTTCGGCGCGGCTCTCGTCTTCCGTAACGCCTTCGGTGAACTTGGCCGGCGGTGTCGGCGGCAGCGCCTGGCATCGCGGCTCGTACGGGTCCTTCGGGCCGGTGGGCCTCAGGAGGGCGCGGCTCCGCTGGTGACGGTGGTCCAGCGGCCGCCTGACACCGAGCACACCGTCAGACCCCGGTTACGCGTGTCGCCGTACTCGTCGAAGGCGACCCGGCCGGTGACGCCGTCGAAGTCGAGCCGGGACACGGCCTGTCGCATCTTCGCGCGGGCGTCGCGGGGGAGCGTGCCGCCGTTGGCCGTCACGAGGGCCTTCACGGCCTCGACGATGCTCCAGGTCGCGTCATAGGCGTACGGCCCGTACCAGTTGGCGTCGTCCGTGTACCCGGCCGCGCGGTACCGGGCGAGGAAGTCCGCCCCGCCCGGCAGTTCCTCGGCGGGCACGCCGATGTTGACGGCGAGGTCGCCGTCGGCCTTCGGGCCGGACGTGAGAAACGCCTCGGTGAACATGCCGTCGCCGCCCATCAGGGGGATGCGGACCCCAGCCTGCTTGAGCTCCTTGGAGAGCGGTCCCGCGGTGTCGTAGTAGCCGCCGAAGTACACGGCGTCGGCGCCCGAGGCCCGGACGCTCGCGGCGAGATCGGAGAAATCGGTCTGGCCGTCATCGACCTGCTCCGCGCCGACCACGGTTCCGCCGAGCTTCTTGAACTCGGCCGTGAAACCGGCGGTGAGACCGGTGCCGTAGAGGCTCCGGTCGTCGATGACGTACACCTTGCTCTTCCCGCCCTCTGTGTGGAGGTAGCGGGCGGCGAACGGGCCCTGGTCCACGTCCGTGGCCACCGTGCGGAAGTACGTGTCGTGCGGACGGGACTTGGTGCCCGCCGCCCAGTCGGGGCCCAGCGTCGTCTCGGGAGCGGTGTTGCCCGGTGAGATGTTGACCAGGTCCGCCTGCGCCAGGGGTGGCACCAGGGTCCGGGCCACGCTGGAGTTCAACGGCCCGACGACGCCCAGCGTCTTCGCGTCGGAGACGAAACTCGCGGCGTTCTCCTGGCCCTTGGCGGGGTCGGCGGCGTCGTCCAGGGACTTGATCTGGAACGTGACGCCGGGGATGACGTTCTTCTTGTTGGCGGTCTTGACCGCGAGGTCGGCGGAGTTCCGGATGCCGAGCCCCATCGAGGACATACCGCCGGTGAGCGGTGCGTCCACCCCGATCACCACCGTCACGGCGGAAGCCGCGGCGGCGCCGTCGGCCGCTCCGCCACCGCCGGGTGTCTTGTCCTTACCCGAGAGGGTCCAGGTCAGGGCGGAGCCGGCCGCGAGCGTGGCCAGTGCCGCGCCCAGGACCACGGAACGCCGGGTGAGGGCGCGCGCCCGTACCGGCTTCGGCTCGCCCGTCTTCATCTCGGCCGTCGTCCCGGGCAGGACCACGTCCTCGGCCGGGGACGTGGGTACGGAAACCGACGGCGGGTCGGCCGGCCGGTCCGGGGCGGGAGGCTGGTCCCGAACGGGATCCCGGTCCGGGACGGGCGGTTGGTCCGGGTCAGCGTCATGGTCCGGGACGGAATCCTGGTCCGGGACGGAGTCCTGGTCCGGCACAGGATTCCGGTTCGGGACGGGGCGCTCGTCCGGAACCGGGTCAGGGGCCGGGTCAGGAGCCGGGGCCGGGACCGGGTGATGATCCTGAACGGGATCCTGGTCCGCTGTACGGGGGTCGGCCGGGGTCGCCCCGGAATCCAGGACCGTGGGCTCATGCGGCGTACCCGGTGTTGCGGCCTTGGGGGGCTTGCGGGGCTTGGGCGGCACGGAAGGTGGTGCGTGCTCCGTCGCGGCGTCCGGGACGGGATCGCGCTCGGGCGCGGGCTCCGGCCCCGGTTCCGCGGCCGTGTCGCCCAGGGCCGGGAAGGAGCGCAGCACCGACGCCAGCATCCCGGCGGCCTCGGAGGCGCCCAGCCGCTGTTCCGGATCTTTCGTGAGCAGCGCGTCCAGGACGGGCGCGAGCGGCCCGGCGTGGACCGGCGGCCGGTGCGGGCGGGTGAAGACGGCCACGGCCAGGGCGTGCAGACCTTCCGCCTCGAACGGCGGCTGCCCCTCGACGGCGTGGTACAGGGTGGCGCCGAGCGCCCACAGGTCGTTGGCGGGAGTCGGACGCTTGCCCTCCAGCTGCTCCGGCGCCATGTACTGCGGCGTACCGATGACGATCCCGCTGTGGCTCAGCTTGGTCGTGGCGTCCGCGAGGTGCGCGATGCCGAAGTCGGTGAGGACGACCCGGTCCTTGGTCAGAAGCACGTTGTCCGGCTTGATGTCGCGGTGGACGATCCGCCCCCCGTGCGCCTCGGCGAGCGCGTCGAGCATGGCGGCGCCGATCTGGGCCACCCGCCGCACGGGCAGCCGGCCCTGCCCGCGGATGGCGGCGGCCAGGGACTGACCGCGGATGAACTCCATGACGATCACGGGGGCGCCGTGGTGCTCCACGACGTCATGGATCGTGATGATTCCCGGGTGGCTGAGAGTGACCGCCGCACGGGCCTCGGCGGCGAAACGCCCGAGCAGCGTCGCGCGGTCGGCGTCCTCCATCCCCGGCGGGAAGAGGATCTCCTTGACGGCGACCTCCCGTCCGAAGAGCTGCTGGTCCACGCCACGCCAGACCCGGCCCATACCGCCTTGGCCGATGCGTTCGACCAGTTGGTAGCGGCCGGCGATGAGTTCGGGGTTCTGCTCGGTCACGCGCACACTCTAGGTCCTGCTGTGCCGTTCGCGTGAAGGAAAAGTGGCTTGATCGTGTTCCTGGGACGAGGCGGGATGAGGGTGGGGTCGGGCGGCACCGCGGGTGCTGGGGCCGCGCGGGCATCCCGGTTCAGGGGCCCGGAGTGTGGCGACCCGTCAGCGCCTCGGGGGAGGTCGCCTTCGCCGACGCGACCGAGGGCGGTGAGGTGTCCGGCCGGCGTGTGGCCGGTGGCCGGGGCGTGCTGTTCGAGAACGGTGACGGCGTTCTCGGTCCGCACGTCGAACACCTCGTCGTACGCGGCTCCGGCGCAGGGGCCGGCCGGCCCGGAACGTACCGGTGGAGCGGGCTCCCTCGCGAAGCGATGACCTGCGCCACACCCGATGGTCCTTCCGGTGCGGTCCCCGGCATGTGAAGCTGCTGGATCGTATGAACCGTGAACCGGCCGGGGCGCGCCCCTGCGAGCCGGTGATGCCAGAGAGGAATGGCTGCATGTCGACTGCGAAGCGCCGGTACAGCCTGACGTGGACCGACCCGGACGGGGCGTCGCAGGCTTCCGCGGGCCGTTACGACAAGCGTTCCGCCACGCGGCGTCGGCGTGCGCTGGAGGCGGTCGGCTGCACCCGTGTCGAGGTCGTCGTGGTCGAGCCCGGAGAGCTCCCCGAACCGGCACTCTGAGAGCCCCGGACATCGCGCCGCTGTCACGCCGGGTACGTCTCCGGCCCGCTCAGGCGGCGGTGCCGGGGCTGAGGTAGTGCACCGTCGTCCGCGCGGCGTGCGGCGCGAGCAGTGCTCGCAGCTCGTCGGCCGCCGTCTTGAGGAGCTGTCCGTCGCGGGTGGCGTGCAGGGTTTCGAGGATGAAGGCCACGTGGCTGGAGTCGGGCGTGACGCGGGTGCGGTGGGCGTCGCGGTGGTTCCAGTGCCGGGTGAGTACGTCGGTGGTGTCGGCGTAGACGACTTCCCCGGGGCGGGGGTTCTCGACGGCCTCGGGTTCGCCGAGCGGGGTGAAGGATTCGCTGCCGTCGGCGTAGCGGATCTCGACGTCGCCGGTGACGCGGTCGAGGTCGAAGGCGCCGGCGGGCAGGCCGTGGCGCACGGAGACGGCGTTGTAGGAGTCGACGGCCGCGTTGATGCGCGGGAGGGTGCCCTTCTTGGCGAGACGGCGGCCGAGGGCGTCGACGCTGGGCCGGGTGCGGCGAGGGTTGGTGCCGAAGGACCGGTACGCGGTGTGCCATGCCTCGATGCGCGGATCGGTCTCGTCGGCCGGCTGCCAGGTGGCGTCGGCGAGCTGCCGCTCCAGGTCCTGAAGGGTGGTGGCGGTGGCGGGCCAGGGTTCGTCGCCGCGCAGGCCGGTGGCGGTCACGACGGCGATGAGCGTGTCGGGGAAGGCGTCGGCGACGGAGGCGTTGATACGGAAGGTGGTCATCCGGGGGTCCGTTCCGGGTGGAGGTGCATCGGGCGAAGGTGCATGAGGAGCGCGGTCAGGGTTTCCAGGGGCCGACGCGGTCCAGACGGCGCAGCTGCTGCGCCGCGGTGGGCCCGTCCAGGCCGGTGCCGCGTTCGGTGAGCCGGCGCGCGGTGTCGGTGCGCTGCTCGACGGGTTTGTGGTCGTCGTACTTGAACTTCGCGCGCACCGCGGTGACGTCCAGGCGCAGACCGCGGATGCCGGTCAGCATCCGGCCGTACGGGGGCCGGTCGGGCTCGATGGCGGCGTGGTCGCCCTCGGGCTGGAAGTGGGCCATCTGGCGGCGGAGGAGTTCGGCCTTGGCCTCGGGTTCGTCGACGACCGTCGCCCGGCAGGTGAACTGGACGGCCGCGTAGTAGCTGGTGGGGACGCCGTCGGTGGGCGGGACGTCGGGGGTGGCGCGCCAGGGCCCGGGGATGAAGGCGTAGTCGCCGGTGACGGTGAACGTGACGTCGGGGCCGGCCTCGATCGCCTTCCAGACGGGGTTGGGGCGGGCGAGGTGGATGAGCAGATCACCGTCATCGACGGTGAAATGGGTGGGGACGACGACGGGTGCCTGTCCGGGCAGGCCGTTGACGCTGAGGATGCCGAAGTCGTGGCCGTCGGCGATCCAGGCCCGCCATTCGGCGTCGTCGAGGGCGGCGTCCCAGGGCTGGATGAACATGCGGGGCCCCTTCCGGGCGCGTACGGGGTCAGGTGACGGCGAGGAGGCTGACGGCCACGGCGGCGGTGCCCAGGCCGATCAGCTGCCCGCGGTGGATCCGCTCGGCGAGCATCCCGCGGGCGAGCAGGACGGTGCCGGCCGGGTACAGGGCGGTGATCACGGCGACGACGGCGAGGTCGCCGCTCCGGGCCGCGAGCAGGAACAGCAGATTCGCCACCGAGTCCAGCACGCCGGCCGCCGCCGACATCGCGTACGCGGGCTTCTCCGATCCCAGGCGGCGGTACATCAGCCCCGCCGCGGCCAGGGTGACGGCGGAGGAGACCGCACGGCCGACGATCAGGGGTCCGACACCGCTGTCCGCGGGCGCCTGGTGCAGGAAGATCAGCTGGAGCGCGATGGCGGCGCCGGCGCCCAAGGCCAGCAGCAGCGCCGTACGCGACGGGCGCGCGGTTCCGGATCCGCCCCCGGCGCTGACCAGGACCACCGCCGCCAGTGCCAGCGGCAGGCCGATCAGCCCGGCCGGGCCCAGGAGCTCACCCTGCGCCAGACCGACACCCACCGGCAGCATGGCCGAGATCAGAGCGGTGAGGGGCGAGAGGACGTTCATCGGGCCGATCGCGAGCGTGCGGTAGAGCAGGGCGAACGCGGCGGCCGAGGCGACACCGGACGCCGCGCCCCAGGCGAGGGTCGCCGGGGCGAAGGAGGCGCCGAGGAAGGGCCACAGCAGCAGCTCGACGGTGAGCGAGGCCGGAGCGGCGATCATCACCGTGCGCAGGACATGGGCCTTGCGGGCGCCGAGACCGCCGAGGAAGTCGGCGCATCCGTAGGCCAGGGAGCTGCCCAGGGCCAGCAGCAGAGTGATCACGGGTACATCCCTTACTATCAATGGAACGACTACACCGTACAACGCACCGACCGGAGCTGGTCAACCGAACGACTGCGTCGGGCGGTGCGGTGAACGCTGCCAGGAGGGGAGACCGATGGCCGAGACCGAGGCGGCACTGCGGACGCTCGCGCACAACGTCAGGGCCGCCCGCACCCGCGCCGGACTGTCCCTGGACGAACTCGGCCGCCGCGCCAAGGTCAGCAAGGGTGCCCTGGTCGGCCTGGAGAAGGCCCAGGGCAACCCGAACTTCGCCACCCTGGTCCGCCTCGCCGACACCCTGGGCATCTCGGTGTCCGCGCTGATGGAGGGACCTGCCGAAGGCCGCGTCCGGGTGGTGACCGCCGATGCCGTCATGCCCCTGTGGGCCGGGGAGAAGGGAAGTGAGGCGCGGCTGATGCTGACCACCTCGGGACCGGCCCCGGTCGAGGTCTGGCGCTGGAGGCTGGAACCGGGCGAGGAGTACCCCAGCCATCCGCATCAGGCGGGCGTCGTGGAGACCGTCAGCGTCACCGCCGGAGAGATGGTGCTCGTCGTCGACGGCACCGAGTACGCCCTGGAGACCGGGCAGACCGCCACCTTCGAGGGCGACGCCCCGCACACCTACCGCGGCTCAGGCCATCAGACCTGCCACCTGATCATGACCGTTCACATCCCGCCCGGTCCCGCCGCCACGGCCTGACCGGCGTTCCGCACGCCCGACAGCGAGTGTGCCGGGGCGGTGGCCAGACGCGGTGCCGGGGCGCCGGAGTGGGCACCCCCACTCACCCAGGGGGCGCGCCGCTCAGCACGGGCCCATCCGGCCAGGAATGCGCAACGCGTCGGGCAGGCAGCGGCCGGGTATCAGGCGCTGCGCCGCGGCTTGCGCGCCGCCGTCTTCTTGGCCGCGTTCTTGGCGGGCTGCTTCTTCGCCGTCCTCGCCGTCGTCGTCTTCTTCGCCGCGGTCTTCTTGGCCGCCGTCTTCTTCTTCGGCAGGTCGTGGACGGTGGCGTCGTCGCCCCGGGACTTGCGGGCCTTGGCCACGGACTCCTTGAGCGCGGCCATGAGATCGACGATCTGCCCCGGCTCCTGCTCGGGCTCCTCGGCCGAGGGCGGCTCGCGGTGCTCTCGTTTGGCTTCGATGAGCCGTTCCACCGCCTCGGTGTACCGGTCGGTGAACTCCTCGCCTTCCAGGTCGTCCCGGGTCAGCCCGTCGATGAGCTGCTCCGCCTGGGCGATCTCCGCGTCGGTGAGTTCGATCTCGTCCGGTCTCAGTTCGGCGGGGCTGCGGATCTCGTCGGACCAGCGCATGGCGTGCAGGACGATGACGTCGTCGCGGACCCGGAGAAGGCCGAGGCGCTCGCGGCCGCTCCAGGCGTACTTCGCCACGGCCACCTTCGAGGAACGCTCCAGGGCCTTCCGCAGGAGGGTGTAGGGCTTGGCGGCCACCTTGCCGTCGGGCTGGAGGTAGTAGCCGTCGCCGATCTGGATCGGGTCGATGGAGTCCAGCGGCACGAACGCCTCGATCTCGATGGCTTTCGCCGTGGGCAGCGGTATCTCCCGCAGTTCCTCGTCGAGCACCGGGATGATCGTGTCCTTGCCCCACTGGTAGCCCTTGCCGATCTCGGACTGCGCGACCTCGCGGCCCTCGATCTCGCAGATCTTGCGGCTCCGGACCCGGCCCATGTCCTCCAGGTGCACCTGGTGGAAGTGGATGCTGTGGTCCTCCCGGGCGCTGACCACGTGGATGGGCACGGTGACCAGGCCGAACGAGATGGCGCCGGACCAGACGGTTCGGGGCATGGAAGACCTCCGCGACAGGAGCCGAGGACTTCAGCCTAGGAGCAGTCGCAGGCCGAGGCGCGGCGAAGCTCGCAGGTCGCGGCGCGGCGAGCCCCGCGGACAGCGGAACCGGGGACCTCGGACGAGCAGGTCCCCGGGCCCGGCCGCCGGTCCGGTGAGGCGCGGCATCCCGCTGACTCGGCGGCCGGGGTGGCCCGGGGAGGTCAGAGGCCGCCGGTGTTGAGCAGGCGGTTGGGGGTGTCGGAGCGCACGCCCCGCACGACACCGCGGGTGGCCGTGTGGTCGAGCCAGACGTGAACCTCCTGCGCGGTGGCGTGGGGGTGTGCCGACAGATACAGCGCGATCACGCCGGTCGCGTGCGGCGCGGCCCAGGACGTCGCGCCGTCGTTCTCCGTGGTCGTACCGCCGCCGGCGAGGGCGGCGGTCACCTTCTGGCCGGGGGCGTACAGGTCCACGCACCGTCCGTAGCCCGATCCGTAGGAACCGCTGTCGGTCCAGGCGCGGTCGTTCGAGGTGGAGGCGGCCACGACGATGGTGCCGGGGACTCCGGCGGGGGAGTGCTTGCAGGCGTCGTCATGGTAGTTGCCGGCCGACACCACCGTCGGGATCCCCGCGTCGACCATCTTCTTCACGGCGGACTCCAGGGCCGTCGACCGGTGGCCGAGGTTGAGCGACATGTTCACCACCGCGGGCTTCTGCGCGTGCGCGGTGACCCACTTGACCGACTTCACCAGGGCCGCCTCCGCCGCCGCCGGGGAGCCGCCGCCGTCGCTCTCGCACACGATGCCCTGGACCCGTACGAGCTCCGCCTTGGGGGCCACCCCGTACTTCGCCCCGCCGATGACGCCCGCGACGAACGTGCCGTGGCCGGTGCCCGCCTCGCTGAAGCAGTCACCGGAGTCCTTCGGGCCCACGAAGTCGGCGCCGAGGCGGGCGCGCCCGCCGAACTCCTTGTGGGCGATGTCCATTCCGGTGTCGATCACGTAGACGTGGACGCCCTTGCCCGTGGCGGTAGTGGTGAACTTCCCGTTGAGCGGCCGCGACCGCTGGTCGAGAATGTCGAGGTTCCACGGCACCTGCCGAGTCGTGGCCCTCGCCGCGGTCCCGGACGACATCCCCACGGTGGCGTGGGGCGTCGGCGCCCAGCCGGAGGACGCCTTGTTCTCGAAGGGCGTCACGTCCGTGCCCTTCTTGTGGGAGGAGGGCGCCCCGCCTGCCGCCGTGCCGGCTTCCCCGCCGCAGGCGGAGGCCCCGAGCACCGTTGCCATGGCCGCCACCAGGAGACCGGCCTTCGTCACGTTCCGCGTCACAACTTCCCCCATGTTCCCGCCCCGTACACAGTCAGCGCACAAGACGACCACAGCGGGCCGGCGGTTCCGGCGGAGCGTGCGAGGGGTCCGTCCCCGTGCTCGCGGCCGGTCCTGGAGCGCACGGCCTTCCAGGTGGTGACGTGACGCCTACCAGTAGGTGCGCGTGACCTTGTCGGGCAGTCGGCCCTGCCGCTCCGCCTCCCGGAGGATCGCCGCTGCGACGGCCAGGAACGCACGGTGGAGTCCCGGGTCCGGATCGGGGTTCTCCACGTTCCCGACGTTCTTGTCGAGGACCATCGTGCCGAGGAGTGTTCCCTCCGGTGTACAGGCACGGGCGACCGAGGCGTCCGGATCGACCAGGATGTTCCCGGTGGCGCCCTCGATGGTCTCCCACGCGTAGACGGATCCCGCCTCGACAGCAAGGATCTTCCTGCACGCCAGTGATGCTGTCACGGCAATGTCCACCAGTTCGCTCGTGCCAGGGCCTTGATCACCTGAACCCTATGCCCTCCGCCGCTGCCGCTGCCGCCTCCTCCTCCGCCGCCGTCGGACCGGGCCGCTCCTTCTCGCACGCCTCGGCCCACTGCGGCCGATCCGGCTACACGGTCGAGCCGTCCGACGTACGTGCCGACGCCCTTGGCGATTCGTCAGGCCCGCGCCCGCCAGGGGGTTCCGAGGGAAGGAGTTCGCCCACGAGTGCCGCGACCTGTTCGACCTCGATGAGGAAGCCGTCGTGGCCGTAGGGGGATTCGATCAGCCGGAGACCGTCTGATGCGGAGATGCCGTCCGCCAGCTCCGCCTGCTGGGCCGGTGGGTAGAGGCGGTCGGAGTCGACTCCGGCCACGAGGGTGCGGGCGGTCACCCGTCGCAGAGCCGCGCGCACGCCACCGCGGCCCCGGCCGATGTCGTGACTGTTCATGGCCTCGGACAGCACGACGTAGCTGCCCGCGTCGAAGCGGCTCACCAGCTTGGCCGCGTGATGGCCGAGGTAGGACTCGACCTGGTACCGGCCGCCGTTCCAGGGGTCCTCCGCGCCCTGGGGCGTACGTCCGAAGCGGACATGGAGTTCCCGCTCGCTGCGGTAGGTGACATGGGCGATCCGTCGAGCCAGGCCCAGACCTGTGTGGGGGCCGTGGCCGGTGTCGTGGTAGTCGCCTCCGCGCCAGTTCTGGTCGGAGCGGATGGCCTGCAACTGGATGTCGGCCCAGGCGATCTGCTCGGCGCTCGCCGAGGCGCTCGTGGCGAGCAGCAGGAGCGCGCCGGTTCGTTCGGGATACGACACGCCCCATTCCAGGGCCCGCATCCCGCCCATCGAACCGCCGACCACCAGAGCCCAGCGGTCGATGCCGAGCATGTCGGCCAGGCCGGCCTCGGCCGCCACCTGGTCACGCTGCGTCACAAAGGGAAAGCCGCCGCCCCAGCGGCGTCCGTCCGGTGTGAGCGACGAGGGTCCGGTACTGCCCTGGCAGCCTCCGAGGGCGTTCGGAGCCACGACGAACCAGCGGTCCGGGTCCAGGGCCCGTCCCGGTCCGACGAGCCCGTCCCACCAGCCGGGGGTGGGGTGCCCGGGGCCGGCCGGTCCGACGACGTGACTGTCCCCGGTGAGAGCGTGCAGGACAAGCACCGCATTGGAGGCGTCCGGCGCGAGCCGTCCCCATGTCTCGAACGCCAGCCGCACACCCGGCAGTTCGGCGCCCGCCTCCAGCGGGAGAGGCTTGTCGCGGCGGTACCACCGGCGACGCCCCGGCGGGTCCCCCTCCCGCCAGGCACCGGTGGCCGGCGGGAGGGGCTCCTGATGGGGCGTCAGTACGGTGTTCAGGAGGCGCCCTTGGCCGCGCGGAAGCCTGCCTCCAGGTCCGCCTTGAGGTCGGCGAGGTTCTCGATGCCGACCGACAGACGCACCAGACCCGGTGAGGTGCCGGTCGCGGCGAGCTGTTCGTCGTCCAGCTGACTGTGGGTGGTGGACGCCGGGTGGATGATCAGGCTGCGTACGTCGCCGATGTTGGCGAGGTGGCTGAACAGCTCGACCGCGTCCACGAATCGCTTGCCCGCCTCCACCCCGTCCCGCAGCTCGAAGGAGACCACGGCACCGGCACCGCGCGGCAAGTACCTCTGGCCCGCCTCGTACCACTTGCTGGACGGGAGTCCCGGGTAGTGGACCGCGGCCACCTCGTCGCGCTGCTCCAGCCATTCGGCGAGTGCCTGGGCGTTCGCCGAGTGCCGCTCGATGCGCAGGCTCAGCGTCTCCACGCCCTGAAGGAGCAGGAACGAGGAGTGCGGGGAGAGCGCGGGGCCGAGGTCGCGCAGCAGTTGAACCCGCAGCTTGACCGCGAAGGCGCCGGGGCCGAGGGCCGGCCAGTACCGCAGCCCGTGGTAGCTCGGGTCCGGCTCGGTGAAGTCCGGGAACCGCTCGGCGTGCGCGCCGAAGTCGAAGGTGCCGCCGTCGACGACCACGCCCGCGATGGTCGTGCCGTGCCCGCCCAGGAACTTGGTGGCCGAGTGCACGACGATGTCCGCACCGTGCTCAAGGGGCCGCAGCAGATACGGAGTCGGGACGGTGTTGTCCACGATCAGCGGCACGCCCTCGGCGTGGGCGACGTCCGCGACCGCCCGCACGTCCAGCACGTTGCCGCGCGGGTTGCCCAGCGTCTCCGCGAACAGCGCCTTGGTGTTCGGCCGGATCGCCGCCCGCCATGCCTCGGGGTCGTCGGGGTCGTCGACGAACGACACGTCGATACCGAACTTGGGGAGCGTGTGCCGGAAGAGGTTGTACGTACCTCCGTACAGGGACGTACTGGAGACGATGTGGTCGCCCGAGCTCGCGAGCGTCAGGATGGCCAGCGTCTCCGCCGCCTGTCCGGAGGCGAGTGCGACGGCCGCAACGCCGCCCTCCAGCGCGGCGATCCGCTGCTCGAAGACATCCTGGGTGGGGTTGTGGATGCGCGTGTAGATGTTGCCCGGTTCGGCCAGCGAGAACAGGTCGGCCGCGTGCTGGGTGTCCCGGAACACGAACGACGTCGTCTGATAGATCGGTGTCGCCCGGGCGCCGGTCGTCGGGTCGGGTGCGGCCCCCGCGTGGATCTGCTTGGTCTCGAAGGACCACGCCGAGGTGTCGGGCCCCGCGGGCGCCTCTTCCGGGGTGTGGCCGGCGGTGACGGAGTCGATGGGCTGGCTCATGGTGCTGCTCCCTGTACGGAGGGTGAGAGAGGGAAGGCGTGAGGAACCACGACGCCGCGGACCGCAGCCGGTACGGCAGCGGCGGGCAGCGTTATGCGGTGAAGGAGATGCTGGTCAGAAGGCCGGGCGGGACGTCAGCTCGCGGCCGGACAACCGGTGGTGGTGACACGCACGTAATCGACGTGGCGGCGGGTCACAAGCACGGTCATGAGCCCAGGTAACCACATGGCGGCGTCACGAACCAGCCATACGCGGTGTCCCGGGGGTGTCTCTTCCGTCGGAGGACACCTTTGACGGACCCTTCTGGAGGAGTGCCGGTCCGGCGACGGGACCGCCGTCCTCAGGTACGCGGCCCGGCGGGAACGGGTTGCGCGCTTCTCATTCCGCCCGTCCCGGGGACGGGGTACGGGCCCGGGGCGCGCCGTCGGGCGGCGCGGAATCATTCCGTCGCTCCAACCCGCCGCGAACAGTCGCTCCAACCCGCCCCGAACAAACGGGGAAACCCTCCGTGTCCGCCATGCAAGACCTGCCCCGATTTTCTTGACCACCGCTGTGAACGTCTGCTGAACTCCCGTCCCATGAACCCGCGCGTGGACCTGACCCGGCGGCGCCACATCGATCTGGCGCTCGTCGCCAGCACGTTTTGTTGTCGCTGACCCGGCAGGTAGTCCCCGGCAGCGATCGGTCCGCACGGACCGCGCACGTCGGCCGGACGCGGTGTCAAACCGCCCGTGCAGCACGGCTGTCGAGCGGGATCGTCGCATCCGGCTGCTGAGCTCCGCTCGCACGTTCCGACCTCACACCTCTCCTTCCCTGCCGCGGGCGGAAGCGTTCCCGGCGCGGGGCGCGCAGGGGTGTGAAGGCCGTACGAGCGGGCAGCGGCGGTCGTCGAGGAACGGGCGAGCCGTCAACAGGCTTCAGGTCGGTAAGGCGGCCCGCCGTCGGATTCGGCGAGCCGGCATCAGCGTGCCCGTGGCCTGACCTGCCCGACCGCGTTTCCTTCGTGACCGTCGGCCGCCTGTCCCCGCGTCCTGACCCCAGGTGCCCGCCCGACTCCGGCCGGACGGACCGCGGGCGTGGTCTGCCATCGCGTCACCCATCCGCCAGCACACGGTGGTACGCCCACCTCCTCCGACAAGGACCTCCTCATGCCCGTGTCCATCCGTAAACTCACCGGCCGCGTCGGCGCGGTGGCCGGGGGCGCCGACCTCACGGCGCCACCGGACGAGCCCACGCTCAGGTCTCCCGTGCCCCCGCCGCAACGCGTCTGTGACGCCTCGCGGTACACCCCGGAACGGGCGGCGGCGGCATGAGCGAGATCCGCATCCCGGCGCCGGCCGTCCTCAGGGGCCCGGACGCCGCGACGAAGAACGCGCGGGAACGCGAGGTGTTCCTTCCGCGGGGCGCGCGTCGCGGAACGCCGCTCGGCGCACTCCGGCAGCGGCTGCGCTGGCCGCTGGGCATCTACACGACCCCGGTCGTGATCCTCCTCGCCTGGGAGGCGCTCGCCAGGGCCGGGGTGCTGACCAAGACCTACGCTCCGGCCCCGACCTCGATCGTGAAGTCCGCCGTCGATCTGTGGCAGCAGGGAGTGCTCGGGCCGGACCTGGCCATCTCGCTGCAGCGGGCCGGCATCGGCCTCGCGATCGGCCTGACGGCGGGCATCGTCACCGGGGTCCTCGGCGGACTGCTGCGCAGCGGTGAGTATCTGTTCAACGGCGTCGTGCAGGTGCTCAACACGATCCCCCTCCTCGCCGTGCTGCCGCTGATGATCGTGTGGTTCGGCATCGACGAGCTCACGAAGGTCCTGCTGATCTCCTTCGGCGCCGGCGTCCCGATGTATCTCAACCTGTTCGCCGCGATCCGCGGTGTCGACCAGCGGCTGATCGAGATGACACGCACGACCGGAGCGGGCACCTGGCGCCTGGTGACGCGGGTGCTGGTGCCCGGATCCCTGCCGGGCTTCCTGGTCGGCCTCCGCTTCTCCCTCGCCTACAGCGTCCTGGGCCTCGTCGCCGCGGAAACGGTCAACGCGGACACGGGACTCGGCTTCCTCATCACCCAGGGACAGACCTATCTCCAGACCAACCAGGTCTTCGTGGGGCTGGTGATCTACTCGCTCCTCGGTCTGCTGGCCGACCAGTTCGTCCGGGCTCTCGAGAGGGTGCTGCTGCGGTGGCGCCCCAGTTATGAGGCGTCATGAGCAGCACAGTCGCGACCGATCTCCGCCGCCAGACCGGTGTCGTCGTCGAGCGCGTCGTCCGGCGGTTCGGTGACCGGGCGGTGCTCGACCAGCTCGATCTCACCATCGCCGACGAGGAGTTGGTGATCCTGCTCGGTCCCTCGGGCTGCGGCAAGAGCACACTCCTGCGTCTGCTCGCCGGACTGGACCGGCCCGACGGAGGACGCGTCGAGGTCCCGGCGAAGCGGGCGATCGTCTTCCAGGCCGACCGGCTGCTGCCCTGGCAACGGGTCCTTCGCAACGTCACCCTCGGCCTCCACGGCCCCGACGCGGACCGGCGGGCCCGCGACGTCCTCGCCGAGGTCGGACTCTCCGGCCGCGAGAAGGCATGGCCCAAGGAGCTCTCCGGCGGCGAGGCGCAGCGGGTGTCGCTGGCCCGAGCGCTGGTCTCGGAGCCCGAACTCGTCCTGCTCGACGAGCCGTTCGCGGCCCTCGACGCCATCACGCGGCTGCGCATGCACGACCTCGTACGCGCACTGCGGACGAAGCACCAGGCGGCGATGCTGCTCGTCACCCACGACATCGACGAGGCGATCGCCCTGGGCGACCGCATCCTCGTCATGAGCGACGGCCGCATCGGCACCTCGCACCAGGTCCATCTCTCCGCCGCGGACCGCGAAGCGAGTGTCGCGCGCGAGGAACTCCGCGCCCGGCTCCTGGAAGACCTCGGCCTCGCCGGGCAGCACTGATGTCCCCGAACACACCCTCACCCCGCACAGAAAGCACAGGACAACCCATGCGCAGGACAACCAGCAGACTCATCGCCGCCGCAGGTCCCCTCGCCCTGGCGAGCACGCTCGTCGCCTGCGGATCGTCCTCGGACACCGCCGCGCCGCTGAGCAACGCCGGCAACGCGAGCAGCGCCAAGCACCCTGAGTGGAGCAAGTACACCTTCACCATCGGAGACAACGGCGGTGACGGCAGCCAGGCCCTGGCGAAACTGACCGGCGTCTTCGACAACGCCCCCTACAAGGTGAAGTTCGCCCGCTTCACCTACGGGCCACCCCTCGTGCAAGCCGCGGCCTCGGGGGACATAGACCTGGGCAGCGTCGGTGACGTGCCGCCGATCACCGGTGCCGCGAAGGAGTACGGCTTCAAGATCGTCGCCGTGAACCGGTCGCTCACACCCGACCAGGCCGTGGAGAACATCATCGTGCCGAAGGGCTCGAAGCTGCGGACGGCCGCCGACCTCAAGGGCAAGCGGATCGCCGTACCGCAGGGCAGTTCCGCCCACGGCCTGGCCCTGAACGCGCTGAAGAGCGTCGGCCTCGGCCCCAAGGACGCGAAACTGGTGTTCCTCGACCCGGCGGCCGCGGCCACGGCGTTCAACACCGGGAAGGTGGACGCCTGGTCGATCTGGAACCCGCAGTCGGCGATCGCGGTCAAGAACGGCGCGCGGATCCTGGTCAAGGGCCTCCCGCCGATCGACCAGACGAGCAGCTACTACGTCGCGAGCGACACGTCGCTGAAGGACAAGACCAAGCGCGCGGCCCTCACGGACGTCCTGAAGCGGCTCTCCCGGGAGTACGCCTGGGCCATCAAGCACCCTGATCAGTACGCGAAGGCGCTCTCGCAGGAACAGGGCATCCCGCTGGCCGACGCCAAGGCGTCCCTGGCCGCCTACTCGAACCGTGTGACCCCGGTGGAGAAGGCGGACATCGAGCTGGAGCAGAAGCTCGCGGACGCCTTCCTCGAAGCAGGCCAGATCACCAAGAAGGTCGACCTCGCGTCGATCACCGACAACCTCCTGCCCGCCGGGTACGACAGCTCCAAGCTCACCTTGCGCTGAGCCCCGCCCTCCACCTCGACACCCGAAGGGGACAACCCGTGACCCAGACTCAGCGCCGGCTCCACCTCAACGCCTTCCTCATGGAGGCGGGCCACCACGAGGCGGCGTGGCGGCTCCCGCACAGCAACCCCCGGGCGGACTTCGACCTGCGGCACTGGATCGAGCTGGCGCAGCTCGCCGAGAGCGCCAAGTTCGACTCGCTGTTCCTCGCGGACGGTCCGGCCCTCATGGGGACCGGCGAATTCCGTCCGCCGGGCCAGCTGGAACCACTGACACTGCTGACCGCCCTGTCCCAGGCGACCAGCCGGATCGGCCTCATCGCGACCGTCTCGTCGACGTACAACGAGCCCTACAACCTCGCCCGCCGGCTCGCCTCCGTCGACCACGTCAGCGGTGGCCGCGCCGGCTGGAACATCGTCACCTCGGCGGGGGCGGACGAGGCCGCCAACTTCGGCCTCGACAACCGCCCCGGCCACGCCGAGCGCTACGCCCGCGCCGACGAGTTCCTGAAGGTCACCAAAGCCCTCTGGGACAGCTGGGAGGCCGACGCCGTCGTCGCGGACAAGGCCGGAGGACGCTACGCCGACCCCGAACGGCTGCACCGGCTCGGCCACCGGGGAACGCACTTCAAGGTGGCCGGACCGCTCAACGTCCAGCGCCCTCCGCAGGGTTACCCCCTGCTCGTCCAGGCCGGCTCCTCCGAGGACGGAAAGGAGTTCGCGGCCCGCCACGCCGAGGCCATCTTCACCGCGCACACGACCTACGAGCGTGCGGCCGCCTTCTACGCCGACATCAAGGCACGGACCAGGGCCGTAGGGCGCGACCCGGACGGCGTGATCGTCCTGCCGGGTATCGTCCCCTACATCGGGTCGACCGAGGCGGAAGCCCGGGCGATCGCCCGGGAGTTCGACGAACTGCGCGTCCCGGAGTACGGGCTGCGCCAGCTGGCAGCCGTGTTCGAGACCGAGCCGTCGGCCTTCGAACTCGACGCGCCCCTGCCGGACTTCATCCTCGCCAGACCGAAGCTGGAGGGCACACAGAGCCGTTCCGACCTGATCATCGACCTCGCGGTCCGTGAGAAGCTCACGGTCCGTCAGGTCATCTCCCGGCTCGGCGGTGGACGCGGCCACTTCGAGTTCATCGGCACGCCCGAGCAGGTCGCGGACACGATCATCGCCTGGTTCGAGGGAGGGGCCGCGGACGGATTCAACATCATGGCGCCCGCCCTGCCCTCGGGTCTCGCGGCGTTCGCCGAGCACGTCCTGCCGATCCTGCGCGGCAAGGGCCTGTTCCGCGAGGAGTACGAAGGCACGACCCTGCGCGAGCACTACGGCCTCCCGGTCCCGCCGAACCAGTTCCGGGCCTGACCGGCCGACGGCGAAGCGGACTCCGGGACGTTCACCGGCCCGCCGGATCTCCGGGTCGCCCAGCGCGCCCCGGAGATCCGGATGCTGAGCGAACGGTGCGGCACGCGACCGGTCCTTCGGGCCCACCGAGAGGCTCCGGCCGCCGACCGGCCGTACGTCTTCCCGGTGGGTGAGCCCGGCACGTGACCGAGGGCGACGCCGGACAGGCGCCGGTGGCACGGGTGCCGGTCGGGGTCGCAGTGGTCATCGGGGGTCATCCGGCCGCAGCAGGGGCGGGTGCAGGGCGGTGGCCGGCCCGGCGCGATAGAGCGCGGCGGGTTTGCCACGGCCGCCGGTCAGCCGCGCGCCCCCGGGGACCGCCTCCACGAAGCCGGGGGTGGCGAGCACCTTGCGGCGGAAGTTGGGACGGTCGAGACCCGTGTCCCAGACGGTCTCGTACACGGCCTGCAACTCGCCGAGGGTGAACTCGGGCGGACAGAAGGCGGTGGCCAGACAGGTGTACTCCAGCCTGGCCCGGACCCGTTCACGGGCGTCGGCGAGGATGCGGTCGTGGTCGAAGGCGAGCGCGGCGGCTCCGGCCTCGGCGAGCGGCACCCAGCGGGCCAGGGCGGCGTCCCCGCCCGCCGCGGGTTCGGGCAGATCGGGGATGAGCGCGGCGAAGGCCACGGAGACCACCCGCATCCGGGGGTCGCGGTCCGGGTCGCTGTACGTGCGCACCTGCTCCAGATGGAGGCTGTCGACCACGGGCTCCGGCAGGCCGGTCTCCTCGGCGAGTTCGCGGCGGGCGGCCTCCTCGGCCGACTCCCGGGGCAGCAGGAATCCACCGGGCAGCGCCCAGGCCCCGGCGTACGGCTCCTGGCCGCGCCGGATCAGCAGCACGTGCAGGGCGGACGCGCGTACGGTGAGCACGGCGAGGTCGACGGTCACCGCGAACGGCTCGAACGCCGACGGGTCGTACGGGGCGGTGGTCACCGGTGCTCCGGGAGCGGGTCGGCGAAGTGCCAGCCCTCGGCCAGCAGGTCGTCCACCGCCGCCACGGCGGTGCGCAGCCGCTCCTCGGGGCTGCCGGTGACCAGCACGAACCGGCGGCCGGTGCGCTCCAGTTCCTCCCGGAACCGGCCGGTCATCCACGGGCGCAGGTGGGGCTCGTCGCGCAGGCCGTCGTCCTCGAAGGGCACGCCCTCGTGGTCGGTGAGCAGATACAGATGGCGCGGGGTGCGGGCGGCGACCGCCCGCACCTCGGGGCTGGGCGAGCCGAGGTAGCGCTCGTGCCAGATCGAGGTGGCGAAGGAGTCGGTGTCGCAGAAGAGCACCGGCGAGCCGCGGCGGGCCGCCCGCTGTTCGTCGGCGTCCTGGCGGCGGGCGATGACGGGAAACTCCTCGGAGGCGAACGCCACTTCGGCCCAGTCGGCTCCGGGGTCGGTGGCCCGCAGAGCGGCGAGCTTCTCCTCGCTGTACGCGCGCCCGTACTCGGGCACCCAGCCGGTGTCGGTCCAGACGCCGCCGCGCGCGCGGTAGTGGGCCGCCAGTGCCAGGGAGAGGGTGGTGGTGCCGGTGGACTCGGCGCCGAGGACGACCACGCGCCGGGCGAGGGCGGCGCGCACGCCCGGGCCGAGGAACGTCCAGCAGCCCACCGGATCCTTGCGCACGGCCGTGCCGGAGACGGGGTACGTGGTGCGGTCCAGGTCCACGCCGACCTCGGCCGCACCGAACCGGCGGGCCAGTTCGGTCCCGTAGGACTCGGAGGTGAACACGGCGTCCACCGGCTCCGGGACGGCCGCACGGAAGACCGTCATGTGGGCGTCCCACACCGCGGGGTCGTGCAGGTCGACCGCGTGGTCGTCGACGGCGCCGACGACCACGGCCCCCGGATGGGCCTCGCGCATCCACGCCACCCGGTCGGCGAGCGGCACCGATTCCACGGAGGCCGCGCAGACCAGAACGGTCAGCCGGTCGCACCGCGCCAGGGCGGTGCGGACGAGGTGGTGGTGGCCCGCGTGCGGCGGATAGAACTTGCCGAGCACCAGGCCGTGCCGGAACGGGCGGGCGGCGGTGCTCACGCGGTCACCGCCGTCGTGGGCCGGGGGGCCGTGGCCGCGAGGGTGCGCCGCCAGCCGAGGAGGCCGGCCACGCACAGGGCGAGGAAGCCGACGTACAGCAGGGAGGTCAGGTAGAGGCCCTTGTAGGCGTACAGCGGGATGTAGACCAGGTCGGCGGCGATCCACAGCCACCAGGACTCCAGCAGCTTGCGGCACTGACCGTAGGTGGCCGCCAGGGAGAGGGCGGTGGTGAGCGCGTCCCAGAAGGGGACGGTGGAGTCGGTGGCCCGGTCGAGCAGCAGCGTGAGGGCGCCGGTGCCCAGCACTCCGGCGGCGGCGATCCAGGTCCATTCGGCACCCGTTGTGCGGCGCACCGGCAGCGCGTCGGCGGGTCCGCCGCCGCGGGCCCAGGTCCACCAGCCGTAGGCGGCCAGCGCGATGAAGACGACCTGGAGACCGGCGTCGGCGTACAGACCGGCCTGGAGGAAGAGCACGATGAAGAAGACGTTGTTGGCCATGCCCACGGGCCAGTTGGCGATGTGCTGGCGGGCCACCAGCCAGACGCAGACGGCGCCGGTGGCGAAGCCGAGCGCTTCGGTCCAGCTGAGGTTCCAGTTCACGGGACGACTCCTTAATGGTCGTCATGACTATAAATAATGGGGCGGGTGGAGGGCAAGGGATTAGCCCGCGACGCCTGAGGCGCCGGGGGCCTTTGGGGGGAATCGGGCGGACCCGCGTCGGGCGGTCCGGGGCTCGGGGCGGTGCTGATCGCGAACGCGTCGCGCCGGCTCCCGCGGTCGGCTCGCCCCGTCCTTGGGGTGGGGTTGTCAGTGGCGGCTGGCAGCATGTCCCCATGACGCGCGAGGATCTTGACACACTGTTCGCCGACCCCGCGGCCTTGCTCGCCGCCGAGCCCGAGGCCCTTCGGGACCTGCCCGGCACGGGCGGGGGAGCGGGCCGCGAAGCCTACGCCCAGGCCGTCGCGATCCTCGACCGAGCCGAGGTGCCGCGGGCCGAGTTCGCCTCGTGGCTGCACTTCGGCGCGAAGATACTGGGCCACGACGCCTACGCCGACCTGGTCGCCGAGGCCGAGCCGGGTATGCCGTGGCGAACCGTCTGGGCCTGGTGGCGCCCGGTCGGTGCCTACCGGGCCAAGCCGAACTTGAGCGGGGACGCCGACGTGGAGGTCCACGAGGCGCCGGACGGCCGTCTCCTGCTGAAGGTGTGGTCGCTGTGGACCCGGGAGCACTGGCTCGATCCGGCCACCGGCCGGCGGGTCGCCGCCCCCGCCGACGGCGAATTCGGCGAACGGCCGTACGACGCCCCCGTCGAGGGCCCCGTCCTCTTCGACCCGGACGACGACCACGGCCTCTATCAGCCCGAGGCCTGGGAGGAGCCCGCACCCCTCGGAGACGACCGCGTCATGTTCTTCGACCCGCGTGGTGTGGTGGTCCTGGAGCGCAATGGCGTGGCGGCCGTCGGGCCGACGGGTTCCGAGGCGGTCTCCCGGGGCGAGGGCGATCCCTGGTTCGCGGGGCCGGCGGCAGCCGAAGCCCCGCTGGATGCCGCCCGCTTGGAGGAGGCGTTCGGTCCGGACGGGTTGGTGCTGCTGACGCGGGACCAACTGCCCGCCGCGCTGAAGCACGCGCCCACACGGGAGTTGGCCGTCACGGCGGGGCTGCCGACGTGGTTCGCCGCGGGAGTCGCCACCTTCACCCTGGCCTGGAAGGACGGGAAGGCGCACGGGCTGGAGCCCGACGAGAACGGTCTGCTGCACCTGGGCACCTTCGAGCTGGCGTATGCCGACACCGGCCGGGTGCTCGTCCACCCCGAAACGGGCGCGGTGTCGATGGTGCGCAACGGCCGGGGCCCGTTCCCCCTCGCCCGGGACACCGAGACCTTCGTAAGACTGCTGGAGGCCGTGTACCGCTTCATGGGTGCCTGCTGGAACCCCTACCCGGGCGAGTGCGGCACGCGGGACTTCCTGGGCGAGGCCGCCGCCCTCGAACCCCTCTGGGTGAACAAGGAAGCGCCCGCGCGGGAGGTCTGGGAGCACCTGTTCGCCGCGATCGTCGAGCTCAGCCCGTGGGGCTACTGACCGAGTGGGCGGGCCGGCTCGGTCGTCGTGCGGGGAGCGGGATCCGCGGTTATCGCCGATCCTGTGGAGGAGACGCCGGCCCGAGGGGATCGTCATGTCCGATGCAGCCTCGCGCGCGGAGCGGCGGGTCGCGCTGGTCCGGGACGACGTGCCCGGACGTCTGGCGCTGGCGCAGGAGTTCTACACACACTCCTCCGAGCCCCTTCGCCGGTACGGTCACGCCGAGCTGAGCTTCCTGCGCTGGTCCGCGGCGCGCGGAGTGCTCGCGCCGCGCTCCGCCGCCCGTCCTGGCAGCGCCTGGTGGCGTTCCGTGAACGAGGGGCTCCTCAGGGACAAGGTGGAGGCGGGCCTCCTGTGCGCCGGTGCCCCGGGGCAGGCGAGTTCCAGAAGCGTCGAGAGCTGGGTGGACTGCCTTCGGGCCCCGTCGCCCGCCGCCTGGTACCGCGCCCACAACGCCAGCATCGTCGCCGGATATCTGCGCCATGAGGACCTGGCCGTGCCGGAGTCGCAGGTGGAGCGGTTCATGATGAACGTGGCCCTGCTGCGCGTGCTCTTCACCCACGCCATGCTGGCACGGCCGCGCCTCATGCTCGGGCGGTTGGGGCCGCTCGGGCCACGGCTGGTGGACCCCCGCTACCGCACCGTGAAGTGGTTTCTCGACCTCGGCCGGTCCTTCCCGTCGGTGTACCCCGTCACCCTGCCCACCGTGGACACGATCCTCGACGAGCACGCCGTCGCCCGGATGCTCGACTACGGCGTCATCGCTCCCCGGCTGTCGGCGCTGTACGCGTTCTCGGCCGCCGCGCTCGAAGAACCCCGGCTGATGACCTTCCTGGACGCGGGCGTGCCGGCCTACGTCTGGACCGCGGCGGAGCGCCCGCTCTGGTACGTCGGCAACACGGGCGCTCACCTGCGGTTCATCGCCCGTGTGACAGGCGCACACCTGACCTGGCCTCCGTCACCGGCCGTCCGTCGCCGGAGTTCACGGCACGCCTGACGGAACGCCCGGAGCCGTGCCCGGCACTGTGGTGTGGCCTGCCGGATCGGCAAAGCCGGGCTGACATCCCACGGCATGATCACGAGTCGCGTCGTGGCGATCAGGCTCCGGGGCGGGGGGTGTCCGGCGTCTTGCCTGCTTCCGTCCGCTCCTTGACACGCACGACCTCTCGGACGGTCGCCACCAGAAAACCTGCCGCGAGCAGTCCGACCGCCACAGAACCCTGTCGAATCCCGTCGGCGTCGGATCCGTCCAGACGGTGCGCGTGCCGGACCTCCGTGGGGTGAGACGGGTTGTAGACGACGGGCACGTGGCCGCCGGGCTTCGCGTCGCTTCCCGAGCCGTCTCCGACATCGATATGCGCTCGCACCGTGCTGGACGGTGTGCTGAAGCGCACGGCCAAGGAGTTCGCCCGGCCTTCCTCCGACCGGTCGGCGATGGCGACTACGGTCGCTTCGGTCCTGTGCCCGTGCTCCCGGAGGTTCCGCACCATTTGGTCCTCCTGGCCGGCTTTCCATCCCATGAATCCGGACACGGCGCCGAACATCAGGAAACCCACTGCGGTCGATCGGGCTCTGGCCCAGCGGGGGTCCCGCAGCGGCGATGGCACACCAAGCCTGGAGACCAGGCCCGTCGCGAGGCGGCCCGGCGGAGGAATGCGGCCGGCCCAACGACGAGCCCAGCCCCACCGGCGTAACAGCACGCTCGCGACAGCGCCCGCTGCGGACAGCGCCACCGCGCCGCCGAAAACCTGGTTCCAGGTCAGCTCGAACGGATCGAACGCGAGCCACACCACGAAGGCCGCGACGCCTGCCGGCGAGGCCCATCCCTTGAAAAAGCGGTACTTCCCCCGGCTGTCGCTCGGTACGGACCCGTGCTCACTCATCTGCGCCTCCTCGCCCCGTTACGAGCCAGGACGCACCGGTCGCCGCTGCGGTTGTAGGGCCAGCCGGGTCTCTGTCCGAGGCTCCGCGTACGCGCATCGCGGTCTGGCACGCTGGTGGGGTGCAGCCCATCCCCGTCACGCCCGAGGCGCCGGTCGCCGTGCGCAACCCGCTCCTCACCCAGCGATGGCTCGACCTCACCTTCATCCACTGGGCCGCCGATCCCGAGGCCGTCGCGCCGCTGCTGCCGCGGGGACTGGTTCCCGACCTGCGTGACGGAGTCACCTACGTCGGCCTGGTCGCGTTCCGGATGGACGCAGTGGGGTGGCTCGGCTTCCCCGGGGTGCCGTATCTCGGCTCCTTCCCGGAGACCAACGTGCGCCTCTACTCGGTCGACGAGCACGGACGCCGCGGCGTCGTCTTCAGGTCCATGGACGCCTCGCGGCTCGTCCCGGTGCTCATCGGACGCCTCGGCTTCCGGCTCCCGTACCTCTGGTCCCGCATGCGGGTACGGACCGACGGCGACATCGTCACGTACAAGAGTTCCCGGCGCCGGCCCGGCACCTCCCGCGCGTACAGCCGGATCGCCGTGAGAGTCGGCCGGCCCATCGCCGAGCCCACTGAGCTGGAGCACTTCCTCACGGCCCGATGGGGGATGCACAACGCCTTCTCCCGCGGAACGGGCTACGTCGCCAACGAGCACCCGCGCTGGCCGCTCCACCACGCGGAGCTGGTCTCCTGCGAGGAGAACCTCCTCGCGGCCGCCGGAATCCCGGCACCCGGCGGTCCACCGGTCAGCGTCCTGTACTCGCCCGGTGTCCCGGTACGCCTCGGCAGACCCACCGCCCGCCCGCCCCGCCGACCGGTTCCCGTCCCGCCCTCCGCGCAGCCGGGTCCGCGGACCGCCCGGTGAAGCCGGGTTCCCTCCGCGCGACCCGGCCGAGGCACGGTCCGGTTCCGTTCCGGACGCGGCGAGCGCCTCACCGCGTCCGGAACGGCCTCGGTGAGCGGCCTACTTGCTCAACGCGAAGCGCATCAGGGCGCTTTCGTCACCCTGCTTGATCTTTCCCGTCACGTTGATCACTTCGAGCTTCCAGGCGCCGTCGACCCGCACGGCCTTGGCCACGGCGCAGCCGTTGTCCTGGGTGAGCATGCTGGGCCAGATGTCCGCGACCTGCTGGGTGCTGCCGCCGGTCGCGTCGTAGACCTTGAAGCTGACGTTGCGTGCCTTCTGGAAGGAGCTTCCCTTCTTGAAGGCGGCGGCGACGAACACGATGGACGTGATGTGCGCGGGGATGCGTGCGAACTCCACCGAGACGGTCTCGTCGTCGCCGTCGCCGTGCCCGGTCTGGTTGTCGCCGCTGTGTATCAGGGAGCCGTTGCCCATGGGGTCGAGTGAGTCGAGGCCGGCCAGGCGTACGGGCTCCGCGCCGTGCATGGCGACGGCGATCAGGTCCAGGTCGGTGCCGCTCTTGCGGCGGAGCATTCCCACGACTCCTCCGCTGCTGCCTGCCGTGGCGTCCCACGAAGCCCCGATGGACAGGTGAGTCACTCCGTCCAGGTCGGCGGGTCCGTCTTCCTTGGTGAGCGTGATCATGGGTGGGCCATCCTCCGGTGAAAAGGGACTACACCTCGCAGAGTCTGCCTGGCCCTCGATCGGTTCCCCGCTTCGGGTCCCGAGTTCCGTCGCGCCGGAGTCCCGGGCCCAACGCCTGTGGTGCGGCGCCCGCTGTGTCCCGGCCTGCCCAACAAGCCCCGGAAACAGGGCCGTTCAGCCCACTGGTCACGGACCTTCGGCATCCGGCACCGCCCGGCGTCCGGGACGAGAGTGAGCGATGTCAGACGACGAACCGACTGCCCCGAAGGGAATCATCACCATGGCCGTGCACGAGCAGCCTCGCCGGAGCTCCGGCTTCCACCTGCCGACGCTCCGCGGGAACCGGACCACCTCCGCGTCCGGGCCGGCCGTGTCGGCTGTCACCGGGACGAGCACCGCGGGGGCCTTCGCCCTCGCCTCCCTGCGTCTGCTCACCGGGTTCGTCTTCCTGTGGGCCTTCCTCGACAAGACCTTCGGCTTCGGCTACGCCACCCCGTCCGGCAAGGGGTGGGCCGACGGCGGATCGCCGACCAGAGGCTTCCTCGGCTCCGTCGCGGCGGGACCGATGCGGTCCGCCTTCCACTCCTGGGCAGGGGCCACCTGGGCCGACTGGCTGTTCATGCTCGGCCTGCTCGGTATCGGCCTCGCTCTGCTCACGGGCGTCGCGCTGCGGATCGCCGCCGTCGCGGGCACCGCGATGATGACGCTGATGTGGGTCGCCGAATGGCCCCCCGCCAGGCACCTCGCGGACGGCTCGCCGAGCATGTCCGCCAACCCGTTCGTCGACTACCACGTCATCTACGCCGTCACCCTGATCGCGCTGGCCGCCGTCGCAGCCGGTGACGCCCTCGGCCTGGGCAGGCTCTGGGCGAAGCTGCCGATCGTCCGCGACCACGGCTGGCTGCGTTGATCCTCGCGGCACGGTGGGCTTCGGGAGTCCGATCCGAAGCCCACCGCGCCGATACGTGTTCCCCGCCGGTCATTCCGCAGGTTCGTCGGACCGGGTCAGGTTGGCCCCGGTGGCCGGGTCGAAGACGTGCATGTGGGCGGTGTCCACCCAGAGTTCGGCTCGGCCGCCCTCGCGCACCCGCGTGGCGGCGTTCAGACGGGCGACGATCTGGTGCCCGCCCGCGCCGGTGTCGGTGATCCCCGAGTCGGCAGCCAGCTCGGCGAGTTCGGAGGTGGCGGTGGGCTGCCACTCGTCCTCGGTGAAGTAGGCGTAGACATCGGATCCCAGGGATTCGACCACATCGATGTCCACACTGAACGTCGTACCCGATCCGGCGTTGCCCTGGTCCACCAGCCCGGAGTCCTCGAAGGCCTCCGGGCGCAGTCCCACGATCAGGTCCCTGGGGGCGTCGTGCCGTTCGAGGGTGCGGCGGAACCGGTCGCTGAGTTCGAGGTCGCCCACCGACGTGCGCAGGCGGCCTCCCTCCGCGGTGGCGTGCAGGAAGTTCATGGCGGGCGAACCGATGAACCCGGCGACGAAGAGGTTCTTCGGCTGCTCGTAGAGGTGCTGCGGGGTACCGATCTGCTGCACCAGTCCGCCGCGCATCACCACCACCCGGTCGCCCAGTGTCATGGCTTCGGTCTGGTCGTGGGTGACGTAGACCGTGGTGCTGCCCAGGCGTTGCTGGAGGCGGGAGATCTGGGTGCGCATCTGGACGCGGAGCTTCGCGTCCAGGTTGGAGAGCGGCTCGTCCATCAGGAACGCCTTCGGGTCGCGCACGATGGCGCGCCCCATCGCCACCCGTTGGCGCTGACCGCCGGAGAGGTTGGCGGGCTTGCGGTCCAGATGCTCCGTCAGGTCGAGGATGCGGGCGGCCTCTTCGACCTTCTCTCGGATGGTCGCCTTGTCCACCTTGGCCAGCCGGAGGGCGAACCCCATGTTGTCGCGCACGCTCATGTGCGGGTACAGGGCGTAGCTCTGGAAGACCATGGCGATGTCGCGGTCCTTCGGCGTCCTGTCGTTGACGACCTGTCCGTCGATCAGGAGGTTGCCCTCGGTGATGTCCTCCAGCCCGGCGATCATGTTGAGGGTGGTGGACTTACCGCAGCCGGAGGGACCGACGAGAATGACGAACTCGCCGTCCCCGACAGTGAGGTTGACGTCCTTCACCGCCACCGCACCATCGGGGTAGCGCTTGGTGATGCCTTCGAGAACGATCTCTGCCACGGTCGGTCCTTCTTGTCCTGACGATCGGCTGCCGCCGGTCAGCCCTTGACGGCTCCGGAGGTGAGCCCGGCCACGATGCGCCGCTGGAAGAGCAGCACGAAGACGATGATGGGGATGGTGATCACCACGGCGGCGGCGGCGATCGAACCGGTGGGCTGGGCGAACTGACTGCTCCCGGTGAAGAAGGCGATGGCCGCGGGCACGGTCCGGGCCGCCGAGGTCGAGGTCAGCGAGATCGCGAAGAGGAAGTCGTTCCAGCAGAAGATGAACACCAGGATCGCGGTGGTGAACACGCCCGGCGCCGCGAGCGGAGCGATCACCAGCCGGAACGCCTGCGCTGGGGTCGCCCCGTCGACCTTGGCCGCCTTCTCCAGGTCCCAGGGAATCTCCCGGAAGAACGCCGACAGGGTGTAGATGGCGAGCGGCAGGGAGAAGGTCATGTACGGGATGATCAAACCCGTCCAGGTGTCGAAGATGCCGATGATCCGCTCGATGTTGAACAGCGGCGAGACCAGTGAGATGGGCGGGAACATGGCGATCAGCAGTGACATGCCGATCAGCAGGCTCTTGCCGGGGAAGCGGAGCCGGGCGACGGCGTAGGCGGCCATGGTGCCCAGCACCACCGCGATCACCGTGGAGATCAGGGCGATGCCGATGGAGTTGATCAGCGCGCGGGTGAACTCGGAGGTCTGGAAGATCCCGCGGTAGTTCGCCCAGGTCCACTTGGTCGGGATGAAGCTGCCGTCGGTGAGGGTGCTGGGGTCCTTGAAGGACAGAGAGATGATCCAGCAGACCGGGAACAGGGCATAGACGATCACGATGATGTTGACCAGGGCCCACCCCGACATCCGTCGTCGTCCGGCGGCGGACATCAGCGTCCCCCTTCCTGAGAGCCGGGGGCGGCTGCCCCGAACAGTTTGATGAAGGCGAAGGCGATCAACGCCACGCACAGGAAGATGAGGACGGAGATGGCCGAGCCGATGCCGAGGTTGAGCGCGGTGAAGAGGTTGTCGTAGCCCAGGATGGACACCGAGCCGGTGTTGTGGGCGCCGGACGTGAGGATGTAGATGTTGTCGAAGATCCGGAAGGCGTCCAGAGTCCGGAAGAGCAGGGCGACCAGGATGGCCGGCTTCATCAGGGGGATGGTCACCAGGAAGAAGCGCTGCCAGGCTCCGGCGCCGTCGACCTGGGCCGCGCGCAGCGTCTCCTCCGGCACCAGGGCGAGGCCGGCGAGCAGCAGCAGGGCCATGAAGGGCGTGGTCTTCCACACCTCGGCCAGGATGATCAGGCCGATGGCGGGCCACTGTTCGGTGAGGGGAGCGTCACCGGAGGGCAGGAGATCGGCCAGGTAGCCGGTCTCCGGGGTCCAGGCGTACTGCCAGGAGTAGGCGGCGACCACGGTGACGATGCCGTACGGGATCAGGATCGCGGTGCGAACCGTCCCGCGGCCGAAGATGGTGCGGTGCATCACCAGCGCCAGCGCGAATCCGAGGACGAGTTCCACGATCACGGAGACCACGGTGATGAACACCGTCACCCACAGAGCCTGCCACCAGAACTCCGAGGACAGCACGGCGCCGTAGTTGCTGAGGCCGACGAACTCCGCCTGCTGCGGGAAGCGCAGGTCATAGCGCTGGAGCGAGAGGTAGATCGCGTAGACGATCGGGTAGGCGGTGACGGCGAGCATGACGATCACGGCAGGTGCGCACAGCATCCAGCCCAACCGGCGCTCCTGCCGGGCCCCTTCGGACAGGGCGCGGCCGTCCTTGGGTCCCGTCGCGTCCTTGGGTGCGGTCGGAGCCGACGAGGTCACGGGATCAGCCCCTTCGAGTTGAGGGCGTCCTCGATCTGGTCACCGATCTTCTGCACGTCCGGTCTCGGCTCGATCCCGTTCGGCGGTGACAGGGTGTGCGAGATCGCGATGGACACGTTCTGGTAGGCAGGGGTCTTGGGCCGGATGCTGGCGTTCTCCAGGGCCGCGAGAACGGTGGAGGCGAAGGGGTAGTTCTTGACCAGGGCCGGGTCCGAGTAGAGCGGGCGCAGCGTGGGCGGGAGCCCGCCGTCGAGCGCCGCGGTCAACTGGTTCTGCCGGTTCCGCAGACACAGCGCCGCCTCGAAGGCGAACGCGGAGTGGCGGGAGTAGGCACCGATGGCCAGGTCGATGCCACCGATGGTCGGCTTGGCCGGCCGGCCCTTCTCGACCCCCGGGTAGGGCGCCCACCGGAACTGCTTGAAGAGCTTGGGGTTGTTGGCCTTCATCGAGGGATACACGAAGGGGTAGTTGATCTCGAAGGCCGCGCTGCCGGACTCCATGGCCAGCCGGTTCTGGTCCTCCATCTGATTGGACAGGGACGGGTCGGCCGCCGCCGAGGTGGCCAGGGTCCTCATGATCGAGGCCGCGCGTACGGCGGGTGGGCCCAGCCTGGGAGCCGTGGCGGTCGCGTTCAGGATGGAGCCGCCGGCGCTCTCCACCAGCGTGTTGAACCAGACCGTGAGTCCTTCGTACTGCGCGCCCTGGATCTCCACGTAGTGCGGCTTGCCCTGCTTCGCCAGACGGCCGGCCATCAGGATCATCTCGGCCCACGTCTCCGGCGGCGTGGGGACCAGATCCTTGCGATACCAGAGCAGTTGGGTGTTCGTGTTGTACGGGACGGCGTACAGCCGGCCCTTCCAGGTGGCCGTCCGCAGCGGGACCTCCAGGGTGTCCCGGGTGGCCGCGGCGCGGTTGTCCCCGGTCCACGGCAGGATCCACTTGGCTTCCGCGAACTCGGCGGGCCAGGTGACGTCCAGCCCGATGATGTCGACCGTGTCGTCCTTGGCGGCGAGCCGGCGCACCAGTTGCTGGCGCTGCCCGTCCGCGGTACGGGGCAGTTTGTTGTAGCTGATCTTGTAGCGCCCACCGGACTGCTTGGTGCAGGCGCTCGCCGCACTGGCCAGCGCACCCGAATCATCGGGGAAGTTGTACCAGTTGAGCGTCACCGGCCCGCCGCCTCCGCTCCCGCAGCCGGCGAGCGGAACCGCCGACAGACACAGGGCGAGCAGAATCCGCGGGAGGCCACGGATGCCGGACGACAGCGCCACGCCCACACTCCTTCCGGACCAGTACGAGAAATCCGGACAAGCAGAGGAAGACCGGATGCGCGACACGCTAGGCCCGCAACGGGCGTCACCCGTCACGCCTCACCGACGGGTCATCCGATCGGCCGCGGAGAAGCCCCTCCGGAGCGGGCGTTCACCCGCCCTAGGCGTAGCCGTCCACCCTGGCGGCGGCCGGAGCGAGGCTGGGCCAGGGTCGCCCCGCCCTGTCGGAGGCGGCGGACCGGAGGAGGTCGAGAACAGTGCACCCGGGGTAGCCCCGGAAGGTCGCGTAAGAGGCGCGGTAGTAGCAGCTCCAGTAGCTGACGACCTGCCGCTGCGTACGTGCGAAGAAGGCCGGGTTGTCCACGATGAACTGCCCATAGGCGAGGTGAGCGAGGGTGCCGGGCACGGCGAGATCACGAAGCCCCGCGCGGATGACGTCCAGGATCTCCACGACGTACTCGCCGACCAGCCGCACGACGAACGGGACGACCCAGGGGTCCGTGGAGCCGATGACCTTCTGAAGGTGGCGCTGCCTGACCATCCCGTCGTGGTGTCTTGAGTACAGACAGTTCAGGAGTTGTCGTTGGCGCGACGAGAGCGAGGCCACCGCGCCGGCTGACGGCTCGTCGTTGTAGAGGCGTTCAGGGATCGAAACCTGCCGGCCCTCGACAACGACGGAGAACGAGCCGAGCGGCCGGTGCCGAGAGGCAGGCATGATCGCCAGAACCGCCTCGGCGTCGCTTTTGAGCGCGACGGGGAACGCGGTGATCAACGGATCGCTGCTGTCGGAGAGCGGCTGCACGAGCCGACCCTAGCCGGAGGCCGTGCCCCGGCGGGCCGGCATTGATCGAGCCCCTGGGTTCACCTCTCCTGGACCCGTCGTCATCCAGCCCGGCCGCCGGTACCGGGCCGTCGGTACGTCACCGACGGCACCGGAGTCCCGCCGGCGATGGGGCCGGAACGGTCTGCCCTGTACAGCGGCCCCACGTCGGTGCAATGTGATTGACTTTGCGGTTCAGTGGAACATACGTTCGCTGTCATGGCTGATGACGAACCCACACGTGCGGCACGGCTGCTGGACGCCCAGGCCAAGGCTGAGCGGCTCTTCGCCGAGATCGAGGCGCGCGGCCTCATCGCGGCCGGCGAGGGGGAGCGGGCGGTCAGCGACCGAGTGCGCGATCTCGCGAACGAACTCTTCGGCACCACCCGCCACTGGCACAAGCGGATCGTGCGCTCCGGCCCGAACACCCTGGCGCCGTACCGGGACAACCCGCCGGACCGCGTCATCGCCGCGGACGACATCGTCTTCGCCGACTTCGGGCCGATCTTCGAGGAGTACGAGGCCGACTTCGGCCGCACCTTAGTGCTCGGCGACGATCCGCTCAAGCACCGGCTGCGGGAGGACCTGCCCAAGATCTTCGCCGCCGGCAGACGCCACTTCGCCGAGCACGACGACATCACCGGGAAGCAGTTGTACGCGGAAGTGGAGCGGCTGGCCGCCGAGGCCGGGTGGGAGCCGGGCGGCTGGCACGCCGGACACCTGGTCGGGGAGTTCCCGCACGAACTGATCGACGGCGCCGACACGGAGTCGTACATCACCGCCGCCAACGACACCCCGCTGCGCCGCACCGACAAGGCCGGCCGCACCTGCCACTGGATCCTGGAGATCCATCTCGTCGACCGGGAGCACCGGTTCGGCGGGTTCTACGAAGAACTCCTCACCCTCTGACATCGAAACGGCTCGCGGCGCGGCCGCTTCGGTATCCCTGCGCGATGCACGGGGACCGCGGCGGGCACGGCCTGCCCGAAGCCGTACGCCGACGCACCGGAACTCTGGGGGCGAGCATGTTCACGCGATGGCGGGTGGTTACGTCGCATGGCGAGCCGGCCGCCTTGGTTAGCATCCAGCCATGGCACCTGACACCAGCCCCTACGGACGTGAGCGAACAGCCCAGAGCGCCCCCGCGGCCGGGACAGGATCGATCTTCGACGTCGTCGTCGACCGCAGGAACAGCAACTCCATGAAGTGGGCCCGTGCCCAGGAGTTCCTGACACCCGACGAGGCCGAGGCCGACCCGCTGCCGATGTGGGTCGCGGACACCGACTTCAAGGCACCCCAGGCGGTGCTCGACGCGCTCCACGAGGCTGTGGACCACGGCGTCTTCGGATATCCGGGCGGTGCGACCGACAGCTACCTCGACGCCGTGACCGGCTGGCAGGCCAAGCGGTTCGGCTGGGAGGTCCCCCGGGAGTGGGTGATGCAGACCGCCGGAGTCATCACCACGCTCAAGACGATCGTGCAGGCGTTCTCCTCACCGGGCGACTCGGTCCTCATCCAGCCCCCCGTCTACGTGCATTTCCACGAGGACGTCCTGCTGAACGGCCGTCACCTCGCGTTCGCGCCGCTGCTGCGGACCGACGACGGCTACCGGTTCGACGCCCGGGTGTTCGAGGCCGCCATCCGTCCCGACACCAAGCTGTTCATCCTCAGCCATCCGCACAACCCGACCGGGAACGTGTGGACGGAGGACGAACTGCGGACCATGGGCGAGATCTGCGCCCGGCATGACGTCCTGGTCGTCTCCGACGAGGTCCACCAGGACCTCATCATCAACCCGGACCGCAGGCACCTTCCGTTCGCCGCGCTCGGCGAGGAGTTCGCACGCAACAGCATCACCTGCACGTCTCCCGGCAAGACGTTCAACCTTCCCGGCCTCCAGAGCGCCAACGTCCTCGTGCCGGATCCCAGGCTGCGAGCAGAGCTGGAGCGCCAGTACGACCGCAATGTGTTCCCGCTGGTCAACGTGCTGGGCATGGTCGCGGCCGAGGCGGCGTACGCGCACGGTGAGCCGTGGCTGGAGGAGTTGCTCACCTACCTGCGCGGCAACCACGCGCACTTCGCCCAGGCGGTCAACTCCGCGACCTCCAAGGTGCGGGTCCTGCCGGCCGACTCGCTGTATCTGGCGTGGATGGACTGCCGGGGACTGGGGATGGACGCCGAGTCGCTGGACAGGTTCATGCTCACCAGGGCGCGGCTGTGGCTGGACAAGGGGCAGAAGTTCGGGGCCGAGGGCCACGGCTACATGCGGGTGAACCTGGGCTGCCCCCGCTCCACGGTCGACGAGGCCGTGGACCGGCTGCTCACGGCCGTCGAGAAGCTGTGAACACGGTGCGCGAGCACGGCGGGTGCTCCACCCCGGGTGGGGAAGGCCTGCCGGTCGTTCGCGGCCGTCAGAGTCCGTAGCTCTTGCCGATCACGTCGCGTTGGATCTCGCTGGTCCCTCCGTAGACGGTGGAGACGACGGCCGCTCGCAGGTGGCGTTCCATGTCGTACTCGGTGGCGTAGCCGTAGCCGCCCATCATCTGCATGCCTTCGAGGGCGGCTCGTTTGGCGGTCTCGGTGGCCTTGAGCTTGGCCATGGACGCCTCGCGGGGGAAGAGGCGGTCCGGTTGTGCGTCGCAGTCGGCGGCCACCTCCCGGACCAGCAGCCGTGTGCACTCGATCTCTGTGGCGAGGTCGGCGATCCGGTGCCGCAGTGCCTGGAACGAGCCGACGGGGCGGCCGAACTGTTCGCGCTCGCGGACGTAGGCGACGGCGTCGTCGAAGGCGCGGCGGGCCAGGCCGAGCATGTTGGCGGCCAGGAAGAGCCGTTCGTGGTTCAGTCCGGCCATCAGCTGCCGCCAGCCGTTGTCGACCTCGCCGACGACGGCGTCCGCGGGCAGCCGCACGCCGCTGAGGAAGACGTCGTTGACCTCGCGGCCGCCCATGGTCTCGATGCCCCGTATCTGCATCCCGGGGGTGCCGGCCGGGACGTGGAACATGGTCAGCCCGGCGTGCTTGGCCTCGCCGGTGCGCGCCACGAGCAGGATGCTGTCGGCCACATGGGCGTTGGAGATCCAGGTCTTCTGGCCGTCGATCAGCCAGTCGCCGTCCGGTCCCTGCCGCGCGCGGCAGCTGAGGGCGCCCACGTCGGAGCCCGCCGCCGGTTCCGACATGGCGATGGCGAGGACGGCGCCCCGCGCGGCGCCGGCGAGGACTTCGGCCTTCTGCTGCTCGGTGCCGAACCGCTCGTACGCCTTGGCGGTGATCACGGTGGTGATGAAGCCGCCCGCGGGGACCATTCCGTAGGACGTCTCCTCCAGGAAGAGGCAGGCGTCGGCGAGTCCGCCGCCTGCTCCTCCGTACTCCTCGGGCAGGCACACGCCGAGCCAGCCGAGGGCGGCGAGTCTGCTGTAGATGTCGGCGTTGTGCGGGTCACGGCCGTTCCCGGTGAGCGCGTCGCGCTGTTCCCGTGTGCCGCATTCGCGTTTGGCGAAGTCGCGGACGGCGGCGACGAAGTCGGCCTGCTCCGGGGTGAGTCGGGTGCCCATGGGGTCCTCCGGATTCCGGGTGGATGACAAGGAAATGCCGCATGTCTCAAGGTGCGTACGACCCGCTACCGGGGTAGGTGTCCTGATACGGACGCATTTGTCTCTCGTGGAGCGTCTCTTCACGGGGCCGGAGGTGATGGCGGCGGGCTTTCGGGGGCCGTGGATGAGTCGAAGATACAAAAACTATTGACTTGTTTCACGGGGCACGTCAATACTCCGGACACAACGGAGAAAGGGAGGTGTCATGGCTGCTCTGCCGCACCTGCCGGCCCAGCCCGAAACCGTACAGTCCAAGGGAGTTGAGGCACCCTCCGCGGTGAGGGCGCCGCGTCGGGGCGGGATGGCCTGGCGCTACTTCGGGGACGCCCGCGCCACCCTCATGGCACCCCAGCTGCTCCTGCTCCAGGTCGCGCACCCCGTCGTCGGGGCCGGTGTCGAGGACCACAGCACCTTCCGCGCCGAACCCTGGCCCCGGTTGAAGCGCACCCTGTTCTCGCTGAGCACCGTGATCTACGGAGGGCAGCGCGCGGCCACCGAGGAGGCACGGCGCCTGATCCGCGTCCACGCCGGCATGAAAGGCACCGACTCCGCGGGCCGCCGCTACCGCGCACTCGACCCGGAGGCCTATCACTGGGTGCACGCGACCCTCGTCAAAGGACCGGTCGACGCGCAGAGCCTGTTCGGCAAGGGCATGACCGCACAGGAGACGGAGGCGTACTACCGCGAGATGCGGGACGTCGGACGGGTCTGGGGCCTCAAGGACCACCATCTGCCGCCGGACTGGGCGGCGTTCAACGCCTACTACGACGACATGGTCGACAACCGGCTGGAGTTCAACCAGTCCGTCCGCGACGTCCTCGACGAACTCGCCCACCCCGCCAAGCCGTTCCGCCTGCTCCCGGGCCCGCTCTGGCGGCCGTTCGCCCGGATCGCCGCCCACTACGCGCTGCTGGTCACCGTCGGCACCCTGCCACCGCGCCTGCGCGACCGGCTCCACCTCACCTGGAGCCCACGGCAGCAGCGCGCACTGCGGCGCTTCGCCCGCGTCGTGCGGTTCCTGATGCTGCTCGTCCCGCCCCCGCTCCGTATCACCGGCACGCTGGCCATCGCCTACTGGGCCACCCACGGGCCCGGCACCGATCCCGCCACACGGCGCCCGTTGGGGGCGAGGTGACATGAGGCCCACCACCGAGCCCACCCCCCTCGCCCCGGGGCAGGCCGGCGCCCGCCAGAGGTCACTCGCCCACGCCCGCCGACTCCACCGCCCGGCGGCGCAGGGAGAGGCCGGCCGGAGCGACCGCCGAGATCACCGCGAGCACCGCGCAGGCACCCAGGACCGCCGCGAGCGTCGCCCACGGGATCTCGATGGACGTCGTAACCGAGAGCAGGCCCAGCGCACTCCACATGCTCACCAGATTGATCCCGGTGACCAGCGCTCCCAGTAGTCCGCCGACCGCGACCACCGTCAGGGCCTCGGCGGCCACCAGCCGCAGCACCTGCCGGCTGGTGGCACCGGCCAGCCGCAGCACAGCCAGCTCGCGGGCCCGGTCCGAGGTCGCCATGACCATCGTGTTGGCCAGCGAGATGCCGGTGTAGAGGAGAGCGATGCCGAGGACCAGGAAGATGCCCATCCGCGTCGTCCGGTCGGTCTCGGGGTACGCCGCCCGCACCCAGGCGTCCCTGGTGAGGACGTGCCCGCCCGAGGCCCGCACCGCCTGACGCAGACCGGCGGCCACGGTGGCCGGGTCGGCACCGTCCGCGAGGCGTACGTCGGCCCGGTCGACGGGCGCTTCGGGGGCGTTACGCGGGGTGACGTAGACCCCGTTGTCGCCGGTGCCGATGGTCATGACCGCGGCGATCTTCAGGGTCTTCCTCGTGCCGTCTCCGAGCCACACGTCCACCCGCTCGCCCACGGTGTGCTGCTCCCACTCCTCGTTGACGATGATCGAGTCGTCGTCCAGGTCGCTCACCTTCCCCGCGGCGAGCGGGAGACGCGCCGTCGCCGCGAGGGGTTCCGGCTCGACGGCCCTGGCCTCGGACCTGATGAGGGCCACGTCGTCCTCCAGGACGTACACGGCGCTCGACGAGCTCGCCGAGACCTCGGCACCGGACACGGCCCGAAGCCGCTTCACCGTCGCCTCGTCGAAACCGGCGTCGCCCGCCGGAGTGACGACGAAGTCGGCGGCCGTCCGCTCGCGCACCTCGGTGGCCTTCGCCTCGGCGAGGGTCGCGGTGGCGCCCAGCAGCGAGCCCGCCAGCGCCACCGTGACCAGCACGGGCGCCGCGACAGCGGCGGTGCGGCGTACCCCAGCGGCGGCGTTCTCCCGCACCAGCATCCCCCCGGCGCCCGGCAGTCGGGCCGGAAGCCAGGCGATCAGTCTGGTCAGTGGCCGCACGAGCACCGGTGCGAGCAGCGCGACCGCGGTGATCAGCAGCATGGGCCGGCTGACATAGGTCTTGCGCCGCAGCAGGTCGCTCGGGTCCGTCACCAGAGCCAGGGCCAGCGTCACCGCGGCTGTGATCAGCAAGGCCGCTCCGAACAGCCGGCGGCCCGCCGTCATCGCCCGGGTGTCCACCGACGCCTCGCGCAGCGCCTCGGCGGGTCCGGTACGCCCAGCCCGCCAGGACGCCGCCAGCACGCCGCACAGGGCCACGAACAGGCCCGCCCAGAACGCCAGATGGCAGGGCCAGGTGTAGTCGCCGAGCGTGAACCAGCGGGGCGCGAGACCCTCGTCGACCGCCCACTCGGCGAGCCCCGGAGCTCCGTAGGAACCGAGCACGCAGCCGGCGGCCGAGGCGAGCACGCCCACCACGAGCGCCTCGGCGACGACCATGCGGCGGATCTGTCCCGGGGTCGCCCCGGCGGTGCGCAGCAGTCCGAACTCGCGGCGCCGCTGGGCCACCGCGAACGCGAAGGTCGAGGCCACCACGAACACCGACACGAACGCGGCGACGCCGCCGGCCGTGCCGAACATGGCGTTCATCGCGGTGAGTGCCTCGCTGTCCCGGTCGGGGTCGGCATCGGCGTACCGGCGCGCGTCCCCGGTCAGCACCTGGACGCCCTCGGTGCCGCGCAGGGCCTCACGGACGGCCGCCGCATCGGCGTCGACCACGAGCTGGAGACTGCGCGGCGACAGTTCGGCGGCCCGGGCGTCGGTGGAGAACACGGCGTTCTCGAAGCCCGGCCCGGCCACGGTGCCGACGACGCGCAGGGTGCCGCCATCGGTCCGCACCCGGGTACCCGGACGGGCCCAGTCACCGCTGACGACGACCTCGTCAGCGGCCGCGGGCGCACGTCCCGAGTCGAGCCTGTACGGCGCGAAGGCCGCGGTGGACCAGGGGTGGCCCACCAGATCGGCGGGCCCGCCCTCGGCCCGCACGGCGAACGAGCGGTCCACGACGACGGCCCCGAGGTGCCGCAGTTTCGCGACCGCGGCGTCCGGCACCGCACGCGGCTGAGCGAGTTTCCGGGCACGGCCGCCGATCGAGGCGGGCACCGTGAGGGTGTCCTGGCCCTTGACCACCACCGGCGCGGCGGCGAACCGCTCCGGCCGTCGGTCAGGCGCCTCCAGAGAGGACGCCAGGGCCAGCCCCATCGCGGCGATCAGTGCCACGCCCAGCGAGAGGGCGACGAAACTGCCGGCGAAGGTGACCCAGCGGGTGCGCAGGGTGCGCAGCGTGGTGCTCAGCACGGTGCCACCTCGAGCTCGGTCATGCGTGCCGCGATGTCCTCGGCGGAGGCGCCGATCAGCTCGCCGTTGACCCGGCCGTCGACAAGGAAGACGACGCGGTCGGCGTAGGAGGCGGCGACGGGGTCGTGGGTGACCATGATGACCGTCTGACCGTCCCGGTCGACCAGGCCGCGCAGCAGGGTCAGCACCTCGCGGCCGGTCTGCGAGTCCAGCGCGCCGGTCGGCTCGTCGCCGAACAGCACTTCGGGCCGGGTGATCAGGGCGCGCGCCAGGGCGACCCGCTGCTGCTGTCCGCCGGACATCTCCGACGGCCGGTGCCGCGCCCGGTCGCCGAGCCCGACCTGCTGGAGCGCCTCGCGCACCTGTGCCTTCCCCGGGCGGCGGCCGGCCAGTCGCAGCGGCAGGACCACGTTCTGCTCGGCGGTCAGCGAGGGCAGCAGGTTGAACGCCTGGAACACGAAGCCGATGCGCTCGCGGCGCAGCAGGGTCAGTCTGGTCTCGCTCAGCCCGGTCAGCTCCGTGTCGCCCATGGTGACCGAGCCCGACGTGGGCCGGTCCAGGCCCGCGGCGCACTGCAGCAGGGTCGACTTGCCGGACCCGGACGGGCCCATCACGGCGGCGAACGTCCCCCTCGGAAAGGCGAGCGACACCTGGTCGAGGGCGGTCACGTACGTGCCGCCCGTGCTGTACCGCCTGGTCACGGAGCGCAACCGGATCGCCTCGTTGGTCATGTGTCCCCCACCAGTGCCTTCCGCTCGGCTCGTTGATGCCTCCACGAAACCCCGGAAGGCCCTCGTGACGCAGTACGGCCAGAGCGAGACCCGGGGTAGGGCCAGGCCTACCCCCGATACGGACACTGGGCCGATGGAACCGGCCGATGGGACCACCTACGGTCATGCACATGCACCCTCGAAACGTGTGGCAGGCCATGTCCCGGCCGGACTTCCTGCTGTCGGCCTGGCCCTGGCGTTCCGCCGCGTATCTGCTCACCGGTGTGATGACCGGCGCCGCAGCACTGGTGGGCATCGTGACCGTGGCCACGGTCTGCGGTGCGCTCGGCCTCGTCCTGGTGGGGCTGCCGCTGCTCGTCCTGCTCGCTCTCAGCGGGATCCCGGTGGCCGCGGTGGAGCGGTGCAGGCTGCGCCTGGTCGGCCTCGACCCGGTGCCCGGTCGGCATCGGGTGCCGGCCGCGCCGGGACTGCGGGCCTGGCTGACCACCCGGCTGCGCGAACAGGCGACCTGGCGGGAGCTGGGTTACGCGCTGTTGTTCGCCGTGCTGCTGTGGCCGGTCGATGCCCTGGTGTTCACGGTCGCCCTGCTCGTCCCGCTGTCCATGGTCGCCACCCCGCTGGTGATGGCCACGGTCGGCGACGGACACGAGGCGAAGGTGCTCAAACAGTGGACGGTCACCACCTGGCCGACCGCGTTCCGCGTCGCCGTGCTCGGCCTGCTCCTGATGGCCCTGTGCGCCTACGTGCTCGGCGTCACGGCGGGCGCCCGCGCCGAGCTGGCCCGGCTGCTGATCGCCTCCCGTGAGGGCGAGCTCGGCGCCGAGGTTGTCGAACTGGCCCGTTCCCGCGTCCGGTTGGTCGAGGCATTCGAGGCCGAGCGGCGCCGTATCGAGCGCGATCTGCACGACGGCGCGCAGGAGCGCCTTGTGGCCCTGGCGATGACCCTCGGGCTGGCCCGCCTCGATGCCCCGCCAGGCCCGCTCGCCGATCAGCTCGGCAAGGCCCACGAGGAGGCGGGGAAGGCGCTCGCGGAGCTGCGCGAGCTCATCCACGGCATCCACCCCAAGGTCCTCACGGACTACGGCCTGCACGCTGCGGTCGCCGACGCCGCCGACCGCTGCGTGGTCCCCGTCGACGTAGACCTCCACCTGCCGGGCCGACCGGCCCAGGCGGTCGAGTCCGCGGCGTATTTCGTGGTCTGCGAGGCGCTGGCCAACGTCGCCAGACACAGCGGGGCCGACCGCGCGCAGGTGAGCGGCGGTCATCGCGACGGACGCCTGTTCCTTGAGGTGCGCGACGACGGCCGCGGCGGCGCGGACGCCTCGGCGGGCAGCGGCCTCACCGGTCTCGCGGACCGGGTGTCCGTCCTGGATGGCAGACTTGCCCTCACCAGTCCGCCGGGTGGACCGACTCTGTTGCGTGTGGAGTTTCCTTGCCAGTTGACCAAGCCGGCCGATCACTTCGCGTAGTGCTGGCCGAAGACAGCGTGCTGCTGCGGGAAGGCCTCGTCGGCCTGCTCGGCCGCTGCGGTCACACGGTGGTGGCGGCCGTCGGGGACGCGCGGGCGCTGGTCGCCGCGGTCGAAGAGAACCCGCCCGACATCGTGGTGACGGACGTCCGCATGCCGCCCGGTTTCCAGGACGAGGGGCTGCACGCGGCCGTGCGGCTGCGCGCGAAGCGCCCGACGCTGCCGGTCCTGGTCCTCAGCCAGTACGTGCAACGGACGTACGCCGCGGAGCTCCTGGACTCCGGAGACGGATCGGGTGTCGGCTATCTGCTCAAGGACCGTGTCGGCCAGGTCGAGGAATTCGTGGAAGCGTTGCACAAGGTGGCCGACGGCGGGACGGTGATCGACCCCGAGGTGGTGCGCCAGTTGCTGCGCCACCGCCGCGATCCGCTGGAGCGGCTCACCCCGCGCGAACGCGAGGTGCTGGCACTGGTCGCCGAAGGCAGGTCCAACGGCGCGATCGCCAAAGAGCTGGTGGTTTCCGAAGCGGCGATCGGCAAGCACATCGGCAACATCCTCACCAAACTGGACCTGCCGCCGACGGCCAAGACCCACCGCAGAGTCCTGGCCGTCCTCACTTACCTACGCGCCTGACGGTGACGGGGCGCACCGGACGGGCCGCAGCGGGCGTACAGGCCGACCTGTTCTCGAGGGGGTCGGCCCGTCGGCCGCGGTCGGCGGTGCGCTGGACGTCGCCTATTCGTCGTCCGGGGCTGTTCTGGGGCTGGTGTGGAGGACTTCGCGGGCCTGTTCGGCGGCGCGGGTGATGCTTTCGCTGATGAAGTCGAGGAAGCGGGCGACGTTCTCCAGGCGGACGGCGGCGGGGGTGTCGCGGCCGAGGACGGCGACACCCTGACGCGCGGTCTTGACGACCTCGTCGTTCGCCCGGGCGCTGGCGACCGTCGCCTGGTAGAAGAGCTCGTTGTCGACGACGTAGCGGTCGCGGCGGCCCTCGTCGCGTTCCCGGCGGACGAGGCTCTGGCTCTCCAGGAACGTGATGGCCTTGGAGATGGACGCCGGGCTGACCTGGAGGTGCTGGGCGAGTTCCGACGCGGTGAGGCTGCCGGCGTCGGAGGTGAACAGGCTGGTCAGCACCCGGGCCGGGATCTTGGGCATGCCCGAACCCATGAGGACGGTGGTGAACGTCTCCTCGTACTCGGCCACGGCCTCGGCGTCACGGCCGTGCGGCTGGGGGGCCGCGGCGGGCCCGCGGGAGGTGGCGGTCCTGCGCCGGTGGGCGCGGCGTTCGGTGGCGCGGTGGGCCAGATTGGCGCGGTAGGCGGTGGGACCGCCGTTGCGCATCACCTCACGGGTGACCGTCGAGGTGGGACGGCCCAGGCTCCGGGCGATCTCGGCGTAGGGGAGGCTGTCGGCCAGCCCCAGCGCGATCTGCTGGCGTTCCTGCTGGGTGAGTCTGCCTCCCGGCATCGTGGTCTCCTCGGTGATCCCTCGCGGCGGTCCCTGTACGCCTGCACTATAGCGTTCACGACTCGCCCATTGCAATGATCGGTACGGTCGACGTTGCGTTCTCTTCGCTACTGTTGCAACACTTTCGAGGTCTCCACCTGCATAGATGCCCATTTTATGCAACGAATATGTTGCCTGACGCGGGAAGGCAACGTAGCGTTTCCAATGTCAGAAACGATTCGTGAGCAGGGGAGAAGACCCGTGAAGAAGAACAGAACCCACTCGACCGGCTCGACGTGGACCGGCATGGTCCCCGTCGACGACACGGCCCTGGCCGTCACCGACACCGGTGGCCCCGGCATCCCCGTCGTCTACCTCAACGGTCAGTTCGCCACCCAGGGCTACTGGCGGCGGACCATCGCCGAACTGGGGCCCGGATGGCGCCACATCACCTACGACGAACGGGCCCGCGGCAAGTCGAAGCGCTCGGCGGACTACTCCTTCGAGGCGGCCGTCCGGGACGTCGACGCCGTCCTCGCGGCCAGGGGCGTGGACCGCGCGCTGGTGGCGGGCTGGTCCTACGGGGCGTTCGTCGGAGCTCACTGGGCCCACCGCAACCCCTCACGCGCCGTGGGCGCGGTCCTGGTCGAAGGGGCACAGCCCTACGACTGGCTGGACGAGGCCATGGAGCAGCGGATCCGGAAACTGTTCCGGCGGATGGGCTGGTTCCTGCCGCTGCTGCGCCCGACGGGCCTGACTCCGCGGATGAACGCTCGGCAGATGGCGGACACCAACATCGAACTCGGCCGGCTCGCCCGCGAGCGCGAACTGGCGCCCGTGCTGGACGACATCACCGTTCCGGTGCGTTACGTGGTCGCCTCGGGCGCGTCCCTGGGGAGCAAGGGTGATGAGCAGGAGCGGATCCGCGCGGCCCTCGACGCGGTGACCGCCCGCAACCCGCACATCCGGATCAGCGCGAAGGTCGCCAGCAATCATGACGCGATCATGAAGAAGGACTTCGCGGCCATCGCCGAGGCCGTGCGCGAGGTCGCCGCCCTCGACGGCGGCGGGAGCTGAAGGCGCGGCGAGCGGGACGGAGCCCGCCCCGCTCGCCGCGCACCCGCCGGCTGTAGCGTTCACCCTCCTTCATTGCAATAAATCGAGTGAGGCTTGTTGCGTTAGAGGTAAAGCCATTGCAACGATTTCATACCTCTCACCTGCAAGTATTAAGAGAGACCGCAATAAATGAGTTGCTGCATTGGTGAACGCAACGTAGCGTTTCCAATGTAAGAAACAATGATGAGAACGACGGCGGGGCGGGGCCTCGTGGGTCGGGCGGACAAACAAAGGGGTGGGGACCATGGAAACAGCACAGAGCCGGCGGCAGGTCGCAGCCCCGGCCGCTCCCGGCGCCTTCACCGCGTTCGCCCGCTTCGTGCTCTGCGGCGGGGGAGTGGGGCTCGCCTCCAGCTTCGCCGTGGCGGCCCTCGCCGCCTGGATTCCCTGGGGCCTGGCCAACGCACTGATCACGGCGGCCTCCACGCTCCTGGCCACCGAACTGCACGCCCGCTTCACCTTCGGCGCGGGCGGGCACGCGACCTGGCGCCAGCATGCGCAGTCGGCCGGATCCGCCGCGGCCACCTACGCGGTGACCTGCGTGGCGATGTTCGTCCTGCATCAACTGGTGGCAACGCCCGGCGCGATGCTCGCGCAGGCCGTCTACCTGTCCGCCTCCGCGCTCGCCGGTGTCGCACGGTTCGTGGCGCTGCGTCTGGTCGTCTTCGCGCGAGGCCACGCACAGGATGCGGCCTCCGTGGACCGCGACCTCGCGTCGGACACGGCCTCCGTTCGCCTTGAGTCCGGGTCGGACGCGGTCTTCGTTCACTGCGACTCGGCGTCGGACGCGGTCTCCGTTCGCCGCGACCTCACGCCGGACACGGTCTTCGTCCACCGCGACTCGGGGTCGGAGCCGGCATCCGTTCCCCGGGGAGCCGCATCGGACGCGGCCGTCGTCCGCGCCCCCCGCCCCGTGGCCGCGACCGCGACCGCGACCGCGGCCCGCGTCACGGCACCGGCGGGTCAGGCGGCGCTCTGCCGGGCCGCCTGACCCGCCGGTGCCGTGCGGGCCGCCGGCCGGAGTGTCACATCCGCGGGTCGGGCTTCAGCAGGGCGAACTCGGCGCCGAACGGGTCCGCGAGCCAGGCGATGCGGCCGACATCCGGGACGTCCGCCGCCGGCATCAGGACGGACCCGCCGTTCGCCGTGGCCGCCGCGGCCGTGGCGTCGGCGTCCTCCGCGTGGAAGTAGGGCACCCAGCGGGGCCGTTCGCCCTCGCCTCCGCCCATCGGCGCCACCCCGCCGAAGGAGGCGTCCTGCTGGTCGCCGTCCTTGGTGCTCAGTACCCGGTACGTCATGCCGGGTGCCTGCATGTCCTGGCTGCGCCAGCCGAACAGCCCCTCGTAGAAGGCGATGCCGGCGAGCGGGTCGGGGACGTGCAGCTCTGCCCAGAGCAGCGTGTTCGGGGCGGAGGTGATCTCCAGTCCGGCGGTCTTGCCGGGCTGCCAGAGCGCGAACTCGGCGCCCTGCGGGTCGGTGGCCTGTGCCAGATGGCCCTCGCCCATGACATCCATGGGCTCCATCCGGACGGTGCCGCCGCCGGCCGTCACGGCGGAGACGGTGGCCTGGATGTCATCGGCCTTGAAGTGGATCATCCAGGCGGACTTCGCCCCGTCCTGGGTGAGCGGCCCGAGCGCGGCGACGGTCTTCCCGTCGATCTGGAAGAACCCGTAACCGCCCGCGTCCGGTCCTGCGGAGACGAACTGCCAGCCGAGGACGGCGCCGTAGAACGCGGCGGCCGCCTCGGTGTCGGGGCTGCCGAGGTCGAGCCAGTTGGGCGATCCGATGCTGAAGTCTGTGCCGAGCATGAGGAGTCCTCCGGGGACGTCGGTCGATCGGGCGGGGGCAACGATGCCGACCCGGCCCACCCCGGGCCACCCGTAACCACCGGCGGCCCCCCGGGCTTCACCCGTACGGAGCAACCCGCGCCCCGTTACGGCGCCGCAAGCGCGCCAGGCGCCCGATGGTTGTTCCTGCCCGCGGCGGCCGGGATGAGCGATACCACCCAGCGATCGCGGCCGGTGGCCCTGTCGGGTCGCCGTGCCGGTCACGCGGCCGAGTGCGAGAACTGAGCCATGGGCACGGATCGTGCCACCGTCCCGGAGTCATAGCGTTCACCTTTGTTCATTGCAACCCACCTCCTGGGAGAGTGTTGCGTTAAGTCTGAAGTCGTTGCAACAAATTTCGTGCTCCTGTCTGCGGATATGAGAATCTGACGCAACAGACGTGTTGCCGAATCCGTGAATGCAACGTAGCGTTTCTGTCATCGGAAAACCGCGGGCCGACCAGGGCACGCGACGCCGGAGAAGGAGAGCACCATGCAGAAGTTCGACACCCCCGCCCCCGTCTCCGCGATCATCGACATCCCCGCGGGACGCATCCAGTTCATCGCCGCCGACCGCGCCGACACCACCGTCGAGGTCCTGCCCGCCAACCGTGCCAAGAGCCGCGACGTGAAGGCGGCCGGACAGGTCCGGATCGACTACGCCGACGGCGTCCTGCGCGTCGAGGCCCCTGAGGCGAAGAACCGGCTGCTGGGCCCGTCGGGGTCCGTCGAGGTGACCGTGCAGCTTCCGGCCGGCTCCCGCGTCGAGGCCAAGGCGGCCGCCGCCGAGTTCCGCGGTGTCGGACGGCTCGGCGAGGTCACCTTCGAGGGCGGCCACCGCTCGGTCAAGCTCGACGAGGCCGACAGCGTCCGCCTGACCGGCCTCGACGCCGACATCACCGTCGGCCGGCTCCACGGCCCCGCCGAGATCAGCACCCAGAAGGGCGACGTGAACATCACCGAGGCCGCCCGGGGAGCGCTCACGCTGAGCACCCAGATGGGGGACATCACCGTCGGCGCCGCCCCCGGCGTCTCCGCGTCCCTGGACGCCGGCACCACCTACGGCCGGGTCAGCAACACGCTCAGGAACGCCGACGCGACTCCCGGCCTGGCCATCCACGCGACCACCGCCCACGGCGACATCACCGCCCGCAGCCTCTGACCGCCGCCCCGACGAAGGTGTCACCGCGGCCCCGCCCGCACACCCGTCCCACCCCGGGGCGGCGCACCCCGGCACCACTGCCGGAGTACGCCGCCCCGCCGGATATTCCGTTGCACCCCAGCCACCGACACACCCACACTGTGCCGGTGCTGATTCGACGCGAAGCGCCCACCGACGTCCCCGCCGTACGCGCCCTCACCTCGGCCGCGTTCGCCAAACAGGGGACGGCGACCCCCGTCGAGACCACCCTGCTGGACGAACTGCGCGACTGCGACGGCTGGTTGCCACACCTGTCGCTCGTGGCGGTGAACGAGCGGGACGAGGCCATCGGGCACGTGATCTGCACCCGCGCCCACGTCGACGCCGCCCCGGTCCTGGGACTCGGCCCGCTCAGCGTGCACCCCGACCACCAGCGCCGAGGCGTCGGCCTCGCGCTCGTCCACACCGTGCTCGGCGCGGCGGACGCGCTCGGGGAACCGCTGGTCGCACTGCTCGGCAGCCCCGCCTACTACGGCCGCTACGGCTTCCGCGTCAGCACGCGGTACGGCATCACCCCACCGGACCCCGGCTACGGCGAGCACTTCCAGATACGCACCCTCTCGGCGTACGAGCCGGCCCTGCGCGGCAGCTTCACCTACGCCGCTCCCTTCAACGACCTCTGACCCGTCGTCCGGCCCCGCCCACCGACTCGGTCATCACCCCGACCCGCCTGATCCTCCGGGAAACGGCCTGTGCGACCCCGTACGGCACCCCGCCGGGCGGACCGCCGCCGAGAACCGCGGCGAAGCGCCGCGCCGGGGTCAGTCGCACAGGGCCGCCACCACCAGGCTGTCGAAGACCAGGGTGCCGTTCTGGGAGGCGGTCACCCGGATCGCCATGTCCTCGGCCGCGTCCTGCTGGGGCAGCGGCGTCGCGGCGATGTGACACGCGAGGTCCAGTTCCACGGGGCGGTGGAAGGCGCTGCGCACCTCGACGGGCAGAACACGGTACGGGGCGCACACCGCCTGCGCGGCCTGGCGGGCGGCCTCAAGGAGCAGCATGGCGGGGACGTGGTCCATGGGATGGTCGAAGAGCGCGGGGTGGCTGGGGTCGACCCGCAACTGCCAGGTGTGACCGCCCCGTCCGGAGCGCGCGGCCGGGACGCCGAGCACCACGTCCCGTACGTCGAGGCGCCCCACGACGGGCGGCGGCAGTGCCTCGGGCAGCGGCGGCAGACCCGTCGGCGGACCGAGACGGTCCCCGCGCAGCCCGGCGTACGCGGCGGGCGACAGGACGTCGAGGCTGATGCGGCCGGCACCGACGAACGCGTCGTCGTCGCGGAGCAGTTCGGCCTCCACGGTCATGACGGTCGCGGCGCCCGCCCCCGCCCCCGCCCCCGTGTCCGGGTCGGGGGAGCGGGCCACCTCCAGCCGGATCTCGGCCGGGACGACCTCGATGTCCAGTTCGCCGACGACCCACTGGTGGCCGCGGGGAATCCCGTAGTAGGTCTGGCCGACCAGCAGGGACGCCTGTCTCAGCGACTCGGCCGCCAGCAGGGGGTCGTACCAGGCGCCGGCGATCGGCGCGTAGAAGGCGTGGCCCCGGGGCCACTGGGTGCCCAGGAAGAAGGTGTCGGCGCCCGTCCGCTGCCAGTCGGTGATCAGTACGTCGGCGATGGCGCTGCGGTCGACGAGGTGACGGGGCGCGGTGCGCAGGTAGGAGAGCTCGCCCTGACCGGGACCGTGGTCCGGTGCCAGGAACGCGCGCGAGGGTTCGGTCGAAGACACGCGGGTCTGCCCTTCTCGTGGCCGGCGGTGGGGCGGGCGTCGGCGGCCCGGCTCAGGCGACCAGTTCGGCGAAGCGCCCGGCGTGGAAGACCAGCGGACCCTCGCCGTCGGTGACGGCGCCCTCGACGGCGTCGGCGATGACCAGTTCGTGGTCACCGGCCTGGTGGATGGTGGTGATCCGGCAGTCCAGCCAGCCCAGACCGTCCGCGGCTATGGGGTGCCCGGCACGGGTGGAGTCCCACTCGCCGCCGCCGAAGCGGTCGGCGCCCTTGGCGGCGAAGGTCCGGCACAACTGCGCGTGCTGCCCGCCCAGGATGGTCACGGCGAAGCTTCCCGCCTTCCGGATCGCGGGCTACGTGGTCGACGTGGACGCCGCGCACAGGGCGATGAGCGGCGGGTCGAGGGAGACGGAGGTGAAGGAATTGACGGCCATGCCCACGGGGCCCGCCTCCGTCCGAGCGGTGATCAGGACGACCCCGGTGGTGAACCGGCCCAGGATGTCGCGAAAGGAACGCTGCTCCAGCATGTGATCTCCATAGGTTGTCTGGTGGCCGGGCGGGGCCGGCGCGGGGACGGAACGTGCCGCCCCCGTGCCGTGTGATTGTCCCCGCACCGTGTGACTGTCCCCGCGCCGGGTGATCCGCCCCGCGCCGTGGGCGATGGTCAGCGGCAGGCGCGGCTCGCGATGGCCCAGTCCACCGCTTCCTGCGGACGGGACGCGGAGCCGGTGATCTGCGGGGACACATAACGGGCCAGCAGTTCCAGGCTGCGGTTGGTCTTCTCGTACGAGGTCCAGTCGGCCACGTAGACGAGGAGCTTGCCGAAGCCGCCGGTGGCCTCCTGCATGCGCCGGATGCCCTGCACGACGCCCTCGACCGAGCCGACGAGCGCGCCGCCGGCCTCGACGCGGGCCTCCAGCGCCCTCTCGCGCGGGGTGTCCGGGCTGATGACCTCACGGCCGGCCGCCTTGCCGAAGTACTCGAAGAGCCAGCGGTCATACCCCTCACGGACATCGGCGAACGCGGCCATGACGGACGTCGTGCCCAGGGGCCGTCCTGACCTCAAGTGACGTTCGAACCGCCGGAGTTACAGCACTATGATCCGCATGGCGGCGCCTCGCGGTTCACGTCCTCCTCCGCGGGGGTCCGTTTTTGTTCTCCGTCCTGAAGGCCGCAGCATCCGCGGAAGGATCCGATGCACAGCGATCAGCCCAGCCCGGCCGTGGTCCTGCCGGTCATTCTCATCGGTTTGATCGTCGCGGTGACGCTGGCGGTGTACGGCGCCAGTTCACTGGCCCGGAACGGCATCCGGCGCACGGACCTGGGTGTGCGGCTGCGTGCAGGCGCCGCCCTCGCCGGGGCGGCAGCGGCCCTGATGTACGTCTGGGGCGCGGTCCACCTGGTCCGGGACGAGACGATGACGAACCAGGCGTGCCGGGACGCGATGCCCGCGGCGCAGGCGGCACACCTCTCCGGCGTCGACGTCTCCCTGCTGCCGGTGCACGTGAACTGCTATGTCACCGAGGGCGGTTCGTACGCGGCCGCCGTCCCCGGGTACGTCAACCCCGCCCTGCTGGGGCTGGCGCTGATCGCCGTGGCCCTCGGAGTCTTCGCGGCGCTCGAATCAGAGCGGCGGGCCAGGGACAACTTCAGGAACCAGCAGGCAAGTTGAACATCGCGGTGTTCTGATCGACGGAGGGAAACGCATGACGGTGCACGCTGCGGCGGTTCAGCAGGACCGACAGCCCGCTTCGGGGCCGCGTCGGGAACGCGGCACCATGGTGCGGGTCCTTGTCCACGCGGTGATCGCGCTCGCCTCCTGTGTCATGGGAGTGGCCGGCACCATCATCTACCAGAAGGCCACCGCCGCTGACACATCCGCTGTCGACGCACAGGCCGCCGAGCTCGCCGAGGACCTGCGCGGAGACCTGAACGCGGGCTTCTACTCGGGCGGTCGGGCCTACGGGGGGCAGTTCACCGAGGGCACGCTGGTGGCCCAGGCCGAGGCGCGCGGCGGTGTACTGCTGAGCCTCGGCAGGGCCCAGGGGCAGCCGGACCCCAACCTCCGCACCGCGACAGTGATGTTGGGGCTGGTGCCACCCGCCGGAGGGACCGTCGCCGCGGACGCCTATCCGGTCCGCTGCTACCGCTTCACGTTTGCTCTCGGCCCCCACAGCGTGGACCGGTCCGCCATGACGTGCCCGGCCTCGCGGACCGACGGCGAGCCCGGCAGCCTGACGGCACAGATGGGCGCGCTCCTTGCGCGGCGGCCCACCGGCCCGTACGCCTACCGGCCGATGACGACTCACGGGTACACGCAGACGACGCAGGGCGCCCTGGACTTCCTCAAGGACAAACGCCTGGTCACCACCAAGGACACGGTCGACGTGGTCTCCGAAAGGAGCGAGAACGATGACGTCCACCTCCTGGCCCTTCGTATCAACGGTGTCTGCCACTTCCTGCGCATGGACTCCTCGTCCGCCGCGTCACGCTTCATACCGCTGTGGGCCGTTCCGGCCGACCGGCAGAAGGCCTGCGACGTGAGCCAGGACGTGGCCGTCACCTTGTACGGCATCGACCCGGCGAAGGCGGGATGAAACAGCCGCCGATAGTCTTCGTCACCATGATGCGCGCTTGGATCCTGCCCATGGTGCTGGTGCTCTGCGGCTCAGTCGTCGCGACCGGGCTCATCCTCAAGGGGGACCCCGGTACAGCCGCGGCACTCCTGGCGGCGTTCCTGGTGCTCGCGGGCGTGAACTCGCCCCTGATCTTCCCCGCGTCGATCGGCGCACTGGAGGCACAGCGCCGCAGCATGGCCGACGGCCGGCCGGTCGTCTTCTGGCGTCCGGGCTGCACGTACTGCATGCGACTGCGCATCCGGCTGGGCCGCGGCGCCCGCCGGCTGCACTGGGTCAACATCTGGCAGGACCCGGAGGCCGCCGCGGTGGTCCGGGCCGCCAACGACGGCAATGAGACCGTGCCGACCGTCGTCGTGGCGGGCCGGCCACACACCAACCCCGACCCCCGATGGGTACGCGAACAGCTCCCTCCCTCCGCGTGATCGGACGCCTTCGACCTCACCCGCACGCCCTCGGCGAGGACCCTTATGGTTGCCGCGTGGAGACGATCGACGGATTTTCCGGTGCCATCCTGGTCACTCGCGGCGGAGCGACCGTCGTGCGGACTTCCGCCGGCATGTCGGACGCCGAGGCCGGGGCACCGTGCACGACGGACACCCGCTTCCAGATCGCTTCGGTGAGCAAGCAGTTCACCGCCGCCTCGGTGATGCTCCTGGCTGAGCGAGGAGAGGTCGCTCTCAACGATCCCGTCACCCGCTGGTTCCCCCACTGCCCCCACCCCTGGCGGCAGCTGACCCTGCATCAACTCTTGTCCCACACATCGGGCCTGGGCCACTGGCGGGACCTCCCCGGCTTCGACATCGACCATCCCGGCGACACCCCCACCTTCCTCGACCGTTTCTCGAAGGTGCCGCTTCGCGGCACACCGGGCCGCACCTGGCACTACAGCTCACCGGGGTATCTCCTCGCGGCGCGGATCATCGAACGTGTCACCCGGCAGCGGTACGCCGACTTCGTCACGGAGCACGTCCTGCGCCCCCTTGCCATGACGGCCACCCGCGTCGGTGAGGCTCCGCCCGAGACGGCCGCCCGCGGCTACCGGGAGAACCGACGCGTCGACGTCCCGGAGTTCGCCGCCATGCCGGGGACCGGGGACCTCTGGTCGACCGTCGGCGACCTGGCTCACTACACGGCCGCCTTCGACGCCGGACACCTGCTCACCGCCCGTTCGCGGGAGGCGATGGTGGCTCCGCACGCGTCCATGGCAGGCGCATGGGGCACCGACGGTCCCGCGGTCGCCGACAGCTACGGGTACGGCTACGCACTCGGCACCCTGGCCGGGCACACCGCGCGCTTCCACATCGGTGACAACCCCGGATACCGGTCCTTCCTCGGCCGGCTCCCCGACCTCGACGTGACCGTCGTGATCCTGTGCAACAACGAGGAATCCGACCTCGACGACCTCCTGCGACAGCTCCTGCCGGCGATCACCGACAGCTGATGCCGAGCCTCCCAGCCTCCGGGCCTCGGGCCGCCGCGCCGTCGCCGCGAGCCTGACTGCCCGCCGTGGCCGATCAGATCCCGCCGTGCTCCGGCGTGCGGTCCGCGGGCCCGGCGATCCGCCCGAGCCCACTCTCGGCCTCCTCGACCATCCAACGCTGACCGATCCGGGGGCCGATCTCCAACGCGGCGCGTAGTGCTCGCCCGCCGGTGACAGGTCGCCGCGGTGTTCCGCGCACAGTGTTGTCCGGCGGCATCAGCGCAGCGTGATCTGCTCGCCGATCGACCGCTCGCGGGCCGCCGCGACGACCAGGGCCGTGGCCGCGGCGTCCTGCACCGCCGTGCCGACCGACTTGTAGAGGGTGATCTGGTCCGGCGACGTGCGCCCCGGTTTGCTGCCGGCGATGAGTTCACCCAGCTCGGCGTGCACGTGATCGGCGGTGATGAGGCCGTCGCGGATCGGCGCGAGCAGGTCGTTGCTGCCCGCGGGGAGCGGGGCGAGCGAGGCCTGGCGCGATTCGACGCACACCAGCGCCTCGGCCACCGTGGCGTCGTCGACCTCGCGGCCCGCCGGGTTGAATCCGACGGACGTGATGTGCACGCCGGGCGTCAGCCAGGGGCGGCGGATCACGGGTTCGACGGCGTGCGTCGTCGCGGCGGCGATGTCCGCGCCGTCGAGCGCCTCGGCGTAGCCGGCCACGGCCCGGACCTCGGCCTCCAGCACGGCGGAGAGTTCCTCGGCCAGGGCGGCGGCCTTCGCAGGGTCCCGGCCGGCCACGCGGATCTGCCGGATCGGGCGGACCCGGCAGATCGCGCGGGCGTGGGACCGGGCCTGCACGCCGGTGCCCAGCACGGCCAGCACCGTCGCGTCCTCGCGGGCCAGCAGCCGCGCCGACAGCGCGGAGCAGGCACCGGTTCGGGCCGCGGTGATCGCCGTACCGTCCAACAGGGCGGTGGGCTCGCCGGTGTCAGGATCGAACGCCACGATCAGCGCTTGATGTGTCGGCAGCTGTACCCCGTCGTTGTGCGGGAAGAGGGACACCAGCTTGGTCATGAGCACCCCGGCCGAGGGCAGGAAGCCCGGCATGGCCGCCAGGAATCCATCGCGTTCGGGCACCAGGGCGGCGACGCGGTCGGGCACCGAGGCGCGGCCCGCGCTGAAGTCCGCCATCGCCGCGGCCAGGTCATCGATCAGCGCGTCCACGTCGAGCAGGGACTCGACCTGCGAGCGGCCCAGAACAAGCATGCGCTTCAGCCTCCTGACGCCGGTCATCGGGCCGACGACCGCACCGCCCAAGCGTCGGCCTCAGCCCCTCCGCCGCTCCGCAACGACACGCATGGGTGGCCGACCTCAGGTTGGCTTGCGCCACACGGAGATGTGCTTCGCGGAGTCCTGGATGAACGGCGCCCCGTCCCAGTTCGACACGCGACGTTCCAGCTCGAGCCCAGCGATCCGTGCCATCAGGTCGAGCTCCGCCGGCCAGGCGTAGCGGTGCCGGGAGTTGCCGCGGCGGTAGTGGCCGTCGTCGCCGTCGCGGGTGAAGTGGTGCGAGACGAGAATCTGCTCGACGAGGTCGAAGGTGTCGAAGCCGAGGTGCTGCTCAGAGACGTCGAAAGGCACCGCGACCTGGCCGGGCGGCAGGAACCGCAGCGGTGGCACGCCCAGCTCGATGACGAATCGGCCGCCGGGCTTCAGATGACGTGCGGCGTTGCGGAAGCACTCGACCTGCTCGTCCTGCGTGAGCAGGTTCGTGATGGTGTTGTAGACGAGATAGACCAGGGTGAACTCGCCGGGAACGACGGTGGTGGCCATGTCCCCGATGACTACCGGGAGCGTGTCCTCGTCGACCTTGCGCCGCAGCACCGCTGCCATGTGCTCGGACAGTTCGATGCCCACCACCGGCACGCCGCGTTCCCGCAGTGGGACGCCCACTCGCCCGGTTCCGATGGCGAACTCCAGCGCCCGGCCGTCTCCGGCGAGCTCGGCGAGGAAGGCCAGAGTCGGTCCGAGAACGGCGGCCGAGGACATCTCGGTCTCCCCGGCGTCGTAGCGGTCGGCGGTCGCACGGCTCCACAGCTCACTGCTCGTCACGGGCGGCCACTTTGCCGGGTACCGAGGGGCGCTGTCGACGCATTTACCCTCCACCGGCTCCGATCACGCGGTTGGGGGCGGGCCGGGTACAGACCCGGACCGCGGTCGGTCAACAGGCTTACGGGGTCAGGGCCTGCCTGGAAGTGATACTTCCTCGTCGGCGCGCACCGGCTCCGGAGGGGTTCCGTCGCCGAACGGATGACCACCCAGCTCCTGTCTGTGATGCGGCCTGAGCCACCCCGACAGATCAGGGCCCAGCGGCACGATGCCCATCGGGTTAATGCCGGCTTGGACTTGGTAGTAATGGCGCTTGATATGGTCAAAATCGACGGTATCGCCGAAACCGGGTGTCTGGAACAGATCCCGACTGTAAGCCCACAGCGTCGGCATCTCTGACAGTTTCCGCAGATTGCATTTGAAGTGGCCGTGATAGACGGCGTCGAAGCGCACGAGTGTGGTGAAGAGTCGGATATCTGCTTCCGTGATGGTGTCCCCGACCAGATACCGTTGACGTTCCAGTCGGGGCGTCAGTTGGTCCAAGCGGCGGAACACTCCTGCGCAGGCGGCCTGATACTCCTCTTGGTTGGTGGCAAAGCCTGCGCGGTAGACGCCGTTGTTGACGTCCTCGTAGACGCCGGCCATGACCTCATCGATCTCATCGCGGTGGGCATGCGGGTACAGATCAGGTGCGCCCGGCCGGTGCAGGGCTGTCCACTCGGTCGCGAGATCGAGCGTGATCTGCTGGTAGTCATTGGTCACAAGCTTCCCGCTGGGCACATCCACGACCGCCGGTACGCTCACCCCGCCCGAGTAGCCGGGCTCACGCTTTGCGTAGGCTTCACCCAGAAAATGGATCTTGAGAACAGGGTCAAGACCCTTCGCGTTCAGGGTGAACCGCCAGCTCCGGTCGTCCTGGATCGGGTCGGCGATCGCCAAGGAGAGGGCGTCCTCCAAGCCGAGCAGACGCCTGGAGATCACCGCCCGGCTTGCCCATGGACAGGCGCGGCTGGCAACCAGCCGGTAGCGGTGTGCCTCAACGGGCCAGCCGTCCCGGCCGTCCGCGGTGATCCGGTCCGTGAAGTGACTTTTCGACCTTTTGAAGGGTTTCTTGCCGTACTCGGCGTTGCCAGGTGTCCCGCCGTCGCTGCCACTCATGGGACGTACCTTTCCGTCTTGCAACTGCATGGCCGAAGTGTCCCCAGTCTTCTACCGACAGCACTGACGAGCCACTCCACGCTCACAGAGGACAGCCTCTTGACCAGGCACTGTGCAGGCTGGACTAGCGCTGAGTCTGAACGGCATCTGGGCGGTCCGGCGCCGCCAGGCCGAGCGCGGGCGTGACATCACGCGTCCTTGATGAACGGCACGTCCGGCTTTCAAGACCGTGTGCGGCTTGACTCACCCAAGGTGTCGAGCGCGCCCACGGCCGCACGGACATGGGCCGGGCCGCGATGCGACCGTTCTCCCGCGCACCACCACGACAGTTGCCCGTCCGCATCCCTCGGATGCATGCCCAGGCCATGCTCCCTACACAGAGGCCACGCCTGCCACAGACGCTCGGTGACGGTCTCCTGTGCGGCATCAGCAACGATCGCCAGCGCAGAGGCAAGGTTGTCCGGAGAGTCCGGGTACAGGCAATTGCCGTGCCACTCGCCATTGGCCAGAGCGACGTAGACGCCTTCCGGCTCCTCCGCATCGTTGGGTGGAAGGGCCAGCAGTTGCAGGGGTTCCTGCTGGGGAAGTGTCACCGCCAGGTCCCGGTTCAGAAGGGCGAGAGCCCGGTCCCACATGGGGTACTCGCCTGGCGAGACGCGACGGGGCTCGGGAGGGTCGAAAAGAGCGCGCATGAGCACCATCCTCTGCCACACCACGGACGACAGTCCCCATCGCCCCCACCACGGCGCTAAGCGGGGTCGGCGGACCCCGCCAGGACCGCGTGCGGCGGCTGACCTCGGCGGCTGACACCAACAAGCGCGATCAGCAGCGGTCAACGCCGGATCGCGATGGATGATCAGTCGAAGCACAGAGCCGATGGGCCGACGGCAACGATCCCTCGCGATTGACCTGATAAGGATGAGGCCAGACCTCCAAGCCGTTCCACCGACCGCGCGTACACTGCCGCTCGCAGTGCGAGGAGCAAACATGGAGGACGACGGCATGGCGGACGTGGCCAGGTTCCCTGGGCGAGCAGGGCGCATCGTCGTGCTCGCCTTGGCGTCTTGCGGTTGGGTGGCCGCCCCGATCTCCACACTCGTAGAGGTGCCCCACATCATTTGGCCCGGAGCGGTCCTGTTTCTCGTGGCCGGCGCACTTCTTGCCCGGGAGTGGGGACGGGTCTGGCATCGAGAGGCCCCCTACGACGTGCAGCGGCGGGTCCCGGAGCTTCCGAACTAGTGGCTCTGCTCGCATCGTTGGCCGGATAGCGGGACTCTGCGGGTTTTTCGATCATGACATCGCCGCGGAGAAAATCCGCGAGGGTTCTCGTGGGTCGTGCCAGTGTGAGGGCGTGGCAAAGATCGAGATGGCAGATGTGTTTGCGGCCGGACGTCGCCGTAGGCGTGGGACTCTCTATGCATATCGAGTGCGCGGTCTCGGCCGCAACGCGGTAGTTCTGTGGGTCGGTGGCGAGGGCGACGAACCTGATCGGGTGGTGGCGTTGCCCGAAGCTGATCGCTGTCCGGTGCCGGTGTTCACGACCGTTCGGCAGGCACGCGTGTATGCGAGCCGTCGGGGGCGCAGGCTGGCCACTCCTGAGGCCGACATTCTGGAGCTCACCCGTGTTCAGCATTGGCTGGAGGACCCAGTGCGCCGGCGCGTCCCCTCGGGTGCGGTGCTGGAGGCATGGAACTTCTTCGAGGATCTGGCCCGAGGACTCAGCGAGGTCCATCGGCTGCCCGAGCAAAGCGCCGTGCATAACAGCGCCTACGAGAAGCTGTTCGGAGACGAGTACGCCGCATGGACTCCCGCGGAGAAACGGGCGGTACTGGAACTGCTCAGGGCCGGGATCGAGCTGTGGAACTCCTGCCCGGTGATCGTCAAGCCCTGCTCGAGCATCGTCTTCGACAGTGGACGATTGCCGAGGTCGACAAGCTCATCGAAAGCCGGTTTCGCGAACACGACGTCCTCCGCCGGGACCGCCTGAATCGGCGGGGGATATCCGCGAGCACGTCGATCCGGGAAGCGCGCCGCTCCAGACAGGGTTGCCCCCGAACGCCCCGTGTCCCGGATGGTTCAGGCAGTCCCGGACCGCATACCCCCTGGGAAGCCCTTGGCCAACGTCTGCGCCCGCGCCGGCGAGGACACGGCCCGGGACTGCGCCGCCCCGAAAGTCAGGGCGCCGTCCCGCTAGATGACCAGCTCGCGTTCATGCGGGCTGCCGCACCTCTCATCAAGGGCCCTCTTCGAGGCGGCGTGCAAGGCGGAGTAGATCTCCCAGGCGCAGCACCGGTCCGTCGAATCCTGGGAGGGGGACATGGAGCGGCTGCGTCCAGTGGTCGGGGATTGCGTCCAGCCCGTAGTACGCCCCTGCGAGGCCCCCGGTCACCGCGGCGACGGTGTCCGTGTCCCCGCCGAGGTCGATCGCCGCGCGTATGGCGTCTTCGAAGCTGGTGGTGGAGCGCAGGGCCCAGACGGCGGAGCCCAGGCAGGGCCAGACGGCACCGTTGAACTCGGTTGCCTGATCGGGGTGCCAGTCGGGCGCGAGGACGGTGGCGTAGCGGCCGCGGTGGTCGGGGTGAACCTGATCCAGGATGTCCGGGAGCGCGGTGACGGGGTCGGTGTCCTCGAACGTGACGCGGATGAGTTCGTGGAAGATCGCGGTGCCTTCCCAGGCCGCGCGGTCGCCGTGGGTCAGGGCAGCGATCCGGCGGGCCGCGTCCATGGTGGCTTCCTGGCCGGCGGCCGCGAAGTGGACTGCGGAGGTGGATGCCCGCATCAAGGAGCCGTTTCCCGCTGCTCGTTGGTTGACCTGGAAGTGGATTGCGGCGGCGAGGTCCCAGGGCATGCCGTTGGTCAGGACATCTTCGGTCTGCAGGCCGATGTCCTTGGGCTCTGCTGCCGCCCACCGCTGGAAGCGGGCGAAGATGTCCGGCAGATCCAGTCCGCCCTGCTCCAGGAGGGACTCCGCGACCAGGATGGCCATCTGCGTGTCGTCGGTGGCCTCGCCGGGGTCCCAGCCGCCGCCTCCGCACATTTCGCCACCGGCACCAGGCGCGGGAAATCGCGCGGAGAATGCTCCCTGGGGACCGAACTCGAAGGGACCGCCCAGTGCGTCACCCGCGGCTGCGCCGACGACCGCGCCGGCGGCCCGCTGAATCCGCTTCATTCGCGCAGGTTACCCGTGCCGCTCCGACGGCCGCCCTGTTCCTTCGTCGGCTTTCCGAACCATCGGCCGGCGTACACCAACGACATCACGCAGACTCCCGCCCTCGTCGACGGCATCCCGCCGGCGACGGAGCCGTTCCCGCCTATCGCGGCCCCGACGGTTCGGCCGGTCGATGCGGCAGAGCCTTGGCATTCTTGGCGGCGGCTGCCGCGACGGTTGCCAGGTCTTCGCCCGAGAAGCCCACGCGGCTCAGCACCGCCAGAGATTTGTTCGTCGCCAGCGTGCACAACGCCAGCTCTGCCGCCTCCTGCTCGCCGGCCCCCGCCGCCAGCAGCGCCTGCTCCAGCCTCGCCCGCAAACCGTCGATCATGGCGCGGACCATCGCCCGGCCCTCCGCGTCGAGGGCCGGGAACTGCGTTGCCGACACCGTGAGCAGGCAGCCGTCCGGGACCGTCGGGTCGGCGATGCGGTTCAGGGCGACCTGCAGGAAGGCGGCCACAACGGCGCTCGGGCTCGGGTGAGGGCCGGACAGTGCCTGCTCGTACAGCGGGTGGTAGGTCTGCGCGTACCGTTGGAGGCTTTTGCGGAAGAGGGCGCTCTTGTCGCCGAAGGCGCCGTAGAGCGAGCCCCGGCCCAGGCCCGTGCCCTCCGTCAGACGATCGATCGAGGCCTCCGAATAACCCCAGCGCCAGAAGACGTGCATCGCACGTCGGAGCGCCTCGTCCACGTCGAATTGCTTGCGGCCTGCCATGGTCCGTCAGTCTACACATCTTGTACCGATCGTTCAAAGATGTGTAGGGTCGCCAACATGACAAGCCTGAGTTCGCTGCGGCTGCCTGACGGATTCCTTGACGTCTTCACCAGCCGGTTCGTGGAGGTGAACGGACTGCGGCTGCACGCGGTCACCGGTGGGGACGGCCCCGCGCTGCTGCTGATCGGCGGGTGGCCCCAGACCTGGTACGCCTGGCGGGAGGTGATGCCCGCGCTCGCCCGACGGCACACCGTCGTCGCCGTCGACTCGCGCGGGGCCGGGCTCTCCTACAAGCCCGACGACGGGTACGACGCCGGCACGCTGGCCGCCGATCTGGTCGCGTTGATGGCCGCGCTCGGGCACGACCGGTTCGACGTGGTCGGCCACGACATCGGTACGTGGACCGGATACGCCCTCGCCGCCGATCACCCCGAGCGGGTGGGCCGGCTCGCCATCCTCGAAGCAGTGATCCCCGGTCTCACACCGTCCCCGCCGTTCTTCGGCCCGGCCGCGGTCAACCTGAAGCTCTGGCAGTTCGGCTTCAACCGGCTCACCGACCTCAACGAGGAACTGGTCCGGGGACGGGAGCGACTCTTCTTCGGCTGGCAGTTCACCACCAAGGCAGCTACTCCGGACGCGATCCCCGCGTACGCCGTCGACGTCTACGTCGACGCGATCGCCGCCGACCCTCGCGCGCTGCGGGCGAGCTTCGCGTACTACCGCGCGCTGGACGAGACGATCGCGCAGAACGAGCAGCGCAGCAAGACCCGGCTGACGCTGCCGGTGCTCGCCGTCGGCGGCGCGCTGTGGAGCGGCGCGAATGTCGCCCAGACGATGCGGCTGGCGGCCGACGACGTCACGGAGGTCGTCCTCGACGACTGCGGCCACTACCCCGCCGAGGAGCAGCCGGCGCGGTTTGCCGAGATCCTGGAGGACTTCCTCACGGCCAACCGGTAGCAGGCACGCCACACGGCTGACCTTCGCGAACGACAGGCGGAGCTTCACCAACTCCGCTACGTCGCCGAGCAGGCCTTCGCCCTCCTCCACCAGGTCAAACGCCTCGCCACCCGATAGGAACGACGCCTCGAACTCCAGGACGCCTTCGTCTCCCTGGCATGCAGCCTCATCTGCTGGCGACACCTCAAGAAGGCCCGCCCCTACTCCTGTTGCGAACTCGTGGGGCGGAAAAGCTGTCGCGGTGTCCTTGATCATCCTGATACGACATGGGGATGGCTACTGAAGCGCTGGATCCCACAGACCGTCTGCTTGCCGAGCGTGCTTGTGAACGCCTCATCGTCGAGTTCGTGCACAAGCTCGATCTCGGTAACCCGAGCGACGTGGCCGATCTGTTTACGGATACCGGCTTTTGGGAGTGGGTGGAAGGCGACCGCCGGATTCAGGGCCGTGATGCGCTTCGGTCGTATTTCGCTGGCCGGCCTGCGGACCGGCTCTCTCGCCGGATATGCACGAACATCCTGGTCACCGTCACATCCGAGGTGACAGCCACCGCGACCACATACTTCACGACCTACCGCGTTGACGGACACACAGGTGGTTTCGTTCCGCCGCGGGCCCCGACGCAGGTCGGCCACTACGAGGACTCGTTCTGCAAGGTCGAAGGCCGTTGGCTCCTCAGCTCTCGGTCCTTGTGTCTCGCCTTCGCAGGACCGACTGAGCGGCTCGAAGCAGCAGCCGAGAACTGAGCGACGCGAGCGTGTGCGGACTCGGTCAGAAGGTGATTCCCGCAGTTACCTCGAGACGACTTCCGCACTGAGATGCAAAGCCAGCCGCCCGCAGCGCCATGGCTCACCGGCTGACCGAGGCCACGGGCCAACATCCTTGGACGGGCTGGTCGTTCTGCGATGGCGTTGAGGTGTTCGCTCTGCCCCAGCGGTTGACTCGGGCATTGGCCAACGCCGGCTCCGCCGAACTGGAAGAACTTGCGGGTCGCTGGACCACGAGGCTCTGGTCTGACGAAGGAAAAGCAGGTGCCGACTCATGGGCCGTGCGGGCAGCATGCCTGCATGTCTACCGAATTCAGCGGGATGATCGAGTGTCGGCCAGGTGCCCGCCTCTGGGGCCCGGACGACGAGGACTCCGGGTGGCACGCCGCCATCGACCTCTTTCTACTCAACGACCGCAACACCTACGACGCCCTCGCCTGCCTCTTCGGCATCCGGAACTACGTCGACTTCCGCCCTCTGGCCGAAGACCGCGGCTTTCCGAGCGACGCGTCCGAGGAGCTCCAGACCGAGTACGCCGCGTACGGCGGATCTCGTGACACCTACGGCACGACATGGATCACGTGGGCCGAGCTCGCCTCGGCCGACTGGCAGGAAACAGACGGCTCCGGCACGCGAAGCCGGGAATCGGTCGCCGGAGACAAAACCCACTGGGGGCCGGTCTGGAGCGTGATGCGGACACTCGGCGGACTCCATGGCGCCGACCATGTGCGACTCGTTCTCTGGTTCCACTGACCCCGCCTCCACGGCGAAGCGCCGCTTGCCCGACTGGAGACAGACGTGACCGAACGCGACGTCATACTCAACGAACTTGCCCAGGGGCTCCGCCCGATGTCACAGGGCATCGCATGGTTCGACGCACTCGGCCCGGAGGAGCAGTCCGAGGCGCTGCTGTTTCTGCGCCACCACTGTGTCCAGGCACGCACCGTCGCCGAGGACGGACCGGAGGCCATCCGTCGGGCGGGGCTGCGCTCCACGCATACGCCAGCAGTGCTGATCACACGTGGTCGGATCGACGAACAACTGGGGAAGATCGCCTCTCTGACTCCCCTCGACGAACGCCGAAAGGCGTTCCGGCTCCTGGTGGCGGTGCTCGGGATCGCCGACGGGCGACGCCGTGAACGCTCCTGTTCGAACGGGTGTGGTCACTGGTGGCACAGGCTTTCCGCCGCGCCCTGATCCCTCCGTCGGCATCAGGGCCCGGCTGGGCTCCCTCTTCAGGGGCGTACGTAGCCCGACGGACCGGCAGCGGCATGGAGTCACCAGCACTCCAGACCGGGCAGCGCGGCTTGAGTCCTCGGCGGTCGGACGTCGGGTTCGGTTCGAGCAGGCGATCACGCGGTCATGGAGGTGGCCGTCGGCGCAGCAGTCACCGAGGTCGCGGCGCGTTGCGGGGGTCTCGCGGAACGACGCGACGTCTCGGATGCCGGGCGACTATGACCCGAACTTGGTCCATTGCCCTTCGGAGACCACCTCGACGGAGCCGTCGACGACCTTGATGGCCGTCTGTTCGTCGATGGCGTAGGCCGGGACGCCGATGTCGGCGGCCCACCGCTCCGCGTCGGCCAGGGTGTTCTGCGGGAAGGCGTCCAGATGCGGGAAGATCGAGAAGTCGACGACTCCCAGGGTGCGGTCGTCCGGTGCGGACGGCCACTCGACGAAGTACGCCCCGATCCGGGGCGTCATCACCATGCTTCCGGCGCTCACTCCCACCCAGACCGTGTCGGGCAGCGAAGGCAGCAGATCGGCCAGCCCGGACTCCCGCATCCAGTGGCACAGATAGGTCGCGTCGCCGCCGTCGACCAGGAGCACGTCGGCCTCCCGGATCCAGGGGACGTATCGCTCGGCGCCGATGGTGGGCAGTGCGGTGAGCTCAAGGACACCGAGCGACGCCCAGCCCAGGCCGGACAAGTGCTGCCACCTGGGCTCGGCGGCTACGAAGCCCCGCACGGATGCCGGACCGCACATCGGGTGACCCCACTGTGCTGTCGGGACGCAGAGGGCGTGGCACTCGGCGATCGGCTTGCCGAGAAGCTGCACGAGCGCCGAGTGGATGCTTGGGTTCGTGACGCCGCCTGACGTGAGCAAGAGCTTCAAGGTGCCTCCAAAATCGCGCGCGGAAGGTGGATATACCTGAAGACCCGGGACCTTGCTGGAACTCATCGCCGTTCGGGCAACCTCTTCAGAGGTCCCTCAGATCTCTCAGGTGGCCGGGCTCGACTGCTCCACCTGACAAGACAGTCAGTCACGACGTCAGGCGCAGCCGGCACCACGGAGAAATCCCGCCCGGATCCCGGGCCCCGGCTGTCGTGGGCGAGGCTGTCGCCGATGTATCGGGCATCCAGGTTTGTCCGAGCGTGGCGACCATGGCCTCTTGAATGCGGGGCACGGACGTCATGGACCGGCCCGATGTCAGTACCAGGTGGCATGCTCTGCCGCCATGAACAAGCAGCAGTTCTGGGAGCTCATCGAGGCAGCCCGCCATCAGGCGTCCGACCCGAACGACGGCGAAGATGTCGCCCGCCGGGCAACCTCACAGCTGGCCACGCACCCGCCCGAGGAGATCGTCGCCGCTGAGCAGGTGCTGTGGGGCCTGATGGCAGAGTCCTACACGAACCCTCTGTGGGCCGCTGCCTACATGATCAACGGTGGATGCTCCGACGACGGCTTCGACTACTTCCGTGGCTGGTTGATCGCGCAGGGACGCGAGGCCTTCGAGCGCACCGTCGCTGACCCCGATGCCCTGGCAGAACTGCCCATCGTGCGGGCGTCAGCGGTCGACGGACTCGATCTCGCATGCGAGGAGACGCTGAGCATCGTCTGGAACGCGCACCTCGCTGCGACCGGTGAACAACTTCCTCACGACGCGTTCACCATCCGATACCCGGAGCTGGACCCCGCCTGGAACGTCGCTTTCGACGACCACAGCGAGATGACACGAAGACTGCCCCGCTTGGCAGCTCTCTATCCGGAGTGAACCGAAGCTCGCCTTCACACGGCGAGGTCGAACAGCGGAGGGGGAGACTCCATCAGCTGAGCGTGTCCGTGGGTTCGGCGAAAACCGTGGGGCGGGTCGCGAGGCGGCGGGCTTCGGCCGTGACCTCGGCATCGACCTGGGCCACGGTTCTGTCGCCGCATTCGAGGATGTCGTACTCGTCGTCGAGTTCGGCCAGCCGCTCAGTCAGGGGCAGTTCATGTCCGTAGCGCTGATGAAGCCGGAAGGTGAACTCCCGAGGCGTGAAGGCGCCGGCGAGCATGCGGCGTGCGAGGGCTCGGGCGGCGGCTTCCTGGCCGGCCTCGCCGGCGACCGGACAGAAGGTGAGGCCGAGTTCGGCGAGTGCTATGGGAAGCAAGTCGTGGACGTCGTAGTCCGCCTCGGCGCGCGTGCACGCGGCGAGGATGCGAAGGCCGGCGGTGTCGAGTCCGGCGACGAGCGCATCACAGGCGGCGTCGACGACCTCGCTCGCGCGGATTTCCCCCACGCTCCAGAGGACGGCATGGTCCTGTAGAGCGATTGCTGCCGCTTCGGTCGACGTCACCCGTCCATGATTCCCTTCAGAGTGCTCCCGGTCGAGCAGCCGCGTCGGCGACCATGTCACCATCACCGGGCGCACCTACCCGGTCACCGGGACCGCGATCAGCGCGGCCACCCCGGTGTATCCCTGGAGCGACTGGGCCCAAGGACCCGGGCCGTCCGACAAGGGCGGCAGGATCTGGCTGACCGCCGCAGACGCTCGCGCGGCAGCCGGAGACACTCCCAATGTCTACCTGATCCATCTGAAACTGACCGACCCCACCGCGCCCCTCCGATGGCTCGACGGCGTGTTCACCCCCGACCACCAGGACGACCCCTGGGTCACCACGCGCACCTGGCGGGACGTCGTCGAGACGGACGCGAACATGATCAAGCAAACTCAGCCCGCCCTGGTCATCGGCGGCTGGCTGCTCGCCGTGGCCGCCATCGTCACCCTCGCCGCGTTCGCCACCGCACGCGCCACACGCGACAACCGCCGTGCCGGACTGCTCAAGGCCGTCGGCGCCTGCCCCGGCACCGTCACCGCCGTACTGCTGGCGCAGTACCTGACGCTGACCGTCCTGGCCACCGCGCTGGGACTGACCGCCGGGACTCTGGCCGCCCCTCACCTGGTCGATCCCAGCGCCGCGCTGCTCGACACCGTCAGCCCTCCGGACTCCGGCACCGTCTTCGCAGCGGTCTTCCTCGCCGTCCTGGTCGCGCTGACCGGTGCGCTCGGCCCCGCCGTGCGCACCGTCCGCACCAGCACGGTCCACGCCCTGGCCGACCCGGCGTACTTGCTCACGCACCACCCGCGTCTGAACGTGATGACGGCGTATCTGCCCACGTCGCTGCCGCTCGGCATCCGGCTGCTCGCCCGCCGGCCCGGCCGCGCCGTCCTGGCCTCCGCCGGAACGGCCGCCACCACCGTCATGGTCACCGCGATGCTCACCTTCCACGCCGATCTCGACACGGTCCACGCCTCCGATCGGTTCGGCCCCGGAGCGATGCGGACCGACCAGACCGGCCAGGTACTGCTTGCCGTCACCGTCGCGCTGGTGGCACTGTCCACGCTCAACACCGTGCTCCTCGGCTGGAGCACAGCGGTGCAGGCCCGGCGCGCCCTGTCCATCGCCCGTACCCTCGGTGCCACCCCCGGCCAGGTCGTCGCGGCACTCTGTGTCGCACAGCTCCTGCCCGCCGTGCCCGGAGTGGCGGCGGGTATGCCGGTCGGGCTCGGCCTGTACTGGCTCTTCGGCACGCAGGTCACACCCCCGGGGCCGTGGCTGCTCACCACCGCGCTCGCCATCCTGCTGGCCGTCGCGATGGTGACCGCGCTCCCCGCATGGGCCCACACCCGCAAGCCCGCGGGGCCGGTCCTCAACGCCGAAACCGCATGACGAGTTTCTTCACAGGGGCTCTACGGCTCTGCGCGAGAAGCTCGTAGGGCCCCGGGTTCGGAGGGCGTCGGCGCGGAACTGGGCGGGCCGTCAGGGGCTGTTGGCGAGCGAGCCATCGAATGGACGGCCGTGCGGCATCAAGCTGGTCGTGTGGTCGCGTGGCCTTGTGGACGCAGGGGTGAAGCGGTCGGACGGCGTCGATCACGACGTTGCGCGTGTGGCCAGCGCGGTTCGGGCCAGGCCGCGCAGCCAGGCATGGGCGGGGTCGGTGTCGTAGCGCTGATGCCACGACAGGTACACCGGTGCCGACGGCAGTTCGAGCGGCAGGGGGAGGACGGCCAGACCGAGGTCGGCGACCGCTGACCGCGTGGTGGCCTCGGGGACGCTGACCAGGAGGTCGGAGCCGCGCGCGAACTCCAGCGCGGCCGCTTCCGTGGGCGCGGTCGCCACCACGCGGCGGGTGAGGTTGAGCTGGGCGAGGGCGTCGTCGAGTGCGTTGCTGAGGTTCCCCCGTCGCGAGACGGTGACGTGCTCGGCGGCGGCGTACCTCTCTGCGGTGACGGTCCTGGCGCGGGTGAGGGGGTGCCCTTGCCTCACGACGATGACGAGGCGGGTCTCGCCCACGTTCTCGGCACGGATGTCCGGTGCGCTCGGACGGTTGGCGTTCGCCTCCAGGTCGACCTCGCCGCGCCGCAACTCGGGGGTGTCGATGCTCGACTCCGCGACGAAGCGCAACCGCACGCCTGGCGCCTGTCCGCGCACGGCCGCGAGCAGGGTGGGGCCGCTCAGGGCGACCAGGGAATCGTGCCAGCGGAGGGTGAACGTGCGCTCCAACGTGGCCAGATCGAGTTCACGGCTCGGTGCCAGTACCCCCTGGACCTGCTGCAGCAGCTCGTGCACCTGCTCCCGGACGGCGATCGCGTACGGCGTCGGCGTCATCGTGCGCCCCGTGCGCACCAGGATCTGATCCCCGGTCGTGCTCCGGATCCGGCCCAGACTCCGGCTCATCGCGGGGGCGGTGACATGCAGGCGGGCGGCCGCCCCGGTCACACTCCCCTCCTCCAGCAGCGCGTCGAGCGCGGTGAGCAGGTTCAAATCCAATTGCATGCGAGTAATCCTAGCCGTGCTTTACATGCATTTGAAGTTAATCCATGGGCTGGATACCTTCGAGACGAGAGCGCAAGACGGAACGCACAGCCCAGCCGGACCAGCCTCAAACACCCCTCCTCGCACGGGAGTACCACCATGTCCGAAACGCTTCAGACCACTGACCTCGCCGCCTCCGACGCCGACCTGCTCGGCCAGACCGCCATCGCCGTCCGCGCGGCCGGTTCCGCGCTGCGCGAGCGCTTCGGCGAGGTCGTCCGCTACCAGACCCGCGACGAGCTGATGCACGCGCTCGCCGCCAACGACGACACGGCCCTCGACATCCTGCGCCCCCAGCTCACGCGCCTGCGCCCGGACGCCGGCTGGGTGGAGGACGAGCTGGACGGCGGGGCGCTGCCGTCCGGCGAATGGTGGGTCGTGGATCCGGCCGAAGGCAACGTCAACCACCTGCACGCCCTGCCCGAGTGGGCGGTGACCGCCACCCTCGTGCGCGAGAACCGGCCGGTGCTCACCGTGGTCCACCTGCCGTTGACCGGCGAGACCTACACCGCGCTCACCGGTGCGGGCGCCCACCTCGACGGCCGGCCGCTGCGCGTCTCCCACACCGCGGACCTCGCTCTGGGCATCGTTGCCACCAGCCAGGCCCGCCCGGACGAGGACGAGAAGGTCGTACGGCGTGTCGGCTCCTCGATCACCGCCATGCTCCTCGACGCACTCGTCGTCCGCACCGCCGTACCCGCGACCCTGCACCTGGCGAACGTGGCCGCCGGCCGGATCGACGCCTTCTGGCAGTATTCCGGCGCCCGCGCGGACCTGCTGCCCGGGGCGCTGCTCGTCACCGAGGCCGGTGGGCGGATCTCCGACGCCGAGGGCCGCCCCTGGACCCCGCAGAGCGAGAGCTTCCTCGCCGCCGCGCCCGGCATCCACGCCGAGGCCGTCGCCACGCTCTCGCGCTGACCCCACACCACAACCTGTACGCACGGAAGGGACCAGATCACCATGACCACGATCGCAGTTCTCGGAAACGGCCGCGTCGGCGGCAACCTGGCCACAGCCCTCACCCGGGCAGGGCATGAGGTGACCGTGGCGGACCGCGCTCCGGGCGCCGCCGCCGACGCCGCCCGGACAGCCCGGATCGTCATCAACGCCACCCCGGGCGCCGGCTCCCTGGAACGGCTCGCCGCCCTGCGCGAGGAACTGCGCGGCAAGATCCTCGTCGACGTCGCCAACGCCACCGTCGACGGTCCCGACGGACTGCCCGCCGACCTGGTCTACCCCGGCTCCAGCCTCGCCGAGCAACTCCAGGAAGCGCTCCCCGAAACGCGCGTCGTCAAGACGCTCAACACCATGCTCTTCCCGGTGATGACCGCGCCGGCCACGCTCACCCAGGCGCCCGATGTCTTCCTCTCCGGCGAGGACCCGCAGGCCAAGCAGACCGTCCGCGAACTGCTCATCGACCTCGGCTGGCGCAAGGAGTGGATCACCGACCTCGGCGGGATCCAGACCGCCCGCGCCACGGAGGCCGCGATCCTGTTCGTACCGCACGTGATCCGCTCCAGCGGATTCACACCCTTCGCGATCTCGATCGCCCGCTGATCCGCACCCAACTCGCCCGCCCCAACCCTCAGGTGGAGACCCGCGCGAGGTGCATTGGATCTCAGTGACTCCGGGCGTCTGGACCAGCGCCCAGCACGAATGTTCCAACGTCCTGCGCGCGCCGACTGAACGAAGTCACGCCTGACGGTCTCGCCGGGGCTGATGGCCCAGCGAACCGATTCCGCCCACATCCGTTGGCGATATTGAGGAGCGGACCCCCCGGCGTCACGGGGCCCTGTGCTGGAGCAAGGCTGCCTGCGCCAGGGCCGCAGCCGTCCGTGCCCTGCCGAAGCGGAAGAGCATGGTGAGCAGCAGCCGGTACCGGGAGGTCGGATGCCAGGAAGGGGACTCGTGGCTCCGCCCGGTATCGGGCCGGTCCGGGCTGGTGGCGCCCCGCGTGCGTGCCACGCCCAGCAGCACTCCCGCCAGCGTTTCGGGGGACGCGGGTAGCAGGGTGTACCTGGTGTGCTCCCAGGCATCGGGGGCTTGGGCGTCCTTCGGTCCGGGGCGCAGCCTCTCCGCCGGAACAGGAACCCGGCAGTGCACCACGGCGGCGACACTCATCGCCGCCGTGTCGCCCAGCAGCCCCAGCAGCCCCAGCACCGTGAGTCCGTCCCGGCCGCCTTTCAGGCCGAACTCCTCGGTGATGCCCCTGTCCGCGGCCCGTTGGAAGGCGTTGGAGCCGGCCTCGACGACGTCGCCCGGCTCCATGCCCTCCTCGAACGAGCAACTCCAGGTGAGGGGGTAGTACTTCACGAGGTGGCTGCGCCGGTTCACCAGGATCATGTTGTCCGCGGTCTCGATGACCCCGTGCACCGTGGCGATGTTGGGCACGGGAGCAGCACCGCCGCTGAGCAGTGAGGACAGGAACGAGGTGCGCCCTCGGGAGTCGCCGTGCAGGGCCAGGAAGCCGGCCTGCGCTCCTTGCACCTGGCCCCAGTCGGTCTGTGCCACCTCGATCTCGGCCTGTCCTCGGGCTCCGGTTCGCAGGCGGTGTACCGCCACCTTGGGGTCACTGCGCTCGCCTGCATGCCGCCTGCGCCATTCGGCCTTCCCGCGCGCCGTGAGCGGGTCCTCGGACCAGCGGACCGTTCCGTTGTGCCGGACGGTGACCGACGGTGGCCGGCCCAGGTCGCAGGTGAGCAGGGAGTCGCACAGGTCGACCGCCCCGTCGATGACGGTCTTCGCACTTCGCATGCCGACTGGACCCGCTGCGGCGTGGGTGAAGGGCGTGCTCAAAAGGGTCGGGGGAAGGAACTCCGGCTTGTCGTAGCTGTCCATTCCGCTTGAGCCTCCCGCCGGTTCATGGGGTGCCGTGTTGTGTCCAGGAGCCTCGTCTGCCCGCCTTCATCAACGTGTTGACGATATGCGACCGCTGGCGGCCGCCCCTGAGCAGCCGCTCGGCCGCCAGTCCGAAGGCCAGGGCGGGTGCGGCGAACCCGAAGGTGTCTGCCGCGCCGATGGCCAGCCCGGCTCCTGCCAGCCCGGCTTCGACAGCGGCCCAGCCGAGGTGCCCGGATCCGTGCGCGGAGGCTGGGAGCTTCTTCCTGACAGCCCGTAGCAATGCGGCGAGTGCGTCGTCGGCCGCCGCCGCGTCCGCGGCCCGCAGCGCCGTCTGATACTCGTTGCGCCGGCGGGTCACGGCGTCGTCCAGGAGGATCTTCCCCATGTCCTGCCAGCTCAGTGCTCCGACCGCTGCCAGGTGATGCGAGGCCAGGCCGTGGTCGTCGGGCGCTGTCGATACGGGGTCCGATCGCTCGAACAGAGCGTCCGTGGGACTCCCGAGGTACAGCCCTACGTCGGCCGCTTCGGGCAAGGACCGCGGGGATGCCCCGTCGGTGCCGAGCGTACGCTGCACCGCCGCGTTCCACGCCTGGGTCGCGGTGTTCCAGATCGCGGTCCTGTGCGGTGGGTTCGTCGCGTCGAGGTGGGCGGCGAGCAGAGCTCGGCGGTGACGCTCCGACTCTCCCAGGTGGCCCTCCAGGTAGGCGAGCGTGCGTTCCACCGGGGCGTAGTCGTGGCCGGGGAGGCCCGGCAGCTCCGCTACTTCCTTGAGTACGTCGCTGTAGGAGATGGGGCGGGCCATCGTGCTGGTGCCCAGTGGCACCCCGGCTTCGCGGGAGAAGTGGTGCAGCGTCCATGCCACGGCCTGGAGCCTTTGCCGTAACGGGCTGCCTTCCTCGTACAGCGTTCCCAGGGCGGTGCCTCGGGCGAACAGAGGCCCCGGATTGGCGTCCCCTCGTTCCAAGACCGCTTCTGACAGGCGGACCAGGGGCTCAGCGGAGTCGAACGACGAGGAGAGCCAGCCGGGCTCCAGGGCGCGCCGCAACCCGGCGGTGACCAGTGTGAACGGGTCGCTCCCGGATGGGGCGCCAGTCGTGCAGCGCAGGAACTCGGGGCAGCCGCGCACGAAGGATCTGAAGTCATCGGTCTCGAACAGCGTCTGCACCACAGGGCTGTCGATGAGCTGGACGTCGCTCAGCACCACCGTGTGTCCCAGCAGAGCCTGGATCTTCAGCATGACGGACAGCGAAGGATCCTGCGGTTCCCACTCGGACAACCGCAGATGCTCACCGTCAAGCCAGTAGGCGTAGATCTCCATGACGTCCCTTTCCAGCTGTACAGGTGAGCTGCTTGCCGGAGTTGATGACATGTCACTACGTGGCTGCGGTCAAGCCGCTACGGTTCCCGCTCTCGTGTTCTCCGGCCACCGGACGACCGTCGACGCCTTAGGGAGGAGCGAACATCGGCTGTCGGCCGAAGGCCGCGAGGACGCACCAACCGCCTACGTCATCGACTCCCAGAGCATCAAGATCTCCACCCACCGTCCCCGCCAACGGGCAGGGTATCGACGCGGGGGCAGGAAGATCGTGGGCCGTAAACAGAGCATCGCCATCGACACCGTCGGGCTCCTCCTTGGAGTCCTGGACACAGCCGCGAGCCGGCAGGACTTCATCGCGGGCCAAGGTGCTGGAGCTCCTCCACAGGGGCGCCGTCGGCGTCGCCGTCGTAGACGTAGATCTTGTCGCCGTTCGGATCGAAGCAGACCTTGGCCTTATCGAGCGAGCCCACGCAGCCGCCAACGATGTTCGGTTCCGGCAGACGCGTCCGGCCGCCCCCCCGGGGGGGGGGGCGGGCGGCCGCGGGGGGCCGGCCCC
>NZ_JBIBSY010000002.1:590148-610628 GCF_043078065.1 Streptomyces sp. NPDC015532 | reverse complement strand
GTGGCCATTCCGGCCCGCCCCCCCCCCCCCCCCACGTTGGTGGGGCCCGGCCCCCCCGGGGGGCCCCCCCCGGGGGGGGGGGGGCGCCCGCCCCGCGTCTGCCGGAACCGGATCAGCTGGTGTAGAAGGACTCGTAGCCGTAGGAGCCGGTCCACTTGCCGGCGCTGCGGTCGTAGGTGCGAGCCGTCAGGAGGACCAGGCCCTCCTCGTAGAAGTCCTTGTTGCACACGACCCAGGTGCCGGCGCCCTCCGAGTTCACACACTGGCCGGACCGGTAGACGCTGTTGTCGTTCCAGTGCTTCCAGTTCTGCCAGTCGGCGACCGCGGAGGCGCTGTCGGCGTCGCCGTCGTAGACGTAGATCTTGTCGCCGTTCGGATCGAAGCAGACCCTGGCCTTGTCGATGTCACCCACGCAGCTGGCAGCGCTGCTCGGGCCGCTCGTCCTGGTCCCCAGCTGAAAGGAGTCGGCGGCGGCGGCCGGACTGGCGCCGGACAGCGCAAGCGCGAGCGCGCCGACGAAGGCGGCACCGGCGGTCATGGTGGTGCGGATGCGGATCATGTGTTTCCTCCCCTAGCACAGTGCGTGCGACAGCCGCCCGCACGCCGCGGAGCGGGCACGAGGGGCGATCGTTCCCCCAGGAGCGGGGCCGGTGCTGCGGCGCGGCGTCTGAGGGATTGCTTGATCACGGTACGGAAAGCCCACTCGCAACACAAGGCACAACTACCCCAAGAGTCAACCCACTTGCTCGTCAGGCGGACCCTGTGACTGAGGTTGATGCGGCGGGTCTTGCCGTGCGGCTGGCCCCAGGAGGGACGGAATTTCCTTTCGTCGGCGAGGCGCATGATTCCGACCGTGTACGTGGTGAGCTCCGTGAGATTCTTTGCGGCTTCGGGTGAGCCGGAGTTTGGTTCAGTCCCTGCTACTGCGACGGCTGTCCGGGCGGCGTAGAAGTGGGAACGGCGGAGCGGCTGAGGGCGCCGACGGGGCAGTTGCACAAGGCGTCGTGGATGACTCCTCCCTGGGGCAGGTCCTCGGGGCTGGTGGTAGCTCGGGCCTGGCCGAGGTCGTCTCGGGGGCGGGTGCCCGCGCACACTTCGGCTTCAACAGGGCGAAGATCCGGGTTCCCAGGCCGCTCGGCAGGCCACGAAGGACGCCCGACGCCCGACGTGGTCCTGGCCGGCAAGGCGTACTCGTCCCGCGCGATTCGCCATCATCTGCGTCGCCGTGGGATCCGGGCGGTGATCCCGCAGCCGGCCGACCAGACCGCGAATCGCAAGCGGCCCGGTAGCCGTGGCGGACGGCCTCCGGTTCTTGACCGCGCGGCCTACAGACAGCGGAACACCGTCGAGCGATGCATCAACAAGATCAAGCAACGGCGTTGGGCATCTCCTTGAGCCGGTCCCTGCCCTCCATCGAACCTTCCGCTGCCGACGATCTGCGGCCGGGCCGCACGCAGTGCCGCGGAGGGGATCGGAGGGGCAGGATTGCGGCCCGCCCCGATGACGAGGGAGGCGCCGAACTCCTTGGCGACCGGGATGGGCATGCGGCCCGCGTTGCCGATCGCCCAATGACGTTCTTCTTGCCGTTCCGAAACCATCCTCGCGGATCGAAGTCTCGCGGCCTGGCGCGAGGGGAGCGGGGATTTTGGTCTCGAGGGGGGTACTCGGCGTCCATGAGCACCGAAAAGGAGACCGTGCTGGCGGCCACTTCCTACGGCGGCGCATTGTGGCTGATGGTGGCCGGCATCGCTGTCGTCGTCGTTCTGGTTGTCGCGTTTTTTATCGGTACCCGGCGTTCCGCCCGGCGCCGTTCAATGAATCCGTCCCAGGCCGCACAGGCGCGTCGTGACCTGGCGGATCCCCCACGCCGTGGCGACGGGTGGAGCACTCCCGACGACGACCCGGAGCAGGGACATCCTCACCGCTGACGGCACAGCTTTCACGCCGTGCCGCGCAGTCCAGTAGGTCCTGTCCCCGCCTTCGTGATGTCGCCCCGGGCCGGCCGGAGGGGGAGTTCAGCTTTCTGCGTGTTCGACGGCGTCCTCGGTGCCGTGCAGGGTTTCGCGCAGGCCGTCGTCGATCTGGCTGCCTTAAAGGATTCAAAGCAGCCCATAGTCGAACTGGGGACTCGTCGCGATGGAGCGTCGCTGACATGTTGATGAAGTTCCTCTAGGGATTTCCGTCCGGGCTGCTTGCGCCTATTCATGCGTTCCGCGGAAGAGGGGATGGCCGGAGGCGTCGTGCTGGAGGGCCATGGTTCCTGGCATCACGGGTCGCCTCCGGCCGTGAATCTTCCAGCTACCCGGAAACGGAAAATTCACGCACATAAAAGACATGGGTGGGGGCCGACGTCGTTGCGTCGGCCCCCACCCATGTCTGTGATGCTCTCTGACTGTCTACCAGCGGTACCAGCGACCGCGCTTGCCGCCGCTTGCTGTCGGGCGGATCACGAAACCGAGGACCCACACGATCAGCACGATGACGGCGATCCACCAGAGCGCCTTGAGTGCGAAACCGGCACCGAAGAGGATCAGGGCGAGCAGAAGAACAAGAAGAATAGGAATCATAGTTATCAACCTCCGGACCTTCGTGTGCCCGGCAGATCGATCTCCATTCCTGTCAGTCCGGAGAATTCTCCAGACGGTCCACTCAAGTGAAATCCTGGCGGCGTTCGGGTTGGTTTGAGGATGCAATACGGGGCGACATGGAGGGCGTACGTCAGTTCCGAGTGAGGCAGAGGTGAGTGATTGTGGCTGCGGACGAGAAGGCTCAGGCCAAGGGTGAGCAGGCCGAGGGCAAGGTCAAGAAGGTCGTCGGCGGTGCGGTGGGCAACGAGTCCATGAAGGCCGAGGGCCAGGCCAAGGAGTCCCAGGGTGACTTGCGCGCGGCCAAGGAGAAGGCCAAGGACGCTGTCCGGCCCAAGTAGGCCCTCAGCGCCACTGATCCCGGCAGCCGGTGGGCTGCCGGGATCTTCGGCTGTCCGGGAGGTGGGTCAGGTGGCCCGTACGAGCTGGGCCCGTCCGAACAGCAGGGCATAACCGTCGGGGAGCTGCCCGATGGTCCGGTCGGTCAGGTCTTCGCCGACGAGACGGGCGACGACACCGAGGACCGATCCGACGTCCCAGCGGGTCGTCGCCGGCGTACCGCCGACTCGCTCGGCGAGGTCCTTCACGAAGCCCCAGCCCGTCAAAGGCCTGTTGGTCGGGGGCCGCGAGGTGAGGATGGCGGCTGCCTCCTGGGGGAGTCGGGCGGCCAATTCCATCCGTTCAACGCCTGCCAGCTGACGGCCAAGGGCTTCCAGTACCCGGCGTACGACGGTCTCTGCCTGGGCGCGGGTGGGATAGGCGCCTTCGTAGCGCACCCTCTCCAGCATCTGCTCGAAGGTGACAGCCGCCGTCGGGGCAGGAGGCGCGGGGGGAGAGAGAAGAGTCATGAGCGCGTCGACTTCCTTGCGTGACCTTCTTTGTGGGAGACCGGCCGGCTATTCCGTGTGAACCGTGGTCCTCGCGGAGTCGGTCGTCCGGCGTGGGGGGTAAGTGCCGTGACGCCGGGGCCCAGGCGTATGGAGGCAGACCGCCCGGGTCCCCGGCCGAAGCACGTTCAGCGGCTCAGCTGTCGAGTGCCTTGCGGTCGCTCGTGGCATTGACGCTGATCTTGCGGGGCTTGGCCCGCTCGGCGATCGGGATGCGCAGGGTGAGGACGCCGGCTTCGTAGTCGGCGGAGATCTGCTCGGTGTCGAGGGTGTCGGCCAGGACGAGCTGGCGGGAGAAGACACCCAGAGGCCGTTCGGACAGTTCCGTCTGGGCACTCTCGGACCGCGGGAGGGGGCGGCGTTCCGCCTTGACGGTGAGCATGTTCCGCTCGACGTCGATGTCGAGGGCGTCAGGGTCGATGCCCGGCAGGTCGAAGGCGATGACGTACTGGTCGCCGTCTCGGTAGGCGTCCATCGGCATCGCGGAGGGACGGGACCACGTTCCCGGACCCATCAGGTGCTGGGCGAGGCGGTCGAGTTCACGGAACGGGTCGGTGCGCATCAACACGGGATACACCTCCAGATGAGTTCAGCAGTTGCTGTGCGCTTCACCTGACACCGTTGTAGCATGTCATCCGAACGACGACAAGTTGAGCGTCATCCAGGCGATGACGATGCTGGAGAGGAGGGATGATGGGCGACGACAGTTCGGAATCCGCATCGTTTGCGGCGGCGGCCATGGCGCTCGATGCGCTCACACAGGCACTTCAGGCCGCTCAGGAGGCCAGGGCCGATGCACCGGATGACCCTCGAGGCGCCATGGAGGCCCTGCTCCTGCTGCGCGAGGTACGAGAACGGTTGGCCGGCTGGGAGCCGGGACTGATCGAAGCAGCCCGAGGCGCCGGCGCCAGTTGGGCTGATCTGGCCCACCCGCTCGGCGTGTCCAGCCGTCAGGCCGCGGAGCGGCGATATCTGCGCGTGCGTCCCGGTGAAGCGGGTGCCACCAAGGAACAGCGTGTGCAGGCCACCCGCGGCCGGCGCGCCGCGGATCGCTCCGTGGCGGCCTGGGCCCAGGACAACGCCGCCGCACTCCGCCAGCTCGCCGGGACCATTGCCGGCCTGACGGACCTCCCCGGCGCCGCGACCGACGCGATCACCGCTCTCCACGCGGCCCTCGGTGACAGCGACCCGGTCCAACTTCTCGGCCCCCTCTCCGATGCTGGCCCCCACCTGCGCGCCGATCATCCGGACCTGGCCGACCGCGTTACCGACGTCGGCCGCAACACCGACGAGACACGCGAGACCGAAGGACGAAAGCGCTCGTCCTCCGTTTCGTGACCATGGCGGGCCCACACCGCTCAGCAGAGGCTTTTTGGCGCAGAGGGGCCAGGAAGAGAACTAGGGCGGGCGACGGTCAGGTCTGACCCTTGCGGTCGCGCTGGTTCAGTCGGTTCCGCAGGTGGGACAGGACGCCCGTGCGCTGACGGCGCAGAGCGGCTCCGGCGGCGTTGGCGCCGGGGGCGCCATGAACTCCTCCTCCTGGGTGCGCGGAGGCGGATGCGAGGTACAGGCCGGGTACAGGTGTCTCCGGGCGGCCGGTGCCGGGCGTGGGGCGGAAGACCAGCTGCTGGTGCAGGGCGGTGGTGCCGCCGTTGATGGCGCCCCCGTGAAGATTGGCGTTCATGCTTTCCAGCGTGGGCGGAGCGAGGATGCGGCGGGCCCTGATGAGGCCGCGGAAACCGGGGGCATAGCGCTCCACCTGTGCCTCGACACGATCTGCCATCGCTTCCTGCTCGCCGGCATCCCACGAACCCGTGAGCCCCTCGGTGCCGGCATCACCTCGAACGTGGAATGGCACGTGTGAGTAGGCCCAGGCAGATTCGGTGCCCTTGGGCGAGCGGCTTGGGTCGGTGGTGGTCATCTGGCCGAAGAGGGCGAAGGGTTCGTCGGGGATGCGGCCCATGGCGATCTGTGCGGCGAAGCGGGTGAGGCCGTCCACTCCGTCCGCGAGGTGCACGGTTCCCGCCTGCGCGGCCTCCGGACACGTCCAGGGCACCGGGCTGTTCAGCGCCCAGTCGACCTTGAACGTGGCGAAGTCCCACTGGAACCGCTTCAGGTCGGTGAGCAGTTGCCCGGGCAGCTGCCGTTCGGCGACCAGAGAACCGTAAAGCGCGGGCGCGGACACATCGGCCAGGACCGCCTTGCGGGCCGGCACCGCCTCGCCACCCGCGGTACGGACGCCGACGGCGCGACCGCCGCGGACGACGACCTCGGTGACCTGTTCCCCGCAGCGGACAGTCCCGCCGCGTCGCGTCAGTCGGCCGACGAGGGCGGCAGTGAGTGCTCCGGAGCCGCCGGTGGGAACGGGGAACCCGTAGGTCTGGCCGAGCATGGACATGAGCCAGCCGAAGCCGCCGCTGCCGGCCGCCTCCGGCGCAAGGTCGGCGTGCAGGGCGTTTCCCGCGAGAAGAAGACGGCCACCCTCGCCGCGAAACTCTTCCTCTCCCAGGCGCCGCACCGGGAGCATCAACGTTCGGGCCATGCGCAGGCCCCCCGCCGCGCGCAGCCGGAAGGCCAGCCGGGCCCCCGCGCGGATGGGCGGGAACGGCGTGAAGAGAGCGTCCAGGATCTCGCTCCGCAGCGTGTCCCAGACTTTCTGCAGCTCCTTCCACGCGGCCCCGTCCCCGGGCGCGAACGCTTCGAGGCTCGCGGCCGTTTCCTCCAGGTCACGGCTGAGGACGGCGCAGCGGCCGTCCCTCAAAGGGTGGGCGAGCACCATAGGGGCGTGGCTCCATCTCAGCCCTTCCCGCTCCAGCCGCAGGCCGGCCAGGACCGGCGAGGCGGCAGCGAGGGGGTAGAAGGCGCTGAAGAGGTCGTTGGTGAACTCGGGGTCGACCCCTCGATCGTGCCGGACCGCTCCTCCAGGCTCGGCCTGAGCCTCCAGGACGTCGACGCTCCAGCCCGCGTCGGCCAGGAGGTTCGCGGCGACCAGCCCGTTGGGGCCCGCTCCGATCACTACGGCGTCCGGCATCGCACGCTCCCGTGCTCGGTCGTTTGCCGCGCCCGGCGCAGCGGCTGACTCCGGACATCTGGCCCCTCAGGCCCTGAGCGGTCCCCGGCCCCTCGGGAGGACCGAGGCCGGAGTTTCATCGCCTTCGCACAAGCGGGCGAGGCGGCCCAACATGGCGCGGTTCCGGACCTGCTGAGCCACGTCCAGAAGGGCATTGTGCAGGGAGCCTCCCACGCCTCGCAGGGGGTGCTCATCGAGGATGATCAGGGTGTGCTCACCCCAGGGCCGCAGTTCCATCGCGATCCTCGCGGTTCCCAACGGCCCGCTGTCGGCCTCCAGCTCAAGGACACTGATTGGTTCGCTACGGCGCACGATGGTCCGGTTGTGCACGGTGAGCGGCCCGATCTTGATTTCGTAGCGCAGGGCCGCCCCCAGTTCGGGCCACCGCCCTTCGTCCAGCTCGGCCCGTGAAGGGCCCACGACCCAGTCCCCGTACCGTTCGACGTCGGACAGGACCTCCCACACCTGCTGGGGAGACTTCCTGATCAGCCGGTGGCGTACGGCCATACGTTCCTCCGCCGTGGAAACAGTGGGTGTCCCTCGCTGAGTTCCCACGCTAGGCCCACGCACACGCACCCGCGAGGGCACAGCAATTCGGGCCCTGGACAGACTGCGCGAGCGCACGCCCCGATGGCCCGGGGCGTCCTGACGGAAATCCGCCCCGCTGTTCCGACACGTGCGAGGGGCCATGTCTGTTGCGAATCCCCTGAGCGGACCAGCCGCGGCGCTCCGCAGCCCTCTTTCCCGGGGGAACAGCAGGTGCGGCAGCACTCGGGAGGTCCGCCAAAAGCGGCGGCTCCGTCCTCCGGCGGTGGGAGGGCGGAGCCGCTTCGCAGGGGGGAGGTGGTCAGGCGTGACGGCGGTTTCCGGTGAAGACCCGGTACAAGGCCAGGAGGATGAGCGAGCCGATGATGGCGGCGATCCAGGTGGAGAGGTCGAAGAAACCGTCGATGGAGTCGACACCGAAGATGACCTTGCCGAGCCAGCCGCCGAGGAGGCCCCCCGCGATACCGATGAGCATCGTGATGATGATGCCGCCCGGGTCCCTGCCGGGCATGAGGGCCTTGGCGATGATGCCCGCGAGCAGACCGATGAGTATCCAGGCGATGATGCCCATGATGTGTCTCCTACCTGGTGGAATAAAGTCTGTGTCAGAAGAACCGTGTGTTCTGTTTCGACGATTTCAAACCCCGGGGGCGGGGTCGCGGTCCTGGAGACGAGGCACTCCGAATGCGTAAGCCGACTGCCGGCACCGGCAGTTGGCACCCGCCGCACGGCGGTTCAAGGCCCGTGGGCGTGCAGGGAACCCACCACCTCGACCTGCCGTTCCGCCTGGCGCGGCAGTTCTTCCGACTGGCGGGAGTCGAGGCGCGGGGTCACTTGGGGATGCGGCGAGCAGCAGCGTCACAGCAGCGCGTTGTCGGTCACTCCCATCCGCATCTTCTTTCCCGTTGGGACGGGCTCCTGGAGCGGCCTGGGCCGGTCGTGCAGCTGCTTGCACACCCCGTTGCGCACCAGCTGCACGACGCCGAGCGCGGCAAGCCCCGAGACTGCGCGGGCCTGTTCTGGACCGCGCCCGCCCCGATCTCCGGGAAGCTCCGGGAAGCGGATGGGGCCGCGGTCGGCACTCGGCCGTGACCAGGGGCGAACGCACGGAGAGCTCCTGGGCAGGCTGCGCGCTTGTTGTCGATGAACGACGATGGAGGTACAGGGGCTGGCCGGTCCTGCGGTGTCCGCCCCTCAGGGCGCATACCGCCGTGGTGCGCCGAGGACTGCGCGCGGAGGGAGTTCGCCGTGGACTCGTCTGCCGCCCCGGGCCCGCCAGAGCATGGCAGGCACAAGCTGCACGGCCCTTCGGGCCATGTCGAACGAGCGGAGGACGGGCCGCTGCAGCACCCTCTGGGGGTGCGAAGCCGTCGCCTGCGCCTGTGCGGAGCGTCCCTGCTTCTCCTCCTGGCTGTTCTGATGGCGCCCATCAGCGTCGTCGCCACCTGGGTGAATTCCGAGGTCACCGACATAGATCGGTATGAGCAGACGGTCTCACCCCTCGCCCGAGACCCCGCTGTCCAGGACCTGATCATCGAGCGTGCCACTGACGGTCTGGTCCACAAGATTGACGTTCGCAAGATCACCGACGCCCTCGCGGACACTCTGGCCGACCGGGATGCACCTCGCGGCCTTGTCGACGCGGCCAGGTCGCTGGATGAAGAGCTCAAGGGCGGGCTGAGGGCCGGCGTGCGCTACACGGTCGCCAAAGTGGTGACGAGTGATGCCTTTGCCAAGGCGTGGGACAACATCCACCGCGGCGCGCACACCGCCGCGACGAACGTTCTCACCGGCGAGGAGGGCGGGGTGCTGGAGGCCAAGGGCGACACCATCTCGCTGAACGTCGGCGCCGTCATCGAAGAACTTCAGAAGCAGCTGATCGGCGTGACCCTTGTCGGGGCGGAAGACATACCCGGGGCGGAAAAGTCGATCGTGCTGGTGCACAACGACCATCTGAGCGAGGCCCGTGATGCTGCCCGCTGGCTCAGCGTCGTCGCCCCGTGGTTGCCCTGGGCCGTGGTGGTGCTCGCGGGCCTGGGCATCTGGGTGGCACCCTCACACCGGGTTGCGCTGATGGCCGCAGGCATCGGTATCGGCGCCATGATGGGTGTCCTGCTCATCGCACTCGCCGTGATCCGCCAGATCTGCCTGGACGCGGTGCCTCCGGCAGCCCAGTCGCAGGACGCGGCAGCAGCCCTCTACGACACCCTGGTGAGGTTCCTCCGGCAATCCATTCTCACCGTGCTCCTCACCGCACTGCTCACCGTGATCACCGGATATCTGTACGGACACGGCCGCGGTGCCGTCGCCATGCGAACAGCAGCCGCCCGAGGCACCCGGACTGCCGGACACGCCCTCGCCCGGACGGGTGTGAAGCCAGGTGCCGTCGGACAGTGGCTGCGCATCCACAGGCCCCTGACCACGGTCGTCGTCATGGCGGTCGGCGCCTTGGTCCTCGTCCTGTGGCACTACCCCACGCCCGCCTCCGTGGCCCTCGTGCTCCTGGTCGTCGTGGTCGTCCTGGCGACCCTGGACGTCCTGGCCGCTGCTGACGCTGCGGAGCAACGCTGATCAGGCGAGGGCGGGTGCTATCCACCCCTGCTGGGTGGCCTGCTGCCGGCTGAGGCAGGCTCGGGTTGTCGTATCACCGGTGGCGTAGGGCCCTATGGCGGGCGGCCACGTTTGCTGACGTGACGGCGGGGCACACGCGAATCAGTGCTTCGGACCGGAGGCGCACGCCGAGCAGGGGATCACCCCGCTGCCGCGATTTCCTCCGGCGAAGCGGATCCCCACCCGGCAAACCCTGGCAACACGCTCTCGCCATGCCCGGGCGATCCGTTCCGCGCACGGCGGGAGCCTGGCGATCGGTTCAGATCAACGAGGAGGCGAGTCGGATGCAGGAGCCGTTGACCTCCGACAACGACCGAAAGGTCGACCCGGACTCCGAGCAGTCGACCACCACGATCATCCCGCGCACCGCTGCCACCGCACACGAGGTGGGGGAGCTCCAAGAGCGACCGAGCAGGCCGCAGAACCTCGTCCCGAACCCGGTGAGAGACCAGGCGGTGGGCATTGTGATGGCGCTCGGACGCCTACCCGCCGACCAGGCGCGGACCGTGCTGACGGAAGTCTCCCAGCGCACCAACGTCACACTGCTCCGCATCGCTGGACTCCTCACCGCCTGGGCGTCCTGCGGCGAACTCAACCTTGGTATCCGCATTGCCCTGGAGGAAGCGATCCGGGCCCAGCGCCGCACTGCCCCTGCCCAGCCGGCCGGTCCAGCGACCGGCTGAGCACGCTGGAACACCGACGAAGTGCGCCGACCAGCCACTGTCCGGCCCGAACCCCTGTGCTCGCGCGGCGCGGTGAAGCAAAAACCCACCTGCGGTGCGGCGTTGTGCTGTCAGGTGACCAGCTGGCGGTTGAGAACGAAAGGGAGGACTGCGGCCAGTGCCCGATCAGGGCCAGCTGCACCCGCAGCGACCGGCGGGCACCGCCCTCCTGCCGCGGCAACTCCACGAACGGCAGGCTGCCGCCCGGGCTACGCAGGAGTCCGTTTCGTCCGCGGCCCTGGGGGCTTCTTGCCGGCGGCTCCCGGTGCCCTCACGGGAGTTCTGGCGGCTTCGTCGCTTCGGCGGCGCGTCGGTGTTCGGCGTTGATGCGCTGGGCTTCTTCGAGCTGGTCTTCGAGGATGATGATGCGGCAGGCGGCCTCGATGGGAGTGCCGTCGTCGACGAGTTCCCGGGCGCGGGCGGCGATGCGCAGCTGGTAGCGGGAGTAGCGGCGGTGGCCGCCGGCGGAGCGCAGCGGGGTGATCAGGCGGGCGTCACCGAGGGCGCGGAGGAAGCCCTGGGTGGTGTTGAGCATGTCGGCGGCCCGGCCCATGGTGTAGGCGGGGTAGTCGTCGTCATCGAGCCGGCTGAGCGAGTCGTCTGCTGTCATTGCACCTCTTCTTGGAACGCGTCGAGGGGCCCTGGTGCCGTACCGGCACCAGGGCCCCGAAGGAACTGCACACCATCTGCCGGCCCTAGAACTTGGCCGGCCTTCTGTTTCCGCGGATCCGACCGTGATGCTGTCGGGTGCGCGGGGATCGCGGTTGCTTGACCGGAGACCACCTCACTATCGATGTCCTGCGGTACCCGGGCTCAGGCATTCCGCCCGGGCGATCCTGATGGCGCGAGATTCCTCCGTTCTTCCCTCTGGTCAACACTTGCTCTTGGGGACTGCGCACTGCTCTGTACTGCGGGTGATGCGTACTGCTGGTGACCTGGGGAAGCGTCACGCTTTCGGCAGCCAGCCCCGTCGCCCGTCGTGCATCTGCTCTGGCTTGGAACCCCACTGCCGAACTTCCCGGCACGCGCGCCCGCAGCCGACGCCATTCACCGGGGAACTACCGACCATCACTGCGGGTACTGCCACTGCGGTCCTGCTCGCGGCGGCCCCTGATCACTGCGGGCCGCCCGGTCCGGTCGTCAGTCCCGTCGCCGTCCTGCAACAACCCTGGCTTCGCAACTCCACCACCGCACCGCGATGCGCACTGCAACTACGTACTGCTGCCAGGCAGTTCATTTCTGCCCGGCCCTGCGGTCTTCCTTGCTACGAGAGAAACCATATCCACGCGATCTCTCAATGTCTACTCTGACCACCATAGATTTTGGCGAGTCCAGTAGTGAGGTAATCAGCTTCGAGCGGCACCGGCGCGCCGCGCTCCGGGCACCCCCTACTCGCCCCCCGAGTCGCCTCATCACCTCCGCACCCCGCAACCGCGCACGGCGGAAGGCAATCGCAATCCGTCAAGGGTTGTAGACACGATGGGGATTGCCGAGGTGCGCATCGAACCCCCTTCGGGCCGAGCTCGCCGGAAGGGGGTTCGTGTCGACGAGAGCGTTTCGGCCCGGAGCGTTTCCCTTCGGGTCAATGGGGATGTTGACCAGGGGCGGGCCGGAGGCTCACGTCAGGGTGTGTACGGGGTGTACGTGATCGACGAGACCTTGAGGTAACGGGCGCCGTCAGCGGTCGCCCAGGTCGAGTCGTTGGGATTGCCCGGCCAGTCCCCGCCCACGGCCGTGTTGACGATGAAGTGCATGCCCGTCCCGGCCGGAGTGGTGTACGCCTTCATGTTCGCGGTGAAGCTGTACGTGCCGTAGCCGTAGAGCTTCTTCGACTCCACACGGCCCGAGTAGTACGTCCCGTCACTGGCCTTGTAGGTCTTGATGATCAGGGTGTCGCCCTCGTACCACACGCAGTTGGGCGTGTAGGTCTCCAGTTCGTTGTTGGGTGTCCACCTCCCGTTGACGGTGTTCCACGAGTTGACCTTCTGCGGCGTGCCCCAGGTGCCCGCGTGGGCCGGCGGCTGACCCAGGAGAAGCAGGGAGAGTGCTGTCAGCGCGACGGCTATCAGTCTTCCCGGCTTCAGAAGTGCGTATGACATCGCGGCTCCATTGCTCGGATGACATGGACCGTGGGAGCGGTTCCACGGCCACTTCAGTTCCGGACTTAGGAGTCCGTTCAATAAGTGACAAGACGCACGGCACAAGATATTCATTGGCTTCGTAAGTTGAACGCAGGGTGGGCCGTGAACGCGCAGGTCGTGAGGCTCGCCGGAGGCCACTGAGGCGAGGGAATCCGGGGCTGGCGCTCGGCCTGCGGGTCAGTGTTCTCCAGCCACAGGAATCCGGAGGTACAAGCGGCAGTCGGCGTTGGACGAGCAGCTCGACGTGCAGCGCCCCTCGCTTTCGCGCAAGATGAATGCGTGATGAGTGCACAGTCGTCAGCAGCAGTCTGCCGCTGAGTCCACCGCACCTGTATCGAGGGTCTCCCGGAGTCGCCACCACCGCGCCGTGCGGTACAGCCGCCTGCGCCGGTGGGCCGACATCGCACTTCCTCGGGCTCCCAAGTCATGCGGGAGGTGTCATGTTCCATCGGTACGGACGCCCCCGGACCGCCCCGAAGAGGCAGCACCCACAGCGCACCTCTCCTGCGGCCGTCGGACCCGACACCGCTGCGACGGACAGCGGGAACCCGGCCGGGCCGGCCGAGAAGGGCTCGTTGTGGGTCTTCGCCGGTCAGGGAGCGCAACAGCCCCACATGGGTACGGGCCTCTCGGCCGCACCCGAACTGTTCGAGCGGGTGCGCACAGCGGTCGGGCTCGACCTCGACCGCCCGTGCGTCCTCGACCAGACCCCCCGCTGGGACCAGCCGGTCGTGCAGGCGGCGATCCTCACCATCGCCACCGCGTCGGCCCAGGTCTGCCGTGTCCGAGGCGCGCGGCCGGACGCCGTGCTCGGGCACAGCTTCGGCGAGTACGCCGCCCTGGTCATGGCCGGGTCCCTCTCGTTCGACGACGCCGTCCGCCTCGCCGTGGCCCGTGGACAGGCCATGGCAGAGCTCGCCGACGGCTCGACCGCCATGGCAGCCGTCATCGGGGCGACGAACGAGGCTGTGGCCGAGGTCTGCGAGGAACTGCGGCGCGGCGGTGCGTCCGTCTATGTCGCGGCGTACAACAGCCCTGGCCAGGCCGTGCTCGCCGGCACCGGCGAGGGCCTGGCGCTCGCGGCGCGAAGGCTGCGCGAGGCCGGTGCCACGCGCACGCGGACGCTCTCCGTTCCGTTCGCCGCGCACTCGCCGTACATGAAGGCCGTTCAGGAACGACTGGGCCAGGCGCTGGAGGGCGTACCCATCGACCCGCCCGGCGTCCCCTACTACTCCAGCGTGACGGGCCGTCGGGTCAGCCGACCCGACGAACTGCGTGAACTGCTGGTGCGCTCCGTGGCCGAGCCTGTGCGCTTTCGCCAGGCGATCGCGACGGCGTTGTCCGAGGACTACGACAGCGTGCTCGAGGTGGGATCGGACCGGCCACCAAGACTCCTCGGATTCATCAGCGAGATCTGCCGGTGTGACCTGCCGGAGCGGCCCGCCCCGCGTCTGGGCGCCATAGCGGCCGACTCCGATGCTCCCGACGGAAGACCGTTCGTCCCCGCGGGCCTGTCAGCGGGGCGATGTTGAGGGGACGGCAGGCGTTCGTCCGACCGCTTCCCCACGGGCGGGGTGGCGGAAGGCGACATGAGAGCTGGGAGGAAGCCGTGGCCGACACATCAGGCTCTGAAGCAGTCTTCAACCAGGTGGTGGACGTACTGGTCGACGAGTTGGGGGTTCCCCGTTCGAAGATCACCCCCGAGTCGCATGTGTTCAGGGACCTCGGGCTCGACTCGCTCGACCTCATGACCGCGGTCACCCTGTTCGAAGGACGCTTCGGCGTCACGATCCTCGACGAGGACATCGGGCACATGGTGATCGTCAAGGACGCGGCCGATGTGGTCCTGAGCAAGGTCAGAGCATGAGACGCGTCGCGGTCACGGGGATTGGGCCGGTGACATCGGTGGGAATCGGCCGGGAGGCACTCTGGGCGTCCATGGTCGCCGGCCGGTCCGGGATAGGGCGGCTCACGCGCTTCGACGCTTCGGCACTTCCCTCGCGCATCGCCGGACAGATCGACGACTTCGACGTCTCGGAACACCTGCCCCGGCAGAAGTCCCGCAAGGCCGAACGCTTCACCCACCTCGCCTTCGAGGCCGCTCGCCTGGCGCTCGACGACGCTGATCTGCGCGTCCGCGAGCTGGAGCCGAGGCGGGTCGGTGTGGTGATCGGCAGTGCCTACGGCGGTACCTCGCGCCTGGAGACCGAGATCGCGCTGCTGGTGTCCAAAGGCGCCGGGGGAGTGCCGCCGGAGATCAACATCTCGTGCGCGGCCAGCTCCGCGGCCGCCTTCGTCTCGATGGAGTTCGGCTTTCTCGGCCCGGTCGAGTGCCTGGCCGCGGCCTGCGCCTCGGGCGCCCATGCGATCGGCCGCGGCACCGACCTCGTCATGTCCGGACGAGCGGATGTGGTGCTGGCCGGTGGGACGGACGCGGCGCTGACGCCTCTTTCCATGGGGGCCTTCTGTTCCGCCCGCGCACTGTCCCGACGCAACGACGCGCCGACGGCCGCGTCCCGCCCTTTCGAACGTACCCGCGACGGCTTCGTGTTCAGCGAGGGATCCGTCGTCCTGGTACTGGAAGATCTCGTGTCCGCCTCCGCCCGGGGAGCGCCGGTGCTCGCCGAGATACTCGGGTACGCCCATTCCCTGGACGGTCACAGCCTCATCGCCCCGCATCCGTACGGAGAGGGCGCCGTCCGGTCGATGGAATCCGCCATGGCGGACGCGGGAGTGGCCCCGGCCGATGTCGGCTATGTGAATGCCCACGCGGCCTCAACGCCCATCGGTGACCTTGCCGAGGCTCGTGCGATCAGAAGCGTGTTCGGTCGCGTTCCGCCTCCCGTCTCCTCCACGAAGTCGATGACGGGCCACCTTCTGGGTGCTGCCGGGGCCCTCGAAGCGGCGGTCACCGCCTTGGCCCTTCACTCGAAGCAGCTACCGCCGACCATCAACGTCGACGAACTCGATCCGCAGTGTGAACTCGACGTCATCCCCCATCAGGCGCGTGCCGCGACGGTGGACGTCGCCCTCTCGAATTCGTTCGGGCTCGGCGGCCTGATGTCGACGCTCGTCCTGGCCAGATATTGATGAACCACTTCCGAAGGAGAATCGGATGACCTGGGAAAAGAGCCGCTTCGGGCCGAGTGCCTTGGTGATCGAACTCAACGATCTGACCCGTCGCATCGCGGCCGGGGAGGATCCGCAGGGGCTGGACGACCTCGTCGCCATGGTCGAAGAGCGCTTCCAGCTGACGGAGGGCCAGCAGACCGGTGTCAGGGACCTCGCGTCGCAGGCCGACCAGATCTCCCGCCTCAAGGAGCTGGTCCTGGATGCGGCCCGAAGCGACGGAGCCTCTCAGTTCGTGGTGGTGCAGCGACCGAACGGCGCCAACGGCCGGTTCGTGCACGAACTGAGGCGGGAGACGCTCGCGAAGGGCATCGCTCCGGCCGCCGACGAGGAATCAGGCGTACTGAGGGCCACCGTGGGCATCGCCCACTGTGACGCCGACTGCCGCAACTGGGGCTGGGGTTCGGCCAAGACCAAGGAGGCTTGAGCCGCGAAGGAGACGTGGCCCGGGGCCGCGTCAGGCGTACAGGTACTCATGGGTCCAGTAGCTGCTGGCCGTGAACTCCCGTCCGCACCGATGGCACGGCGCCGTGCGCCCTTCGTCGGCGAACTCGAACACGTTGTACACGCCGATCACGGTGTCGCGCAGGAGTTGCTCGTCGTGCACCTTGCGGCCGACGGCGTGCGCGACGATGTCCAACGCGGTCGGTGTCCGGCCACAGGGGCAGCGTGACTCGCCGGAGGCGGGGACGAGGGAGAAGTCGGCGATGGAATCGAGGGGAAGCCGCAGCAGGCCCTCGATGTAGCGGAGTTCCACGCCGGGGGTTGTGACGACAGGTCCTTCGTCGGGGACGAGCGCGATGGCCTTCCGCATCTCGGCGTCGTCGAGCTTGATGCCGGCCCGTGCGCCGCTCCTGCGGTACTGGGCTTTCAACTGCTCAAGGGTTGTCGCTTCCATCGTTCCAGCTAAGAGGGAAGGCGCTACGGGATTGCTGTGCGGCACGCCGAGGCTCAAGGAGCGGCGCCGGGATTCACACGTCTGGCTCGTGGAGCCGGCCCCCACGGTGGCGCCACGGCGGCCCCACGACGTCCACTGCCCAGGGCTGCCACCACCCGGGGCTGGGAGTCACCGCCTCGTCGACTTCACGGCAGGTGCCGACGAAATTCCGGCATGGCGACGTCGCGGCAGCCGTCGCCGTTGAAGTCGTCCGACCGCTCGGCGGTGCGACCCTGGGTCCGCCCGGCGCCCCGCCGTCGCACCGGTGCCGCGGCCGAGGAGGGCGGTGTCTCAGCCGTGCTGCCGGCGCACCATCTCGTTGATCCAGACGGGCGCGAACGGGGAGGTGCAGCCCGGGGGAGTGGGGTAGTCCTTGAGGACTTCCAGGCGCTCCCCGATGCCGATGGCACGGGCGCGCTGCTCTGTGTGCTCGATCCCGATCTGGGCCAGGCAGTGGTTCATCGCCCACTGCAGGCGATCGGGGGCGTCCTTCATGTCCGCCTCGATGGTGTCGAGCAACCCCGGGAGGTCCAGGCCCTCGGGGTTCTTCGCCACGCGTTCGGTGGTCAGTGCCCAGCCGGCACTGGCCACCACCGGATCCGGATCGGCGGCCCAGGCCGGCCGCAGCTCTTCGGCGTGCGGGTTCTTCTTCACCACGTAGTTCACGAGCCAGTCGTGCACCTTGGGGGTGCGGGCCTCGCGCAGCATGGCGTCCAGTTCCGCCCGCCCGAAGGCCTTCGGGCGACAGATCAGGATCGCCAGCAGTCTCGCCGCGCTGTCATCCGTCTCCCAGAGCCGGCGGGCGAGTTCCTGCTGTGTCTTCAGCCGCTTCGCGAGCGCACGGAGTTTGCCGAGGTTCACACCGTGGTCGTCGCCGTGCCTCTCGTTCACCGCGCGTGCCTTGGGGTCATCGAGCCCGGCCAGCTCGGCCATCACCTCGGCCACCGTCGCCTCGGCCACGCTCGGCCTCCCGTCCACACCTGAGGGGTTCAGCCGACGCACACGCCGGCCACCTGGATCGTACGAGATCGGCTCGGTGGGCCACCGGGAGGCGCTGAACCGGATCGGGCCGGGAGCCCGTCAGGGGCGGGCGGGCCCGTGACAAACGGCGGCCGGTGGCTCGTGGATCACCGGGCCACCGGCGGTGAGGAACTCCCCGCAGCGACGGCGGGACAGGGGACCTGTCAGGCGTCCTTGATCGCGGAGATCTCGAACTCCAGCTGGATCTTCTCGCTCACCAGGACACCGCCGGTCTCCAGCGCGGCGTTCCAGATGACGCCGTAGTCCTTACGGTTGATGGTGACCGAACCTTCCAGGCCGACGCGGATGTTGCCGAACGGGTCGGTGGCGGTGCCCTCATAGGTGAAGGGGATGGTCACCGGCTTGGTGACGTCCTTGATGGTGAGATTCCCGGTGACGTCGAAAGTGCTGTCGCCGCTGCGGTGCACGGCCGTGGAGACGAACGTGATCTGCGGATACTCGTCCATGTTGAGGAAGTCGTTGCTGCGCAGGTGCTTGTCGCGATCGGCGTTGCGGGTGTCCACGCTCTTGGCCTCGATGGTCACCGTGCCGCTCGACTTCGACGGGTCGGCGCCGTCGAAGAACGCGCTGCCCTCGAACTCGCTGAAGGCGCCGCGGACCTTGGTGACCATCGCGTGCCGGGCCACGAAGCCGACCCGGCTGTGCGAGGCGTCGATGGTGTAGTGCCCGGTCAGGGGAGTCAGGTCGGTGGGGAACGCGGTCATCGCGGGGGCTCCTCGGGTCAGCGCGCCGTGAAGGAAGATACGTGCGGCGAAGGACGATAACGGACATGCGCAACCTATCGGTCAAGCCGCGCACCCGCCCGCCACCACGGCGTGACGCGGCCGCCTCGGGTCTGTCGCACGTCGGCACACTCGTTCGGAACCGGCACCGCCGGCCGCGGTGATCGACCGACCGGATGAAGTTCTCCCCCATGCTGTCGGCGCGGCGCCGAACAGGGGAAACGTACGCGGTCCGTGTTCCTACGATGCCGCAGGAGCTCCCCGGCGAGCAGGCCCGGGCGAGTCGGCCCCGCGCGATGCGGGATTCCTCGACTCGGCTTCTTCGACTCCAGAAATGGCGGAACGCATGAGACCGATGTTCTGTGGCCGGCTCCGGACCTGGGCCGGTGCCGGTGCGACACTCGCTCTGCTGGCGGGAGCGGCAGCGGCCGGCCCCCCGGCGGCGGCGCACGACGACGACCTCGGGCCCGCGATCGAGGCGATCATGCACAAGCCCCCTTACGAGCACGCGCAGTGGGGCGTGCTGGAGACGGACCCGGAGACCGGCCGGGTGATCCACTCCCAGTTCCCGAACCAGTTCTTCGTCCCCGGCTCGACGGTCAAGCTGGTCACCATCTCGACCGCCTGGCACACCCTCGGCCCGAACCACCGATTCACCACCCCCGTGATGGCGACCGGCACCCGCACCGGGTCGACGCTGCACGGGAACCTGGCGCTGGTCGCCCAGGGCGACCTGACCATGGGCGGGCGCACCAAGCCCGACGGGTCGGTCGACTACACCGACATCGACCACACCGAGGCCGCGATCCCCGGCGCGACCCTCACCCCGGAGAACCCGCTCGCCGGCATCAACAAGATCGCCCGGCAGATCCGCGACGCCGGCATCACCAGGGTCGACGGCAACGTCATCATCGACCCCCGTCTGTTCACTCCTCCCGCGTTGAGCCCGCAGCCCACCCCGCTGATCCTCAACGACAACCTGATCGACCTGCTGACGACCCCGACCAGGCCGGGGCAGCCGGCAAAGCTGTTCTGGCGCCCGCAGGTCTCGCCGTACCACGTCACCTCCACGGTCCGGACGGTCTCCAGCGGGGGGACCACCTCCGTCAACGTGACCGCTTCGCCCGACGGCACCCAGATCCACCTCTCCGGCACCATCGCCGCCGGTTCACAGCCGCTGCTGCGGGTCTCCGACATCCAGGACCCCAACGCCTTCGGTCGCACCGCGCTGATCGAGGCTCTGGCCCGTGTCGGCGTCACCGTCACCGCGCCGCCCACCGGCCCCAACCCGCAGAAGGAGTTGCCCGCCTCCTACCGCAACACCCCCCGCGTAGCCGCGTACGTCTCCCCGCCCTACAGCCAGTACGCCAAGCTGATCCTCAAGGTCAGCCACAACCTCGGCGCCAACCTGGCCCTGTGCAACATGGCCGTCGCACGCGGCAGCAAGAACTGCTTCGACGCGTTCCCGATCGAGCACGACTTCCTCACCAACGTCGCGCGGATCGACCCGAAACAGTTCCAGCTCGCCGACGGGCGTGGCGGCGTGCCGGCCGAGCGGGTCACCCCGAACGGTCTCGTCGAGCTCCTCACCTACTGGCTGCACACCCCCGACGCCGAGGCCTTCCGGAGTCTGCTCCCGATCCTCGGGGTCGACGGCTCGAACGGCATCTCCTGCACCACCGACTGCCCGGCCAAGGGCAAGGTCTTCGCCAAGCCCGGCACGATCATCGGTGACGACGAGCTGAACCAGGAGCTCGCGGCCACGGCGCAGAACGAGGCGGGCTATCTGCAGACCGACGACGGCCGCCTGCTGACCTTCTTCGTCGGCGTCAACGGCGCCGCCACCCAGGACATCCAGAGTTTCATCAGCATCTTCAACGACGTGAACCAGATCACCGCGCTCCTCCAGGAGCAGGCTTCGGCGGACGAGGCGCACCGCTAGCACTCCGCCGAAACCGCCGCACGACCGCCGAGCGCACGGGGGTCCCCACCGAACGGAGGGGGCCCCCCGGCGGGCGGCCCCCAGGGTTCCAACCGTGCGGGTGACCGGACACCGGGCCGGCCCAACCGGAACCCCACCGGGGTGACCA
>NZ_JBIBSY010000002.1:554302-590138 GCF_043078065.1 Streptomyces sp. NPDC015532 | reverse complement strand
GCGGCCGCCCCCCCCCCCCCCCCGACCCCCCGCCCCCCCCCCCCCCCCCCCCCCCCCCGCGCGGGGGCCCCCCCCCCCCCGGGGGCCCCCCCCCCGTGCGCTCGGCACCCTGGATCCAACCGGTCGTCGTCACCGACACCGTGCACTGCCCTACGGGAAACCCTCGTCGGTGACATTGACAGGGATGCGTCAAGCCGGTTCACTGCGAAACAAGGTACGGACCAGGCTCGACCGCCGCCCGCTCGGCTCGCCACAGGGCCGTCGGCCCCGGCCACGCCCGCCGCCCGGCATCCCCCATCGTGGAATCGAGGCGAGTCCCGGTGTCCTCACGCAGCGCCGACATCGTTGTCGGACCACGGTTCCTGCGATTCCTGTCGGCGGCCGTTCTCGCGTGCGCGGCCGTCCTCCCGGCCGCGACGCCCGCGGCCGCCGCCACCCAGGTGTGCGTGCTGGCCTGCGACACGCTGGACCCCTCGCTGGCGCGGCAGGAGAGCTTTCCGGTGCCGGCCAAGGCACTCAACGGCCGTCGCCTCGAACTGCACGTCTCCGACGCGGACGACATGGCGTGGGCCAGCATCGACGGCGGGGTGACGGGCGACTCGGTGTGGCTCGACCGATCCTGGGACGGCGGTGCCACCTGGGACGGGCTGCTCGGCAAGGCCGCCGTCCCGGGCACCTGGACCGGCACCAGGACGCTGATGTACAACATCACCGATCCCCGCAACCACCGACGCGGGCTGGTCCGGGCCTGCGGCGACGCCGCCGCCGTCGGGTGCACGGACTGGGTCTACCCCACCGTCTGCGACACATTCTGCGACCGCACCGACGCCGGCCAGGCGTCCGGCGACGACCAGCCGGTGCCGTCCACCACGCTCTACGGCCGTACGATCCGGCTGCACGTCGACCAGAAGAACTCCATGGCCTGGGCCAGCGTCGACTCCGGTGCCGGCGGTGACGAAATCTGGCTGGACCGTTCCTGGGACGGCGGCTCGACCTGGCCGGACGGCTCCTCCCTCGGCCGCACCGCCGTCCCGCAGGGAGCCACCGGCACCCGTACGACGATGTACGCGACCCGCGATCCGCGCGGACTCCTCTACGGTGGTGCGGTCCGCGCGTGCGGCCGCGAGGCCGGCCACCAGCAGGGCGGCTGCACCGTGTGGGCCAGGCCCGTGCCGACCCGGACACGCGCCGCGGCGGACGCGCTCATGTCGTCGTACGACCCCTACAACGGCTGGTGGCCGAGCAGTTGGTGGAACTCCGCCGCCACACTCACCTCGCTCGTCGACTTCGCCAGGACCACCGGCACGCACGACTACGACTGGGCCGTCGCGCGCACCTACGACCGGAACAAGGGTGCCTTCGCCGCCGGCGTGCGCGGTTCGGACGCGATCGAGGGCCACTTCATCAGCCGCTCCGTCGACGACTCGGCCTGGTGGGCCATCGCCTGGATCGACGCGTACGACTACACCGGCGACTCCCGCTATCTCGACGAGGCCGTCACCATCTCCGGCTACGTCCAGCAGTACTGGGACCCCGGCACCTGCGGAGGCGGCGTGTGGTGGGACCGGGAACGCACCTACAAGAACGCCGTCACGAACGGTCAGTACCTCTGGCTGACCACCGCGCTGCACCAGCGCATCCCGGGTGACACGGTGTGGCTCCAGCGAGCCAGAACCGCCGCCGCCTGGTACAGGACGAGCGGGATGATCAACTCCTCCGGGCTGGTGAACGACGGGCTGACCTCCGCCTGCGCCAACAACGGCGGCACCGTGTGGAGTTACAACCAGGGGCTGGCCATCGGCGCTTTCACCGAACTGTGGAAGTCGACCGGGGACGCCGCACTGCTCGCCACCGCGCGGACCCTGGCCGACGCCGCCGTCGGCAGTCCGGCGCTGACCCGCGACGGAGTGCTCACCGAGTCCTGCGACGTCGGCCCGGCGTCGTGCGACGACAACCAGAAACAGTTCAAGGGCATCTTCGTCCGCAACCTCGCCGACCTCGCGAAGGCGACGAGGTCCAGCCCCTACCAGAGCTATCTCCAGAAGCAGGCGGACACGTTGTGGGCCCGGGACCGCAGCTCCCTCAACGCCCTCGGCGAACGCTGGGCCGGCACCCTCCCCAACCAGACCGACTGGCGCACTCAGGCCGGCGCTCTCGGAGCGCTCACGGCCTGCGCAGGACCGCAGGGGGACAGCAACGGCGCGCCGAGGCAGACAAGTTGAGGGCCGCGCGATGTCCGGCGGCCCGGCGGCGCGGCGGTTCCCTCTTGGGCCGGAGCCCAAGACCGCGTGGTTCCGTACGGGGCTCATCTGCCGCCCGACGTGATCCACCGCCACGTGACCGAGCCAGGGGAGTGATGGTCAGGACCGGTGGACGGGAGCCGCGGCGATCCAGCGGTGATAGGCGTCCACGTCGACGTTGCTGCCGCACACGATGGTGACCACGTGCCGGCCCGCGAACCGGTCGCGGTCTTCGAGGACCGCCGCGACACCGAGCGCGGCCGACGGTTCGACGACGAGGCCCGCGTGGTCGAGGAGCATCCGCATACCGGCGATGATCGACGCCTCCTGGACCAGAACGGCGTCGTCGGCGACCAGGAGGAGGTCGTCCAGGACGGCCGGGATGGGATACCGGCCGGCTACGCCGTCGGCGATCGTGCTGGTCGAGTCAGTCGTGACGACCCGCCGCTCGCGCCACGAGCGTGTCATCGCCGGGGCGCCCAGCGGCTGGACGCAGATCACCTCGACCTCGGGCGCCATGGCCTTCAGCACATGACCCACGCCGGTGGCCAGCGCCCCGCCACCCAGAGCGATCAGGACGGTGTCGAACGACGGTGTGGCGTCCACCAGTTCCAGGCCGATGGTCGCCGCGCCCTCGCAGGTCTCGATGTCCAGGCTGTCCTCGACCAGCCGGATGCCCTCCCGGCGCGCGATGGCCGCAGCCCGCTCGCGAGCCGCCTCGTGATCGCCGTCCACCAGCTCCAGCCGGGCGTCCAGCGCGCGGATGCGGTCGAGCTTGGCCACCGTCGCGGAGCGTGACGCCACGACCGTCACCGCGAGTCCCCGGCCGCGACCGGACCAGGCGAGGGCCTGGCCGAGATTCCCCGCACTGGCGCACACCACGTCGCGCGAGCCGTCCTCGGCGAGCTGACTCGCGACCACCTCGGTGCCGCGGGCCTTGAAGCTGCGTACCGGGTTCGCCGTTTCGAGCTTGATGCTCACGGCGCATCCGAGGCCGGGTTCCAGCGCCTCGCAGCGGTACAGAGGAGTGTCGAGGAAAACCGGGTCGATCATCCGGCGGGCCGCCCGGATCCGAGCGAGGTCGAGGCGTGTCGTCTCCACGACGCGGAAGCGTAGCGCGACCGACCTTCCTGTCCCGCGGATCAACAGGGCAGTTCAGGCCTCCTCAGCCACCAGGCGCCCGAGGGCGCCGGGCGGTCAGAGCGCGATCGGTCGGGTGATGTCGGCAACCACCGGTCGGGCCGGCCTGGCCGCTTCCCGCCCGAACTCCTCCAGTCTCCGGCTTCCGCGGATCCTTCGACGCGTATCGTCCGGGCATGGACACCCCTGTTTCCCCTCGCGTCCTCGTCATCGGGCTGGATCCGTACCGGGTTCCCGGGCCGTGGGATCCCGAGCCGGTGGCCAAAGCGATCGAGGCGGGCATGGCCAAGTTCGCCGAACACGGTGTGGGCGTGGAGACCTGTCTCATCGGCCTCGACGGACGCGACGACGTGGACACCGTCGTCACGGCGGCGCTGCGAGCGCATCCATGGGAGTGCGTCACCGTCGGTGGTGGCCTGCGGCACTCGGACGATCAGGTCGAACTCCTTGAGCGAGTGGTCAACCTGGTGCGGCGGCACGCGCCCGATGCGGCCATCGCTTTCAACAGCGGCCCAGCCACCACTTACGAGGCCGCGGCGCGGTGGATCGAATGACGCCGGAACGTTCGCGGCCGGCTGTGGGTCGGACGTCCGGCCTCGGCGGACCCCTGGGCCCCTTTGGTCCTACGGCCGGCGGCCAGGAGCCGTCCGCGTCCGCGTGGTCCGCGGCCCGGTCCGCGGACTCGACTTTCGCCTGATTTCCCGACCTCCACCGCGCGATCCCGGAACAGAGACGCTGTGACGCCGGTGAACCAATATCTATGGCGGCCAGGTGAGAAATCGACTCCACACGCGATGAGGATTTCTTGATCGGCAGGCGGAGTGAAATAGCTGACAGGGCACAATCGGCCGCGCCGTGCTACTGTCGAGATCAGTTGCAGTTGTGGTTCCCAAAAACTTGTGAGCATCCACCCTGTTCTTGCAGGGTGGTGTTCTTCTGTGTATCCGGTCATTTCCGGCGGGGCAATCATCACGGCGACGCGGAATCCGCACAATGCGGATCCCGAGCACCGTCCCAAAGGAGAATTGACATGGCTACTGGCACCGTGAAGTGGTTCAACGCGGAAAAGGGCTTCGGCTTCATCGAGCAGGACGGCGGCGGCGCCGACGTCTTCGCCCACTACTCGAACATCGCCAGCTCCGGCTTCCGTGAGCTCCAGGAAGGCCAGAAGGTCTCCTTCGACATCGCGCAGGGCCAGAAGGGCCCGACGGCGGAGAACATCGTTTCCGTCTGACACACGCATGCACGGCGCAGCTGGGGCCCGCACCTTGGGGTGCGGGCCCCAGCTCGCCGCGTTTCCGGTGCACGGTCAAGGGCGTCCCGGCAGTCTGCGGTGAGTTTTGCCCCGCCGCCGCGCCCGTGAGGTTCCAGGGTCCACTCGGGCCCCGGTCGACCTCCCGCCCGCCGTACCGATCCCGGTTCCGCGTCCCACGCGCTTCCGGTCAGCGCCCGGCCCGTTCCCGCTCCAAGCCCACCTCGGGCTTACCGACCTCATTCCAGGTCCGCGTACGAACGGCATTTCGTATCACTCCGCATTTCCCCTGTCTTTCGGGATGGCTGCCGCTCCGGCAGGACATCCCATGAGAATTCTGCATCGGTCCTACGATTCGGTGCCGAATTTCGTTCGGCTCGTTCTCGCGATTCTCTGCGCTGCTCATCGGCTGCGGGAATTCCTTGATACGCGCCAGGTCAAGGAAGGTTCCGCATGAACCGCACACGTTCGAACGATCGTTTCTCCCGTACGCGCACCGAGGGCGGCGGCCCCAGAAGGGGCGGCAGCCGCTTCGGGGCCGCTCCCACCGGCGGCCGTTCCGGCTCTTCCGGTAGGCCGAAGAGCTACGGACGTCAATCGGCCGCGCCCCAGGGCGAGTTCGCCCTGCCGGAGACGATCACCCCCGCCCTGCCGGCCGTGGAGGACTTCGCCGATCTCGCCCTGCCGGCGCCGCTGCTCGCGGCGCTCGGCCACGAAGGCGTGTCCGTCCCCTTCCCGATCCAGGGGGCGACCCTGCCGAACTCCCTCGCGGGCCGTGACGTACTCGGTCGGGGCCGCACCGGTTCCGGAAAGACCCTCGCCTTCGGTCTCGCGCTGCTGGCCCGTACCGCCGGGCAGCGCGCCGAGCCCCGCCAGCCCCTGGCCCTGGTCCTCGTACCCACCCGGGAACTGGCCCAGCAGGTCACCGACGCGCTCACCCCGTACGCCCGCTCCGTGCGGCTGCGGATGGCCACCGTGGTCGGCGGGATGTCGATCGGACGGCAGGCCGGTGCCCTGCGCGGCGGGGCGGAAGTCGTCGTCGCGACTCCCGGCAGGCTAAAGGACCTCATCGAACGCGGCGACTGCCGGCTGAACCAGGTCGCCATCACCGTCCTCGACGAGGCCGACCAGATGGCAGACATGGGCTTCATGCCGCAGGTCACCGCACTGCTCGACCAGGTGCGTCCGGAGGGGCAGCGGATGCTCTTCTCCGCCACCCTGGACCGCAACGTCGATCTCCTGGTCCGCCGCTACCTGACCGACCCGGTCGTCCACTCGGTCGACCCGTCCGCGGGCGCGGTCACGACGATGGAGCACCACGTCCTCCACGTGCACGCGGCGGACAAGAGCCGCACGACCACCGAGATCGCCGCACGCGACGGCCGGGTGATCATGTTCCTGGACACCAAGCACGCGGTGGACCGGCTGACCGAGCACCTGCTGAACAGCGGCGTCCGTGCCGCTTCCCTGCACGGCGGCAAGTCCCAGCCGCAGCGCACCCGGACCCTGGCCCAGTTCAAGACCGGGCACGTGACGGTTCTGGTGGCGACCAACGTCGCGGCGCGCGGCATCCACGTCGACCAACTGGACCTCGTGGTCAACGTCGACCCGCCGACCGACCCCAAGGACTACCTTCACCGCGGCGGCCGTACGGCCCGTGCCGGTGAGTCCGGAAGCGTCGTGACCCTGGTGATGCCGAACCAGCGCCGCGAGATGACTCGGCTGATGGCCGCCGCGGGCATCACCCCGCAGACCAGTCAGGTGCGTTCAGGCGAAGCGGAGCTGAGCCGCATCACCGGCGCCCAGGCGCCCTCGGGCGTGCCCGTCGTCATCCGCGCGCCGGTCACGGAGCGTCCGCGCCGTGCCGCTTCCGCCTCCTCCCGGGGCCGGCGTGGCCGCTCCGGCCAGGGCCGGTCCACCGGTACCGCCGCGCACCGCACCACCACCCAGCACTAGCGCGGAGGCCGCGGCGCCCGGACCACCGTCCGAGCGCCGCGCCGACCTCGGCACACCGGTTCCCGGCCGCCCTTCGTGGGCGACCGGGAACCGACGAACAAAGCCCTGTTCCGATGCATGACGCCGGCGGCCCGTTTCCGAGAAACGCTGCCGTCGGCCGGTCGCCGCAGGTCCCGCCGCACTCACCCAGCAGGAGCCACCTTTGCCGCTCGTTCGGATGCAGCCGTGTTCCGAGGGAACCGTCCCCACCGTCGTCGTTCCCACCGTCGTCGCGGAACACGCGGACGCCTCCGGGCCGCGGGTACGGGCTGACATGACCGTCGAGGTGGCCCTGTCGGTCATGGCGGGCGCCCGTGTCGGGTTCCTCCTCGTCATCGACGCGGACGACCAGTGCACGGACTCGGTCACCGAGGCCCAGCTCACCGCAGTCCGCGACGGGTCGTCGTACACGGACCGGCTCCGCGTACGCGATGTCATCCGTCTCCGTCGCGACCCGGACGCGCTGGTCTGACCCTCGACCCGGCTCCTCGAACGTTCCGCCCGTTCCCGGCGCCTCATCACCTCCCCCCAACCGGCCCGTTCCCCCGCTACCTGTGAGGCACCATGCGCTGCGTCATCGCCCGCTTCCCGTTCGACCTCTCCAAGAGTGGAGTGCTGGCCTCGATGAAGGGGATCAAGCCCGAGCCGATCACGGGCGAGTCCGTGATCATCGGTCGCTGCCACTATCCCGTGAAGCAGGTCGGCGAGGTCATCACCCGTCAGGACCGCCGCGATTTCACGAGCGGGGAAGTGACCCGGGCCATGGCCCGCCTCGGCTTCACCTGCCGCACTCCGCAGCCGGTCACGCCTCCGGCGGCTCTCAGCCCGCTCCAGGCCGCCTCCGAACTGCTCGGCGGCGACCACCTCCCCGCTCACAACTGAGAGACCGTCACGAACCCGGCCCGGGCAAGACCCGGCTAACCGGGCGGCTGTAGGCGGGCGTTACCTCGTGTTCGGAGCGGACCGGCTCCGGTCCCCCGATCGCGAGAACGAGACCGGGAGCAGGCAGGACCTCGGTCCCCTGGCCCAAGTGGCTCTGCCCTTCGCCGACTTGGTCATGTGCCGTGCCGCAAGCGGCGATGTCACCTCGTCGCACGCCGGCTACGGGTGTTCCTCCCTTCGGGCTCTTCGGCCACCTGTTAGCGTGCGCGGATGGAAGATCTCGGATCCGTGGCGTGGCCGCCCGAGCCGATCAGGACCGAGCGGCTCGTGCTGCGCGAGCCCACGCTCCGGGACCGTGCGGCGTTCGTCGAGCTGCTCGCCTCGCCGCAGGTGCACACCTACCTCGGCGGCCCCCGGCCGCGCGACGAGCTCGAACGCGAGATGTCCGGGGTGCCCGAGCGGTGGCCCGGGAGCTTCGTCGTTGACCTCGACGGGGCGATGATCGGCCAGATCCTGCTCAGGAGAGCCGAGAAGGACCGTCGCCCGGCCGCCGCGGGGAAGGCCGACCTCGGCTACATGTTCCTGCCGCGGGCGTGGGGATCCGGGTACGCCGCCGAGGCGTGCGCGGCGGCGCTCGGCTGGCTCACCGACGCGCTTCCCGGCGAGCCGGTGGTGCTCACCACCCAGACCGCCAACGTCCGCTCGATGCGCCTCGCGGCGAAGCTGGGGTTCGTCGAGGTGGAGCGGTTCGAGGCCTGGGGCGCCGAGCAGTGGCTCGGCATGCGGTCCCCGGCCACACCGGCCGCTTGAGTGTGCGACACGACCGCCGGGGAGTACCCGCCGATCCATGCGTGAGCGGCCCGCAACCGTGACGTGCCCGCGCGCGTGCCGGGCGTCACCTCCCGCTTCGGGGCAACCGTCAAACCGGGTGCCCCGACCGGTGTTTCCGACCGGCCGGGGCACCCGGCGGGCTGAGCGCGCGGCGATGTGGCGGCAGAACCGTGGATCAGACGTGGATCAGCCCTGGATCAGCCGCGTGGCAGGACGAGTGACTGCACGTCCGGCAGGCCCCGCCAGTCGTTCGACGCGACCGTGGCATGCGCCTTGGCCAGCAGCGCGACGCGTGCCGACGCGTCGGACGCCGACGGGCTGACGTCGTCGAGAGCCGGTGACACGTTCTGCGAGTCCGTCATGAACAGCAGGTAGTGGTTGGTGTCGTACCAACTCGTGTCGATGCCGCTGCCGATGTAGGCGGCCGCGTCCCCGTCGAAGGCCACGAACCAGGGACGCAGCGACGTGTCGGAGTAGCGGCCGCGCGGGTCGCCCGACGCGGCGTTGTGCACCGACGGGAAGATGTTCGCCTGCGCGGTGGTGCCCGCGGTGTGCAGGTTGCGCAGGTAGGTCGCGTACTCCCGGTCCGTCCACAGGGTGTCGGTCGGGTTGTTCTCCTCGACCGTGCCGGGGATGATCTCCAGCAGCACCTTGCCCGCCAACTGCGCCCGGGTCGGCCAGTTGCCGGCCTTGGCCGCGTCGTCCAGGGTGGCGTACTGGCCACCGCCGGGCTTGTTCAGCAGGTCGTTCGGCTTGTAGACCAGGCCGCCCAGGTGTGCGGTGATCGACCGGTCCAGCTTGGCAGGGCTCATTCCGAGGTTGGCCTGGAAGCCGGCCTTCATCTCCAGCTTGATGATCAGCGGCCCATGGCCGGGGTGCGCGCCGAGCCATACCCGGACGTCGTCCAGGCAGCTCTCCAGGTTCTTGTTGGTGCCGCCGGTGTACAGGTCGGCGGCCGTGGATGCGTTGACGCAGTTGTTGCCATTGCTGGTCAGGCTGCTGTGGCTGACCTTCCACTCCTGGGTGAAGAAGTCGTCCCAGACGTCCAGTTCGATCATCGAGGTGCCGGTGTCGAGACCCTGCGCGAGGTAGGTGAACGAGCTGGGGTCGTAGGTGTTGTGGATTCCGGACGTGGTGGTGCCGGACAGCTGTAAGGAGTTCGTGTCCGCGGCGGAAGCGGTGGCGCCTCCGGCTCCGGCGGCGCCGAACGCCAGGAACAGACTCAGCATGCCCACCAGCGCTGTACGCGGCGCGGTGAGCGGGCGGAAGGAAGATCTACGGCGGTTCATCGAACCGTTCACGGCTCCTTCATCGTGGGGGTGACTCTCCGTCCGGACGGTGACGGCTCTGCATTGATCGACGGAGACATGACACGTAACGCGATGGGGATTCCTGCTGTCAGCTACGATTTCGGCCGATCTTTTCCAGACGCCGGATGCCGGTGCTCCTCGCGGGTGGGCGGGCGGTCCGCGACAGACCCGAAGCTCCCGAACCCAGCCGGGCGCTGACCGTGTGCGGGAGCACGGTCTCCTGGCGTTTTCCGCTTCCCGGCGAATGGCGGCCGTCGGCCTGGGCGGTGACACGGGAGGCGGCACTCTCCGGGCGGCCTGGGCACGGCCGTCGGGCCGCACGCCGGGTGGTGTCGCCGCGACCGGCCACCGACTCATGGTCACGTTCTTCGCCCTGGACTCGGTGGCGTTGGCCGACGGGCCGAACGGAGGGCGCCGTCACCGAGCATCTGTGCCTTCCGGGACGTACGGACAGGGGACAGGCTTGATGTATTCCGATATGGGAATATGATGGCTCTCATGGCACGAGCAGCGACGACGTCCGACGCGTTCAACGCGATCGCCGAGCCGCAGCGCCGGGACATCCTGGCGCTGCTGCGGGCGGGTGAGCGGCCGGTGACCGAGTTGGCCCAAGAGCTGGGGATGAGTCAGCCGGGAGCGTCCAAGCACCTGCGGGTGCTCCGGGAGGTGGGGCTGGTGCGGGTCCGCGGGGTCGGCAAGCAGCGCCTCTACGGCCTGGACGCCCGCGGGTTGCGGCCGGTCCACGAGTGGGTCGGCGGATTCGAGCGATTCTGGAACGAGAGTTTCGACCGGCTCGACACCTATGTGCAGGACCTCAAGCAGACACGGCAGGAGGACTGACCGATGGCAGAGGCAAGGCAAGACGCGCGGTTGGAGACGATGACGGCCGACAGGGAGATCGTCATCTCCCGGGTCATCGACGCCCCGCGGGAGCTGGTGTTCGAGGCGTTCACGGAGATCCGGCACCTGTCGCGATGGTGGGGTCCGGAGGGGTTCACCACCACCACGCGGTCCTTCGAGTTCCGCGAGGGCGGGGAGTGGGACTTCGTGCTGCACGGGCCGGACGGGACCGACTACTCCGAGTGGATCCGCTGGCTGCGGATCGCCCCGCCGGAGCGGATCGCGCTGCTGCACGGCGAGACCCGCGACGACCCGAACGCCTTCGCGTCGGTCCTGACCTTCACGCCGGACGGTGCGGCGACGCGGATCGTGATGCACACGGTGTTCCCCACCAAGGAACTGCGCGACGAGGCGGTCGAGAAGTACCACGCGATCGAGGGCGGCCGGCAGACCCTGAGCAACCTGGCGGCCTACGTCACCGACCTCGCGCGGAAGGAGGTCGAGGGCTGATGTCCGGGAAGGTGTTCTTCAGTGTGTCGATGTCGCTGGACGGCTTCATCGCGCCCGAGCCCGTGCCCGTCGAGGACGAGCTCTTCTCGCCCGACAAGCAGGACGACCCGGACGTGAAGCGCTGGATGGCGCAGTGGACGGAACTGCAGCAGTGGGTCTTCCCGCTGCGGTTCTTCCGGGAGAACCTGAAGTTCGGCGAGGGCGGCGAGGAGGGCCGCGACAACGACATCGCGAGGGAGACGTTCGAGCGCACCGGCGTGAGCGTCATGGGCAAGCGGATGTTCGACCTCGGCGAGCTGTCATGGCCGGAGGAGGCGCCGTTCCACACCCCGGTCTTCGTCGTGACCCACACCAGGCGTGACCCGTGGGAGCGGCCCGGAGGCACCACGTTCCACTTCGTCGACGACGGCATCGAGCACGCCCTCGATCAGGCCCGTGCGGCCTCAGGCGACCGCGACGTCCGTATCGCCGGCGGCGGCGCCACGATCCTGGAGTACCTGAACGCCGGGCTGGTCGACGAGTTCTCGATCGCGCTGTCACCGGTGCTTTTCGGCGCCGGCACCCGACTGTTCGACGGCGTGGACGCGTCCAAGGTCGCGCTGGAGCCGGTCCGTTCGGAGCCGTCGTCGCGGGTGACACACCTGACTTACGCCGTGCGCCCACGGTAGCCGCGCCACCGCTGCTGACCGTTGCCCCGACGAGCTATGGCGGCGGCCGCGCGACCCTCCGCCCGGTAGGAACGGTCAGCTCGCGCGGGGCGAGCCCTGCCGCTCCGCGCCCCCGCCGGCACCATCCCGTTCGCGCCTGGTGCAGGGGGCGGATCACGGGCGGACAGCTCAGTGGCGATGTCAGTGGTGCGGCATACGCTTTGGGGATGCGAGCTTCAGGAACGTTCAAAGTTGCCGACTTCACCCCGGCACCGGTGCCGAGTCCCGCTGTCGAGACGGCGTTGCCCGTCGGTGTCGCCACGATGGAGAAGCAGTACGAAGGCGAGATCGCCGGGCGCTCCGCCACGTTGTTCACCGCCGCGTTCGACCAGTCCAGCGGGGTGGGAACGTATGTCGCCATGGAGTCCTTCGAGGGGTCGCTCCACGGGCAGGCCGGCGCTTTCAATTTCGCGCACTCCGCGACGACCCTGGGGGAAGGGAGGGAGAGCGAGTTCTTCGTCGTCGTGCCGGCCAGTGGAACGGGCGCGCTGGCCGGGATCACGGGGACCGGCGGCATCGCCGTCGACGCGGACGGCACCCACCGGATCTGGTTCGACTACGAGCTCGGTCACTAGGCCGCGCGTCACGAACGGAGCCGATGCCGGACCGAGGCGACGGCGACGGTGTCGTGGAGGTCGTGACGAGCGGCGGAATCGTCCTAGTCGGTCGCCTTGTAGCCGGGGAGTGAGGGCCATCGGACGGTCAGAACCACGGACTCTTCCTCCGCGAACCAGGAGTGGTCGACGCCCCGGCCCCACACGACGTAGTCCCCCTGCTCGGCCAAGAGGACGCTGCGTCCGGGCAGTTCCACCCGGAAGCGCCCGCTGATGAGGACCAGAAGGGCGGTGCGCTCTTCGCCCGTCACCCACGAGGCCCGCTCATCGCCCTGCGGGTGGATGCCCCATTTGATCTCCACGTCCTCGCTGTGCCGAGGATCTGAGGCGTCCTTGAAGTGCCCCAGCAGCCACCCCCGGTCCAGTGCCGCGTCCTTGCCCGCATTGCCCACATACACGCTGTCGGTCATGGCTCGGAAGGTAGCAGCCACCGACATCGTGCCGGTTCGCCATGGCCACGGGTCAGGTCGCGGTGGGGATGTAGCGCGTTGCTGCGAGCTTGGCAATCGTCCGGAGTCTCGCGAAGTAGGAGGCGCAGTAAGCCGAGTTGATCAGGGGAACGACCTTTTCGAGGTCGGCGATGCATGACCAGAGGTTGGCGATGCCGCTGTCGTCGAGCCCGCCGTTCAGCTCGCTATTGGCCCGGTCCGACCTTGAAGCACAAGGCCAGAACGTGTTTGAGATCTGCTGGTTGGAGGCCCGACTACTTCAGGAAGTCCTTCCAGAAGGGGACGGTCGCCTTCGGGTTCCAGTTCTCCCAGTCTGGTTCGTGATCTTCGTTGAACTCGTGGTCGATGTAATCGGCCAGGTCGCTGCCGTAGTAGATCATGTCGGTGCCGTCCCAGATCGACAGGACGGGGCGGTGGGGAGCCCCACCTCCGCTGTCTGGAATGGGCCGCACCCGGCTCACGCAGCGGTGGCATACGACTTCGGCCCCTTGTGCGTGGCGTTACGCCGTTCACAAGGGGCCGGTCTTTTCGTAGCGGGGACAGGATTTGAACCTGCGACCTCTGGGTTATGAGCCCAGCGAGCTACCGAGCTGCTCCACCCCGCGTCGATAAGCTCACCCTACGGCATCGATGGGAGCCGGGCGTACACGCTCTGCCCTGAGCTGCCCCGAGACGGGCTGCAGACCGGGTACGCGAGTGGTGTGCCGAGACCTGAGCGTCCCGGAAATACGGCAAATGCCACCCGAACGGCCTACGTGCTCCCGCGTCGAGCGAGCGCCGTTCCCCGGTTCGGACCAGTCTGGCCAGGAGTCACTGTGCCACCGCATTCCCGTGATCACCGCTCCACCGGGAGGCGCCATGGTCCTGATCGCTCTGCTCCTACCAGTAGTGCTCGTGCTCATGCTGTTCGGGCTGGATGCCTTGGAGAACCGCTTGTTCCCTCCGCACCCGGACCAACGGTCCCAGACCGACGTGTGAGAACCGCCCAGAGCCCCCTGCCTGCCGCACCCGCTCGGCTCCTCCTGGGCCGCGCCCCCTGACCGGATGGCGTCTCAGTCGTAGAGGAGGGCGGCGGACGAGGTGGTCGCCCCCTGGCGGCCGGGTGTGGTGTACGCGAAGTTGAGGACGGTACGGCGCAGCCCTGGACGCTCGAGGGGGGTGACGCGGTGGGCGGTGACGTCGCTGCGCAGGAGGTAGCCGTCGGCCGGTCGGTGATGCACGCGGCGGGCGCCGGGCGCGTCGAGGGCGTCGAGGGCGCCACGGCCGGGGTGGAACTCCAGCAGCCCGCCGTCCGTCTGGTGCGGCGGCGCCTCCAGGAAGAGGACCAGGGCGAGCGGGTAGTCGTCGGTGTGCGTGCCGTGGGTGTCCCCGGGGCGGTGCAGGACGTTCAGGACGTGCCGTTCGACAGGGTCGTGCACAGGGACGACCGCCCGGCCAAGGAGCGAGGACAGCAGCCGCAGCAGATCCCGGTCCGCGTAGAGACGGGTGATCATCGGTGAAGCGCGGGCGATCTGGTGTCCGCCGAGCGTGGTCATGTGCCGGGGGGTGTCCGCCATGTCCGGCATGCGGAAGTCCCGCCGCACCGCGTCGGCCTCCAACCTCCGTGCTTCCCCTCCGAGCTCGGCGAGCCCGGAAGGGCTGATGAGCCCGGGCAGGGCGACATAGCCGTCGGCGGAGAACCGCCCGCGCAGGGACTCCCACCGCTGGGGCACAGGCAACGAGAACACGGCCGATGCATCCCGCACGGCCGCAGAGGACAAACCCGCCTCGACCACCTGGACCAATGACCAATGCCTCGGCCGCGTCGCCTTCGCCGCACGCTGCCGTGCCTGGCCGGGCGACGGCTTCGAGCGCCGCCGACCTGGACGGGTGCGGCCGACGCTCGACGGGGTCGGCGCCCCGCTGACGAGATGCCTGCGTGCCCCGGGTGTCCGTTGCCCGGGACACGCTGCCGCGCTGGCCGCTTCTCTACACCGCGGTGATGCCCTCCATACCGGACTCGGCGAAGGAGGGCAGTCCGGTGATCGTCGTGACCTTGGTGAGGGCGCCGTTGTGCCCGATACGGAATCCGTCGACGGTCCCTGAGGTGGCGTTCTGGACATAGACGAAGCGGTCGGCGGCGACGGCTATGTCGATGACGCCCTGGGACTTCCCTGAGGGGGCGGCCGTGATGCCCGCCTCGTTGGTCAGCTTCAGCTTGCCGCCCGGGGTCATCCGGTATCCGGTCACGGTGGAGTTTCCGGTGTTCGCGCCGTAGAAGAAGTCACCGGCGCGTTCGAGCCAGCACAACGTGTCCTGCCCGTTGGGCAGTGGTTTCTGGACGGCCTTCAGCTCGCCGTTGTGCCGCACCTTGTAGGTGCTGACAGTGGACTGGGCGGCCTCGGCGACCAGCATGCGCCCGTGGGTGCCGAAGGCGATGGCGAACGGCACCTTGCCCGCCGATTTGTTGACCACCGGTTCTGGGGCCGGGCGGCCGTCATGGCCCAGGGGGAAGACCTCAAGGGTGTTGGCCGACTTGGTGGTGACGACCAGGTTCCTGCCGTCCGGGGTGATGGCGACCTGCCCGGGCGAGCTGCTGAAGAGCGGCACCTCTTCGTTCTCCAGGCCCAGGGTGCGCTGCGAGTCGCTGAGCGGCTTCAGACCCTCTGGAGTGATCCTGAAGCCCTGGATGCTTCCTGCGCCGCCGGCGTTCATGACGTAGGCCAGGCCGCCCGAGACGGCCACGCCGGCTGGGAAGTCGCCTCCCGTCGACACGATCTGGCGGTCGGTCAGCTTCTGTCCGTGCACGGCGAAGGACGTCAACGTGCCGCTGCCCGCGTTGACCGCCAGTAGCCGCCCGGAGCGTCGGTCGTAGACCAGGGACCCCTGAGAGGCCAGCGAATCGGTCGGCGCGTCGACCTGGTCCCCGCCTTTGCCGCCTGTGCTGTACGTGTGAGCGGCGGTGAGCTTGCCGTCGTCGCCTCGGCGAAAGACATGGATCGTGTTCCCGGCCAGTTCGTTGCCCTGCACGAACACGGCGTGGTCGGCCTTCGACGTCGTGCGGGGTGCGGGGGAGACCTGACCGGCCGAGGCGACATTGAACGTAGCGATCACCGCCGCGACGGCCACCGTGCCACCGCCGAACAGAGCCGTCTGCTTCTGGAGCCTCGACCTGCGCCTGATGTGCCTGCTCACTGTGGCTCCTCACGTCCGGGGGATGTGCGAACACAGTGACTCCCGAGGCCAGGTCGGCGAAGGCGGACGGGTGTCGCGTCAGAATCTCGTAATAGGTCAACCAGCGCGTGCGGCAGCAGATTTGAGTGCCCTCGCTGCTGTGCCGAGCGGTGCCGACACCTACGCAGCGCTGCCGGCGTTTCGGGGGGCGTCGTACGACGGCGACCCGCTCGCCGTGGAGCGGACCATGCGGAGCCGTGTCCCGTCGAGGGCGGGCCGGCCGTCCTGACCAGCCACTCCTGGGCCACTCCGTGTTCATGTCGGCCGTCGACCATACAGAAGATCGATCACCTCCGAGACCTTCCGATGAAACGGCCCGTCCATGAACCGAGTCACCCCCGCTCTCGCCCTGGGGCTCTGCGCGCTCCTGGCGAGTTCCGTCCCCGCCCAGGCCGGCGAGCGGACCACCGACAGCTACGGCACCAAGGCCGTGTACGAGGCGCGCCAGGACGCCCGCACCTATCAGCGGGCGCCCCGCGGCTTCCTCCCGGTCTTCACCGAGAACGTCTCCCGCCACGGGGCGCGCTCGGCGACCGACAGCGAGGACGGCGACCTGATCCTCGCCCTGTGGGACAAGGCCGAGAGCGAGGGTGAACTCACGCGGAAGGGGCGTGAGTTCGGTCCCACGGTGCGCGCTCTTCTCGACGCCATGGCGAAGGTCGGGTACGGCAACCTCAGCGGACGCGGCAAGCGCGAGATCCAGGAGACCGCCCTCCGCGCGGAGCGGCGGCTGCCCGGACTCTTCGACCGGATCGCCGCCGACTCCGAGGGCATCGACGTGGTCAGCTCCGGGCAGGGCCGCGCCGTCGACAGCGGCAACCTGTACGGTGCCGCGCTCGCCGCCGCCGACCCGGACCTGGCCCCGTTGATCGGCCCCACCCGCACGGACAAGGACCTGCTCTACTTCCACAAGGCCGCGGGCGGAGCCGCCTACCGGGACTACGTCGCGAACGACCAGAGGCTCGCGACGACCCTCAAGAGCATCACCGACCAGCCCGCCACCCACCGCGCCGCACGGACCGTCCTGCGGGAGATCTTCACCGCCGACTTCGTACGGCGCGTCACCGACGGCGAGTTCGCCGCCATCGGCAGCGACGTCGACGCCGCCCAGGCCGTCTACAACCTGTACGCCATCGCTCCCGCCATGAGCGACGAAAGCCCCGGCGGCAGGGGCTGGGCCATGCGGCGGTACATATCCCGGGACGACGCCGCCTGGTTCGGATACCTGGGCGACACCGAGGACTTCTATGAGAAGGGCCCCGGATTCGCCGGCAGCGACATCACGTACAAGATGGCCGACGTCCTGCTCGACGACTTCTTCCGCCAGGTGGAGACCAAGCGCGCGGGAACCAGCGCGCTCGGCGCCGAACTCCGCTTCACCCACGCCGAGGAGATCATCCCGCTGGCGGCCCTGATGGGCCTGCCGGGTAGCACCGAACCGGCCACCCCGAGGGAGCCGTACACCTACGCCGACAACCCCTGGCGGGGCGCGTCCGTGGCGCCGCTCGGCGCGAACATCCAGTGGGACGTCTTCCGCAAGGGCGGTACCTACCTGGTCCGCATGCTCTACAACGAGAAGGAGACCACGTTCAAGGCGGGGTGCCGTCCGGTGTCGAAGGGCAGCACGTTCTACGACCTCGACGAACTGGAACGCTGCTTCGGGCGCGCGAACCCTGCCTCCTGACGGAACCTGTGAGCACGGCGTCGGAGGCCGGGGTCTCCGGCGCCTCCTGTTCCTGCGGTCCAGGGGCCGTTCTGGCAGCGGGTCAGGGCTCGGGTGTGATGTCGGTGCGCAACACTGAGTACATGACCATGTCGCGCCATGTTCCGGCGCGGAAACAGGCGCCGCGCAGGACGCCTTCGCGGGTGAAGCCCGCTCCCTCCAGAGCCCGCTGCTCGGCGATGTTCTCCAGTTCGGTGCTTGCCTCGATCCTGTTGACCTTGGTGTGGTCGAACAGGTAGGCGGCGAGCCGGCGTTGAGCCTGCTTGCCGTAGCCCTTGCCGCGCTCGGCGGTGAGCAGGGACACGCCGATGTTCCAGCACGGGGACGCTGGTCCCTGGAGCACTTCGTGCCACTGCACCTCGCCGACGAACCGGTCGTCATCTCCGGCGATCACCAGCCGGCCGTCCTGAGCGGACAGGAAACCGTCAGCGAACCGGCGCCGGAGCTGTCCCGGGTTCCGGTACCCGAAAAAGCCGTGGTCTCCGGCTTCTTCGGGGTCTTCATGGAGACGTTCGAGCTGGTCGAGGTCCCTCTCCGTGACAGGGCGCAGTCGAACATGATCATGGTTTGGCATGGTCACAGGGTACGCGGCGGCGCGCGGGGGGAGCCCTCGTCCAGTCCGAGGCCGTCCGGCTCCGGGCGATCTTGTGACGAGGTCTTCCCGGCGGGTTCCGTGTCGCCCAGCGGCCCTGAATGTCTGACGTTCCGGTTTCCAGCAAGTGGTGTTCAGCTGGAGTACACGCCGTTTCAAGATCCTCTCACCAGAGTTCCCCCTCGTGCCTACCTCACAATCGCGTGCCGGCGTCGCCTCTGCGTGCGCCTTGGCCTTGACGCTTTCAGGACTGCTCGTCACCGGGATGCTGGCCGCCCAACCCGCGGCCGCCGCGGACCCGGCCGGCTATCAGAACGTCCGGATCAACGAAGTCACCTCATCGAACAACGACACGGTGGAGCTGTACAACTCCGGCTCGGCCTCGGTGAGCGTCAGCGGCTGGAAGATGTCCGATGACAGCTTCTCGCCGCAGTCGTTCAGCCCGTCTTCCACCACGATCCCGGCCGGCGGCTTCGTCACCTTCAACTCGCCCAAGGGGCTGGGCGATGCGGACAAGCTGGTGATCTACACGTCCGGCGGCACGGTCGTGGACCGCGTCGACTGGGCGACCGACAAGGCGAAGCCCGCGATGGCGCGTTGCGGCGGCGACGGCACCGGGGCGTGGGTGACCGCGACCACGGCGTTCTCGTTCGGTGCCGCGAACGCCTCGGGCTGCCCGACGTCGGTCCCGGCGGCGAGCCGGGTGCGGATCAACGAGGTCACCTCGGACGGCTCGGACACCGTGGAGCTGTACAACGGCGGAACGAGCGCGGTCAGCGTCGGATCGTGGAAGTACGTCGACGCCGACACCTCCCACTCCGCGGTGACGCTCTCGTCCTCCTCGCCGAGCGCGAGCAGCATCCCCCCGGGCGGCTACGTCACGTTCAACTCCACCATCGGCCTGGGCGACAACGACTCGGTCGTCCTCGTCGACAGCAGCGGCAACACCATCGACTCGGTGACCTGGACGGCCGGCGCCGCCAAGCCGTCGGACGAGCGCTGCGCCAATGGCACCGGCTGGTTCCAGACCGCCACGACCGCGACCCTCGGCAGCGCGAACTCCTGCACGGGCAGCACCGGCGGTGGCACCGGCGGCGGTCAGACCGGCCAGTTGCTGGGCGGTGGCGGCTCGCTCACCAGCGGCTGTACGCCCGAGGCACCCTCCGGCACGGGTTCCACCCCGACGGGCACCCTGGCGTGGCCGGGCGGGCTGGACGTCACGATCGCGGACAACGTCTGCGCGTTCACCACGTCCACCGGACCGGAAGGCCGGGACCTGAGCGGCCTGGCGTTCGACCCGGCGAACCCGTCGGTGCTGTGGGCCGCCAAGAACAAGAACTGGCTGTACAAGCTGGTCAAGAGCAATGGCAAGTGGATCCCGGACGCGACCTGGAGTGCGACCGGCAAGCAGATCCGCTTCGCGGGCGGCTCCGGCGAGCCGGACTCCGAGGGCCTGACGGTCGGCGGCAACGGCCACGTCTATGTGACCTCCGAGCGTGACAACAGCGACAACACGAAGCCCAAGGACACGATCCTGGAGTTCGACCCGGCCGCGACCGGATCGACGCTCACGCCGGTCCACCAGTGGGACATGACCTCGCAGTTCCCGCAGCTCGACACCGGTGACAAGGACGATGCCAACCTCGGCTTCGAGGGCGTCGGGTACGTGCCGGACAGCTGGCTGACCGCGAGCGGCTGGGTCAACCCGCTCACCGGCGCCGCCTACAACCCGGCGAACTACCCGCTGCACGAGTCGGGCCTGTTCTTCGCCGGCTTGGAGTGGGACGGCTCGCTGCACGTCTACGGTCTGAACTCCGACGGCACGTTCACCACGTTCGGCACGATCGCGACCGGCAAGGCCTCCGTGATGGACGTGACCTTCGACGCCGGCACCCAGCGCCTCGTCGCGACCTGCGACAACACCTGCGGTGAGACCCACACCTTCATGAAGGTCAACGCCTCCGGCGCGATCGTGCCCGACGTGACCTACGGGAACCCGGCCGTCATGCCGGCCGACAACCTGGAGGGCTTCGCGATCGCCCCGACGTCGACCTGCGTCAGCGGCTTCCGCGAGGCGGTCTGGAGCGACGACGGCGTCTACGGCTTCGGCTCCGGAAGCTCCTCCTACGGACACGCCCTCTACAGCGGCACCTTCCCCTGCTGATCCTGCCGACCACCGGAGGCGGCCCACCCACCGGGCCGTCTCCGGGTAGGGGCAGGGCGCCTGCCCGTGTGGAGCGCGGCGACGCTGTGGTGAGTCAGGTGACGGAGATGCGGCGTAGCCTGCGGGGTGATTCGGGGGAGTAGGCGGTGCGTGCGTGGAGGACGCGCCGGTTGTCCATGATCAGGATCTGACCGGGCCGCCACCGGTGCGCGTACGTCACCTCGGGGATGTTCAGTGCCCGGTCGAGGGCGGCGAAGAGGTCGCGGTTCTGTTGCCCGGTGTAGCCGATCACGGCAGCGCCGTAGTTACGGTGCGGGTCGGCGGGGTGGTCGAGACCGATCCACAGCGCGTCCCCGCCCGTGACCGGGTCGACCTGTACCGGCGCCACCACCGGGTTGCCGTCCGGGCGTTCCACGTAGAAGCCCGAGACCCGGGACCAGTACTCGATCTCGATGCCGCGCAGCGTGTCCACCAGGGCCGTGGGGGCCGTCGCGAAGAAGGCGCGGCTGCCGGCGACCAGCGTCTCGCCGCCCTCGTCGGGGGCCTGGAGGCACTCCAGGCCGATGTAGCTGACCGGGTTGGCGTTCAGGAGGGCGTCGGTGTGCATCGGTATGGCGCCGGTGCGGAACTGCGAGTTGTCGGTGCCGGGCCGCTGTTCCTGGATGAGCTGTGTTCCGAAGCTGTACGGCGTCGGCCCGCCGAGGGGAGCCATGACGTCCTCCAGGGGCACCGGGTCCGGGCCCTGGGGTTCCAGGACGACGAAGCCGTGGCGCTGGAGTTTCTCCAGGTACGGTGCGCGGGCCGTACGGGGGCAGCGGGCGTCGGCGGCCGACCGCCGCATGTCGGCGTCGGTGTCGGTGGTGGAATCCATGGTGGGTGTCTCTTCTGCTGGTCGGTGGCGGCGCGCCGGGTGCGGTGCGGGCCGGGTCAGCGGGCGTGGGTGAGTTCCGCCTGCGTGTACTGGGCGGCGGCGGGGCCGAACTGGAGCGTCGCGTGGGAGCCCGCGGTGTGGAGGTCGCGCCACAGCCGCTGCAGGTCCGAGCCGGTGCTGTGTCCGCTGGTGCCGGAAGCCGGCATGAGGCGGTCGACGGCGCGGAGCAGCAGTTCCGCGGCGAAGGCGCAGTCGCGTTGGTTGCGTGCCACGTCCGTGGGGGTGAGCGCGGGTGCGGTGTCGATGTGGTGGGCGATGCGGTCGAGGAGCAGTTCGGCGGCGTCGATCTCGCTGGAGCCGCGGGCGAACACGTCCCCGTAGTGGGCGAGTACCGGGTCGTAGGCGCGGGGGTGCCTGCGCAGTCGCGCTGCGGTCAGCTGTCTCCAGAGGCGCAGTGCGCCGTGCGCGGCGCCGAGCATCGGCAGGCAGAACAGGAAGGTGTTCACGGCCGGCAGGGGGACGGTACGGCCGTCCGGGCCGGCCGGCTCGGTCAGCAGTGTGGCGGGGAAGGTCATCGTGTCCGGGACGAAGGCCTGCTGGACGGACACCGTGTGGCTGCCGGTCGCCTGCATGCCGACGGTGTCCCAGGTGCGGTCGACACGGACCTGGGTGGCGGGCACGAGACAGATGCGCCGGCCGCCGCCGTCCGTTCCCCGCGGGGTGGCGGCCAGGAGGATCCATTGAGCCCGTTCCGCGAAGGAGACAGCGGGCCAGGATCCCGAGAGCGACCAGCCGCCTTCCAGCGCGGTGACGGTGCCGTTGGGGGTCACGCCTCCGGCGATCAGCGTGTCCGGCCCGCCGGCCCACACCCGCTGCTGTCCCTCGGGGGGCAGGTGGTGTGCGGTGCGGGTCATCAGCGCGGCCACGACCGCGCACCAGGCGGTCGCCGGGCAGCGCGCGCCGATGGTGACGGCCGCCCGCTTCAGTTGCGTGAACGTCCCGCCGTAGCCGCCGAACGAGGTGGGCACGAAGTGACGTGCGGCGCCGGCGGCGACGAGCGCGTCGATGACCTCCGGGTCCGGAGTGCGGGCGGCTTCGGCCTTCTCGGCCCGCTGTCCCGCCAACTCGGCGATCCTGTCCGCTTGTTCGACGAGCGGGGAGGACGATCCTGTCGCCTTCACGGCCGCGTCACCTCCCGGACCGCCTGCTGGGAGACGATCTGTGTGGTGAGGCGGACGACGGTCACCGGCTCGCTGAAGAGCCGGGCGACGGGGAGATCGATGTCGAACTCCTCCTCCAGGCCCGACAGCAGCCGGATCATGTTCACCGAGTTCAGACCGGCACCGATGAGGTCGGCGTCGTACGCGTCGGGACCGATGTCGTAGCCCTGTTGCCGCAGCTGGTCGACAATCGTGCCGAGCACCGTTGATTCGTTCACCGCAACCCGCTCTCGATCTCGTCCTGGATGTGTCGCAGGTTCTCCGCCCGGAACACGTCGAAGTGCCCGCCGGTCAGCGTGCGGGTGCGCAGGCCGGGCGCCCAGGCCCGCCAGGCACCGGGGTCCGGTTCGGCCGGCTGTTCACCGGCCCGGAACTGGACGAGCGGAACCGGTACGGGGCCCGGCTGCCAGTCGCGCAGGAGGAGCAGGTTCTGCCGGTAGACCGCGAACCTCTGGCGCAGTACCGCGTCGGTGCGTACGGCCTCCGCCGAGACCGTCACGTTGCCGGCCCGCCGGATGTCGTCGGTGAACGCGGCCACCGTCCGCGGCTCGACGTCCTCGCAGTGGCGTGCCGCCGCCGACACGGGAGTGTCGAGGAGGACGGCCTTGGTGATGGGGTACGGCGCGGCCCGCGTGGCCTCGGCGGCGAGCGCGCCGCCGAAGGACCAGCCGAGAACGACGCACGGCACGTCCGGGTCGCCGATCTGCCCCTTGAGGTGCCGCAGGCACAGGTCCGTCAGGGCGGCCAGTGTCGGGGCCGCGGCCCCCACCGTGTCGCAGGGGCGGTCGAAACCGAGGACGTGGATGTCGAGGTCGGCCGGCAGGGTGCGGATCAGGCCGGCGTAGCAGGCGACGCCCCCGCCGACGGGCGGGAAGAAGACGACCCGGCCGCGCGGACGGGTCACCGGACGGGGGGAGAAACTCCACACCGCCTCGTTCGCCGGTCCGCGTCCGGCTCCGCACAGCTGCGCCAGGCCCTTCACCGTGGGGTCGGCCAGGAAACGCCCGAACGGTACGGCATAGCCGAACCGGCTGCGCAGCATCGACAGCAGCCGGATCGCGTCGAGGGAGCTGCCGCCGGAGTCGAAGAACCCTTCCCCTCCCGGTTCTCTGCCCATCAGTTCGCTCCAGCAGGCCCTCACCTCCTGGGCGTGCGGTCCGTCCTTGGGCCGAGAGGCGACGGGAGCCGGAGCCGCGGGCGGTGTCGCCGTCGTCCGCAGTCGGCGGTGGTCGACCTTGCCGTTGGCCGTCAGCGGTAGCTCGTCGAGGTCGACGAGCGCGTACGGGACCATGTAGGCGGGCAGTTCCTCGCGCAGCAGGGCGAAGCTGCGCGCGCGCCAGTCGGCGGGGGCGTCGGCGGACAGGGTGACGCAGGCCAGGACACCGCCACCGTCCTCGGGGACGCACGCGGCGCTGCGGCGCACGTGCGGCATGGCGTCCAACAGTGCTTCGATCTCGCCCAGTTCGACCCGGTAGCCGTTGACCTTGACCTGGGTGTCGATGCGGCCGAGTATCTCGACGACGCCGTCCGGGCCGCGGCGGCCGCGGTCGCCGGTGCGGTAGACCCAGCCGTGTTCCGGGTGGTCGTAGAACGCCTTCGCGGTCCGCCGCGGGTCGTTGAGGTATCCGTCGGCGACTCCGCGGCCCGCGATGTGGATCTCGCCGATGTGCCAGTCGGCGCACACGGCTCCCTGGGCGTCCAGCACCAGGATGTCCTGGCCCGCCAGCGGCTTTCCGTACGGGATGGACCGGCAGGTGCGGTCGGCGGGAGTGACCTGGTGGTGGATCGACCAGATCGAGCCCTCGGTCGCACCGCCCAGGCTCAACACCTGCGCCCCGGCCGACCGTTGTTCCAGTGCGGCGGGCAGGTGCAGCGGGATCCAGTCCCCGCTGAGCAGGTAGGAACGGACCGACGCGAGGACGCCGCCCTCCTCCGCCAGCAGGGCGGCCAGGGCCGGTGCGGAGTTCCAGACCGTCACCGCGTGCTCCGTGACGATCCTCGTCCAGGCGGACGGGGTGCGCGCGTCGTCCTCGGACGGTACGACCACGGTGGCGCCGACGAGGAGCGGGCCGAAGATGTCGTACACCGACAGGTCGAAGCCGAGCGAGGACACCGACAGCACGCTGTCCGACGGCCCGAGCCGCAGCAGGTCGTTGACCGCGTCGAGGGTGTTGAGCACCGCGTCGTGGCGGATCACCACACCCTTGGGCTCGCCCGTCGAGCCGGAGGTGAAGATGACATAGGCGATATCGGCCGCCTCACGCTCCGGCAGCCGCCGTACCCCAGACGCCGTCGCCGGCGCGGCGGAAGCCTGCGCTCCGGGCACCGTCGTCGGCGCGGTGGGAGCCTGTGCTCCGGGCGCCGTCGTCATTGCGGCGGGAGTCCCCGTCCGGGGGACTGCCGTGGGTGCGGTGGGGGTCCGTACACCGGGCACCGTCGTCGGGATGGCGGGCGACCCCACCGCGGGGGCCGTCGCCGGTACGGCGAGCGTCCGTACCCCGCGTCGGTGCCACGCCTCGGCGACGTCGTGCTCGTGCGCGGTCACCGCGAAGCGCAGCCCGGCCTGGTCGGTGATCCGGTCGAGCCGCCCTCGCGGCAGGCCCCAGTCGAGCGGGACGTACACGCAACCGGCGAGCAGCGTGCCGAGGATCGCCACGACCTGGCCGCGGCCGCGCGGCAGATGGATCGCGACATGGTCGCCGGTCTCGGCGCCCGCGCTCACCAGGCGCCGCGCGAGCTCGGCGGCGGCGTCGGCGAGAGCCTCGTAGGTCAGTGTCCCCTCGCCGTCGCGGACCGCGTGTGCGTGGGGGGTTCGCTCCACGGTCTCCAGGACCCGCTGCTGCAGCGTCGCTCCGCCGGGGGGCGCGGGGCGGTCGTGGCAGGGGGCGGAGCGTGTGCGCCGGGCCGCTCCGGTCCAGTCGGCGCCGTCGGCCGCGAGCCGGTCGACGGCGTGGGCGTACTGCTCGACGAAGGCGTCCAGGAAGCCGTCGTCGAACGCGTCGGTCCGTCCGTCGAAGCCCAGCCGGATGGTGCCGTCGCCGTCCACGACCACCTGGTGGTCCAGCAGGACCTGCGGCACGCGCAGGTGCACGGTGTCCCAGTCCCGCCGCAGGCCGAGCGCCGCCTCGCGCGGTGTGTCGACCTCGGTAGCGGTGAACGCGAAGGGATACGGCAGCCGGCGGGGGCCGCCGGCCGGGTCGGCCAGGCGGGCGATCTCGGGGCCGCTGAGCGACTGGTGCAGCGACTGTTCGAGGACGCGGCCCTGCACCTCCCGCGCGAGCGAGACGACATCGCGTCCCTCGGCCGCCGGTATCGCCACCGGCATGGCGATACCGCGGTTGCCGAGCCCCCGGGTGCCGGCCGGCGGGTCCTGCGGGGAGAGGACGAGGGTGAGGGTGTGCGGGCGGCCGCCGCCGACGGAGCCCAGGAGGGTCCCGTACACGGTGAGGAAGACCATCGGCAGGGTCAGGCCGTGCCGGTTGGCCTGCCGTGTGATCGCCTCCGTGGTGGCGTGGCCGAGATGGAGCATCCGGTGCGTCACGGCCCGGCCCGCGTGCCGCCAGTCGGGCCGCAGCGGCGCTTGGACGGTCTCGGGCAGGGCCGGCGCCACCGCACGCCAGTACCGTTCGTCGCGCTCCCGGCGCCGTCCGGCCCGCGAGGCCGCCCCGCGGTCCACCGTCGCGCTGTCGCTGTCGCTGTCGCTGTCGCTGTCGCTGCCGGTGCCGGTGCCGGTGCCGGTCTCGGTCCCGATGGCGGTCCCGGTGTCGGTGTCGTGGACCAGGCCTTCCAGGAACCGGGCGAGGGAGGCGGCGTCCATGAGCCACAGGGTGTAGACGAGATGGAGCCGCGCCCGTCGTGCCGAGCGCACCACGGTGAGCCGCAGCTGAGGCCATGCCTCGAAGGTGAGGCCGTCCGAGCTGAACTCCTCGCGCACCCCGCTGTCGAGGGCGTCGAAGCCGTCCTCGGTGGCCTCCAGCACGGTGACCGGGACGACCGCCTCTCCGTGGACCGGCGCAGGGGTCAGGCCGTCCTCGATGCGGGTACGCAGGATCGGGTTCTGCCGGACCAGGCGGTCCAGCCGCCGCTGGACCCCGTCCACGGCCGGCACCGGGAGCTCGCAGGCGACGTAGTACCGGGCGGGACCGCGCAGTTCGAGGCCCTCCTGGTCGCCGACCAGGTAGGCGCGCTGGAGCGGTCCGAGCACGGCATCCGGCGTGTGCGGGGCGGGCACGGCATCCGGCGTGCGGGGCGTGTGAGGGGCCGGCGCGGTGACCGTGTCGACGTGGTCAGCCATGGGTCGCCTCCCGGCCCGCGCGGATCGCCGACAGCAGCGCGCGGTGCACGCTGTCGATCACGTCGGTGCCGCGGATCCCCTTGCGGTAGTAGTAGGTCATGACCATCTCGGGCCCGGACATCTGAAGCTCTCCCTGGAGTTGGTAGCGCAGCGCACGGCCCAGAGACCGCGGGCTCCACGCGCCGAGGTCGCGGGCGCGCAGGCTGCGTGCCATCGGCCGCTGGTTGAACAGGACCGTGGACAGCGGGAAGCGACTTGTGGCGGGCAGCCGCAGGTCGGCGATCCGCTGGTCGAACTCCCAGTCGCCGTGCGTCGTACCGTCGGCCAGCTGGCGCGCCATGGCGGCCGCGGTCTCCCGCAGCGACGGTGCGCCCGGTCCGCGGACGATCAGGCTGGTGGTGAAGTTGCCGACGACCCCGGCGTCGCTCTCGCCGCGGTTCTGGCTCATCACGATGACGGGCGGCCGCTCCAGGGCGAAGGCCGCGGCGACGGCCTGCTCGAAGGCCGCCAGGACGACGGTGAACGCGGAGACGCCCCACTCCTGGGCCAGCGCGTGGACCTGACGGGTGCAGACGGTGCCCAGGGGCAGCGAGACCAGTTCGCCCTGGGCGCCGTCGGGTGTGGTGGCCTCGGGCAGTTCGACCTGGGTGGCACCCTCCAGCAGACCTCGCCAGTACGCGGCCGCCGGACCCGGTTCCCGCTTCCTCGCCGTCGCGCGGCAGAACGCCCGGTAGCCGCCGTGGTCCTGGCCCATGACGGGGTCCAGGGCCCGCCCGGACAGCACGGTGCGCAGTTCGCCGGCCAGCGCGTCCAGGCCCAGCCCGTCCACGAACAGGTGGTGTGCCACCAGCAGGACGGAACTACTGGTGGTGCCCCGCACGAGCGCGGCCCGGATCGGGGGCGCGGCTTCGGGGTCGATCAGTTCGGACACCAGGGCGGTGCGCGCGGCCTGCACGCTGTCGCGGAAGGCCGCCGAGTCCGGTTCGGCGTCGATGTCCACGACCTTGACCGCGCAGGACAACCGCGCCGGGTCGGTCCAGGTCTGTTCCCGCCAGTCGGCGGTGAGCGCCAGCCCCAGCACGTCGTGCCGTTCGAGCAGGGACCGCAGTGCTTCGGTGAGCGCCGTCTCGGACAGCCGCCGGGAAAGGGGGATCTCGCGGGAGATGTTGCACCAGTCGGCGTTGCCGTCCGACATGCAGATCCACAGGTACGCCAGCTGACGTGACGAGAGCGGACAGCGATCCGGCGGTGGAGAGCGGTCCGGCGCCGTCGGCACGAGCCGACCAGAGATCCCGGCTGTCCCGGCAGCGTCAATGTTCTCGGTGCCCTCGGTGCCCTCGGTGCCCTCGGTGCGCGCCGGGCGGCGTCTGTGGTCGATCTCGCGGGCCAGCAGCGGTATGTCGCGCAGGGCGAAGGCCTCCGCGACGGTCAGCCGCACCCCGTGGACGCGGTGGACCCGCGCCAGCGCCGCGAGCATCTCCAGCGACGTGATGCCGGCGTCGACCAGGCTGGAGGTGTCGTCGTCGACGTCCAACAGGACGCGCAGATACCGCTCGACGTCGTGCCCGGCGGCGGGGGTGGGATCGTCGGTGGGTGCGGTGGCAAGCCGGTCCAGGGACGCGAGCAGGGCCCGCCGGTCGACTTTCCCGCTGCGCAGCATCGGCAGGCCGTTCCGCAGATGCAGGGCGAACCGCGGCAGCCGCCGACCGCGGCCCAGGCCGTGGATCACGGTCCGCAGCGGCTCCTCGTCCACCGTTGTGCCGGGTGCGGTGGCCACGAAGAGCTGCGGGCCGCCGTGGTCCAGGACCACGCACTGGCGTACGTCGGGCAAGGCCTCGATGGCATCGACCAGCGGCTGGAAGTAGACCCGCCGGCCGCCGAACTTGAGGTCGTTGCCGCTCCGGCCGACGATCACCAGAGCGCCGTCGTCTCTCCGGCGCCCCAGATCGCCGGTGGGCAGGGGGACGGGGAACGCGGACGTCCGGTGCCGGTCACCGGCAGCGGTATCCAGGATGCCCAGCGCCGGTGCCCGCGAGGTGATGAGCACCTCCCCGACTCCGGTGTCGTCCAGATCGCGCAGGCCCACCTCAACTCCCGTACGCGGCAATCCGACCGGGATCGGCCGCGCGCCGACGCGGTCGAGGCGCTGGACGTCACGCCGGTACAGCTGGGCGAGCGTCGCCTCGGTCTGCCCGTACAGGTTGACGATCTCGGCACCGGGCGCGAGGGCGGTCCACTGCTCGGCCACCCGGTGGCCCAGGACCTCCCCGGCGAAGAAGATCAGCCGCAGCCCGGGCAGTCCGGTCGCCGTCAGGCGGGGTTCCTCGGCCAGCCGGGTAGCGATGGACGGGACGAGGAACACGGTCGTCGGGTCGCTGTCGGCCAGGTGGTCGGCCAGCGCCGGCAGGTCGAGCTGGGCGTCGGCGGGCGGCAGCGACAGCACACCTCCCGCGCCGAGCACGCCGAGCAGTTCCCGCAGCGAGGGGTCGAAGTTGACCCGGGTGACGGCGGCGCACCGGTCCGCCGCTGTGAGCTCGAACTCCTCGCGGAACCAGCGAAGGAAGAGGTCCAGGCCGCGCCGGCTGCCGACGACCGCCTTGGGCTCCCCGGTGGAGCCGGACGTGGGGATCACATAGCCGGCGTCCGCCTCCAGGAACCTCGGCGCCCGCCGCGCGGTGTGCGGGACGGATGCGAGGAGGATCGCGCCCGTGGCGGAGTCGACGACGAACTCGCTCACGCCCGGGGTCGCCCCGCGGTACTGGTCGGCCGGGGTGACGTCGTGACTGATCACCGCGGCCGGGCCGACGCGCTCTTCGAGCCAGGCGTACTGCTCGGAGCTCAGTCCGGCGTCCACCGGTACGGGCACCGCCCCGGCACGCCACACGGCCAGCAGCCCGACGACGTACGCGGGGGAGAGGGGGCCCATGACCAGGACACTCGCCCGTGCGACACCGGCCGTGGCGAGCCGGGCGGCCAGGGCGGTGACCGAGGCTTCGAGCTGTGCGTACGTCATCGACCGGCCGCACCACCGCACGGCGGTGCGCGCCGATCGCTCTGTCCCGGCGAGCGGAGAGCTGGGGCCGAGGGCTGTTGCGGGAGTCATGGCGTGCGTGCTTCCTCGTCTCCGACGATGCGCTTGAGGGCCTCGTAGTCGGTCTTGCCGACCGGGGTGCGCGGCAGCGCGGCCGCGAACCGCCAGGTCTGGGGCAGTTGGTGGGGGAGCAGACGTGTGGCGGCCCTTCGGCGGACCGTCCGCGGATCGCATCCCGGCTCCGTCATGACCAGCGCGGCGATCTGTTCGCCGCCGTGTCCGTCGGGCATCCCGACGACCCCGCAGTCGATGACGCCGTCGCACCCGCGCAGCGCCGTCTCGACCTCCGCCGGCGCCACCTTGTTGCCCGTGACGTTGATGAACGTGGACATCCGCCCGCGGACGGACCAGCCCTGGGGGCGGGCGACGAGGAGATCGTGGGTGCGCAGCCAGCCGTCCACGAACATCGCCGACTGTGCGGCCGGGTCCCGGTGGTAGCCGCGGGCCAGGGCGGGTCCGCGCACCCACAGTTCGCAGAGCCGGTCCTCACCGTCGGTCGCGCCGACCGGCCGCAGCCGCCATTCGATCCCCGGGAGCGGCAGGCCGATCGTGCCCGGTCCCGCGTTGTCGGCGTCGTAGGAGATGACGCCGATCTCGCCCAGTCCATAACCCTGGCGCAGGGGGAGGCCGAATCGTTCGCGGAAGCGCGTCTGGGTGTGGGCCGCGATGGGGGCGCTTCCGGTGAGGGCGAACCGCAGGGACCCCAGCAGCGCGGGGTCGACGCCGTCGGCCGCGACGAGCATCTGGTACATCACCGGGAGGCCGCTGACGAAGGTGACCGCGTGGTCGGCGACGGCGCGGGCCAGCCCGCGGCCCGTGAGGTGCGCGCCGCGGGTGAGGACGAGCTTCGCGCCGCTGAGCAGGGCCGGCAGGGCCAGTACGTCGATTCCGTGGCCGTGCCAGAGCGGCAGCGGGCACAGGACGACGTCCGAGGGTCCCAGGCCGGTCGCGTCCGTCCAGGTGTTCACCCGCTCCACGACGGCTGCCTGGGTCATGACGATGCCTTTGGGCTCACCGGTGGACCCGGAGGTGCAGTGCACGACGAAGTCCGTGGGCAGATACGCGTGGGACGTGCGTGCGGCCCTTCCGAGAGGGCTACGGGTGCCTTGCCCGGTCGGTTCGGGGACGAGGGAGCCGACGCCGTCGGGGCCGTCGCGCAGCACCAGGTCCAGGTCGAACCGGGCCGCGAGGCGCGCCGTCCGCTCGGGCGTGTCCCTGCTGTCCAGGAGCACGATGACCAACCGCAGTTCGGCGGCGGCGAAGTAGGTGGCGAGGAAGGTCGTGGGTTCGTCCAGGGCCAGGCCGATGGCAGTACCGGGCGGGTGGGCCCGGAGGCGGTCGGCGATGGCGTCGGTGGTCTCCAGGAGGTGGCCGTAGGAGACGGTGGTGTCGTCGTAGGACACGACGGCTGTCGCGTCGGGGCGCTGCGTGGCGATGCCGCGCAGCTGTTGATACAGCGTCATGAGGGGACGCCGACGGCGGCTTTGGTGTTCTTGGTGAGGATGTTGGTGAAGTGGTGGTGCATCGCCTTGGCCGCGAACGTCCTGCGGTGCACGGCCTTGGAGTCCTCGCGGGTCTGTTCCAGACTCGCCCGCAGCCGGTCGGTGAGTACGTGTTTGGTGGCGGAGAAGGCGGTGTGGGGGTAGCGCGCCATCCGCCGGGCCTGCTGGATCGCCCGTTCGAGGAGGAACTCCGGCTCGCAGGCTTCGTCGGCCATACCCCAGCGCAGGGCGGTGTCGGGACCGATCGGGCGACAGGACATCAGGGCGTGGCGGGCGATGTCGTAGCTGCTGATGGTGGACAGGATCGCGGCGCCCATGGAGGCGCCGATGCCGTGTTCCAGTTCGGGCATCGCCAGGCTCGCCCGGGTGGACATGATTTTCCAGTCGAACATCATGGCGAGCTGGAATCCCAGGCCGATGGCGTGCCGGTCGATCGCGGCGACGGTGGGTTTGCCGGTGTCCAGGACTGTCAGGTAGAGCTCGGTGATCCAGTCGATGAGGTCGTCGACCGACTCGTCCGTCGCCAGCAGCATGACCTCGTTGAAGTCCCCGCCGGCGCTGAAGCTGCGGTCGCGTCCGCCGTGGACGACGATCGCGTTCACCGTGTCGTCGCGGTCCGCCGCGCGCAGGGCGGTGGTGAAGGCTTCGGCCATCTTCTTGCCGAACGGGTTGGTCGGCTTGTCGTGGTTCAGGGTCAGGATCCGGGTTCCCCTGATGTCCTCGATGTGGATCAGTGCCACGGCGTTCCCCTGTTCTCAGTGGTGCTCACGGATATAGGCGGCCACCGCCGCTTCCAGGCAGGTGTCGGAGTCGACCGGCTCGTGCGGTCGCTCGATCAGCGCGTTGGCCTGTTCGGTGGCGATGAGTTCGTAGAAGTGCTCCACGTCGACGCCGTCCAGGCCGATCAGACGGTCGACGGCGCCGTGGAGGTGGCGCAGGACGCCGCTGCCGTGGTGCATGGCCTGCTTGGGCCGCCACGCGATGTGGGGTGGCAGGAGCGCTTCGGCCGCGGCCCGGATGTGTCCCTTTTCCCGGTCGCGGTGGCGCATGACCTCGGGAGCCGTGTCCAGGGCGGCCTGGATGACGGGGGTGTTCCAGTACATGTGGCGCAGGGTGTAGCCGTGGGCCGCGGCGCCCGCACCGCTCCACTCGCCGCCCGCGGCCGCGTCGTTCAGGCACTGGATGACGGCGTCCTGAAGGTCGGGGGCGGTGCCGGTTTCGGTGCGGAGCCCGGAGTTGATGTAATCGGCGCCGATGCCGGTCAAGATCGTGCCGGCGGGGATCTGGCGCTTGCGGTAGACCGCGACGAGGTTGACTCCCGCGGCGACCATCTCGTGGGTCGGGACGCCGAGCATCCGGACGGTTTCCGGGATCGCCCGGAGGATGTCCCGCTCGCTGAGTTCGACATGGCGGACCGGCATGCCCAGGTGGGTGCCGAGTTCGTCGGCCGTGGCGTACTCGTCGCCCCACGGGGTGCCCAGGGTGGCGAGGTGGTCGAGGATGCCGGCACGCTGGGCCAGCGCGGCGACGAGCCCGGAGTCGACTCCGCCGGAGACGACCACGGTCAGGGGCCGTGGTGTGCCGCAGGCGGCGATCTGCTGCCGCAGCACCTCGATCTGCCGTGCACCCGCCTCGGCGGCCTTCTCGCCGATCAGAGGGGAGGCCTTCCAGGTGTTCGACACGGTCTCGGTGACATCTGTCGAGTCGCCGTTCGCGTCGCGGGAGAAGACGACGGTGCGGCCGCCGCCGATCGTGCGGATCGCGGCGCGGACGGCGCGGATCTGCGCCACCCGGTCGGGCCGCACGCCCGAGTGCTCGACCGCCCGGGCGGTGAGGGAGGCGAGGTCGGTCCCGATCAGGACGCGGCCCGTGCCGGGCCGGCGCCAGTAGCGCACAGGGGTGAGGTTCTGCCGGCTGGTGCGGATGGTCACGCGGCCCGCGGTGCACGCGATCGTGTTGCGGTCGTCGAGGCCGCCGGAGTGCGGCGGCAGGGCGCCGCCGAACTCCTCCACCACCAGTCCCTCGGTGGTGGAGTCCTGGCCGGCGCCGTCGAGCCGGTGCACGGCGAGGCCGCTGCCCTGGGGGCGTACCTCCAGCAGGAGTGTGGGATAGCCGTTCATCGAGTTCTTCCCCCTCTTCACGCGACGGACAGGCGCACGAGTTTGCGCGGCTGGCCGGGGAAGGCGGCCCGGCCGTGGACGACCTGGCGGTTGTCCTGGACGATCACCTGCCCGGGCTGCCAGGTGTGGGCGTAGAGCACGTGTGGCTGGTGCAGCACCGCCTTGATCCGGCCGAGCAGCGCGGTGCTCTCCTTGGCGCCGAGGCCCACGACCGTGGCGTCATGCGTGCGCATCGGGTCGTCGGGGTCGGTGAGGCCGATGACCAGCCGCGTCCTGCCGGTGACGGGATCGTCCTGGACGGGGGCCACCTGGGGGTGCCCGCCCTCGGGGCGGTCGCGGTAGTAGCCGGGGATCCGGTTGTGGTACTCGATGGTGACACCGCGCAGGACGTCGAGGAGATCGGCCGGCGCGTGCGCGAAGAACGCGGCGTTGCTCGCGATCAGTGTCTGGCCGCCGGCCCGGGGCGCCGCCACGCACCGCATGCCGATGTACCTGACGGCTGGTCCGGCGTTGAAGAGACCGTCCGTGTGCAGCGGCATCGCGTGGGTGGAGAACTGCAGGTTCTCGGAGCCCTGGTGCGGCTGGAGGTCGAGTTTCGTGCCGAAGCCGTACGCGACCGGTTCGCCCAGCTGCGACATGACGGCGTCCAGATCGAGGTCCAGATCGGCGCCACCGCCTGTGCCCGGCTCCAGAACGACGAAGCCGTGCTCGTCGAGTTTCTCGCGGAACCGGTGATGCTGTCCGGGGGGACAGGCCGCACGCCGGGCGATGTCCTGCATGTCGAACGACTTGATCATTTCCACCCCAGAGCGATCTGGTGCGTCGCCATGCGCGGTCGCACCGACTCGGTTGGCGTCTTTGCTGCCCAGACAGTGATCCGGTTTGCGTGGCCGGGCGGGGCCGGTGGCGTCCGCACGTCCCACCGGAAATCCGGGCACCCTCCAAACGCGTGCAGCACGACGCCTTCGGAAGGTGACCGGCCGGCTTCCCCGGCGACCGCTCGACGGCTCCGGGGCAGGTACGGGGGCCGTTCCCGGGTGGGCCCCGATCGGGAACGTACACGCAGGTGGCGTCGGGGGAGTTGGAGGTGGAGGCGTCTTGGACGGGTGCTCCAGCACTCCTCCAGCGCTCACAACGGCCAACAGGAGGTGCTGCTGAGTTCGCCGGCTGGATGTGCGAACCCTGGCCTCACGTCAAACATCCACATAGAGGAGTTTGTGCCATATTTTGGATACACCTTCCGGCGAAAGGCATGTCATGAAGTTCGCGGTCATCGGCGGTACCGGGCTGATCGGGTCGCAGGTCGTCAAGAACCTGAACGCCGCCGGGCACGAGGCGGTGCCGCACGCGCAGTCCACCGGAATCGACGTCATCAGCGGCCAGGGACTGGGCGAGGCCGTGGCGGGGGCCGACGTCATCGTCAACCTGACGAACTCCCCGACCTTCGACGAAGCCTCCCCGGCCTTCTTCCAGACCTCGATGGACAACCTTCTGGCCGCGGCCCAGAAGGGCGGCGTCGGCCACTTCGTCATTCTCTCGATCGTCGGCGTGGACCAGGTGCCGGAGCTGGACTACTACCGGGCCAAGCTGCTCCAGGAGGACATCCTCGCGGCCGGGCCGGTCCCCTACTCGATCGTCCGCGCGACGCAGTTCATGGAATTCATGGACGCTGTCCTGTCCTGGACCGCCGACGGCGACACCGTCCGGCTGCCCGCCACGCCGATCCAGCCGATCGCCGCCAAGGACGTGGCCGACGCGGTGGCGGAAGTCTCCGCGGGCGCCCCGCTGGGGGGCATTCGCAACATCGCCGGACCCGAGGTCTTCTCCCTGGACGAGCTGGGCCGGATCACCCTCACCCACAAGGGCGACGGCCGCACCGTTGTCACCGACCCCACCGCCGGCATGTTCGGCGTCGTCAAGGGTGACGTCCTCACCGACAAGGACGCCCACCTCGCCCCGACCCGCTACGTCGACTGGCTCTCCTGAACCGCTCGCGCCCTCCAGCCCCGGCGGACACCTCGCATACGGTGCTGACGGGGCCCGTGGGCCAGCGGCCGGCCGGTGTCGGCGGTGATGGCCGGGTTGAGCACGGGGAAGGCGTAATAGACGACGCCCCAGCTGGTGATCTGCGTGATGCACGGGCCTGGGAGTACGGCGCGGGGGCCCGCAACGCCCCCCCCGGCCGGCTCCCCCCCCCCCGCGGCGCCCCCCGGGACCGGCGCCCCCCCCCCGCCGCCGTGGGCCACGCCGGGACGGGATCGGAGGGGCGGGGCGGG
>NZ_JBIBSY010000002.1:463754-554292 GCF_043078065.1 Streptomyces sp. NPDC015532 | reverse complement strand
GCGTGAGGCCCGGGCCGGGGAGTCGGGCGCGGGGCCGCGCCCGGTCCCCCGGTCCGGTCGCGGCCCCGCGGGCGTCGAGCTCGGTCACGGGCAGCAGCCGCCGGCGGCCTTGGCCTGCGCGGCAGGGCTTGCTTCGGCCGTGTCCGGGTTCGCGCAGCAGGTGCTGCCCTTCTGCTTGGCCATCGACTCGGCATCGGCCTTGACGACGTAGACCTCCCAGGGTTCCTGGCCCGGACCGTGGACCCAGACCTTGTCCTGGAGGGCGTAGCAGCAGGTGGTGTCGTTCTCGACGTCGGTTGCCAGGCCTTGGTCGGCGAGGCGGGTGGTGGCGGCGTGGACGGCGTCGGTGGTGTCGACTTCGACGCCGAGGTGGTCCATGCGCGTGTCGTCGTCGGCGGTGCCCTGGACGAGGACGAGTTTGAGCGGCGGGTCGGCGATGGCGAAGTTGGCGTAGCCGTCGCGGAGTTTGGCCGGCTCGGTGTTGAAGAGCTTGCTGTAGAAGGCGATCGAGGCCGCAAGGTCGGGGACGCGCAGAGCGAGTTGTACGCGGGACATGACGTTCCTCCTGACACGGGATGGACACGCCCCGGCCTGTCGGCCGGGGCGCGGGAGTTCATCAGCCGCAGCAGCCACCCGACGCCGTGTCCTCGGCGGCCGGGGCCGCCGAGGCGGCGGTGCCGATCTGGACGAGCGCCGGGGCGGGGGCGCAGCAGCCGCCGTCGGTCTGGCCGGCGGTGGGGTCGTCGAAGAGTCCGGCGCCGCCGCACACGCCGGTCTCGGGGAGGGTGAGTTCGACGCGGTCGGCGGCTTCGAGGTCCCCGGCGATGGCGGCGGTGACGGAGCGGACCTGCTCGTAGCCGGTCATGGCCAGGAACGTCGGGGCGCGGCCGTAGGACTTCATGCCGACCAGGTAGACGCCCTGTTCGGGGTGGGACAGCTCCTGGTGGCCGTGCGGGTACACGGTGCCGCAGGAGTGCTGGTTGGGGTCGATGAGCGGCGCCAGTTCGACGGGTGCCTGGAGGCGCTCGTCCAGGCCGAGGCGCAGTTCGGACAGGAACGACAGGTCGGGACGCAGACCCGTCAGGACGATGACCTCGTCGACCGCGTCGAGGCGGCGGCCGTCCTCACCGACCAGGACCAGGCGGCCCTCCCCGTCGGGTTCGACGGCGTCGGTGCGGAATCCGGTGACGGCGTCGGCGTATCCGTCGTCGACGGCGGCCTTGGCGGCCAGGCCCAGCGCGCCGCGGGCGGGGAGCTGGTCGGCGCTGCCGCCTCCGAAGGTGGAGCCGCCGATCCCGCGGCGCAGGATCCACACGGCCCGGGTGCCGGTCACGTCCTTGGCGAGGGCGGCGAGGGCGGCCAGCGCGGTGAACGCCGAGGCACCGGAGCCGATGACCGCGGTGCGCTTGCCCGCGTACCGGGTACGGACGGCGGGGTCCTTGAGGTCGGGGATGCGATACGAGATGCGGGCCGCGGCGGCGTGCTCGCCCAGGGCCGGGAGGCCGTCGGCGCCGATCGGGCCGGGGGTGGACCAGGTACCGGACGCGTCGATCACAGCCCGGGCGAGGATCCGCTGCTCGGTACCGTCGGCGAGGGCGATGCGCACGGTGAAGGGCTGTTCGTCACGGTCGGCGTCGACGATCCGGTCGCGGCCCTGGCGGGAGACGCCGGTGACGGTGGCGCCGTAGCGGACCTTCTCACCCAGGACGTCGGCGAGCGGCTGCAGATATTGCTCGGCCCAGTCCCCGCCTGTCGGGTAGGTGTCCGCGTCGGGCTTGCTCCAGCCGGTCGGCGCGAGAAGCTTCTCGGCGGCGGGGTCGGTGAGCTCGCCCCAGGTCGAGAAGAGCCGCACGTGCGACCAGTCACGGACCGCGGTGGCGGCGGCGGGCCCGGCCTCCAGGACCAGCGCGTCGATGCCGCGTTCGGTGAGGTGGGCGGCGGCTGCCAGCCCGGTGGGGCCGGCGCCGATGACGACAACCGGACGGTCTGCAGTGGTGGTCATGGCGGTGATGTCCTCCGAGACACGCGACCCGACAGGCCGCTATTTCGATCGATGTCGATATTCTCACCTTGCCACTCGGTATCGACGAGTGTCAACATAGACGTATGTCGAAGTCTGAGGTTGTGGAGCTGCCGGTCCTGGACACCGGTGTGGTGACGCCGTGCTGCCCGCCGATCACCGCCGGGGAGCTGTCACAGGAGGACGCGGAGAAGATGGCCGCGATGTTCAAGGCCCTCGCGGACCCGGTGCGGCTGCGGCTGTTCTCCAAGGTCGCCTCGCACCCGGGCGGCGAGGCGTGCGTGTGCGACATCTCCGACGTCGGCGTCTCCCAGCCGACGGTCTCCCACCACCTGAAGAAGCTCAAGGACGCCGGGCTGCTCACCTCGGAGCGGCGCGGGACCTGGGTCTACTACCGGGTCGAGGCGTCCGTGCTCGCGGGCATGGGCCAGCTGCTGACGCTGCCGGCGGCCTGACCAGCAGCCGGGAACGAGCTGGAATGCACGGCGGGGCGAGCGCGGCTGTCGTGCCGCCGGCTCCTGAGCATGCCGCCGCGGTGCTGGCGATCTACCATGCCGGGATCGATGAAGGCAACGCCACCTTCGAGACGCGGGCGCCCGCCTGGGAAGTGTTCGACGCGCTGGTTTCCGGGTCATCGGCACCCGCGAGCGGATGGGCCGTCGGTACGGCCGGGGGCGCGACGTCGTCCTGATGGGACGCCGCAGCCCTGTCATCGGCTGACCCACCCTGGTGCGTGCCGCGCATCAGGTGAGCGTCTCGACGGCGTAGAGGGCGCCGACGCCGGCGGCGAGCGTGCCGAGGAGCAGGCGCAGTGCCTTCTCCGGAAAGCGTGGCTGGAGGCGGGCGCCCAGGTAGCCGCCGATCAGCCCGCCCACCCCGCAGGCGAGGCCGAGAAGCCAGTGCGGTGCGATGCCCCCGGAGCCGGTGAGCGACAGGAGGACGTAGGCGGCGGCGCCGACGACAGAGGTGGCGAAGGTGGCGGCCAGGGCCGCCGGTGCGACCCTCCCCACCGGCATTCCGCGCCCGACAAGAATCGGTCCCAGCAGTGATCCGCCGCCGATGCCGTAGATCCCGCCGACCACTCCCACGGCCAGAGCCAGGCCGGTGACCGCGCGCGGCGAGGGCCCGTCACCTGAGCGTGCCGCCTGCGGTGCGGGAAGAAGGGTCCGGACGATCAGCCAGGTCCCCAGCGGGAACAGGAACAGTGCGACCAGCGCCTTGAACGCGGCCGGACCCGGGACGGCGAACACGCGGATGACCGCGCCGACGATGACACCAGGCAGGGTGCCCAGGACCAGCCGGCGCACGAGCGGGCCGTTCAGAGATCCGGTGCGGCGGTAGCGCAGGAGTGCGCCCGGGCCGGCAACTACGTTGTAGAGCAGGTTGGTCGGGGTCACGGCGGGGCTCGGCACCGCGAACACGCTCAGCTGGACGGGCAGCAGGAAGACGGCTCCCGAGACACCCACCGGCGCGGTGACGACCGCGATCACCAGGCCTGCTGCCAGACCGGCCGGCCCTGTTCCCCACTCCACGGCCGTCAACGCCGGTCGATGTGCAGCGCGAGGCGCGATTCCTGGACCGCTCGCGGACGCGGTCCAGGACGGTCGAAGTACGCGTCAGCCGACCCCAAGACCGACCGCCAGTGTCAGTTCGAGGACCCGGTGTGGCGACGCGAGATCCGGAAACAGCTCCCGCAGCTGCGACATCCGGTACCGGACCGTCTGGGGATGGACGAACAGCGCCGCCGCCACCTCGTCCCGCCTGCCCTGGTGCAGCAGCCACGCCCGCAACGTCTCCTCCAGCCGCCGTGCGGTCGCGACAGGCAAGGTCCGCAACGGTGCGAGGGCTCGGGCACGCAGGTCTGCGAACGCGTCCACGTCGGCGCTCAGCACCAGCGCGGGCAGGTGGTCCTCGGTGTCGCGAATGTCGGAGGAGAGGGAGCGCGCGCGTACGGCTCGTGCGTACGAGGCGGACGCACGCGTCCATGGCCGGGCCGGGCCGGCCACGGCGGTGCGGTCGGTCAGCTGCCGCAGGAGATGTGATCGGTCGGCATCGGGGACGAGCAGCACACCGGTGGCATCCGGAAGATCGTCGAGGACGAGGGTGCTCGGGTCGAGCGCGCGGTAGGCGGGCCGGGCCTGGTCGGCGGGCAGCAGGACCGCGGTGAGCGAAACCGGAGGCTGCCACCCGGCCCGTTGGACAGAGGCCAGCAGCACGTCCGGGCTCGCGCCGGCGAGGAGGTCGCGGGCCAGGTGTTCCAAGTGTCGCTCGTGGGCCCTGCCCCGGGCGGCGAGTTCGTCGGCGTGGCCCGCGGCGCTCGCGGCGGAGAGCTCGTCGATGTAGGCGAAGGTCAGCTCGGCGAACTTGGCGACCTCGGCGGCGGGCAGACCTGCGGGTACGGCACCCGCCGCCAGGCATCGCCAGGCCACACGGGCGCCGACGCGGTAGGCGCTGAGCAGGGCGTCCATCGAACGGCCGTCGCGCACCTCGCCGCGGCCCAACTCGTAGGCCGCGTCACCGCCGTCGCCGCCCGTGGCGTTCCCGCTCGCGAGGTCCAGGTAGTGCCCCAGGGCGGTGCGGACAGCTCGGCGGATGGTGGCGCCCATACGGCCCGAAAGGGCGTTGGCGTAGGGAGGAACCTCGTCGATGATCGCCTGGACGACCTCGTCGGCGGTGGTCGTCAGCGCGGCCCGAAGTGCGGTGACCGTCGCCTCATCCAGAGCCAGTTCGGTGGCTCTGCGGAGTGCATGGCTCATATTTTTGTTCCCTGCGAACAATTCAGCCGACCAGATTTACGTCCTGCGGTCAGGACTTTACGCCCTCAGGCACAGCAAGCTGGAGTCATGACGAGTGCAGCCCTCCGCAGCAGGGCGTGGAAACTGCTGGAGATGGTCACGACGCCGCTGCTGCCGTCGGACTACCTCGACCTGGTCAGCCCGCTGCGTGCGGGCGCTGACCTGCGTGGCCGCATCGAGGCCGTGCACCCCGAGACGGGTGACGCCGCGACCGTCGTGATCAGGCCGGGGCGGGGCTGGCGCGGCCACACGGCCGGGCAGTACATGCGGATCGGGGTCGACGTCGACGGGGTGCGCCTGTGGCGTGCCTACTCCATCACCTCGCCGACAGACCGCCGGGACGGCCGCGTCACGATCACCGTGAAGGCGATCCCGGACGGCAAGGTCAGCAACCACCTGGTCCGCAAGGCGAAACCGGGCACACTGATCCAGCTCGACCAGCCGACCGGTGACTTCGTGCTGCCGCAGGCCAAGCCCGCCAAGGTGCTCTACCTGACGGCCGGCAGCGGCATCACGCCCGTGATGGGCATGCTGCGCGACACCGAGTTCGACGACGTCGTCATGGTCCACTGCGCGCCGCAGCCGCACGACGTGATCTTCCGCAACGAACTGCACGCCCTGGTCGCGGACAAGAAGCTGCGGCTCACCGAGGTGCACACCGACACGGACGGCATGCTCGACATCGCCCGTCTCGACGAACTCGTGCCCGACTGGGCCGAGCGCGAGACCTGGGCCTGCGGGCCCGCGGGCCTGCTCGACGCCGCCGAGAAGCACTGGAGCGAGCACGGCGTCCCGGAGCGTCTGCACACCGAACGCTTCCGCCCCAGCATCGTCGTCGCCGGCGACGGCGGCGAGGTCACGTTCAGCGTCACCGGCAAGACCGTCGACGCGGACGGCGCCTCGCCGTTGCTGGACATCGGCGAGGAGGCCGGCGTGCTCATGCCCTCCGGGTGCCGCATGGGCATCTGCTTCGGCTGCGTCACTCCGCTCAAGGCGGGCGCCGTCCGCGACCTGCGCACCGGCGAGATCACCGAGGCCGAGCCGGGCGTCCTCATCCAGACCTGCGTGTCCGCCGCGGCGGGCCCCTGCGACATCGAACGGTAGGAGCACCTTGACCGCCATCGACCCCACCGCCCACCTGACAGCGGAGCAGATCGAGGAGCTGGGCCGCGAGCTGGACGCGATCCGCGACGAGGTGATCGCCGGCCGAGGCGAGAAAGACGCCGCCTACATCCGCAAGGTCATCTCGGCTCAGCGCAAGCTCGAGCTGGTCAGCAGGAGCGTGCTGCTGTTCTCGATCTTCCCGCCCGCGTGGCTGCTCGGCACCGCCGGCCTGTCCGTGGCGAAGATCATGGACAACATGGAGATCGGCCACAACATCCTGCACGGCCAGTGGGACTGGATGCGGGACCCGAAGATCCACTCCACCACCTGGGACTGGGATCACGTCTCGCCGGCCGATCAGTGGAAGCACTCGCACAACGAGTTGCACCACACGTACACCAACGTGATCGGCAAGGACAACGACCTCGGCTACGGCATCATGCGCGTCGACGAGGACCAGAAGTGGCACCCGTTCCACCTCGGCCAGCCGCTGTGGAACTTCCTCAACGCCTGCTTCTTCGAGTACGGCATCGCGGCGTACGACCTGGAGCTCGGCAAGAACCTGCACAAGCGCCGCCGCAAGAACCCGGAGTTCCGGGCGCGGGCCAAGGCCGTGGGCCGCAAGATCCGCAAGCAGGTGCTCAAGGACTACGTGATCCACCCGGTGCTGTCGGGCCCGTCGTTCCTCCCCACGCTCGCCGCCACGTTCACCGCGAACCTGGTCCGCAACCTCTGGACCCACTCGGTGATCATGTGCGGGCACTTCCCCGAGGGCGTACAGGTCTTCGAGCGCCGGTCGATCAGGAACGAGACGCGCGGCCAGTGGTACCTGCGTCAGATGATGGGCTCGGCGAACATCAGCGGCAGCAAGGCCATGCACTTCATGTCCGGCAATCTGTCGCACCAGATCGAGCACCACCTGTTCCCGGACCTGCCGAGCAACCGGTACGCCGAGGTCGCGGTGAAGGTGCGCGCGCTGTTCGAGAAGTACGAGCTGGAGTACGTCACCGGCCCGCTGCCCAAGCAGGTGTTCTCCGCGTGGCACAAGGTCTTCCGGCTCTCGCTGCCGAACAAGAAGCCCAAGGTCAAAGCGCCGGACCGCGAGCAGGCACTCGTCGCCGCCTGAGTCCCGGTATCGATTCGGATCTCCCGGCCGTCCCGGCGGCACCGCCGGGTTCGGTGGGATCCGTTGAGATCGGTCACCGTTCGCGGCGAGGCCACGCCGGAGGCCCGCCCGCCCGGCTTCGACGCCGCGGCCCACAAGGAGCGCAACACCGTCGAGCGGTGCGTTGTCCGACCAAGCAGTGGCGCGGCCTCGCCATGCGGACGGACGAGCTCGCCATCGCCTACCAGGCCGCGCTCCACCTTGCTGCCATCCTCCGCCGGACCAGGACGTGTCCGCGCGGGGCGAGTTCGCGACCGGCTAGAGGTCGAGCACCACGTCGGTCGCGGGCCGGCTGCAGCAGATCAGGACGTCGCCCGCGTCCGGGAGTTCGAGGGGTGGGGCGGTGTAGGCGACGTCGCCCGTCACGACGTGGCTGACGCATGTGTGGCAGACGCCGCTGCGGCAGGACCAGCGGGTGGGGATGTCGCAGGCCTCGGCGAGTTCGAGGATCGAGGCGTGCTCGGCTGACCAGGGGGTGGTGATGCCGCTGAGCGCGAAGGTGACGAGCGGGCCGCTGCCCGAGGGACCGGGGGGTTGATGCGGCCGGACGGCGGCCGCGGGCGTGATCCCCGGGTTGATGGCCGGGAGGGCGCTGAACTGCTCGGTGTGGATGCGCTCCGGGCTCAGACCGTGGGTGCGCAGGAAGCCGCCGAGGACGTCCATGAAGGGAGGCGGCCCGCAGACGTACGCGTCGGCGTCGGCGGGGATGCCCAGGGCCTTGAGCGAGGAGACCGTCGGGCGGCCGTGGGTGATGTGGGGCTGTTCGGGGCGGGGGGCCTCGGACGTGTAGTAGGTGTGCTCGTGGGTGTCGGGGAGCTGGGCCAGCAGGGCGTGCGCCTCGTCCGAGAAGGCCTGGCTCGTGCGGTCGTGGGCCACCTGGATCCACCAGACCGGCCGAGCGGATCGTGCGGCGGCGAGCCGGTGGAGCATGGCGAGGACCGGCGTGACACCGATTCCCGCGGAGATGAGGGCGACGGGACGGGTCCCCTCCTCGAGTACGAACGTTCCTCGGGGGCTGGCGATGTCCACGAGGTCCCCTGGGCGGAGCGTCGCGTGGATGTAGCCGCTGACCTTTCCGAACGGTTCGTGCTTGACGCTGATGCGGTACGTGCCGCCCTCGGGGGCTGCGGAGAGCGAGTAGCTGCGTACCGCCGGGGCCGCGTCACCGACGGGGAGCCGGATGGAGAGGTACTGGCCCGGGCGCGCCTCGGGCAGGGGTGTGCCGTCGGTGGTGTCGAGGTAGACCGACGAGACGCCGGCGGTCTCGGGGACGATCCGGGCGACGCGCATGGGCCGGAATCCCGGCCAGCCCGCCTTCCGCGCCGGCTGCTGCCCGGTGGCGAGCTCCTCGAAGGACCGCTGCCACCCGGGGCTGAGGGCAGGTATGCGCAGGGCGCTGCGCAGCTTCACCGGGTCGCGGTCGGGAAGGTAGAGCAGCGCGTCGGTGTCGGTGACGCTGAGCTGTTCCGGGCCCCTTCGGGTCAGGGTGATCTCGTCGCCGCTCCCGACCTGTCCTTCGGTGATGACACGCATGTAGAAGCCCGGACGATGGTGGGCGACCAGGAGGGAGGCCATGGCGGGTTCGCCCAGACGCATGCCCACGCGATAGCAGGTCACGCGTGGCTGTGTGACCTCGAATTCCGCTTCGCCGATGCGATAGCGGTCGCCGACGCACACCTCGTCGTCGGGCAGCCCGTCGACGGTGAGGTTCTCCCCGAACATCCCGAACGTCAGGTCGCTCCGGCCGAGTTGTCCGGCCCAGTACCGGTACGACTGCGACTGGTAGACGAGAACGGCACGCATCTCGCCGCCGTGCCCGGCCAGGTCGCCCTGGCCGTCTCCTTCGATGTTCAGCCGCCGCACCATCCGACGGCCGCGCACGGGGGTCTTCCACGCCCCGGTGTGCACGGTCCTTCCCTGCCAGGAAACGTCCTTGGGTGTTCCTACGTTGACGGACAGCAGGGTCGCCATCGGGGACCTCCTGCGGGTGGTCGGCCAGGGCAGCCCTCAAGGCGCCGTGGACCCGTGGTCGGTCCGGGCGTTGCCCCGTAGGCCGATCTTAGTTCTCATGCCGGTACGGCCGCGATTCAGCGCGAGCTCCCATCGGTCTACCGGCCGCGTGCGTGCGGCTCTCGGACATGAGCGGTGTCCCCCGAACTGTCCGTGATGCGGAAGCGCGTCCGGTAGGCCCCGGGCGTGATCGCGAGGTTGCGCGTGAAAGCCCGGCGCAGCGACTCCGGCGAGCCGAAACCCGTGTGCCGGGCCACCGTCGCCATGGGGTCGTCGCCGCCCTCCAGCATGGCCTGGGCGGCCTCCATCCGTACCTGCTCGACGTAGCGGGCCGGCGTCGTGGTCATCTCGTCGTGGAACAGGCGGGTCATGTGCCGGGTACTGACGCCGGCCCGGCGCGCCATGGTGGCGAGCGTGTGCTCGGCGGACGGGTTCACTCGGTGCGCTGGCCATCGCGGCGCCGAGCGCGCTTCCCGCTCCGGCCGCGCGGGGGAGCGAGGTCGTGGCGCTCCTCGGCGGGCTCGGGATAGGGGGTTTCGCCCTGCTGTGGCTGGCCCTCGCCACCGCGCTGACCGTGCGTGAGGTCCGCGGAGGGCTGCCCTTCGCACCGACCTGGTGGTCGTTCACCTTCCCGCTCGGGGCCTGCGTCACCAGCACCAGCGCCCTCGCGACACGAAGCGGCTCACAGCTGTTCGTCTGGCTGGCCGTCGTGCTGTACGCGGTGCTGGTCGTCGCATGGGCGGTGGTCTCCTGGCACTCGATGCGCGACGTCGCGGCACGTCGGCGAATGCGCTCTTGAGCGGGTGACCGGGAGTTGAGGACGACGCTTCCGAGGGCGAGGGCCGCTGCGGGAGCATCGCCGGCCCGGCGAGAACGCGGTGATCGTCCGTCCCGGCTCGGTGCCCGTCCTGCGGTGGGCGGGCCGCCTGCATGCCTCTCAGGCGCCCGAGCGCGCTCGCCGAGCCTGCCGGAAGTCGACGGTCGACAGCGCCGTGACGAGAAGCGGCAGGATGCGCGCCAGACGGCCTACGAGCCTGCGACCGCAAGCCGGGCTGCCGAACGCGGCTGCCCGAGCGCCATCGGCTGCGACCGGCTGCGTGGCGGCTCCTCGGGCGGCTGCTGACTGCCGTGCCCGGCTTCGATACTCACGAGGCCGGGCACGGCGGTCAGGGGGCGTGCTGTCGGGGCTCAGGCGTCGATGATGACCGGGATGATGAGGGGCCTGCGGCGGTAGGTGCGAAACGCCCAGTTCGCCACGGCGCGGGCGATGAGCTGTTCGAGTTGGACCGCGTCCCCGATGCCTTCGTCGGCGGCGGTGGCCAGGGTCTTCTCGATGACGGGGATGACCGGCTCGAAGGTGGTGTCGTCATGGGCGAAGCCGCGGGCCAGGAAGTCGGGGGCTTCGGCGAGGGCGCCGGAGTCGGCGTCGACGATCGCCACCACCGTGACCACACCCTCTTCCCCGAGCGTGCGGCGGTCCTTGAGGGAGGCTTCGGTGACGCCGCCGACTTCCATCCCGTCCACGTAGACGTAGCCTGCGGGGACCTTCCCGGTGATGGACGCGCGGCCGTCGACGAGGTCGACGACGACGCCGTCCTCGGCGATGACGACCCGGTCCGGATCGACACCGGTACGGATGGCGAGGTCGCCGTTGGCCTGCAGGTGGCGCCATTCGCCGTGCACCGGCATGACATTGCGGGGTTTGACGATGTTGTAGCAGTAGACGAGTTCGCCGGCGCTGGCGTGCCCGGAGACGTGGACCTTGGCGTTGCCCTTGTGGACCACGTGGGCGCCCCACCGGGTGAGCCCGTTGATGACGCGGTAGATGGCGCTCTCGTTGCCGGGGATGAGGGAGCTGGCGAGCAGGACGGTGTCGCCCTTGCCGATACGGATCTGGTGGTCGCGGTTGGCCATCCGTGACAGCGCGGCCATCGGTTCGCCCTGGGAGCCGGTGCACACCAGAGTGATCTTGTGGTCCGGGAGCTTCTCCAGCTCCTTCGTGCTCACGACCAGACCGGATGGGACCTTCAGATAGCCCAGGTCACGGGCGATTCCCATGTTGCGGACCATCGACCGGCCGACGAAGGCGACCTTGCGGCCGTGCTGGTGGGCGGCGTCCAGGACCTGTTGGATGCGGTGCACATGGCTGGCGAAGCTGGAGACGATGACCCGGCGCGGCGCGGTGCGCAGCACCTGCTCGATCGCCGGGTTCAGCTCACGCTCGGAGGTGGTGAAGCCGGGTACTTCGGCGTTGGTGGAGTCGGTGAGGAACAGGTCCACGCCCTCCTCGCCGAGGCGGGCGAAGGCACGGAGATCGGTGATGCGGTCGTCGAGGGGGAACTGGTCCATCTTGAAGTCGCCGGTGTGCAGCACCATCCCGGCGCCGGTGCGGATCGCGACCGCGAGGCCGTCCGGGATGGAGTGGTTGACCGCCACGAACTCGCAGTCGAAGGGACCGAAACTGCGCCGGTCGCCCTCCCGCACGCGCACCGTGCGCGGCCGGATGCCGTGTTCCTTGAGCTTGGCCTCCAGGAACGCCAGCGTCAGCTTGGAGGCGACGATGGGAATGTCGGACCGCTCGCGCAGCAGGTAGGGCACGCCGCCGATGTGGTCCTCGTGGCCGTGGGTGAGGACCACGGCCACGATGTCGTCCAGCCGGTCCCGGATGGAGGTGAAGTCCGGAAGGATGACGTCTACGCCGGGCTGGGTCTCTTCGGGGAACAGCACGCCGCAGTCGACGATGAGCAGCTTGCCGGCGTACTCGAAGACGGTCATGTTGCGGCCGATCTCGCCCAGGCCGCCCAGGGCGATGACCCGCAGCCCTCCTTTGGGAAGGGGCGGAGCGGCTTTCAGCTCGGGGTGTGGATGACTCATGCCTGGACGTTACCTGGAGAGTGGGACGAGGTGATCCATTGCCTGGGCGATCTCGTCCTCCCGCCGAGCGGATCGAGCGGTGCCGGCAGCAGGCCGACGACCGTTTCACCAGCCGCCTGCGGCACCACCGAGGGCTTCCTCGGCGCGATCGGCGAAGCCCGCCTGACCACCCCGCTGCGCTCCGCGGGCGGCCACCGCCGCTCCTCCCGCTGCCAGCTGCGCATCGCGGGCCGCGCCCGTGAGCGCGTCACGGGCCGCGAGGAGGTCGGCCGGGGCGAGGCTGGTCCAGTACTCGTGCGTGACGATCGTCCCGGCGAGTACGACTTCCCGCGCCCGTAGCCCGGCGATCTCCGCCGCGTCCTGGGGATCCCAGCCGGGGGAGGAGGACCGGGACGACTTTCGTCAGGCGTTCTCGTGCGTCTCCCACGCGTCCAGCGGGTCGAGGTTCCCGAGAGCGCTGACGTACAGACGCGTCTGCTCGCCTTCATCGGGCGTCAGCCCTGAGCGGCGCGTCCGGCCGGATCACCGCCGGGACGGGTCGTGTCCCGGTCGGGCCACGGCTCGCACCCGGGCGAACCCGGTAGGGGCCGTGGCGTCACACCACGGCCCCTACCGGCTCGACTCGAGTGTGCGGCGCGCGGCGCTCGACACGCGTGCGGGACGCTGGGTCAGCGCGCCTTCTCCAGCTTGGCGAGGGCCTTCGCGAGGCCGTTGGCCCAGAGCTGGTTCACGCGGGAGCGCTCGGCCGTGTTCGGGTAGCGGTTGGTGCAGGACGTGCCCGGGCCGCCGCCCGACATCAGCTCGCTGCACGGACCGCTGTAGTGGTCCGGCAGACCCAGCACGTGACCGGTCTCGTGGGCGGTGACGCGGATCGAGTCGTACTGCCGGTTCTGCGCGTAGTCGAGGAAGATGTAGCCGCTGCCGTGGCCGTTCGTGGAGGCGTACGACCCGCGCGAGTCGTTGCCCTCGTAGTAGGTGAAGTCCGCACCGCTCGAGGTCGCCTGGAGCTTGACGTTCGACACGGAGCTGTTCCAGATCGAGGCGGAACTCGATATCTGGGAACGGAAACTCGGCGCCTGGGAGGCGTTGTAGTAGACGGTCACCGACTGCGCGGAGGGGTTGGCCGCCTGCTTCTTGGCGACCGACTTCAGTACGGCTTCGAAGAACGCCTTGTTGCCGGCGGCGTTCTCGGCCGAACCGGCGTACCGGGCCGCCGAGGCGGAGGTGGAACCGGCCGGGGCGGAGTCCGCCGACTTGGCGCTCGCCGGGACCGCGGTGCCCAGCGCGGCGGAGGCCAGACCCAGGCCGAGCGTGAGGGCCAGGACCCTCCTGGAGGCCTTCGACTTCATGCGGGAGGACAGCATGTGGGGTGCTCCTACTCGTTCGTGTGGGGTGGTGAACGATTGGTTCAGCAGGAGTCTCGGGTAGGCCAAGGGGGTGGCGGATGATGGCATTCGGGGATAGCGCGGAGCTATCGGGGAGCTATCGGGAGCCAACTCGTCAGGCTTCGTCGCGTTTTGAACATCTGGTGCGCCGCTCCGCCTCGCCCTACCCTTCCGGCATGGAGCTCGAGGTGAGGCATTTACGTGCCCTGTGCGCCATCGCCGACACGGGCAGCCTGCACAAGGCGGCCCGTGAACTCGGGGTGGCACAGCCCTCGTTGAGCGCCCAACTGCGCCGCATCGAGCGGGCACTCGGCGCGCAGCTCTTCGTCCGCGCGGGCACGGGCTGCCGCCCCACACCACTGGGTCACGCGGTGCTGAGTCGCGCCAGACCTCTCGTCGCCGAACTCGCCGCGATCGTCACGGAGACGAGGGCGGCCGTGGCCCGGGCCACGGATGAGTACACATTGCGGATCGGTGCCACGGCCAGCCGTGCTCTGCCGGGCTGGCTGCGCCGCCTGCGCGCCCGTGTTCCCCGCACCGAACCCACACTCCGGATGGACGTCTCCGCGAACTCCCTGCTGCGCATGGTCGCCGGGGGATGGCTCGAACTGGCCTTCGTGCATGAGGTCGAGGGCAGCCCCCTGTGCATCCCGTCCGGGCTCTGTCTGCGCGTCCTGGTCGAACGCGAACCGCAGTTCGTCACGCTCGCCGCCGACCACCCGGCTGCGGAACGTTCCGAGGTGCGGCTCGCCGACCTGGCCGACGACCACTGGATGGTGGACTCCACGGTCGACGGCGAGTGGGACGCGCTCTGCCGTGTCCTGCGGGATGCGGGGATCGAGCCCGACATGCTGCACGGCGACTACCTCACGGCGTACTCGCTGGCCGCCACCGGCGAAGTCGTCACGGTCAGCCAGCCCACGGCCCGCCCGCGTTCCGATGTCGTCGTCCGGCCCCTGCAGGGCGACCCGATAGGAGTACGACTGCTGCTCGCCGCCCGCTCGGAGGCCGAACTCGATCTCGGATACGACGAGTTGGTGGACGCCTACTGGGAGGCGGTCCGTCAGGCACCGGCCTACCGTGAATGGCTGAAGCGTTCGGGCACACCGGAGGCGATGCGAGTCCTGTGTGAACCCGGGACCACCGACACGCGGGAGACGCCCGAGCGGGTGCTCACGACGGACGGTACCGGCACGGGCAAAGCCGTGCGGTGACCGGGTAGGTCCGGCGCATGTCCGAGCCCTTCGTGAAGGCCACCGGACCGAGGTTTCCACGCCGGTCGGGCCTTGGTCCGGAACGCCTGCGGGGCGTTCTGGACCAAGGCCGCGTCACTGCTCTCAGAACTCGAAGTGCGCCTTGATCGGATAGTGGTCCGACTTCCCCGCGTCGGCCAGCACGTCGCATGCCGAGATGGTCGCGGAGGATGGACCGAACAAGTAGTCGATCTTGATGTTTCGGCCGACCAACGGCTTCGTGGCCTTACCGTCGCGCGGCCGAGTGCTCGACTGCCCCTCGTCGCATTCCTTGTCCGCCGCATAGGCGGACGTCATGACGTCCTTGGGCGTGTCCGGCGAGGCGGAGTCCGTCGGCACGGAGTTGAAATCGCCGCCGTAGACGGTCCGATAGCCGGCCGGAGTGTACGTATGGACGATCTCCTGCAGCAGCGCGGATTGTTCCTTGCGCTTTTCCCCCTTCGGGTCCTCCGTGTCCGCGCCGGAGCTGAAGTGGGTCGCGCAGAACTGCAGGGCCTGGGTCGGGAGAACCGCGCACATGGCGGTCCGCTGTTCCATCCGCACCCAGACGTCGTCGCCCTTGTCGTTCTTGATGGTCTGGTTCTCCGGTGAGGGAAGGTCGTACGACGTGTACCAGACGTTGGTGTCCGGCACCGCGAGGGCGATGCCGTAGGCGCCTCGGTCCTCCGACCCGGTCTTGTTGCAGGTCTTGGCGGCCTTCACGGATGACTCGTCGACGGTGTACTTGATGGGGGCGAAGCGTACGTCCCATCCGGTGTCCGTCTTGGTCTCCAGCGCCTTCTCGATCGCCTTGGCGTGCGACTCGCAGAGCTCCTGGAGAAAGACGGCGCGGTATTGCCTCGCCTCCGCGTCGGAGCCCAGCCGGTCGGCGATCTGGCTCCCCAGGTCCGCGCCTGCTACCTCGTTGTTCTGGCAGCCCGTGTTGTTATTGGCGCAGACGTTCCACGACATCACACGGAAGTCGGCCGCTGGTGCGGGGGAAGCGGGACTGGGGCGTCCCCCTTCGTCGCTCGCGTTCTCCTCGCCGAGGAAGACGAGCTCGAACTTCTGCCAGGATCCCACCGAGTCAGCCCGTGCCCGCAGCAGCCCCTTGTCGGTTCCGGGGTCCTGCATCTCGGCGGTCACGTATTTGTAGCCGTCGTTCGTCCAGGCCTTCAGGGCGTACGTACCGTCCGTCTGCCTCACGAGATGGAGCTCTTCCCACTCGCCGACGGTCGTGCTCCGGGCCCGGAGCAGATTCTTGTGGCTGCCGGTGTCGTTCCGCTCGGTCGTGACGTAGTTCCCGTTCGCTTCCGAACGCAGGGTGGCGGTCCACCCCTTGTCGTGGGTGTGCAGCGTGAACTTCTCCCAGGATCCCAGCTCATCGAGAGGGGACTTGCGCGCACGCAGCATGCCCTCCTCGTCACCGCTGTTGACGACTTCCGCCGACACATAAAGACCGCCGGCGCCCACGGACTTGAGCGCGTACTTGTCGCCGGCCGTGACGGGCACCGGCCGTGCGTCCGCCTGCGCCTGCACGGTCGACATGGCGATCACCGCGAACAAAGCGGTACACAGCACCGCCAAGCGGCTGATTATCTGTCTCATTTACCCCCGCCTAAGAACTGTGAACAGTCAAAGCGTGCACGGTGTGACACCGCCCCGGCCGCGAGCGAGATCGCGAAGGGCTGCCGAGTCCGCGGACGGCATCCGTAGACCCTGCATGCTCACCATCCATCCACGACAACCCGTGACGGGCTGTCAAATGATCAATGTAACTTCCGATCCGGAAGCGGCAGTTGACGGATTGCATGAGGAGCTTTCATCGGGCGATGAATAGCAAAGGCGACTGCGGGATCGTGCAGCAGTGGGCCAGGCGGCGTCGTCGTCGGTCGGCAAGTTCCAGTGACGGCTCACCAACTCGGACACCCGTGTCGGTTCCGGACGGCGTGGAGTGAGGGCCGTTGTCTGGGAGGCGAGGGGAGACGTCCGGTCGCGGCGTAGGCGATGAGAGCACCCCAGGCGAAGACGTTCCCGGCAGGCCCCACGTCCCCGGTGCGGTAGTGCTCAGGACTGATCCAGCCGGGGGTGCCGGTCATCATTCCCGTGCGTGTCACCGAGGTGGCGTCGAGAGCATGGGCGATACGGAAGTCCAGCATCCGGGGCCGGTCGGGGCGAGGATGACATTCTGAGGTTTCACATCCCGGTGGATGACGCCTGCCTCGTGCACGGCCGCGAGGGCAGCCGCGGTTGCGGCAGCCAGCGCATACCGCGGCGCCCCGTCCAGAGCGCCGCTCGCGGTCGATGGTCGTCAGGTGGGTGAGGATGAGATCGTCGAGCGGGTTCAGGCCTTCGCGCAGGTACGGTGCGGAGTCGGACAACGCGGAGCACGGTTGTGGTTCGTGCGCGGTCGAGCACCCGTCCGCGTGACCGAAGGGCTGCTCCTGCTGATCGAAGGTTCGGCCTCAGCTGTGAGCGGCCGGTTCGGCCGTCAGGTCGGCGAAGTCCCCGAGCATGTGTGAGGTGTGCGCCTGTTGGCCTGTGACGAGTTGGAAGTTCCGCGCCGTCGCGTGGACCAGTATGGTCCCGCCGTGCAGCACCGTGCACCCCAGGGCTCGTGCCGCTGGCGCGAGCGATCCAGGGCGGTGGTCGAGGTCGCAGATCCACAGGTCGCTGCGCAGTGACTCGGTGAGCACCTGGGTCAACCGGTCCGATTCCGCTGCGGGTGGGAGGGCGTTGACGAGTCCGTCGGCCTGCTTGAGGTGATGTTCGAGAACCTCGGCCGGATGGGCCCTGGCGGGACGGTGCACCGCGTGCCGGTTCACGGCCTCGGCCAGGGCTGAGGCCCGGGCCGGGTCGGTGTCGACCAGGGTCAGATGTTCCACGCCGCGCTCGGCGAGTGCGTGGGCGACCGACACACCGGCACCTGTCGCGCCGACCTGCACGACCCGGGAGAGCGCAACGCCGGGCAGGTTCCGTGTGAAGGCGGCGGTGAAGGCTTCCATGCCGGTGTCGTGGCCGGTGGTCCGGCCGTCCGCGCCGTAGACGACCGCGGTTACCGTGCCCGTTCTGGCGGCCGCCCCGGACAGTCCGTCCAGGGCCTCCACCGGGTGATCCGCTGATGCGGTCACGCCGAGTCCCGAGAACCCGAAGATCCTGCAGTAGTCCAGCAGCCTGCCGAAGTCCCGCTGGCAGTCCAGGTGCCGGCACAGGTAGCGCAGGTGGTGGCGTTCGGCTTCGCGGCGGTGGAGTTCGGAGCTGACCGAGAACTCGGCTCCCGGCGCAATCAACCCGACCAGGTACGAGTGCTGGTTCATCCGGACTCCACACGAGTAATGTACGAACTGGTTCGTTATCCATATCAGGGATCGGCGCGCTACGGGAAGTGGCAAGGATGCTCCGACCGCGCCCAGGACACGTCGCGCCTCCGGCCCGGGGCGGGCCAGGGGGTCACATGGGCACGGCCGTCTCACCGGACCGGCACCGTCCGCACGACGCGGACCGCACACGGCGCGAGATACTCGCGGCAGCCAGAGCGGAGTTCGCGGAAGCCGGGTACGCCGGCGCGCGCATGGACGAGATCACCGCCCGCACCCGCACCAGCAAGAGGATGATCTACTACTACTTCGGTAGCAAGGAGGGCCTGTTCACAGCCGTCCTAGAGGAGGCCTACCGCGAAATCCGCCAGCAGGAGCAGCTGCTGGACACCGACGAGCAGGACTCGGTGGAGGCGATGCGCCGGCTGGCGGAGTTGACCTTCGACCATCACGAGGCCCACCCCGACTTCGTCCGCCTGGTGAGCATCGAGAACGTCCACCGAGGACGTCACCTGGCCCGGTCGCGGCATCTGACGGACCTGCGGACCCCGGCGCTCACGGTCATCGAAGGGATTTTGCACAGGGGGCGGGAGAGCGGACAGATCACCGCCGACGTCGACGCGGTCGGCATGCACGCCTTCATCAGCTCGTTCTGTGTCTTCCCGGTGGCCAACCGGCACACCTTCGCGGCACTGTTCGACTGTGACCTGCTCGCGCCGGGGCACCGCGACCGGCTGCGCACCATGATCGGGGACCTGGTCGTCACGTACCTGACGGGCACCGCCGCGCAACAGGGGCCCGCGGTGTCACCGGAGTGAACGCACTGCCCTGACGGCCTGTTCGGCAGAGGCGACGAACCGGTTCCTCCGTCGCAGGGGTCCCGCCTGCAACGGAGTCGCCAGGACCACCCGTGGATCGGTGGTCGGAGTGTCAGTCGTGGCGGTATTCACAGTCCCAGGTACACCTCCCGCACCCGCGGATCGTGGCTGAGCTGTGCGGAGGTGCCGCGCATGGCGACCTGACCGTTTTCCATCACGATGCAGTGACTGGTCACCCCGAAGGTGAGCTTGGCGTTCTGCTCCACCAGGAGCAGGCTCAGTCCTTCCTCGCGCAGCCGCAGCAGTACGTCGAGGATGTTGCCGACGAGCTTCGGCGACAGACCCATGGACGGTTCGTCCAGCACCAGCAGACGCGGACGGGTCATCAGGGCGCGGCCGATGGCGAGCATCTGCTGCTGCCCGCCGGACAGCGCCCCTGCCACACGCTCGCGCATCTCCTTCAGCACGGGAAAGAGGGCGTAGATCTCGTCGAGTTGCTGGTGGGTGTCCTTGTCCCAGGCGCGGGAGTAGGCACCCAAAAGGAGGTTCTTCTCGACAGACAGCCCGGGAAAGACGTGCCGGCCCTCGGGTACGTAGCCGATACCGTGACGGACCATGTCGCGGGCCTTGACCCGGGTGAGGTCCTTGTCGCCGAGACGGACGCTGCCGCCGCTGCGCGGGACCAGTCCCATGACCGCCTTGAGGGTGGAGGTCTTGCCGGCGCCGTTGGCGCCGATGATGCCGACGGACTGGCCGGACTCCACGCTGAAGTCGATGGAGCTGACGGCCTGGACACCGCCGTAGTGCACGCTCAGTTCCTGCACACTCAGGCACTCTGCGGCGTTGCCTGCGATGACCTTCACGAGGTCGCCTCCTTCGCACGGTCAGGCCGGTCGGCGGCCTCGGGAGCGTCCATGCCGAGCTCGGCCAGGTCGGACTCACCGAGATAGGCCTCGATGACCTCCGGCGCGGTCACGACCTGCTGCGGGGTGCCCTCCGCGATGATGTTCCCGCTGGACAGGACGGTGACCTTCTCGCAAAGAGACATCACCAGCCCCATGTTGTGCTCGATGAGGATCACGGTGGTGCCGCTGTCCCTGATCGAGCGGACGATGCGGATGAGCTGCTGCACCTCCTCGCCGTTGAGACCGGCAGCCGGCTCGTCCAGCAGCAGCAGCCGGGGACGGGCCGCCATGGCGCGGGCGATTTCGATACGGCGCTGGATGCCGTACGGCAGTGCCGTGGGGTCGGCGTCCGCGAAGTCCGCTAGTCCGAAACGCTCGAGTACCTCGTCAGCCTGCGCCCGCAGCCGACGCTCGTGCGCCCACACTCCCGGCTGCCACACGGCGTACTGCCAGATCGACCGGGTGCGGCTGCGGTCGAGCGCGACGAGGATGTTCTCCCGCACGGTCAACTGCCCGAACAGGCGCAGGTTCTGGAACGTGCGGGACAGTCCGGCCAGTGACAGGACGTAGGGCCGGGCGGTGGTGGTGTCGCTGCCGACGAAGCGGACCGTGCCCGCGGTCGCCCGGTAGAAGCCGCTGATCACGTTGAACAGCGTCGTCTTCCCGGAGCCGTTGGGACCCACGATCCCCCGGATCTCGCCCTCTCTCACGGAGAGAGAGACCTCATTGAGCGCCCGCAGTCCGCGGAACTGCTTGGTGACGCCTTCCACCGCCAGCAGCACATCCGCGGTGTCCGGACGCTCGATGGGGGAGTAGGGCGTGAAGGGCCGCAGCTCGGCGCGGACGGACTCCCGGCCGCGCCGCCGCTCGTACACACCGCGCAACCGCGCCGGGACGCCGGCGAGACCGGTCGGCGCGAACACGACCATGAGGACGACGACGATGCCGTAGCCCAGTTGGGCGTAGGTGGAGAAGTCCGAGAGCCATTCCCGGACCAGGGTCAGCCCGATGGCTCCGACCACACAGCCCACCAGGGACCGGCGGCCGCCGATGATGACCATCGCCAGCAGGATGAACATGTTCCCGATGGAGAACGTCTCCGGAGCGACGTAGCGGATGAGCCCCGAGTAGAGGACTCCGGCGAGGCCGCCGTAGAGACTGGCCAGGAGGAAGGCCGTCATCCGCAGCAACGGGATCTCCGCCCCCATCGCCCCGGCGGCCAAGGAGTCGTCGCGCATGGCGCGCAGGCGCCGGCCGAGCGAGGTACGGACGACGAAGAGGCCGAAGACGAGCGAGAGGCCGAAGACCACGGCTTCCAGGTAGTAGTAGAGGTACTCGCTGGACAGATCGATGCCCGGCACGGTGGGGCCGGGGACAGCGGAGATGCCGTCGGCGCCGCCGGAGATGTGGGCGTTGGTGATCCAGTTGATGAATCCCAGGGCGAGACCGAGGGTCACGATCCCCAGATAGTGCGACTGCATCCGCAGGGCTGGAATGCCGACGAACAGGCCGGCGATGACGGTGGCCAGGACGGCGAGCAGGGCCGCGGCCCAGAAGCCGTAGCCGTAGTGGGTGGTGAGGATGGCCACCGTGTAGGCGCCGACGCCGAAGAACGCGACCTGGGCGAGGTTGATCTGGCCGGAGATTCCCATCGCCAGGCCCATCCCGATCGCCAGCAGGGCGTAGATGAGGGCGATGTTCACGACGTGGATGGTGTAGCTCCCCAGGCCGTAGGGGAGTACCCAGGCGGCGACGATGATCGCGCCTATCGTGCCGATGCGGGTCTTCATGCGCGGCTGACCGTCCTCTCGCCGAAGATGCCCGTGGGCCGGATCATGATCGCCAAAGTGAAGACGAGGAACGTGACCAGGACCGAGTAGCCCTGGAAGTGGCCGGCGGCGTAGGAGTCGAGGACACCGATAGCCACCCCGCCCACCACAGCCCCCTGGATCGAGCCGAAACCGCCGAGCATCGCCGCGGCGAAGCCCTTGATGCCCAGCGCCCCGCCGAGGGAGGCGTCGACGTAGAGCATGGGGCCGACCAGGCCGCCCGCGAGGGCGGCCAGTCCGGCTCCGATGGCGAAGGCCAGGGCGTTGCTGCGGCCCACGTTGATCCCCACGGCGGTTGCCGCCTCGTGGTCCATCGCGACCGCCTGCATGGCCGCCCCGCGCTTGGTGCGCGACAGGAAGAAGGCCAGGGCGACGACGGCGATGGCGGCGACCGCCATGACCAGCAGGTCGTACGTGCGCACCCGGATACCGAGGATGTCCAGGGGCGCGGCGTGCAGGGGCGAGGGGACGGCGCGGCCGGTGGTGCCCCAGATGAGGACGGCGACCGCCTGCAGCACGATGCCGAAGCCGATCGTGCCGATGAGCATGAGGTCGAAGTCCTTGTTCTCCAGCGGGCGCAGCACCCGTTCGATGACCAGGCCGATGGCCCCGGTGACCACGATGGCGGTCAGCATGGCCACGGCGAAGGGCAGCTTGGAGGTGAGGTAGAACGTGGACGCGGCGTACGCGCCGATCATGGCGATGTCCGCGTGCGCGAAGTTGACCAGCCCCATCGTGCGGTAGACGAGGGAGAAGCCCATCGCGACCAGGGCGTACACGGCCCCGAGACTCAGACCGCTGACGAGCGTTTGCAGGGTGTCTTGCACGTCGTCCCTCAGTTCTGCGCGACGAGCGCGCCGGACTTGATGACTCCGATGCTGGTCTTGGTGATGCCGACGCCGTCGGCGCCGTACTGGAACTGCCCGAGCAGGCCGTCGTACTGGGTCGCACGGATCGCGTCGGCGAGCTTCTTGCCGGTCGCCACCTTGCTGTTCTTCAGCGCGGTGAGCAGGATGCTGGTGCCGTCGTAGGCCTTGGCGCCGTGCAGTTCGGCCTCCTCGCCGTAGGCGGCCTTGTAGGCGACGGCGAACTTCTGTGCTGCGGGGCTGGTGTCGTTGCTCAGGTAGGGAGAGCTGACGATGGTGCCTTCCGCCGCCTCCTTGCCGGCGGTCTGCGCGAAGACCGGCGTGCCCTGCGGCGCCGCACCCGCGAACGGGACGGTGATACCGAGGTCGCGGGCCTGCTTGACGATCAGACCGGCCTCGACCTCCTCCGAGCCGATGAAGATCACCTGCGGCTTCTTGGCGCGGATCTTGGTCAGGGCGGCGCTGAAGTCCTTCTGGTCGGTGGTGACGACCTGGTCGGTGACCGGGGTGACGCCGAGGTCCTTGGCCGCCTTGGTGAACGCGTCGTGCTCACCCGTACCGAAGGAACCGTTGTTCGTGATCAAGGCGATCTTCTTGTAGCCCTTGGTCTCTATCAGGTATTTGGCCAGGGTGCTGTCGTAGGTGGTGCTGGTCGGGCCGTTGAGGAACAGGAACTCGCTCTTGAGCGCCACGAGCCCGTCGGACTGACCGGAGGTGATGTTGGGGATGCCCTCCTGCTTCAGGACGGGCGCCATGGCGATGGTGACCGCGCTCTCGGCGGTGCCGATCATCGCGATGTAGTTCTCGCTGGAGATCTTGCGGGCCAGGTTGGTGCCCGTGGTGGGGTCGCCCTGGTCGTCGAACGACTTCAGCTGGATCTTGCGGCCGTTGATGCCGCCCTTCTTGTTCCACTCGTCGACGGCGAGCTTGGCGCCCTTGTGCTCCCAGTCGCCCAGAGAGGAGAGCTGGCCGCTGCGGGCGTTGATGACGGCGATCTTGATGGGGCCCGAGTCGGAGCTGCCGCTCTTGTCGGAATCACCGGGTGCGCCGCAGGCGGTGAGGGTTGCGGCCACGGCGATGGCGGCGGCGAGCAGGGTGCGTGGGGCCGAAGGCTGGGAGATGCGGGACATGATGGTCACCTCGTCGGTGTCGGTGGGTTGGCGGGCAGGGGTGGGGGGAGGCGACGCGAACCCCGCCGGCCCGTGATGCCGGGGCCGGCGGGCGTTGCACAAGTGGGGATCAGAGAGTGTCGGCAGGGAAGCGGCCGGCGTAGATGTCCTTGATGTTCCAGTGACCCGGGGTGGGCACCGGCTCGTTGACCATGGGGACGTCGAGGACGGCCGGGCGGCGGCGGGCGATGGCGTCGTCGAGCGCCTTGCGCAGGTCGCCAGGTGCGGTGACGGTGTAGCCGTCGGCGCCGCAGGACTCGCCGTACCGCGCGAAGTCCGGGCTGTAGGGCCGGCCCTCGGCGTCGGTGAACTCGCAGCCGTAGGAACGTCCGAAGGACGAGGCCTGCAGGTCGGCGATGGTTCCGTGGGCGCGGTTGTTCATCACCACGAAGATGACGGGCGCCCCCTGCTCGACCGCCATGGGTACCGCGGGCAGTTGGGCGCTCATGCCGCCGTCACCGATGAGGGCGACCACGACGCGCTCGGGCTGGGCGATCTGCACGCCGACGGCCGCGGCCGGGCCGAAGCCCATGGTGGAGGCGCCTCCCGGAGTGATGAAGCGGCCTTCCTCGGGCAGTTCGTAGCACTGTGCGACGCCGTTCTTGTTCCAGCCGACGTCGGTGACCAGGATCGCGTCGTTCGGCAGGGCCTCGCGCAGGTCGGTCAGGATGCGCTGGGGCCGCAGCGGGAAGTTGTCGCTGCGACCGGCCTCGCGTGCCGCGTCGAACACACCGGTTCGCGCGCCAGCGATGCTCTCGCGCAGGCCCGGACGGGAGACGGGCGCGTTCCGGCGGGCCCGGACCGCCGCACCGATCTTCTCCAGGGCGAGTTCCACATCCGCCACGGCACCGATGTGCACGGGGTAGTTGCGGCCGATCTCCGCGGGGTCGATGTCGATCTGCAGCAGCCGGCTCGGCGGGAAGTTCCAGGTGTACGTCGCGTCCCAGGAGCTGGAGTCGGTCTCGGCGAAGCGGGTGGCGAGCGCCAGGACGACGTCGGCACCCTTGGTGCGTTCGTGAGTGCTCTCCAGTCCCCAGAAACCGGGCATGCCCAGCAGCAGGGGATGACGGTCGGAGACGACGCCCTTGCCCATCAGGGAGTGGGCGAGCGGGATGTCGAGGTGCTCGGCGAGGGCCAGCAGCCCGGCGCGGGCCCGGGGGCTGCGCAGGCCACCGCCGAAGTAGATCAGAGGCCGCTGCGCCTCCAGCAGCTCCTGGGCGATCTGGTCGGCGGTCGCCTCGTCAAGGCCGGGCCGGCCGAGGTGTCCGGGCAGCGGGTGGCCGCCGTCGTAGGGCGTGACCGGCCGGTTGAACAGGTCCATCGGAACATTGATCAGAACAGTCCCGGGTCGGCCGCTGACGGCGGTGAAGAAGGCCCGCTCGGTGACGCGCGGGATGTCCTGGACCCGCTGGACCTCCCAGGTGCGCTTGCAGAAGGGCCGGTAGATCGCGGTCTGGTCGGCGTCGGCATGGAGGTTGACCTCCTGATGCGGGTGCCGGCCGTAGTAGTAGGAGGGAATGTCGCCGGTGATGACGACCAGCGGCACGGAGTCCAGGGCGGCCGTGGCGACGCCGGTGACGGCGTTCATCATGCCCGGCCCCACATGGGTGAGCAGTACTCCGCGGCGGCCGGTGGCCCGGGCGTAGCCGTCGGCCGCGTGGGCCGCGGCCTGTTCGTGCCGGGCGATCACGAACTCGATCGAGCTCGGGCCCAGCGCGTCGAGCAGGGCGATGTTGGTGTGTCCGCAGGTGCCGAAGACGTGCTCCACGCCGTAGGACTCGAGCTGGGCGACGAGGGCTTCGGCGGCGGTCACAGTGGTCACGAGTTCTCCTTGGGCAGCTCACGGCTGTCGCCCCAGATGGACAGTCCGCGCAGTACGAGGGTCTTGACGACGGTGTAGTCCTCGATGAGCCACCGAGGGGCCTCGCGGCCGAAGCCGGAGTCCTTCACACCGCCGAACGGAACATGGTCGAGACGGAAGTTGGAGGTCCCGTTCACGATCAGTCCGCCGACCTCCAGGCGTCGCCAGGCGGTGAGGATGCGGGTGATGTCGTGGGTGAACAGGCCGGCCTGCAGTCCGTACCTGCTGGCGTTGCACTGATCGAGAACGGTGTCGAAGTCGTCGAAGGGCAGGACGGCGACCAGCGCGCCGAACACCTCGTGCACGACCACGGAGGCGTGGACGGGCGGGTCGGCGACGATGGTCGGTGCGGCGGTGGCGCCGTCACGGGTGCCGCCGCGGATCACACTCGCGCCCAGCCGGCGTGCCTCGCTCGACCAGGCCACCACGCGTTCGGCCGCGTTCTCGTCGACCATGGAGCCGACATCGGTGCGGTCGTCGAGGGGATCACCGACGACCAGCGCGTCGACCGCGGCGGTGAAGGCATCGAGGAATTCGGCGTAGCGGGACCGGTGGACGTAGACACGCTGGACGGAGATACAGCTCTGACCTGAGTTGCTGTATCCGGTGCGGGCGCTGATCTTGGCGGCCGCCGTGGCGTCGGCGTCCTCGCACACGATCGTGGCGGCGTTGCCGCCCAGCTCCAGGGCGAGCCTCTTTCGGCCCGCGGCGCGGGCCACGGCGGCACCCGTGTCGGCGCTGCCGGTGAAGCTGATGACGCTGACCGGATCGGCGGCGCACAGGGCGGCCCCGACATCACCGCCGCCGTGCAGCAGCTGGACCGCCTGGTGGGGCATGCCGCTGTCCAGGAGCAGGGCGACGACGGCGGCCGAGATGGCCGGCGCCTGCGGCGGGGCCTTGACCAAGGTGGTGTTGCCCGCCGCGAAGGAGGCGCCGAGCTTGTGCGCGAGGAGGTTGGCCGGCGCGTTGAACGGCGTGATGGCCAGAGCCACTCCGGCGGGCGCCCGGTAGGTGAAGGCGGTGTTGCCGATGCCGGTGTTCCAGCCGGCCACGGGCAGGGTCTCGCCGTCGACGCGGCGGGCCTCGGCCGCGCAGACCGCGAACGTGGAGGCCACCCGTTCGATCTCGGTGCGGCTGTCCTTGACGGGTTTGCCCAGTTCAAGGGCAAGAAGGCGGGCGAGCCGGTCGCGGTGGGCGAGCGCGTTGCGTGAGGCGGCCTCCAGGATGTCGGCCCGGGCGGCGGGCGCGAGGTCGGCCATCTGCCGCGCGTAACCGCCGGCCTGCGCGACCGCTGTGTCGATCTCACGCCCGGTCGCGGCAGGGGCGCGGCTGACGGTGCGCCTCAGGTAGGGGCCGGTGCGATCCGTGGGAGGGCCTTCGCCGCCCCAGGATCCGGCGATGTAGGGGAGGACCTCGACCACGTCGTTCTGGTCGGCGGCCTTGAGGAGGTCTTGCAGCATCACATCTCCAGAAAAAACCATCTGATGGTTTCCATGGACTGCTCTGTGGACTGGCGTGTAACGTACGGGCGCCGTGAGGCCGTGGCAATAGGTCGGCAAGAGGAAGTTGAAACCAGCGGTTTTCGAATGGACCGTGGCTGGTGGAAGCTGTCCTCTCGAGCGCCACGCCCGACAACGGGCCGCGCGGCCGGCCACTGACGAAGGAGAGCGCATGGACACGGAGCAAGGACAAGGCGGCGTACGCAGCGTGCGCCGGGCTCTGGACATCCTGTCGCTGCTGACCGAAGATCAGCCCACCGTTCCTCTCAAGGACATGGTCGACGCGACCGGCCTCCCCAAGACGACCGTGGTGCGCCTCGTCCAGACGCTGGAGCAGTACGGACTGTTGTGGGCGACGCCCGGCGGCTACACGGCCGGGCCTGGCCTGTGGCGCTGGGCCCATCTGGCCCACACCAGCTGGGAGTTGCCGCCGGACACGCAGAAGCTGTTGCGTGAACTGGTCGACCGGCGCGGCGAGACGGCGAATCTGATGATCCGCCGCGACATCCACCGTGTCTGCGTCGCCCAGCAGGAAAGCCCTCAGCCTCTGCGGCATGTGGTGCGCGTGGGCGACGAACTGCCGCTGTGGGCCGGCGCTTCGTCGAAGGTACTGCTCATCGGGGCCACCGATGGGCTGCTGCAACGGGTCGCCGCTGCTTCCCCGCACGGTGTGGCCCACGTGCAACAACTGCGGCTGTGGGCCGATGAGGCCGCCGGCCGCGGATACGCCACCAGCCACGGCGAGCGCGACATCGGCCTCACGGCGGTTGCCGTGCCCATCCGCACCCAGTCGGGTGTCACGGTCGCCTCCCTTTCGCTGAGCGGCCCCAGCGCGCGCATCACGGAGCAGGACATCGAGGTGTTCGCGGACGACCTGCGCGAAACAGCCGCGCGCATCGCCTCGCAGGGCTTCCACCACCCCCTGGGGCCGCGCACCTAACCACGCCGGCAGCGGCGCCGCAGCAGGTGCCGCTGGAAGGAGACGTCATATGCACGTTCGCCCATTGGATGGAATACGCGTTCTGGATCTCACGAACGTGCTGGCAGGTCCCTACTGCAGCTACCAGCTCATGCTCATGGGCGCCGAGGTGGTCAAGATCGAGCGTCCGGGCCAGGGTGATCTGGCCCGGAACCTGGGCCCCGATCCTTCTCTCAACCGGGACGGTGTCGGGGCGTCCTTCCTCGCCCAGAACGCGGGCAAGAGCTCGCTGGAGCTCGATCTCAAGGACACCGCCGACCGGGCCCTTTTCGAACGGCTCCTGTCCGGGGCGGACGTTCTGCTGGAGAATTTCCGGGCCGGTGTCCTGGACAGGATGGGCTACGGGGCGGACCGCCTCGCCCAGCTCAACGGACGTCTCGTCTACTGCTCCATCTCCGGCTTCGGACAGGACGGCCCGATGAGCGACGCGCCGGCCTACGACCAGATCGTCCAGGGCCTCACCGGCATGATGAGCATCACCGGAACGACCGAGACAGCGCCCCAGCGCGTGGGCTTCCCCGTCTGTGACACCACCGGTGGACTGATGGCCGCCTTCGCGATCAGCGCAGCCCTGCTCCACCGCGAACGCACCGGGCACGGCAGCCGTCTCGACGTCTCCATGCTGGAGGCATCGCTGTCCACCATGGGCTGGGCCGTCTCCAACTACCTGGTCAGCGGTATTCCACCCGAACCGCTCAGCGACCAGAACCCCACCGCGGCCCCCTCCGGAACCTTCCAGGCCCTGGACGGACCCCTCAACATCGCAGCGAACCAGCAGCACCAGTTCGAGGCGCTGTGCCGACTGGCCGGCGCGCCAGAACTGATCACCGATGACCGTTTCGGCGAGCGGGAACAGCGCAAGATCCATCGCGACGAGCTCAACACCGCCCTGAACGAGGCACTGTCGAGCCGTCCGGCCGCCGACTGGGAGCGCGAGCTCAACGCCGCCGGCGTGCCCGCCGCCCGTGTGCTCACGGTGCCCCAGGCCCTGGAACAGCCACAACTGGCCCATCGGCACTTCATCACCAGTCTCAGTCATCCAGGACGTCCCGGACGGCCACTGAATGTCGTGGGCAACGGCGTTCTCGTCGACGGGGAAGCCTTCAGCCCGCCCTCTCCGCCGCCGCTGCTGGGCGAACACAACGCCCGCCGTGAGGACATTGCGAGCCGCTGGCTCGATGCGGCCGCCCGGACAGCCGGAGAGGCCGCCGCGTCATGACCAGCGCTCACAACGACGCCGCCGAAGCCGCACAGTGGTGGGCCACCGCGGTCAGCCACATCGAACCCGGCAGCATCGAACTGCGCGACCACCCGGTGCAGGACCTCATCGGCACGGCAAGCCTGGTCGACATCATCTGGCTGATGCTGCGCGCGACCACACCCGCACCACGCGAATCGTCCCTGCTGGAGGCCGCGTTGGTCGCCGGTGTCGACCACGGTCCCCAGGCCCCTTCCATCGCTGCCGCCAGAATGGCCGCCACCTGCGGAGTCGGCCTCAACAACGCCGTTGCCACCGGTGTGAACATGCTCGGTGACGCCCACGGCGGGGCAGGCCAGCAGTGCGTGGAGATGCTCACCGACGTCCGTGACCTTCACGCCCTGGGCGGCAGCTGGCAGGAGGCGGCCCAGGAGGTCATGGCCGACTGGCAGAGCCGCTCGCGCTACCTTCCGGGTTTCGGCCACCGCTTCCACCCCAGAGATCCGCGGCGCGATCCGCTGATCCAGCTCGTCCAGCAGGCGGTTTCCGACAACGTCGTCGGCGGCGACTTCCTCAACGCGGCCCTCGCGGTCGAGGACATCCTCAAGCGACGCCGAGCGGGCGCGCGGCCCGTTCCGATGAACATCGACGGAGCCACCGCCGTCATCTACGCCGAGCTGGGCTTCTCCGCCCCGCTCGCCCGCGGCCTGTTCGTCCTCAGCCGCTCGGTGGGCATCCTGGCGCACGCGTGGGAGGAAAGCGGGCAGGGCCGCCGCAACAAGGGCCCGATCCCGCGCACGGTGCTGCCGGCCCGCCTGCCCCAGCCGAAAGACGCGTGAACAATCCGCGTCACAGCTCTTGCCACACCTCTGGTGCATCCCTAACGTAGCTTTCCGCCAATCGGCAACCATCGTGCGGACCACCCGAACCGTACAGCGGACCATGATCCGCCTCGCAGCTCCCTCCCCCACCTGAGACTCCGCAGCCCCGCCACTGACGGGTATTTCAGGACTCGTCATGAAAGAGGGACCATGGACAGACGCAGCTTTCTCACCTCGACCGCGGCCGGAACGGCCACCACCGTCGCCCTGCTCAACGGCACACCCGCCCAGGCCGACACCGCCGACAGTCCGGCGCGGCCGGTACCGGCCCAGGCCCACGCCGCCACCGGCGCGAACTACCCCAAGGTCGGTGGCAACCTTGGCAACCACAGCTACTCCTCGCTCAAGAAGATCACCGCGGGCAACGTCCGCAAGCTCGGCGGAGCCTGGCACATCAACCTGGAGAACGGCTCCACCTCCTCCGCGCAGCAGTGCGCCGTCATCGCCCAGGACGGCGTGCTGTACCTGGCCACCACCCAGCAGAACGTCTTCGCCGTCGACGGCCGCACCGGGCAGGTGAACTGGAAGACGAACGTCGGCACCGACACCACCAACATGCGCGGCCTCGCCCTCGGTGAGGGCCTCGCGTTCACCATCTCCGGCGACAACAAGGTCCTCGCCCTCGACCAGAAGTCCGGCGCCGTCGTGTGGAGCCGCGAGCTGATGGTCGAGGACCAGGGCGACCCGGACTGCGACCCCGCCTCCGGCCAGTGCGGCGGCAGCAAAGGCGGTCTCGCCGGAGCCGCCGTGTACTGGGACGGGCTCGTCTACATCGGCACCCAGGGCAGCACCGCCGGCGCCCGCGGCCGCGCCTACGCCCTCGACGCCCGCAGCGGTGAGATCGCCTGGGTCTTCTGGGGCACCCCGGGCCCGGGGGAGTACGGTCACGACACCTGGGAGGGCGACACCTGGAAGACCGGCGGCGCCGTCTGCTGGATCCACCCCGCCGTCGACCCCGAACTGGGCATCGTCTACTGGACGTTCGGCAACCCGTATCCGCGCACGGACGGCTCCACCCGCGGCGGCGACAACCTCTTCGCCAACTGCCTGGTCGCCATGGACGCCAAGACCGGCGAGCGGCGCTGGCACTTCCAGTCCGTGCATCACGACATCTGGGACTACGACGGAGTCATGTCCCCCGTGCTCGCCGACATCCTGATCAAGGGCAAGAAGCGCAAGATCGTTGTTTACGGCAGCAAGACGGGCATGTATTACATGCTCGACCGCGCCACCGGCAAGCCGATCCACGGCATGGAGGAGCGTCCGGTGCCGCAGCACGCGGCCCAGAAGACCGCCCCCACCCAGCCGTTCCCCGGCGGCGAGCCCTTCGTCGAGACCGAGCCGCGTATCGACAAGGCCACCCGGCCGGTGCCCTTCTACCCGACCGGCGGCCTCTTCGAGGCCCACTGGGACCGCGCGACGATCATCTTCCCCGGAGCGGGCGGCGGCGCCGACTGGTCCTCCCCGTCCTTCAGCCACCGCACCGGCCTGGTCTACGTCGGCTACGGCCTCATCAACTCCGCCTACTCCAACACCCATGGCGGCCGCGTCAACACCGCACGGCCCCTCGGCGAGTACTTCGCGGGCGGCCTCGCCGCCGTCGACCCGCGTACCAACACCGTCGCCTGGCGCCAGGAAGGCGACTGGTCCCTCGCCCACGGCAACGGCGTCCTCAGCACCGCAGGCGGCGTGCTCTTCCAGGGCCGTCCCGACGGCGTGCTCACCGCCCTTGACGACCGCGACGGCAGCGAACTGTGGACCTGGCAGTGCGGCGCCGGCGTCAACACCAACCCGCTGACCTACGAGATCGACGGCGAGCAGTACATCGCCGTGCTCGCCGGCGGAAACGGCCTGCCCTACCCGGACATCCCCAGGGGCGACCACCTGTGGGCGTTCAGACTCGGCGGCACCGTGAAGCCGGCCGCGGCGCCCACCCCGCCGTCCAAGCGCAACCAGATCCGGACCGCCGCCGTGACCGGCGACACCGCCAGGAACACCATCACTTTGGGTCGGACCTGGGACAACGCGAAGAGTGCTCCCGGCGCCACCGAGAACCTCGTGGCCCAGAACGCCATGGCTCCGCAGCACCTGAGCATCGCCAAGGGCACCACGGTCACCTTCGTCAACCCCGCGGACAACAAGTCCGCGCACGGCGCCGTCTCCTTCTTCGAGGCCGAGTTCGACACCGGGCTCCTCATGCCGGGCCAGTCCTCCTCGTACACCTTCAACACCCCCGGTGAGTACTTCTACAACGACCCGGTCGCCCCGCAGAACACCGGCAAGATCGTCGTCCAGTAGCAGCCCGCCCACTGCACCGCGCTCTCCCAGCCGCTTCGCGGCAGCCCTGCCCGCCAGTGTCCACTCCTGGCCCAGACCCCTTCCGCGAGGCCGCCCCACCACGCCCTTTCGAACGACGTAAGGACGCCCCATGAGAACCAGACTCCGCGTACGCCCGCTGCACGCAGCACTCACCAGCGCCGCCACGACAGTCGGCATCACCGTCGCCCTGGTGGCCACCGGCACCCTCAGCATGGCGCAGGGCCGCATCGGCCAGGGCGCCCAGGAACTCGGCGACCCCGACTACGGCGTATGCCGCGGCGTCGACGCCCACTGCTACCACAACTGGGGCAACTTCGACACCACCAAGGCCTTCAAGGTCCTCCTCTACACCCACACCGCAGGCCCCCGCCACGCCAACCTCGGCCCTGTCCTCGCCGCAGGCATGAACCCGCCCCTCACCGATGCCAACGTCGTCCAGAAGGCCGTGCTCAAGCTGGGCGCGGACGACGGCTTCCAGGTCGACTACACCGAGGACGTCTCCCAACTCGCCTCACCCGCAACCCTGTTCAAGTACAACGCCGTCATCTTCTACTCCACCAGCCGCGACGCCCTCGATGACGCGGCTCAGACCTCCCTGCGGCAGTACGTCCGCGGCGGCGGCGGATTCGTCGGCGTCCACAACGCGTTCGGCACCGAGTACAACTGGCCCTGGTACGAGGGCCTGCTCGGCAACGCCAACTTCTACGACCACGGCCCCGCGCAGCCCGGCACGGTCGAAACCGTCGACCACAGGGACGTCTCCACGAAGTCACTGCCCTCCAAGTGGAACTTCTCCGACGAGTGGTACAACCTCGTCCCCGCCCCGACGCGGGTGCGTGTCCTGGCCAACGTCGACGAGAGCACCCTCGCCAGGGGCGTGACCGGCAACTACAACCATCCCGGGCACGGCGAGAACCACCCCGTCGCCTGGTGCCAGTACTACGACGGCGGCCGCGCCTGGCTGACCACACTCGGCCACGACGCCAAGGACTTCTCCACCGACGGCTCCTTCGCGGGCGCCGCCGAGTTCCAAAAGCTCCTCCTCGGCGGCATCGAATCCGCCATGGGCAAGACGCCGTTCTGCAAGTGACGTCCGGCCACACCCGGTCGGCCAACTACCGCCGCTCACCACGGCGCCATCACCCCTCCCGACAGGAAGGCAACATCACCATGCACGACGAGACCCGCATCCAGCACCCGGCCGAGCCGGCAGCCCAGACCCCCGCGGGCTGGCAGTGCCCCGACTTCACGGTGGTCGACACCGCACTGGAAGTCACCGCCTACTCCCTGCGCACGAAGTAGGGAGACTCCGCCGTGCTGCTGCGCATCCTCGGCACAGCAGCCGGTGGTGGCATACCTCAGTGGAACTGCGCGTGCCCCGGCTGCACCGGGGCACGCCGCCACCCCTCCCGCCGGCGCCTCCACGACGGACTGGCCCTCCAACCGGCGGACTCAGGGGCCTGGTTCCTCGCCAATGCCACACCGGACATCGCCGAGCAGCTCGAAAGCCACCCCAGCCTCAGGCCCGACGCCGGACAGGAACGCACACCCGTCGTACGCGTCGTTCTCACCGATGCCGAACTCGACCACACACTCGGCCTCCTGCGGCTCAGGGAAGCCTCCCGTATCGACATCTGGTGCACCGAACCCGTCCGCAAAGCCCTGACCACGCGCCTGGCCCTCAACGAGGTTCTTGCTCCCTACACCACGCTGAACTGGTACGACCTTCCCCTTACCGGAGCCGAACACCCCGCAGGCATAGGCGGACTTGACGTCAGCGCCATCCCGCTGTCCGCCAAGCGTCCCCGCTACGCCGCCGACGAACCCGCACACCCGGCCTGGAGCACCGCACTCAAGATCAGCGACAGAGCCACCGGGAAGACCGCACTGTACGCGCCGGCCCTCGCGGCCTGGAACGACCGCCTCGACGACGAAATCGCCGACGCGGACTGCGTTCTGATCGACGGCACCTTCCTCACCGACGACGAGCCCCACCGCACAGGCTTCTCGCAGCGCACCGCCTCCGCCATGGGACACCTGCCCATCGAAGGCCCGCACGGCACCGCCCTCCGCCTCCAAGGAAGCGGCAGACAGATCCTCTACACCCACCTCAACAACAGCAATCCACTGGTGGATCCGGACGATTCCGCACACGAACGGCTCGCCGGCCTGGGCCTGGGCGTTGCCGCAGACAGGATGGTGGTGTCTCTATGACCACGGCCGCACCCGACACCCGGCTCGTCACCCACCACCGCGCCGCCCAGGACGGCCCGGCACCCTGGACCGCGGATGAGCTGGAACACCGACTGCGAGACCTGGCGGTCAGCCGCTACCACGACCGCCACCCCTTCAACCAGCGCATGCACGAAGGCCGGCTGGCACCGGCCGAACTGCGGACCTGGGTTGCCAACCGCTTCTACTACCAGTGCAACATCCCCATCAAAGACGCTCTCATCCTGAGCAAGCTCCACCTTCCCGCGCATCGACGGTCCTGGCTGCGACGCATCCAGGACCACGACGGACACACCGACCAGGACGGCGGCATCGAGAGATGGCTCCAGCTCGGCGAGGCCGTCGGCCTGCGCCGGGACGAGCTGCTCGACCATCGACACCTCCTGCCCGGCGTCCGCCTGGCCGTGGACGGCTACGTCAACTTCTGCCGCAACGCCGGCGTGCTGGAAGCCGTGGCCTCGTCCCTGACGGAACTCTGCGCTCCGTCGATCATGCTGACGCGCCTGGAAACCTTTCCCCTGTACTACCCCTGGATCAAGTCCGCCGGCCTTTCATACTTCCGGGGCCGCGTTCCCCAGGGCCGGCGAGACGGAAGCGAAGCCCTGGGCTGGGTACGCACGTGGGCCACCACACGCGGGCAGCAGCACCAGGCGCTGGCCGCGCTGTCCTTCAAGTGCGACGTCCTGTGGAGCCTGCTCGACAGCGTTCAGCAAGCCGCCGACCAGGACTGCCACCATGCCTGACCCCGCCACCTGGCGTCCCCGCCTCCCGCCCGCAGCGCGCCTGCGTCATGACCAGGTCCGCCACACCGACGTCCTGCTCCTGCCCGAACGGGTCATCGTCCTGCACGGCTCCGGCCGGGCCGTCCTCGACCTCGTGGACGGCACCCGCACCGTCAACGAGATCATCGCCGCCCTCGCGCCGGAACCCGTCCCCGACACGATCCGCGACGACGTCACCTCGTTCCTGAACAAGCTCCACACGGAAGGCGGCCTGCGATGACGGCTCCCACCCCACCCTGGGCCCTGCTGGCCGAACTCACCCACGCCTGCCCCCTGCACTGCGGCTACTGCTCCAACCCCCTGGAACTGACCCGCCGGTCGCAGGAACTCGGCCCCGCCCAGTGGGCCGACGTCTTCCACCAGGCAGCGGAACTCGGCGTCCTGCACACACACCTCTCCGGCGGCGAGCCCCTGCTGCGCAAGGACCTCGAGCAGATCACCCGCTCCGCAGTGGACGCAGGCCTTTACACCCAGCTGGTCACCAGCGGCGTCGGACTGACAGCAGAACGACTCGACGCCCTGGTCGATGCCGGTCTGCACAGTGTCCAACTGTCCGTACAGCACGCTGACGCCCGGCGGTCCGACGAACTCGCCGGCCATCCTGCCTTCACCGCCAAACAGCAGGCCGCCGCGCTGGTCAGGGAACGCGACCTGCCCCTGGGCATCAACGTCGTCCTGCACCGGCACAACCTCGACGCCCTGGACGCGCTGATGGAACTCGCCGTGGCCTGGGACGCGGAACGGATCGAGCTGGCCAACACACAGTTCTACGGCTGGGGCCTGCTCAACCGAGCCGCGCTCATGCCGAGCCGCGAACAGTTGGCCGCCGCCGGAGCGCAGGTGGAGGCCTGGAAAGAACGACTCGACGGCTCTGTCGAGATCACCTGGGTGGTGCCCGACTACTTCTCCGGAACCCCCAAGCCCTGCATGGGAGGCTGGGGCGCTGTCTCGCTGACCGTCACGCCGGACGGGACGACTCTTCCCTGCCCGGCAGCGGCAACGCTGCCCGGGCTCGATGCGCCCAACGCCACCGAGCGGCCCCTGCGCTGGATCTGGGAGGAGTCACCCGCCTTCAACGCCTACCGAGGCACCGACTGGATGCCGGATCCCTGCCGCAGCTGCGAACGGCGGACCGAGGACTTCGGGGGGTGCCGCTGCCAGGCATTCGCCCTTACCGGAGATGCGTCCCGTACCGACCCGGCCTGTTCACTGTCGCCGGACCACGCGACTCTGATCGATCTCACGCGCCCCGGCACTCCGCCCGAGCTCATACCTCGCCGCCCTGCGGCAGTCAGCCGGCTCCAGGCGCGCACCGTACAGCACGTCACGTGAGAGCGGATTGCTGATCTGAGGGATGCGTCAGTAACCCAGTCCATGGATGGCGCTCAGTTGCCCGAAGCCTGTGCTCCGGCCCTCCCGCTTCGCACCTCTGTTTCGCTTGTTTCCGTGGTCGCCGTTGCTGACGCTCGCCGCCGCGAGATGTACTGCAAAGGCGACTGCGGACGTGCATGGCACAACCTGCCGGCGGCGACCGAGCAGCCGTAGCGTCGGACATTCCGGCTCTGGCTGGGCTGGTGTCGGGCGCTCCGTCTCGTGTGGCGCGCGGTCAGCTGATTCTGGGCTCGTTCGGCTTGAGCCCTGGTGTGAGCGGGGGCGGCCCGCCGGACGGTCCCGGGCACGCCTCGTCCCCATTTCGCCGACGAATCCCTCGCCCCGCTCCGCCGGGAACGGAGAGACAGCATGAGGTCCGCGACACCCCGGCACCCTGCGACGGCTCCGCCTCGGCTCCCGCGGGCCGGCCCGGTAGAAGGACAGGCGACACGGGAGCAGCTGCGCCCGCGGCCGTGTCACCCGACAGCCCCCTTCCCCGCCTGCTAGCAAATCGCTAACATCACTGCTATGGGTATCGCACAGCTCAACACTCGCGTCGACCAGGAGCTGGCCGACAAGGTGCGCGCCTCGGCGCAGCGCGCCGGAATGTCCCTCAACGACTACGTCACCGGCGTCCTCGAAGCCGACCAGGCCGCCGCGGACGGACCCGAAGACCTGCGGGAAGCCCGCGCGCGCATGCACGCCCGCGTCGCCTACCAGAAGTGGATCGCCGGCGGCCGGTCCGAAACCGGCTCCATGACCATGGACGAGGTCTTCGGCGCGTGACGGCAATCCCCGCCCGGTTCGCCGCGCACATCGGCGAGACCATCAAGAACCTGCCCGGCCCGGCCAAGGAAGAGCTCCACGACGCGGTGATCCGCGCATGCGCCGACCCTTGGTCCTGGCCGCAGGCCGACAAGTACGACATGGATGAGGCGGTACGCGTCATCACGACCGGCACCGCCATCGTCCACTACGTGATCATCCCCGGCCCCGACCCCCACCTGTGGGTCTTCGCCATCACGGTCTGACGCACACGGGCGCGCCAAGACCGGCCGACAGCTCGACCGGCCTCAGCAGGATCCGGCAGCGCCGGCCGACACCCAGTTGCTTGACGAACTGCATCGAGCGCTGCGCCACTTCATGCAACGCGAACCGCACTTCCACCAGGTTCCCGCCCCGCTGTGCCACCCGCTGCGCATGACTGGTGCCACCCTTGCCCTGACCGAGCGCCCCACCTTCCTGTCTGGCGGATCTGGGACGCCGTCTGGGCACGGGCCGACAAGCGACAGGGGCCGCGCAGGGGGCTTTGTCAGTCGCTCCGGCTAGTGTGCGGACTGCCGGTCGGAGATCGTGAGGGACTCGCGGCCATGGGGGGTGGGTAGGAAGGTTCCCAGCATCCAGCTCGGGACTGGAAGTGGTATCCGTGGCCCCACCCCCCTTCTCCGTTCACCCTTCTCGAAGACCTGGTCGACGGCGCTCTGCCGGGCGCGTCTCGGGACCTTCGGGGGCGCCTCCTACGATGCCCTGACTGCGGCGCACGCCAGGTGCGTCGAGGGGGAGGGGATCCGGTTCATGGTGAACAGACGTGGCCTGCGCGGAGGCTGGCGGTCGGGGGCGCTCCTGGTCGCCGCCGTCATGAGCGCTCCGTTGCTGTCGGCCGCGCCCGCGGCGGCCGTGCACGGTGCGATGCCAGGTGACTTCAACGGTGACGGCTACCGCGACGCCGTGCTGCCCGCGCCGGGGGCGAACGACGAGCCGGACCATGCCGGAGCCGACGGCGCGCTCGGCGGCCGGGTGCTCCTGTGGTACGGCTCGGCACACGGCATCGCACGGGACACGAAACCCGTGCAACTCACCCAGAACACCCCCGGCGTCCCTGGCACGAGCGAGAAGGAGGACAACTTCGGCGGCGCCCTCGCGGTGGCCGACCTCAACCGTGACGGGCTGGCGGACATCGTGGTCGGCTCACCGCTGGAGGACACGGGCAAGAGAGACGCCGGACAGGTGACGGTCATCCCAGGCCGCCGAACCGGGGCCCTGGGCCCCGACTCCTACGCTTTCACCCAGAACACCGCCGGAATCCCGGGAGCTGACGAAGCCGAGGACGCCTTCGGCACCACCGTGGCCGTCGGCGACATCAACAAGGACGGCAAACCGGAACTCTTCATCGGCGCCGCAGAAGAGAACAACGCCACCGGCGCCGTCTGGGTGCTCGCGGGCGGCACCGACGGTCCCACCGCCAAGGGCAGCAGCATCATCACCGCACCGTCCGTCGGCTTCCCGCAGAAAGACAGCACCCTCCTTGGTGGCAACGGACTCCTCGGAGTCATCTGAACGAGAGGCGACCGCGCCACAAAGCCCTGGCTTTACACGCCGCGTTCCAGCACGGGCCGCGGGCGCCGGCCCGACGGGGGAGGGCGGTAGCCGGTGGGGGAGGCGAGGAGCTCGCAGACCCCGCTGCCTGTCCAGGGTGTGGCCCCGGTATTCCCTTCGACGCGACCAGCTCCCGCCCTTGACCTGGCAGGTGTGCGGATGTTGCAGACCCTCTTCGACGTCGCGCGCGTCCACGGCACCGAGGCGCGCCACACACCCGTGGCGGTCCCGGCCCACTGGAACGGTCCCGTTCTGAAGAGAGGACCGAAGGTGGCGGCCCCGCCGGAGGGACAGGCCGATCGAGGCCGACGGCTCGGGCACCTGCCTTTGGGGTGAGGCTCGCGCCACGTTCACGCGCGGGATCGCACCGGAGCCGAGGACGCCTGGCCCGACAGGCAGCGAGTCCGCGCCTCCCGTCGGACCGGAAGAGGCGTGCACGACGGAACCCGGTAGAACGGCCGCTGCCTGGGAAGACGCGAATTGATCTTCGTTGACGTTCCAGGGGAGGAAACATCACCATGGCCGTTCCCGCACGCGCCCGGCGTACCGCGCGCCGCTCCCACCGGTTCGAACTCCGGGCGACAGCCCTCTACTTCGCCCTCCTCGCGGTCATCCTCGCTCTGGTGGGCGCGGCCGCCCGCACCGCCGCCGCGGCCGCGGTGCACCGTCCCGTCTGGGCTGTGGCGCTCGCCCTTGTGGGCGTCGGCGCCGTCATGGCCGGCTGCCGCGGGAAGCGCCGCATATCGGCGGCGAGGATCGCGCGCCGCGCGGCCGTGGCCCTGGACGAAGCCACGCAGACGGCGGTCGAAGCGCTCGACGCGGCGTCACCGGCTCCCGCCGTCGGCCTGGTCCCCGCCGGGGCCGGCGCCTGCGGCGGCTGCCTCGGCACGCATCCCACCGTCCTGCTTCCCGAGACCGTCGCCGAGGCGCCCGCGGACACGGTGGAGATCGCCTACGAGACCTTGGACCCAGACGAGTTCGAACAGGCGGTGGCCGAACTGTGCCGGCGCGACGGCTGTCTCGACGTGGACGTCGTGGGCGGGGCCGGCGACCTGGGCGCCGACGTCGTGGCGAGGACGGCCGACGGGCGCTCGGTCGTCATCCAGTGCAAGCGGTACTGCGACGGCAACCGGGTCGGCTCCCAGGATCTGCAGCGCTTCGGCGGTACTTGCTTCACCGTTCACGGCGCCGATGTCGCCGTCGTGGTCACCACCAGCGACTTCACCGCCCCCGCGCTCGACTACGCAGAGCAGTGCGGCATCGTGTGCGTCGACGGTCCGCAACTGCGGCGCTGGCAGGAAGGCGGGGGACCGCTGCCCTGGGAGGCGCAGGCGTCGGCAGGCTGACGGCCACGTTGTCTCACCCACGACCGGCACCATCCTGAGCTCGACCGCCTGATCGTGCGCCAGCGGGACTTCTTCCAGGCCCGTGGCCAGGGCGTCGAGTGGAAGCTTCGGGCTCCCGACCTGCCCACGGATCTTCCCGAGCGACTGGTCGCGGCTGGTTTCGTCCCGCAGGAGGCGGCGACAGTGCTGCTCGCCCTCGCCGAAGAGGTGGCCGCCGAGCCGGTCCTGCCCCGCGGCGTCGTGCTGCGGCAGGTCAACGAGGCCGAGGATCTGCGCCGCTTCGCCGACCTTGACGCCGTCGCGGTACAGCGCCGTCGTGGCCGAGGTGTTTGGAGTCGACTGCTCCTGGGTCGCTACCGACCTCAGCGCCCGGGTGTCGGCGGATCCCGGACAGATCACCATCCTGGTCGCGGCGGCCGGTGAGCGGCTGGCCTGTGCCGCCTTTGCGGTGTACGAGCCGGGCACCGATTTCGTCGCGCTGCTCGGCGGTGCAACGCTGCCGGAGTGGCGAGGACGCGGGCTCTACCGCGCCATGATCGCCGCTCGGGCACGGGAGGCCGTTGCCCGGGGCTTCGGGTTGCTGCACGTCGACGCGTCCCCGGCCAGCGCGCCCATCCAGCGCCGGTGCGGCTTCCACGAGATCACCACCTCGACGCATTATCAGTGGGCGTAGCCGAAATAGCTTGGGTTCGAACCCCGGTCCTGGCGTGCTCGAAACGTGCGTACTGCGCTTGGCTGTCGCCGTCACGGCTGGATTTGGCCAGCGACAACTTTGCGGGCCAGGTCGTCGACCGGGTATGGCAGGCGGATGGGGGTGCGGCCGAAGCTGATGCTGACCTCGGCGCCTGTGATGGCGATCTGGTCGGTAGACAGCAGAGCGATGGCTGACGAACGTTGGGCATAGAGAAGCACGTCGGGCCTTGCGGTAAGCGCTGGTGAGCTTGTTGGCGTGCGCCCATCGGGTGAACGTGGCGGTCTCGTAGCGGTAGCTTCCCGCCGAGATCGCACAGTGAGGGTGTCTCGCAACTAAGGGCTGTCGGGAATGCTGAGTGGGAGCCTCGGCTGGAGATGGCCGCGCACCGTTACTTGGTCGGGCGGCCCCGGCTGTGAGGCTGTCCGCGGCATTCGCCTACGGGCTGCCTTTTGATTCGTAAGTCCAGACGTTGCCTACGTTGCGTCCGCCCCGGCGCACTACTGTGCCGAGGACGGCTGTGAGATCGTCCTCTACCTCGGCAAGGAGCTCTGTGCCGAAGACGCACAGGGACTCCTCCCAAGGGTGCCAGAACGTACCCATGCGCAGGTCGCGGGTGAGGAGCATGGAGTAGTCGCCCTCCCAGCACGCGATGCCCGGCCAGGTCGGCTGCCCCGGCGCGCCGACGCGCGCGGGGTCGAAACGGTATCCCTGATGCCACCAGTCGACCGAGTGGAGATGCTCGCCGGGGCGGACGTGGACGCGCAGGCCCCGCTCGACGATGTCCTGGAGGCGTGCCACCCGATGGTCGTCCGGGAGGTCTCGCCCCAGGCGGTAGGTGTGACGAGTGTCGGTGACGTCCCCGACATGCCAGGTGACGGAGTCGGGTGGCTCCTCAATGGCCGGGTAGTAGGTGTGGCTGGGCTTGAAGGCGAAGCGGGCCTTGAATTCGTCGCACAGCGCATCGTGATCCCGATCGTCGAACAGCATGGATACCGGGCGGGAGTCAGGGGGTGGCGTGCCGTTCGGCGACCACACGTAGACGCGTACCGTCGAGACTGCTCGGAGGCCGGCCGTGAGAAGGGCGTCCAACCCCGGCCCTGTCGGTGCCTCGGCCGTGAGATAGCGGCGGTCCGGTGCCGGACCGGGGCCGAGGTGGAGGCTGCGGCTGTTGCGGGCCCAGCGGACCCAGCGGTGCACGAACTCCGCGTGGGGGCCGGTCAAACCGCGAACGGCCGCGAATTCTGTCGCCCCGACGGCTTCTGCCCAGCCCGCGCCGACGATCCTGGATTCTGCCTCCAGGAGCTGGACGTTCAGACCCCAGTTCAGCAAGTTCCCGTGGTCCTCGCGGACGTCCGCCAGGCTGCGCGTGTACGGACCGAAGGCCTCGACCAGACGGTCCAGCTCCCGAAGTCGGCGGTAGCCGTAGTCGAGCCTGCGCGCACGCATGCCCTTCGCCGGAGCCACCTCACCCACCAGATCGTCGAGCTCGGCGATGTGTAGCGTGCGCGTCGGTCCGACGGCCGTGAAACCGGCGGTGCGCAGCGGTCCGTCCATCTGGATCGGGTCGTGGTTGTACGTCCGCCACTCAGCGGGCTCGCAGCGGGCGGCGAAAGCCTCCTGCTGCCGACGGATCAGCCCGGTGACTTCAGCCAGGTCGGTCCCGGCGGTCAAGGGAGGGTGTCGAATCGTGCCGTGCGTGCCGTAGTGAGTCCGAATCACCGGTCCGTCCCGCTCGACCACGGCTCCTACCGGAGCCCGCTCCGTGACATGCCCTCGCACCTGCTCGTCATACGCTGCCAGCAGCGAGCCCACCTCATTCATCAAGTCCCTGGCCTGGCGGACACCTGTCCTCGGGCATGGCGATTATCTGGACCGTCGTCAACGCCGGCCACTCATTAACGGTCACGCTGTGGCGCGAGGCAGGCCTGCACGCGTCCTGCAACAGGGTGGGTACTGCTGACGAATGAGACAGCGAGACATCACGAACCGCTGAGACAAGCGGCCCCTCCACATGGAGGAACACCACGTCGATGGGCCGGTTGGCCACAGCGCCGTCACGGGTCTTCACGTGGATGGCGTCGATGAAGAGCACCGGATGGACGGCGTCGAGGGGCTGGCTCTGCCATTTGGCCATCCCCTCCAGGCCTATGTGGGTGATGGGGCCGTTCCCGCGACCCCCTAGCGGGGGCGATCCGGGTCCGGCTCGTCGCGACCGTCGCCGGCATCTTCGCGGGCGGCGCGCTCGGCACGCTCATCACACCGTGGGGGACGGGTCATGCGCTGCTCGCGATCGCGACCGCGGTCCTGATCGTCGCCGCACTCAACGTGCTCCTGGCGCGGTATCACCTGCTCGCGCCGGAGCTCATCGGCTGAACTCCCTTCCGGGACAGCCCCGCCCCGCGACGGTGCCACACACCGTCGCGGGACGGTTGCCGTTTCCACGGACGGAACCTAGCCGTGCCAGGGGCCCGTCACCGCGAACGTCGTCCCGGGCGTATAGCAGTTCACGTACATCGTGTCGCCGTCCGGGGAGAAGGTGACGCCCGCGAACTCGCCCCACTCCGGGGCCTGTGGCGTGCCGATGTTCTGGGCGCCGCGCGCCAGGGCGTACACCTCTCCGCGCCGTGTCACCCCGAAGACGTGCTGCGCGCCGTTGCCGTCCTCGCAGACCATGAGGCCGCCACCGGGGGCGAGGCAGATGTTGTCGGGGGACTCGCCGGGTAGTTGGATGTCGGTGCCGGGGCCGAAGACGATCACCAGCGTGAGGCGGCGAGCCGATGGGTCGTACCGCCAGACCTGGCCGTAGTGGTCGGCCGAGGACCCGTCGGCACTGCGGGCGAAGGAGGAGACGAAATACACGCAGCCTCCGCCCCAGTAGCAGCCCTCCAGTTTCTGCCCGTGCGTGATGCCCTTCGGGCCGAAGTCCTGGAGACGGACGGGGGTCTGGGCCGCCAGGGGATCCGGGACGTCCACCCACTCGATGCCATGGAAGGCCGTGCCGGTCGCCTGGACGGAGGATAGGTCCGGCACGCCGGGGACGCGCATCGCCTGGAGCCGGCCGCCGGCGCGCAGTGAACCCGTCCCGCCTCGCGGTCTGTTGGGCAGGAAGCGGTAGAAGAGGCCGAAGGGCGAGAGGAACGCGTCCTCGGTCTCGTACACCACTCCCCGCCCCGGGTCGACGGCGATCGCCTCGTGCTGGAAGCGCCCCATGGCGGTGAGCGGAACGGCTCCGGTGCGGTGCGGGTCCACCGGGTCGACCTCGAAGATGAAGCCGTGGTCCTTGGTGTAGCCGTTGGTCCCGGCCTTGTCCTCGGTCTCCTCGCAGGTGAGCCAGGTACCCCAAGGCGTGGGCCCACCGGCGCAGTTGACGGCCGTGCCGGCGATGGCCACGCGTTCCGAGAGGACGTTCCCCTGCCGGTCGAGTGACAGGGACGTACAGCCGCCCTTGCCCATCGGGTCGTACGTGAGGCCCTCGACTGTCGGGACCGCGATCGTCGCGGTGACCCGGTTCTCGTGATTGCGGACCAGGTGGACGCGTCCGCGGCCGTCCCGGGAATGCCCCGCGAAGGCGGCCATGCCGTCGTGGTTGCTGGGCACCAGGCCTTCGCCGGAGCGGAGCCGGTCGCCCTCGCGCGAGAGGACGCGGTAGCGGAAGCCCTTCGGAAGGTCGAGCAGTCCGTTCGGGTCGGGGACCAGGGGGCCGTAGCCACGGTGGCCGAGGCTCTGCGCGGCGGCGGTGCCCGCGAACAGTTCGGAGAGATTTCCCGCGAACGCGAGGGAGCCGCCTAGCGCCGCGGTCCGGGCGATCATCTGACGCCTCGTCGTGGACCGGCTGTTTTCGGGCATGGGACAACCTTCCTGCTGGCGGACAGGACTGTGACCCAGCTGTGTCTAGCACGCGGTGGAGTCCGCCGGAACCACGCACGTCGTACGTGTCACTCCTTTCGCTGGGGTTTCGTCGGTGAGACGGTGCCGCTCCCGCGAGTCGGCCGGCCGGGAGCGCCATCTTCGCCTCCCGGGAGCGGCGATTACTGCCGCGATTACCGAGACGGAGCCGCGGTGAGACCATCCGTGCTGGTCATGGGCGTGCATCGGTTCATGGAGCTGTGTTTCTGCGGGTTGCGCGGGGTGCGGGTGGCGGCCGACCGCCACCCGCACCTTGCCGTCACTTGAATGCGAACGCGATGCGGGGTGCAACAGTCCCCCGTCGGATTGGTGGGCGGCGTGGGCGCAGATGCCTTGGAGCCACGCCGCGACCGCTGCGGCGTCGGCGAACTGCATGATGTGGGCTTCGTCTCCGTCGAAGTGTTCGGCCGGGGCGTGCAGCATGCTTTGCGCCTGCGCCGGATCCCGTTGCAGGGAGGCCGCAGCCGTCATGGCCTTCGTCCCTGCGTGACCACGCGGAATCTGCACAGCACTTCAGGAGCGCGGCCGACGACCGCACCGCGCATCCGCCAGGCCGTCCGCGCGAGCACCGCACCGTAAAGCCGCGCGTTCCCGCCCCGGCAGCTGAGCGGGAAACCGCAGCCAGCTCGCAGCCGGACAACTTCCGCCCCGCCACCTTCGACGGACAGGGCGCCATTCGCCCGACCTGCGCGCCATGGGCCTCGAAGCCCACGGCGACCGGCCTCCCGCCGACGTCGCCTGCGCGCCGTTCCTGGAGTCGATCCAGCACAGCCTTCCCCGACGCCGGAACGATCCCATCCTGGCATTCAGGCCAGACGCATGCACAGCCTGTCGTCCTCCTCTTCGACCGGACCGCCGAACTCGCCCCACAGACGTGGGCTTTGAACGGCCCGGCCCCGTTCTGGTGAACCTCGACCGAACCCGCCCGTAACCACGGCAGCCGCCGTTAGCGTCCCGACTCCATGCACTCCCGGGGGAATCATGCACCGCGCCACCGCCGCCCTACTCACTGCTGTCCTGATCGCCGGAGGAGGAGCCGTCGGCTGTGCCACTGCCGGCGGGGCGACTGACGTGAAAGCCAGTACAACGCCGACGCCGACCGACACTGGCTTCACGGCCGAGGACTGCGAGGAACTGCTGGAGCTGAACTTCCAAGCCGACGCAGCCATCGACGTCTCACGCGAGCCGCGATGTGTCGGCCTCACCCACGACGAATACGCGAAGCTTGTCGGGGAGATACTGGCCAGTCACAAGTACGAGATCTTTGCCGACGCCGCCGATGAGGCGATCTACGACGATGCGTGGGACGGCCTCGACGCGGACGCCCAGACGGACACGTGCAGTCTGCTGAGAGGGGAAGGCTCGGAGACGGTGGGCATCATTCTGGAGGCGATGCTGGACGATCCGTCGATCGATACGAAAGCCATGGCGAAGTACTTCTTCATGGAGAAGTGCTGACCGGTCCGCATCGAGCACCCGGAATCGGGCGGGGCCTCTTCATGTCCGAGGCTCGCCGGCCGGGACCTTCGTCGTGGGTGCCGAACCGCGCGCGCCATCCAGCGGCAGAATGGGGGCCGGCCTGCCCACCCACGACCTCGACCCTGCCACCATCGCACCCTCAGCGGCACTCGGATCAGCCTGAACACCTCCACGCCCGATCCGGATAAGGATGCCCGCGAGGTGGAGTCCGGCCTGGTAAATGGTCGCGGTCTTGTCATGTCGGGTGGCAAGGCCGCGCCACTGTTGCAGCGATGTTCGCGATCAGCCGAGGCTGTATGAACAGGCCCGGTGGAGGGCACGCGGTGTGATGTGAATTCTGTTGGAGCCGGTGCTGACCACGCCCGTGCTCGGCGATCCAGGAGAAGCCTGCCCCGAGCACACACCCTGCGAATTTCTCTCCGCCTCCCTGTGCGCTCCGACCATGCGGTCACGGCTGGACCTCCCGCCAGTGCTCTGTCGGCGGCCGAGGTGAGTTCTGTGGCTCCTGAAGTTCCCAACAGCCTTTTCTGTCCGACGCGTTGACACTTCATGCAGCGCGCTCCACGATGACCGGGCGGTCACATGACCGCCCGGTCATATTCGGGAGTGCTTCATGCCCAAACGAACCTGGCACCGGCCTTCACCGGTCCGACGCGAGACCGTCTTGACCGCAGTCATGGATGGGTTCGGCACGCACGGCTACTTCATAGGCAGCCTCAATGTCATAGCCCGGGAGGCCGGAGGTTCGCTGTTTCAGCACTTCTCCGGCAAGCTCGTCTCCTTCATCTGCGTCGCGGAACAGCCATCGCTGCGCATCTACGCCCCCGCGACGACACCCGAGCACAGCCCGTTGAGTCCGCTAGCGAACCGCCTCCGCTGCTGAGTCTGCCCCTGCGGGAATTCGGTCTGCGCTTTGGCGGCCGACACCAGCATCCGGGGCTCCGCAACCCGTTCTTAGGCGGTTGCAACCGGAACCGTCTTCTTCTCAGCCTGCAGCGCCCGACGGTGACGACAGGCACCTGAGAGCCGCCGCATCGCCCCGCAGCCTGCGATTCCTTGTCCCACAACCGCACCCAGAATGAGGTGATCCTGTGTTACGTCAATTATCGCGGATAGTGAGCGTTCTGCTGCTCAGCGCAGCATCCGCCTTCGCCGTCATGCCGGCAGCCAGCGCGTCGCTCCCCGCCGCAACTTCAACGGTCGCAGACCCTTCCACCACAGGGGCCTACGCCGTGGCCTACTCCGATGTGACCGTCTCGGCCTCTGGCCGATCGTTCAGTGCACGCGTGTGGTACCCCGGCAGCACGGCCGGGCCCAACGCCCCGGTCGCACCCGGCGCCCACCCCGGACTGGCCTTCGGACATGGCTTCTTTCAAGGCATTACGCAGTACGAAGGACTGCTCAAGCACTATGCGTCCTGGGGCTTCATCACCGTCACGCCCAAATCGCAAGGTGGGCTGTTCCCCAGTCACTCCGCCTTCGCCGACGACCTCAACGCCGCTCTCACCTGGCTGACCAGCCAGAACACCACCGGTGGATCCCGTTTCGCGGGCGCCGTCAACACTGATCGTCTCGGGGTTTCCGGTCACTCCATGGGAGGCGGTGCCGCGCTGCTCGCTGCCAGCCGCAACCCGGCCATCAAGAGCGTGTCCACTCTGGCCGCGGCGGAGACCAATCCGTCGGCTGTCACCGCCTCCGGAAAACTGACGGTGCCGGCCCAGTACGTCGGCGGCAGCGCCGACACGATCGCCGGGGTCGCCGACAACCAGCAGAAGATGTACGACGCCAAGCCGGCCCCCACGCAACTGCGCGTCATCACCGGCGCCTTCCACTGCGGATTCGAGGACAGTTCCGGATTCGGATGCGACAGCGGCACCCTCGCCCGAGCTGCACAGCAGAAGCTGACCCAGGGTGTCACCACCTCCTACCTTCTCTACACCCTCGGTGCGGATAGCTCCATGTATGACCAGGTATGGGGCTCTGCGGCCCAGAACCTGGCAGGGGTCGTGTACACCGCCAAGCCCTGACCTACTTCTCATCGTCCTAGCACGCACCTCCTCCAAGGCTCACGACCCGTACTGCCCGGACGGAACGCCACCGTGACCGCCCATTCGATGACCGCTTGAGCCGACAGGCCCAGCGGACGGGCGCACATCTGGACGGTCCTTACGGGCGGTACGGCGTATCCAGTGACTCTGCACTGCAGACTGGCGCGCCCGGAGTGCGCCTGGGGAAGCAGCACCAGAGGTGGGGCCCCCACCGTCGAAAGGTAAGCCGGATTGGCAGTCGGCTCCGGCACGACAGCAGCGCGCGAGATGCAGGAAAGACGGTGTTGCCGTGGTCGCCACAGAGGTGCACCGAGCGCGGACACCGCTCGGTGTAAAGGTGCTGTACCCGGCTCCCGGACAGTGCCAGGGCTACCTGGGAGGAGGAGTTCCGCCGACTAAGAGGTCCTGACAAAGGCGTTGGACGTGCCTGTGGGTGATCAGGCAGGTGGCGAGGCTGAGGAAGGCCTCGTGGATGTCGGCGCGTCGCTCCCAACGGATCCGCAGTCGTTGGAAGCCGTGCAGCGGCAGCAACTGCGTGACGTCGTTGCGGTTTCCGCCGGTCAGCGACACCGCGAGCGGGATGCCCTGGGCGTCGTGACATCGCGACCAGCCACCTCCTCGGACGGGGCTTCACTCTGGTCTCCCGGCTGCGCCAGGCGCCGCCGCAGGCCCCCGAGTGGGTCGGCGTGCTCCTGCTCGGCCAGGGCCCGGCCGGTGAGGACGGGCTGATGATCCTCGCCCCCGACGGCGAGACGTTCTTCGCCGGGACGGTCGACCTGCCGGACGGCCGGATCACCCAAGCCGCCCCGCTACGGCTGGGCCGTGCTCTACATCGGCAACGCCGGCCTCGCCGGGCGCCGCCACGACGACAAGGCGGCGGCCAAGGGCCTGCGGGCCAGTCCGGATAACTGGTCGGCGCCCACATCGCCATCGGCACCGCGCCGACCGCCAGAACGTGACGCCGCCGGGGGTTGATCTGTGGGGCGAGTGGGGTAGAACAGGAGCCGGGTGCACTCCGGCGACGGGCGAGCACCCACCCCAGATCAGCCGGGGAAAGCCCCGGCGCTATTTCGAAGGACAGCAGTATGGCCAGCGGCACCGTGAAGTGGTTCAACTCCGAAAAGGGCTTCGGCTTCATCGAGCAGGAGGGCGGCGGACCCGACGTCTTCGCCCACTACTCCAACATCTCCGGCAACGGCTACCGCGAACTGGCCGAGGGCGAGCACGTCACGTTCGACGTCACCCAGGGCCAGAAGGGCCCCCAGGCCGAGAACATCGTCCGCGGCTGACACAAGCCGTCCGCGGGCGCCCGAAGCCTTCGAGAGCCGCGGGCCGACTCCATCGCGTAAAGAGGGGCCCGGCGCAGTCGGGCCCCTCCGCCGTTCTCGCTTCCGCTGTTGAGGGGCAGCCGTGGTGGGGCAGTCCGGTCCCGCCAGAGCATTACAGGACCGGGCTGCAGCTGAGGCCCAGCGGCCGGGCAGCGGCCGGGCCCCAGCTTCCGCGCATCCCAGGACGCAGAACAGGCCTCCCGATCACGGCGGCGACATCAGCCACTGCGAGGACGTACCCGGTCGGGTGACGCTGCCCGGTTCCGAGAACTGCCGGCCACGGCGGCGCGTTCTGCCGGGCATGAGATCAATCCTCGATGCGCACGTGGCCGAGCCGGGCCTTGCGGTAGTAGAGATCGGGGCTGCCGACGACGCGACCGCTTTCGCCATTCAGCAACTGCCCGTTGAGCGCTGCGCTAGAGCGTGCGCGGATCGAACGACTCGAGAGCCGGGTGAGCCCGGCGTTCGTCGGCGCTTCTTCGCCGATCTGCGCCAGGAGCCCGACGCGTAGGCGTCCGCGGCGCCATCAGAAGCTCCAGCTGTAGAGGCCTCCACCCGTGCTCACCGCAGACGCCGCGAGCCGGGCAACTCCCTTCAGGACCGCCAAGAGGTCATCGTCCGTCATGTCGTCCCCGTCGGCGCTCCTGAGCCTCGTGGTCCAGCGGCGTGCCAGTTCCGCCAGTTCGGCGGAGCCGGCGCCGGCCAACGCCCGGGTCAACCGTGGCGGCAGAGCGAACACCTCGACGCCATCGTTCGTGGGAGCGATGACCTCGTCCGGCCACGGCCACCCGGTGAGCTGCTCCAGCGGCGGGATCTCGGCCGAGGGCGCCTCGAAGTACATGTCCCACTCGACGATGGTGCTGTCTGGCTCGATGAAGTGACAGGTCACAGACGCAAAGGCCCGGCCGGGTCCCCCCAGGTACGTTGCGGCGGCAGTCTCGTCGTCGGGGGCGAGGAAGAACACGATGTCGTGGGCCATCCCGGCATGATGCCAGCCCACCGTACGGGCGCCGGTGTCATCCAACTCGACCAGGTGTCATCCACCTCGACCAGCCTCCGGTCTCCGCGCTCCTTGTGGCGGAGTGGCCCGGCTGTCAGTGCGATGACGCAGCGCTCTCCCGATGATCCGGAAGTGCTGGGCACGCTGGTGCGCGACGTGATGTGGGACCAGTGGGCGCGCATCGGCCGCATTGCCCCGGTCGGGAGGCTAGGCAAGGCCGCGATTGCCATGAGCACGGTCCAGTACCTCGTCATCCCCGGCTGGGCTGAGGACCTCAGGCGTACCAGGTCCTGATGGAGAGCCTGTTGTCCAGGGACCCACGCCGTTGTGCCTGTTCGGTTAGTTATCACTGATGCGTTGTGGGACCGGATTGCGCCGCGGATGCCGGGCGATCCGGTCCGAGGGCGACGCTGGGCCGACTATCGCCGCACGCTGGAGGCCATCGCTTGGAAGTACCGGACCAGCTCGCCCTGGAGGGATCTGCCCGACGGGTCGGCTCGTTCCAGACCGCACACAAGCGGCTGACCAGCAGATGCCGTGGTACCAGGGCGACTTGCCGCATGTGCTCCTGTGGGCCGTCAAGTGGCCTTCCCTTCCGTCATAGCCCGGCTGGAGCACGTGAACGGGCCGCACCGGTTGGTGAGGCCCGGCTGGAGCGCGTCCTGGTCGCACCCGCACGTGAACGGGCCGCACCGTTCGGCGAGCCACGTGCGGTCGGTAAGCGGCAGGTCTGCCCGCTGGTCGTCCATTACCTGACCGGACGCGTCCACGCGCCTGAACGGCTCCTCGTACGGGGTGCTGCACCCCGTGCACTGGGCGTTGAACCAGTAGGAGAGCTCGCCGTGTACTTCGGCGGGGATCACGGGGTATCTGTCGCCTCCGTCGTGGAGTTGGACGGTCAGCGCAGCATTGCAGTCACAGGCCATCGGCGCATCGTGCCAGGCCCGCGCTCCCCTCAACACCGTTGCGAGCTGGTAAAGAGGATTTTGTCCGACAGAGCTGTTTCAGAAGTCGATGATCGGTCGCCGCTCGGGGCTGGTTTGATCCCAGGAAGGGCGCCTCTGCAAGATGACGTCATGCTCGATTTCGGCATCGCGGGCTACCAGCCAACATGGTTGGGCAGCCGTAGTGACGTCGTGCAAGAGCGTGGGCATCGGCTGCGTGGTCTTGCCGGCCGCCTCGACCCGCCGGAGAAGGCCGTGGCCTTTTGCGTGGACGGGAAGTCGCAGATCCAGGCACTCGATCGACCCCAGCCCGTCCTGCCGATGATGCCCGGAGCCTCCGTCACTGACTGTCGCCGTAGGTCACCGTCGAGCGGCCGCGCATGTCCCAGGGGCGGCCCAGGGACGAGGCAGCGATGGGGTGTCCGCCGACAGTGGTGAGTATTTGATCAACTCCATGCCTCCAAGGCATGGCTTGCACTGCTCCGGGTTGAAAGGCTGAGCCGGTGACTGAGGACGAGGTCGTCGAGGCGTTGAAGACCGTGGCCCGGGCCGGGACCTTGCCGCCGCCCGCGACACCGGAGGCTGTAGCCGAGGCGGAACGGATCATCGGGTTCCCGCTGCCTCCCCTCCTGCGACGCCTGTACCTCGAGGTCGCCAACGGCGGCTTCGGCCCGCGCGAGGGAATCCTGGGAGTGCGCGGGGGGCCTGTGCAGGCCAATTTCAGAGACATCGCCGAGCTGTACCAGGACGGTCCGGATCCGTCCGGCGAGATCCCCGCCGGCCAGGTACTGATCTACGACTGGGGCTGCACCATCTGGTCACTGGTCGACTTCGCCGACCCCGCGGGCGGCATGTGGTGCACGCATGACGGAGCGCACTGGCCCCAGGGCATCACCCTGGTCGAGTGGCTGGCCGGCACGGTGACAGGAACCCTGGAGCTGGACGAATTGCTGGAGACCCAACCTGCCAGACAGGTCGACGGACCGTCCGCTCCGGACCGGTGGTTCCCTGTCGATGCGGCAGCGTTTGACCTCGTGACCCCTTCATCCCGAGATCAGCCGTCCAATTGACAGACCTGGGACGGTGACGCGAGGGACCTACCAACAGGACCAAAAGTAGCCATAGGTGCAATTTTTTTGTCTTAAATTGAAAAGAAAATTAAGTAGCTTGACGGCTACTCTCCCGAGGTCTGTTCATATCCCGCAGAGCGGGAGAGCCGCAGGGGGTGGGGAGTGGCTGGGCGTATCCCAGGACTCATAGGTAGAACAGTGATGGCCTTCGCGCTGGCAGCTTCGCTGTCAGCCTTAGCAGGCAATGCACATGCTGACACGACGGGGGCGGACGTCTGTGAACTCGACGAGGGGGAACTGACCGTCAGTGACCTGCCGTCCGGCTCATCCGTGATCAAGTGTGACGCCGTCGGTCGCATCGTCACTTACGACAACACCGGCGTGACGGTCCCTGAACCCGGCACGGCGGTCAGCGTCGACTCACTGAGTACGGATGGAACGAACCACGGATTCACCCTGGAGGTCGCCGCCGATGGAACCGTCTCCTACGACCTGACCAGCGCCAGTGTGGACCTTTCCACCTCCGGCTCCGACGCGGCCGATGTCCTGGCCCATCCGGCCCGGACAGCCGATGATCTGTCGCAGGAGTCGGACGGCACCGATGCCGACGCAGCAGACTCCTCCACCGAGGCCGAAGTAGCGGACGTGGACGCCGCAAGCGCTCCGGGGGCATGCAGCGACGGAACGTACGGGACGAAGGATCAGAAGGAGTACGGCACCTACAACTGGTACATCGGCGACGGCGGTCTGCCCGGTGGGCTGTCCAAGAGCGACGCCCTCTGGGCCTTTTACGAGGCCCTCGACAACATCACCGAAAGCCACAACAACTGCGGCTACACCGACCAGGTCGACGCGCACCAGGCCAACTTCCTCGACTACACGAGCTACGAGGCCGACATCAACACCAGTTCCCAGTGCACCTCCCGTGACGGGGTGAGCACATGGGACGCGGGAAATCTCAGGAATGACGCCGTTGCCACGACCTGCTCGTGGACTTGGCCCACGCCTGGCATCAAGAACGACCTCCGAGAGGCCGACACCCGCTTCAACACGCACGACAACGACTTCACTAACAAGCCGACTTCCAGCTGCACGGATAAATACGACATCCGCAGCGTGGGAACTCATGAAGCCGGACACATCTTCGGTCTGAAGGACATCACCGGAGCTCACGACAACCTCACCATGTACACCACCGCATCCAGGTGCAGCACAAAGGGAAGGACGCTCGGCAAAGGTGACGTCCTCGGTCTCCGCAGCATCTACTGAACCGGGGCGAACGCTCCAGAGGAGGCAGATCGATGAAAGCCGTACGGCCTTCCCGCACAGGACCCGTGGGGGTGCTGCTGGCGGCGGCCGTCCTCGTGATGGCGGCAGCCTGCACTTCGTCGAACGGCGGTGAGACCGAGGCGTCCTGCGTGTTCCTGGTCCACTACCAGAATCATGAATACTCAGACGTCGCCAATGTCGATTTCACCGTCGGGGACAAGCTCGGTCCTGCCACCCTTCCGCCTTGCGACGACACTCCCAATGACGATGACGACGCCCAGACGCCCTCTGCCACGACCGCCTACAGGGTCAAAGGAGTGGACCCCGGCATCGCCATCGCGGTGGGAGAAGAGCCCAATGACGCCCGCTTGGTCGCCGTCTACTCCGGCAACGAGCTTCCGCCGGAGATCAAGAAGCTGATCAAAAGCTCCTGACGCCCGGTGTGTGGGGCGGCGCGGACGGTCGCCCCACACACCGGGCCTCTGACAAATCCTGCAGAGATCACTGGGTGGGCAGTGTTCTGACCTGCCGATCTAGCGGTGGTTTGTCAGACCTGGGTGTAGAGGTCGATGGGTCTTCCGGTACTGACGGCGTTGATCAGGTTCTGGAGTTCGGTGGGCGAGGGCTTGGCTGTCCATGCTGGCGCGTAACGTTGCAGCGTGACCCAGGGCGTCAGCCAGCCACGGACGGCCCGGATCGCCTGGGGCCAGCTGGTCGGGTGGGGCTGATGGGACGGCGGACGGCCCCATCACCGGCGAGATCACCGACAAACAGCGGAGGTCCACAGTGGCGGCCGACCTCGCCACCATCTGCGGCTCCTACAAGCGGGCCCGCGCCGCCGTGACCGACTGGTCCGACCGCACCCCGTCCGTGGACCTGGAACTGGTGGCTCCGCTCACCCGGGTCCGCGACGTCGCCCGCGTCGCCCTGGTCGCCAAACGGAACCACACGGCTGGAGCAGGACCTCGCCCGCCAGGGACTGGACAGCCTTGCCCACACGGTGGTGAACACCGCCCGGATCGGCATCGCGAAACCGGATCCCAGGGTCTACCGCATCGCCGCCGAACGCGTCGGGGCCACCACCGAACGCTGCTTGTTCGTCGACGACATCGCAGCCAACGTCACGGCTGCCCGCGAGACCGGCATGACCGGTCTCCACTACCGACGGATCGACGATCTGCGCACAGTGCTCCCCCCTGCTTGGACGCTAGCTGCCCATGGACCGGCGCCATGTACGGGTTTGAGGAAGAGGAGCAGCGCGGCACTCGGCGGCGTTCAGATCAGCTTGGTCAGAACGCCGGCCATGGAGGTGTACGTGTCATCAACACCGGAGGGGTTGTGGAGGCGGTGCCGCTCCAGCCGGATCGCCCCCAGGCGCCGCGCCTCGTGGATGAGCGCTCGCCAAGCCTTCGCGGACGCGGCGATCCGGGGCCCGTAGATGTCCTAGAACGCCGTGCGTTCATCTGTCTTGGCGCCGGCCATGCGGATGGTCCAGTCGGCAGCCGGATCGCCCCACAGGTTGCGGTCCAGGTCGAGAACACCGCTGATGACCGGCGTGGGGGAGTCCGCGAGCATCGTGTTCACGGTCCACAGATCGCCGGTGAGCAGCCGGGTTCGGTGATCTCGTCCAGGACCTTGTGGTTTTCGGCGGCGAGGTCAGCGACCTTGCGTACGTCCGCAGCGTCCAGCCCGGCGCGGCTGACATCGTCCGCAGTGGCGGACAGGGAGGCCGGCACGGCCTCACTCCATGTGGCGTGGCCGGTTCCGGCGACGGGCCCAAAGCGCGGGCCGCGTACGGCGTGGATGTCCTTCGTGATCGTGCCGAGCTGGGCGAAGAAGCCCGGCCACAGAGTGCGGGGGTAGTCGCCGGGGCGGTCGGGGCGGGCGTGCCGTCGAGGTGGCTCTGCACCATCTGTTGGCTCGAAACTGCCCCAACCGCCACACGGCACCGCTAGTCAAACCGAGCGTCCGGCTCCGGCGGAGCCCGAGTCCAAGGGGAGCTATGAACTCACGCACAAAGAATGCCAAGCTGGCCGGGTGCGCCGTCGGTGCGCTGAGCGCCATCGTCCTTGTCCTCAGCGCCTCACCGGCCTCCGCCTCAGGGACCTACTCGGGCCTCCCCTACGTCCACGGGGCTGCCTCGCCTTACGACGACTTTGGCGACGAAGGCGTGACGGACATCAACACGAACAGGACGTCCAATGCCACCTGCCTGTGGCAGATGACACTGTGGGCGAACGGATACCTGTCATCCAAGGCGTCTGTCGACGGCGATTTCGGGAGCCAGACCAGGACCGCGACCGCGAACTACCAGTCGGACGCTCACTTGCAGGTCGACGGAAGCGCTGGCAAGCAAAGCTGGTCCTACGCGGGCGTCGGCCAGATCAGGTACGTGTCAGGCAGCAATGACTCCACGCTCACGCTGGCGTACGAGGGCCTGACCACCGACGGGGAGCTCACGGGCCGCAACTTCTCCATGAAGCGTGACGCCAGCGGCGACTACCAGTTCATCGACGGCGATGGCGCCTGGCGGTATGCCGGTTACAACTACCGGACCTGCGGCTAACACCGCCACTCGCCACGCCTGCGGGGCCCGGTCCTCCGAAAGAGGGGCGGGCCTCTAACGAGCTGGTGCCTGATAGCGGGTGAGGTGTCGTGCCAGGCAGGTGGCATGATCCCGCTGTGGCGATCATGGTCAATCGGTCGGTGTTGGCGCATCGGCTGTTTGCGGGGCTCTCTCGGCGTCATCTTGCTTGCCTGGTCGACGAGTTGGCCGTGCCGTGGCAGGCCGGGGTCGAAGGTTGCCGTCGTGCTGTGCGAGGTGGGGTCCGGAAGCGGGCTGAAGGGGTTCGGCGCCCGCCACCAACTGGTGTTCGTCGACCGGCTGGTGGCCACGCTTATCCATTTGCGACACGACCTGCCGCATTCAGTGCTGGGACTGCTGTTCGGCGTCGACCGTTACACCATCACCCGCGCGATCGGAGAGGTGCGCACGCTCCTGGCCGAACGGGGGTGCGCGGTCCCGGACAGCCCTGGTCTGCGTCTTCGGACACTGCCAGATGTGTTCGCATATGCCCAGGCCGAGGGCATCGAGTTGCGGCTGGATGCCACCGAGATCCAGGTCCGCCGGCCGCCTGCCGACCGCGGCGGGCGGCGAGCGTTCGTCTCCGGCAAGAAGAAGCAGAACACGACGAAGGCCACCGTCATCGCCGACCACCGCAGCCGCACTTTATGGGTCGATGCCCTGCGACCTGGGCGGATGCATGACGCGACCGCCGCACGCAACGAGGGCATCGGGATCTGCTGCCAGCACTTTCCCGATGTCGAGATCCTTCTGGACGATGGCTATCTCGGGCTCCGCCGTGATCACCCTGGACAGGCGGTGACACCGCCGAGAAAGGGCAACAGGATCAGCCCGCCCGAGGTCCTCGAATTCCGTCGGCGAGCCCGCCACGGACACTCCTCGAAACGCATCACCGTCGAACACGCCCTCGCCCACCACAAACGCTGGAAACAACTGACGCGCTGGACCCACCGACGCGAGACCCTGCCCGCCACCTACCGAGCCATCGCCGGCCTCGTCTCCGACCGCACCACCGGCTGACAACAGCCACGACCGGGAGAAACACACCTCTCCCGCTATCACGCACCAGCTCGTAAGAGGTCCTGATACGCCAGCCGTAGTTCGTGATCTCGATCGTGAGGGGCGCCGAGGGGACAGCTGGCAGCGTCGATCATCTGGACGAGACCGACCACGCCGTCGCGGGCGTCCGTTTCCTTCCCCGCCTACCCGAGTCCACCGAGACGGAGGGCGTTCTCCATCTCGCTGAGTTTCGCGGAGGACAGGGCGCCCGCCCGCTCGATCAGGTCGTCCCGGGACACGGTGGTCAGCCACGTGCAAGGGGTAAAGCCCGGATGCGGGAGCGCGAACCGAAGCACGCCTTCAAAGGGCAGTCCTTCCACGGCGCCTACTGCCACTTCGACGCCCAGACCGGTGATGTCGACACCCGCCCGAGCGACGACCTGCATCACCCGGATCCCGGACGCGTCGTCTCCCGACAGCAGCACGACTGGCCGCCGCTCGTCGAACTCCACCCACCAGACTTCGCCACGTTGCACATGTCCTCCTGACACAGGACGGCGGGCGGACGCTGCGCAGCGTATACCCTGCCCGCTGGCAGGAGGCGTTCGAGGGCTTGATGAGCCGGATAGCTGGACGGTTCACCCGGGTCGAACCCCGGTTCCAGGTGCGGAAGTTGGTGCTCGGACTGCTGTCGGACCTGCCGCGCGAGAACTGCTGGACCATCGCCGAATGGGCCGGGGAGAGGACCCCGGACGGCATGCAGCATCTGCTGGGGCGGGCCAAGTGGGACGCCGACCGGGTCCGCGACGATGTGTGTGACTACGTGGTGGACCACCTGCACGACGACCAGGCGGTACTGGTGGTCGACGAGACCGGGGACGTGAAGAAGGGCACCGGCACGGTCGGCGTCCAGCGCCAGTACACCGGCACCGCGGGCAGGATCGAAAATGCCAAGGTCGCCGTCTACCTGGTCTACGCCGGCCGGCGCGGACACCCTGGCCAAGAAGGTGCCCAAGCGGGTCCGGCAGAAGCTCTCCGCAGGAGCCGGGGCCAAGGGCCACCGTTTCTACGACTGGGCAGTCATCGACCTCGCCGACCCCCGCCCCGGGAGTCGTCAGCTGCTGATCCGCCGTAACCGCAGCCCCGGCGAACTCGCCTACTACCGCTGCTACTCGCCCGCACCGTGCCGCTGACCGTGCTGGTCAGAGTCGCTGGATCACTGTCAACAGAAAGTGCCCCGACTTCAAGGTCGCCGGCGGCCGGCACCCGCACATGCCGGGAACCCTCATGGAGTCCAGCTGCCCGGTGAGCGTGACCGCACCGTCGTGGGCGGCGACTTCGGAGATCTGGGGGCTGACCCGGAGCGCGGCGGCGAACACCTCACGTCGCACGGCCTGCCAGATCTCCTCGGCGGAGCGCGGGAGGACCTGGAGCGGGTCGCGGTGGCTGACGATGTCGACGAGCCGGTCCTTTTCGTCGACCACGGGCAGTCGTTCGATGCCGTGTCGCGTCATCAGCCGGGTGGTCTACGGCAGGGCCGCCTCCGCGGGACCGTCGCGGCGGGCGCCGACACCAGTCCGCCGGCGGTGCGCGCCCGGACCTGGCAAGCCCCATGGCTGACGGTAAGTCAGGTAGGGCCTGTGGAACCGCCCTGAGCGCCCCTCTGTTTCGGTGGTGTGTGCCATATCACGCCCCCGGGGATCGCCCAAGTTGCCTTAGTCACAGCGCAAATGTCCCTTTTGCGTCCATGCTCGACCTGGACAGCGGCTCCCGAAGTGGAGTCCATCGGCATGGGCGCGAAGTTCCAAAGCGGCCCATGACGCAGCCCTCGTGACGTTCCACCTTGTTCCCCTGGAAAGGTGCCCATCATGGCCGCTTACCTCTGTCCTCCTGCTGTGATACACGGCGAGCACGCCGTCGAGACCCGCCAGATCGTGGCGGAGGTGCGCGACCGGCACCCGCATGCGCCGTGGGCGCCGCGGATCGACGGCATCGCGGCCAGTACGGGCATCGAGACCCGCGGGTGGATGCTGCCGCTGGAGACCGCCGTCGCGCCCGGCGACGGCGGCGGCCTGCAGGCTGTCGGCATCGGGACCGCCCAAGAGGCGCTGGCACGCGACGGGTTCACCCAGCAGGACGTGGACCGCGTGATCGCCGCCCTCGAGGCGATACCCGCGCCGCAGACCGTCCAGGAGCGCACCGCCCCGGCCTGGGAGGCCGTGCAGTCCTACGGGGAGCGTGCGGCGCGCGGGGCCCTGCAGATCGCCGGGCTGGACCCCGCAGACGTCGACTGCCTGATCACCAGTCACTCCACCACCCCGGCGCTGCCCGGTCTGGACATCGCCCTGGCCAACAAGCTTGCGCTCCGCAACGACGTGATGCTGCTGCCGGCCACGCAGTGGGCCTGTGTCGCGGGGACCCGCTCCCTGGCCCTGGCGGCTGATCTCGTGGCCGCGGACCCCGATCGGGTGGTCCTGGTCGTAATCTCGGAGGCGCTGAGCACGACCTACCAGCCCGCGGACGACACCCTCGAGTCCCTGATCGTCCGGTTGCTGTTCGCGGACACCGCGGTCGCCGCGGTGGTCACGGGCCGCCCGAGGCGCGAGTCGGTGCTGCGGCTGGACGCGGCCTGGCACCACACCGTGCCCGACACCCAAGACCTGCACTGCCTGGAAACGCGGGCGGACGGCACCCACTTCGTGATGGACCGGCGCGGGCCGCGCGCCGTACAGGAGACGGTCACCGCGATGTGGGAGTGGCTGCGCCTCCGTTACCAGGACGACCCCGACTCCTGGCACCCCGACGTGCTGCTCGCGCACCCCGGCGGGACCCGGGTGCTGGAGTACATGGAGCAGACGATGCCCGACGCATGGCCGTCCGGGCTGCTCGACTACAGCCGGGACAGCTACACCAGCGGCAACCGCGGGGGCGCCGCCGTGTTCGACATCCTGAGGCGGGCGCACGACGCCGGACAGAAGTCGGGCAGTCGCGCCGTCCTGTACGCGGCGGCACCGGGCCTCACCGCCACCGCCCTGGAAGGGGAGTGGCTGTAGTGAGAGCCCGCGCCACTCGTAGCAGCGAACGGGCCGCCCGCATCACCGGTCACGGCACCGGTACCGCTGAGGGCGCCGTCCGTACCGTCGGTGGCGCCGGCTGACGCGCACGCAGCCCCTGCCCTCGCCGCGCTCGCGTACGCCCGTCCGCGCCCCGCTCCGCAGCCGCGTCATCTTGCGACTTCCGCCCAGACCACCTTGCCGGTGTCCGTCCACCGCACCCCCCACCGGGTGGTGAGCCGGTGCACGACGTGCAGGCCACGCCCGCCGTCGTCGAGGAGGCCGCCCCGGCTCAGCCGCGGCCTGCCGTTGCCGGTGTCGCCCACCTCGCACAGCAGGCCGTGACCACCGGCCCTGATCAGTCGTATCGTGATGGGACCGGCGGCAAAGCGCACAGCGTTCGTGACCAGCTCGCTGACCAGCAGTGACACGTTGTCCTGGGTGTCGCTCCTGGTGTGCCATTGCCGCAGCAGTGCGGAGACGTGCGCGCGGGCACGGGTGGGCGCGTCGTCGCGAGCGGGTAGCCGCCAGGTCGCGGTGTCCCCCTTGCGGTAGCCGATCATGCGCGCGAGCAGCAGGGTCACGTCATCGCGCTGGCGCACGGGCGCCAGCGCGGAGACGACGTGCCGTGCGGCCTGCTGCAGGGCATCCCAGGGGTGCACAGAGGACACGGCATCCGCCAGCCTGCTGATGCCCTCGTCGATCGACAGGGCCGGATCCTCCACCAGGCCGTCGGTGTAGAGGGCGAGCAGGGAGCCCGGGGGCGCGCCGAACGTGTGCACGTCGAACGGCTCCCGCAGCGCGAACTCGGCGCCCAGGCCGGGGTGAGGGCGGACCGCGAGCGGGCCTGCCTGCCCGTTCGGAAGCACCAGGACCGGAGGGAGATGGCCCGCGCTGGAGAGGACCACGTGGTGGCTGACCGGGTCGTAGAGGGCGATGCAGCAGGTGGAGCCGAGGGCGCTGTAGCCGGCCGCCAGTCCGGAGTCCGCGTCGTCCAGCAGCGTCACGGTCTCGTCCAGGTGCTCCAGCACCTCGTCGGGTGCCAGCCCCGCAGACAGCAGCGCGCGGGCCTCCATGCTCAGCTGGCCCATGGTCGCCGCGGCTCCCAGGCCGTGCCCGACGACGTCACCGACCACCAGCGCGGTACGGCCGTCCGGCAGCGGAAAGCTGTTCACCCAGTCGCCGCCGACGCCCGCGCTGTCGGGGGTGGCGGGCTGGTAGACGCTGGCGATCTCAATGGTGTGGCCGCCGGTCCGGGGCAGCAGCCGGCGCTGCAACGCCAGCACCTGCGTGTGTTCGCGCTGGTGTTGACGGGCCAGGTCGACGTGATGGGCGGTCCTGGCCACCAGTTCCTGCAGGTCGAACAGCTCGCTGTCCCGGAAGGGGCGGTCCGCCCGCCGCCAGACCTCCGCCACGCCCAGCACGACGGGTGGCGCGCCGTCCAGGACCAGCGGTACGCACGCCACACTCGCCGACCGGTCACCGGGCACCAGGGCACGGATCACTCGCTGACTGCCGAGCAGCCGCTCGATCGTGTCCCGGTCGGGTATGACGATGGGCTGCGGGGCATCGTCCCGCCGTACCGCCTGTGCCAGCAGGCGACTCGCGTCGCTCGGAAGATCGCCGCCCGGAGTCACGTAACCCTCGGGCCACGCCCGGTCCGGCACCAGGGCTGCCCGCCGTAGCCGGATGCGCCCGTGCGCGTGCTCGGTGACTCCCTCGCCCGTCCACACGGCGAAGTCGAGGTCGACGGCAGCCACGTCCCCCCAAGCCAGTAGGGACTCCGCCAGCGACTGCGCGGTCTCACCGATGTCCAGCGAGGTGCCGATCGCGGTCTCGGCGGCGTACAGGTGCAGCCTCCTGGCCATGGCGATCACGGAGACGGTCAAGCCCTCCTGAGGCGCTGCGGCGGGCAGGATGCTCAGCGAGACCACCAGCTCCGACCCGTCGGCGCGCCGCAGGCGCTGGATCCGGGCGACGTGTGCCTCACCGACCTCCAGGACCTGCCGCAACCGCCGTGTGACCGTCGGTACGTCCCCGGCGGGCAGGAGATCGGCGAAACGACTTCCGGCCACGGCGTCCAGACCCGCGAATACGGGGGCGTCCAGATTGCAGCGGGTGATTCTCAGATCCTTGTCCAGGTTGACCACGCCGAGAATCTGATCCTGACGGTCGGCTGCCGGGTTGTCGGGTACGCGTTGGCGGGTGGCGCGGTTGCCCTGCGCGTTCGCAGGGCCGGCCGCCGCTGCCGCTGCGCCGTGCGGGATGTAGCGCCCGAGGGCACTGCTCACCATGTCAAACGGCGAAGAGGACGAGGGGGAGGGTGTGGAGTCCATGCGGCTCTCTCGCAATCCCCGGCGCAGCGCCGGGGCTGTACTCGGACCCATGCGTCGGGGCACCGAGATCCCTGACCGCACACCTCATTGAATACCACCGGGGCCCGCTTCGCCCACACCAGCGGATCGCGCGGTGAACGCCGACCATGCGGGAACGCCGCGGCCGGTGGGGCCGAGCTCACCTTGCCGGGGGCGTAGCAGGCCAGGGTGCGACGACCGCCGCAGGCTCACCGGGCGCCGGCGCCGGCGCCGACGGTGATGGCCGGCCCCCAGAGCTTGGCGCATTTGCAAGCAGCCGGGAATCACTCAGCACAGCCTTTTCTGCAGCGCGCCCCACAGGCTGCCCTTTCGACCCGCCCGCTCCCTTCACGCAAGCGGGGGAGGAATGGCCTCATCGGCGGAGGGGAATCGAGGGAGGCTGTACAAGCCGACTGGTCGGTGGCCTTTGGCGGGCTCCACGGCAGGGGGATGGTTGAAGCGGGCCAATGGGGCGCGGTCGGCGTTGGCTCTCCCTACCACCCATGTTTTTCGGGCGCTCCCTTGAAGAGGCCTTGCACGTCCGAGGTGATCCAGCCGCCGTAGAAGTCTCCCTCCTGAGCTCGCGCCTCTTCGCTACCAACGAGGCAGCGGTCGACGCGGCTGGTGTAGAAGGCGAAATAGTCCCGAAGGACCGTGTAGGCGGGGTCGGGGTCGGAGTAGCTCCAAGCGGCACGACCGTGCACTTCGTGGCCGGTGATCAGGTCCCAGCAGCAGGCGGTGCCCTTCCATTCGCACCAGGAGTGGCCGTTGCTCGGGAACAGCAGATCGGACCGATATCTGCAAGGTGGTGGGCTGACGTCTGAACGGCAGGCGTTTCGCGAGCGCATCCGGATGGAGGCCGCCGAGTGATTCGCGGTCGGTGCCTCCAAGGTCTAGGTCGGCAAGGACTTACGGGTGAGTGTGCGCTCAGTGCAGTGCTGGCGTCGGCCCTGGCACGACGCCGGCGCGGAGGGGCTGCGGTCCGCCGGACCGGTCTCACTGCCCAAGCTGAGCGAGGCACCGTTCGCCGTGCTCGAACAAGAGCTGGCCAAGGGGCCAGTCGCGCACGGCTGGCCTGACCAGACCTGGACGCTGTCGCGGATCAAGACGCTGATCGGGCGCCGGTTCCACAAGGGCATGACGCTGTCGGCCATCGCGCAGATGCTGCACCGGCACGGCTTCAGTCACCAGGTCCCCGCCCGCCGCGCGATGGAGCGCAATCAGGAAGCCGTTACCGCGTTACCGGCTGGGTGAAGGAGACCTGGCTCCGGGTGGAAGCACTGTGGCGGCGCTCGGGGCCTGGCTCTGCTTCGAAGACGAAGCCGGCTTCTCGATGACGCCGCCCACCGCCCGAACCTGGGCCAGGCGCGGACACACACCCGTCATCCGGGTGCCCGGACGCTCCCAGCGCCGCATCTCCATCGCCGCGCTCGCCTGCTACAAGCACGGCGAAAGCACACGCCTGATCTACCGGCCCAGACGACACGTCGATCACAAACGGCGCGGCAGACGCAGCTTCACCTGGACCGACTACCGCGATCTCCTCATCGACGCCCATCAGCAACTCGGCGCACCCATCGTGCTCATCTGGGACAACCTCAATGTCCACAAGGACCGCCGAATGCGGCAGTTCATCGACACCCCACGGCTGGAACAGCTGCTACTTCCTGCCGGCCTACGCACCCGACCTCAACCCCGTCGAGGGCATCTGGTCACTACTGCGACGCAGCAGCCAGGCCAACACCGTGTTCACCGACCCAGACAATTGATGCGCACGCGCCGGCACGGTCTCCGCCAGATCCAGCATCGCCGCAACCTCATCGACGGAGGCTCGCCGAAACCGGCCTCACCGTGACGACACCACGGCCGCAACCTCAGTAGAGCCTGCTGCTTATTCCGTGGAGCGGTCGTCGCTTGGCAGGAGAAATACCTCATCAACGTAGCACCAAGCCCATGGCTCGCCGCCTGGTTCCACGGAGCGAGCGAGGGGATGGCCGCTGGATGCGTAGTGAGCGGTGGCATGGGCTCCTGGCGCACTGTCGCTGCATCCGATGTGACCGCAGGTCAGGCAGAGCCGCAGACGGGTTTCCTTGCGTCCCTGGATGAAGCACTCTCGGCAATCGCCGCTTCGGGGCGCTTGTACCGGGCCCGCGGCGGCGGCATGAGGACAGTCGCGGCCCTCGAGTCGGCCGCCGTCGGGTTGCACCACCCACTCGGTCATGGTGTCGCCCTCTCGGTAGTGGTGGTCGCGGGGGAAGGGGCACCCGTACTACACGCATGGAAGTACGGGCAGGTGCGCAGCCGACGGCACCAGGTTCCCCTGCGCCTGCGACGGTTGCGCTCTTCCGGACTCTGGGCTGTCTGGCATGGTCATGAGCGATGGGTGCGGCCCGCGCTGTCGGTAGGGCAGGAGGCGTTGGCTGATCGGTGCCGGCGCGGTTGCAGGGAGGGTGGGACGCGTCCGGCTCTGGACTGCGGGGGAGGGCTCCGTGCCGTCCTGGAAGCGGGTCATCAGCGGCTCGCGCATCGACCGGATCGTGGTGTCCGTTCCAGCGTGGTCGCCGGTAGTGAAGACTGATGCGTAACTGTGTCGACTACGCTTCCCGCAACATTGCCACCGTGGCGAGAACGTTGGAATGCGGGGCGTGAGCCACGCGTCTTTGCTATCGCGTAAGGGGTGCTGGACGAGGTAGTCCACCCAGCGGCCAGCTGGGCTCTACCTCCAAACCTGGTCCTTCATGCGTGGACGAGAAGTCCCGATTCCAGGCCCTGGACCGCTCACAGCCGGTGCTTCCGATGATGCCGGGCATGCGCGAACGGCCCACCCACGACTACCTGCGACACGGCATCACCAGCCTGTTCGCCGCCTCTAACATCGCCGACGGGACCGTCATCGGCGAACTGCACTGCCGCCACCGGGCCATCGAGTTCAAGAAGTTCCTGGTCACGATAGGCAAGGCGGTCCCGACCGGGCTCGACGTGCACCTGGTGTGTGACAACTACGCCACCCACAACACGCCCGAGATCAAGACCCGGCTCGGCAGACACCCTCGACTCCATGTCCACTTCACCCCGACCGGCTCCTCCTGGATCAACCAAGTCGAGCGGTGGTTCGGCCTGTTGACCGACAAACTCATCCGCCGCGGCCTCGGTGAAAGCGCTGGAAGACGACATCAAGGAACTCGTGGAACGAGAACCCCAGGCGGCCGTTCACATCCTCCCTCAGCGGCTACCGTCCCCGGCGGATGAGTCATCGGGGTTGACGCCTGTATAGGCCGAGGCATCCTTTTTGCCGCTGGGGCGGCGGGATTCACCGCGGCGTCCGGTGTCATGCATGCCACCGGACTTTCCTCGGTCTTCGCCACTCGCGGTCAGGCTGTCTGAGGGTGTGCCCACTCCCGATGCCTCTTTCTCTTCCTTCGTAGGCACCTTGCGGGGCTTGTCGGGCTCAGGGGCGTACTTGTCGGGGTGGAAGCTGCGGTGGGCGCTGGGGTTCGGTTGCTGTGACTCGTTGTCTATGGACGGGCCCCAGCGCTGCTGACGCTCTCCCTCGGCTTTGCGCGGTTCTGGCCCCTGCGGGGGCTGCTTCGCTGAATTCGCCATTGGGGTACCTCTCGTCGTCACGGGCTGTGCGGTGGCTCTCCTCGCGATGCAGACTGAGCACCACGAGCGACGAGTTTCCCATCACATGTACGCAAAACATGACATTGTCGTCTCGCCGGTCCTCCATGACGGTTTGCGGGGACGGGGCGTGCTGCAGGAGCAGCCGGCCCAGATCCCAGGTGTCGGTCGAAACAGAGATCATCGGGGTTCGGCAACGTGACGGACCTCGACGTCTGTCCGCTGTCAGACCGCTTTGTTGCCGGTCCGGGTGGCGTGTGTCTTGGGTGGCAGTGGCTGGTGTGGGGGCCGGACTTCGTGTCCTGCCGGCCCCACATTGCTTTGTCAGCCAGGCCAGGTTCCGGTCAGGCTGCGCGTGGTGGCGGCGCCAGCGCGATCGACGGTGGCCTTGACCGCGGCGAAGATGGCGCCCTGGAGTGTGGCGGCCAGGAGTACCTCGCTCCAGGTGCGGTCCTCGTCGGTGGCGTCGGGGGCGTCTTTGTCGTGACCGAGGACTTTCCATGCCTGTTTGAAAGCGGCCCCGGCGATCATGCCGCTAACGGCTCCCAGGACGAGCCCGACCGGTTTGTAGGCGATTTTCGAGGTTTTCATGTGCTCAGTCCTTCTCGCGGTAGCTGGCCAGCCACAGCACGGTGACGCCCGCGGCGGCGACCAGCAGCACGGTTCGGTTGTCCCGTGCCAGCTGCGCAGACTGTGTCGCCTTCTGCCGCAGAGGTTCGGGCGCCTTCTCTTGCCACATCCGTCCGGCCCGAGCTGCTCCTGCGCGGACCTGTCCCGCCGCTTGGGCGGTCGTGCCTTTGACCGCGTCGGGCCGTTTGTCATGGACCTGGGAGGTGGCCTTCGCGGCCTGGGCCTTGAGCTCGCTGGCCTGGGTGACCGCCCGTTCCTTCAGCGCGCCTGCTTTGGTAGCAGCCTTCTCCCGGACCTCGGCGGTCTTGTGCTGGGCGCGGGCCTTGACGTCGGCCTTGTCTGCGAGGGCCTGGACGGTCTGCCCGAGGTCGTGGCGGGTCTGCTCGACCTGCTCGCGGAGTTGCTCGGGGCCAGGGGCGCTCTGCGGGTCGGCGGGCGTGTGGGTCATCGGTGTGCGCTCCTTTTGATCTCGGCCATGTCGGCTTTGACGTTCTCGATCGTGCTCTGGGGTGTCGGCGGGGCGGCCTTGCCGATCTGCTTCTTGCCGCTGAGAGCCAGGACTGCGGCGATCACACCGAGAACGGCGGTGACGATCAGGGCCGCGGCCCACACCGGCACCAGCAGGGCCATCGCTGCGATCACGCCGGCGACCAGCGCCTGGAGCATCAGGAAGCCGACCAGTGAGGCGCCGCCGAACAGTGACCCACTCTTGCCGTAGCGCTTGCCCTTCTCCTGCATCTCCACCTGAGCCAGCTTCATCTCGCCGCGCACCAAGTCGGTCAGCTGCTGCGAGGCCTGCCGCACCAGCTCGCCCACCGGCTCATGTCCCACCTCGTGCGTATCTCGGCCTTCTCCGAAGCCGTGCCGTTGGGTACTCGACACGCGATCACCTCCTGCTCTGTTTAGTTCCTGCCAGTCGGCTCGGGTCGAGGTGCCGGCCGTTTGATGAGGGGGCGAGTACCCAAAACCGCGGAGTTCAGGAGAAACCTGACCTGCCGCGACCAGGGGCGCGCTGGGGTCGGTAGGCGTCTGCTACGGCCAATGCCGCAGCAGAAGCGGGATACGCAAGGTGAGCCAGGCGCTGCCGAGGCCGATCAGGGCGCCGGCGGCGACATCCGTGGGGTAATGGGCACCCGACTGCACCCGCTCGACGGCCAGCAGGGCGGCGGGTACCGAGCAGAGGGCGCCCGCCAGCGGCAAAGTGGGGGTGACGGCGGCGGTAAAGGCGACGGCAGCAGCCGTGTGCCCGGAAGGGAAGGAGGAGGAGTCGGGCCGATCCTCGACCTCATCGTGCTCGATCCACTCCTTGGGCGGGCGGGGCCGGTCGACCAGCTGCTTGCCCACACCGTTGGACACCAGCTGCGCGACGGCGAGCGCAGCAAGCCCCGCCACGGCGGACCTGCGTCCGCGCCGTCCGCCGAACGCCGTCATCACGACCGCGGCGCCGCACCACAGTTTGCTGCTCTCCGCCGCCTCTTCCACCGCCGACAGCAGCCGGCCGATGGAAGGCGGAATGCGGGAGGCGGCCTGCTGCGTCAGATACCGATCCGCGTCGCCCAACCCTGCTGTCAGTCTCATGAGCTGCAAATATCCCGGACGATCCGATACATACCCACCCGGCGCCCGGCGGTCACTCTTCGCCTTCGTCCAGGCGGCGCATGTCTTCCTCGTCCCATGTGCGGGTGTCGCGGGGCTGGGTGTAAGGCTCAGCATCGGGCGGGAGCCCGCCGGCGATGGCCCGCTGGCGTACCGCCTCCGCGTCGAACTCCAGGCCGAGGAGTATGGCCAGGTTGCTGATCCACAGCCACACCAGGAAGACGACGACGCCGGCCATCGTGCCGTAGGTCTTGTTGTACGAGGCGAAGTTGGCCACGTAGAACGCGAATCCGGCGGACGCGATCATCCAGATCACCAAGGCGAGGAAACTGCCCGGAGTGATCCACTTGAAGCTCTTGACCTTCGCGTTCGGGCTGGCCCAGTACAGGATCGCGATCATCACGGTGACCAGCACGACCAGGACAGGCCACTTGGCGATCGACCACACCGTCAGCGCCGTGTCCCCGATCCCCAGAGCCGTGCCCACCTGGCGGGCGATGCCGCCAGTGAAGACCACGATCAGCGCGCTGATGACCGCCAGCACCATGAGGACGACGGTCACACCGACACGCACCGGCAGGATCTTCCATACCGGCCGGCCCTCGGGCATGTCGTAGATGGCATTGGCGGCGCGGATGAAGGCCGCGACATAGCCCGAGGCGGACCACACCGCCACCACCAGGGCGATGACCGCCACGAGGGAGCCGAGGCCGGCGTTGCCCTGCAGCTGTTCCACCGCACCGGTGAGGATGTCGCGGGCCGAGCCGGGGGTGAGCTGTTTGAGATTGTCGAGCACCTTGTCCGCGGTCGACTTGCCGGTGATGCCCAGCAGGGAGACCAGGACCAGCAGCGCCGGGAACAGGGCGAGCACCCCGTAGTAGGTGAGTGCGGCTGCCCGGTCGGTCAGTTCGTCCTTCTTGAACTCCTGCAGGCTCCCGCTGAACACCTTGCCCCAGGCCCGGGAGGACAGGTTCGTCGGCGTATCCGGTGCCCGTTCCTCCACCTCGGGCCCGGGCCCGGCCTCCTCAGGCGCAGGCACCCTGGCACCACCGTTTTGTTCTTTCCGTCCTGAAAGACTGAATTTCGCCATGCCCGCCGAGTACCCCAGCTCATGACGTTGAGCAACGATGAGAGGAACCCGAAGCACCCAGCGCAGATGCCACGCCCGGATCGTCGCTCGAGGCACCGGGCGAAGTCGGCAGGACGCTGCTCCCGTCACGGCTCCGTACGTGACCCGGCGACGCTGCGGAGTGTCGATCACCGCTGGGCCGCCGAACGCGGCCTTGCGTGGATGACGCACGCGCGCCGCCGCGCAAGGGACTGCAAACGGCTCAGCCGGCACTCGGAGACCCTGATCGCCTGGGCCGCCATCACCCTCATGGCCCGGCGCTTGGCCCGCAAAGGGGCCGCCCTCGGCTCGTCGAGGAAACCGGCACCTGCCAACTGCTCAGCTGGGCAGGCTGGGTCGCCGTGTGTCGGAGCGAGGTCGGCCGGGACCGGCGGGCGCCGGGTGAGAAGACGATCACTCTCCGGGAAGGACGCGCCGGACGGACGGAAGGGCGCTCAGACACCGAAGACTGACGGGCCGACCCCGCCACAGATCATGCTGCCAAACACGGCTGGACCATTTCGCGCGGTGCAGCCGACCCCGTCGCCACTTCCTGGGGCTTCACCGTTCACGTCGGCCTTCCCGGCCATGTCGTGCGCCACGTGCCGCCAACTGTGGACGAAACGGCCGTCCATAGCCCTGAGCTGCGGTGATCGCCTTGTCGTAGAGGTCGTGATCCGTTGGGAGGGCGGTCGACCGCTCACGGCGCAGCCACGCGATCAGCCACGGCATGTCTGGGACCAGCTCGGGTTCGCCAAGGAGCGCACGCGCAGATATCCCAGTTGATCCCACCATCGGCGGCTGTTCCACTTGCGTGAGTCTGCGGGCGGCAGACCGGGGGGTCTTCGGCCGCAGAGTGCACGTCTGCGCGCACCCGATCCGGGTACTCGGCATCCCTCCCGTCGAGCGAGGTGATGAAAGTGGCATTGACTCCACGCTGGTCAGATTTGTCCGGCCTGTCCGCACTGGTGACGGGCGGATCCAGGGGCCTCGGACTGCTGCTGTCCGCACGGCTGGCCCAGCGCGGCTGCCTGGTCACGATGGCGGCCCGCGACGAGGACGAACTGCGCCGCGGCGCCGAATGGGCCGAGGAAAGGACCGGCAAGAAGTTCTCCACCGCGGTGTGTGACGTCCGTGACCGGCATGCCGTGGAGTCGGTGGTCCGGCAGGCGGATGCCCGGCACGGCGGCCTGGACATCGTCGTCGCCAACGCCGGTGTCATCCAGGTGGCCCCGGTGGCATCGCTCGACAGCGGAGCCTTCGAGGACGCCATGGACACCATCTTCGGCGGCGCCTTGAACACGGCCATGGCAGCACTGCCCTCACTGCGCGCCAGCGACGCGGGAGGCCGGCTGTGCCTCATCGGCTCGGTCGGCGGGCTGCTCGCCGTTCCGCATCTGCTGCCGTACTCGTGCGCCAAGGCCGCCGTCGGAGCACTGGGTGAAGGACTGCGGGCCGAGACGACCGGAGACAATCTCAGCGTCACGACCGTCCATCCCGGGCTGATGCGCACCGGCTCGCATCTTCAGGCCGAGTTCGGCGGACGCTCGTCCCAGGAGTTCGCCTGGTTCTCCGCTCTCTCGGGGGCACCCGTCGTCTCGATGGACGCCGATCGCGCGGCGGAGCGCATCGTGCGGGCGCTGGAGAGGCGCAGGACCCGCCTGGTGCTGACTCCCGCCGCGCGGGCCGCTGCGGTGGCGCACGGCATGGCGCCGGTCACGGTCACCCGGCTCAGCGGCCTCGGCGCCCGTCTTCTGCCCGCTCCCCCGGCCGCGCACGGCATCGAGCAGGGCCACGGCATCGATCGGACGGCCTCCACCTGGAGGGAGAAGGTACGCAGGCTGGGCAGCGTCCTCAACGACCGGGCCGCCCGCCGCTACAACCAGCACATCCCGGGCCCGCCGACCAGCGCCTGATCGAAGCGGCGGCCGGGACCCGCGACAGAAGGAGTTCTCATGCGCGCACTGACCTGGCACGGCAAGAGGGACGTCCGTGTGGAAACCGTGCCGGACCCGCGGATCGAGAAGGCCGACGATGTGATCGTACGGATCACATCGAGCGGCATCTGTGGATCCGACCTTCATCTCTACGAGCTGTTCGGCCCCTATCTGGACCCCGGGGACATCCTGGGGCACGAGCCCATGGGCGTGGTCGAGTATGTCGGGCCGGAGGTCCACGCCCTCAAGCCGGGCGACCGCGTCGTGATCCCGTTCAACGTGTCGTGCCGTGACTGCTACATGTGCGACCGCGGGCTGCACTCGCAGTGCGAGACCACGCAGGTCCGTGAACGCGGCACCGGTGCCTCGCTGTTCGGGTACACCAAGCTCTACGGTCAGGTCCCGGGCGGTCAGGCCGAGCTGCTGCGGGTCCCGTTCGGGAACAGGCTGCCCATCAAGGTCCCGGACGGGCCGCCGGACGACCGCTACGTCTATCTTTCCGACGTCCTGCCGACGGCCTGGCAGGCGGTCGAGTACGCCGACATCCCCGACGGCGGCACGGTGACCGTGCTCGGGCTCGGCCCCATCGGCGACATGGCGACCCGGATCGCGCAGCACCGCGGGGCTGGTCCGGTCATCGGCATCGACCCGGTAGCCGAACGGCTCTCCCGCGCCTCCGCGCACGGCGTCACGTGCTTCGACGCCCGGCGCGGCGCCGAACTGACCGATGCCGTACACGAGTTGACCGAGGGCCGGGGCACCGACGCCGTCATCGACGCCGTCGGGATGGAGGCCCACGGAGCGCCGTTCGCGAAGGCCGCCCAATGGGTCACCACCCTGCTTCCGGACAGTGTCGCGCAGCCGCTCATGGAGCGGGCCGGCGTGGACCGGCTGACCGCCCTGCACACGGCGATCGAGCTGGTACGGCGCGGGGGCACGGTCTCCGTCTCCGGGGTGTACGGCGGCGCGGCGAGCCCCATGCCGCTGCTGACCATGTTCGACAAGCAGATCCAGCTCCGGATGGGCCAGGCGAACGTGTGGCGCTGGGTCGAGGACATCCTGCCTCTGCTGACCGACGCCGATCCGCTCGGCGTGGACTCCTTCAAGACCCACGACATGCCGCTGGAGGACGCCCCCAAGGCCTACGCGATGTTCCAGGCCAAGGAGGACGCCATGGTCAAGACACTTCTCCACCCCTGACCCCGGAATCCACGCCCCGACCCGGATTCCATCCATTTCATCTGTACGTAACCGCATGAGCGACAGAGAGTTGCCTGATGGAAGAACGACAGACCCCTGGCCAGAACCGAGGCGTGGGCGTGTGCAAGGCGTGTGGGAGCAGGCCGGCCGTCTCGTCCGAGGGCGGGACGATGCTGTGCGAGCACTGCTCCCGTCTCCTCGAACTCCCCGACCAGGCAGGGCTGGTGGACGACGACGGGGCCGGTGTCCGGCGCGATTTCGAGAACCGCGACGTCCGCCCGGAGGCCTGAGGACACCGCGTACGACGCGACATCTGCCCCGAAGGCACGGGCAGGAACATGACGGCCGCGATGCCCGTGGGCAGGACGGCATCGGCTCGGTCAGTCGTTCGTGGGGCAGGGTCTCGAGGATACCCGGCGAGTGAAGGGTGACCATTTTCGCGGCGATACAGCCGGAGGGCCGGGCGAGCTCATGTTCCGGGTGGAACTGAGAGGGGCCCTGCCTGCGTGCCAGCACCAGAATGAGCTTCAGGATGCGCCAACCGTCGCGGTAAGTGCGGATCGTGCTGACGCTGCCCGCAGGCCGGTCCTTGAAGCCGACCTCCAATGCGGCTGTGGGAAGTCGCAGGTTGAACGCGTGGACGGTCATCTCGGTCTCGGTCTCGAACTCGCGGGACAGGGCGGGAAGGACTTGATGTAACGGCGTGAGAAGGCCCGGTAGCCGCTGAACATCTTGTTGCCGACCGCATGCACTGGGCGGTAAGCGGTGTCGACGCTCTCGCGGCGTGCTCCGACGACCTGGTCGTAACCCAGTTATTGACGCCCCGGTCTCATCCACATCGTTAGAGGCGATAGCGATGTCCGGACATCGGGTCATGCGTTTCGACACCATCGTGGATCCCGTCGTCGGAGAAAGAAAAGGGAGCGCCGAGGAGCGCGACGCTGGCGGACTCTTCGTGAAAGGCGCTGTTCCTGGTGACCTTTGCTGCGTCTCCCTGCGGTACTGACGGGCCCTGCCGTGAACGGCGCTCCCAATGTCATTTCTGCAGACGGAGCAGGGCCCTGGAGAGAGGCAGAGTCTTCAGGGCCCGGACAGACGGGGAGCCATGGCGGTCACGACAGGAGACCGGCCGGCGGCCCCGAGCTCCACCACGCTGTCAGGTCACCGGTCCGCAGTAGCCTGCTGTCAGCGCGCAGCTGCTCCGCGGCGGCCATCGGACGGTAGGCGCAGGTGCCGGGCAGGGTGTTGGAGGGCCGCCTGGCCCAAGGCGACTGCCATCGCGCCGCTTGTCGCACCGACCTAACCGCACCCCGGCCGGACGCCGGATAAGGGCAACTAATTCACATAGCGACGTTTTCATGGCGTTGTGCGGGTTACGCGGAACAAGACCACGGGGCAGGAGGTCAGGATGATCACTCAAGGGCAGATCGCCACCGTGCTGGACCACCCGGTGTACGACATGGACGGAAGCAAGATCGGCAATGCTCGGCATGTCTTCCTCGACGATGCCACCGGCGAGCCCGAGTGGGTCAGCGTCAAGACCGGGCATTTCGGAACCCGCGAGTCGCTCGTTCCCCTGCATGAGGCCACGATCGTGGAGGACCATCTTGAGGTTCCCTACGCGAAGACCACCGTCAAAGACGCCCCCCATGTCGATGTCGACGCCGGAGGCTTTCTCACGGTGGCCGAGGAGCACCGACTCTACGAGCACTACAACATGGCCTGGGCTGAAGACCCAGGCTGGCAGCAGGTCGTCAGCCAGCCGGACCAGAGTCGGCGAACCTACCCACGAACCCTCAGCGATAGCGCCGATGGCGCCTCGCTGCCCTACGACAACACCGCAGATCCCAGCATCGCCCACGACGGCCTTACGCCGGGTTCGCCCGCTTCGGGAGAGACGACGCGATAACGCGTGCCGGGAACACGGGCGACCAGTCGCGCCACGTCTACCGGGACGATGAAGCCGACGACGCTGCCATTGCGTTCAGAGAGGTGGTTTGCTGATCGTTTGCGGCAGGGGCGTAACGCGGACGGCGGGGCCACAAACAGCCGTCAAAAACAACCGCGCACCGGGCCTCCACCAATACTGCTTGAAGACGGGTGGTTTTGTGCTGCTTCTGGGTACTCGGCATTCATGATCGACAAAGCGCAGACCGTACTGGCCCTCTCTTCCATGGGCGCTCTCTGGCTGACCGTGGCAGGTGTAGCTGTGGTCGCCGTCCTGATTGCGGCATTCGTCGTCGGAGGTCGACGTGCCACCCGGCGCGACGTGTCCACCCCGGCGCCGAACACGGAACAGGTCCAACGGGCCTTGGCAGACCCCGCACAGCGCGGCGAAGGCTGGAGCACTCCTGACGACGACCCCGAGCAGGGGCGCCCCCGCCGCTGACTATGGACGCAGCCTTTGTCTAAGGCTCGGATTGATCGTCATCGGGTCACTTTTGGTGGCTGACTTCTTCGTAGCACGCATCGGCGGACTCTGAACCGGCACCGGCACCGGCCCCGCGGGCGGGGGCGACCTTGGAATCTGCGCATGATCGGTCTTGGCCTGCGGCACCAGCCCTTCCTGCCGTACCGGCATGCGCGTGATGCCGGCAGTGTGAACCGTCCCGGCTTCGCCTCCACCAGCCAGCCCCGTTCCACCAGCCGTTCCAGACGCGCTCTCGCACCCTCGACGTGGGAGGCGGACGCGCGGTCCCAGCCCAGCACCACCGCAGTCCGCCGGGGATCCAGCCCGTCGGCTCCGGCTTCCGCCGCGGCAGCCATCACCGCCTGATAGCCCACCGACTGGTCCTCGACCCCGGCCGAGTTCTCTTGATGAGGCACCGCATGGCGCGGCCCGACCGGCTTCCTCTGCAACTACCCGACGGCCGCCGCGGCGGGCGTCTCCTCCTCGGCCAGCGCCTCCAGATACTGCTCGAGGCCGATCCGGCGCCTCGGTACCTCTTCCGCGTCCGCCAAGTCCGTCTGCACCCGCTCCAGTTCGGTTTCGAGCTCCTCCACCCGCGCTCCGGCGGCTTTCCGTCGCGCTTCCAGAACCGCACGCATCGACGGCATCCGCACCCCCGCAATTCTCGGCCGGCAACGAGCCGAGGCTTCCACAGCAGTTGCAATCTCACGCCTGACCAGCGGAAACCGCACACCAGGTTCGGAAAGAGAACGACCTCGGAGTGCCGCCTCTCAGCTTGGGAAGCTCATGTCTCCTGGCCCGGCTGCCCAGCCGACTTGCGGCCAAGGGCACTGGAGCCCCTGGTGGTGTGAAGGCGTGGGTGCGCCGAAGGGCCGGATTGCGCACCCACGCTCCTCGCGCGCGGAATCAGATGGACAAAGCGACGGAGCGACGACGCCGGATCAGCCCCGGCCCCGAGGCAGGAATACCGCGGTGCCGAGTTGCCGACGATCACGTAGTTTCTCACCGGCAGCCTCAACGTCCCTGCCCAGGCGTTCGATCCGGACGAGCTCAGGCGAGTTCATCGCCCGGCGGGCATGGACTCGACGTCGCCGTGCGGGGCCCGCTCCTCTGCGTCGGCCAGCCAGAAGAAGACCGGCGGCAGGCCGAGTTCGATCACCGCCAGTGCGATCTGGAACCACTGCGGCCAGCCGTGCACAGCGAGCGAGAGCAGTCGTCCCACGCCGCCCAGCAGGAAAACGCCGGCCAGCCACCGCACCGCCCGAGCCGGGATTGGACGCTGCTGCGCCGCCCAGAGCCAGGCCAGCCCGTAGCCGACGAAGCTGGCCCCCATGAACCTGCCCCAGCTGTCGATCGTCGAGCCGGCGGAACCGGCGCCGGGGATCGCCGCGTTGCCGAGTGCCACGTGGAGCACGCCGATCGCCACGCAGGTCCAGCCCATCAACTGTGTGAGTACGCGCAGAACCCTGGCCATGATCCCCCTAAGTCGTCTCGGCGGAGCTTAGTTGACATGCGTCTACTACAGTGGATGCACTAGTAGACCCATGTCAACTAAGCTTCGTGCGTGCCTCCCCGTAAGCGACTCACTCCCGCCGGCCGCCGCGCTCAGCTCCTCGCCGTCGGCGCACGGCTCTTCGCCGCACGGCCGTACGCCGACGTGCTGATGGAGGAGGTCGCCGAAGAGGCTGGTGTCTCGCGGGCCCTGCTCTACCGTCACTTCCCCAGCAAGCACGCCCTCTTCGCGGCCGTCTACCAGCAAGCCGCGGACCAGTTGCTTGCCGAGACGCGGCTCGACCCCGCCGACTCCCTGGTCGAGCAGCTCATCCAGGGCATGGACGTCCATCTCGACTACTTCGTGGCGAACCGCAACGCCGTCCTCGCCGCGAACCGGGTCCTCGCGGGCGACCCGGTGATCCAGACGATCATGACGAACGAGCTGGACGCCCTCCGTGCGCGGCTGCTGGCCGTACTCCCGCTCGCGGACGAGAGTGCCCGCGAGGCTGTGTCCGGCGTCCTCAAAAGCTGGCTGGTTTTCGTCCAGGTCCTCTGCGTCGACTGGCTCACCCAGGCGACCTGTACCCGCACCCAGTTGCGCGACGTCTGCGTCGGCGCGGTTCTCGGCGCTCTCCGGCCGCTGCTCGCCGAGAACCCCGCCCCCGACTGGCCGTCACAGGGGCCCGGCGCGAGCACGTGGAGCCTGTCCGACGGATGAATGACGCCCAGAGCGCGGTCCGTCGCCGATTGCGGTGAAGAATCAGAGGATTAGAGGTAGGACCATCACTGGGGAGGGATCCTGATCATGGCTGATACGCAAGTCCGTAAACACACGAAGCCTGTTGCCGAGAGCGCCGTGGCAAGTCTCGGCGGCTATGACCATGTGGATGCCGTGGCCGTGGATCTCCCCGCAGGTACGAGCGCAATCGAGTTCACTCGTCTGGTCTTCACCGGGACTCCTGAGTGGGTGCACAGACTGCTCACCCTGCGCGACATGATGATGGCGCCCTTCGGACTCCAGTCGCAGAAGCGCGTCCCGGTGCAGGACATCCGGATCGAGCCCGGTCTCAAGATGGGGCCTTTCCGGTTGTTGACCGTGACCGAAGACGAGGTCTTGTGCGGAGACGACGACAAGCACCTGGACTTCCGTACCTCTTTCGCGGTTCGTCCGTCTTCCTCTGGCGGGGGGCGGGAAGGCGTGTGCACGACGGTCGTTCGGTTCCACCGCCCAGTCGGACGCTTGTACTTCAAGGCGATCCAGCCACTTCACAACCTGATCATTCCCCGGGTTGTCGCAGGTGCTGTCCGTGCCTGACAGTCGCTTTCAGTGCGCGGTCCGGCACAGCCAGATCGCCGTGACGATAAACGTCTGGGCCCACGTCGGCCGGGACACGCGGCACGAGGCGGTCAGCCACAAGGGCCGGCTGCTCACGCGGCCCGCAACGCGAGCAGTCCTGGCGAATCCTGGCACTGATGTCAGACCGGGATGCCAAAGACCCCAGGGCTGAGACGAGCCGTCGTTGACCGTGAATCACCGCACGATGTGGCACGGCTTTGGCGCGCTTCGTCCCGAAGCAACCTACGCGGGCGTGCTGCCTTGGGCTGGTGTGGTTCTCACCTGCGCCGATGGTCCACAGACGTTCGCGGGCGTTTCTCGGCGTTGTCACGCAGTTGGACACTCACCCAGGTTCGTTGGGTGGGGCCACCAGTTGATCTTTCAACGCCGCGTATGCGCGCTCGACCTCGCCCAGGTACTGCTCCAGGCGAAAGCGAACCTCCTCGATGACCCTCCCTTCGAGGCCCGGGTACATCAGGTCGGACCAGATGACCATCTCGCCCCGGAGCCGGACCCGGATGGTCAGCCTGCCCGGCCCCGGCTCGGGCTGCTCCTGGGCTGCCACATCCACCGTGCGCGGCATATCCGTCGGATAGAGCGGTCCGCCTGGGCGGAGCAGTCGCTTCGGATCGAGGCCGGCCATTCTGCTGTCGCTGCGCGCGACCACGTCGAGGCCGTCGATGAAGAGGTACGTGTGCACGGCGGCACACGCTGGCGGCCCAGGACACGCGCTGATGAGCAGCGTGCTCACCGCGCCATCGCTTTCCCCATCGGGCACGGTCGCCCTCGACTCGCGCGGGGACCTACGCGGCATCCGCCTGATGTGACGTCATAGGTCGACCTTATCGGCTACGCCGCACTGGTTTGGAAGATCGCGTACGAGGGTCCGGGCTGAGCCGGCGAGACGCTGACATGCTGGTTCTCACACGGTTCGCCGACTTTCCCTGTGGCTCCCCGCCGGTCGCCGCTCGATCGGGCACGCAGCGGGCACGGCGGACCGCGGCCCTCGTGCTGTGACCGACGTCTCACGCTACTCGGGAACGCACATCATGCGGTGGGCCGGCACGACGGGCTCACCCGGGAGCGGATCGACTCCATGGACCCGTACGGCGACGATGTCCAATGACGATGGAGGATCGGGCCGGGAGCTTCGTCAAACGCCACCGGAGGGGCTCTGGGACGTCCTTGGCGGGCAACTCCACGGTGGCGAGGCTGACCTAGCGATCGTAGTTCGTGGGCCATACCCGAACCATGCTCCGCAAGTTGGGCAAGAGGGTGGTGCGATCCACGACACGTCGTCCGGGTTGCGGGGCGGCCGTGGCCCCGTCGACTCCTCCCATGCCCTGGGCGTCGGTGACGACGTGGTGTTTGCTGCCCGGCCGCGCGCGGCCGACCGCGCTGGGTCCGCTCTTGGGCCGCGCCGGGCCGCCCGGACAGGGGAGGAGTCGATCACCGCCCGCGACCAGTCCAACTGTTTCGCGGCCCGCAACTTTCTCAGCAGCACCAGATGCAGTCCCTCCCACACGTCGGCTTCGTTCCACGCGGCCAGACGCCGCCAGCACGTCATCCCCGAACCGAAGCCCAGCTCCTGGGGCAGGTACTCCCATTGGATGCCGGTATGCAGCACGAACAGGATCCCGCACAAGGCCTGCCGGTCCGGGACCCGCAGTCCAGACACGCACGGGCTGCTTCGCTTGCATTGCCGCGGCCCCACGTCTCGGCCTTCAGCGTCCAGCCGAGTTCGACCTCGTTGAACTGCTCCCAGTAGTTCAGTCCGACCGACCGATGAATTCACCGGTGGATTTCAGCTCGACGGCACACAGCCCGTGACCACTTTCCGCCCACCGCTGTTCGACGGAGGCCAACCGTTCCAACGCCTGCTGGTTCGAGTAGGCGCCGACGAACCGGTTCACTTGCTCGTCCTCATGGAGCGCGACGAACACCTCGACGTCTTCCACTCGGAGAGGTCGCAGCATGAGCCGTTCAGTCTCGATCACCTGGCCAGCCCTATCTGCACGGCCATTGGCGCACTCCGGCATCCGGATCATCGGAAACTCTTCGAACGCACCGTCACGAAGAAGGGAAACACCTACTCACTGCAAGCGACGTCACACCGACCTCGACTGAACCCTTCACCCAGATGGTCCGTCAGATCGCCAAGTGCAACTGGAGTACTGGGGCAGCAGCACCCGAACGGGCGACCCGGTCCCGCCTGTCGCCGCACCTCAGGTTTCGCTCAACCGTGCGAACGGAGGTGGGAGTCGGCGCTAGGGTCTTTCCTCGGCGGCTGTAGAGGCCGTTGTCGACCAAAGAAAACCGAGGGGAACGCGTGCGCCGAATTTCGCGCATCATGTCGGCAGGCTGTGTCACTGCGGCACTGCCGTCATCCGCTCCACACCTGCTTCCGCCGCTGTGCCCGAGAAGATGAAACCCATGAGTTGCCCGATGACCAAGGGCTACGATTTTTCCGGCAGTCACAATTTCTACCGGGACCTGGAACCCCGTTCCGGCGGCGACAGCGGTACGACAATCAGCATCACCTTCCACAAGGGAAAGACGACGACGTCCACCGTGGGCGGAGCGGTGCACAACCCCAAGGTGCTGCGCAGTGGATCAGCGCGGCTGGTCTGCAAGGGTCGCGAAACCCGGGACGGAATGAGCTGATGCGCAGAAGACATCTGGCCGTAATGCCAGTCATCGTCATCCTGGCCGCCGGGTGTGGGGGAGGGGGAAATCGGGCTCCTGTGGGCAGCCCGTCGAAATCAGTGCTGGTGTCTGATCCGGACCGTCCTGACAGCGGAAAGGAGACGCCGGGCCATCTCGGACCCGGGACGGTCAAACTTCCTGTTTCTGCTGACCAGATCGCCGAACTAGGCGTCCGCTACGACTGTCTCGGACCTGGCGGTCTCACAGTCACTAGCGGAACCGGCCTCAGCGCCGAGGCCGGTGGCTGCGACGACAGCGCCACGTTCGGCGCCCGCGTCAAGGCGAAGGATCTGCACGGCAGAGAATTCGCGGACACGGTCACCGTCACGGTAGGCAAGCGTACGAGGTGGCGTATGTCCGTGGACATCACCACCAAGGACGGTGTGAAGCAGACCGTCCACGGCTGATCGCGTGACGAGACCCCCGCTGATGCTGATCTCTGACTACGGGCTGACGCGGGGGCGACAAGTTCGAGGCCGGTTCCGGCCAGAAAACCGATGAGGAGTTCGGGGTGGCGCTGGGCGTAGCGCAGGGTGCTCTTCGTGGCCCAGTCTCCAGTCGAACTTCGTGATCTGACGGATCAACGGGGTGGTGGGTTCAGTCGAGGTCGGTGAGGCGTCGCTTGCAGTGAGAAGCCGCATCTCAACCGATCTTGAAACCTGCAGGTCGAACGGAGTTCCTGGTCGGGTGATCTTCCGGCCGTACGCGTATGAAGGGAGGGCCTCCTGGTAGCTCGGGGGCGCGACCCCATTCCGAGCGTCCGGGAGGCCCTGTTGCAGGGCGGTTGCAAGGTCCGGGGTCGTGCGGCTGGTCGGGTTGCGACCGGTTGGGGCGCATAACAAGGCAGGCACGGGCTTCGTGAGGTGCTGACCGCACCCGGGTAACGCTGCTTGTTGCGGGTACTCACTTCCGGCGGCGCGCCGATCACGGCCCGCCAGGGTTCCGGTACTGGGGAGATGCGTTGAGGCTTCGCGATTCGGCTCGGGCTGCGGCCGCCCGCTGTTCGGCCGACATAGTCAACGGCCGTTACCGTCTTGACGGGCTTCTCGGTGCGGGAGGCACTGCTGATGTGCACCGCGGGTTCGATCTGAGCCTCAGACGCCCGGTGGCGATAAAAGTCTTCCGTCCCGGTACAGGCTTCGATATCGAGGAGAGCTGGCGCAGTGAGGCGGTGCTCCTGGCCCGGCTGCATCATCCCGGCCTGGTCACCGTTTACGACGCGGGACAGTACGACGGGCATGTCTTCCTGGTCATGGAGCTGGTCGAAGGCACTACCTTGAAGCGGCGCATCGCCCAGGGGCTCCTTTCATCCCGCGAAGTGTCCGCGCTCGGCGCTGACCTGGCTGACGCGCTGGCTCACGCCCATGAGGCGAGGATCGTCCATCGCGACGTCAAACCATCCAACATCCTTCTCGACGCTAATTCCCGCCCATACCTCACGGACTTCGGCCTCTCCCGGCTGGTCGACGGCACCAGCCGCACCGCATCGGGCACGCTGACCGGCACCGCTGCCTATCTCTCACCCGAGCAGGTGCTGGGGCAGCCCGTCGGCCGGCCCGCCGACATCTACGCCCTCGGTCTGGTCCTCCTCGAATGCCTCACCGGCAGGCTCGAATACGACGGAGGCCCCCTCGAGGCCGCGATCGCACGACTGCACCGCCGGCCCGCGCTGCCCGACGGCATTTCGGAATCCCTGGCGGGTCTCTTGCGGGACATGACGGCTCTGGACGAAGCCGACCGTCCAACAGCAGCGTGTTGCGCCCGTGCGCTGGCCGAAGCAGTTGAGCCGGTCAGTTCTCCGACCGTCACGCCCCTGCATGCCTCCAGTCCCGCCGCCGGGTTCGACGCACGCCGGGCTACCGACTACACCCATCGCAACTTGTCGCCTCTCAGCTCACGAACTGCAGCGGGCACCCGCAGGCGTCGGCGCGTCTGGATCGCCGGCGCGAGCGCCGCGATGGTCACCGCCCTGGCGGCTGCTCTCGCTGTCGGCGACGACCTGGGATCGCGCGGCAGTGATCAGAGCGGGACGCGCGCTACCAGCGCCCCAGCGGAGGGAAAGTCTTCCACTTCCGGGCAGGAGAAGGCCACGCCTCCTGCAAGCGGGCCTCCTTCCGGTTCCGGCCAGGAGGCCGCCAGAGAGCCGAGCCAAGGAAGCGGCCGCCCGGCTGCGAGCGGGCCAGGCCAGCCTTCTCCCGCGGCTTCATCACCGCTGGCCCCCGGCCGAGCTGCCGCGTCACCTCCAGCAAAGCCGGCCGGCGCAGCCAGGATTTCCCACCGGCCGCCCGGTCAGGTGAATAAGACAGCCAGGGCTGAGAATGAGAAGGTAACCCAGCCGGGTGAGGCGGCCCGTGGTCGTTGACAGCGCGAACCACGGTCCGAGAGCGGTGCCGTATCCCCCGCCCGAAGGGCAGGCGGTCGCGCAGAAGTAAGACTGGTCGATCGCAGCGGATAGGGGCCGACCGCGGGGTGTCGGCCCCGTCTATCCGTTGTCAGCCGGGCCAGGTGCCGGTCAGGCTGCGTGTGGTGGCAGCGCCGGTGCGGTCGACGATGGCTTTGACTGCGGCGAAGATGGCGCCCTGGAGAGTGGCGGCGAGGATCACCTTGCCCCAGGTGCGGCCTTCGTCGGTGGCGTCGGGGGCGTCTTTGTCGTGGGCGAGCATTTTCCATGCCTGTTTGAAGACGGCCCCGGCGATCACGCCGCTGACGGCTCCCAGTGCGAGTCCGACTGGCTTGTAGACGATCTTCGAGGCCTTCATCTGTCTAGCCCTTCTTGATACGGCGGGCCAACCACAGCACGGTGACGCCCGCGGCTGCGGCCAGCAGCAGAGTGCGGTGCTCCCGCGCCAGCTGCGCAGCCTGTGCCGTCTTCTGCTGCAGGGGAGCGGGTGCCTTCTTTTCCCACATCCGTCCGGCCTCGGCAGCCGTGGCGCGGGCTTGCCCTGCGGCTTGGGCGGCCCTCTCCTTGAAGGAGTCGGGCAGCTTGTCCTGGGCCTCGGAAGCGGCCTTCGTGGCCTGAACTTTCAGCTCGCCGGCCTTGACGATCGCCCGTTCCTTCAGCTGGCCGGCTTTCTGCCGGGCTCGAGCCTTGGCATCGGTCTTGTCCGCGAGGGCCTGGACGGTGCCGCCGAGTTCGTGGCGGGTGTGTTCGATCTGTTCGCGGAGCTCGGCCGGGGTGGGGGTGCTGTGCTGGTCGGCGGGCCTGTGGGTCATCGGTGTGCGCTCCTTTTGATCTCAGCGACGTCGGCCTTGACGTTTTCGATCGTGCTCTCGGGGGTGGGCGGGGATGCCTGTGCGGCCTGCTTCTTGCCGGTGAGGGCCAAGACCGCAGCGATCGCGCCGAGGACGGCGGTGATGAAGAGGGCTGCCGCCCACAGCGGCAGTACGAGGTCGAGGGCTGCGATCGCAGTGGCGACCAAGGCCTGGAGCATCAGGAATCCGGCGAGCGAGGCGCCGCCGAACAGGCCGCCGCTCTTGCCGTAGCGCTTGCCCTTCTCCTTCATCTCCGCCTGTGCCAGCTTCATCTCGCCGCGCACGAGCTCGGTCAGCTGCTCGGAGGCCCGCTGGACCAGCTCGCCCACCGGCTCCTGCCTCCCGCCGTTCACATGAGGGCCCGAGCTCGGGTTGTGCGGTTGGGTACTCGACATGTGATCACCTCCTGCGGTGTTCTGTTCCTGCCAGCCGGGCCGCCAGGACGACCCCGCGCTCTTGGCCGAAGGGGCGAGTACCCCGAACCGCGCGGTTAAGAAGAGAGAACGAGCGTCACCAGCCAAAGCTGCGGCACGCTGTGAGGCCGCTACAGCCAGTGCGCAGCAGATGCGGGACACGTCGGGTGAGCCAGGCGCTGCCCAGTCCGATCAGGGCGCCGGCGGCGACGTCGGTGGGAGTGGGCTCCCGACTGCACCCACTCGACAGCCAGCAGAGCGGCCGGGACCGCGCAAGCCGCAGCGGCCAGTGGCCAAAGGGGCGTAACGGCGACGGTGAAGGCGACTGCGGCCGCGGTGTGGCCGGACGGGAAGGGGGAGGAGTCAGGCCGCTCTTCCGCCTCGTTGTGGCCGATCCATTCCCTGGGCGGGGGCACGGTCGACCAGCTCCTTGCCCACACGGTTGGACACCAGCTCGGCAACGGCGAGCGCGGCAACCCCCGTGACCGCGGACTGCATTCCCTTGCGCCCGCCGACCACGGCCCTGACGGCCGCTGCGCCGCCCCACAGTTTGCTGCTCTCCGCTGTCTCCGGTCGGCAAACGCATCACCGCCCGCCTCGCCCTGGCCGACGGCCCTGGCGGCGCCATCGCCGGACGCCGGCCTCTGAAGAACGGTTGACCGCCGCCGCCGGCCGATCCGCAGGGGCTCCGGGGCGTCGGCGTCGTGGACGTCGGCCCGGATGATGCGGCCGGTGCCCAGGTGCAGGGAGACCCGAAGCTGCCGGCCTATCCGGTTGGGCACCTCCAACCCGATGAGCGGCAGCGACACCATGGAGTCGGCCTTGAGGACCAACGGCACCTCAATCCGCTCAGCCTCGCTTTCGACCTGCACCGGCGCCGCGAAGTGCACCGCCACGCACTGACGTTCAGCGAGGCGGGTGCACGCCCGGCCCGGCGCCGTGCTCACCGGAGCACGGCGCCGGCAGCCCGCGTCCGGAGCACGACCTCGTGTGCGGGCAGGGCCGGGGGGAGGCGCGGGGAAACGGGCCCGGGCCCTCCGTTCAGCTGGACCCGCGGACCACGAGTTCGTTCGGCATGATCACCGGCTTCCTGGGGCCGCCCTCGATGAGCGCCAGCAGCAGGCGCACCGTCGCGGCGGCCTGGTCGGCCATGGAACTGCGCACCGAGGTGAGCGCGGGAGTGGTGTAGGCGGCGGCCTCGATGTCGTCGAACCCGACCACGGCCACGTCGTCGGGGACCCGGCGGCCGGCTTGGTGCAGGGTGCGCAGCGCCCCGATGGCCATGAGGTCGTTGGCCGCGAACACCGCGTCGACGTCCGGGTCGTCCTCCAGGAGCTGCCGCATGGCCTCCGCGCCCGACACCCGCGTGAAGTCGCCCAGTGCGACGATCGAGCGGCGGCCGGTGTCCCGCAGGGTCGCGCGGTACCCCTCGAGCCGTTCGCGGGACTCGTACAGGTCCAGCGGCCCGGTGATCGTGGCGATCCGGCGTCTGCCCCGCTCCAGCAGGTGCCGTACGGCCAGCTCCGCACCGCCCGCGTTGTCCAGCGCCACGTACGGGACGTCCGTCGCGGCGGTGCGGTTGAAGGACGCGACGGGCAGGCCCATGCGGGCGAGCGCGGCCGGCAGGGGATCGGCGCCGTGCAGCGCTACGAGCATCACGCCGTCCACGTGGCCCCCCGCCACGTAGCGCTCCACCCGGGCCCGGCTCTCGTCGGACTCGGCGAGGATCAGTACCACGCGTCTGCCGACGGCCTCCAACTCCCGGCTGACGGTGCGTACCACGGTGGAGAACAGCGGGTCGTCGGACACCACGCCCTTGGGCGGGTCGGACACGACCACGGCCACGGCGTCCGTGCGGCGGGTGACCAGGTTGCGGGCGGCGGCGTTCGGCACGTAGCCGAGTTCCCGCACCGCCTGCATGACGACGTCCTGGATCTCCGGCGCGACGGTGGTCTCCCCGTTGATGACCCGGGAGACGCTCGACTTGGACACGCCAGCCCGGGCGGCGACCACCGCGAGCGTGGGTCGTTTCATCGCCTTCCGATCACCGGTGCCCGGTCGTCGAGTTCAGGGAGCGTTTCCCCCAGGATGACCTCGGCCCGATCCGCCTGTCAACGACGTCTCCCGTGCACCTGGTTGACGGTCCCTCGCCTCACCTGGCTGCTCTCCGGCGCCGGTCGGCCGGCGCCGCGCGCACCGCTGCAGTGGATCTCAGGAACCGTTCCCTGACACGCAGCACGTGCGTCGGGGATGTTACAGGCCTGTTGCCGAAAGCCTTGACAGGCCACCGACACCAGCCCATTCTCACCCCTCAGGGAGCGCTCCCTCACCCTTCCCCCACTGAGGAGTCGCCCGTGCATCCCCTGCTCCGCCGCTTCGGCTTACCCGCCCTGGTCGCGGCCGTCCTGCTCACCCTCGTCAGCCTGCCCGCGCCCCGCGCCCACGCCGCCGAGACCCTGCTGTCGCAGGGCCGGCCCGTCGTCGCGTCGAGCACCGAGGACCCGTTCACCGCGCCGGGAGCCGTCGACGGCAACCCGGCGACGCGCTGGTCCAGCGCCTTCTCCGACCCGCAGTGGATCAGGGTCGACCTCGGGGCCCTGGCCCGGATCAGCCGTGTCACCCTCCAGTGGGAGGCCGCCTACGGCAAGGCCTTCCGCATCCAGGTGTCGGACGACGCCGAGACCTGGTCCACCGTCCACGAGACCGCGGACGGCACCGGCGGCACCCAGAACCTGACCCTCACGGCCACCGGCCGCTACGTCCGCATGTACGGCACCCAGCGCGGGACTCAATACGGCTTCTCCCTCTGGGAATTCCAGGTGTACGGCACGGCCGGCACCGGCGGCGACCCCGGCGGCGGTGACGGGGACACCCTGCTGTCGTACGGGAAGACCGGCGCGGCCTCCTCGTCGCAGAGCGACGGCGACTGCTGGGAGTGCACCCCGGCCCGGGCCTTCGACCGCGACCCGGCCTCCCGGTGGGCGACCAGCTCCACCACCGGCTGGACCGACCCCGGCTGGATCTCCGTCGACCTGGGCGCGACCGCGCAGATCACCAAGGTCGTCCTGCAGTGGGACCCCGCCTACGCCAAGTCCTTCCAGATCCAGGTCTCGCCCAACGGCACCGACTGGACGCCGATCTACTCGACCACGTCCGGCACCGGCTTCAAACAGACCCTGGCCGTCTCCGGCACGGGGCGCTACGCCCGCATGTACGGCACCGAACGCGCCACCCCTTACGGCTACTCCCTCTGGGAGTTCCAGGTGTACGGCACCGGAGGCGCCCCCGTCCCAGCGCCGCCGCTGCCGCCGGACCCGGCGCAGCCGCCGCGGCTGGTGTGGAGCGACGACTTCGACGGGGCCGCCGGCAGCCAGCCCGACCCGGAGCATTGGCGCGCCGACCCCGGCACCGGCCAGAACGGCGAGCTGCAGTACTACACAGACCACCAGAACGCCGCGCTCGACGGCGGCGGCCACCTCGTCATGGAGGCCCGCAAGGAGGCCGGCCCCGGTCGGGCCTGCCCGCCCGACCCGCTGACCGGCAGCACCACCTGCCAGTACACCTCGGCCCGCATGAACACCGGCGCCACCTTCCAGTTCACCTACGGACGCGTCGAGGCCCGCATCAAGGTGCCCAAAGGCAACGGGCTGTGGCCCGCCTTCTGGATGATGGGCGCCGACTTCCTCACCGGCCGTCCGTGGCCGTACAACGGCGAGGTCGACATCATGGAGGTCCTCGGCAAGGACGTGAAAACGGCCTACTCGACCGTGCACGCCCCTGCCTACAACGGTGGCAACGGAATCGGCTCGCCGTACCGGCTGCCCTCGGGCGCCGACTTCTCGGACGACTTCCACACCTGGGCCGCCGACTGGAGCAGCAAGGGCATCGTCTTCAGCCTCGACGGGCGCACCGTGTTCACCCTGGACAAGGACCAGGTGGAGCGCACGCGCGGACCCTGGATCTTCGACCACCCGCACTACATGATCCTCAACCTCGCGGTCGGCGGCGACTGGCCCGGCCCGACCGACGCGTCGACGCCATTCCCGTCCCGGATGCTCGTCGACTACGTGCGCGTGTACCAGTAGCACAGCCGGCACCGGCCCCCTTGTCAGGTCCGGCCCGGACACCTCGGTTCCGGGCCGGACCGCAGGCGCACCACGCCCCACCCCCTCCGATGAGGAAGTGACATGCGCAGACACCCGTTACACCTCTATCCCGTGTTGGTCGGTGCCCTGGCGATCGCCCTGGCCGCCGCCCTCGGCATCACCCTCGGCGCCCCCGCAGCGCGGGCCGCCACCATCACCGTCCAAGCCGAGTCCTACGCGGCGCAGTCCGGCGTCGCCCTGGAGACGACCGCCGACATGGGCGGCGGGCAGAACGCCGCCTACCTCGCCGACGGCGACTGGATGCGCTTCGACCAGGTCGACCTCGGGCCCGCCGGCCACCTGACGGTGTCGGCGCGCATCGCCGCCGCCACGGGCAGCGGGTCCGTCGAACTGCGCACCGGTTCCCTGACCGGCCCCCTGCTCGCCGTGATCCAGACAGGCCCCACCGGGGGCTGGCAGACCTGGGCGACGCGCAGCGCCGACGTCACCACCCACCCGACCGGCGCCCAGACCGTGTTCGCGGTGCTGCGCAGCACCACGCCCGGCGACTTCGTCAACATCAACTGGTTCTCGTTCGTCAGCGGCGGCGACGAGCCCGCGCCGGGCTGGGTCGACGTCGACCAGACCAAGTGGCAGGCCCAGCTGACCCAGTTCCGGGCGATGACCCCGGCGCCGGTGCCCGCCAACGCCGTGCGCGTCCCCGAGTTCAACGCCACCTGCACCTACAGCCACTCCAAGCCGGACGACCCGATCGTCGCCCCGGGCCTGCCCGGCGCGTCCCACATGCACAGCTTCTTCGGCAACAAGAGCACCGACGCGTTCACCACCACCCAGAGCCTGCTGGACAACACGGGCACGACCTGCACACCCGCCAAGGACCTCTCGGCGTACTGGATCCCCACGCTCTACGAGCGCGGCAAGGCGGTCGAACCCGACGGGATGATCGTCTACTACGGGTCGCGGCTGCCCGACCCCACGGCGACCGTGCCCTTCCCGCAGGGCTTCCGCATGATCGCGGGCAGCGCCAAGTTGCAGGTGGCCACCCCGGCCGGCTCGCCCAACCAGTTCTGGTGCGCCGGACCCGGCGGCGAGACCGGCCGCAGCGCCGACGGCAACTGGCCGCTGTGCGCCCCCACCGCCAAGCTGGTGTACCAGCTGGTCTTCCCGGACTGCTGGGACGGCAAGCACCTCGACAGCCCGGACCACAAGTCGCACGTCGCCTTCACCTACGACGGCAAGTGCAGCGGCGCCTACCCGGTCGCCATCCCCTCGGTGTCGTTCGTCATCAGCTACCCGACCAGCGGGAGCGCCGACGGGTTCAGCCTGGCGTCGGGCATGGCCTCGTCCATCCACGGTGACTTCTTCAACGCCTGGGACACCGCGGCCCTCGGGCAGCGCGTGAAGGACTGCATCGTGCAGAGCGCCAAGTGCAACTCCGCCGGAACGTTCTGACCCGGCGGACGGCGGCCGCCCTGCTCCTGGGCCTGGCGGGGGGCCGGCGGGGCCCCCCCCCCCCCCCCCCCCCACCCCCCCCCCCCCCCCCCCCCCCCCCCCCACCCCCCCCCCCCCACACCCCCCCCCCCCCCCCCCGGGGGGCCCCCCCCCCCCGGCGCCCCGCGGACCGGGTGCGGACAGGTGGGCGACGCGACCCGCGCGGACGCGGCCCGG
>NZ_JBIBSY010000002.1:313010-463744 GCF_043078065.1 Streptomyces sp. NPDC015532 | reverse complement strand
CTGCGCGGCCCCCCCCCCACCCCCCCCCGCCCGCGTTCTCCGCCGCCGGGGGGGGGGGCCCCCCGGGGGGGGGGGCGGGGCGGCGGCCCCCCCCCCCCCCCCCCCCCCCCCCCCCCCCCCCCCACGCCCGCCGCCTTCAACGACACCGACACGGCATGGATCCAGTTGATGATCCCCATGGACGAACGGGCCTCGCTGCTCATCGACTTGGCGCCCGCCCGCACCGGTCGCCCGGCCCTGGCCGGCTGGGCCGAGGAGGCGGGAAGGAGATTGAAGGACGAACTCGTCGACCTGCGTGAGCTGTTGGAGGTCTCGGGTGTTCCCGACACCCGCCCCCACGAGGGGCACAACATGCCGGGCATGGTCACGCTCGACACAGTGCGCAGGGCGAGGACGGTGACGGGGGAGAGCTTCGACCGCCTCTTCACCGAGAGTCTGCGGGCCCATCTGGTCCAGGTCCGCATGCTGTGCGCGAGTGAACGGACGTCAGGGAGCTCCGAGCGGGCGAAGGGCCTCGCCGCCGTCATCGAAAGGAGCGTGGCCCAGCAGATCACCCGGCTCGACGCCCTCCGGTGACGGCCGCCGGTGTCGGCCGTCACCGTCAGCGAGGGAGCAGTCCCGTCACGCGCCGTCCCGCACGGACGTGAAGAACTCGGTCATCCGCTCCAGCCCCTTCTCGCCGAACATCGTCTCCAGGCTGGCGGCGGACTGGGCGGCGGACGCTTCGCTGCGGAGGAAAAGAGCCTCCTCGTACGCCGCGAGGGCCGCCTCTCGGTCGCCCGGGTGGGCGGCGACGGACTAGGCGAGTTCGGCGCCGTCGAGCATCGCCAGGTTGGCGCCGTCGCCAGCGAAGGGGGACATCAGGTGGGCCGCGTCGCCGAGCTGGGTCACACCGGGGACGCGGTCCCAGCGGTGTCCGACCGGCAGGGCATGGATGCGCCGCGGGACGAGCGCGCCGTCGGCGTAGGCGACGAGGCCGCGCAGGCCCCTCGTCCCAGCCGTCGAAGTGCGCGAGAACCGCAGCCTTCGCAGCGGCGGCGTCGGCGAAGTCGACGGTGTCCAGCCAGCCCTCGTCGGCGCGCGGGGCGGTGTAGACGTGCAGGCTGCCGTCGGTCTCCCGGTGGGCGTGGAAGCCCCGCCCCTCGCCGAGGCAGAGGAAGAACCCGCCGTCGACGAGGGTCGCGCTGCGCGGGTGCCGGGCCTCGGCGTCGAGCAGGTCGGTCTCGACGAACGAGATGCCGGTGTACACGGGCTGGGCGTCGGAGACCAGGGGCCTGATCCGCGACCAGGCGCCGTCCGCCCCGATGAGCAGATCGGTGGTGACGGCGGTGCCGTCGGCGAAGGTCACCTCATGGCGGCTGGTGACGCACGTGAAAGCGTCCAGGACGTTTTGCGTGAAAGGAGGCGTTCGCCCCGCTCATTGACCACCACGCAGTGGTGGTGTTCCTTGCCGATGTCCACTCCGGCCCAGATCTGGGGCACGGTCACCTCCGCCAGCTCGTTGCTACAGATCGATCCCGAAGACGACCTCGCCGACGTTGTCCTACACAGCGATCAAGTCGCGTATCCCAATTGGCGGTCGAGTTGTCGCGGGGCTCGAACCGGTCTTGCGCTGGCGGGCCCTGCCCGCGAGCCGTGGCGGAACGTTCGGCACCGTCCTTCCGAGTCCTGAGCAATACACGGAGGCGGAAGACGCCGTCCGGCAGCTCCAGAACGCCCTTGCGCACATCCTCGCCAACCCCGATTCCAACACCGCTGGTTGCGAGGCCTCGCCGGCGGCGCCTCGTGCGTGAAGCTGGTGGAGGGCGAGAAGGTGACCCTCGACGTCGTCCAGGGCCAGAGGGGCCCGCAGGCGGAGAACATCGTTGACCGCCGACCAGAACCGGTTCCGGTCAGGCTGCGTGTGGTGGCGGCGCCAGCGCGGTCGACGGCGGCCTGACCGCAGCGAAGATGGCGCCCTGGAGCGTCGCCGCCAGGAGAACCTCGCTCCACGTGCGGTCCTCGTCGGTGGCGTCTTTGTCGTGACCGAGGACTTTCCATGCCTGTTTGAAAGCGGCCCCGGCGATTACGCGCTGACAGCGCCCAAGGCGAGCCCGACCGGTTTGTAGGCGATCTTCGAGGCTTTCATCTGCTCAGCCCTTCTTGCGGCGGCCGGCCACCCACAGCACGGTGACGCCCGCGGCGGCGACCAGCAGCACGGTGCGGTGGTCCCGCGCCAGCTGCGCAGACCGGGCCGCCTTCTGCCGCAGAGGTTCGGGCGCCTTCTCCTCCCACATCCGCCCGGCATGAGCTGCCCTGGCGCGGACCTGGCCCGCCGTCTGGGCTGCTTGGTCCTTGACCGAGTCGGGCAGTTTGTCATGGATCTGGGAGGTGGCCTTCGCGGCCCGAGCCTTGAGCGTGTCAGTCTTGGCGATGGCCTGCTCCTTCAGCTCGCCGGTCTTCTGCTGGGCGCGGGTTTTGACGTCGGTCTTGTCTGCGAGGGCCTGGACGGTCTGTCCGAGGTCGTGGCGGGGCCGCTCGACCTGCTCGCGGAGCTGTTCGGGGCTGGGGGCGCTCTGCGGGTCGGCGGGCGCGTGGGTCATCGGTGGGCGCTCCTCTTGATCTCGGCCATGTCGGCCTTGACGTTCTCGATCGTGCTCTGGGGCGTCGGCGGGGCGGCCCTGCCGATCTGCTTCTTCCCGCTGAGAGCCAGGACCGCGGCGATGACGCCGAGAACGGCGGTGACGATCAGGGCCGCGCCCCACACCGGCAGCAGCAGGGCCATCGCTGCGATCACGGTGGCCACCAGCGCCTGGAGCATCGGGAAGCCGACCAGTGAGGCACCGCCGAACAGCCCCCCGCTCTTGCCGTAACGCTTGCCCTTTTCCGTCATCTCCGCCCGCGCCAGCTTCATCTCGCCGCGCACCAGCTCGGTCAGCTGCTGCGAGGCCTGCTGCAACAGCTCACCCACCGGCTCGTGTCCCACGTCGCGGGCCTCTCAGCCCGGCTCGAAGCCGCGTGGTTGTGTACTCGACACGCGATCACCTCCTGTTCTGTTTCGTTCCTGTCGGCCGGACCGTGCTCACTGGGGGTTCCGGCCGTCCGGTGACTGCGCGAGTACCCCAGACCGTGGAGTTCTGGAGAAAAGCGATCTGCCGCGAACAGGGATGCGCTGCGGGTTTGGTGCGTGGTCGCTACAGCCAATGCCGCAGCAGCGGGGAAAATGACGGGTGAGCCAGGCGCTGGAGAGGCCGATCAGGGTGTCGGCCAGCGGCACCGTGGGGTGACGGCGGCGGTGAAGGCCGCGACAGCCGGGGTGTGGCCGGAAGGGAAGGAGGAGGCGGGCCAGTCCTCGGCCTCATCGTGCTCAATCCACTCCTGGGACGGGCGGGGCTGGTCGACCAGGTTCTTGCACCCGCCGTTGGAGACCCACTCCGCGACGGCGAGCGCTCCCGATCCGGAGTTCCGTAACGTCCTGGGCCTACAACCACGCCGTCACGCTGCGCCAGCTCGCCGGGACCATTACCGCCCTGCCGGATCTTCCCGCCACTGCGACGAACGCACTCACGGCTATCCATGCCGCACTCGGACACAGCGAACCGGCCCAGCTCCTTGGCCCCCTCTCCGATACAGGCCCTTCCCTGCGCCCAGCTCATCCCGACCTCGCGGACCGCGTCGCCGACATCGGCCGCCATGCCCCCAGATGCGCGAGAACGAGCACCGTCAGCGTTCCAACGGGCCGTGACAACAGTTGCGGGAATCGACAGGTCGGGCGGCATCGCATGTTCGACTGCGTGATGCCGACTGGTATTCAGGACTGACTGGCGCGGCAGCCGCGCGGTCGCAGGTAGCGGATCACCGAGGCACTCTTGAAGCGTTCGCCATTGACGTCGAACCCGGGCGCGTCAGAGCCGAAGGAACCATCACCGGTGACGTCAGCGACACCGGCGCCACAGCGATGTGGCGCCAAGCGCCGGGTAACAGGGCCTGCGCAACCAGGTCCGAGCCGTGCGCCGCCAGCTGCAGGACCAGCCGTGTTGTGGGTTTTGAGCATGAGCCTACGGATACTCAGACGCCTGCGGGTGCCCACGACGACGCGACGATGTATGCAGGAGGTCCGTGTGTCCGACGACGTCCGTCCCTCGGAGCGACGACCTGCGGACCTGTTCGCCGACTTCGTCGACCGCGACGCCCCTGGCGTGCCGCTGCCGGGCCGGTCGACGGTGCGCCGTTTTGCCGTCCTCACCGCTCTGGGACGGCGGGACCTGTCCCTGGCACGGCTCGCCGAGGGGCACCTGGACGCCGTGACCATCCTGAACGAACTGGACCACCCCCTGCCCGCGGCAGGGGAGCGGTGGGGAGTCTGGGCCGCGCGCCCACCGGGCCCTGGCGTGCATGCGACACGCACGGACCAGGGGTGGAGGGTCAGCGGCGTCAAGCCCTACTGCTCCGGTGCCCGGACCTGCACCCATGCGCTGGTCACCGCAGACGCCGACGATGGATACCGTATGTTCGCCGTCGCGCTCGAGCACCCGGGCGCGGAGCCGGTGGAAGGGACGTGGCCGGCGATCGGTATGGCCGGCAGCGACAGCCTGGACATGTCGTTCGCGGAGGTGCCCGCGAGAGCCGTCGGTGGGGTGGAGGGCTATTTGACGCGGCCCGGTTTCCAGCACGGGGGAATCGGCGTGGCGGCATGCTGGCTCGGCGGCGCCCACGCCGTCGCTGCGCCGCTGTACGAGAGAGCTGCGGCGGGGCGGTTGAACGAGCACGCCGCCGCTCACCTCGGAGCGGTCGACATGCTGTTGCACACGGCCGACACCGTGCTGCACCAAGCCGGCCAGGAAATCGACGCCGACCCCCTCGATAAACGCGAGGAAGCACGGGTGCGCAGTCTGCGCGTGCGGGCCCTGGCCGAAAAGGTGTGCACCGAGGTCGTGGACCACGTCGGGCGTGCCACGGGTGCCGGGCCTTTGTGTCACGACGAACGGCACGCCCGCGCCGTGGCAGATTTGACGGTCTACGTGCGCCAGCACCATGCCGAGGCGAATCTGGCCGAACTCGGCCGCCTGGCGACCACGGGCCCGACAGAGGCAGCACGATGAGCACGCCACGGACTGGCGCTGCCAGGCAGGCCGCCGCCGCAGCGATCGATGCGCAGGGCACCGACGAGGCCGAGTGGCAGCAGGCGCGACTGCCAGACCACCTGCCACACCTGGTCCTGCCGACAGGTCCCGTCGTCGTGGTGGCTGCCCACCCCGACGACGAGGTCTTGGGATTCGGCGGCACCATCGCCGCCCTTCTCCACGCCGGTGCCGCGGTCCACACGGTGTGCTTGAGCGACGGGGAAGCCTCCCACGGTCCCGCGACGACGTCGGCCCGGGCACAGCTGGCCGCACGTCGCCGCGGCGAACTGGCCGCAGCGCTGGGCGAGCTCGGCGATCTGCCTGCCCCCGTGCATGCCGGTCTGCCCGATACGGCCCTCAACGAGCACGAGCACCACGCGCAAGCCGTGATCGGCGACCTTCTGGACACCGTCGGGGCCGCCGTGTGCGTGGCGCCGTGGGACGGCGACCTGCACAGCGACCACGAGGCCGCCGGTCGAGCCGCTCAGCGCGCCGGCCGCGACCGCTCCACGCCCGTGTGGTCCTACCCGGTGTGGATGTGGCACTGGGCCCGACCGAACGACCCCCGCGTGCCGTGGCACCGGGCCTGTGTTCTCCCTCTGTCTGCAGCTGTGATCGACCGCAAGAAGGCAGCCCTGGCACGGTTCACCAGCCAACTGGAACCACGCGGCTCCGGCACCGCGCCGGTGCTGCCCGCGCAGGAGATCGCCCACCACGCCCGCACCTTCGAGACGGTGATCCGGTGAACACCCCCGCAAGCTACTTCGACAGCCAGTACGCCCACGCCGCCGACCCCTGGCACCTCGGAGAGCGGTGGTACGAACACCGCAAGTACACCCTGACCGTCGCGGCTCTGCCCCGCCCCCGCTACCTGCAGGCCTTCGAGCCCGGCTGCTCGATAGGCGTGCTGACCGAACTCCTTGCCGCCCGATGCGATCACCTGCTCTCCACCGACCGCGTCGCATCGGCCGTCGAAGCCACGGCTCGGCGCACCACCGGCTTGGACCACGTCACGGTGCGGCAGACGACGGTGCCCGACCAGTGGCCCGAGGACTCCTTCGACCTGGTCGTGCTGTCGGAACTCCTCTACTACTTCGACACCAGCACCCGCACACGGCTGCTCCACCAGAGCGTGGAGAGTTTGAGGGAGGCCGGCCATCTGGTCACGGTGCACTGGAACCACCCGGTGGCCGAGCACACTTGCACGGGCCGCGACGTCGCCGACCACCTCGACACCCTGACGGGCCTGAGCCGACTGGCCCGCTACGACGATCCCGACTTCACCCTCACCGTCCACGAACACAGTCCAGGTCCGGGCCCGGTGCTCTCTCCGGCCCGCGCGGAGGGTCTCGCGTGACGCCCTCAGCTGTGGCCGTCGTCGTCCCCGCGCACAACGAAGAACACCGCATCGCTGCCTGTCTGCGGAGTCTGCACGCGGCCGCCGCGCAAGCGGCGTCGACGCCCGTCGTGATCGTGGTGGCAGCGGACGCCTGCACGGACGCCACAGCGACTCTGGCCACCCGCGGGGGAGCCCGCGTCGTGAAGACCCGCTGCCGCAGTGTGGGAGCTGCGCGGGCTGCCGGCATCGAGCACGCGCTGGAGCTGCTGGCAGACGCCGGCCCGGAGGTGTGGCTTGCCATGACGGATGCCGATACCACCGTGCCCGCAGCATGGCTCACCCCTCAGGCCACCTGGGCGCGGCGAGGCTACGACGCAGTCCTGGGCACCATCCGCCTCGCACCGACCGCGGCCAACACCCTCCTCGTGGCCCGGCACGACGCCGGCTACTTCCGCACCCGTCGGCTCAGCGGTGCACAGGGGCAGTGGGAGCACCCGCACGTTCACGGTGCGAACCTCGGCGTGTCCGCTGCGGCCTACCTGCGAGTGGGCGGCTTCGCCCCCCTGCCCACCGGCGAAGACCGTGACCTCGCAGTCCGGCTGTCCGCGGCGGGCCATCGCATCGCCCGCACCGACCAGCACCCCGTGCAGACCGCCGCCCGCCTGCGCGGGCGGGCCCCGGGTGGCCTCGCGGACCTCCTCGCCTGCCGCATGGCGTGCGCCCGTCACAGCGGTCCCACACCACCGGACCTCGTGCGACTGGCTTGACGCCGGGCATTGGGAGACGCGCAGTTCGTGAGGCTGAGCGCGGCCACTGTGGTTGTGTCCCCCCATCACGGGTACCAGGAGGGGGCAAACCATACGAGATCAGGAGAGATAGCTATGGCTTCCCAAGCCACCCCCCGCTACACCGTCCCGGGCCTCACGGTGCAGGACGCCGGCTTGCTCATCGAGGTGCTTCAGCAGCGTCTGCATGCCCTCAATGATCTCCACCTGACGCTCAAGCATGTGCACTGGAATGTGGTGGGCCCGCACTTCATCGCCGTGCACGAAATGCTCGACCCGCAGGTCGACCGTGTCCGCGACATGTCTGATGACGTCGCCGAGCGTCTGGCTGCCCTGGGGGGCGTCGCCCACGGCACTCCGGGCGCGCTGGTTGAAGAGCGCTCCTGGAAGGACTACAGCGTGGGCCGTGCCGACGCCATCGCCCATCTTGGCGCGCTCGACCTCGTGTACACCGGAGTGATCGAGGCTCTGCGCGCCGCGATCAAGACAGTGGGGGACATCGACCCGGCCACCGAAGACCTCCTGATCGAGCAACTGCGTGACCTGGAGCAGTTCCAGTGGTTCGTACGGGCGCACTTGGAGACCGCGGGCGGGGCCCTCGCCACGGTCGGCGCCACCACCGAGAAGCAAGCCGCCAAGCAGGCCATTGACCGGTGACATCGACAGCAGGGGCGGTGTGGATGGGTGCGACCGGATCAGCTCGTCACAGCCCTCACGCGAGCGCCTCCCCACGCGCGATCGCGCTCCGCGGACACGCCTACGGTGCAGGCCGGGTTCCAGGAGCGTCAGGACGCCATGAGCGATGTGGCGCGCGACAACTGAGCCACGCCACGCGGACTTCGGGACGAGGGAAAGGCGACCGATCATGTCCGACAAGCCACTCAACGGTCACCGGGTGTTGGTACTCGTCACCAACTACGGAGTCGAGCAGGACGAGTTGCTGGTACCGGTCCGCCGACTACAGGAGGACGGCGCGGACGTCACCATCGCAGCCGTGACCCCCGACCCCATCCAGACGCTGGTGGGCGACCGGGACCCCGGCGAGACGGTGGAGCCCACCACCACGCTCGAGACACTCGATCCCGGCGCACACCAGCTGCTGCTGATCCCTGGCGGTACCATCAACGCCGACCAACTCCGCCTGCAGCCCAAGGTTCTCGAGACGATCAGGGCGTTTGCTGCGTCGGGTCGCCCGATCGCTGCGATCTGCCACGGACCCTGGGCCCTGGTGGAAGCCGACGTCTTGAACGGCAAGACCCTGACCTCCTATCCCTCAGTGCGTACCGATGCCCGCAACGCAGGTGCCAAGGCCTGGGTTGACGAAGCTGTCGTGAGCGACAGCGCGAACGGCTACACCCTGGTCACGTCCCGGACGCCGAAGGATCTCGATGATTTCCTTGGCGCCGTCAACAAAGCCTTGGTCGGCTCCTGAGCGTAGGGGCATTGAAGTGCGGTCGATAGGGTGGTCTGTGTCAATGTGGGGTACACGGCACAGATGATCGACGAAGCGCAGACCATGTTGGCCGTTTCCTCCGCCGGTGCCCTTTGGCTAACGGCGGCGGGTGTCGCTGTGGTCGCCGTCCTCATCGCGGCGTTTGTGGTCGGCGGTCGGCGTGCTGCCCAGCGCAAGGTATCCACCCCCGGGCCCGGGGGCCGAACAGGCCCGCCGAGTCTTGGCTGATCCCGCACAGCGCGGCGAAGGATGGAGCACTCCCGACGACGACCCCGAGCAGGGGCGCCCCCGCCGCTGACCATCTCGGCCTATCACAACAGTGCGGCGATGTGGACGCGGTGTTGCGGGAAAGCAGTCCGGTACCGCCGCTCGCGAGGGCTGCGGAACTTAGCCTGGCGCGGAGATCGCCAAAGCTGTGGCCCCGGATTCGAGGTGACACTCGAGTCCGGCGCGAAACGGGAGAGGGTACGCGATGTCCTGTTCAACAAGGTCCGCAATCGACAGACACGACGCTCAGCGCCGCCCGTCCACCGTGTCCGCCAAGGACGGAGTGCGGATCGGCTGCCGCGGGTGGGTATCTCTGTCCAATTCCGGCCGTGCTACCAGAGCAGCGTGACTGAAGCCGATGCACGGGATGAGCCGACGGCGCCGCTGTTCTTCCTTCGGCCGTAAGGCAACTCCAAGCGGATGGAGGACCAGTTCGCCGCGCCTGTCTACTGTGCCTCCGACGTGGGCTGGCGCCGCTGACCCATCCGCCGTCAGGTAGAGCCTGACGGCCACCGCCTTGTAGAACCGGCGGCGTTCGCCAACCTTCGAGGGCGGGGCACGCCGCCGGTGCGCTGTGGGCGGGTGTGGTCCGTCGGTGGTGAGCATGCTGTCGCGCAGTTTGGTGAAAGTGAGGTTGAGCAGGCGGGAGATCCTGGCCGCGTTCGCCGAGATGCGGCAGCCGATGCGGGCCCGCGACCTGTGCCAAGCCCTGGACCTGGACCTGGACATCATCCCGAAGAACATCGAGAGCACGCGGCACAAGCTCAAGCGACTCGTCGACCCGCGGCATCCTGTCCGAGGCCGAGCCCGGCCGGTTCAGTCCGCCCCGGGCGTGACGGCGACAAAGTCGGAGGGCAGATGACGCAGGGCCATCGACACGGCCTCCTCCGCTGTCGTGGCCTCGGCGAGGACCTCTCCCATGTAGTGGGTGCTGAGGGTGTAGGGCTTCTGCCGATACGCATCCAGGCACAGCGGGACGATAGTGAGGCGCGGGCGAGTGCTGGTGGAGAATCGCAGCGTCCAGTGGCTGGTGAACGGGTAGAGCCCCCGCAGCGTCGGTTCGGAGTATGCGGCCTCGATGAGTGCCCGGTATTCCGGCCAGTCCATCTCGTCGGCCTCTGTGCGCAGATGCTGCCACTCGGACTCGGCCAGTCGCTCCGGATCGTTGTCGGGTACCTCGAAGCGCCCGGTGAGGTGCACGAACGGCGCGGCGCAGCGGATCTCGGCCAGCTCTACCCCGTCGCACCAGGCCTGCGCGGCACGAGCAACCTGAGCGAGGTCCTGCGTGTTGCCTTCTACGAGCGCCATGTCCTGGAACGGCTCGCAGCCGCGGATCGACCAACGGCGCTCGACCGCCCAGGCACTGATAGCCAGGACCGTCCGATGCGGAACCATGCTCACGACCGAGGCATGAAGCAGCGGACTGGATTCGGAGGCCTCGAACGAAACGGCGAGGCCGTCCTTGTCCGCTGCGGCCTGGAGTGCCGCAGCGAGGCTGCCTTCAGTTGCGATGTCGGGATATAGGACGGCTGGATCACGGGAGGCGGCCATGAAGGAAGATTGTGCCGCAGTCTCGACCCGTGACGCAGCTCGGTTCCGAGTGCCGCTGTGGCACCAGTACACACCGCGGCAACCCCTCACTCTCGGCGAGGACAGCCCGCTTGTTGCCAACGGCCGTCCGTAGCCTGCCATCCTCGCTCTCGACCAGGCTGCCCTACCCAATCCCAGCCTCGAAACGGACAATCACTCGCGAACAGCCCTCTGAGGGTTACCCGTCTTGAGCGGGGTAGTGCATCGCCCGACCGCTCGGACTCCACCGCACCCTGCTCCCAACATCGGCAACGGCCTCACCAAGCCCTTCACCCACGGGTACGGGCTGGGCGATGTGGGCCCCACGCGGGCCCCCACCGTCTCCGATGATGCGACAGCCCTTCCGGCGTCGTGCCTGTGAGCGCACGGTGGCATGGTCTCCACGCTCGCGGACATGCGACGCTGGTCCCGCGCCCTGGCGACCGGTGAGCTGCTCAAGCCAGAGGTCTGGGCGGAGGCGACCAAGGACCCGATCCCGTTCGTCTTCGCGGGGAACTACAACGGGCCCGGCAAGTGGCGGTGCGGACTGGGATTCGTTGAGTCCGGCGGGTTCATCGGCGGGGAAGGCAGTTTCGCCGGCTGCGAATCCACCGTCATGTACTCGCCCTCGCGTCAGACGGCGATCCAGGGGGTGTCCACTAAAAGCCCCAACCCCATCACACCGCCCCCGATGTTCCAGGCCTCGCCATGGCAGTCTTCGGCACCGACATCGGCTTCGGTCTCACACCCGAACAAGCGCTGGCACCCTCGTTCACAGGAGCGGCGGAGTAACACCCAGCCGAAGGAATAGGCCCGGCCGGGGCGCGACCGTCGGCGTCACGTTGAATTGCGGGCTGCCGCCGCGCTGTCCACGGCGACCTGCAAGGACACACGCCGTCTCCATGCCGTTGTGGCCACGTCGCGCCCGCCTGGGGGTTGCTTCGTGCCACGTTGAAGCGGACGCCTACCCGATCTGACGGCGCTGCCCAGCGGGAGCGTGCCCGCCTGCGGTTTGGCACGTGGCTACGACCGAAGCCCTGTCCATTCGCCGGCCGGTGAGCCTCGTGGCACGGGACAAGGGTGAGCAGGACGGCCAGCGCAACCTGGGGGCGCATCAGCTCCAAGGGCGCCTGCCGCCTGGAGCTGGACCACTATCTGGAGGCGCTGGTCCGCAAGGCCGGCGCGCTGTCCGGGCCACCGCCCTGGACCAGGCCCCCTCGGCGGGCAAGTTCACCCCGGTCCACGACGCCTGGTGGCAGGCGGCTTGCAAGGCGGATGGCGACGCGGAGGGCACCCGGGCGCTGATCGATGTCTTGCTGCTGCACCGTCACATGCCCCACGACCACGTGGTCTCCGGGATCGCGACCGCCCTGCGGGCTGGTGCCATGACCGCGGACGCGGTCGCGCTGGAGGCCCCGCAAGGCCGCCGAGGCCGACAGCGCCGATTCTGTTGCGTCCGTTTGATCCTTCTTCCCCGTGCCGAAGCCGTGACTGGCTTGGAGACGGTCTCGGTGCCCTTGACGGACTGCGCCCCCTGCCGGCGATCACCCGCCAACCATCGTTGACGTGTCTCCCTGCGCCAACCCTTGGGCCATCACGCTGTTTCCGCTGTTGCCGGCACTGCCCGACCGGGCGGGTAGTGAGCTGGGCACGGGGAACAAGGGCGCCATCGCCAGGGCCGGCAATGCCGCCCCGGTGGTCGTGACACCGTCGGCGGGCCGCATACTCGTTGCTCGCCTGTCCGTGACGTGAACTGGGACGGGTGCACCGAGGGCACGAACTGGAAGGACTGATGGGGGACATGAAGGTCGCGAACGAACCGGTCATACCGGCAGAGGTGGAAAGTCCCGCTCTACGGGCCCAGCCGACCGGACGCTTTGCGCTATGGCTGCTGCATCACCGGGTGCAACCGATCGGACCAGCGGCAGGCGAGGGACACACCGAGCAGCACGCCTGGTGGAAGGTGATGTGCCTGACCGGGGTCGACTACTTCTCCAGCCTGGCCTACGTCCCGGCGATCGCCGCCCTCGCGGCAGGAGCGGTCTCGCCCTTGGCGACGCTGTTGATCGTGGCGCTGACCCTGGTGGGGATGCTGCCGATGTATCGACGGGTGACTCGTGAGAGCCCCCACGGAGCAGGGTCGGTGGCGATGCTGGAGGACCTGCTGCCGTTCTGGCGGGGCAAGCTGTTCGTCCTGGTCCTGCTCGGTTTTGTCGCCACTTCGTGGATCATCACGATCACGCTGTCCACAGCGGACGCCTCCGTGCACGTGGTGGAGAACCCCTACTTCCCCCATGCGCTGCACGGTCACGAGGTTGCTCTCACTGTGGCGCTGCTGATGGTGCTCGGCGGAGTGTTCCTGCTCGGGTTCAGCGAAGCGGTCAAGGTGGCCATCCCCTTGGTCGTGGTCTTCCTGGCGCTCAATGCGGCTGTCATCGGCGTCGGTCTGGTGGACGTCTTCACCACGCCTGGCGCCCTTTCGGCGTGGACCCACGCCCTCGGCCACGGCGGAGGCGGTCTCGGAGGTTTGGCAGGGCCCGCGCTCCTGGCGTTTCCCTTGCTGGTGCTGGGCCTTTCCGGCTTTGAGACGGGCGTGAGCATGATGCCCCTCATATCCGCCGAAGGCGGCGATGCCGAGCAGCAGAAGCAGTCGCGGATCCGTAACACCCGGCGGCTGTTGACCACCGCCGCACTCGTCATGAGCGTCTATCTGCTGGCCGCGAGTTTCGTGACCACTGTCCTCATTCCGCACAAGGAGTTCGAGCCCGGCGGCCAGGCGAACGGCCGGGCGCTGGCCTGGCTGGCGCACGAGAAGGCCGGCGAGGTGTTCGGCACCGCCTACGACATCAGCACCATACTGATCCTGTGGTTCGCGGGCGCGTCCGCGATGGCGGGGCTGATCAACATCGTGCCCAGATATCTGCCCGACTACGGCATGGCCCCGGAATGGGGACGCGCGGTGCGCCCCGTCGTGATCGTCTACACCGCTCTCTGCATCGTCATCACCATCGCGTTCGGCGCCGATGTCAATGCCCAGGCCGGTGCGTACGCCACCGGCATCCTGGCCATGATGGTCTCCGGAGCGTTCGCCGTCACGGTTTCGGTCGTCCGCAGCCGTCGGCGCGTGGCCGGTACGGGATTCGCGCTCCTCACCGCCGTCCTGTTCTACGCGCTGATGGCCAACATCGTCGACAAGCCCGACGGCATCGCCATCTCGGGCATGTTCATCGCCGGGATCATCGCCGTGTCGCTGATCTCCCGGGTCTCACGCACCACTGAACTGCGCGCCGACCGGATCGTGTTCGACGACGAAGCCCGTCGGTTCATCACCGACACCCTCGCGCACGACAACGCCATCAACATTATCGCCAACCGACGAGAGGCCGGCGACAGCGCCGAGTACGCCCATAAGGAGCGGGAGCAGCGCGGCACCAACCCCGTGCCCGGCCCTGCCGACGTGCTGTTCCTGGAAATCGACGTGGTCGATCCGTCCGACTTCAGTGAAACCCTCAGCGTCCAGGGTGTCGAGGTGGACGGGTACCGAATCCTCCGGGCCGAGGCCCCGGCCGCTCCGAACGCCATTGCAGCGATCCTGCTCGCTCTGCGCAACGCCACCGGGGTTCAGCCGCACTGCTACTTCGCGTGGGCCGAAGGAAGTCCCTTGCGGCACATGTTCCGATACTTCCTGCTGGGCCGCGGCGACACCGCTCCCGTCACCCGGGAAATCATCCGCAGCAACGAACCCGACCCTGAACGCCGCCCCGGCATCCACGTCGGCGGCTGAGCAGTCGACCGTATGTCCTGATGCCGCCCGGCACCAGCACGGAGGCGGCTTGGACCCCCACCACCTTCACCAACGCGGCCACCGTGTGCCCGGTGGCCAACGGTACGGGTACCTGCAAGACGCTGACGGACGCTCCGTCGTGCTCGACCCGAAGACCGGCAGGGCCCCCTCGGGCAAGCTGCGCGCAAGGAGCGGTAGCGACTGTCCTCACGGCAAGGAGCCCAGGCCCGCGAGAGCGTGGCGGGGCCGGGCTTCGGTAAGGGCCCGCGGCAGAGCGGGCCGGGCCCTCAGCTGTCGCGCATGACGGAGGGACTGTTTGTGCGTGGCGCTGTCCATTGACGGTATCGCTCATGGAAGCGACGCTCACCGTGCCCGGCGCGCGGCTCGGCTCCAGCGCGGGGGCCGGGCCGACGGCGTCCTCGCCATCGCCCCGAGCAGGTCACGGACTGGCTCGGCCCGCTTCCAGTCGAGACCCTCCCCGGCATCGGCCCCGCCAGGCCCAGGCCCTGCGCGGCTACGGCGTCCACGGCATTGGCCTGCTCGCCACGATCCCGTCGCAACCGTCCAGCGCTTCTCGGGCGGCCGGGTCGGACGGCAGGTGGCCGACCGGGCCCGAGGTACCGGCCCCCGCCCTGTCGACCCCGCGCACCCTGCCGGACACGGTGAGCGCGAGCCGTAAGCCTTCGCACACGACGACACCCTGCGCACGATGGCGTACCGGCTGATCGACGCGGCAGGACTTCAACGCGGCCGGGTCACCGCCGGGCGGGGCTACCCGCCGTTGGTCGTCGTGCCGTTCAGGGCGGCGCTCAGGTCCACCGGTGTGGAGGTCGGGTTGGGCGGCGGGTTGAGGACGACCTGGGGCTGCCCGGGTGCCGGCGGCGGTGGTGTCATGTCGGACTTGGGAAGTTTGGGTGGGGTGGTCTGGTTGAAGACGGTGGTGTCGAAGTCGACGAGGCCGGTCTTCTCCATCACGGTGATGTGGTCGAGGACCGTGTTGTTCGCCTGATCGGCCAAGGCGCGGATCAGGGTATTCTTGGTGGTCGAGCGGATCTTGGCGATCGCGTTGAAGATCGAACCGTGGGTCATCCGCAGGATGTTGGCGAAGTCGGTGTCGAACTGCCGCCCTGACTCCGACTTCAGCTGGGTGACAAAACCTTCCTGCTGAGGGCTCGCCACGTTGGGCAGCGTGATGTTCAGCATCGGCGCGATCTTGCGGCAACTGGTGTCCAGGGCGGCATGCCCGTCCACGAGGTGCTGGCTCGCGGTCTTGACGGCTGGGCTCTGTCCCTTCTGCAGGCCGATCAGGCCGAGCGGGTGCTCCCACAGGCCGGCCGCGCGCACCTTGACCACGAAGTCCCGCTCGGCTTCTGTCAGCGGTCCCCACTGCGTATTGGCGATGATCCGGTCGTTCGAGGTCGTCACCGTGTCCAGGCCGAGCATCGCCGGGTAGGCGAGGGCGGCGAGTGTCAGCGTTAGAGCGCCGCCCACAAAGAGTGTTCCCATCACATTGCTCGAACGCTGCACCGTTCCTCCTGCCCGTCGGCTTCTTCGCCGATCTGTCGCCGCCTGGTCGGAGCGGACGAACAGGAGTACGCACGGCGAGCCACTCGCACTCAGCGGACCGGCCGAAGAGTTCATAGGCGGCGCACAGGGCGAGCCTGGCTAGTCCGGCAGCGGTGCGGCACAGGCATCGAGCCTGCTGGCGAACTGGTGTCAACGGCCATGTAGTTCTCCCCAGAGGCGGCCAGTAGTCCTCCCCACTGACGGCGGTTTGTCGAGGGACGGGCCGCGCCGCAGGGGGCGGTGGCCCTCTGCACGTGCTGGTAGTGGTCCAGGTGGCTCTTGCCCAGGAGTTCCTGGTAGGGCCTTTCCTTGGCACTTTGGCCAGCCCAAGGCATCAGGGGTCATTCAGTTGCGGCCCCGGATGGACGTGATCCGGGGCCGCAGAAGAGGTAGCCATGGTTGGGGACTACGGTCGGGTCTGCGGCGGGGTGACATCGTCGACGGGTCCGAGCGGGTACGCCGCCGTCAGTCTTTCGCGCGCCGCCGGATGCAGGTTGGCACGTCCAATGTCACCTGCGTGGTGGGCGAGCAGTCTCGGGTCCATGACGCGTCGCCACAGGGGAGGAAACCACGCTAGGACGATCATGGTGGCGTATCCGGAGGGCAGTTGAGGCGCCTCCTCGTAGTGGCGCAGAGTCTGGTAGCGGCGCAACGGATTGGCGTGGTGGTCCGAGTGACGCTGGAGCTGGAACAGGAGCAGGTTGCTGATCGTGTTGTTGCTGTTCCAACTGTGCCGCGGGGTCACCCGCTCGTAGCGTCCGTCCGGGCGGCGCCGACGCAAAAGGCCGTAGTGCTCGAGGTAGTTGACCGTCTCAAGGAGGCAGAAGCCCAAGACGGCCTGGAGGGCCAAGTAGGGCAGCACCGTCCAGCCGAACGTTGCGGTGAGCACACCGAAGAGGGCTGCCGAGATCGACCAGGCGGTCAGGATGTCGTTGTGCCGGCTCCAGAGCGCACGCCCGCGCCGGTTCAGCCTGCGCCGCTCCAGGAGCCATGCCGAGCGGAGGCTGCCCAGTACCGTGCGCGGCAGGAAATGCCAGAAGTTCTCTCCCATGCGTGAGCTGGCCGGGTCTTCGGGAGTGGCCACCCGTATGTGGTGTCCGTGGTTGTGCTCGACGTAGAAGTGGCCGTACCAACTCTGGGCTAGTGCCATGCGGCTCAGCCGGCGTTCCAGCTGCTCACGCTTGTGCCCGAGTTCGTGTGCGGTATTGATGGCCACCCCGGCCACGACCCCGGTGGTCGCGGCCAGCCCCAGGCTTCCAAAGTGGGACAGTCCGCCGCGGGACCATACGCTGCACGCCCATACAAGGGCGCCGAACTGCACGGGCAGGTAGAGGTAGGTGCACCAACGGTAGTAGCGGTCAGCTTCCAGCCGCTTCATCACCGCCTCGGGCGGATTGCCGCTGTCCGTGCCGGTGATGTGGTCGAAGGCGGGGATGAGTACGAAGGCGAAGAAGGGGCCCCACCACCAGAAGAGGCCGAGCCCGGTCGCTTGGGCCAGGAACCCTGCCTGAAAGGGGAGGGTGGGCACGGCCAGTGCCAGAAGCCAGAGATAGCGCTTCGGATCTCGCCAACGGAGCGCGTCGTCGTCCGGGAGTTGTTCTGCCACGAGGACTCCTTCATCGGTGCGCGCTTCCGCCGGTCCCGCCCGGGATGCCGGCGGAAGCGCTGCGCATGAGAGTGCCACCGCCATCCTCCGACGACAAAGGCTGCCCAGTGTAAATATTCTGACGATGCGTCATTTAAGAAACGGTGCTCGGGGAGCCTGTCCTTGGCTTCCGGATTCTCTCCGGAGGGCCTCTTCTCCTCGATGCGCGCCACCTGCAACGCCCGCTACCCCGGTCTGTACCCGAGAGTCGTGGAGCTCACCGACTTCGACACTCCGAGGGGTGGCCTTGCTGACGAAGTCGGCTTGGTCGCGCTGGGCGTTCTCCGCCCGCCTCACGTCGTCGAAGAGCAGCTCGTCGAAGTGGTCGGTGTCAGACGCCGGTGGGCGAGTCCGGGTCTGCGCCAGGACCTTGTGGGACCGACCCGTCATCCATCAGCGGCAATCAGACGATTAATCATAATTCCGGCCATGACGGGCATATATTCCGACTCCAGAGGGGTACGCGGAAATCATGTTGATCCATGCTCGGGTGGGGAAAACCATTGCTCGCGGTGGGTGGCATACCTATGCACTCACCGCTGGGGCAGTCACCGCCACGGCGGCGGCGGGAGCTAGGGCGGTGGATGCCGACAGCGCTTGGTATCGGGCGCTGGACAAGCCGTCGTGGCAGCCGCCGTCGTGGGCGTTCGGCGCCGTGTGGACGCCGCTGTACGCATCGATTGCCTGGGCCGGCGGCCGCGCTTTGAACCGCGCCGGGGGCCGCGTCCGGCTCCGGCTCGCCGCGAGCCTGGCCGCGAACCTCACACTGAACGCGGGGTGGAACTGGCTGTTCTTCGGCCGCCGCAGTCCAAAGGCAGGCCTGCTTGGTACTGCCTTGCTGAATATGAGCAACGCTGAGCTGTTGTACCGCACCGCACGTGCGGACCCCACGGCAGCGCGCGCCCTCCTGCCCTACGCCACATGGTGTGTCTTCGCCACCGCTTTGAACAGCTCCATTCTCCGCCTCAACCCCTCCTGAAGAACTCATGAGCTCGGCGACGTGGAGGCGGTCATAGAGGGATATAACGCCAGAGATCAATCTCCCAATTTTTGGTGCGCCAGGTCGCGGTAGGCGCATAGGGCGTTTTCCTGTTCCTCCTCATGCGTTGCTGTGGCGTGGAATCGCCGTCGCCTGCTCCCCGTGGCGTGGACGAACACCGGGGTCGCTTGCCTGCCCAGTCGCTGGCCGGGCTGAAAGATGGTCTGCCGGACCACCTTCACGATCGTGGCCCTCACCAGCACCACCAAGGAGGGTCCCACCGATCTGGTGAACGTCTACGACCACCTCACCCCCGCCGCCGGTGCGAACGTATGAATGGCGTCAGCCGCGTCCCGCCCGACTGCGGCGAGCAGCGCGTGGAAGCGAAAGGCAGTCGTTCTCTTCGACGCTTGTCCTCACAGCCCGGTTCGTACTCTCCCCGCCAGGACGGCTGGGACCGCTTGGCCGGGGCCTCGCTCCGCCTTTGTCTCGTCAAACAGCGCTTCGGCCCCGCTGGGCTCGGCTCCTCGCCGGCGTGTACCGGCCCGCACTGATCCTCCGCGCGATGCCGCCGTCGCCCCGGCCGCCGGGCCCGCACCCCGCCTGGGCGCGGTCAGGTGGTGGTCAGCAGGCCGTCGCGGAGTTTGGCGAGGGTGCGGTTGAGCAGGCGGGAGACGTGCATCTGCGAGACGCCGAGGTGCTCGCCGATCTGGGCCTGAGTGAGCTCCTCGACGAACCGCATGTGGATGATGCGCCGTTCCCGGTCGTCGAGCTGGGCGATCAGGGGGGCCAGGGAGTTGAAGTCCTCGACGAGTTCGAGAGCGTGGTCGTCGCTGCCGATGAAGTCGGCCAGCGCGGCTTCACCGTCCTCGCTGGAGCTGACGGCGGCGTCGAGGGAGGAAGAGGTGTAGCCGTTGGAAGCGAGCCGTGCTTCGTTGACCTCCTCCTCACTCAGCGACATCAGGTCGGAGAGTTCCTTGACGGTAGGGGTACGGCCGAGCCGGCCGCGGAGCTCCTCGGTGGCTTTGGCGAGGTGGACGCGGGCTTCCTGCAGGCGTCGGGGCACGTGAACGGCCCACGAGGTGTCGCGGAAGAAGCGCTTGATCTCACCGGTGATGTAGGGGACGGCGAAGGAGGTGAACTCGACTCCGCGGGTGAGTTCGAACCGGTCGATGGCCTTGATCAGTCCGATGGTGCCGACCTGGACGATGTCCTCCATCTCGTCCTGGCTGCGGCTGCGAAAACGCGCGGCGGCGAAGCGGACGAGGGTGATGTTCATTTCGATGAGGGTGTTGCGCGCGTACTGGTGCTCGGGCGTACCCTCTTCCAGGACGGCGAGCCGGTCGAAGAACAGCCTCGACAACTGCCGGGCATCCCTCGGCGCGACCTGCGAAGGGTCCGCAATCTCCGGCAGCGCCGCCGTTCGTGCCTCTGTCGCCTCGGTCACCGTCATCTCAGACCCCTCCCCGGTGCGTGTCCACCCCTCGTACCGCCGGCTGCTGGAAACCGGCGACGGGGCGTGTACCCACGCTTCGGAAATACATGCCGGGTGATTCGAGAAGCCGGGCCTGGCGGGGGACGAGACGTCACGATCCCCCGCCCCGCTTGCCGCGACCGCCGGGCCTGTACCGGAACGCTGCCGGATAAAGGGGCGGGATCAGTGCCTACCGGTTGTCCCAGTCGAGGCGCAGTACGGCGAGGTCGTCGGTGTGACGGCCGGCATTGAGTGCCTGGGTCTCTTTGATGAGGCGGTCGACATGGTCGGCCGGGTCTGTAGGCGGCAGGTCGCGGATCAGTGCGAGGAGTCCTGCGACGCCGAACCGATCGGGGTTCGAGCCGTCGTGTCCTTCGGTGAGGCCGTCGGTGTAGAGGGTCAGGGCGCCGGCGGCCGGCAGCAGGACCACTGTGGCAGGCCAGGTACCGAGCTTCGGGGCGATACCCAGGGCCGTTCCGCGTGAGGCGACCAGTTCCCGGGTGCCTTCGGTGGTGGTGACGGGGGGCAAGGTGGCCGGCCAGGTGGAGGGTGGCGGTGGCGGCGTTCTGGTCAGGCGTGAGCAGGGTGCAGGTGGCGAACAGGGGCTGGGGGCCGCGTTCGGCGATCAGGATGCGTTCCATGAGGTGCAGGAGGTCGGGGCCGTGATGTCCGCCGAGGACGAGGGAGCGCCAGGCGATGCGGAGGCAGACGCCGACCGCGGCGGCGTCCGAGCCGTGTCCGCTGACGTCGCCGACCACGGCGTGCAGGAGGCCGTCGTCGTTTTCGACGACATCGAGGAAGTCTCCCCCGAGCAGTGCTCTTTCGGCGCCGGGCAGGTAGCGGGTCGTCACCGTGACCGTGGAGGTGCCCAGGATGGGCTGCGGCAGCAGGCCCCGTTCCAGGCGGGCGTTCTCCTCGGCGTGCAGGCGGGCCTTCTGGGCCTCGGCGGTCGCGTGCTCGGTCTGGCTGCGGTAGACGGCGTAGCGGACGGTCCGGCGCAGCAGGTCGGCTTCGACCTTGCCTTTGACGAGGTAGTCCTGGGCACCGGCGGCCATCGCCTCGGCCCCGGCCTGCGTCTCGGACAGGCCGGTGAAGACGATCACGGCGGTGTGCGGGGCGAGTTCCCGGACGGCGGCGATGGTCTCGGTGCCGGACCCGTCGGGCAGGTGGAGGTCGAGCAGGATGCAGTCGATCGCGTGATCGGCGAGCTGGGTTCGGGCTTCGGCGAGGGTGGTCATCGCGGTCAGCTCGAACCGCAGTCCCGTGTCGTTGAGGAGCTCCTCGACCAGCAGGGCGTCCGCCTGGTCGTCCTCGATGAGCAGGATGCGGTACGCCGGCTCTGGTGAGGGTCCGCTGGGAGTGCCTGGGGCGGGCGCGGTCACAGTGCTGCGTCCGTGTCGGCGCGGCTCGCTTCCGGCATGGTCGAAGGGCCCACGGTCTTGGGGGTTCGTCGGCGAGGGTGGGTGAAGGTGATGCGGGCGCCGTCTCGGTAGTGGGGTCGACGGAGATGGTTCCGCCGTGGAAACTCGACGATCTTCTGAGTTCTTCGCCTGGCTGGTCGCCGAGACGTTCCTGAGCACGAACGAGAAGGCCATGCGCTACGAGCCCGAGGACGCCCTCGCCGTCGTCATGCGCGCCAAGCACAAGGGCGCCGGCGTGCAGGAGATCGCGGCGCAGCTTCGCGCCTGGGCCACCGCCTGACCCACGCCCTTCACGAGGCAGCGACACCACCAAGCGGCCTCGCATCCGCCGCGCCGCTGCTCCGCGATGACCACACCCAGGCCGAAGTGTGGCCGCCCCCGCGGTTCAAAGAACCGGCGCGGCCGCAGGGAGGTGCTGCCGGGGATGTCACCCTTACCGCTGTCATCGGACCCACCGCTGCCCGAGGGCCGGTTCCCAGCTCTGTTCGAGGGCGCAGGCCCGAGTCGGAAGGCCGGCTCTCGCGAGCCGCGGGGGCTTCCTGGTCGCTGATCCTAGAGACCCTCACTCGGAACGCCGATACGGCGCAACAGCCCGAGCAGCGTGGCCCGTTCGCTTTCGTCCAGCGGGTCGAAGGATGCGGCGAGGACATCGCGTGCGACGGCGCGCCCCGCCCTCAAGACGTGCTCGCCGGTCTCCGTCAGATGGTGCTCGATACGCCGGCCCCGACCGGGACGGCGCTCGATGAGGTGCTGGGCCGCGAGCCGGGAAGCCAGTGTGCCGAAGGACTGGTCGCCCTGGAAGGTGGCGACAGCCAGCTCGTGTGCGGATGCTCCGGGCGTACGGGAGATGGCCCGCAGCGCGTCCCACTGCGCCAGCGTCGTGCCGACCGCCGAGAGGCGGGTGTCGAGCGCGCGGTGGTGCCGGTACTGCGCTTCCTTCACGGCGCGCCCCAGCTCTTCGAGATCGACGGGAACGGCGGACGAGTCCGGTTCCACGGCGGGCGGAGCGGCGAGGTCGGACGCGGTGCCGGGGTCGGCAGACGTCCGGCTCCCGGCCTTGTCGCCCGTGCCTCGGACTCCGGGTTCCTCATGGTTCGTGGTCATGGGCGCATCGTAATCCAAAATCTAAGGTTGCGTATATACGTATGCGTAGATACCGTGGGGTGCATGACCGAAACCGAGACGCGAACCCGTACCGTCCACCCACGCCCCGACCTTCCCCTCACCCTCACCGAAGCCGGACCCGCCGACGGCCGCCTCGCACTCGTCCTGCACGGCGGTGGCGGGCCGGCCACCGTCCAGGGCGTCGCCGCGCATCTGGCCGGCCGGCACGGCATGCGATGCGTCGTTCCCACCCACCCGGGCTGGAACGGTACCGAGCGCCCCGGCTGGTTCAACGGCGTCGACGACCTGGCGATCGCCTATCTGCACTGGCTCAGGGACGAGGGCCACCGCGACGTCCTCGTCGTCGGCTCGTCGCTCGGCGGCTGGACCGCGGCCGAGATGGCCTTCCGCGACGACGGCTCCGTGATCAGCTCCCTGGTTCTGGTCAACGCCGCGGGCGTGGCCGTCCCGGGAGAGCCGGTCCGCGAGATCTTCGGGCTCCGGCCGGACGAGATCGCCGCGTACTCGTTCCACGACCCGGCCCGATTCGCGGTGGACCCGGCCACCCTCACCGAGGAGCGGATCGCGGTCCAGCAGGCCAACATGGCCACTCTCCGCCTCCTGGCCGGCGACCCGTACATGCACGACCCGAAGCTCCTGAATCGGCTCGCACGGGTGCGGATCCCAGCCCTCGTGGTGTGGGGTGAGAGCGACCGCATCGTCACGCCCGCGTACGGGCGGGCCTACGCGCGGGCGTTCGCCCGAGGGCGCTACGAGCCGATCGCCGAAGCCGGCCATCTGCCGCACATCGAGCGCCCCGAAGCGACATTCGCCGCGCTGGACGCGCACATCGACGCACACGCCGGTGCCGTGAGTGCTCCCGCCCAGCCGAGGTAGGGCTGTCCTCCCGAGCCACGGACGGTGATGCGTTCGCGCATGTCACGGTGTGCCCTGGTCGGTCAGCGCGAAGGCATGGTGTCGCGCGATGGCGATCACGGCCAGGCTGAAGACTCCGAGCCCTGCCGCGGCGACGGCGTCGGCGGTGACGCGCCGACCCGCTGCAGGAGCAGGCCGCCGATGATGCCGCCCAGTGCCAAGGTGGTCAGGCCGTTGCGGACGTAGTCGGGAGTGCGCCGCTCGGGCAAGCCCGGCATTATCGGCAGCACCGGCTGGGACCGGTCCAGCGCCTGGATCTGCGACTTCTCGTCCACCGACAGCACCACCGCCCCCTCGGGCGGGTTGAAATAGAGGCCGACGACGTCGTAGACCTTCTCCACGAACAACGGGTCCGTCGACAGCTTGAAGGTGTCCGCCAGGTGCGGCTTGAGCTGGAACTGCCGCCAGATCCGCAGACACGAACTGCCGGGCAGCAGTACCCGTAGTTGCAGTGTGTTGGGCGGTGCGGTGGTGGAGTTTCTAAGCCAGGGTGGTTGCAGGACGGCGACGGGACTGGCGACCGGACCGCGTGGCCCGCCGTGATCAGGGGCCGCCGTGACCAGGGCCGCAGTTGATGCGGTGGCGGTACCGGTAAGTGCAGTTCGCAGGACCCAGCAGTGAAGTCAGTGAGTGGTACCTCGGTGAAGGCGTCGGCTGCGGGCGCGCGCCCCGGGAGGTTCGGCAGTGGGGTTCCAAGCCAGATCAGACGCAGGACGGGCGACGGGCCTGGCTGCCGGAGAGTGGCGCTGTCACAGGCCACAGAGTAGTTCGCACCACCAGCACTACGCAGGAAGGCAATACCAGCAGTAGGCAAGTGATTGATCCCAGAGGGAAGAAACGGAGGGGCCAAGCGCCATCGGGGTCTTGGGGTGCGGCGTGATCATTTCCTCTGGTGACGGGACGTGTGGGCGTGTAGCGTTTGCGTCAGCTGTCGTGGTTCGGAGTTCCCCTTTTGCCCACGCCTTTGGTGTGGGCGTTTTGCTGTGCTGTGCCGCAGGGACCAGGGCGATCACCTCCGCCTTCCCCATTCGGGGGAGGCGTTCATCGACTGGAAGGCATGAGACATGGCTACGGGAACTGTGAAGTGGTTCAACGCGGAGAAGGGCTTCGGCTTCATCGCCCAGGACGGGGGCGGCCCGGATGTCTTCGCGCACTACTCCGCGATCAACTCCTCCGGCTTCCGTGAGCTGCAGGAGGGCCAGCTCGTGACGTTCGACGTCACCCAGGGCCAGAAGGGCCCGCAGGCCGAGAACATCAACCCCGCCTGACGGTACCCGCCGGCGGGGACCGTGCTCGGCTGCCCCGGCAACCCGTACCGTCCGACAATGGCCAACGGACGTCTCCACTTGTCCTGCGCGTCGCCAGGATGCCGGAGGCGCGGTCAGGGCCGCGCAGCAGCCGCGCGGCCCTGACTCGTCTATCGAGTCTGGCGTCTCGATTCTCTGATCCACGCGGCGGGTCGACGCGGTACCCGGACTCCGCACCATCGACTGTTTTCTGCAGTCGGTTTGGGGTGGTATGTCGTACCTACCGGAGGTGCGGCGATCTTGCCTGGATGGAGTCGGGGCTTTGGGGTAGCTGAGGTGGGTAAGTCCCTGTGCTTCGGAAGTGAGGCGAATCCGTGGATCCTGCTGCCCAAAATGAGGGCCAGGGGCCGCTCAGGGATGCTCCGATAGCTGTCTCCGCCGCGTTCGAGGGCAGTGCCGAGATAGCTGAGGCCCGTGACATGGCCCGTGACTTCCTTACGTCGCTTCAGGCTGTACATGGGCTGCCGGTGTCGGCGCGTGCGATGGGCATGGTGCAGCTGGTGGTGAGTGAGCTGGTGACCAATGCCCGCAAATACGCCCCCGGCCCCTGTCTGCTGACGCTTCAGGTCGAGGACGGTGCCGTTCAGGTGAGTGTGTGGGACAGCAGCATCACGCTGCCGTCGGTGCCGGCACCGGACCCGGAGCGGATCGGTCAGCACGGCCTGGAGCTCGTGATGGCGGTGTGCCAGACCTTCTGTGTCCATCGGGAGCCGGTGGGCAAGCGGATCACCGCGGCCGTCGTACTCGCCGACGACCCGGACGGCGACGCGGTCGGCCACCAGGCCTTGTGAGGCTGCAAGGCCCAGTGCCTGGGTGGTCTTTGCCGGGCGAGCCAGGCGGCACCCAAGCGCGAGCAGCACGGCGAGCCGGGCTGAGCCGGGCAGCGTGGGCGGGGACGGCCCCCGACCTTCGTCGGCGCCCGAGTGAGGACGCCTTTCAGGAGGGCGAGGGCTCAGGCTGAGCGGCCTGCGTTACCGCTGACCGTTGCGCATGACGAGGCGGCTGCAAGCGCTCGGCGTCGAGTGTCCGGCCTCCTGGAAGCCACGGGAATACGGCCGAACAAGGCGCAGCGCCTCCTGGCGTTGATCGAGGCCGGAGAGGTGGAAGGCGCCCGTATCGTCGCTGCCGGATCACTGTCCGGCTGATGCTCGTCCCGCCGCGCCCCATCGCATCAAGTAGTGCCAAAACCAGACGAGTTGCCCCCTCCGGCGCCTACGATCGCGTCATGACGACCACTGCAGAGGTCCCCACCACGCTGCGGTTCCTGTCGCTGGAGGTCACCGCCCCGGTGCCAGCTCACCTGTCCCTCGCACTGCTACGCCCAGGCCGGGCCGGCACGCGGTCACGGCCGCAGGACGGCTCGGGACTGGCGCCGGATCATCGACGAGGCGGCCGTTCTGGGAACGACGGCGGTGCAGTTCATCGGGGGAGAGCCCACTCTGCACTCGGACTTCGCTGAGCTTGGCGCGCGGCGGAGTCAACGCCTCGTCCTCGAAGCCGATCCGGGCCTGCTCCGCCGCGATGCTCATACCTGCGGACAGGTCTTCTGAGATCGGCCCCGAATGGTGGTGGTTGTTCGAGATGATCGTGCGCAGCGCGAAGGGCTTCGACACGATTTTCGGGGCGCCCAGCTTCGAGCAGGCCGTCGCGGCGCACGGGAGTGCGGCCTACCAGGAGGCGCTGGGCGCCCTCTCCGACGGCGTCGAGCGCGACTTCCGCATCGTCGAAGGCGTCGCGTACCCGGCTCGATGAACTCCTCGCCTGGCTCGGCGAGGGCGACATGCTGAAGATCACGCGGCTGGACCGGCTCTCCCGCTCGGTCCAGCACCTGATCAACCTCGGCGCCGACCTCCGCACCCAGCGAGTGGGTCTGCACGTGATCGAGCAGGGCATCGATATCGAGATCATGGAGGGCCGCGCCATGTTCGGGATGCCGGCCGTTCTCGCCGAACTCCAGCGTGAGCTGATCGTCTCCAACACCTACGACGGCCTTGCTGCCGCTCGTGCCCGTGGCCGGGTCGGCGGCCGGCGCCCCAAGCTCAACCAGCGCCAGCTCGACCAGGCACAGAAGCTGTACGACAGTGGCGAGCACACTGTCGAGGAGATCGCCGACACGTTCCACGTCTCCCGGTTCACCATGTACCGACACCTCACCGCACAGCATGAGGGCCGCGACTGCGTCCTGGTCGTCTACCGCAACCTCAAGACCAAGACCGACACCAGCAACCGGCGCCTGGGCGAGACCGGACGCGACGACGATGTGCAAGTCGAAGGCGACCGCAGATGGTGTGCCATCGCCCCCGCCCGCCGCTCCCGCGTCAAGGCCATCGTCTACGTCGCCGCCGGCACCGTCGCCCGCGTACGGTCCGTCGACCCCGAGCTGTCCAAGTGGCGTGAGGACGACGGCGGCTACGCCGATGTGCCCGTCAGCCGCAAGCCCCTGGACGATCTCCAGATCGCCGAGCAGCTGCCCACCCTCGGCCTCCGCAACGGCGACCCCCGCCCGCACACGCGGAAAGCTCCGCGAGTACATCGTGCTGTAGCCGGCAGGCAGCAGACGAACGAGGGGCTCGCCCGGCACAGCCCGGAGGAGGTTGCGGTACGGTGTGCGGCGATGGATGACGGCGTGCGGCCCTGGGACGCGGCGGCGCCGCTCGTTCGGGCCGCACAGAGCGGCGACGCCCTCGCCATGGACGACCTGCTGAAGCTGGTGACGCCGTATGTCACCCGGCTGTCCACCCCGATCGCCCCGGACGACACCGCGGACGCCGTGCAGGAATCCCTTCTCGCGGTGTTCCGGGGGTTGCGCGGTCTGCACGATCCGCAGGCGTTCTACGGCTGGGTGCGTGCGGTCACCGTGCGGGAGGCCATCCGGGTGGCGCGGCGCACCGCGAGAGAGACGCCCGCAGCCCCCGAGGAGGTTGCCCGGCTCCGGGATCTACTGCCCGGAGTTGGAGGCGAACTGACTGTGGAGGTAAGGGACTTGCTTGCCCGGCTGCCCGTCCAGCACCGCACCGTACTGGTACTGCGGGATTTGGAGGGCCTGGACGAGCGGACGATGGCCGAGCTGCTCGGCATAGCCGAGGGTACCGTGAAGTCACGGCTGAACAGGGCTCGTTCCTCCTTCCGGAAGGCGTGGACACGGTGAAGGCACCCGATACGGTCGCCCGGCTGCGCGTACTGGCCGCTGGACTGCGCGCCCCCCTGTACGCCGAGGCCCGGATCGCTCTGCCCTTCGACCAGGTGTGGGCGGTCATCGCCGACCTGGAGGGCGAGCTGCCCCATCTGATCTCCTTCGTCCGGGAGTTCAAAGTTCCGCCCGGCGACAGCGAACGTAAAGCGGCGCAGGCCGTGGACGTACTCGGCCTGCGCGGGCCGTTCGATGTACGGCTGAGCCCTGGGTGGTGCCTGATGCAGTCCCGGCTGGTGATGATGGGAATGGCCGCCGCGCCGGACGGCACCGGGACGCGGCTCGCCGTCTGCGGCGCGGCGCGCCCCGCCGCCCTTGGCCTCGTGCAGCGTGTGTACCGCCGCCTGCTCGGGGAGCGCCGCACTCGTGCCTTCTTCCGCGAGGTGGAACGCCGCGCCGCCCTGCGTTGACCCCTCAGCCTGCCTCGGTGATGAGTTTCCGCAGGGCTTCGGCCACCAACTCCGGCCGCTCCTCGTGCAGATGGTGCCCCGCACCCGGCACCACCCGTACGGTCAGGTCGTCCGCGTTGGGATCGCCGCCGCGCAGCAGGGCTGGTGGGATCACCGGGTCGTGCTCGCCGCCCAGGACCAGCGTCGGGACGGTCAGCCGCCGTCGGCGGTGGGCACCCCGGAAGCCCGCCGGGATGTCCCGCACGACGTACTGCCAAAACATCGCCTGCCCGGCATGGGCCGAGGCCTGTGCCGCCCCGGTGAATTCCGCGAGATCCGGGTCCCGCCACGCCGCCGGGTCGGCGACCGCGCGTCGCAGCAGATACCGGGTGAAGGCCGGCCAGTGCCGCAGGACCAGCCGTCCGAGCACCGGGTACTCGATGAAGGCGGTGAACCACATCCGCCACAGATTCGGTAGGACGTCACGGTGGCGCGTCCACGGGTGCGCCATGTTCAGCGCCAGGAAGGCACGGAACCGTTCCGGGGCCCGCTGGCAAAGCCGGAAGCCCACCCCGGCACCCCAGTTGTGGCCGACCAGGGTCACCCGGTCGAGGCCGAGCGCGTCAAGGAGCGCGAGGATGTCGGCGCCGAGCCCGTCCGTGTCGTAACCGCGTTCGGTCTGCTCCGACCAGCCGAAGCCGCGCAAGTCGACGCAGATGAGCCGGTAGCCGTCGTGGGCGAGCAGCGGGACGAGCGCACGCCACGCGTACCAGTGCTGCGGGAAACCGTGCAGCAGCACGACAGGCTCGCCGCTGCCGGACTCGGCGATGTGCAGCTGGGCCCCGCGGACCGTCACCCACCGGTGCTCGGCCCCTTCCAGCGGGGGCATGGGGCGGTCACTGTTGGTCATGAGGGGGATCCCTTCGCCAGCTACGAGAAGTCGCGTTCACCCCGCCAGGAGGCGCACGATCCCGCGAAGGTTCCATCGCGTTTGTGCACACGTCCGTCCAGGTCTCGACCAAGACCTGAGACCAGCTTTTTCCGTCGTCCACCGCTGCCTCAGCGGAACAACTCCGGCACTGGACAGATTTCCAAGGGATCGTCGGCCGATCCGCCCAGTTCCACCTGACGTGCCGACAGGTCCGTTGGCCCCGCAGGCTCAGCTGCGGTCCGGCAGGGCAGAGCAAACTCAGCCAGGCGTCGCGATCCGCGGCGAGGAGTAGAGGAACTGACCCTTGCCCAGGGGTTGTTCCTCAACCTTGCCGTACCACAGGAGTACGCCGTGGCGCCGCTCCCAATAGAACATGTACACGCCCTTGACGGTCCGCTCCGGTACGAAGAAGAGCCCCCAACCGATGGCCCAGGGATCCCAGAGCATGCCGAAAACCAGGGACCCCAGCGCGACGAAGACGACGAAGGGTGGGGCGAAGCTGCGGCGCATGGACTCACGCGGGGCGGGAAGTATTGCCTCGGGGTCGGTCAGCGGGACGGCGCTCTCGAAATCGCGCTTCTCGCCGCCCAGCCAGTACGACCGGGTTGAAACCGCCAGCAGGCCGAAGAGCGCGCCGGCCCCTAAGATGCACACAAGAATAACCGCCTTGCGGCTTTCGGCCTCTGGCAGCCCGCGCACGCCGAAGACCACAGGGGCGGTGACGGCCATGGCGACCCCCACCTCAACGATCGCCGCCAACTGATGGTGAACGTAGCGCACCACGGCTCGCCCCCCTCCGCACGCGCCTGCCCGGGACGGACGCAGGACACTCACTATGTACAACCGCGCGCCCCTCGGTAAACCGCACGCCCCATCGGCCCCATACAGGCATGGGTCGTTGACCGTCCGTTCGCATGGCATTGGCGGAACCGTGGCTTCAACGTCAGACTCCTGGGCGCGCGGGCGACTTCCGAGTCTCGAGATGAACACTGGGCCGGTCCAGCGCCGTTCACCTGCGTTCATGGACGCCCGGTCGCTTGAGCGGATACCGCCTTGGGCCTCGCCTGAACGGCGGTGAACGGCGGTGAACGGCGGTGAACGGCGCTGAATGAGACGGAAACTGAGACGGACGGCGGGGCCAGGCTTGCTAGCATCCTCGCTGTTGGAGGGGGGAGTCATGGCGTTGGTCCGCAAGGGATCACGGCGGATCGTCGTCGACGGCACGGTCTACCGTTGGCGGCTGCGAGGCAGGCCGACGTACCCCCAGGGCCTGGTCTGGTCGCCGTGTACATTCGCGGTCGAGCACGCGGACACGCCCGGCACGACGCTCGTGGTCACCACCGACCAGCCGCATCCGGGCAACTGGATCGGTCGCGAGGCTGAACCTGTGCTGCCGTCCACTGTCGGTGCGGCTGTTCGCACGGCCCTGCGTGAGGGGTGGACTCCGACGGGTCCGGGCTCCGCTTTCCACCTCGACCAGTCCGCCGGCATCACGCCCTCGTCCTGGTGGTGAGATCAGCACCGTTCTAGGAGTTCCGGTTCGCCCCTGCGTGGCCGCGGTCCAGTTCGTGCGCGGGTGCCATTGCCGGGTGCTGGCTGCCGCGGCTGTTCGTGGTCGTTGATGTCAGCGCTGGATGTCAGCGGAACAGCTGCGGCACCGGGCAGACCTCCCATGGCCCGTCCGGCCGGTCGGCCCACGCCACCAGACGTGCCGGTCGGCGCACTTCCACAGCGACCGACGGGTCCGCCGGCCATCGTCCTCCCGCTCGCGCATCACGAGACCACCGGACCGCTTGGGCAGGCCGCGCTCAGGGCAGACCGGAACGTCGTCGCTCACCCCGGTTGTCACGAAGGCGTCGAGATCGAGCATTGCCTTCGCCGATCCCCGAACGTTGTGCCTGTGAAGCCCACCCCGGGCCTTGACATCATCGGTAGTCCTCTGGGTGACCCTGCATCCAAGCATTGATCTTGTCCCGCGTTCCGGTGAGCAGGGCCTGGTGCTTCTTGAGGTTCTCGAAGGAACTGTCGTCGCCCAGTCCGGTCCGCAGTTTTGCGATCCATGCGAGAGGTTCCTTGAAATGTCCAAGGCCCTGGGGGTCTGCCTTCATCGCTCCATCCAGGCTGCTGAGCTCATCGAGCACCCGCCCAAGGAAGTACTCGCAGTTCCCCGGGGTAGTGCACCCGTCGTTATAGGTGGCTTGAAGCCCAGCGAACGCATTGCGGACCTTCTCGACTCCCGGTGTCGGTTCTGCCGTGCTCGGGGCGGGCGGCTCCTCGGTCGCGGGGGCCGATGCCGCTTTGCGGATATCAGGGACGGGCGACTTCCCATCGCTCGAAGTCGTGCCGGGGCTGCCGGAGCAGGAGAGCGACAGTGACGCCAGGGCCAAAACGAGCGTGGAGGTTCCGAGAGCGTGCCGTGTGCGCATATTGATCATGCCGCGTACGACTGCTGAGGGGGCCCACCGGTTGTGCTGCATGTCGGACTGCGCTGCATTCTTCAGGAGTTCGATCCCGCGCCTGCGTGGCTGCGGTCCAACCTGTGCGCGGGTGCCATCGCCGGGCGCTGCCGTCCGACGCCGTCCGGGCTCGTTGATGTCAGCGTTGACGTGGCTGGCACTGTCCCGCCTTCCCATGTCTCAGCGTTCCGGCCGCGAGGGCCGGCCAGTGATGAAGAACCGTCACGGTGCTTCCTGGCCCCTAAAGGTGCAGTCCTGGGCGCAGGGCAAGGCGTTCACCGAGGTGACGGGTCGGCTCGGCAAGTGGGGGCTGAAAGCGCCGGACGGCCTGGAGGCACTGGTCGCCACCTGGTGACCACGGTCGTGGCGGACGGCTTTGGAGCGGGGCGGTCCCTCTTCGACGGTAATCGGTCCAGGCTCGGTGGCACGGGACATCACCCACCTTCTGTCACCTGATCTTGACCGTCGGATCTTCTGTGATGAGTGGGCCGGTGTGGGCCGTGGTTCGCTAGCGGTAGGAACGGCTGAACAGGTGTGCCTGCCGCACCCCTGCTTTGCGGAGTTCGTCCATCACGATGCGCAGTGCGGTGCGGGCCATGTGCGGGTAGATCCCGTCCTTGCAGTCCATCCAGATGCGGGGCACTGTGGCGTCGACGGCGGCGTAGTTGGGACTGTAGGGAGGGAAGGCCTCGTCCCAGAGGTCCTCGGCCTCCTCCGGGGAGAGTTCGCGACCGTCCTCGAACACACGCATCAGCCGAGGCTCGGCAGCGGTGAGTGCGGCGACCGCGCGGGCCGGTTCGTCCGACTCGACGACGATCTCCCAGTTCTGCACCAGCGCATCGCCGTTGCCCCCAAGGATCCCGAGTGCCTCGGGGCCGACCGTGATACCGCCCGGCTCGCTCTCCGTGACCACGGCCCGCCGCATCCACGACACCGCCTCGTCGCCGTACAGGCAGGCCTCTGCCACGCGCCAGAGCATCTGCGGGCCCGAACCACGAACCGCCTCCTCGAACAGTTCCTGGGCGTGCTCCCACTGCCCTGACTTCCGGGCCAGGCACCCACGCCTGAACGAGGCCTCGGAAGAGTGATCTGCAGACGGCGGAAGAGCGTCGGTATCCATGGCCCTTCTCTATCAGTGGGCACTGACATCTCGTCACTGGATTACTGGAAGAGCCGACATGGGCTGACCGGTCAAGCCTGCGGTCCGCCACGAAGCGACCGTCCTCGTCGCTGCCATCAGCGATGGGCTGTGACCAGCACCTTCACCAGAGGTGGGGGAGGGCGTCAGCGGTGGCCCAGCACGTTGACCACCCGTCCGCTGGGGTCGCGGACGAAGAACCGCCGCACACCCCACTCCTCGTCCTGCAAGGGGTGAATGATCTCCGCACCGCTCTCCCGCATGACCGCGTACGCCGCATCCACGTCGTCCACCTCGACGCTCATGTCGGGGGTGACCGGCGCGGTCTTGTCGATGGCCATGACGCTGATCTGCGCTGCCGGGCTGGACGGGGAGGCGAGCGTCATGATCCAGCCGTGGTTCATGACCTCCTCGAAGCCCAGCAGGCCATAGAACTCCCGGCTCTCCTGCGCGGCCTCCGACTGGATGTTGGGCACGACACGACGAACGGCCATCGACGACTCCCAGTGAGAACAAGCGTGTCCTTATGTATCCCCAGGAGTACTACGGCACGTCCGACGCCGCACACACTTTCGCGACAGGCCCTCGGTCGCGGCGGGGAATGGGTACTCGGGCACCCAGCTCGGGGCATCCTCCAACGGAAGGTGATCGCGGTAATACTGCGACTGGAACCACTCCTCCTTCACGAAGAGCGGGCGCGCTAGGAACGCTTCCCCGACCTGCTGCGAGCGCAGGAGCAGTCCGAGATCGGTGAGAGCGAGCGAACCGTCAGGGGTGTAGGGCGCACAGTTTGCGTCATCGGCTGCATGGTCCCCCAGGAACTGGTGGCCCTGCGTTGGATCGCGGTCGGCCAGTGGGAAGCCTGCCAGGAAGACCTGCGGACCTGCCCGCCCAGATCATCCAGTCCCTGCAGGCCCAGGCGATTGAAGAGGTGCAGCCACCAGCGGACAGTCTGGGGGCTGCACCTCAACTTCTCCGCGATGGAAGGCGCTCGCTGTCCGGACCAGCTCAGCTCGAGCATGCGAGCCCGCAGCACCAGATCACGAGGCGCCTTGCGCGCTTGTGCCAGCCGATCCACGAACCGTTGTTCGCCCTCGTCACGACGCAGCCGTGCTCGTAAAACCACTGTTCAGCACCCGCCACCGAGCAACCGAACCACCCCGCCACCAGGATAGATACCCAACCAAAGAGGCGCTAGGTCGGATCTTCCTTGCTCGGTGTCACGACCCTCGTCACAGCTGTCCAGGAGTGTCGCCGACATGAGGCAACGCAGTCGGACCGGTGTATCTGGGGTAGTCGCGGTTACCGGCGGGCAGATGGCGTAGGGACTGTGACGCGACCGCAGGGTGGTGTGATCAGAAGTCGGAGATCCCCGGGTCGTCCGCACTCGGAGCCGGCCACTGCGGACCGGGCCGGGCGGGTGGGCCGGGTGGGGTCGGCCTCGGGCGTTGTGCGCGGACGCGGCGCGCGTGCTCTACCGTCACCGCCGCCGGGACACCGGCCAGAAGGAGGGAGAGCCCCACCGGGAGCACCCCCGTCCACAGCGTCGGTGAGACGTACGCGGTGCCGGACGTGCCGTCCACCAACCGCGCACGGACCGGTTGCGAGCGGATGTCGCCCTCGACGGTGACGTCGAACGACGAGTTGCCGTCGTCTGAGGTGAAAGTGCCCGAGCAGGACGTCGACGATCCCGCGTTGGCGACGGTGTTGTCGTACGTCCGGCAGCGGGCTTCGGTCACGGTCCCGGGCTCGCCCCACAGCGCTGCCCGCAGCTCTCCGGTGAAGTTCGTCAGCACGACGTAGGCCAGAAGCAGCCCGACCAGACAGGCCAGCGCCAGCCACCACGCGGGTCCGTCCTGCTCCGGTTGCGCGTCCACAACGTCCCCACCCTCGCTCATCCCCCACCCCCGGGTCGCCGACGGACCTCCATGGTGACCGCTCGGGAGCACCCGCGGAAGCCCTTGTGCGCACCGAGGCTGGCGCATCGGGAGCATTGTTCGACTGGTGAGGCGGCCCAGGCGAAATGGCACTTCTCAGCTGGGCAGGGGCCGGCTTCCTCGCCGGCTACCACCCCGTGGAGGCGTCCTGCGGGGCTTCCGGGGGTGGTTCCCGGTCGGGCGCTGCTCCGGAGATGTTCGTCGTGGTGGGCGACGGGCGAGCGGATGCTCGGCGGGCGCATCGGGCTCCAGCTCCGGCTCCGCCTCGGCGGATGCAACGTCCGGCTGGGGAAGCGGACCGCTGCCACAAAACGCCTTGTCCAAGGCCGCGGAGGCCGGCGGCGGCACAGCCTTGCCGGGGGAGGGGAGGGGAGGGGAGGGGAGGGGAGGGGTGCGGCGTTCGGGCGCGGGCATGGTCCGGGGCTCGGCGAGGTCGATGGTGGTGCCGTCGGTATCCCAACGGGTCTCCTGCCAGGGCTGTTTCACCCAGAGCTGGAGCTCGATCCATCCGTCTCGACGAGCCTTGGACAGATCGGCGAGGAAGAGTCCTACGTCGTCATGTACGTCGCCCGGAATCCCTGCCACATCGCGGGCCGTGAGGGGCTGGGTCAGCGTTGATGCGGTTACGCACGGCGTGGTGGGCCCTGGGGGCGCGGGCGTGATGTCGAGGAAACGGGCGTGGGCGCCCAGAGGGGCGGGTTCGGCCAGCTACGCGGTGTCTGACCGGAACTCGAAGTCGGGTAGGTCGTCGTCCTCTTCGGGCACGCTCTCGGCTCCGATGCCCTCCGCGCCGTTATCGCCGGTTTGACCCTGCCCTGGAGCTCGGGTGCTGTCGAAGGCCACGTCAACCGGATCAAAATGCTCAAGCGCCAGATGTTTGGCCGCGCTGGCTGCTCGCTCCTGCGTAAGAGGGTTTCTCCTCGTTTCGTGAGGACAGCTGCTGCTGTCAGGCACCTCGATGGTTCTCGGCTCTGCGGATGGTCACCACGGACAAGAACGGGTCGGTAGACGGCACCAGTTCCCTGGAGGAGACCTCTACCAGGTGCGCCGGAGCATCGCCATGTTGCAAGGCGGTCACGTACTCGATGATCTGAGCGTGGGAGAGCCCTGGCACTTTTGGCGCAGAGTGTGCATGCTCGCGCTTCTTCGGCGGGGCACGCTCACCCGCCAACAAGGTAGGGAGCTCAATCTGTTCCGGACGCGCTGGCACCGTGGCCTACAACTGCGGAACGGACTGCATACCGCCTGAGCCGCGATTTCAACCGTGTTCCGGCTTGCTGGCGAAGATCAGTCCTACATTTCCGTAGGGGCTCTCAGCAACAAGGAAGCCGTTGACGGTGCCGAGGAGCTCAGCCTCCATCTGATGCGTCAGGGATGTCACCTGCTTACCGCTCGCGGCGTCCAAGCCCACGAGGCTGAGCGTGCCCTGCTTCTCGCTGCCGGTGAGCAGATAGACGGTCTTGCCGTCGCTGAAGGCGCGCCGGCCGTCCTCGATCACAAGGTCGGCTACCTCCCAGCGCTTGTTTCCGCTCTGGTCGTAGGCAGCTATGCCGGTTTTGGAAGAGACTACGACGATGTTGTCGTCGTGTGCCCGTACCGCACCATGAATCACAGAGACCCGCTTGCCGGTGGCACCCTCGAGGAACATCACGATTCCCGCGCCGTCGCGTCCGCGACGGGAGACCACAACGTGATTGCGCACGTTGTACACGGTGGTGCCGTATGCCTTGCCCAAGGCCACCGTCCACAAGGCTTTGCCTTTGAAGGGATTGATGCGCATGAGGCGCCCGGTGTCCGCATACGAGTCCAACTGCTTGTAAACAAGGGCGTAGTTTCCCCCGAAGTCGCCGGCGTCAAAATCGTCGGCGGTGAGCACAGAGTCGGTCTGCTTCCACCGAATCTTGCCTGACTCCAGATCCAGAGCAGTCGTCCAGCTGTAACGCGATTGGCCTGAGACCAGTACGACTCCCGCCCTTGGGCGGAAACTGATGCTCCCCCCCCGACTGGGCCACTCGGAGACCCTGGCGGCCCAGACAGGATTTCCGGTTCGCCCGTTGAGGCGTGCCACAAAGTCGCCCACGGTGCTCTGGTCGTTCCCCTCAGGTGACTGGTTTCCCCAGCTGACGATGAAGTCGCTACCGACGGGCCATGCCTGCTGTGCGTAGCCGGACCTCACGGATGACTTCCATCGCTGAGCACCGGTAGCCGGGTCGTAGGCAACCAAGGAGGATCGGTCGTCCGGCAGCGTCAGCACGACACCAGCACCGACCGCAATCGGCTTGCTGCTGAGCTCACGCGGCGGCCGGGACGCGAGGGTTCGTGGACCGAACGGCCCGGGTCTGGCTACCGAGGCGGTCGGAGCGGACGCAACATGAGCGGGGCCGGAGTCGGTGCTGCAAGCAGTGAGAGCGGCGATGCCGACGGCTACCAGCAGGAAGGCGTTGGCCAGGCGAGGGCTGAGGGAAGAGGGCATGGCAATTCCAGAGGTGCGAAGGTCTGACTGGGGGAGGCGGGTTTGTCCTGGTCGGCGTCGTGCGCGGGATTGCAGTGGCGAGACGTGTGCGCTCGTTGTGTGATTGCCGAGGAGCCGATTGTCGGATGCTTACTCGAGTAGTCGGCTGGACAATGTGATCTTCCTATCAGCTTCTGAGGCGGCCTGTCACCCCTCGCTGACCACGCGATACCGCGCTGTGAGGAGGCCCAGACGGATGGCCCGTGCCGACGTGTCAGCGCCGTCAACAGCGGGGTGACTGGTGGGGGAGAAGTGCGGTTGGCTGCTCTCTCTCCCTCCCCGAGCGATGCCGGTGCGGTCGACGTAGAGGATGGCGCCCATCAGGCGGCGCAGGTCGTGTTCGGGCGGCCGGCCGATGTCCAGGCCCCGTGCCCCTGCGCTCGACCCGCCAGATGGTGAGTGTGGGCCCGATCAGTTCCCAGCGCGCATCGGAGGAGCAATGCTCAGGACTTGTGGATCAGTTCCGGAGGGCACGCGAAGGGCGTAGCTTCCCGAATGATCCCGTGATGGTCACCGAGTAGGCCGGCAATGCGAGTGCCGGTGGGGAAGGTATGCCCGTGCGCACCGTAGTGAATGACGAGAAGTCCGCGGGCATCGCGCCCGCCATGAGATCCCGCCCGCAACCAGGTAGCGGATCGCGTCCAACAGCTGCCGGTGGCAGTAGCCCTCGGGCCGTCCACCCCGCCCCTGGAACCAGGCCGGCACCGGCAGCAACGGCCGGACGGCCGCCCACTCCGCGTCCGTCATGTCCGACGGTGCCGGCGCACCCGGTCCGGATGGTCGGCCGCGTTGCCGTACACGTGCGCGAGGCAATCGCACGACACGGCGGGCGAGTTGAAGTCAACGTGCTTGGGCACGTACAACAAAGACAACAGGGCCTCCGGGAACCACTCGGAATGGGATCGCACCCCCGAGCTACCAAGTGGCCCTGCTTTCACGCGCGGAAACCGCCGCAGTCACCCGATCGAGACTCCCGTTCGATCGACAGCCTTCGAGATCGGTACGTGCAACAACCACTTACGTGTCGGGATGCTCCGGCAGGGCGAGCCAGTCGGACCAGGAGATCTCGCGGCCGAGGAAGCGCGGCTGCTCGAACGGCCAGTCGGCGGCGATCCACTGCGGCACCAGCGCATCGAGGGCCTGCTCGACCTTGCTGCCCACCAGCTCGTCCACCACCCACCAGGATATCTCGCCGTCCGCGCCGGCCCTCTCCGGTGGGTCGATGTAGACACAGCCGAGCAGAGCTGTCTCCGCCGCATCGAACAACGCGTAGTTGAAGGACTGGTGCGCGGCGATCTCCTTCTCGTGCCGCAACAGGTCGGCCTGGTCGGCCTCGTAGGTCATGGTGGCCGCGGGCCAGCCCCAGGCCGGACCGAAGAGGGTCCACAGCCGCTCGCGCGAACCCATCACAGCCGGATAGTCGAGCGGGGTGTCCGCCTCCCGGATCGGCCGCAGGTGATGACCACCGCCCGGCAGCGGTACCAGGACGGGATGGACGAAGTCATCGGGAAGCCAACTCATGGCGCCCGACCGTAGCAGCGCGCGGCCGTTCGCTCCCCTGGATTTTCCCCGCATACCGCCAGGCCCTGCTCTCATGCTGGGCAGGGCCCGCGATCACCCGATCGAGACTCCCGTTCGATCGACAGACTCCATGATCGGTATGGCAACGGCTTCTGATTCGCTGCACAAGCGCGACTGCCTCCGCTCGACTCGTCTCCACAGCACTCGCCCGGTCCCTTCGCTGAGCACCATAACGGGACGTGAGATCGCCTGGACAGGTCCTGACATCGCTCCCCGAGCCACGGGAAGCGCTGACTTGTCTCATCGAAGCCGGGGCACGTCTCAGTGAAGGTGGGGACGACGGTTTGTCTCAGTGAAGGTGGGCCACTGCCCTATCCGTCTCATCAATGACGGGCCGAACTGTCCGGCCTCAGTTGGCCTGGGCTGCATCTGCCCGTACGCCTCGCCCCTGGCGGTTGAGCAGTCGCTACTGAACTTGATTGGGTGATGTCGGGGCGTTGGGCTGAGCCGGAAGCCGTGTGCGCTGTACTGCTGTCAGCGTGAGGTACGCGCAGGGCGGTGGGTTGACCGACGCCGAGAGGGCAGCCCGGGAGCGGGTGCGGCTGGACGCCGTGGCTCAGTTCCAGGCCGGGGAGACGAACAAGGCTGTCGCTAGCATGCTGCGAGTGTCGGAGCGGTCGGTTGAGCGGTGGCGACGGCTGTGGCGCGAGGGCGGGGTGGCCGGTGTCGCCTCGAGAGGGTCCCCTGGCCGCCCAAAACTCTCCAATGCACAGATCACTCGGCTGGAACGGGAGTTGGAACGTGGACCGCTCGCGCATGGCTGGGCTGACCAGCGGTGGACGCTGGCGCGCGTCAAGAGGCTGATCGGGCGGCTCTTCCACGTCTCCTACACAGTGGAAGGAACCTGGCGGCTGCTGAAGTGACACGGCTGGTCGTGGCAGCAGCCCGCTCGGCGGGCGATCGAGCGCGATGACGACGCGGTGGAGCTGTGGAAGAAGGAGGTCTGGCCGCGGGTAAGAGCACCGCTGCGGCGTGCGGCGGTTGGATCGTCTTCGAGGATGAGGCCGGCCAGTCGATGACGCCGCCGCGTGCCAGGACCTGGGGCCGGATCGGCCGGACTCCGGTGGTGCGGGTGCGGGGCCGGGGCTCGGGCAGGGTCTCGATGGCCGGTATGGCCTGCTACAAACCGGGCGAGCGGTCCCGGCTGATCTACGCGGTGCGCGAGTACAGCGGACGCAAGGGCCAACCGAAGGGCTTCGGCTGGCAGGACTTCCGCGACCTGCTGGTTCGCGCTCGCATCCAGCTGGGCGGGCCGATCGTGCTGGTTTGGGACAACGTCCGCATCCACCTGACCGCACCGCTGCGTGAGTTCATCGCCGCGAACACCAGCTGGCTCACGGTGTTCCAGCTGCCCACTTACGCACCCGACCTGAACCCGCAGGAAGGAGTGTGGTCCCTGGTCAAGCGTGACCTCGGCAACCTTGCCGCAGCCGACCTCGGACAGATCACCTGGGCCGTCAAGCGCAGGCTCAAGACGCTGCAGTACCGGCCTGAAGTGATCGACAGCTGCCTCCACGGCACCGGCCTTCTCCTCGACGGTTGACCTGCCGGGACCGTCCGCTCGCCCGCAACCGTCGCCGCAATGATGACGGGTGACACCAGAGGTGTTCATTCCGCCGTAGAGGACACGTCGTCGGGCGTCGGCGGATACAGGTCCAACACCACATCGATCCCGAGCAGGCCGACCTCCTTCAACAGGTCAGCGGGCAGAACGCATCCGCCCTGACCGTTCTCGCTGCCGAAGCCGAGGCACAATTCCACCTCGCAATCGGCGGCCAGCCGATCCAGTGCCTCGCGGCGTCCCTCCAGCAGCTTGATCAGCGACGCAGCGTGCTCATCAGGCCAGCGGTCACTGCCCAGGCCGCTTGTGAGGATCCACACGCTGGACTCCCGCCGGAAGCTGTCCGGATTGCAAGGGATGACCAAACTGCCCTGCTCGAACTTGTCGTGTGGATCGAGCCCCAACGCCTCTGAGATCTCCTCCGCGCTGATCGTCCGACTCGTGATCCGCAACGACCCAGCCGACCACTTCGCATCCGGCATCGGTGGCTGCGTCGTCAATTCATCTGGCACACGATCACCATGGCAGACCACCCGTCACCGGACCAGCGAGTTCTCCAATGCGGCTCCGAGGGGCCCGACCCACCGACATCACAAGTTCAAGTTCAGTAGCCTGCAGCCTCATGTGCCTTCGCCGCCTCCGAAGTCCATTCTGAAAGATCAGTATGGTGCGCCAGCCGAAATCGGCCGCAGGGTAGCGAAGTCGGGTTCCTGCCCTTGGGGGCTGAACTCAGGTGAGGTCGAAGGTGACGCTCACGGAGCCGTTCCAGTCCGGTGCCTCCATGAGCGTGAGGGCTCCATCCTTTGCCTCGACGACTCGCACCGTTATGCCGCCGCGATCCTCACCGGGAAACGCGACGGAGAAGTGGGGATCCATCTCCATGAGGAAGTCCCAGCCCTCGCGCTGGGTCGTGTCGAGTGCATTGGCATGCCGGCCGGTTGCCTGCCACGTGCCGGCCGCGTCGACAGTGACGGTGACGTCGATGTCGTACATCTCAAGGCACGTCGAGTGATTAGCCCACCATTCGAGGCGGGCCTGACCCACGAATCGATCCATGAGGACACTATGCACGGCGCATAGGCCAGACGGGCTAGGTCGTGTCCGATGGGTCGTGTGATGCTCCCGCTGGGAGCTCGTTCCGTGGGACATGGGGCGGGGAGATCTTTCGGATGAAGAGTGGGCTCCGCTGAAGCCACACCTACCGGCGAATCGCGGGTGGGGTGGACGCCGGCAGTACCACCGCCGTGTGATCAACGGGATTCTGTTCCGGCAGCGGGCCGGCCTCCCCCGGCGCGATCTGCCTCCCTGCTTCGGCAGTTGGAAGACGGTTCACGACCGTCATCGAAGGTGGTGTCGGCGGACGGCACGTGGGAGAGCATCCTGCGGGCCGTCCAGGCCGACGCCGATGCCGAAGGCCGCATCGACTGGAGCATGGTCAGCGTCGATTCCACGACCTGCCGCGCTCATCAGCACGCTGCCGGCGCCTCCACTCGTGCCCCGAAGATCCCAGGTCGGCGCAGGACTCCGGCGGGTCAGCGCTCCGATGAGGGCCTGGGACGCTCGCGAGGCGGGCTCACAAGCAAGATCCACCTCGCCGGGGAGGGCGGGTGCCGCCCGCTCGGGTTTGTCGTCACGCCCGGCCAGTGGGGGGCGCACCGCAGATGATTCCCGTCCTGGAAAAGATCCGCGTGCCCCGGCAGGCTGGCGGACGACCGCGCCCCCGGCCCGACCACGTCGGGGGGACATAAGGCTCGTCACGGCGTCACCTGCGCAGACGCCAGATTGAGCACACGATCCCCGAGCCGAGAGACCAGCGGGCCAACCGCCGGCGCCGCGGCAGACCCACAGGGTTCGACAGGACGATCTACCGCCGCCGCAACGAAGTCGAGCGGACCATCAACCGGCTGAAGAACTTCCGAGCCATCGCCACGCGCTTCGACAAGCGGGCGTACGTCTTCTACGGGACGGTCACCGTTGCCGCGATCCGCCTGTGGCTACGTCCGGAGTGAAGCGCCCGTTCAGAGGTCCTCGGCCCCCGGGTAGTGGTGGCGAAGTTCGCTGAGTACGCGCGCGTCGACAGCCCTGACGTCCCACCAAGAACTGTCGCATTCGCTCAGGACGAGCACCAGCTTGTCGTCGGCGAACCCACGTGCTTCGGCGTCGATCAACTGGAGGAAGGGGGTCGTCAACGACAACAGTGTCAACGTGTCCATGCCTGCGTCAGCAGACCTTCTCTCCATCTCGACACAGCGAGGGTCGACGATCTCGTCGAATTCAACGCGCCACGTCAGGTCCAGGCCGAAGCTACCGAGGCGAACCAGTAGCTCAGCCAGCGTCACATAGTGCTCTCCGTGCCAGGCACGAAACGTGATCCCCTTCATCCCCGTCTCTGCTTCAGCTGTAGCGCGTGACATGCGACCCCCTTCGTTCAGCGAACACTAGGCCACGGCCCTGATCAGCTCACAGGACCCATCGGACAGGCCCTAGTCCGTGCGGCTGCCGGTCGTCATGGGTCAGGCGCGCGAGACAGAGCTGCAGGGGACAGACCGGACGGATCCTCGCCTCAACCAGCTGCGCCTCACAGGCCTTCGCCGCCACCGGACCTCATTCTGAAACCATCAGTTAGTTGTGTCCGTCTCATTCGGGGCTGTCTGAGGCCAGTTGGCGATGCGGGTCCCGGCCGCTTCGGCGATCACGGACCAGGGGTCGCCCGTCAGGCGGAGCACCGCACTGCGCGGGGAGCGCCGATGGGTGGCGACAGTGTTGCGGACGGCGTCGTGGGGATCGTCAGCCAGTTCCTCCAGCAGTTCGGCCGGGCAGTTGCGACGGCTCGCCACTCTGTTGCGAACACGCCAGTCGTCGTCCTTGATCAGCTCGGCAAGGATTTCCAGCGGGCAACTGCGGTTGTGGGCGGCCCAGAACCGCATGTCCGGGTGTTCACGCACCAACTCATCCCAGGCCGGCATCGGCATAGCTGCCCACGCCGAGCGGTCCCTCTCCGCTGGATCCTCGCTCAGGCGCAGTCGGATGAACTCATCGACGGAGGTGATCTCAGGAAACCGGTCGGGCATGGCAGGACCGTAACGCACCAAGTGCAGGGGAAGGGTCAAGCATTACCCGACGCCAACCCGTCAATCAGCAACCGAGTCTCGACAGGCTGACTGCGCTCGGCGCGGTACTCGTCCAACAAGCTGAAGAACAGCTCGACCGCTGGTGTGTCGGAGTCTTCAGCCTCGCGCTCGATCTCGGCTGCCCATCCCAGGGAGCTGTGCCGGCCCAGCCGCTTCCACAGCCACTCGGCGAATGGCCCCTGGCAGTCAGGGCTCCAGAAGTCGAAGTCCTCTGCGATGCCGTGCACTGCCAACGCGACTCGGTATCCGGCAAGCATGGAGTCGAGATGCTGCAGGGAACTGTCACGCAGCCACATCCCGGGGCGTAGGCGGACCTCGTCAAGGAAGTCGTGTACGTCGCCCAGCTCGGTCAGCTGCCTTGGCTTCTTCCGTGTTCCATCTGGTGCAGTCATCGGGGCACCTCAGCGGCACAGCAGCTGCTTGCCATCGTGGCTCCGCACGTGCGGGCCGTTGCCGTCCAAGGCGTCCAGGAGCCCGGATCGCGAAGACCTCGGCCATGCGCTCGCTGACCACTTCGGGCGTGAGCCATTCGACCGCGGTCGATTCGCTGGCCGTGCGCTCGGTGCCCCGGAGGGCTTGCACGACGAGGAGGGGCCGTTCTCCACTGTCGTCGTCACTCCACCCTTGCAGGGGGTGGCCTCTGGTCGTCGGACCGTACTTCGGGCTGCCCTATCCACGGCAGACGGCGCACCACAATGAGGAGAATGGCGGGGAAGCATGGCTGGTCGTCGAATGAAGACGGATCATCCGGCGTTGGATCAGTGAGTTCCCGGCGCTCGCCTTGGGTGAACCGTTCGGTGTCGAGCGGCAGCTCCTCGATGCCTATGGCATCAAAGGCAAGTCAGTGGATCTCGACCCCAACAGTGACCTGGCCGGCGACTGGGCAGCGGCCTGGGGGAGTGCTGGGCTACGACGGTTGCAGATGAATGCAGCATCAGCCCCACCACAGCCACCGCGGTTACGGGCAGTCTGCTGGTCGCAGCGGCTCCGTCCTTCGAGTAGCCGCACCGTCTGCCTCGAAGGGGTTGCCGCTGACCACCCCTTTAGGAGTTCGGTCAACGGGGGCTTCACGTTGGTTGGACACAAGGGCGGGAGGCCGTGAGGCGCCGCTCGTGGCCGCTGCCGTCTGCCATCGTTGATGTCACGTGTGGATGTCAGGAGGCGGACCTGGCGAAGGTTCAGCTCCTCATCGTCATCGCGATGGACACGGGTATCGCGACCATCCCGCACGCCACGAGGACACCGCCGATGAATCGCGTAAAGCTCAGCGGCACAGCCTGTGCTCGGGCTTGCTGCGTCGGCTTCGTGGCCAGGCCCTCGGCAATGAGGGTGCGGAAGCGCTCTGAAACCTTGCGGGTTACCAGCGCTCCACCGCCGATGAGGGCGAGCATGCCCCATATGAACAGAAACGGAGCGGGGCTTGGCCCGTCTTGGCCGGCGATGGTCACCACCTCTGCATGATCCACTGGTGACGGGACCTGGTCAACGGACGCGGATCAACCTCGTAGGCAATCCGGACTGCCGACCAACGGCGCTCTCAGCTTGGGAAGCTGCGGGCATTTGAGGCCAACTCGGTTGCTGACCTGGGTGAATGGCCGAGGCGAGGGCTCACCTGCCTCGGCTGCATTCACTGTGGCTCCCTGCTGTTTCCCGCTCCATCTGGTGCGCCAGTGGTGCGGCCTGCTTCAGCACGGAACTCGGGTACTGGTTCGATGACGTCGGCCCAGACGCGGTCGGTCCACGGGTTGCCCTCCACGCCCAGGCGTGCCGCGACGACGTCGTCGAGGAAGTGCGCCCGAGCAATCTCGGCTGTCTCGTCGGGCCACCACAGCGAGTCGCACTCAGTGCACAAAAAGAAGAAGGCCCCATCGGCTTTAAAGCGGTAGCGATGGACCCGGTACGGTTCACAGCGTGGACAAACACGCTCGACTGACATGACCAGAAGGTACCTCGGCATGAAGCGCACGCTTTCCAACTGTGTTGGCGTGGCGGTGGGCTGTGTACCGGAGCGTTCACCTGCGTTCATCGGCGGCTGGGCTTCGGTCGGCCCTCAGGCCTTGGTCCCGTCTGAACGACGTGAACGTTGCTGAATGAGACGGAAACTGAGACGGCGGCACGCGGCTTGGGGCCGGCGGATCTTGCCGGGCTCTCCCTGAGCACAGCCGGTGCTGTGGCGCTTGACGCCGCTCATGATCAATTGAGTCGACACCCGTTCCGATCTGCGGGATACTCCCGCGATGCTTCAACGAACCGACACGCCTCCCTCGTGGGACGAGCGTACGCAGCTGGCCACCTTCCTGGACTACTCCCGTGACACCGCGCGAGCCAAGTGTGAGGGCGTGTCCGCCGAAGACGCCCGCAAGGCCCCACTCCCGAGTTCACCGCTGATGACCTTGTGCGGACTGATCAGCCATCTGCGGTGGGTCGAGTACCACTGGTTCCAGGTGATGTTCCTGGGCGAGGAGCCCGCGGGACCGCTCGCCGAGGCGACCGATGACGATCCCGACCCTGAGATGCGGACAGCAGTCGACATCCCGCTGTCCCAGCTTCTCGCCGAGTACGAGGAACAGAGTGCCCGCTACCGTCGCCTGGTGTCCGACCACGAGCTGAACTCGACGGCCAAGCGTCCCATCAGCGACGGCCGCCACGTCGATCTCCGCTGGGTGATCCTCCACCTCATTGAGGAGACGTCCCGCCACAACGGCCACCTCGACGTCGTGCGTGAACTCGTCGACGGGTGGACCGGCGCCTGAGACCTGTCGTGCGGGTCACGAGCGGAGCCAGAGGCGGATCGAGGCGAGGGTGACAGTGCCGTGGAACACGTAGGTGCGCTTGTCGAATCTGGTGGTCACATGATCCGCCGGACAGGCCCTTAGCCACGGTCCTTGCAACTGGCCGCTGACGGCACGTCGTGGCACAGCTGATCCTGGTGAGACTGGACCTCACCCCCGCCCAAGAAGATCATGAAGATCAAGACGGCCATAACCGCTTGGGTGACAACCGTCACGACGGCGTCGGCCCATGCGGCTGTCACGGCCGCCGCAATGGCGAGGAGTCCGACTCCGCCGGCGGCGGCCAGGTAGCCCCACAAGGGATCGGTCGTGACGGTCTTTTCCGGGTCGAGATCGAATCCGGACAGGAACCAGAGTCCGAAGATCACCGCCAGGGCGATCAGCTCCAGGAGCACGAGACCGCACCCGGCTGCGATGTCGGCACCCCGGTCCACACGGCGCCGCTGCCTGGAGCCGGTGGTGGCATCGAAGGCCGGAGGGGCAACAGGTAGGTCCATACTCGCCACCCTGCCCACGTGCCTAAGGCGGCACATGAGTACGGGTACTCAGTTCCGCACCAGATGGGTCCCATGATCCGCCAGGCGCCTTCCCATCGATCCTGCGGCAGCTCCTCTGGAGCGGTTGCCGTCAACCACTGCCGTCAACACAAGAGCCAGAGGCCCCGTGGATTCCTCTGGATTCCTCCACGGGGCCTCTGGCCAGCTGTGCACTCGGCAGGATTCGAACCTGCAAGCTTCTGATCCGTAGCTCTATAGAGATCAGTCGCTGACGGTCATACCAGCCCATCCACGGCCTTTGCAGGGCGCTGATGGTTCGGGTCGGTTGCTGTGGTTGCTGTACTTCGCTGCGGTACGGCAACTGCCTGGGCCTTGCTCATCCATGTAGCGGCAAGCTCGCTTCGTCGTCGCTCATCGCGGTGTAGACGGTGAGGCAGGATGCGACGACATCGACCTCCGAAGGCCCTGCGATCCGGAGCCGCACCAACTTGGGGAGATCGGAAGAGCGGTCGATGAGACCGATGGCATCTTCAGGCCATGGGTGTGGCAGCGGCGGGAGGTACTCCACCAAGATCTCGTCAATGAAGGAGCCCTGGACCGCGATCGAATCTCCTGTCTTGACGTGGTGCAGATAGGTAAGCGAGATCACGACGTCTGGCTTGTGCGGACCCTCCCTGAGGAAGACATCCACACAATCAGCGTTGTCCACGGCCCCGAACGAGACCCGTTCGACGAAGTAGCTCACGCATGGGGCAAGCGTGCGGGCTGCTCTCAGGTAGCGGTTCTTGACGGCATCCTCTGCCTCGACTGCGTCAGTCATGGCGTGAGGCTAGGGCTCGCTGCTGGCCGCGTCGACTTCAACAATCAGTTCTTCTAGAAGTGATGCGCCGGTTCGGCAGCACGGTCGCGCGCAGGCTTTGAGGTTGGCGCGCATCCTTATCAGGTCGATGACGGGGCGCTTCCGGTGCCGGTCCACCCACCCGGTGCCTCGACTGGCTGTCGGCTGACGTTCAGCGTCGACCACGGCCGGTCGCCCTTGTTGGTGTCAGGCATTGATGTCAGGAGACTCATCGGGCTTGACTGCCCGCCGCAAGAATGGCCCGGGGATTCGCCGGTCGTAGCGCTGGTGTCCACACTCCAACGGGTTGCCAGACGTATCGAGTACCTGGGATTCCGAGACAACCCTGTCGGGATCACCGTTCTCGAAAAGCCACACGCTCAGCAGCTCGGCCGCGACGGTCACCGCGAACTGGACGTTGGAGCCGTCGCAACCCGCGGAGACGGTGACGGCCTCCCCCGGCTCAAGCCAAAAGTCTTCGCCGTACGGTTCGACGAAGAGGCACAACGGGACGCTCCCCGCATTCTCAACCGGCAGACCTTCGTGCACTGGATCACCCCACTCTGAACCCTAGAGGCCAGTCGCCCACGCTCTGGCCGGCACTTGCGAACGGCGCCCCTTCCATCTCCGTCCGCCACCGCTCGAGGTCCGGCCTCCCTACCCCTCGATGCGAACTATGGGCATGATGGTCACTGCGGTCTGCCCGGCTGGTCGTGAGGTCCGTCAAGGTCGCTGTGGGACGGTGGCGGTTGACATGGTTGCTGTACTTCGCTGCTGTACAGGCGGTCGCGTGGCCCGAAGGTTGAAATCGCGTCGCCTACTCTCTACGCCATGACGGACCCAGAAGCCTTTCGCGCAGCAGTTCTAGCCAGTTCGGCCAGCGGCGGTCATTCTGGTCGCATCGAGGCCTCTGAGGGACGGCAGCGGCCAGGGTCAGTTCCTGGGGTTGCGGTACTGCGCTGCTGTACGGCTCGCTTCGCTGCCGTGTTTCGTGCGTGAGCTTCGCGTCGTAGTCGGCGATCTGACGGGTCACGGGGACGCTGGTGGCAGTTCGGATCAACCGCTCGTTTTCACGATCCACCAGGAAAGGACCGTTGCCCCCCAATCGAGGGCGCTGTCCCTGACCGTCCCAGACGGCTCCCCAGTAGAAGATCCACCCGAACGGCAAGGCCTCCACGCGCAGGATCTGAAGGTCGTACTCGACGTTGCCTCGCTCGCCGTCGATCTTGGCGAGCACCGTCGGCTTGAGGAGGCGGCGTTGGCCCGCGACGCGGACACTGCGGCCGAGTTGCTGGTCCAGCACCTGACCCAGACCGCGGCCGTGCTGACCGGCTGCGTCCATCATGAACCCTCGGCGGAAGCCTGATGTGCCTCGCCGGCTTGACCGGACGACTCACCTGATCACCGACACCGGGGCTGTGGACGTCGCCGACGCCAGTGAGGCTCCGCCCGTCCGAGCCGCTGCGCGACAAGTTCCAGTCTCTGGGCGGGGTCTGTGTCGGGGTTGGCCGTGGTGCGGTGGGCGGGGGTGAGGTGGTCGGCCAGCGTGGCGTTGGATGGGTAGTGGTGGACGCGATTGTGGGAGGCGGGCTGTGGTGGTGAGCTGACCGGCTGTGTGTTGGACGCACAGGGTGTGTAGGCCTCCGCGAATGTGCCCGCGGCCGGTCAGGGCATCGATGCCCGCATGAAGATCGCAGGCCGCAAGTGTCATATCGGGGTTGGCATCCGCGGTCTGCTTTTGGCTGTCTGGGTTGCCGCGGTGAGTGCTTTTGGCAGCGTCGGCGGTATACGTCTGATGTCCTGCATCGCCTTCGCCTGCCTCCCGCGTGAGCATGGCCTGGTTCGGCATCGGTTGCCGCATCACAGCCGCATGATTCGCCTGCCTCCCGCGTGAGCATGGCCTGGTTCGGCATCGGTTGCCGCATCACAGCCGCATGACCGGGCAAGCCGCCTATGCTGCGGGAATGATCAAGCCGATTGAACTCGTCATATTCGACTGTGACGGTGTGCTCGTCGACAGTGAACGCATCGCCGTGCGCATCCAGATCGCGTTGGGAGCAGAGCTCGGCTGGCCGCTGACTCAGGCGGACGTCATAGACCGATTCATCGGGCGCTCACGGGAATCCATCTGCGAACAGATTGCCCAGCGGCTGGGGGAGGAGATCGCCGCCTTCTGGTGGAAGCAGCTGATTCAGCGCCACCGGGAGGCGGTGGACGCAGGCCTTGAGGCCGTGGACGGACTGCCCGAGGCACTGGCCGAGATCACCCTGCCGGTCTGTGTCGCCTCCAGCGGCTCCCACGAGAAGATGCGCCACACTCTCGGCGTCACCGGACTCTACGACCGGTTCACGGGCCACATTTTCAGCTCTACCGAGGTCTCCCGGGGTAAGCCGGCCCCCGACCTCTTCCTGCATGCGGCACGGCAGATGGGCATCGATCCTGCGGCCTGCGCCGTGGTCGAGGACAGCTACCCTGGCGTCCAGGCCGCCCGCGCCGCCGGGATGCACGCCTTCGGCTACGCGGGCGGGCTCACCCCGGCCGAACGACTCGAAGGCCCCGGCACCATCGTCTTCCACGACATGCGCAAACTCCCCAACCTCATCAACGAGCAGTAGCCCCGCCGTCCCTCTTGTAGCCGAGCATCCGCACGAATTGACAATTTCTCTGCCCTACGGCAAGGCTGAGGAAGTGTCCGAGTACGCCGCTGCGCTGGTTCGTGAGCACGGACGCGTCTGCTTCGATCCGCAGGGAGAATGCCTCCGGCCGTGATGTGCCTGTTCGTTCAGCGGGCGGACCAGAGTCAGATGTCCGCGACGAGGAGGCCGGCGCGATAGCCCCGGCCCGGCCAGCTCTCCGGCGCTGGCGGCAAGGTCGCCGCCGCTGGGCGAGGTAGTCGGTCATGGAGTCACGGTGGATAGCGTCGGCTCGCTCCAGCAGCGCACCGTTCACCGCCTGGTCCAGAGTGCGGCCCTGCGCGGCGCTGAGGGCCTCGACGCGGCCCACGCCAGAACTGGAAGCTGAGAGGTGGGGCAGGTCAAACCTGTCACCCAACGCTGCGGCAGACCCGTATCGAGTGGTGCTGTTTCTTGTGCCTCTCTGGATCGCCGACCTGCGCAACCTCGTCGGCGACTCAAGCGCCACAGGGCCGTGGCAACGAGATACGACGAGCTCGCCGTCCGTTGCGAAGCGACCGTGCTGGTCGCAGTCCTCGACGAGGGACTGCGACCAGCACGGGCCTGATATCTCCTAGTCGTCGATGTCAAGCACCGTGCCGTACAGTCGGTCCACCTTCAGGCGGATGACCACGCGGCGCTCGGCGACCAACTCCTCCAGGTACGTATCTTCGTCCTCGGGCCTCGCGGCCTGCGGGATCATCCCGAGCAGTTCCAGCCCGACCGCGTCTCCGGGAACTGTCGTGCTCTCGGAGACCACGGTCTCGCCTTCGGCGACGGCGAACGACCACACGTCGCCGCCCGACACGTGCAGCGCCGCGCGTGGATTGCGCCGCAGGTGCCGGACCTTGACCCGATCCGCCGTGGTCGAGAACCGCACAATGCGGGCTTCGGGGTCCCAGCTGTACACCATGGTTGTCAGGTGGGGGTGGCCGCTGCGTTGGATGGTGGCGAGCGTGCCGAACTGCTCCCGGCCGAGCAAACTGCAGAGGGTTTCGTCGGACAGGGAGCGGGGCTCTGGTCGGTGAGTCATGAAGTGACCAACGTCCCTGGCTGTCCAGTAATTTCGTGGACTCCCTGCCACCTCCGCCCGAAGGTTTTCGCAGAGGAATGCCGTGATCTCCGCATGCCGCGTCCGTAGCCGGTGTTCCAGCAGCGGCTGCAGTGGCGGGCGGATGGTGAGACGGCGCTGATACTCCAGCAGCACTTTGACGTTTTCCCTGTTCAGGGGCGGTTTCGGTGAGTGTAGTGGGCTGATTGCCGGCCTGTGTTCTCTTTCCCGGGCCGCCCCTCGATCGTGTGCAGCCGCCGTCGGTAGTGGCAACGTCGGGCGACGGCTTGGCGTCGTCTGCGTCAGTGCGACCATCTCAGTGCGCGTGCGTTGATGGGGGGCTGGTGAGCCGTGGGTGAGTGGACAGTTGCCAGGAGCCGCCGAACTTCTGCCACGGTGAGGGGTGCGAGGCAGGAACCGCTTCTGCTGCCCCTTTTGCCGCGGCGTCGGCGGCCATGACGGCCAGGAATGCATGCGCCGGCATGGCCAGGGTGACGTGCCGCATCCAGCCCGTGCAGCGGCGGACTTCGTACTGATCCAGGCCGCATTCGTTCTTCGCGGCCTGGAAGGCTTCCTCGATGGCCCAGCGCATCCCGGCGACACGGACCAGGGACTCGATCGTGGTGCCGAGCGGTGCATGGGCGAGGTAGTAGGCGATCTCGTCGGGCTTGTTGATGCTGGGGCGTGCCAGTGCCCATCGCTGGTGGGTGGGCATGTCGCCGTCGAAGTCCTCGATGGACGTGATCTGCAGGGCCAGTGTTAGAGGCGCGGGCCCTTTGCGCCGTCACCGCACGAACGTCTCTCCCATGCCTCGCCCGGTGCCTGGGAGAAGAGGTGATCGATGCGTCCGAAGTGCGGCACCTGCTGGGACTTCGGGACGGCCAGGACGTAGCCGTTGGCGGTCTCTTCCAGCAAGCGGCGAAAGCGCCACTCCTGGCCGTAGGCGGAATCGGCGGTCACCCAGGCGATCGGCAGCGGAGAGGCGATCGCCCGCAGCACCATGGCCTTGGCCAGGTCAGGCTTGGTGGCGAAGGTGCGCTCGTCAGGAATGTGGGCGGCGCGGCAGCGGTCGCGGTCGTCGGTCCAGGACTTGGGCAGATACAACTCCCGGTCCACCAGGGCGCGTCCGCGCGTAGTGGCGTAGGCGGCGAACACGGCGATCTGGCAGTTTTCGGTGCGGCCGGCGGTGCCGGAGTACTGCCGTTGCACGCCGGCCGAGGTGGTGCCCTTCTTCAGGAAGCCGGTGTCGTCGAGGACGAGCATGCCGTCGGGCTCGCCGAGTCGTTCGGCTACGTAGTGCTGGAGGTCGTCGCGGAGCTCGTCGGCGTTCCAGCGGGCGCCGTTGAGGAGCCGCTGCAGGCGGTCAGGGGTTCGGTGTCCAGCGTATTCGGCCAGTTGCCAGCCGTTCTTTCGGCCGACCGGGCCCAGCAGTCCACGGATGTAGTCACGCATCCTGCAACGCGGCTCGACGCGCTTGAAGCGGTGTCCGGTACGCAGGAACAATTCCTCGAGCTCGTCGTTCCAGATCTCAACTGCACGCTCGTCGATCACGCCCGAAGGCTGCCCAGAGCGTTGCCACTACCGACGGCGGCTGCACACGATCGAGGGGCGGACCAGGAAAGAGAACACAGGTCGGCAATCAGCCCACTACACTCACCGAGACTGCCCCTGAACAGGGGAAACGTCAAAGTGCTGCTGGAGTAATAGGACTCCAGCCGTAGATCGTGAGCACGAGTTGAGTCGTGGCGGTAAGGGCCGTGCGGCTATCAGTCATTGCAGGGGAAGGCTTACTGCCCGCCGAGTCGGACTCCAGCAACCACGTACAGGCTCACGGACACCGTCGTAAGCAGAAAGGCGAGAACCGTGTGGACGACGAGCCCTCGCCCTGGGGCAAGGCCCAGATGTGCCCGGGCCGCACGGCTCACGCGGGGCCCGGGGACACCTCGCGCGGTGTCCGCGTCTGCCTTCTCGATCGCTCGGCGTAGCTTCCTGCGGCTTCTCTCGGTCGTGATACCCAGTCGTACACCGTGGGCGTCGCGCACCAACAGGGTCCGGTACGTGCTGCCGTACGAGAAGGTCGTCAGCAGCCTGACGGTGGTGATTCGGTTGAGGTCGACGGACCGTTCGCCGGTCAAGGTGTGTGCAGCCAGGTGCGACGATGAGTGCCGTAACGGGGCTCGCTCCTCACACAGTGCCGGTAGCAGGACGGAGCTGGCGATCACGGACAGCAGGCCGAGCACGATCGGTGCGCCTTCGGGGACTACCCCCTCCCTGGCCAGCCCGTAGACGCCGAAAGGCAGCAGAAGAACCGTCACCGCCAGGGTCGATCCCATGCGTGCACGCGCCACGCTGCGAGTTGTGGTTGCTTCCACTGATGCCCTCCGTTTCTGCTTGCAGAAATCAGCATGCGTGCGCGGCGGATCTCTGCGCATTGCCGGTGTCCGGCAATCTTCGGCTAGGGATCCAGCGGGTCCATGCCCCAGTACCAGCAGGACTCCGTGACCTCGTCGTTCGTCGCGGAACAGGACGGCCATTGCGTGATCTTGGTGGAGTGTGAGGACTCTTCAAGATTGTGCGGTGGCGGCGAGCCGCAGCGTAGACCTCGCCCGCTGGCAGGGGCCGTTCGAGGCCCTGGTGAGCCAGGTAGCGGGCGGCTTCGCGCGGGTTGAACCCCGGTGCCGGGTACGGGACTTGGTGCTGGGCCGTCAGAGTCCGATCAGGCCCATTGATCCAGGTGTCCCGCCACTGGCGTCGCACCGGAGCGCTGGTCACCTCGGATCTCATTCCCGCACGGTCTCTGGGGTCGTGCGGTGATGCGGCGGCTATGCGGTGAGGCGGTCGTGCCGTCTGGGACTTCCTGCCGCGTAGTGGACGTACTCGCGTTCCAGCCTGAAGCCGGCGGTCCAGGCGAGTAGGCGGCTGGGGCGGTTGTCGCGGGCGCAGGACCAGCTCGCGGTGTGACCGCGGGCCGCGATGTCTGCCAACAGGGCGGTGAGGCAGGCCACTGCCAGGTGTTCGCGCCGGTGCTCGGGGATCGTGACGCAGGCGATGTCCGCGTATGTGCTGCCCAGAAAGTATGCGCAGGCGATAGCCAGAACGCGGTCCTTGTGGAAGGCGGCCCAGCAGAGGCCGGAGGCCGCGAGAGCGGCCGGACCTCCCCATGTGCCGTGGATCCAGACCGCGTCGGTGTCGAGTTCGGCGAGGGCCGGGGCATGCTCCGGTGCGAGTCGTCGTACCGTCACGCCCCAGGGGAGGCGGGCTATCGAGGAGGGCGGCGTGCGATGTACGTACACCATGCGCTCCCAGGGGGTGACCTGGTCGAAGGCGTCGGCGAGGGCTGGGAGGAAGCGGTGGGGTGCGTCGATGTAGCAGTCGGCCAGCGGTGTGAGGGCTCCGGTGGCGAGGGCGGTCGGGTCACCGCGTAGCGGGGCGTGATCGGCGCAGCGTACGGCGACGGTGCGCGGATGTACGGCCCGGTCGGCCCACCACTGCCCGGTTCCGGTGGCCAGGGCGTGCTCGGCGAGAGTGACGGGGCCGGGTGCGGCGGCGGGAAACCACCGGGAGAGGGAGGGAAGTTGGTGGGGAAGGAGCTGGATCACGAGGTCACCTGTCACTGGGAATGGGGCGACCCAGGTGTGTGACGGGGTCGCCCCTGGGGCTCAGCGTTGACCGGCCCTGCGGCCGTGGTTCGCCTTTCTCTTGCGGCGGGCCTTCTTCTTGCGGGCGCGCTTCGACATGGGCATCAACTCCGTTGTGTGAAAAGAAACTTCAACCGGTACGGCCGACGAGTAGATCGGCGAGCTTGTTGAGGCGCTTGATCGTGCGGTCCTCGCTGGCGGCCGAGGCCGGTTCGACGTGCTCGGCGCGGTCGTAGTAGGCGCCGTTGACGATCTCGACGGCCGGGTCGCACAGGCGGACCACGTTCGCCGCGCCCTCGGCCGGCGTGACGCCTTCGTGCGCGTACAGGGGCAGCAGCGCCGTGTCGCAGATACCGGGGTGGACGGATACCGCGGTCACGCGTGGGTCGGCGGCGAAGACGGTGAGTGCCAGCTGCGACTGGGCGTAGGCGGCGAGCCGGGAGTAGCGGCGGGCGCGGTTGGGGTCGTTCCACTGGATGTTCGCGGTGCGGTGCAGGGAGGAGGAGACGTTGACGACCCGCCCGCCGGGGTCTGTGGTGAGCGCCGATTCCAGCAGGCACGTCAGGAGATAGTGGGAGAGGAAGTTGACCTGGAGGGCGATCTCGTTGCCGTCCGCGGTGACGGTGTGCCGCTCGGGCGCCGCGATGCCCGCGTTGTTGACGAGGACGTCGAGGTGCGGGTGCTCGGCGACGACGCGGCTCGCCATGGACTCGACCTCGTCGAGGTGAGTGAAGTCGGCGGCGTACGTGCGCAGTCGGCCCGCGTCGACACCGGCGGTGGCGATGAGACGGTCGGCGGCGGCGCGCGCCTCTTCCGCGGTGCGGCCGTGCAGCAGCACGGTGGCACCGCGTTCGGCGAGCTGCCGGGCGGTCTCGTAACCGATGCCTGAGGTGGCGCCGGTGACGAGTACGGTTCGGGAGGAAGGGGTGGAGTCGGGCATCGTTCATCCAGGTGTACAAGCACGCCCACAGCCCCGGCGAGGGGCGGCGCACGTGCGGGCAGGTGAGGAGGGGAAAGGGGCGTCGGATCGGATCGCGACGCCCCTCGGTTCGCGGACGAGCGCGTCAGAAGGACGCGGACGTTTCCGCGCAGCGCGGCGCACGACGGAGCGGCCGAGCGGGACTCGGCGGCCGGTCGAAGAGGAGCCAGGCGCTGTTCACAGACTCCATGGAAGCGGTTGCGAATGTCCCGGGCAATCCGGAAGGCCTTTCTCTGATGTGCTCCTGACGTGCGCATACACGTCCTTGACGGCCGGGGTGCGGGAGCGTGCGCGGCTCAGCCAAGACCCGGCACCCTGGAGATCAGCAGGTCGATCAACTTGATACCGATGAAGGGCAGGACGAGGCCGCCGAGGCCGTACAGCATGAGGTTGCGGCGCAGCAGGTCGTGCGCCGACAACGGCGTGTAGCGCACCCCTCGCAGTGCGAGCGGGATCAGGGCGACGATGATGAGCGCGTTGAAGATGATCGCCGAGGTGATCGCGGACGTCGGGCTGTGCAGGCCCATGACGTTGAGTGATTCCAAGCCCGGGTAGGCACCCGCGAACATCGCGGGGATGATCGCGAAGTACTTCGCCACGTCGTTCGTGATGGAGAAGGTCGTCAACGCGCCCCGGGTGATCAGCAGTTGCTTGCCGATCTGGACGATCTCGATGAGCTTGGTGGGGTTGGAGTCCAGGTCGACCATGTTCCCGGCCTCCTTGGCGGCCGAGGTTCCGGTGTTCATCGCAACGCCGACGTCGGCCTGTGCCAGCGCCGGCGCGTCGTTCGTGCCGTCCCCGGTCATGGCGACGAGTTTGCCGCCCTCCTGTTCCCGTCTGATCAGCGCGAGCTTGTCCTCGGGGGTCGCCTCGGCCAAGTAGTCGTCCACGCCCGCCTCTTCGGCGATGGCGCGGGCGGTGAGCGGGTTGTCGCCGGTGATCATCACCGTGCGGATGCCCATGCGGCGCAGCTCCGTGAAGCGTTCGCGGATGCCGTCCTTGACGATGTCCTTCAGATGAATCAGGCCCAGTACCCGCGGCCCGTTCCAGTCGTGCACGGCCACCAGGAGCGGGGTGCCGCCGGAGGAGGCCACGGAATCCGCCGACCAGCGCGCCTCGGGCGGGACATGGCCGCCATACATCTCCACCCACTCGACGACCTGTTGGGCGGCGCCCTTGCGGATCGCGCACACCGCGCCGTTGTCCCAGCTCAGGTCGACGCCGCTCATCCGGGTCTGCGCGCTGAAGCTCACCCACCTGGCATGGCTCAGCTCGCCCTCGGCAGGCGCCCGTAGTCCGTACCGCTCCTTCGCCAGTACGACGACGGAGCGGCCCTCCGGCGTCTCGTCGGCCAGGGACGACAACTGGGCGGCGTCGGCGAGTTGGCCTTCCTCGATGCCCGGCAGCGGCACGAACGCGGCGGCCTCGCGGTTGCCGAGGGTGATGGTGCCGGTCTTGTCGAGGAGGAGGGTGCCCACGTCGCCGGCGGCCTCGACGGCACGGCCGGACATGGCGAGGACGTTGCGCTGGACGAGTCGGTCCATGCCCGCAATGCCGATCGCGGAGAGCAGGGCGCCGATGGTCGTGGGAATGAGGGTGACGAGGAGGGCGACGAGGACGGTGGTGGACTGGGCGGCGTCAGCGTACTCGGCCATCGGCTGGAGGGTGATGACGACCAGGAGGAAGACGATGGTGAGCGCGGCGAGGAGGATGTTCAGCGCGATCTCGTTCGGGGTCTTCTGCCGGGAGGCGCCTTCGACGAGCGCGATCATCCGGTCGAGGAAGGAGTGTCCCGGGCGGGCGCTGACGCGGACGATGATCCGGTCCGACAGTACGGTCGTGCCGCCCGTGACGCCGCTGTGGTCGCCCCCCGACTCCCTGATGACCGGCGCGGATTCCCCCGTGACCGCCGACTCGTCCACCGCGGCGACACCGTCGATGACGTCGCCGTCGGCGGGGATGAGCTCGCCGGCCTCGATCAGCACGACATCGAGGGGTTTGAGGTCGGTGGCGGCTACGGCCTCGGTGTCGGCGTGGCGCAGATCGGTGCCGTAGCTCCAGTGGCGCAGGCGCAGCGCGACCGTGTCCGTACGGGCCTTGCGCAGCGCCTGTGCCTGCGCCTTGCCGCGGCCCTCGGCGACGGCCTCCGCGAGGTTGGCGAAGATCACCGTCAGCCACAGCCAGGCGCTGATCACCCAGGTGAAGACGGCGGGGTGGAGCACCGCGGACAGGGTTGTGAGGACGGCTCCCACGGAGACGACGAACAGCACCGGGTTCTTCACCAGGACCCGAGGGTGCAGTTTACGAAGTGCCTCGGGGAAGGACTGCACGAGTTGCGCGGGCTCGAACAGACCGCTCGGTGCCCGGCGTTTCGCTTCTCCCCTCGATTGGGGGGCGCGCTGTGGTCGGGTCGGCGGAGCCTGCTGGGGAGCGGCGGGAATCATCGGGACCTTCGAGCCTCGGTGGGGAACCGGCACGAGCGCACCGGGGCGCGCCGACGACCGGTCGAGCTGACATGGGAACTGGTGGCCGGCGGGCTCTGCGGTGCCTGGATCCCGGCACCGCAGAGCTGCGCACGGGCATCGGCGGCGCGATGACGACGACAACGCCGCCGCGTGCTCGGCCGCCGGGGAGGCCATTCGGACGCCCTCGGGCGAGGAAGGCGTCCGCGGGTGCTTCCGGGAGGGAAGCGGTCAGGCCACTGACGTCCGAGGCCTCTCCGGCGACCGAGGGAAATCTAGCCCGGCCGCACCTTCGAACTGTCCTGTCGAGCAAGGAATTTGCGCCTCTCTTACGGCCGGCCGGTGGGTGACGTCAAGGCGTCGTCAAAGCCACCTGAGAAAGCGTCAGGACATCGTCAACGAACGGCACAGGTGCCCGAGACCGGTCCCAGACTGGGCGACACCGGGGACACGGGCGATCGTCCGTGGCGTGACGCCGGAGAGCTGTGGCCTCCCCAGGGTTTCGGCTTCGCTGAACAGGGGGACCCCATGGCCGTCACCACGCGCAGTCCTGAGGCGGCGGCCGGGACCGGCGCACAGCCGCAGCACGGACCTGTCGCCCGGCCCGGGGGTGCACCCGGCCCGCGGCCCGGAGGGGGTCCGCGGCCGGGTGTCCCGGGGCGTCATCGCCTCCGGCGCCGGGCCATAGCAGCCTGGGCTGCTGTGCGCCGCCGCTACTGGGCCACCCTGCCCGCGCGGCTGCGTCTCCTGCGTATGACCACGGTCTCGCTCGCCGTCGCCCTGGCCCTGCTGCTCGCGTCGGCCGGGGTCGCCGCCATCAGTACCTGGGACGCCGTTGCGGGACGGGACGCGCCCCGAACCACCAGCGCCGCCGACCTCGACCTCGCCCTGAACGACATGGACGCGCAGGCCGCCAACATTCTTCTGTCCAGCGGTAACGCGGGCCAAGGGCGCCTGGCGACGCCGTACGCGAAGGCGGTCGGCTTCTACGGCGACGCCCGCCGCACCATCGGCCACGACCTGCGCACACTCGCCGTCGCCGCCCAGGGCGACCGCACCGACGAGCACACCGTGGAGTCCCTGACCGACGACTTCGCCGAGTACCAAGAGCTCATCGGGCGAGCCCTGGAGAACGACGGCCGAACCGGGGGCAAGCCGGCCGCCCTTGTGGACTACCGCAAGGCCACCGACCTGCTACGCAATCAACTCCTCCCAGACGCGCGGAAGTTGGTGGACTCCAACGACAGCGCGTTCAACACGCGGTACGCACAGGCCCGTTCGGCCCTGGCGACCCAGCTCACCTCCGCCATCGTTCTCGGCGTACTGCTCCTCCTCTCCCTCGGCGTTCTCCAGTGGTACCTGGCCCGCCGTTTCCACCGGATCCTCAACCCCGGCGTCCTGGCCGCCACGGTCTGCGCGCTGCTCGCCGTCCTCCTCGGCGTCCAGGCGCTGTCGGCCACCGCCGAGCATCTGCGCGGGGCACGGCGTGACGCGTTCGACTCCGTCGTCGCGCTCTCCCGCGCCCGCGCGATCGCCTACGCCGCGAACGCCGACGAGAGCCGCTATCTCCTCGACCCCGAGCGCCGGGAGCAGTACGCGCAGACCTTCCTCGCCAAGTCGCAGGAGCTGTACGGGCTCAAGGGCGCCACCCTCGCCACCTACGACGACGAACTCGCCACGACATGGCGGGCATACCGCTCCGACCACGGCGACCTGCGCTTCACCGGCGAGTTCCGGCGAGAACTCGACAACGTCACCTTCGCCGGCGAGCGAACCGCGGCGGAGAGGACGGTCGAGACGTACGCCGTGTACCAACGCGACGACCGCAAGATCCGTGCCCTGCTCACGCAGGGCAGGGAACGCGAGGCCGTCGCGTTCTGCATGGGCTGGGAGGCGGGCACGTCCAACGCGCACTTCGGGGCCTGGATGACGGCGCTGGACAAGGTGACCGACATCAACCGCCGGCACTTCACCGCGTCGGTCCAGGCAGGCCGCTCCTCAGTGGAAGATCTACTGCCGGGGGCCCTGGGAGCCTTGGCATCGGTGGCCGCGCTCACCGCCCTCGGGCTGCGGCCACGGCTCGCCGAGTTCCGCTGAGACGCTCGGGGCGTTCGTCGCTGACGGTATGGATGCGAGAGAAGTCGCGCGTCCCCAGCCGGCGATCCCGACGCGGTGCAGGGCAAGCAGGCGAACGACGCTTGACATTCGAGTCGGGTCGAAGGTTTACCGTCGGCGGTGTGACGACCTACCGCATCTCCCAGCTGGCCGAACGATCCGGCGTTCCGGCCACGACGCTGCGTTTCTACGAGGACGCCGGGCTGCTGCTCGCCGAGCGGACCCCTTCCGGACCCCGTCCGTCCCGCTCTTGGGGCATTCTCGGCGTCGGCGCGGCCACGATCGCCGCCTGTGCGGTGTGCTGCGGGGGACCGATCCTGGTCGTCCTCGGCGGCATCGGCGTCACCTCCGCGATCGGCGCACTGTGGATGCCGGCCCTCGCGGTGCTCACCGTGGTCGCCGGACTCGGTGCCCTGGTGGTGCGCCGCCGCACCACCAGGACGGCCTGCCGAAGGGGCGCGGCGGTGGCCGACCTCGGCATGCCGACCCTTGGCCCGCACCCGGTCGAGGAGGGCAGCAAGGCCGCTCGCCGAGAGGCCGGGCAGGGGGCCTGTGAAGATGGATCCGGCGGTCGCCACGCGGCGGGAACAGCATGAAGGAGCAGTTCGGGTGTCGCAGCAGGGACCGCAGGGCCTGGTCGAGCAGTCCAGCCAGAAGTCGCTCGACTTCGCCAGCATCCGGATGACCCGCTTGACCAGGCCGAGCGGGGACCGCAGCGGCTTGTTGTAGCCGGACTGCTGAGGGAGGTACGGGAACATCCCGGTGAGGTGCTTGCCGGCGTAGCGCAGCCAGTGCGTCTCGGACGTGAAGCCGAGCAGCGACTGGGCGAGCGCGAGGCACACGAGCTCGGAGTCGGTCAACACCGGGGGTCTGCCCAGCCGTCGTGGTCCCGCCGGCTCGTCGTCGATCTTCACGTACAGGGCGGTCAGAAGGGTCTCGCTGTCGTTCGTCACACAACGATCAACGAGACCCTTCTCCTTTACGCCCGCAGGACTTCGGACCTACTCGTCCAGCCCTACCAACCGGGGTGGGGAGGGGCCGCTCAGCATTCGTTACGGCGCGGGAGCGGCCCCCGCTCACAACCGGCGGGTGAACTCCTGGCGGTCGGCGAAGTTCTCGTAGCCTGCCCGTTCGAAAGCCATGATCATGGCGGTGTTGGCCGCGTCGCAGTCGCCGCGGATCTCCTCGGCGCCCGCTTCGACCAGCAGTCGCGTGCCGCGGGCCACCACCGCCGTCGCGTAGCCGTTGCCGCGGCAGGCGGGAGACACCGCCACCAGGCCGATCACCGCGGTCGAGGGGTTTCGGGCGGGAAGGCTGAGGGCAGCCGGCGTGCCGTCCGGAGCGTAGCCGAGTTCCCACCACGAGGGCTCGTACAAGAACTCCTCCATGTCCGCGAAGAGGCTCTCCGCGGCACGCCGGGCGCCATGCCGGGCGACCTTGGCGGCGAGTTGGGCGTCGGCGCTGGTCGGCAGCGCCTCGGCGAGGAGAGCGATGAACGGCTCACGGCCCAGACTGGGCAGGGAATGCCAGGTCAATCGGTCATCATGCGAAGTGAGTTCTGCCCCGGAGCGGCGGCGGAAGCGGCGACCGTCACGGGCCCGCTCGAAGCCCGCCAGACGGAGAAGCTCGGCGCGCCGTTCCGGCTCCGCCTGGTACTGCGGCGGCTGCGTCGGCGAGTCGGTGACGTGCTCCAGCTCCGTGGCGCCGAGCGAGTCGGCCAGGGCGACGGCCTCGGCCAGCAGCGCCTGGCCGGTGGCCAGGCCGGGTTCGTCCCACGGTGTCTCAAGGAGCACCAGGGCCATCGGGACGTCGTTCCCGGGGAGGGTCCATAGCGCGGTGGCCGCGGTGAGCCGACCGGCCTCGTCCTCCGCGACCAGGCACCACTCCGGCCGGGTGCACTTCTTGGCAAGTAGGTCGGTGAGGTAGGCGGCTGTCCCGGCGTTGCGCTCGGGCTGGTCGGGGTGCTGGACGAGGGCAGGTAGTTCGTCCGGGCGCGCTATACGTATAGGCATGTACTGGGATCATCCTGTCTCTCGATGACGTAGCTGGCTTTGCATGAAATCACCACCCAATAGCCCCGGCAGGCCTGGCTGTTCCTGCCCTTGTCAGACCGACCATCAGACCCGGGACTACGGACTGGATGCTGTCGGCCTCCTGCCGCAGCGGTGGATCCCACGGCCGATCGGCGGTGGTCGTGGCCTGGCGCAGGGCGGTGCGGCGCAGGAATCTCATTCCACCGGGTAGCGCACCACCAACACCCCCTCCACATCCCTCCCCACCGCCTCGTACTGATGCGGTACATCCGCCGCCCACCGGGCATGGCCGCCCGGGCCCACCTCGATCGGGGCGGAGGCGGGACCAACCCGCGCCGTGCCGCTGAAGACCAGCAAGTGCTCCTCCGTGCCCGGCACATGAGCGGCCGACCGCTGCACCGCGCCGCTCTGAATGCGGATGCGATACACCTCCGACACCGCAGCCGCGTCCTGCACGCGGTCCGTCAGCACCGCGTGCACCGCCGCGCCCTGCACCGGGGCGGGGCCGACGACCGTGCTTAGCGGCGCCTCGAGGGCCGTGGTCAGCGCGTACAGCGTCTCCAGGGTCGGATTGCGCCGGCCGGTCTCCAGTTCCGAGAGCGTGCCCTTGCCGACGCCGGAGCGGCGGGCCAGTTCCGACAGCGAAAGGCCGCCGTCCTGGCGCAGACGGCGCAGCCGCTCGCCCACCTCCTGGGCCAGTTCCATAGCTTTCCGCCCCTACCGCGCCGGTGATGCATTGTCGTGACGCGACTAGCGTTCCATAAACAGAACGTTCTGTAAACGGAACGATCGGATGCACACGCACCGCGGCTCAGGCGGGGTTCGGACTTACTCGTCTAGGCGATCGACTGCCCGCGCTCGGCCTCAATCTCGGGTCAGCCCGTGCGCGTCCGCGAGCCGGGCTTCCTCCAGGTCCAGCGAGCGTTGCAGGCGGCGGCGGGTCGTGTCGCTGATGCGGTGTCGGTCGTAGAGGCGCTGGAGCTCGGCCTCCTCCACCGTGATCAGGTCACGTCGTAGCTGGCGGTAGGTGAGATCAGCGGATTCCGCCGGAGTGCCGTCGCCGTCGGCCTGCCCCAGGCGATCGCTCGCGTCGTCGAGGCGGGCCGTCAGGCCGCGGCGGAGCCGGTCGAGGACGACGTCGGGGACAGCTTCCAGTTCGGATATCTCGTCCAGCCGGCTCAGGCCCGCGTTCGCCAGGCTGCAGCGGGCGGCGGCCTCCTCGCGTTCGGTGTGGTCGGGTTCGAGGGCGATGCCCGAGCGGCGGACGACCGGAACCAGCGTGAAGCCCTGGACGACGAGCGTGACGACCACGACCGAGGTGGTCAGGACGAGGACGAGGGGGCGTTCCGAGAGCGTGGAACCGTCCTCCATGGTCACGGGGATGGACAGGGCGGCGGCCAGGGGGACCACGCCGCGGGTGCCGGCCCAGGTCAGGACGACCGGAACCCGCCAGTTCATCCGCTGGATCCCGCCTTTGCGCTGTACCACGGCGGACAGCGGCGCCAGCCACAACAGGCGCATGGCGACGAGCGTTGCGGCGACGGCGAGCGCGTACAGGGGCCAGGCGCCGTCGGCGTCGGACAGCGCCTGCACCTGCGCCGGCAGGGCGAGCCCGATGAGGCTGAAGACGACGCTCTCCAGCAGGAAGACCACCGTGCCGTAGACGGCGTGGAGTTGGAGGCGGATGCGGGCGTTGGTGAGGCCGTCGCCCCGTCCGCCCAGGACGACTCCGGCGATCACCACCGAGGTGACACCCGAGGCGTGCGCGGCCTCGGCCAGGACGTAGGCCGCGTAGGGCGTGACCAGCGCGATCACCGTCTCCAGGACCGGGTCCTCGGTTCGGCGCCGGATCAGCGTCACCACGCCCGCGACCGCGGCACCGATGACCATGCCGCCCCCCGCCAGCAGCGCGAACTCACTCGCTGCCGCACCCCAGCCGGCCGCTGCCGATGCCACGGCGACGCTCACCGCGACCCGGAAGAGGACGAGAGAGGTCGCGTCGTTGAAGAGGCTCTCGGCCTGCACCAGCACCTGCACCTTGGGCGGCAGCGCCAGCCGTCTGCCCAGCGCGGTCACCGCCACCGGGTCGGTGCTCGCCAGCACGGCTCCCAGCACGAACGCCATCTGCCACGACAGCGGCGTGACCAGGGAGGCGACCGCCCCGACCGCGGCCGCCGAGGCAAGGACCAGGCCCGTGGACAGGACTCCGACCGGTTTCCACACGGCGCGCAGGTCGCGCCAGGGCAGTTCCTCGGCGCTCGCGTACAGAAGGGGTGGCAGGACGACGAGGCCGATGATCTCGGGGCTGATCTGGATCTCCGGGGTGCCCGGCAGCAGGGCGACGGCGAGGCCTGCGATCACGAGCAGGGAGGGCGCGGGGATACGCCAATGGCGAGCGAAGGTGGCCACCACGGTGGCGAGGACCACGAGAGCCAGAACTGTCCCTACCGCGCGCATGGCATCCCTCTGGTCATGAGAAGGAGACCTTGTGGCTCCCCGCCGACCAGACTTCCCGGCACACCGCTTTCACCCTATCGGGCCGGTGCCCGTCAAAGCAGTGTCAATTCCACGTGACCGGCGCCAAGGATGCGTCAGGGAGCGCGCCGAGCGACGCGCGCAAGAGGTTCGGTAGGGGAAGCAACCCTTCCCTCCGGGGAATCGATCGCCAGTGAGTGGAGCGCGTCGGCTGCGATGAGTGACGTACGGACCGATATGAGCGACGTACGGACCGGCGGGGGCGAGGTACGGCCCGTCGCAGGGGGTGTACCCCCTGATGCGGGCGAGGTACGGCCCGGACGGTTGAAGGTCTATCTCGGCGCCGCACCCGGGGTCGGCAAGACCTACCGCATGCTAGACGAGGGGCGACGCCGGGCGGCGCGCGGCGCGGACGTGGTGGTCGGGTTCGTGGAGTGCCACGGGCGCCCCGGCACGGAGATGATGCTCGACGGCCTGGAGGTCGTCCGGCGTACGCCCTGCTCCTATCGCGGCGGGGACTTCGAGGAGATGGACCTGGCAGCCGTCCTCGCGCGCCGCCCGCAGGTCGCGCTGGTGGACGAGATCGCCCACAGCAACGTGCCGGGCGGCGGCCGCAATCCCAAGCGGTGGCAGGACATCGAGGAACTGCTCGCCGCCGGGATCGACGTCATCACGGCGCTGAACATCCAGCACTTGGAGTCCCTCAACGACGTCGTCGAGAAGATCACGCGGGTGCCGCAGCGCGAGACGGTGCCCGACGAGGTCGTACGACGGGCCCAGCAGATCGAGTTCGTCGACATCCCGCCGGAGGGACTGCGCCGCCGGATGGCGCACGGGAACATTTACGCCCCCGAGAAGATCGACGCCGCTCTCGCCAACTACTTCCGCCCCGGCAACCTGACCGCCCTGCGCCAGCTCGCCCTGCTGTGGGTCGCCGACCGGGTGGACGAGGCGCTCCAGTCGTACCGCTCCGAGCACAACATCGGCGGGGTGTGGGAGACGAGGGAACGGGTGGTCGTGGCCCTCACCGGCGGGCCGGAGGGAGACACCCTTATCCGGCGGGCCGCACGGATCGCGGACAGGTCGGCGGGCGGTGACCTGCTCGCCGTGCACGTGACCCGCAGCGACGGTCTCGCCGCGGGTGCCTCGCACGCCTCCCTGGCCCGGCAACGGCGGCTGATCGAGGACCTCGGCGGCAGCTACCACTCGGTCGTCGGCGACGACGTCGCCACGGCGCTGGTGGACTTCGCCCGCGCCGAGAACGCCACCCAGCTCGTCCTCGGCACCAGCCGCCGCGGCCGCATCGAACGCTTCGTCACCGGACGCGGCACCGGTGAGACCGTGGTCGGACTCTCCGGCGACATCGACGTCCACACGGTCACCCACGAACGTGCCGGGCGCGGCACCTTGCTGCCTTCCCGCCGCCGCACCCTCTCGACCGTACGCAGGATCGCGGGCCCGGTCGCCGGACTGCTGTTGCCCGTGGCACTCACCCTCCTGCTGAATCCGGACACGGCCCGGGACCGGCTCAACCTCACCAGCGAGGCCCTGCTCTTCCTGCTCACCGTGGTGGGCGTTGCCTGCATAGGTGGGGTCGTGTCGGCGGTGATCGCCTCGGTCACGGCGTCCCTGCTGCTCAACTACTGGTTCATCCCGCCCATCGGCCGGTTCACGCTGAGCGACCCGAACGCACTGCTGGCGCTGGCGGTCTTCGCGGTGGTCGCCGCCGTCGTGGCCACCGTCGTGGACCGCTCGCTGCGCCTGTCACGGCGCTCGGCGCGGGCCACGGCGGAGGCGGAGACGATGTCCTCGCTCGCCGGCAGCATCGTGCGGGGCGGAGCGACGATCCCGGCGCTGGTGGAACGGACGCGCGAGACCTTCGGCATGGACTCCGTGGAGCTGGTGGACGAGCCGCCCGGAGACGACGGCGCCACGGTCGTGCCCGCGGGACCCGGCGCCTTCCTGGTTCTGCGCGGTCGCAGCCTTCCGTCGTCGGAGCGGCGCGTCCTCGCCGCGTTCGCCGCGCATGTGGGCTCGGCCGTCGAACGGGCCAGGCTCGCCGAGGCCGCCGCCGAGGTCGAACCGGTCAAGGCCGCCGACCGGATGCGCACGGCGCTGCTGCGGGCGGTCGGTCACGACCTGCGTACGCCTCTCGCGGCGGGCTGGGCCGCGGTCTCCTCGCTGCGCAGCCGGGACGTCGACTTCTCCGACGAGGACCGGGACGAACTCCTCGCCACCGCGGACGAGTCCATGGCCAGACTGAACCGGCTGGTGGAGAACCTCCTCGATCTGAGCCGCCTCCAGGCCGGGGTCCTTACCCTCAATCTGCGGGCCACCACGCTGGACGAGGTCCTGCCGGCCGCGCTGACGGACACCCCCGAGGTCGAGGTGGCGGACCTGGAGAACGTTCCGGCCGTGCTGGCCGATCCACCGTTGCTGGAACGGGTGATCGCCAACCTTGTCGCCAACGCCGCCCGGCACAGCCCGGTGGACCGCAAGGTGCTGCTGACCGCCAGCGCGCACGTGGGCCGCGTCGAAGTGCGTGTCATCGACCGTGGACCCGGCCTGCCGACCACGGACCGCGACCGGCTCTTCGAACCCTTCCAGCGACAGGGCGACACCGACAACACCACCAGCCTCGGACTGGGCCTGGCCCTGTCCCGGGGGCTGACCGAGGCGATGGACGGCACTCTCACCCCGGAGGACACCCCCGGCGGCGGCCTGACCATGGTGCTGTCCCTGCCGCTCGCCGAGCGGGCGGAGCACCCCGGTGATCCGCAGAGCGTAGGAGGCATCGCATGAACACCGAAAGTGGCACACCAGGACTCGTGAGCGCCAGGGCACAGGGGCTCGGAGCCGTCGTGACGAGCGCAGGAGGTGGCGGCATGACGACCGGATATCCGATACGGGACCGGCTCGCCCTGGTGGCGGGTCTCCTGGGCCCGTTCGTGGTTGCACTCGCCCTCGTGCCCTTCCGAACGGATCTGTCGCGTACGAACGAGGCACTGATCCTGGTCGTGGTGGTCGTCGCGGTCGCGGCGATCGGCAGCCGTACGGCGGGGGTGCTCGCGGCGCTGTCGGCGGCGGCCTGGTTCGACTTCTTCCTCACCCGTCCGTATCAGACCTTCGACATCGCCGCGTCCGCGGACATCGAGACGGCCGTTCTGCTGCTGATCGTCGGCCTGATCGTGTCCCAGCTCGCGGCCCGCGCCCGCCGCCTCGAAGTGATCACCGTGACGGACGCGGGATACCTGGCCCGGATTCACGAGACGGCCGAGCTCGCCCAGTCCGCGAAGTCCTCGGACACCGTGGTCGACCACGTCCGGCGGGAGCTGACCGAACTCCTCGGCCTGCGCGGCTGCCGCTTCGAGTACGGCACCCTGATGGGGCAGCCGCCGCGCCTGGAACAGGACGGCAACCTGGCGGTCGGGCGGCGGCGCTGGGACCTCGACGCGAGCGGATGGCCGGACGGCGAGATCGAGCTGCGTACCCACGGCAACGGCCACTACCTGGGCCGCTTCATGCTGACCCCCGGCCCGGGCCCCGTACCGCCGCACCAGGCACGCCTGGTCGCGGTCACCCTCGCCGACCAGACGGGTGCGGCCCTCGACACGGCTGGGCCGGTGATGGACGGCTGACAACTTGCTGGGCATCCTCATGTCCGGGGTGCAGCCACATTCGGTGGGCAGGCGAGTCCGACGGAGCGTGCGCTCAGTCCAGGCCGGAGACTTTGAAGACGGTCAGGGCGGTCTCGCGGTCGATCCGCTCCGAGACCCGGCGAAGCGCGGTCGCCCCGCACATGAGTGATCCGGACGCCGCCGACTTCTGGGCGTCCTCCTCCAGGCGGTGCCACAGGTCGGGGTTGTCCACCAGGACCTGGGGGTTGATCTCGACCCGCACACCGGACGCATCCCGCAGGAGGAGCCGCTGCGAGACGCCGTCCAGACAGCGCACCGACACCAGCAGGTCGGTGCGAACCCGCCGCTTCCGCAGCAGTCCGCGTGAGGCCAGCCAGCCCTTGCCCACGCTGACCCTGGGCGGGTACAGCACCAGGAACAGGAGCACGCCGAGACCGACCCACAGCGCGCCGCGCAGGGGGGTGAACGTGCCCGCCCCCCAGTCGAGCAGCAGGAGAGTGGTGAGCAGTACGGCCGCGCAGCGGATCGAGCTGCGCAGATTCCTTGCCCAGAGGCGGTCCCACGCCACCTCCGCAGGCGGCTCTGGAGGAGTGTGGACCGCGTCGTGTCGCGCGTCGTGGTGGCGTTCCATGCTGCCGAAGGTAGAGACCCGGGAAGCCGGAAGCGCCTGCCTTGACGCGACTCTGATGGGCACCCTGCTCGCTCTTGACGCCAGGGCGTGGCATGGGCTGCCGGAAAGGGAGATTCCCGCACCTCGACGGCGCCGACCGTCGATGTCTCAGGCGGATGGGCGAGCGTTTCCGGCAGATGGATGACCCGGACGTAAGAGTTCCGTCAAAGGTGTCCGAGCCTCCGTATGGGAGCCGTCAACGACGCTCGAATTCGGCCAGAGAGACGGTTACCTCTAATCGTCCGTTCGATCCGAACCTCTTCTAGGAGCTCACGATGGCCGACCTGGCCTTCGTCGTCACCACGATCGCGGTGTTCGCGCTGGTGGCCCTCGTCGCCAAGGGGGTGACGAAGCTGTGACCGCCGAAAACATTGTCGGCCTGATCGTGGCCGTCGCCCTGCTGGGTTATCTCGTCCTCGCCCTTGTCTTCCCGGAGAGGTTCTGAGCCGCGATATGAGTCCCGTTCTCGCCGGCGTGCTCCAGCTGCTCGCTCTCATAGCGGCACTGGCACTCGCCTACCGTCCCCTCGGCGACTACATGGCCCGGGTCTACTCCTCCGACAAGCACCTGCGCGTCGAGAAGTGGATCTACAAGGGCATCGGCGCCAACCCGAATGCGCAGATGCGCTGGCCCGCGTACCTGCGCGGTGTCCTCGCCTTCTCCGCCGTCAGCGTCCTCTTCCTCTATCTCCTTCAGCGCCTGCAGGGGCATCTGCCTGGGTCACTGGGCTTCACGGCAATCGATCCGGACCAGGCGTTCAACACCGCCGCGTCGTTCGTGACGAACACCAACTGGCAGTCGTACTACGGCGAGCAGGCCATGGGCCACGTCGTGCAGACGGCCGGTCTGGCCGTGCAGAACTTCGTCTCCGCGGCCGTCGGCATGGCGGTGGCGGTGGCTCTCGTCCGCGGCTTCGCTCGATCGCGGACGGGTGAGCTGGGCAACTTCTGGTCCGACATGGTGCGTGGAACGGTCCGTATCCTGCTGCCGCTGTCGGTGGTCGCCGCGGTCGTGCTGGTGGCGTGCGGCGCGATCCAGAACTTTGCCGGCATCCACGAGGTCGGACAGTTCTTCGGCAGCTCGCAGCAGTGGAACGGCGGTGCGGTCGCCTCGCAGGAGGCGATCAAGGAGATCGGTACCAACGGCGGCGGCTACTTCAACGCCAACTCCGCCCACCCCTTCGAGAACCCCACCCCGTTCTCGAACCTCTTCGAGATCTTCCTCATCCTGGTGATCCCGTTCGCGCTGACCCGCACCTTCGGTGTCATGGTCGGCTCGGTCCGCCAGGGCTACGCCATCCTCGCCACCATGGTCACCATCTGGATCGGTTTCACCGCGCTGATGATGGCGACCGAGTTCCATCACCACGGTCCGGCCTTCGACCTCGCGGGCGGGGCGATGGAGGGCAAGGAGACGCGCTTCGGTGTCGGCGCCTCGTCGATCTTCGCGGTGGCGACGACGCTGACCTCGACGGGCGCGGTGGACTCCTTCCACTCCTCGTTCACCGGCCTCGGCGGCGGCATCACCATGCTGGGCATGCAGCTCGGCGAGATCGCGCCCGGCGGCACCGGATCCGGCCTCTACGGCATGCTGATCATGGCGATCATCGCGGTGTTCATCGCCGGCCTGATGGTCGGCCGCACCCCCGAGTACCTGGGCAAGAAGATCGGCACCCGCGAGATCAAGTTCGCGGCCTGCTACATCCTGATCACCCCGGCACTGGTGCTGATCTTCACGGCGGCGGCGATGGCCCTGCCGACCCCGGGCAACTCGATGACCAACAGCGGCGCGCACGGATTCTCCGAGATCCTCTACGCCTACACCTCGGGTGCCAACAACAACGGTTCGGCGTTCGCGGGCCTGAACGCGGACACGCAGTGGTTCAACAGCACGATCGGTCTGGTCATGCTGCTCGGCCGATTCCTGCCGATGGTGTTCGTCCTGGCGCTGGCGGGTTCGCTCGCCGAGCAGAAGCCGGTCCCGGCGACCGCGGGCACCCTGCGGACCGAGAAGCCGCTGTTCACCGGTCTGCTGGTGGGCGCGGTCCTGATCATCACCGGTCTGACCTACTTCCCGGCCCTCGCGCTGGGCCCGCTGGCCGAGGGGCTGGCGTCATGACCACTCGCATAGACAACCAAGAGGACGCTGTGTCCACGACTACTCCTACTCGGGCGCCGCACAGCGATGTGCCGACCGGCCACAAGGACGAAGGAAAGGTCGGCGCGGGTCTGTTCGACCCCAGGCAGCTGATCAGGTCGCTGCCGGACGCGTTCCGCAAGCTGGACCCGCGGGTGATGGTCAAGTCGCCCGTGATGTTCGTCGTCCTGGTCGGCTCCGTGCTGACGACGGTGTTCTCCTTCAAGGACCCGGGCGACTGGTTCGGCTGGGCGATCAGTGCCTGGCTGTGGCTCACCGTCGTCTTCGCCAACCTGGCCGAGGCGGTGGCCGAAGGGCGCGGCAAGGCGCAGGCGGACACCCTGCGCAAGGCCAAGACCGACACGGTGGCCCGACGTCTGGTGGGTGACCGCGAGGAGCACGTGCCCGGCACCGAGCTGAAGATCGGTGACCTGGTCGTCTGCGAGGCGGGCGACATCATCCCCGGCGACGGCGATGTGGTCGAGGGCGTCGCGTCCGTCGACGAGTCGGCCATCACCGGCGAGTCCGCCCCGGTCATCCGGGAGTCCGGCGGCGACCGGTCCGCGGTCACCGGCGGCACGAAGGTCCTCTCCGACCGGATCGTCGTCAAGATCACGACGAAGCCCGGCGAGACCTTCATCGACCGGATGATCGCCTTGGTCGAGGGCGCGGCCCGGCAGAAGACGCCCAACGAGATCGCGCTGAACATCCTGCTCGCCTCGCTCACGATCGTCTTCCTGCTCGCGGTGGCCACTCTGCCGCCGTTCGCGGACTACGCCGGCACCCACCTCACGATGGTCGTGCTGGTGGCCCTGCTGGTGTGTCTGATCCCGACCACCATCGGCGCCCTGCTCTCCGCGATCGGCATCGCGGGCATGGACCGCCTGGTGCAGCGCAATGTCCTGGCGATGTCGGGTCGTGCGGTCGAGGCCGCCGGTGACGTCTCCACCCTGCTCCTCGACAAGACCGGCACCATCACGCTGGGCAACCGGCAGGCGTCGGAGTTCGTGCCGGTGACGGGGACGACCGAGGCCGAGGTCGCCGACGCGGCCCAGCTCTCCTCGCTGGCCGACGAGACACCCGAGGGCCGTTCCATCGTCGTCCTGGCGAAGGAGAAGTACGGTCTGCGCGAGCGCCACCAGGGCGAACTCGTGGGCGCGGAGTGGATCGCCTTCACCGCCCAGACCCGCATGTCCGGCGTGGACGTCGACGGCCGGAAGATTCGCAAGGGCGCGGCCGGTTCGGTCATCACCTGGGTCAAGGAACAGGGCGGTACTGTCTCGACGGACGCCGACACCCTGGCCAACCGGATCTCCGAGGCGGGCGGCACCCCGCTGCTGGTCGCCGTCGAGGATGAGCAGGGAGCCCGGGTCCTCGGGGTCATCCACCTCAAGGACGTCGTCAAGGACGGCATGCGGGAGCGGTTCGAGGAACTGCGCCGCATGGGCATCAAGACCATCATGATCACGGGCGACAACCCGCTGACCGCGAAGGCGATCGCCGAGGAGGCGGGCGTCGACGACTTCCTCGCGGAGGCCACCCCCGAGGACAAGATGGCGCTCATCAAGCGGGAACAGGCCGGCGGCAAGCTCGTCGCGATGACCGGCGACGGCACCAACGACGCCCCCGCGCTCGCCCAGGCCGACGTCGGCGTGGCCATGAACACCGGAACCTCGGCCGCCAAGGAGGCCGGGAACATGGTGGACCTGGACTCCAACCCCACCAAACTCATCGAGATCGTCGAGATCGGCAAGCAACTGCTGATCACCCGGGGCGCGTTGACGACGTTCTCCATCGCCAACGACGTCGCCAAGTACTTCGCGATCATCCCGGCGCTGTTCGCCGCCGTCTACCCGGGCCTGGACAAGCTCAACATCATGCACCTGTCCTCGCCCGACTCCGCCATCCTCTCCGCCGTCATCTTCAACGCGCTGATCATCATCGCGCTGGTGCCGCTCGCCCTGCGGGGTGTGCAGTACCGCCCGGTGAGCGCCGACAAGTTGCTCCGCCGCAACCTCGGGATCTACGGACTCGGCGGCCTGGTCGCCCCGTTCATCGGCATCAAGATCATCGACCTGCTCATCTCCCTCATCCCCGGAATCGGCTGATCCCCATGAACAACTCGGTAACCAACACGGCCCGGTTGCTCTGGGCCGGCCTGCGCGCACTGCTCGTCCTGACCGTCGTGTGCGGTGTGCTGTATCCGCTCGCCGTCACCGGTATCGCCCAAGGGCTCCTCCCCGGCAAGGCGAACGGCTCGGAGATCAAGGCGGACGGCAAGGTGGTCGGCTCCTCGCTCATCGGGCAGGTGTACAACCTGCCGCTGAAGAAGGGCCAGGAGACCCCGGAGCCGGACCTGAAGTGGTTCCAGGGCCGTCCGCAGAACGGTCTGGGGACCAACAGTGTCAACGCCCAGTACAAGCTGATCCTGTCCGGCGCCACCAACCGGTCCGGTGACAACGCCGACCTGGTCAAGTGGGTCAAGGACGCCAAGGCCGCTGTCATCAAGGACAACTCGGTCCCCGGTTACACGGTCAAGCCCGCGGACGTGCCCGCCGAGGCGGTCACCTCCTCCGGCTCCGGTCTGGACCCGGACATTTCCCCGGAATACGCGGACATCCAGGTCCACCGTGTCGCCGAGAAGAACCACCTGCCTGTCGCCCAGGTGCGGAAGCTGGTCGACGAGCACACCGACGGCCGGACCCTCGGCTTCATCGGCGAACCCCGCGTCAATGTCCTCGAACTCAACATCGCGCTCAAGGAACTCGTGGCGAAGAGCTGATGGCCTTATGCGCACCGCGCGGGAGTTGGCGACCGGGGAAGACACCCCGGCTCGTCGACTCCCGCGTTCACGAAACCGGTTCCACAGGATCCGGCCCTCCGTCCCACAGGGAAGGCACACACCGATGACCCGGGTACTGGTGGTGGAGGACGACCCTCAGCTCGTCCGGGCCCTCGTGATCAACTTGCAGGCCCGCAAGTACGGCGTGGAAGCGGCCCCCGACGGCACCACCGCCCTGCGCATCGCAGCATCCCGGCAGCCAGACGTGGTCCTGCTCGACCTCGGGCTGCCCGACATGGACGGCGCGGACGTCATCAAAGCCCTCCGCGACTGGACACGCGTACCGATCCTGGTGCTGTCCGCGCGCAGGGCCTCCGACGAGAAGGTCGCCGCGCTCGACGCGGGCGCCGACGACTACATCACCAAACCGTTCAGCATGAACGAACTGCTGGCCCGGCTGCGCGCCGCCGTCCGCCGCACCGGGGACATTCCCCTGGCCCCCGAGACGACATTCGTCACGACGGACGCCTTCACTCTCGACCTGCTCGCCAAGAAGGCGACTCGCGCCGGGCACAACGTACGCCTCACACCGACAGAGTGGCATCTGATGGAGATCCTGGTCTGCAACCCCGGCCGGCTCATCACGCAGAGGCAGCTGCTGCAGGAGGTGTGGGGGACCAGCCAGAGCGACAAGAGCAACTACCTGCGGGTCTACATGGCCCAACTCCGCCGCAAGCTGGAGACAGATCCTGCCCACCCCCGTCACCTCATCACCGAACCCGGCATTGGTTACCGCTTCGAACGCTGAGTCCCTGGCTGCAACTCCCGACGTGATCCCGGCCGGATTCCTTTCGAGACCACCCTTGGCACCCCACGGCCTCGCCCATAGAGACGAAGAGACGAGAAGATGGCACGCGGCAAGCTTCGGATCTACCTCGGTGCGGCACCGGGGGTCGGCAAGACGTACGCGATGCTCTCCGAGGCGCACCGCCGCGTCGAGCGGGGCACCGACTGCGTGGTCGCGTTCGTGGAACACCACCACCGGCCGCGCACCGAGGTGATGCTGAACGGGCTGGAACAGGTTCCGCGCAAGGAGTTGGAGTACCGCGGCACCGTCTTCACGGAGATGGACGTGGACGCGGTGCTGGCCCGGCGCCCACAGGTGGCCCTGGTCGACGAACTGCCCCACACGAACATCCCCGGTTCTCGCAACACCAAGCGTTGGCAGGACGTCGAGGAACTCCTCGCCGCAGGTATCGACGTCATCTCCACCGTGAACATTCAGCACCTGGAGTCCTTGTGCGACGTCGTCGAGTCCATCACCGGCATCCGGCAGCAGGAGACGGTCCCGGACGAAGTCGTACGCCGGGCGGACCAGATCGAGCTGGTCGACATGTCGCCGCCCGCGCTGCGCCGCCGGATGGCGCACGGCAACATCTACAAGCCCGACAAGGTCGACGCGGCCCTGTCCAACTACTTCCGGCCGGGCAATCTCACGGCCCTGCGTGAACTCGCGCTGCTGTGGGTCGCCGACCGGGCAGACGAATACCTGACCGAGTACCGCAGCGAACACCGGGTCTCCAAGATCTGGGGATCCCGGGAGCGGATCGTCGTCGGACTCACCGGCGGTCCCGAGGGCCGCACGCTGATCCGCCGCGCCGTAAGGCTCGCAGAGAAGGGTGCCGGCGGCGAGGTACTGGCCGTCTACATCGCCCGCAGCGACGGACTGACCAACGCCTCGCCGAAGGAACTGGCGATCCAGCGCACCCTCGTGGAGGACCTCGGCGGCACCTTCCACCACGTCATCGGCGACGATGTCCCCACCGGGCTCCTCGACTTCGCGCGCGGGGTCAACGCCACCCAGATCGTCCTCGGGGTGTCTCGTCGCAAGACCTGGCAGTACGTCTTCGGGCCGGGCGTCGGCGCGACGGTGGCCCGCGACTCGGGTCCCGACCTCGATGTCCACCTGATCACTCACGACGAGGCAGGCAAGGGACGCGGACTGCCCGTGGTCCGGAGCAGGCGGCTCGGCCGGTCCCGCGTCATCTGGGGCTGGCTCGTCGGCGTGACCGGCCCCGCACTTCTCACGCTGTTGCTCACCAGCGCGACACCCGAAGTCGGCCTCGCCAACGACATGCTGCTGTTCCTGGCGATGACGGTGGCCGCGGCCCTGCTGGGAGGCCTCTACCCCGCACTGGCCTCGGCCGTTGTGGGCTCCCTGCTGCTGAACTGGTTCTTCACCCCGCCCGTCCACACCCTGACGATCGCCGACCCCGAGAACATCGTCGCCATCGCGATCTTCGTCGGGGTCGCCGTGTCGGTGGCCTCCGTCGTGGACCTGGCGGCCCGGCGCACGCACCAGGCGGCGCGGCTGCGGGCCGAGTCGGAGATCCTCTCCTTCCTGGCGGGCAGCGTGCTGCGCGGCGAGACCAGCCTGGAGGAGCTGCTGGAGCGGGTCCGGGAGACCTTCGCCATGGAGTCGGTCGCGCTCCTGGAGAGGGAGAGTGACGTGGCTCCTTGGACCTGCGCCGGCAGTGTGGGCCCGCGCCCGCGTGTCGAGCGGCCGGAGGACGCGGACGTCGACATGCCGGTCGGCGACCGTATGGCACTGGCCCTGTCGGGGCGGGTCCTGCCGGCCGAGGACAGACGCGTACTGGCGGCGTTCGCCGCCCAGGCCGCGGTGGTCCTGGACCGGCAGCGGCTGCAGTCCCAGGCCGACCAGTCCCGCACGCTGGCAGAGGGCAACCGCATCCGCACCGCACTGCTCGCCGCCGTCAGCCACGACCTGCGCACACCGCTGGCCGCGATCAAGGCAGCCGTCTCCTCTCTCAGGTCCGACGACGTGGCCTGGTCGGAGGAGGACCGGGCCGAGCTGCTGGAGGGCATCGAACAGGGCTCGGACCGCCTCGACCACCTGGTGGGCAACCTGCTCGACATGTCCCGCCTCCAGACCGGTACGGTCACCCCGCTCATACGCGAGATCGACCTCGACGAGGTGGTTCCGATGGCGCTCGGCGGGGTCCCCGAGGACAGCGTGGAACTGGAGATCCCGGAAACCCTGCCCATGGTCGCCGTCGACCCCGGCCTGCTGGAACGCTCGGTCGCCAACCTCGTGGAGAACGCGGTCAAGTACAGCCCCTCCGGCGAGCGGGTCCTGGTGTCCGCGAGTGCCATGGCCGACCGGGTGGAGGTGCGCGTGGTGGACCGGGGGCCGGGTGTCCCGGACGAGGCCAAGGACCGTATCTTCGAGCCGTTCCAGCGGTATGGAGACGCCCCCCGCGGCACCGGAGTGGGCCTAGGCCTGGCGGTGGCACGCGGCTTCGCGGAGGCGATGGGCGGCACGCTCGACGCCGAGGACACCCCCGGCGGCGGACTCACCATGGTGCTCACCGTCCCGGCCGCACCCGATCCCCTGCCCGTCCGCCCGGACCTCCCGGCGACCGCCACCCCCCAGCCGGCTTCGACCCGGCCGGGCGGCCCGCACGGCTCCGACCCGACTTCCGGCAAGGGGGCTTCCCCAGCACAGTCATGAAGCATTCCCTGACGAGGTGCGAAGCCTTGGCGCGTCCTTGACGCTCCTCGTCGTGATGGCGTGGTCACACTGGCCTCGAACAGCCCTGATCCCCCCACACTCTGCACCGCGAGGTCCCCGATGGCGTACGGTCTGGCCCGCCGCGAACTGCGGCCGAAGGTTCCGTTGCTGCCAGGAGAGGGCGAACGGCACCACCTCACCAGTCTTGAAGGGCTCGCCGCCCTGTCCCTGGACGCGTTGAGCTCGGTGGCGTACGGGCCCGAGGCGATCGTGCTCGTCCTGATCGCCGCCGGGACCGGGGCGCTGACCGCGACACTGCCGGTGACCTTGGTCATCGCCGCGCTGCTGGCGGTGCTCGTCGTGTCCTACGGGCAGGTGATCGCCGTTCACCCGGACGGCGGTGGCGCCTACGCGGTGGCCAAGAAGGATCTCGGCCCCAGGACGAGTTACCTCGCGGCGGCCAGTCTCGTCGTGGACTACGTGCTCACCGTGACCGTCAGTCTCGCGTCCGCCTTCCCCTCGCTCGGCTCGTATCTGCTCGAACTCTGCCTCGCCGGGCTCGCTCTGCTCACGGTCGTGAACCTGCGGGGGGTGGCAGAGAGCGCGCGGGTACTGATGCTGCCCACGGTGTTGTTCATCGTGAGCATCCTCGGCATCGTCGTGCTCGGGCTTTTGCGCCCGCACCCGGTGGCCGTCGTCGGGACCGACCAACCCGTCCACGCCACCGAGGCATTGGGCGTGTTGTTGCTTCTGAAGGCGTTCTCCTCGGGCTGCTCCGCGCTGACCGGAGTGGAGGCCATCGCCAACGGGGTACCCGCCTTCCGCGAGCCGCGAGCCGCGAGCCGCGCGTCAAGCGGGCGCAGCGCACCGAGCTGATGCTGGGCGCGCTGCTCGGGCTGATGCTGATCGGTCTTGCCGTGCTGATCCGCCGTGACCACGTGGCCCCCCGCGGCGGCGTAACTGTACTCGCGCAGCTCACGGCGGGTTCGTACGGGACGGGCTGGGCGTACTACGCGACCAATCTCATCGTCACAGTCGCTCTTGCGTTCGCCGCGAACACCAGCTTCGGTGGACTGCCCGTCCTGATGAGCCTGCTGGCCAAGGACCACCGGCTGCCGCACCTGTTCGGGCTGCGCAAGGAACGCCCCGTCTACCGCTGGGGAGTGGTGGCCCTCGCCCTGCTCGCGGCGCTGCTGCTGATCGCCGTGAACGCGGACACGCACCGGATGATCCCGCTGTTCGCGATCGGGGTGTTCATCGGCTTCACGATCAGTCAGATCGGGCTCGTACGGCACTGGAGGCAGGAGCGGTCGCCCGGCTGGCTGCGGCGCGCGGTGCTGAACGGGATCGGCGCGGTACTGACGGCCGTGGCGGGCATCGTCCTGCTGGCCACCAAATTCCTGGAGGGAGCCTGGGTGGTGGTCGCCATCCCGCTGCTCATGCTGTTGTTCGCCCGAGTCCAGCGGTACTACACGGAGGCCGGCCGGGAACTCGGGCTGGGGGAGATCCCGCCGCCGGTGCGGATCACCGACTCCCTCGTCATCGTGCCGGTCGGTGAGGTCAGCAAGCTCACCCAGCACGCGCTGACGGCCGCCCGCGCGCTCGGTCACGACGTCGTCGCGGTCGCCGTACACGGAGATCCCGCCAAAGCCCTTGCCCTGGAGGAGAGTTGGGCCCGCTGGAATCCCGGCGTACGCCTGGACGTCATCGACAGCCCGCAACGCTCCCTCGTGGAACCGATCATCGACTACGTCCGCCGGGCGGAGAAGGAAGGACGGCAGATCGCCGTCCTCATCCCCGAGGTCGAGCCGCGCCACCGCCGCTACCAGATCCTCCAGAATCAGCGCGGCCTCCTGCTGGCCGCCGCGCTGCGCGCCCGTACCGACGTCGTCGTCTGCGTCGTGCCGTACCGGCTGAGTCTGTGAAGTCCCGCAGGCTCAGCCGGTGCCCGGGCGGCTACAGCAGGCCGTCGGCGATGGTACCCAGGGACAGCGCCGGCAGGAAGTTGAGCAGTGCCAGGACGACGGCCGTGGCAGTGGCAAGGACGACGAAGTTGACGCCCTGGGCACGCAGCGTGCCGACCGTGACGATGCCCGGCTGCTGCCTGGCGAGCCGTCCGGCCAGCGCCAGCACGGCGACCATCGGGAGGTACCGCCCTGCCAGCATCGCGACCACCATCAAGAGGTTGTGGAAGTCGGTGGCGCCGTTGAAGCCCGCCATCGCGCTGCCGTTGCTGTTCGCGTTGCTGGTGTAGGCGTAGATCAGCTCGGTCAGACCGTGCGCCCCCGGGTTGCCCATCGAGGTCCGCCCGTCGCCGAAGGCGAGCGCGATACCCGTGCACGCCAGGATGACGGTGGGCGCGATCAGCGCGTACACCACGACCCAGCGCATCTCCCCGAACCCGATCCGCTTGCGCAGGTACTCGGGTGTGCGGCCGACCATCAGACCCCCGATGAAGACGGCCACCAGGACCACCACGATCAAACCGTAGAGCCCGCTGCCGGTGCCGCCGGGTGCGATCTCGCCGAGCATCATCGCGGACAGCAGCACACCGCCGCCGAGGCTGGAGTAGCTGTCGTACGAGGAGTTGGCCGCGCCGTCGGCCGATCCTGTGGCCCCCACCCCGAACAATGTCGAGCCGGGAATGCCGAAGCGGGTCTCCGTGCCCTCGTACTGGCCGCCGACCGCCTGGGTGACCGTGCCGCTGTGCGCGGACTGGGCCAGCGTTCCGGCCGCGAGGAGCAGGCCGAACAGGATGCCGACCACCGTGAGCAGGGTCCAGCTCTGCCTGAGGCTGCCGATCAGCCGGCCGAACATGCGGATACAGGCTGTCGGGATCAGCAGCATGAGCACGATCTCGAAGGCGTTGGTCCAGGCACTCGGGTTCTCGAAGGGGTGGGCGCTGTTGGCGTTGAAGACGCCGCCGCCGTCACCCGTGAACAGCTTGATCGGCTCCCAGGATCCGACCGGTCCGTCGAGGATCGTCTGCTTGGCGCCCGCGACCGTGGTGATGGTGTGGCCGGCGCCCAGGCTCTGGATCACACCGCCCGCCATCAGGATCAGGCCGCCGACGACCGCCAACGGGAGCAGGACGCGGACGATCGTGCGCAGCAGGTCGACCCAGAAGTTGCCGAGGTCGTCGGTGCCGCGCCGGACCAGGCCCCGGACCAGGGCGAGGGCCACGCAGAGGCCGACCGCCGCCGACGCGAACGCCTGGACGCCCAGGCCCGCCATGACCGCGAGGTGACCGGTGGCCGACTCGCCGGCGTAGTTCTGCCAGCTGGTGTTCGTCGTGAAGGAGACGGCGGTGTGCAGCGCGAGCCGCCACGGCATGCCCTCGTGACCCGTCGACCAGGGCAGCTTGCCCTGGAGGGTGAAGAGGGCGAAGAGCGCCGCGACGCTCATGACGGAGAAGGCGAGCAGGGCCGTGAGGTAGTGCCGCCAGGTCTGCTCCTTGTCCGGGTCGATGCCGCACACGCGGTAGAGGGCTCTCTCACCGCGCCGGTGCCTGCCGCCGTCGAGAGCTCGGGCCATGTAGTCACCGAGCGGAACGTGCAGTCCCGCCACCACGGCGAGGACGAGTGATGCCTGGATCCAGGCCGCCATGATCAGGCTCCCTGCTGGGGGTAGGTACGGTCGAGTGCGATGTTCAGCTCGACGACATTGACGCCCGGCTCGCCGAGCACACCGAGCCCGCGGCCGGTGGTGTACTTCGCGATCAGCTTCCGCACGGTGGCCACGCTCGCACCGCGCTCGTGCGCGACCCGCGGTGCCTGGAGCCTTGCGTACGCCGGGCTGATGTCCGGGTCGAGCCCGCTGCCGCTCGCGGTGACCGCGTCGGCGGGGACGACGGGGTGCGCCGGGGCGTCGCCGCGTACGGGGACGGTCACGGCGCGGCTGTAGTCCGCCCCGGGCTCGGCGCACGTGACGCGAACACCTTTGTACGTGGCGAGGAACGGCTTCGCGGGGCAGGCCTGGTTGAGGCTGACGGCCCGGGTGACCTGGCCGCTTGTACCGCCGTCGTAGAAGACGCCGAGGACCGCTCCCACGCCCTCCGGTGTGCAGAACGGGCGGGAGCCGTCAACGCCTTCGAGCTCACCGACCGCCTTGCTCCGCCCGCACACCAGGGTGAGCAGGCTCGGCTTGTCTTTTGTGTCGACGACGGACTCGGGGCCCTGGTTTCCGGCCCCGGACGCCGTGGCGTCGTACCCCGTACCGGCGTTGGAGGGCCGGGACTGGAAGTACCGCTTGAGCGGGTTGCCCTTGGAGTCCGTGAAGGACTGGCCGATCAGGGAGGAGCCGGCGTCCTTGCCGTTGGCGGCGGTGACCTCGGACTTGCCGTCCAGGAAAGGGACTTGGGCGAAGGCGGTCATGGCCAGCGGATAGGCCAGGCCGGTCAGGAGAGTCAGCACGAGGACCACCCGGAGCGCCGCGAGGTGCTGGGCTAGCCAGTGCGGGATGCGTGTCATGGTCAGATCCCCGGGATGAACTGGACGAGGGCGAAGTCGATGAACTTGATGGCGAGGAAGGGCGCGACGACGCCGCCGAGCCCGTAGAGCCACAGGTTGCGGGTGAGCAGGGCGGAGGCGGAGGAGGGCCGGTAGCGCACACCGCGCAGGGCCAGCGGGATCAGCGCCAGGATGACCACCGCGTTGAACACGACGGCGGAGAGGATCGCGGACAGCGGCGAGTGCAGGTCCATGACGTTGAGCCGGTCCAGCCCCGGATCCACGGCGGCGAACATCGCGGGCAGGATCGCGAAGTACTTGGCGATGTCGTTGGCGATCGAGAACGTCGTCAACGCGCCCCGGGTGATGAGGAGTTGCTTGCCGATCTCGACGATCTCGATGATCTTCGTGGGATCGGAGTCGAGGTCGACCATGTTGCCGGCCTCCTTGGCGGCCGACGTGCCGGTGTTCATCGCGACGCCGACGTCCGCCTGGGCGAGGGCCGGGGCGTCGTTCGTCCCGTCGCCGGTCATGGCGATGAGGTGACCGCCCGCCTGTTCCCGTTTGATCAGCTCCAGCTTGTCCTCGGGAGTCGCCTCCGCGAGGAAGTCGTCGACGCCCGCCTCCTCGGCGATCGCCTTCGCGGTCACCGGGTTGTCGCCGGTGATCATCACCGTGCGGATACCCATCCGGCGCAGCTCGTCAAAGCGTTCGCGCAGGCCGGGCTTGACGACGTCCTTGAGGTGGACGACACCGAGCACTTCGGCCCGGCCGTCGCACGTGGACCGCGCCACGGCCAGCGGCGTACCGCCCGACGCGGAGACCTGCTGCGCGGCACTTTCCAGCGCGAGCGGAACCTCGCCGCCCTGCTCACGCGCCCATGCCGCGACCGACGCCGCAGCGCCCTTGCGCAGTCGCTCCCCGTCGGCAAGGTCGACCCCGGACATCCGGGTGGCGGCGGTGAACGACACCCACTCGGCGCCGTTCGCGACCCGCTCGGTCAACTCGTACTTCGCGTAGGCGAATTCGACGATGGAGCGGCCCTCTGGCGTCTCGTCGGCCAAGCTGGAAAGGAGCGCGGCCCGCGCCAGCCGTTCCACGGGGACCGCTCCGACCGGGAGGAACGCGCTCGCCCGCCGGTTGCCGAAGGTGATCGTGCCCGTCTTGTCGAGCAGCAGGGTGCTGACGTCACCGGCCGCCTCGACCGCCCGGCCGGACATGGCCAGGACGTTCCGCTGCACCAACCGGTCCATGCCCGCGATGCCGATCGCCGACAGCAGCGCGCCGATCGTCGTCGGGATCAGGCAGACCAGCAGTGAGACCAGCACGATGGCGGTCACGCCGTTCGCGTCGAGCGCCGTGGTGTCGTGCGCGGCGGCCATCGCGTCCTTGGAGAAGATCGCCATCGGCTGCAGGGTCACGACCGCGACCAGGAAGACGAAGGTCAGCATGGCCAACAGCAGGTTCAGCGCCAGCTCGTTGGGGGTCTTCTTCCGGTTGGCGCCCTCGACCAGGGCGATCATCCGGTCCAGGAAACTCTGCCCGGGCTCCTGGGTGATCCGTACGACGAGGTGGTCGGAGAGCACCCGGGTACCGCCGGTGACCGCGCTGCGGTCGCCGCCCGACTCACGGATGACCGGCGCGGACTCACCGGTGATCGCGGACTCGTCGACGCTCGCGGCGCCGTCGACGACATCGCCGTCGCCGGGGATCAGCTCTCCGGCGGACACGGACACGATGTCGCCCCGCCTCAACTCGGAGGCTGCGACGGCCTCTTCGAGGCAGGCGTCCTGAGTCGCCCCGGGCTCCCAGCCGGCGAGGCGCCAGGCGGTGGTCTGCTGCCGGGTCCTGCGCAGCGAGTCGGCCTGCGCCTTGCCACGGCTCTCGGCCACGGCCTCGGCGAGGTTGGCGAAGACCACCGTCAGCCACAGCCAGCCGGTGATCAGCCAGCCGAAGAGGCTGGGGTGGACGACGGCGATGCCCGTGGTCAGCGCGGCGCCGACCTCGGTCACAAACATGACCGGGTTGTGGAACAGGGTCACCGGATTCAGTTTGGTGAACGCCTGCGGGAGAGCGCGCCACAGTTGCGTCGGATCGAGCATTCCGGCGCCGACCCGGCGCGGCGGCCGGCCGGTTCCAGGAGGAGGCGAGTCCGGCACGGGTGCGGGCAGGGTCTGGGCGGGGGCGGACATCAGAACTTCTCCGGCTTGATCAGCGCGAGGATCAGGTAGGCGAGCAGGGCGACGGCCACGATCAGGCCGACGGTGTTTTCGACGGTCATCGAGACCTCGTCTTCTCAGGGCAGGGGACGGTTCGGGGGATTTTCGTGATCCTTCGGGCATGCGTGGCGCGGGATCTCCGGCGTGCGTCCTCCGCCGGGCGGAAGCCTCGGCGCGGCGGAGGACCGGGGCGGGACCAGGGATTACAGCCCGACGTCGCGCCGGCTCATGTCGTCCAGCGACTCACGCCGTACGAGCACACGCGCGATGCCGTCGGAGACCGCGACCACCGGGGGGCGGCCGACGAGGTTGTACCCGGAGGCCATGGAGAGGTGGTAGGCGCCGGCTGCAGGCACGGCGAGGAGGTCACCGGGGCGCACATCGCCGGGGAGGGCCACCTCGTCCGCGAGAATGTCGCCCGCCTCGCAGTGCCGGCCCACGACGGTGACGAGGCGGGGCGGTGCGCAGGAGGGGCGGCCGGTGAGCCGGGGCGCGTATCTCACTCCGTACAGCGCGGGCCTGGGGTTGTCGCTCATGCCGCCGTCGACGGCGACGAAGGTGTGGGCGCCGGTGCGCTTGACGGCCAGCACCCGGTAGACGGCGACCCCGGCGGGGCCGACGATCGCCCGGCCGGGTTCGAGGGTGAGCCGGGGCACGGGCAGCCCGGCGCGGGCGCAGCCGTCCTCGAGCTCGGCACGGACCCTCCCGGCCAGGACGGAGATGTTGAGGTGCTCCTCGCCGGGGCGGTAGGCGATGGCGTGGCCGCCGCCGATGTTCAGCTGGGGGAGGGCGATGCCGTGCTGGCCGTGGATGCGGGCCATCAGTCCGACCATGCGGCGCACGGCGGCGACGTACGGTTTCGCGGTGGTGACCTGGGAGCCGATGTGGCAGTGCAGGCCGACGAGTTCGAGGTGCGGCTGGTCGAGTATCCGGGTGACGGCATACTGCGCGGAGCCGTCCGCGACCGACAGGCCGAACTTCTGGTCGTCCGTGCCGGTGCGCACCTTGGCGTGTCCGCCGGCCACGATGCCGGGCACCACGCGCACCATGACCGGCTGGCGACTTCCGGCGGGAGTGATCGCGGCCAGCCGGGCGATCTCCGAGGTGCTGTCCACGACGATACGTCCGACACCGAGCCGGAGAGCTGTACCGAGGTCCTCGGGGCTCTTGGCGTTGCCGTGCAGCACGATCTTCTCCGGCGGGAAGCCGGTGGTGACGGCGAGTGCGAGTTCTCCGGCGGAGCAGACGTCCAGACCGAGGCCCTCTTCCTGGACCCAGTGGACCATGGCCCGGCACAGGAAGGCCTTGGCCGCGTAGACGATGTCGGCGTCCGGGAACGCCGTACGGTAGGCGCGACAGCGCTCCCGGACCTCCTTCTCGTCGAGGACGTAGACCGGGGTGCCGAAGCGGTCGGCGGCCTCGGTCAGGGAGACACCGCCCACGGAGACGTCCCCGTGGGGTTCGGGGCGGGCTGAACGGGGCCAAACGGAGAAGCCGTCGGCGTCTCGCGCGTCGGCGTGGGGTCCTTCGCCGGAGCGGCCGGCTTCGCGTGCCCACCGTTGCTGAACGGATGGTTCCTGAACAGGGAGTTCCTGGATGGACATGACGTCTCCTCAGCCGATCAGCGGGTTCAGGCTCGCGACGGCGGCCGCGGTTTCGGTCACCCGCAGGACGACGGCGTGCTGGGGATGCCAGCGGTGCCAGGAGTTCTCGCGCTCGCGGACCGTGGCCGTGGTGCGGTCGGTCGTGGGGGCGGAGAACTGCGGGTCGACGGTGAGGGCGGTGACGCCCAGAGGTGCGGCGAGGGCGCGCAGGGCCGGTTCGGAGAGCCGGATGGAGGTCTGGTCCGGGCCGAGCGTGGCGGTCAGCCTCGCGACCGAGGTGAAGCCGACGGCCGTACGGCCGCCCAGCGGAGTGCGGAAGAACCGGGCCGTACAGCCCGCCGGCCCCGACCGGACAGGGACGAAGAGAAGTCCGGCCGGGAAGGGTTCCGAGGGCTCGGGGTCCTCGGAGTACTCGACTGGAGACATGGTGTTGCTCCTCGCGGAAGGCGACGTGCGCCGCCCGGCCGGATCGGCCGGGCGCTGCGATGAAGCTATGCCCGCCCCACCGGGGTCGGGGCCCATCACTGACGGATGCTTGACGGCAAGCCCCGCACCCGTAACGCGATGCTGACGGACGCGGGAACACCTGGTCAGAGCGGCGGCAGAGCCATCAGCCGAAGCCGCGCCGCTGCCGGCCCCGACCAATGATGGACAGGACGGAGCGGCCTGAGGCGAGGAGCGTACGGAATGGTGGATCCGGACGTTATGCGGAGACGGCCGTAGGGGGGTGCCCCTACGGCATCGCCAAGCAGATCACCGAGGCGACGCGGCCCGACAGCGGAACCGCCGCGGTGGTCCGCGGCGCAGTCGGATCGAGCCGCCGGATAAATCGCCCCGGAGCGCTGGGTGGCATAGGGCGCCGGCTGTGCCTACTTCCTGCGCAGCGGACGGCTTGCCCGACGCGGGAATGGCGGCGCCCTCAGTCGCCGACGTGCCCGGTTGGTCAAGGACAAGCCGGGGCGGCGCGGTTTTGAGCTGAACTTTGCTGCCGTCGACCTCGGCGAGCTCACTGAAGGTGCAACCGGTCGCAGCGACGAGGGAGGCGAGCGCCGCGGTGCGGATCCACGTGGGTTCGTACGTGGTCCGGGACCGATGCACGGCGAGCCTGCGAGTGATCTCGGCGGCCTCGGCCGGGTCCAGGTGCTCGCCCGTCGGGTCCGGGGGACTTCGAGGCGCCACGGGGTGCTCAGGAAGTCGGCGAACCGTTGTAGGTGATGAACCGGCTGTGTTTGGTCGCGGCCGCGGACGCGGCGCGCATTTCCGTGCAGGGTGCCCGCCGGCGGGTGTCCCCGGCGGCGGGCCGCGCCGACTCCGGCATCGGCACCCGCCACAGCGCGAGCCCGTCGCGGTTGAGCACGCCGGAGAGCCTGACGATGGCGATGATGCTCCGCTGAGCGGCCCGCACTTCCGGAGGCAGGGTTGGTGCCATCGGTTGACTTCGTCTCGTTGCAGTGCCCACGGTGGGCACCGTACTGGGCAACGATCAGACGGTCCGTCGGAATCGGCGAGGACGTCGCATCGGCCCTCACGCCCGCTGGGCCGTCGAGCGCGCCTTCGCCTGGCTCAAGCGGCTCCGCATCCGTTACGAACGACGCACCGGTCTGCACCAAGGCCTGCTTGAACTGGCCTGCAGCCTCATGTGCCTTCGCCGCCCCGAAGGCCATTCTGAAAGATCAGTATGGTGCGCCAGCCGAAATCGGCCGCAGGGTAGCGAAGTCGGGTTCCTGCCCTTGGGGGCTGAACTCAGGTGAGGTCGAAGGTGACGCTCACGGAGCCGTTCCAGTCCGGTGCCTCCATGAGCGTGAGGGCTCCATCCTTTGCCTCGACGACTCGCACCGTTATGCCGCCGCGATCCTCACCGGGAAACGCGACGGAGAAGTGGGGATCCATCTCCATGAGGAAGTCCCAGCCCTCGCGCTGGGTCGTGTCGAGTGCATTGGCATGCCGGCCGGTTGCCTGCCACTTGCCGGCCGCGTCGACAGTGACGGTGACGTCGATGTCGTACATCTCAAGGCACGTCGAGTGATTAGCCCACCATTCGAGGCGGGCCTGACCCACGAATCGATCCATGAGGACACTATGCACGGCGCATAGGCCAGACGGGCTAGGTGTTTTGACCCGCAGCGTTGTTCACACGGCTGATGGGTGGCTGGCCTCCGAGGGCGGTGTGGCAGCGATGGTAGTTGTAGCCGTGGAGGAAGTCGTCCAGGGCGGCCGTGCGTTCGTCGTTGCTGGTGTAGGGCCGCAGGTAGGCCCATTCGTCGAGCAGGGTGCGGTTGAAGCGTTCGACCTTGCCGTTGGTCTGCGGCCGGTAGGCGCGCGTCAGCTTTCCGGTCGCGCCGATCTCGGCGAGGGCCTGTTTCCAGGCCAGGCCCTTGCGGTAGGCCCAGGCGTTGTCGGTGAGCACGCGTTCGATGCGGGTGATGCCGTGCGTGTGGAAGAACGCAGCCGCGCGGGTGAGGAAGCCCGCGCAGGTGGCGACCTTCTCGTCCGGGTGGATCTCGCTGTAGGCGAGGCGACTGTGGTCGTCGACGGCGGAGTGGACATAGTCGAAGCCCATTTTGCTGCGGGTGGCCCGGCCGGCCTGGCGGCCCAGCACCTTGTGGCCGCCGCCGTCCGGGATCCGGCCGAGTTTCTTGACGTCGACGTGCAGGAGCTCGCCGGGCCGGTCGCGTTCGTAGCGGCGGATGACCTGGCCGGTGGGCCGGTCCAGGTGGGCCAGGCGGTTCAGGCCGTGGCAGGTCGGGATCCGGTGGATGGTCGAGGCGGGCAGGCCCAGGAGCGGGCCGAGCCGTGCGGGACCGAGTTTGCGGGCCTGCCGCAGCTGGCAGACCCGGGCCTCCAGGGCCGCAGGTGTGCGATGCGGTGTCGTCCGGGGCCGGCTGGAGCGGTCGGCGAGGCCCGGTTCGCCCTCGTCCCGCCAGCGGCGGACCCACTTGTGGGCCGTGGCTCGGGAGACGCCCATCTCGGCCGCCACATGAGCGACCGGGCGGCCCGCGCAGACACGTTCGACCAGCAGCCGCCTGCCATGAACGGTCAGCCGGGCATTACGGTGGGACACGAAGACCTCCGTGCGGTGCAGTCCTAGACAGCTCCACCACATCGGAGGTCTTCGCCATGTTCAAGACCCGCCAGTGTCAACAACGCTCGTGATCAATACAGCTAGGGCGTGTCTTACGGATCTTGCCCTCAGCATGTCAGGCTTGCCCTCAGCATGTCAGGGCGGTGGTCCCGACTTCCCGTGCTGCAAAGGCCCCCGCGCGCTGCCTGCGGTCTTTAGCCTCAAAGAGCGTTTTGTCCCGGCGAGGTTGTTTGGTTCGAGGTTCAGGTGTCGCGCCAGTTCGGGGTGGATGCGCGGGTGAGTCTGCGGCTTATGAGGTCGATGATCGCGACGTGGATTATGGCTTCGGAGCGGTGGGGGTGGGTTTCGTAGTCGCGGGCCAGGCGGCGGTGGTGCATGAGCCAGCCGAAGGTCCGCTCGACGACCCAGCGTCGCGGGATCACCTTGAAGCCTTTGACGCCCGGCTCGCGTTGGACGACTTCCACGTCGATGCCGAGGCGGGCGCCGTGGTCGATGGCTTTGGTGCGGTAGCCGGTGTCGGCCCATGCTTTGGTCACGCGAGGGTGAGTGGCGGCGATGTGGGACATCAGGTGTATGCCTCCGACGTTGTCGGGGACACTCGCCGCGGTGACCCAGACAGCCAGGAGCAGGCCGAGGGTGTCGACCCCGATGTGGCGCTTGCGACCTGCGATCTTCTTGCCGGCATCGATACCCTGGCCTGCCGCGGGCACGTTCGCGGAGGTCTTGACGCTCTGCGCGTCCAGCACGCAGGCGGTTGGCTCGCCGCCGCGGCCTTCGGCCTCCCGGAGCAGGCGCCGCAGGAGGCCGTTGAGTTGGTCGAAGACGCCTTCTTTTTGCCAGGCGGCGAAGTAGCCGTAGACCGTCTCCCATGGCGGGAAATCGTGGGGCAGGTAACGCCAGGGGATGCCGGTGCGGTCGACGTAGAGGATGGCGTCCATGATGCGGCGCAGGTCGTGCTCGGGCGGCCGGCCGATGTCCAGGCCCTTGCCTCTGCGGTCGGCCCGCCAGATGGTGAGGGTGGGCCCGATCAGTTCCCAGCGCGCGTCGGAGAGGTCGCTGGGATACGGGCGTTGTCGCGTCATGTATCGGTAGTACTGGCGGCCGGCCCGTCCCTGCAGGGCGCAAACGGAGCCAAGCGGGGGCGCTCTGGGATCAGATAGGAGCGGACCGACGGAAACGGGCGACTGAAGGGCGACATCCGCCCCATCCATCACATGGAACACCCTCGCCCCAGCAGCCTTCTCAACTCGTCCCGGTGAAGCACCACCAAACAACCTCACCGGGATAAAACGCTCTTTCAGAAGCTGTTTTCGATCCCGGGGCTATGCGGGCGGTCTGGTGTGAGGGCGTGCGATGGGGCAGTGGATCAGCGGTTGCTGTGCCCTCGTGGAAGACGTTGGCGGGCTCCGGCTGGGGCATGGCAGGATCACTTCTCGCGGAAACCAGCTCGATCTGGATCGGGCAGCAGGCTCCGTCGTTCCAGATCGGGGGGCGTCTGCGTCTGCATGGCCAAGTGCCTGGCAGGCCAGTAGATCTGAGATCGGAGCCAAGCTGAGGAGTGATGGGCTGATGCGCGTCGTCGTCTTCGAAGCGCCAGGGGGCGGGCGGGATGCCACGGTGAGTTCGCTGGCTCGGGCCCTGGCAGTCCCGCAGACCTCTCTCGGCGATCTTATGCGCGCGCACCTGTCTCAGGGCACGGAGCTGGGGATCCGCGTCTCCGAGATCATGAACTCCGGCAGCCTGGTCCCCGACGAGATCCTCACTGCGGTCATCCACGACGGCCTGTACCGAATGGCGCATGCGGGCTTCCTCCTCCTCGGGTACCCGCACAGGGCTTCTCAGGCGCTCGCTCTGGAAGAGCTGCTCCGCGAGCTCGACGCGCCTCTCGACAGCGTGTTACACCTGCATCTTCCCGAGGCGGAGGTGGAGCGCCGCATCCGCCTCCTGGCGGCTCGTCGCCGCTGCCGCAACGACCGGACCCACCGCTTCGAACCTGAGGTGGACCATCTCCTCGTCGAAGGCGCCTGCAACGTCTGCGGAGGTGAGCTCTATCAGCACGGGGACGAGGCAGAGATCAGCATTCGCGGACGATTCATGTCCTACGAAGCGATGCTGGAGCCCATCACCCAGCACTACGCCAGGCAGGACCTCCTCGTCACAGTCGACGCTGTCGGCCCGTCCGACGAGATCCTCAGGCGCGCGCTCGCTGCGCTCCAGGAGCGCAGCCCTTGACATCGGCTGACTGGTGGTGCCACGTCGCTGGTCTAAGACCGTGTCCTATGTGGTGCTGGGTCGTTGGACTTGATTATGGGGCGGGGTACGTGGAGTTGGATTGTTCCGGACGGGCTGTGGGAGATCGCGGAGCCGCTGATCCCACCGTCGAAGGTGCGGCCGCAGGGTGGCGGAACACAGGACACACCTGATGAGACGCTGTTCGCGGCCATCATCTACGTGCTGGTCAGCGGGTGCGCCTGGCGGGCTTTGCCACCGTGCTTCGGCATATCGAAGTCGACCGCGCATCGCCGGTTCCTGATCTGGTCCCGAGCGGGAGTGTGGGGTCGGCTGCACGAGGAGATCCTGCACCGCCTGGACGACGCCGGCCTGCTCGACCTCTCCCGAGCAGTCCTCGATTCCGCCCACGTGAGGGCGAAAAAAGGGGCGAACTCACGGGCCCGAGCCCCGTGGACCGAGGCAAGCCGGGTTCCAAAATGCACATCCTGTCGGACGCGAACGGACTGCCCCTCCTCGTCGGCGTCTCGGCCGCCAACACCCATGACAGCCTCGTGCTCAAGCCCATGATCACCGGGCACCAAACGAGACACGCCCCCTGCGGGGGCCGCTACTTCAAGCCTCAGCGTCTCCACGCCGACAAGGCCTACGACATCCCCCACCTGCGAAAATGGTTACGCGGCAGGCGCATTGGCGTTCGGATCGCCCGCAAGGGCATCGAGTCCGGCGAACGACTGGGACGCCGAAGGTGGGTCATCGAACGGACCATGTCCTGGCTGACCGGATACCGCCGGCTCAATCACCGCTACGAACGCCACCCCCGCAACCACCTGGCGTTTCTCGGCCTCGCCGCAGCCCTCTGTTGCTACAAACGACTCGCCTGCCTCACCACGTAGGACACGGTCTAAGAACTCTAAGTGCGTGTTTTTGGAGGTGCCGGTAGCTGGTTCAGGTGCTCGATGGCGATTATTCGGTCGCAGTCGCCAGGGCTCGTTGGTAGACAGATGCGGTGACAGACGACGGCTCCCGCGAGTTTCCGGCAGGACAAACGGGACTCATCGTGAAGATCCCCGAGGCCGAGTCTGCTGTTCGCGCGTGGCGTGAACGGCTTGACCCCTCAGCCCGAGCGGGTGTTCCGGCCCATGTCACCGTGCTTTTCCCGTTCCTCGAAGAGAGCCGTATCGATACTGCCGTGCGCTCTGCTATCGGTGAGGTGCTGGAAGGCCACCGGGCGTTTGACGTTCGGTTCGAGAGCTGTGGACGGTTCCCGGAGGTGCTGTATCTCGTTCCCGCGCCGGACAGGCAGTTCCGGCATCTCACGCAGGCGATCGCCGATCGATGGCCGGAGACCCCGCCGTTCGGTGGCCAGTTCACCGACGTCATCCCGCATCTGACTATCGCCCAAAACCAAGAAGACGCTGTGCTGAAGAAGGTTGAGGCCGACCTCTTGGGCTGTCTCCCCATCATTGCGCACGTTTCGTCCGTCGAACTCATGGTTCACGACGGCACGAGGTGGCACGAGCGAGCGTCCTTCGCGCTCCGGTAAGGTCCCGGACCTGCCGGCGGTCAGCTGGTGGGCTTTGGTTTCTTCGTCCAGCTGTCGGTTCGGGGGCCTTTGCGGGTGAGGCGCCGGCTCATGAGGGTGATGAGTGACCAAGTCAGGTGTGCTTCGCTGTGCTGGGGAAGGCGTTCGTAGTCCCTCGCGTTGCGACGGGCGCGCATGGTCAAGCCGATTGTCCGCTCGACCCGCCAGCGGCGGGGCAGGACCAAGAATCCCTTGGCACCCTTGGGCCGGGAGACCGTTTTGAGGGTGATGTGGAGGAAGTCGCGGGCCCAGTCGACGAGCTGGCCGGCGTAGGCGGAGTCCGCCCAGACCTGCGTGATCTGCGGATGGGCCAGACGCAGTCGCCAGAGCAGTTCGCGGGCGGCGTCCCGGTCGGTCATGTCGGCGGGCGTCACCAAGATCATCACCGGGAGTCCTTTGGTGTCGACCGCGAGGTGTCTCTTGCGGCCGTTGATCTTCTTAGCGGCGTCGTAGCCGCGGATGGCCTTGCTGACGGTCTCGGCGGCCTTCACGGACTGGGAGTCGACGATCAGCGTCACCGGGTAGGGGCACCGGCCCAGGTTCGTGCGGATCCGGCGGCGTAGCTGGTCGCGAATTCAGGCCACCACCCCGGCCCGGTTCCACCTCGCGAAGAACCCGTAAACCGTCTCCCATGGCGGGTAGTCCGCAGGCAGAGCTCTCCATTTGGCTCCGTTGTCGGTGATGTAGCGGATCGCGTCGACGATCCCCCCTCGGGTGCTTCTCCGGCCGGCCGCCCTCCTTGGTCTGGCAGGCCGGCAGCGGCAGCAGCGGTTCGATCAGGGCCCATTCGGCGGTGGTGGTGTCGGAGGGATAGCGCCGGCGGCGCCTGGCGGTGGGCATAGCGGGCTCGGCAGACGGGGTCGGGCCCGGCGGTGACCGGGCTATTTGGTGAGCTGGGCGAGCGTGGCACGAACGCCGGTGAGCTGGGCGACGGCGAGCTGGGCCCATTCGTCGGCCGGGTAGCGGGCCAGGTGGGGGTCGAGCGTGCCCGTGATCACCCGGGTGAGCCGGCCGAGGATCTCGCGGAACTGGCGCTTCTCGTACTCGATCCAGTCGGCGGGGTCGTCGGAGAACAGATAGCCGTCCTTGCGGTGCCAGATGATCGGGGTGAGGTGCTCGGAGGCGCCGACGTCGCGCAGGTGGCGGACGCCGCGGGCGATCTGGGAGGGAGACAGACGGGTGGCGGCGACGAGTTGTTCGGCAGGCGCGCAAGCAGGGCGCGCGAGGCTCCAACAGCACGAAGTCCGACCCCCTGCACAACAGACGGGTCTGCTGAGCCGCAGGCGGCGTTCGGCTATGGCGTCACCGTGACGGAAGGCCGTGACACCTTCCCCCGCCAGGCCCGCGTGCGGCACCGCGAAGAACAGAACACTGCCGAGCGTCGATGTTCAACCCCCACCGTCCAGCGACGGCCGCAGACCGGACATACCATCTCGTCCCCACACTGCATTGCCGTCACCCGCCGACGGGTCTGTTCCAGGACTCGCCACCGCCGTGACCTGCACCTACCCGAACAGAACACCGCTGCCGCCGACATCGTCGGCGGCAGCGACACCCCACACTCCCTGCAATACCTTCGAACCACCCCACCAGAGGCCATACCCCCCAGCAACCCCGACCGTCAGCCCCCTCGACCAGGGATTTCAGACAGGCACTGACGCAGCGCCCGCTCGCTGGCCGAGGTCTTCGCGACCCTGGCACTCCCGCTCGGCACCGCTCGCCTCCTCGTCTCCGTGCTTGCCGAGAGCGGCGTCGTACACATCGTGCGTCCGGAGACCGAGCCGGACGGAGCCGCCCGCATCGGAGTGGTTTTGGACGTACTCGCCGGGCTGCGGCGCCTTGAAGCTGGTGCGCCGCAGGATGAAAGGTGCGTGGCATGGGCTGATTAGCGGCTCCGCGATCTCCCGCAGCCCGTCCGGAACAATCCAACCCCACGTACTCCGCCCAAAACTAAGTCCAAACGACACCGCTCCACATAGGACACGGTCTTATATGCCTTTCCCATCGAACCGTCCCATCGCCTCGCGGTACTGAGCCTCACCGATATCCTGGCGCGAGACTTTCTCAACCATGCGGAAACGCCCACATGCGGGGCACTTCTGATAGCGCCTTCGCCCTAGCCTTATTGCTTTGAACGAAGCAAGGTTGACCCACTCAGTCGAGAACAAGTGGCCTATCGTGCACCGCACTACTACTCGAGCCATTTTCGCTCTCCTTCTCTGCTCTACCATTTCGAATGAGGCGGCGTAAGTCAAGGTCGAGGTCGACGTTCGGATCGTGCAGCACCAAAACCAGCGCACCAAACATGGTCACCGCGAAACTGAAAAGCCCCATAAAGAGTGCTATCCCGGCATGGAGCAGGATGCCCAGCCAGAACACACGTTTACGCACTCCGATATTCCAGAATAGCGCAAACGCCAGAGTCAACTCGACGCAGATGGTTCCCCAAGTGAGGGCCGTGACTGTGTACTTGTTTTCTAGGAACGGTTGCAAAACCGGCTTCCACGGACCGAGGAGGCCGAAGGTGGGATCATTCAGCCAGTAGTAGAGTGCCGTACCGTCAGCCCATTCCCTGACGCCGAATTTTGCCACGGCTGACTGGAAGTAGATTCCTGCCACCTGAATGCGTATAGCCCAATGGGTGACATAGCAGAAGGCAGCTACTGAACTTCTCAACGCTTTCTTTTCATCCTTAACGAGCCAATGCCATTTCCGATCGTCCGCCAGCCCGAAGGGGATGATGGCCAGCGTCAGGATCAAGGCGACATTGTCACCACCGTCCGGCAAGCTGAGGGAGTCGGCGATACTGAATGCAACCCACCAGTGCCAGATGACGAAAATCCTGGGGCGCCAGCCAATAATGGATGGCACCAGAAGCAGGGCCAGCAGGTATCTGCGTGCGTCTGGGCTCAGCCCGTCCTCACCGATGCAGAATCCCGATACGGCGGACACTCCATCGCAGTAGGGTGCACGGCTCATGCCGATGACCGGATGGAAAAGTGCCATAGCCGGCGTGAACATCAGGGTTGCGAACATCCCTGTCGCTAGCAGGGTGCGCGCCAGTCCGTACACATTGGTACGGGGATCGAATCTCTCGGCAGTCACAGGGGGCTGCCAGCTGGCCGGTTTCAACACTGGATGTTCACCACCGCGGTCTTCGTGATCCGGTACTGATGCTTTGCGATGGTGCGCCATGCCCATGGCACGGGTTCCTCGGAGGTCAGGATGACCTTTCCGCACAACGTCGGGATGGGAGAGCTGTTTACCACCCTGGAGGCCAGGGTGAAGTCATCGGCCTCACACTCGGTGATGACATATGCCTCGCACTTCTTCCACGCACGTTCCGGGAGGGAGTGAAGAAGGGTGGCTATCTCAGGACCCTGGGCCCGTGCTCTGCTACTGGCCCCGAATAGGTTCGAAGGGGAAGCGTTGGGGCCGATCAAAGCATTTTTTGGCGCGTCACCTTCCGTAATTTTGTAGGCCACATTCGCTGGGGTTCTGGGACTCTTAGTAAAAAACCCCCAGCCCTGCGGCCAAATTCTACTGACTGTCTGACGTGAACTTCTGATTCCTGGCGAAGATGCAGCCGCATCAGGAAGCGCAGCCATTACAGAAATCACGCCGACAGCGCCCCACAGGGCGGCACCGCCAAAGAAGCCTATGCGAGACATCATCTTTCATACTCCCCGTAAGCGTCCGCTGTCGGCGGAGCCGCCCCTTCCGGAATGCGTCAGCCGGCCAGTCCGGTCGACAGTGCCGCCACTGCCTTGTCGGTTGTCAGATTCTGGTGCTCCGGCGAGACGGCCAGCACAATGACCACGACCGCTGCGGCTTCGGCTGCGACCGCCCCCGTAGTCGCGAAACTCCAGTGCTGCACCGCTACGGCGTCCACCGCGACGGTGTCATTGGTGAAGAACCAGCCAGCGGAGGAAGCCGGGCTGATCGCCGTGCGCTTCTCGGCAACGTCCGAGGCCACGTCCCGAGACATCCTGTCCAGCAACTGAAGACCCTTTTGAACTTTGTAGGGGTCGCCCGAAGTGACATCACTGTGGAACTTCTCCGCGAACCCAGGATCCTTCACCGATGCCAATTGGAGGAAACCAGCAACGGCCTTGTTGTTGACTCCCTTGGCCTGGTTCGCGGGTATAAGGGAGACCTCGGGGTGTTCATGGGCGACGATTCCCTTGCCCATGATTCCCAGAATTATCTCTGTCGTCGAGTACTTCGGCTTCTCCTTCGAACCCGATGAGGACGCCCATGAGACACCGGCCGAGGCTCCCAGGACGACCACTGCGGCGAGAGCGCTTACTGCGCTTCTCTTGCTTAACGATCCGAGCTTTCTCATTTCCCTCACTTCAGTTCGTCGTACATTGATGTACGGGATTCACGCTAGTCACAGGGGAGCATTACCACACCACTTCTTTTCAGACGTCATCGATCAAGGTGTTTCATGGCGCCCCCAGAGGGATCCGAAGCGGAATACTCCGCTCCGATGAATGATGTGAGCTTGGATTTTTTCCCACGTTTTGCCTGCGATTGACGAATAGGTTGCAGATACCCAGGCTGGTTCGATTGCCCCGGGCCGCAGGGGCAGAGCCATCGCGATGGCTGAATCTGAGACGCCGCACCCCGCCTATTGCGGGCCGCCCCGGCATAGACCACCGTCCAGTGCCCCATGGGGCGACGCCCACGAGTCTCGGCCCCCAGGCACAGGAACCGTTCTGCTCTACGCCGAGGCCGCGATCCCGTACTTCTGGCGTCTGGAGTTCGAACCCGCCCCGCGTCTGATCGGCAGCGAGCTTCAGGGCAGCCGCTACGTGGAACGGTCACCGCTCTCGTCGGCGCCACCACGCGCATCGACGCCCCGTTCGCGGTGGACATCGACCCGGCCGGCCTGGCCCGCCAGTAGCGGTCGAGGGGCGCCGATTCCCTACCGGCTGCCCTACCGATCCCCCTACCAAGTCCCCTACCGGCACTCTCGTGACCCCCTCACGATTCGTGCAGGTCAGACCCCTTGACCAGGCCCAACCAGGTCTCCCGACAACCCTCTTGCCTCTCCTCGTACCTGTCTGCCCCCGTTGAAAATAGGGGGTGGGCGTGGACGCAGAACAGGTACGGAGGAGAGGTAAGAGGGCCCGAGCCGGCCTGGTGGGTGTCGCGCGTCGGGCGGCGGCCCTCCGCGCTCGCGCCGGACAGGAAGCCAGCGCACTGGCGAGACGAGAAGCGCCGAAACGGTGGCCGATGCCGACCGCCACATGCAGCACAGTCCGAGTGACGACATCCACGGAGCAACCGACCAATGGAACTGTCCCGTGACGCCGTCGAGGCGACGTCCTGCCCGTGGTGAAGGCGGAAGGGTTCGCCACTCCCAAGCACGAGACGATCTGGTGCGGCTGGTCGGCCCGCAGAGGCGCGTGCAGAGATCCAACCGGATCAGAATCCTGAGCGGGTTAAACAAGTTGGATAAATCTGAGGCTAAATACTGATAGTGCCTGGAGTGGAGGTAACCCGAAATGGCATCTGAGGAAGAGCTGTTCGCGTCGGTCGACGCCCTGCTGGAGGCGGAGCCGGAACTCCCGCTCCCGGCGGAACGGGCCCGGCTGCGTGGGGCCGCCGGCATCACCCAGGCTCGTCTCGCCACGGCGTTGAAGACGACGACGCAGTCGGTGAAGAACTGGGAGAACGGCCGCTCCGAGCCGAAGTCGCCGCGCCTGGAGGCGTTTCAGCGGCTGTTGAACGGCTGGGCGGCGAAGTACCCCGCCCACAGCGCCCCTCCCGTTCCCGCCCCCACACCTGCACCGGCGGTCACCCTGCAGCCGCAGGTACCGAAGACGTTCACCCCGGCCGCGTCCGACGCGCAGAGCGCGCCGCCGGCGGAAGCACCTGCTGCTCCCGCACCCGCGGCAGTCGCTCCGGAGCGGCCGGCCCGCGCGGGGACGTCACGGCGCCCGGCCGCGCAGAAGGCCGCAGCGCCCCCGGTCGACCCGCGGTTCCCGCACGGTCCGCTCGCGGTCCTGGACGGCGACGGCTCCGCCTACGGTGTCGACGGCATCGTCCTGGACTGCCCGGCGACCAGCATCGTGGAGCTGGTGGAGTGGACGCTGCGCGAGTCCGGCCTGGGTGCCGCGAAGTTGAACCGCTACGGCAAGGACTCCGACCCCCTCATCGTCCTCACCACCGAAGCGGTCGTGAAGTTCGGGCTGCCGGAGCGCCTGGAGGACCGCCGCGGTCTGCGTCTGGAGGAGGGCCACCCGGTCCTCAAGCAGATCGGCAAGGCGAAGTGGCAGCTCACGCAGCGCGGGTTCGGGCCGTGGGCGCGGGTCTACCGCAAGGCCCAGGGCGCGCAGCGCCAGTGCGTGCAGCTCGCGATCCTGCTCTGGGACGCCCTCGATGCCCGGGCATGGCCCGGTGTCACGGACATGGAGCCGGCCGACGTTGCCCGCGTCCTGGGCGTGTACGCGCAGCGGGTCATCACCCCACGCGGGTCAACGGCCGTCTCGGGGCTGGAGCTGATGACCGCGCTGCGCCCGCCGACACGGCCGGTGCAGGACAAGGAGACCGGCAACTGGGTCTCCGGCTACAACCCCGGTTCGCTGGGCACGGAGGCTATGGATCCGGCGCCGCCGGAGGGCCAGCCTGAACACCCCGCGGTGTTCCATTCCGGCTGGAAGGGCGGTTTCCTGCGGGAAGAGGCGTATCAGTGGGTGCGGTCGGTGGACCTGCTCAGTGATGAGGAGTGCACGCTGCCGTTCGCGGTCGGCCTGGACCTCAACACCGCGTTCCTCGCGGCCGCCGCCCGGCTGACGGTCGGCCTGTCGGAGCCGGTGCACTTCGTGAACCCGGCGTTCAACCCCAAGGTGCCCGGCTCGTGGCTGGTCGACCTTTCCACGTCGAGGTCGATCCGCGACTGCCCTCGCCGTTCACCCCGGACGGCACCCGCCCGATGGGGCCAGCCTGGTATCAGACGCACACGGTGGCCTACGCGCAGGAGCTCGGCTTCAACGTGGCCCCGCTGGAGGCCTTCCTACGCCGGGAGACCGGCGCGTATTTGGACCCGTGGCACGACCGCCTCAAGACGGCTTACGTCGACACGCTCGCCGACCTCGGCGTCACCAAGGACCTCTCGGACGCGGAGTTCCTGGCGGCGATGGAGCGGCATAAGCAGGTCGACCCCGCCATGGCCGCAGTCCTCTCCGCGATCAAGGCGACGGTCAAGGGCGGCATCGGGAAACTGTTCGAGAACCCGCAGGGCAAAGGCTACAAGGACGGCGATCCGTGGCCGGCCATGCAGCGCCCGACCTGGCGCCCCGACATCCGCGCCGCGGTCATCTCCAAGGCCCGGGTCAACATGCACCGCAAGCTGCACAACATGGCGAAGATGACGGGCCTGTTCCCCCTCGCCGTGCTGTCCGACTGCGTCGTCTACCCGAGCCCTGGCGAGAGCCCCCTCGACTTCCTCCCGTACGCGGCGTCCGGGAAGCCGCAGCCGGGCGGTTTCCGTCTCGGCCCGACGCCGGGGCTGGCGAAGCTGGAGGGTGTGCAGTCGATGCTGTGGGCGGTGGATTTGATGGAGCAGCGCTATAACCCGGCCCGTCACATCAAGGGTGGCGACGCCGTCCTGGACGAAGGGGAGTAGCGCGGTGGGGGAGATCGAGGACGCGATCGAGCGCGCCGACCGGGAAGCCTTTACCAAGGAGCCGCCGAAGCCCCTCAAGGGCCGGATCGGCTTCTTGATCAAGCAGTACGGCAGCGCGAAAGCCGTCGCCGCGGAACTCGGCGTCACCGCCGACAGCGTGAACCGCTACCGGCGTGGCGCCCGCAAGCACGCTCGCCCCGACATCGCCGCGAAGATCGACGACGTGGTGAAGCAACGCTGGCAGCCACTGATGCGTAAACGCCGGCACCGCCAGGCCGCCGCCACCCGCGGCATCACCGTCGAGACCCGGGCCCGCTTCGGCTACACCGCAGCCGTCGGCAGTACTGACGACGGCCGCTTCCGCCGCCTCACCGTGCACCTCCTCCTGAGTACGCGCAGCGTCTGTTCGATGCCCGCGACACAGGGGCCAGCGACCAGGAGATGCGCGGAATCATCGCCGAAGGATTCAAGGAAGTTTATTTCCAGGACGGTAGAGCACGCGCACTGGGGCTCTCAGACGTCGAAATCAACGACATTGACTACCTCGACATAGATTTCTGAGAAGAGGCATAAAGATGGATTCCTGGTCAGCCGAATGAGCCGAAGCACGGTAGTTGTCACGGAGGCAGGCGGGTTGTCACCGACTGTGTTGTAGGCGGTGGCTGTTGTGGCTGAGCATCACCAGTAGGCGGCGCACGACAACTGCGATGGTTTTCTTGACGTCTCGGGACTGGCGCAGCACTTATCCGGGCTGGCACGAGTGGGCTGTTACTGAGCGGTATAGCCGCCGTCGACAGGCAGGGCGATGCCGGTGACGTAGCTGGATCCGGGGCTGCACAGCCACAGGACGGCTTGGGCGATCTCGTCGGCGGTGCCGAGGCGGTCGATGGCCTGGCCGGATTCGGCCTGGGTGCGGTCGAGTTCTCCGCCGTCGATCATGGCGTCCACCATGGGGGTGGCGATCGTGCCGGGGCAGACGGCGTTGATGCGCACGCCGCGGGAGCCGTATTCGAGGGCGGCGCTCTTGGTCAGGCCGATCACGCCGTGCTTGGTGGCGTGGTAGGCGGCGCGGCCGGGGTTACCCACGAGGCCGCCGAGGGAGGAGCAGTTGACGATGGTCCCGCTGCCCTGGTCGCGCATGTGGCGCAGTTCGTGCTTCATGCTCGCCCAGATGCCGCGCAGGTTGATGCCTTGGACGCGGTCGAATTGCTCGGCGCTCTCGTCGGCGGCGTCGGTGGGCGGAGGCATGATGCCGGCGTTGTTGTAGGCCATGTCGAGCCGTCCGAAGGTCTCCACCGTGCGGTCGACGGCGGCGGCGACCTGGTCCTCGACGGTGACGTCGCAGACCAGGGCGAGGGCCTTGTGCCCGGCGTCGGTGAGCTCCCTCGCCGCCTTGGTGACGGCGTTCTGGTTGATGTCGGCGAGGGCGACGGCGGCGCCTGCTTCGGCGAAGGCGCGGGCGGTAGCCAGGCCCATGCCGGAGGAGGCACCGGTGACGAAGGCGACCTTGCCGGTGAAGTCGTAGGCGGGGTTCATGTCGTTCCTCTTCCGTCGGGGTGGGGAGCTGGTGGATGCCGGTGTGGGTCAGCGACGGGAGGACGCCGGAGTCCGCTCATTGCCCATGACGCCGGTTGCCGGATCGGTGCGCTGGGCCACGATCCGGGCTTGGCGTCGGGTGCCGGTGAGGGCGAGGGCGGAGAGCGGCAGGAGAGTGAGGGCGGCGGAGACGGCGCCGACCAGGGCCGGTCCGGTCAGGCCGAGGGAGGTGTCCAGCGCGGTCCCGGCCAGGGCGGAGCCGCCGGCGATGCCGGTGTTGTAGGCGGAGGTGGTCAGCGCCGAGGTGAGGGTGGGGGCGTCGCCGGCGAAGCCGACGGCGAGCGCGGTGACCACGGGGTTGACGGTGAACCCGGCCAGAGCCATGAGAAAGACCAGGGCGACGGCGGTGACCAGGCCGGCCGACAGCGGGATCAGCAGGCACAGGGCCAGGGCGGTCATGGCGGCGGCGGTGATGGTGGTGGCCATCGGGCGGCGGTCGCCGAGCCGGCCGCCGATGGCGGTGCCGCCCAGGGCCCCGAGCCCGAAGACGATCAGGACCAGTGGGACGGCCCCGGCCGGGATACCGGCGCGGTCGGTGAGCAGCGGGGTGATGTAGGTGTACGTGGCCAGGACCCCGCCCATGATCAGGACGGCGGCGGCCAGTGCCAGCCACAGCGGGCCCTGCCGCAGGGCCCGTACCTCGGCCCGCACCGACACACCGGCCTGTTGCTGGCCGGCGGGGATGAACCGGTCGACGAACACGGCCGCGAGCCCCGCGAGGAGGGCCAGCGCCCAGAAGGGGCCGCGCCAGCCGGTGTACTGGCCGACGAAGGAGCCGATCGGCACGCCGACGACGTTGGCCAGGGTCAGGCCGCCCATCATGACGCCCACGGCCCGGGTGGCCCGGGCCGGGCCCGCGGCGGCGGTGACGATGACGAAGCCGACGGCCCAGAACGCCCCGGTGGCCAGCGCCGTGATCACCCGGGCCGCCAGGACCACGGTGAAGGAGGAGCTGAGCGCGGCGACGACGTGCCCGAGGGCGAAGACCGCAAGGGCTGAGACGAGGGTCAGACGCCGGGGCAGGCGCAGCGTGGCCAGGGCCATGGTCGGCCCACCGACGATCATGCCGATCGCGAAAGCGGTGATCAGCAGGCCCGCGTGGGAGACGCTGGTGCCGAGGTCACCAGCGATCTCCGGGAGCAGTCCGGCGATGACGAACTCGGTGGTTCCCATCAGGAACGTGCCAGCGGCGAGCACCCACACGACGAGGGGCAGTTTGTCCGCTCGGGTGCTGGCTGCGGAAGGCATACAGGTACTTCTCTTCCTCTAGGGATTCAGGTGGTCGCCCAGGTCAGGAGGCGGCTTCGATGGTGATGCGCGTTGCGCCGCCGAGCTGGTCGGCGCTGACGTCGAGGTGGCCGAGGATGAGCATGTCGGCGGAGGGGGCGGGCCCATCCTGGTAGAAGAGGGCCACGTTGCCCCAGGGCGCGTAGTAGGCGATGTCGCCGACCTTGGCTGCAACCGGCTCGGGGGCGCCGGAGGTCTCCAGCTTGCGCGGCAGGTCGGCGACCCGCTCCGTGCCGTGGAAGTCCTGAAGGTCCAGGGTGAGCGGGAACAGCTCGGCGAAGTCGCGGGCGGCGGGGCTGTCGTTCAAGGTGGCCGCGACGGGGCGGCCAGCGAGGGTGTCCCTGACCTTCGTCTCCATGGGGGTACTCCTTTCGGAGGGGGCGGGCGGGGTGGAGGCCGTCGTCTGCTGCTGCCCCGGTGACGCGGGCGCGGAGGCGGAGGACGGGGTGGCCGGGCCGTTCTCCTGCGCGTTGCTGGAGCAGGTGGTCACGGCCAGCAGCAGGGCGGCTGCCGGGGTGGCGCGGACCAGAGCGCGGAGGACTGCGGAGTTCATGAGGAGGGTCCCGACGGTCGTTATGCGGGCATGGGCTCGGCATAGTGCCGGAAGGCGCCGCGATCGGTGTGGATGGCGTACAGGCGCTCGGCCAGTGTGTCGGGGCTGGAGTGCTCTGCATCCGGGCGGATCGCGCCGGGGACGATCAGCTGCGCGACGTGGATGTTCTCGGGCGCGAGGGCGTCGTGGAGCATCGCCGCGTACGCACTCTCGGCAGCGAACGCGACCGAGGTCCCGGCCACCTTGGGGTTGGGGCGTACGGCGCTGCCACCGTTGACGAACAGCAGCGTGCCCCGGCCCAGCTCCCGCATCCCGGACAGGACGGCGTGCACGCAGGTCACCGGGCCCTTGACGGAAAAGGCCAGCGGGTCGTCCAGATCAGCGGCACCGGTGTCCAGGAGCGGCTTCATGAAGTCGCCGCGAGGCACCGGGCTGAACTGGAGGACCTCGATCGTCCCCAGTTCCTCGGCTGCTGCGGCCAGGGCTGCGGTCAGGGAGGCAGAGTCGAGCACGTCGGCGGTGAAGCCGCGCGCCCGGATGCCGTCACCGCCGAGTTCGGCTGCGAGAGCGCCGAGGTGATTGGCGTTGCGGGAAAGGAGGGCGACGTGGTGACCGGCTCCGCCGAAGCGGCGGGCGGCGGCCAGCCCCAAGCCGGGGCCGGCGCCGATGAGGGCGAACGTGCTCACGGTGAACCTTTCGGGTAGGGACGGTGCGGGCACAGGGCCGCGGTATCAGTCGGTGGCCGGGGTGGCGGTGTATTCGTCGTCGGTGACGGGCTCCAGCCAGTGCACGACGTCGTGGTCGTGGTCGCCCTCGTTGATGGCCACGTGGACCATCAGCCGGTTCGGGGCGGCGCCGTGCCAGTGCTCCTCGTCGGCCTCGAACAGGACGCGGTCGCCGGGTCGGATGACCTCGATCGGTCCGCCGCGGCGCTGGCACAGGCCGACGCCTTCGGTGACGAAGACGGTCTGCCCCAGCGGGTGGCGGTGCCAGTGGGTCCGGGCGCCGGGCATGAAGTGCACCAGCGACGCGGTGACTCGCGACGGTGAGGGGGCGGCGGCAACGGCGTCGATGTAGACGTCGCCGGTGAACCACTCGGCCGGACCCTTGACGGTGTCGATCGAGCTGCGGGTGATCTGCACGAAAAGCTCCTTGTACGGGTGGCGGGGTAAGGGGGGCGGATCAGGGCTTGAGGAGCGTCTTGATGGCGCGGCGCTCGTCCATCGCCCGGTATCCCTCGGCAACCTGCTCAAGGGGCAGGGTGAGATCGAAGACCTTGCCCGGGTCGATCCGGCCCGCAAGGACGCGGTGGATCAGGTTGGGCAGGTAGCGGCGTACGGGCGCGGGACCGCCGCGCAGGCCGACGTGGGAGAAGAACAGCTCCTGCCCGTCAACGGCCACCTCGTGCGGGACACCGACGAACCCGACGTTCCCGCCGGGCCGGGCCGAGTGCAGGGCCTGGCTCATGGCCTGCGCGGTGCCGACGCACTCCAGCACGGAGTCCGCGCCGATCCCGCCGGTCATCTCCTTGACCCGGGCGACGCTCTCCTCGCCACGCTCGGTGACGATGTCGGTGGCCCCGAACTCGCGCGCGAGCTTCTGCCGGGACTCGTGCCGCGACACGGCGATGATGCGCTCCGCGCCCATCTCCTTGGCCGCGATCACGCCGCACAGGCCGACCGCGCCGTCGCCGACCACCACGGCGGTGGCACCGGGCTTCACCTCAGCGGCATCCGCCGCCCACCAGCCGGTGCCCATCACGTCGGACACGGCCAGCAAACCCGGCCAGAACTCTTCGCCCGGCACCTCGTCAGTGGCGACCAGGGTGCCCTGGGCGTTGGGGATGCGCACGTACTCGGCCTGGCAGGTCGACATGAACTCACGATTCAGGCAGTTCGACTGGAAACCGTTCCGGCAGTTCACGCAGGTGTTGTCCGAGGTCGCGAAGGAGCCGACGACGAACTGCCCCGGCTTCACCGAGGTGACGTCGGAGCCGACCTCCTCCACGAAGCCGACGTACTCGTGCCCCATGGGGTGCGCCTGCTCAGTCCGCTCCGCTCCCCGGTAGGGCCACAGGTCCGAGCCACACACGCAGGTCACGGCCGTGCGGATGACGGCGTCGGTCGGCTTGAGGATCTTCGCGTCCTCCACGGTCTCGAAGCGGACGTCGCCGGGGGCGTAGATCATTGCTCCGCGCATAAGAAGGGTTCCTTTGCTTGCCGGCGCGCGCGATCCCGGATACCGGGGTCGCCGCCGAGTGCAGGGTCAGGTGCAAGATCCCGTCCTGATGACCGGACGGAAAGCACCACGCCATCCAGGTAACCCGCTCACCGCACCCGTAGCGAGACACCATCAAGGGGTGTACTGCCAGTACATCCCTATGGACGCGGGCGGGACGTACCGTCGAAAGCGTGGACAACCAAGCAGAGGTCCGCGAGTTCCTGACCTCGCGGCGAGCCAAGATCACCCCCGAACAGGCCGGCCTGCCCTCCGGAAACCGCCGGCGGGTACCGGGCCTGCGCCGCAGCGAGGTCGCCGCGCTCGCCGACGTGAGCGTGGAGTACTACGCCAAGCTGGAACGCGGCAACCTCGCCGGTGCCTCACCGGCCGTCCTCGAAGCCGTCGCCCGCGCCCTCCAGCTCGACGACGCCGAACGCGCCCACCTCATCAATCTGGCACAGGCCGCCGACGGCTCCGACGCCCTCACCCGCCCCCGCCGCCGCAGCACCCGGGCCTGGAACGCACACCGGAGCCTGCAGTGGGTCTTGGACGCCGTCACCGCCGGCCCGGCCTTCGTCCGCAACGGCCGCATGGACCTCCTCGCCACCAACCAGCTCGCCCACGCCTTCTACGACGACGTCTACGCCACGGCCGGCAACCAGGCCAACCTGGCCCGCTTCCAGTTCCTCGACCCCGCCTCCCGCCGCTTCTACCCCGACTGGGACCAGACCGCCGACATCGCCGTCGCCATCCTGCGCACCGAAGCCGGACGCAACCCTCACGACAAAGATCTCCACGACCTCGTCGGCGAGCTCTCCACCCGCAGCGACGACTTCCGCACCCGCTGGGGCGCCCACAACGTCCGCCACCACGGCACCGGCACCAAACGCTTCCACCACCACACCGTCGGCGACCTCACCCTCGCCTACGAAGGCCTGGAAATGGCAGCCGAACCCGGCCTCACCCTCACCATCTACACCGCCGAACCCGGCTCACCCTCCGAAGAAGGCCTACGCCTGCTCGCCTCATGGGCGGCTACACCCCAGCCCCTCACACCACACTCCGGCGGCTGACACCGCGCGCCAGAGCAGTGGGCCTCCCGCCACTCTGTGAAACCTGATCGGGATGAGCTGGGCCCTACCCTGCGCGCCAACTATGGCGCTCAGCCGGGCCCCATCCGAGCCCGACGGTGCCACAGGCTAGTGCCGTGACTCAGAAGGTTCACCGGGTTGGGGCAGGCCAGTCGGCGGGAAGCGTATAGCGCCAGCCCGGGCGCCACGCAGGTGGGGCTTCGAGCAGGTCATCCAGCGATGCTCCGGTGAGCAGACAGTCCAGAGCCCATCGGTTGGCCGAGTGGGCGATCAGCAGGATCCGGCAGCCGTCCCAGTCAGTGGCCAGGTCATGGAGGAATGCGTCGGTGGCCGCCAGGACCTGGCGGTAGCTCTGTCCGCCTGGGAAGGGCTCGTCGATCCAGCGGGCCCGTTGGGCGGCGATGAGGATGGCGGATGTTCCGTTGAGGTCGCCGTAGTTGCACTCGCGTAGTCGGATGTCCTGATGGATCGCGGGCTTGCCGCCGGGGAACGCGATCCGGGCGGTTTCCACGGCGCGGTGAAGGTCGGAGGTGAACACGGCCGCGAGCGCGTCGCCGCGTCGGCGCTCGCCCAGTTCCCCGGCCTGGCGACGGCCCAGTTCCGAGAGCCGGCCCGGGAGCCAGCCGGTAGCGATGCCCGCCTGGTTGTCGGTGGTGGTGGCGTGAGTCTCGTAGATGATCTCTACTGCCATCGGAGGCTCTCTTCTCGGTGGGTCAGGCCGCTTCGGCGAGTGGGCGGCCTCCCCAGCGGATGCCCTTCTCGCTTCGGATACGGGCCCGCTCGCGGCGCTGGGCTGCCAGCACGTCGGGGTGACGGGCATTCATATTGCGCCAGCGCAGATAGGACTGCAGGGCCCGGGTCTGCACGGTGTGGTTGCGGTGGTCGGAGTTCGCGATGGTGAACTGCCGCAGCGGCCCGAAGTGCGCCTCGATCGGGTTAGCCCAGGACGCGTAGGTCGGCGTGAAGCACAGCTCGACGCGGTTCTTCTTCGCCCAGCGGCGGATCGTCTCACCCTTGTGGGCAGACAGGTTGTCCAGGATGACGTAGATGGGGGCGCCGTCCGGGCGGGCGGCTCGGATCGACCTGAGCGCGGCCAGCGTGTTCGCGGCACCCTTCTTCCGGCGGTTGATGCCCCAGAGCGTGTCGTCGCCGATCGAGTAGCACCCGTGGAAGTACCTGACGCCGTGGGTGCGATGGTAGGTCGCCGGGTGCCGCTCGGGTGACTGGCGGGGGCCCAGCCCGCACCGCCGGTGGGGCGGATGCCGAGCGGGCCGAACTCGTCGAACGCGAAGACCCGGTCCGGGAAGCGCTCCAGAACATGCTCGATGCGGTCCAGCTTCGCCTCACGGGCGGGGTCCGGGGACTCCTTCCACGTCTTGGTGCGCTGGAAGGTGATGCCGCGGCGGGCCAGCAGGCGGCGTAAGGCCTGGCGGCCGATGCGGATGACCCTGCCATGGAATTTCCGCAGGTAGGCGGCGAGTTTGCGGATGGACCAGCGGGTGAAAGGCTGGCCAAGCTTGGTCGGGCGGGTGGTGGCCGTCTGGACGACGAAGTCCTCGTCGTTAGTACTGAGAAGGCGGGGACGGCCTCCCGCCCATCGAGGGTCCAGGCAGGCCAGGCCGATCTCATTGAACCGGTGGATCACATCCCGGACGGTGTCCTCGTCGGCCTGCACCAGTTGGGCGATCACCGGGACCCGGTTCCCGCCGGCAGACGCCAGCAGCATCATCGCGCGTCGGAAGCGCACCGAACTGGTGCTGCCCCGGCGCACGATCTGCTGCAGCTTCTGCCCCTCCTGGTCAGTCAACCTGCGCACGCGGACAGGCTCAGCCACCGCACCCCCAGCACTCCGATCGGACGTCACCGCACATCCAACCGCCCCGACCACCAACCCGGCGAACCAATGTGGTCAGAGCACTAGTGTGGACGATCACGTAATTCCCCAAGGTTACGGTCACGCAATTCCCCAGGGGCTGTCCGGCTGAGGCGGCCCAGGCGAGCCGCCGTGTCAGTCCGCTGCCGTGTGCTCGGTCGGGAGTGAGAGGCGGATGCGGCGCCGTGCCGGGTCTACTTCGGCGATCCGTGCCGTCAGCTCGTCGCCGACCTGGATGTCGCGGTCGCCGCCCAGCTGTGACAACTCGGAGTTGTGGAGTAGACCGTCCATGCCGTCATCAACGCTCACGAACACTCCGAAGGGGACCAGCCTCGTGACGCGTCCCCGCAGGACGCTGCCGACCTGATCGACCCATGCCAGCCAGGGGTTCGGCTGGAGGGCGATCAGGGACAGGACAGCCTGCCCGCGCATCTCGGCGTCCACGCCCAGGACTGCCGCGGTCACCCGTTGGCCCATCGTCACGACCTCTCCGCAGGAAGAGATCCACTTCCACGAGACCTCCGATGGAGGAATGAAGCCCACCGAAGGCTCCGGGGCTCCATCAAGGTCCACGAAGACGCCGAAGTTCTCGATCGACGTAACCACTCCCGAGCGTTCGTCCCCGCGACGGAGCGTCGCCAGGAACTCTCTCAACACCGGGGAAGGAAGCGGATGGGTCATGGCTGCGACCCTATGCCACCCCTAGGGTGCCTCTTTTGGATCTTCGCCTTTAGGGTCCTGGGCGAGCGATACAGTGCGCGCCGTGCACATACCCGATTGGTTCGACTGGATCTTTCTCGGCCTGGCCGTCTTGCAGGCCGTCGCCCTCGTCCCCGTCATCCGCCGACTGCGCGGACTCGACTCCGCGGTGCGCCTCAAAGGGCGCCTCGACGTGCTGGAAACGGTCGGTAGCCTGCTGCTCCTCGGCGGCCTGCTGCTGGGTTCAGTGGTGGCGGAATCCTGGTTCTGGCTCACCTGCGCCGGCTTCGTGCATGTCCGCCGTCTACGCCGTGAAGGGCGTCCACTGGCTCCGCGCCCGCCGCCACCCCACGGCCTGATCCAGAAGACAGGTCCTAGTACGGCAGCTGTAGATCGTGATCATGGATGAGCTGCTGTTTGTCGCAGGTAGTGGCTGTCGCGGGCTCGGGCTTGGTGGCGTCGTCGCCAGTGGGACCAGCGGAGGCGGTGCGCTGCAGTGTGGGCGGGCCGCACGATCAGAGTGTTGAACAGGTGCGCGATCTCGTTGCTGGTCAACAGGATCAGTCCGTCTGGTGCGGGCCTATGGGTGCGGTCGTCTGCGGTGGCGACGGCAAGGAAGGCGTGCGCGAGCATCGCGAGGCTGACCCAGCGGTGCCAGGACGTCCACCGGCGGAGTTGGTGCTCGTCCAGTCCGGTCAGTGCCTTCCCGGTCTGGAAGGTCTCCTCGACCGTCCACCTGCGCCCGGCTACCCGTACGAGTGTGGTCAGCGGCACGGCGGTGGGTGAATAGCAGCGGTAGAAGGCGAGTTCGCGTGTGCGCCGGTTGCGGCGGACCAGGAGTTGGTGGTGTCCGGGGCGGTCGTCGGCAATGTGGACCACTGCCCAGTCGTAAAAGCGGTGGCCCTTCGCGCCGGTCCCGGCCGAGAGTTTCTGCCAGGCCCGCTTGGGCATCTTCTTGACCAGCGCGGCCGCCCGCAGTCTTCCTCCCTTCGTGGCGATCTGGTGGTCGCATGCGACCGCGAGGATGTAGCCGACCGCACGCTGTTCCAGCGCGGTGCGAAGGGTCGGGTTGCCGCCGTAGACCTCGTTGCCGGCAACCCATCGCGCCGGGACGCCAGAGTCCAGGACGCGGGCGATCATCTGTACGGCCAGAGCGGGCTTGGTGGCGAAGCCGACATCGGCTGGGATGCCGGCCGACGCGCACCGCTGGCGGTCCTGGGTCCAGGAGTGCGGGACGTACAACTCCCGGTCGATGGCGGCGTGTCCGGCCTGCGCGGAGTAGACGAGGTAGACCGCTACCTGCGCGTTTTCGATCCTGTTCGCGGTGCCGGTGTATTGGCGCTGGACGCCGACCGTCGCGATGCCCTTCTTCAGGTCGCCGGTCTCGTCGACGACGAGGACCGCCTCCTCGTCGCGCAGGTGGTCCACCACGTAGGTGCGGATGTCGTCCCGGACCGCGTCGGCGGCCCACTTGGCACGGCCCAGTAGGTGCTGCATCCCGTGCGGGGTGGTGTCCCCGGCATGCTCGGCGATCGTCCAGTAGTTCTTGCGCGGCAGGTCCGACAGCAGCCCCAACACCAGCGAGCGGGCCCGGCGGCGGGGTTCCACCCGGGCGAACCGACCTGCGACACGGGCCATCAGGCCCTCGAACATCGCCTGCCACCGTTCAACGTCTACGCTGTGACCTGCGGCCACCGCTTGATCCTTCGTTGTCTTCACAAACCACGATGATCTTCGGTGGCCGCGCTGTTGCCCAGCCGAGCAAGATCACGGCTCCCGGCCCTGGACTACCGGGCTCCGCCCAAGGATGGAAAGCCTGATGAGTCGCTACGAGTTGAACGAGCGCGAGGCCTTCGTCGCCATGTCGCGGTTCGTGTGGCAGTTCGCGAACCGCGCTGGGGACGACCTTCTCACGCTCCTGGGCGACATCAGCATCGAGGCAGACGGCGGGACGACAGACCCCGCTGCCTGGGAGGACTGGATGAGGTGCGTTCGTTCGGTCGTCGACGGCACAGAGGACCCAGCAGGCGGGTCGGCAGGATAAAGGCCCGCAGAGGGCCACTCGTGGACAAGATCGCGATCTACAACTGCCGTACTAGCGCCCCTTCTTCTTCACCCAGGCGAAGGCAACGAGAGCTATCGGGAGCCAGGCGACAGCCAACCCGGGGCCCGCGACAAAGGCGGCGAACCTCCACTCCAATACAGTGCCGGTCGGCAGGGTGCTGAGGCAGAAAACACTCTGAACCGATCAGGGTGACCATGTAGAGGCTCAGAAGTATTTTCGCCCAGTCGGGCCAGTGGTCCACGGCGGCAATCTTGCCAGGTCCTGCGGTGAGGCCAGTGCCGGAAGACTGCTTCTGATCATTGTTGTCCAAGGGGGCCCGTATGTTGCCGTAGGGGCCCCTGCGGCCTTAACGCCAGCGGTGCTGGATCCCCAGCACGACCAGGCTCACGCACGCCGAGCCCGAGCAGTACGCCAGGCCGAGCATGAACCGCCGACCCATGAGCCGGAGCGTGCGGCGCCCCCTGGCGCCCAGGACTTTCGTACGGCTTGGCTCCTGCTTGCCGGAGCCGGTCGTGTCACAATGCATGGGAGTTTCCCCTTTCGTGGGAGTCGGAAGAGGGCCCCGTCCCGGCGCTACGGTCGGGAAACCAGCCGGGCGGGGGCCCTTTCGTTTCTGTCGTCCACTCTAGGTGCCCTGTCTCACCCGTAGTGGAGCGATAAACCCGCTCCGCCCGTACTGGGCGCGGAAGTTGGAAACGGGAACATTGTGAACTGGACCTGAGGTTGACCAACCCGGTGATCCACATTTACCCCCGTTGATCATTCGGTGGCCGAAAAAACCTGGCCCGAATTCATCCTTTCCTCAACTGGCAGGGCCGATATTCCGGTTCGTACAGGCCTTTGCGGCGTTACCGGCGGGGGAGTTGACGCCGGGCCGGGGAAGGCGTGTTGGCGGTCACGGCTTCAGGAAGACGGCCAGGGCCGTGAAGGTGGCCAGGGCGACGCCGAGCGCCGGAACGAGGCCCGGGTAGAGCACGGCGATCAGCGCGACGAACGCGGTACCGATCAGCAGGACGGCGACGGTGAGGCGGTCCTGGCGGGGGTCGTTGGGCATGTGGTCCTCCTGTGGATCGAGCGAAAAGGTGGCCCCTCCGGACACCGGGCAAGTGGGGCAGTTCGGTCGATCCGTGTAGTGGGCTGCTCACGGGTGATGGACAGCAGCGGCAAAACGCCAGCGGGCCAGGCCGGCCGCACAGCCGGTCGTTCACCCCTTCCGGGCGCGCGCAATGGCAGCCAGCCGCCTCGCGCGTTGTGCATCCCGGTGGCGTCCCCGATCGGTGGGCCGCGCTGAAAGGCTCACTGACACCAAGTCGCCCCGAAAAGTGACCGCGTCACGCCGGCGCGGGCATGACGATCACTGCCCGAGTGGTGAAGACTGGACAGATGCGTCACGATCCCGGCGGACTCCTGTTCATAGCGCTCGGTCTCGTACTTGTCGCCGCCGGCTTCGTCTGGCGGGGACGTGTCCTGCGCCCTCTCTCGGTGAAACGGGCCCGGGCGGCCGTGATCCGGGACCGTTCCAGAAACCTGCTGCGTTCGTCGGACATGGCGATCGCCGAAGCGCGCCGCCGGGCCGCGCGGGGCGAACCGGCCATCGTCACGGTCGGGGACGTGACCAGGGTGGCGTGCCAGCACTACGGACACCTCTTCGTGGAGCGCGAAGAAGCAGCTGCCGCACTCCGCCAGCGCTATGAGGCCGCCGACTGCCGGGTGGACTGTATGACCGACGCTTTCAACTGACTGCCTCTTCGGCGAGTGCTTGAGACCAGGGGATGCCAAAGCCGTCATCTGATCGGTGGTCACACTGAAAGGGCCCACTGCCTCTTGGATCTTCAGCGCCGTGATCCTGGGCATCGCCGCCCTGCTGACCGGTCTGTCCGTCCGGGGCCCGTACCCGGGCCACCGCCCGGCCATGGCTGCTGACTGACCATCCTGGCGGCGCGGGCGACCCGCCTTGCGACGGGTAGGGCTGGCGGGCCCGCACACCCCCTGCCACAACGCTTGTTGCTGACCGGCAGGAACGACCGCAGCCGTTCCCACTCCGCATCACTCAGATCACCCCGCCCCATGTCCATCCCAACGCCCTTGAGGCGAGGCAGTCACGTGATCGACCCGGCGGGGCCGGTCCAATCTGGGGTTACTCCTGTCGGGGGCCGATGACGGACTCGCCGATCTGCTCCGCCAGCCAGGAGGCGTGCCGTTCCTCAGAATCCCTGTCGTGGTTTCTGCGGAGGACGTGGACGAGCACAGTATGGTCATCGGCGCGCTCGTCGAGACTGGTAGTACGGCAGTTGAAAAGCAGCGAAACCCGGGCGTTGTTGGCTTCGCCGTAGATGTTGCTGTCTGGTGCGTCGGGCCAGGTCAGACCGGAGCACCAGATCTCGCCGATGTTCGACCCCACCAAGGCGGCGAACTCTTCCTCGATGCTGCCCACGGGCCGGTACTCCATCGATGCCCAGAGCGGCAGGTGCGGGGACAGGAAGTCCGGATCATCGGAGAGCTCGGGCGCATGGACACCGACGTGCAGACCCGTCGGGTCGGAGGGATCCCGTGCCCAGTCCTCGACGTCCTCCTTCCTGAACCAGGAATCGGGCAGCGCATCGCGTATCCGCAGCACTTCCCGGACCGTCCGCAGCTCGACGTCCACCGACACCTGCGCATGCTGCGGGTCACCGACCTCCACAAGCTGTCGCGCCACGCGCAAAGCCACTGCCGGGTCGGTGGTACGGAAGACGGGATACGAGGCCGGGTTGGACATGCGAGCACCCTGCCACAACCGAGAGTGGGCGAAGACCCATGAGCAACCCCCCGGATACAGCTGCGCCCGGCCGGGGAGCGTCCGGCCGGCGCGCAGCGGGGTGTGCCCCTATGCGTTTGGTCAACGTCGAAGGCCAGTAGGTTCGTGTGGTCGAGGGCGGGTCGAACCGTAGGGGTGTGCATGGGTGATAGCCAGGTCACGATCAAGCTCACGAGTGACGAGGCACTGGTGCTGTCGCACTGGCTGGAGAAGCTCCAGATGACGGACCTGAGCCAGGTTGTGGACGATCCGGCGGTCTGGGCACCGATCCATAGGATCGCCGGAACGCTGGACAAGGCGCTTCCTGAACTGTTCGCATCCGACTATGACCAGCGGCTTGAGGCGGCTCGTCAGCGGCTTCGGCCGGAGGACTGATCGGGGCTGAACTCCTCACCTGGCTGAAGCGGGTTGGAGTTTGTAGAAGCGTTGGTGTCAGCCGCTGATGTCAGCCCGTGGCGGCCTTGGCCTGATGAGCTGGGGCTGTGTCAGGGATTCCCCTGGAAGCTATGATCCGCTGCCGACCTGCCGCTTCCGGCGTGTCCAGGCGGGTCTTTCGAGGGGATGACGTGATCAAGCCAGTACGCAAGGTTGCCGGGATGGTCCTGGTGGCAGCTGTCGCTGTTTCCGGGTGTGGCGGCGCAGAGTCTGAGGGAGCGAAGTCCTCCTCGGATCCCACGTCGACGGCAAGCCCTGGCAGCAAGGCCGGCACACCCAGCGCTCAGGCCGTCGGAGGCGAGGCTGAACCTCCACTCGATGGCCGTTGGCTCTACCCCGCCTGGGATAACGGCGGAAGCGCCGTCATCCTCCTTATCGACGGCCAACAAGTCGAACTGAACGGCAAACATCACTGTCGAGGCAAAGCCTCCAAAGAGGCTGGACTGTACGTCATCAGACTTAAGTGTGGTGACGGCAATACTGATCGGACTGTAGGGCGGGTGTATGGGCTGTCACGGAAGTCCATGACCGTCGATTGGGAAGGGTTCGGAGCGGACGCCTTCTTTCAGCAGAAGCCCGCGGCCAGCAAGGCGCGCACGGACGCGTAGGGCCACCAGCCTGTGGTCGAAGACGGTGAGGGGTTGTCTCCGAGACTTTGGGCGGGAGTTGCCACCGGGCGAGTGATCATGGCCCCGCAAGGCGTCGACGGCGACACGGTCAGGCCCGGCGCCTGGTTCGCCAAGGCCCGCGCCAAACACCGCGACGGCCGGCTCCCCGAGGCTCACGCCCGCCTGGTCGCCGTGCTCTTCGACGACGACTGGACGACCGAGGGCGCCGTCCCGGCCGCGGGCGGCGTAGGCGCATGCCCACCGTGACTGAGCCCAACGCGACGCCGCTGCTCAGGCCTCGTTTTAGGAGACGCACCGGCAAGGCGGTCAGCGCCCAGTTCGCTCGGCTATGGGGAGGTTGTTGTCACCGCGGCTTGAGACGGTCAGCGGGGAGTGAGGCAGGCTTCGAGGGCGGCTCGCTGTTGCGGCGGCAGATGGTCGTCGAGGGGGACTTTGCGGGGGCTGTGATCGCCCTCGCAGAGCCAGCTCTGTTCATCTTCGTCGAACCACCAGTCCTCGGCGCCCCACATGGGGTGTCCCCGGAGCAGGTGTCTGGCCAACGCCTCGCTGGCCTCGGGCGCGCCCTGGGCGACCAGAGCCTCGACCACTGCCGTCACGGACTCCTCCGCAACCGCCGCGTCGCCGAGAACCGGCAGCAGTAGGAGGAGGCGGGCGTGAGATTACACAGCCCCGGGCCGATGCGGTCCTGATCGTCGCTGGACAGCACGAGATCCTGGCTCCAGTCGGGATGGGTGAGGAAGTAGTCCCTGGTCGTGAACTCCTCGCCGCTGTTGAAGTGCACGACGATCGCGAAGCCGCCGGCCAGCGGCACCGTGAACATGGGCCACGCCGACGGGTCGTGGAAGTGTGTCCAGCATGGCGTCCGCATCGCCCGCGTCCGACGCGAAGGCTTCCGGCGTGAACCCCTCAATCAGGCCTGCCAAGTACGCAGGCCAGAAGCCCGGTTCATCCAGGAGTGGGTGTCCGTCCACGACGGGCGACGAGGAGTACCAGTGCCGTGCCATCACCATGACGGGATCCTCTCCAAGCCTGGTCAGAACTGGTCGAAGACCCCGCCCGCCCCTCACAGACGACCAGCTTGAGGGCATAGCGAGGTGTCTCAGCCGCAGTCCGCCGGCCTCGTTGTCCTGCACACCGCTGGGAACCTACTGGGGTTCGGTGCGGGCAGGTTCGGGGAACATTGAGGGCTTCGTGAGTGGCGAGCCCTTCAGGCACGGAGTGTTCGCGAGCACGTTCGTCTCGCCGGAGCCCTTCACGTAGGAGACGAAGATGGTGAATTCCCCGAACTTGCCCGGGGAGGTGTATCGCCTTCTGTTGTCATGGATGCGCCATCCGCCCATGGTCCAGCCCTGCTTCTGGAGGTCGGATCGGACTTCCGGGCCGACGTCCGAAGACCCGGCCCCCGGAAGGATCGACATGGTTACCGTGTGTCTCGCGGTGCCCGGATCCTGGCAGTCAGGAGCGGTCTCCACGGCGGGATGCACGGCGCCGATCGGGGGCCGTCCTGACTTCCACGCGGCCGTGGTCACCTTGAGCAACAGCTCGTGGAGGCGCTCATCCGCTTGGTCGAGCGTGGTGACCGAAGTCAATGACTGCACGGTGGCCGGAGTCGATGACTGCGTGGTGGCCGGAGTCGATGGCTGTGCGGTGGAGGTGGGGGAGGCCTGTGAGTCCGAGCAGGCTGTGACCAGGGCGAGAGTTCCAAGAGCGGCACATATGGATACTCGACGTCGACGCACTGTTTCCCCTAGATGATCGCAAAGAGAGCTGATGGTATCTCCAGAGGTCCGGCCGGGCCGTGGGGCTTCCTGGGGGCCGCCCCAGGCTGGCCATCACTACTCGAACCCGGTGGTTGCCTTGCTTCAGTGGTGACCTGGTCGATGATCGAGTGCCGCACGCCCTCGGCGTAAGCCGACGCCCTGGACGGCATCCTCTTCACCCGCGGCACGGTGATATGGACGGGCCCCAGGACCCGGAAACGGGGCTGAAGCCAGCAGGATCTGCGTTCTCGGTGACGTGAGGGGCCCCAGGTTCCGACGATGGCGGCCTGTCCGAGGACGACGTTCGTTGAACAGGTCGACGGGCTGATCGAGCGCTACCAGCGCAGGACGCCAGCACTGCGGCGGATCGTGGAGGCTGTCGCGGTGGCGCTGGCCGGCTCTGCCGGGGCACGGCTGCTGATGGTGCTGCATCGTCTGGGGCACCTACGCGGCCGAGAGCTCACCGGCTCCGAGAAGATCAAAGCGATCAAAGCGCTGAGGAGTCAGAGCGAGGCCGCCAAGAAGGACGGCACCGCACAGGCCGGGAAGACAGGCCCGTGGCCATCCGTCGCAGAATCCTTCGGAATCGTCGCCACCGTCCTCATCGGCATGCGTGCCCTGGCCTGGGCCGTGTGGGACGTTCCCTTCAACGCCCCACACTGGTCCGACGTGCTCTTCGTCGTACAGCTAGCCTTCGGCGTCGCGCTGGTCTCGCGCGCCTACAAACGCCGGCGGGACGCCTCGCCTCTCAGGTGAAGGCCCGTGCGGGAGGCCGGCCGCCTGGGTGGGGTGATGCTGTGCAGCAAGTCAGCCTGCACCCCTCCTTCGCTTCATGATCGGCAATCCTTTACATTCTCCACACGCTGAAGCCGTGAGCGCACCGCCCGGAGTGGCCGGTTCAGATGTCTGGAACTTGAGGGAATATGGCTAGATCTGACATGGATGACGGGGTGTTGGGGTGCCTTGGCCTCATCGGCATCGCCGTCGCGGCCGCGGTCTGCTGGTTGCTGTACGAGGCCGTCCTGTGGGTTGTCGCGGAGTGGCGGTGGGCCTGGTTCGTCGGGTGCGCAGTGGCGGTTCCTTGCGCTGCCTACCTTCTGGTTCGCGTGTGGGGCGAACAGTGGCCTTTCGATCCCATGGATCACGTCGAGGTATGGGTCACTGCGGTGGCCACCGCTCTTGCCGTGTCGACATCGTTTGTCGTGCTGGTCGAGGGGTGGCCGACCGCGGTCGTTGCTCTCCTGGTGGCAGCGGGTAGCGCGGCGGGAGTCGCCTACCTGCCGTGGTGGCCCGAACTCGTGGGAGGACCTGCCGTGTTCGCCCGCAACGCGGCTTCATCCACAGGTATCCAGGGGGCTGGAGCGAAGGAGCGCAAAGGCCGTACAGCGGCTCGCGAAAACGGCGCCAGGCTGTGAGGGCGGTGTGCTGCCGGTCCGCGGGACGACGGGATGCCCCGCACACTGACCGACTGCGGATGCGGGCCGATGGTGGCCACCGTGCCGCCGCCCACACGTCCCGAACCGAACTGCCGCCTGCCCCTTGGGCCTCGACCCCCTCTGGAGTTTGAGTGTTCCGCATCTCCTTCCCGCCGCCGGGCCGCAAGCGCCGAGTCGGGACACTCCTTGCCGTCGTGTGCGCCAGCACGCTGGTAATCGTTCTCGGTGAGCCGTCCGGGAACGACCCGGCCGCTGCCGCCCCGCAGGCGGCGCGGCCCACCCCCGTCGTTGAGCCTTCCCAACCGTCGGTGGAAGCCAGCCCTGTTGAGCCGTCGGCCGCCCCCACGCCGACTCCGACTCGCACGCCGCCGGAACAGCGGCTGGATGACCTCTGGCATGACAAGGGCTGGGATCTGTCGGACTATTCGGCGTCGGAATTCGTCCAGGACGCCTGTGACATGGCGGACCAGACGGATTTCCTGCCCGAGCAGGTGGGCGAGAGCGTGCCGCAGGCCCTCGCGATGCGCGCAGCCTCCCAGAAATCAGGCGCTGAGGCACTGCGTGCAGGGGTCCCGCTGCTCTGCCCGAAATGGGCCAAAGCCTTGAAGAAGAGTCTGTCCGGCAGGTACGACCGCTGGATCACGGACGACACCTACGACATCGGCACCAGCCCGACACAGATCCCCCCGGGCACCTACCGCACCGAGGGAGACATAGCCGACTGCTACTGGGAACGCACAGCGGCGAATGGCGACATAATCGACAATGGCCTGGCCAACGTAGCCCGCAAAATCACCGTGCACATCAGCGCCACTGACAGCACGTTCACTTCGGAGGGCTGCGGCGTGTGGACGCCGGTCCACTGAACCACGGCAATACCTCCCGCCGCCCGGCCATCGGCGTTCGCGAGGCGGCCAGCACGGCGCGGGATGGCGCCGGCGTTTCCAGGACTGGCGCCCCTACGTGTGGAACAACGACCGTGACAGGGCCACCCTGCGCAACGAGAATGACCGCTGCACTGGGCCGTCGCCAATTCCACCGCGAGCCGAGCTGCGTGGAAGCCTCCGACGATGCCGCCGCTCTCGGAGGCTTCCCCGGCTAGCGGGTGGCGTGTGCTCCCGTGCTCAGTACTTTCACCTGGGCCGTCACGATGTCGCCGGGCACCTTCGGATAGATGCCGGCGCGAGGAATGGTTTCCATGGCGTTGAAGATGGCGACCGTGGAACCCGAGCGGATGACGACGACACTCTCGGGGATCTGGATCGGGTCCTTCCCCGGCGTCTTCATCAATCCGGTGAGGCGGAAGGACACACCCCCGTCCCCGGTGGACGGCTCGCGGGTGGGCGATACCTTCTCAGCACCTCCGGTAAGCGTTGACGAGGTGAAGGCCCTGCAGGTCCGCAGGGCCGTGCGGAGTTCGTCGACGACCCGGACCGCGTCTTGGTTCCGGTAGGAGACCAGGTAGAACGTAGCCAGGCCGTTCTTGCTCTGGGCCATGCGCATCACGCTGGCGACCGGCGTGAACCGGCTGCTGCCGGCGAGAGCACTGTTGACCGGTCCGCATGCCGAGGGCTGTGTGGCACTGTTGGGGACCGCGTGGACCACACCATCGCCCACGCCGTCCGCGCCCACCCCGATCGTGTTGACGCTGACCCCGGGAAGGTCGCGCTCATCGAGGACCGCCTCTTCCAGCCGGTCCTGAACCAGCACCGGAACACGGGCGGCCGACTTCTTCGTCTTCGAGGCCCCCGAACCGTCCGCTTGCTTACCGCTTCCGTCGGCCGGCGCGTGCGCGGCGGCGGAGTCCTCGGCACCACACCCCGTCGCCCCGAGAACCAGAGCCAGGGCCGCAGCACCGGCTGCGCATCTTCGATAAACGGCGTTGATCACTGCCCACTTCCGGATCATGTGTGTGGAGAGGCAGAGTACGGCCTTGACCAGGCGATTCGATCACGAGGTCGGATACTTCGGTGACGACTTTCCAGGGACCGCCTCCACTTCGTGCGCTGCCCCGACTTTGCCAGCCCGCCCCGGGAGTTCTGCTCCCTTGCCGCAGCCGCGCCCAGACCCTGTGCGCCAAGGGCCTGCTGCCCGGCGGCCCTGACCTTCTGCTCCCGCGCCCCGCAGGCAGCGCTTGGACCTCCCTGACGGCGCGGAGATCGTGGATCTCATCGCCCGGTCTCCCGGGTAAGCGGGGTTCGGTGGCAGAGCGCCGGGCGCTGATCTCCGACTCCTGTGGGCGGGCAGGGCAGCCGGTCAGGTCCGTCCGTCTGTCCCGGACTGCCTTGCCTACAGCTCGAACCGGAGGTCGACGAGGTCTTTGAGGTGGACTTCGAGGCCGTGGGCACGGCGGCCCTTGTCGCGGAAGTAGACCTTTCCGAGGGCTCGGCGGAGATCTGGCGGAGGTCGTCCTCGTCGGTGCCGTCCTGCTGGGCCTGGAGGAGGGGGCGGCGTGATGGGGCGGGAGGGGGAGGGTGAGGTGGCGGACGCGGGACTGGGCGGTGCTGCCGGCGGGGGCGGTGTAGCCGAACCGTCCCTGGACGTCGATCATGATGCCGCTGGTGGTGGTGGCGGCCTGCTTGGCTCTGGCCCTGATGTGCGGCTGCCAGCGGGCGAGGACCTCGCCCCCCAGCCGGTCGGCGAGCTGCGTCCGGGGGGTTTTGATCTGGTTGGTTCACATAGCGTTCGACGGTGCGCTGGCTGACGCCGAGGAGTAGGGACTTGGCGGCCACGTCCAGGAGCAGACCGCCGACCCCGTAAACCAGTCACCTGCCCGTCCGCGTCGGCATCCAGGAGCAGCAGCGGGCCGTGCCCGTACGCGTGCCCGGCATCGTGCGTGCGCACAGCTGCCTTCGGTACACCCGGACGCCGCGAGGCCGGACCGGACGGCGCGGCAGCGCCGGACGAGGCGACCGGGCGGCAGTGCTGGCTCAGCTATGTTCGTCGTCGTTGGTCAACGCGGCGTGCGAGCAGGGTGGGGTATATGTCAGAGCTTGACGAGCTGAGGCGGCTGTTGGGAGAGCCGGCACCGAGGCCGCACTCGCCGAGCGACTGGGCTGAGGTTGAAAAGTACCTCGGCTCGTCGTTGCCGACTGACTACAAAGCCTTCATGGACGCCTACGGCAGCGGGATCATTTCTGAAGAGCTCGTGGTCTTCCACCCCCAAGGATCCACCCCGCTCCTGCCGCACATGCGTGAGATCCACGAGCGCGCCAGCCGCTCCCGCAAGCGGCGCCCGGACGACTTTCCTCACCCGTTCCACCCTGAGGAAAACGGTCTCATCCACTGGGGGTACGACTTCGGCGGGGATGAGCACTTCTTCCTGCCATGCAGCCCTGATCCGAACCAATGGAAGGTGGTCACAGCCGTCCATGGATCCAGCTGCGTGACCTTCGACGGCGCGTTCCTCGCCTTCATCCTGGACTTCGTCACGAACCTTCAGTTCATGGACGAAGCGGGCAACATCGGACCCGCGACACCTAGCTTCGAGTCCGCCTGACCTTGGCATCCACACTCACGCACGGCAAGCGCCGTAGCCATCACGCAAGTGCGGTCACAGGCCGACCTGAGCTGGGGTTGGCAGAGGTTCAGGAGCCAGAGAGGCTCCTGAAGTGCGAGTTCAGTGATCGTGGGTCGGTGCGCCCCGTCCCGGCATCGCGTTGCCTGCCAGGTGTTCAACCTCGCCCGGCAGATCCGCCAAGGGACCGAATGCGCCTGGCCGATGACCGACCGGCCTTCCTCTGGTCTGACTCGGCAGCCCGCCGTCTGCCCGGCCCCCAGGGGGCCGGGCCCTGCGGGGACGGTCGCTGAACCGTCCTGCTGCACTGCGTAGGGCGGTCACGGCTTCAGACGGCCAGGGGGCCGTGAAGGTGGCCAGGGCGACGCCGAGCGCCGGAACGAGACTCGGGTAGAGCGCGGCGATCAGTGCGATGAACGTGGTACCGATCAGCACGACGGCGGACTGTGTGGGCACCGGGCGTCTTGTCGGGCAGCCTTGCAGCGTTCTCGCTTCACCAACGGGCCAGCGCCTGCAGAGCCTCATTGGGCAGCAGGCGCTTGGCCATCTCCCGGTCCACCGCATCCGCCTGGTCTTGCCTGCTCACGGCCCGCACCCTATGGATCCTGCTCCCTGTACTGCCCCGCAGGGGACAAGGGGCTAGAAGCGGGGCAGTACCTGTCAGAACTGGGCGAGTTCGCTGGCGTAGCAGTCGCTGCACATATCGGTCCCGAGAGCGAAGTTGACGGCCCGCTGGCAGTAGCCGCAGATGCCTTCGAGCCGGTGTACGCCCCACAGGCAGAGCCACACCTGACCGGCAGGGTCGTCGGCGGTCTGGGTCAGTACGACGCAGTCCTCATCGGCCAGGCACTCGGAGCATTCGTAGGCCGGCGGCGGGCCGCCCTGGGTGACCGCTTCGTAGCGGCTTCCCATGCCGTGGGCCTCCAGCGCGTCTGTGAAGCTGTCGTACGTCTTGCCGCACAGCAGGCAACTGCCGAGCGAGCCGACTCCGTCGGGGCCAGCGGCGAGAATCGTCGCGAAGTGGCCGCAGGACAGGCAGCGCAGCGTGTGAGTGCTGGCGGCCTCCAGATGCTCGGTCAGCGGGCCGAGGCGGCGCTCGACCAGGCCGCGGACCCGGACGACCAGCGGTCGGATGGCCTCCCGCAGCTTCCACGCCTCTGCGGCCGCATCACTGGTCTCGTTGGGCAGCAGTTCCTCGTCGATGAAACGCATCAGAAGGTCGAGAACCGGTATGGCCCGTGCCTCTACAGCCACCGCGGTGTCGGAGGCACCGAAGTGGGTGAGACGGTTGCGCAGCTTGACTAGAGCCTGTCTCTTTGACGGTAGGAGACCACACTCAGTCCAGGGTTCTTGAGCTCCGCTGCGATAGTTGCGCAGCAGCGTGACCCGTGTGAAAGGGGGTAATTAGTGGTTGTGTGCACTCGATGCAACGCAGGCAAGGTATCGGCGTTCCATCTGGTCAAAGACGGTCGCCGCCTGTGGGTATGCCACGAATGTGATGCCGTGTGGCTCGGTAGCGCCCCGCCCACGGGTTCTCCGGACGGCACGCTTTACCAGTTCGTCGAAGCCTATGGAGGGCCGGGCACTCCCACGGACTGGGAGCAGATAGAGGTTGTTGGTGAGTGATCCGGAGCAATGGAGTTGAGCCCAGAGCTACTACTTTGGGGATCCACTATTGGTCTGGACGCGGCCGCGTCCAGATGAGGATGGCGGCGAGGTGTAGTGCGCCCTGGTAGGCGATGGCGAGCTTGTCTGTTCGCATGGCCAGGCCGCGCTATTGCTTGAGACGGTTGATGCATCGTTCGACGGTGTTCCGCTGCTTGTATGCCTCGGCGTCGAAAGCGGGTGGTCGGCCGCCGTTTCGACCTCGGCGGAGACGATGGCCGACCTGGTCGGAAGGTTGGGGGATGACGGCACGGATCCCGCGCCGACGAAGATGGCTCCTGATCGCACGGGATGAATACGCACGATCGGCCAGGACGGCATCCGGCCGAGTCCTCGGTCTTCCGGGCCCGCCCCGCGGGACGCGGATGCCGGCCATGACGGCCTCGAAGGCCGATGCGTCGCCTGCCTGGCCTGCGGTGATGCGAACCGCGAGCGGCCGGGCACGGATGTCGCTGGCCAAGTGGACTTTCGTGCTCAGACCGCCTCGGGAGCGTCCGAGTCCGTGATCTTCGGGTTCGCCTCGTTCCGGTGCCCCCGTTACCTTCTTCGTGGCCTCGCGATGAGGCTCCCGGCCTTCGGCCCCGGCATGACTTCGCCCCCTCGTCGACGATGATCGAAAAAGTGGTGTCACCGGGATCGAAGGCATTGGCAGACCGCTGATTAGAGGCTCGAGCGCCGAACCCGGACCGGGGAAGGCAGTCTCTTCGTAACGTGGATGCCGACACGCTGATGCCATGATCGCAGGGTTCGACGACGACCTGGCGGGCGAGTCCACCCGGACCGCAAACCGGCTCCGCGGCCTGCTCACCCAGATCCACCCGTCGCTCGAGCGTGTCCTAGGCCCACGGATCCAGCACCCGGCTGTGCTCAGGCTGCTGGACCAGTTCGGCTCACCGGCCCAGATCCGTAAAGCCGGAAGGCGACGGTTGATCGCCCTGATGCGGCCGAAGGCACCGCGGATGGCCGAGCGGCTGGTCGAGGGCATCTTCACCGCACTCGACGAACAGACTGTCGTCGTTCCGGGCACCGATGCTGCCGCACTGATCGTCCCCAGCCTCGCCAGCTCTCTCCAGTCCGTCCTTGACCAGCGCAAACTCCTCGCCGCCCGGATCGAGGAACTCCTGGAGGCCCACCCTCTTTCCCAAGTCCTGATCTCCATGCCCGGCATCGGGGTCAGGACCGCGGCCCGCATCCTCATCGACGTTGGCGACGGCAGCGGCTTCGCCACCGCCGGACATCTCGCCGCCTACGCCGGCCTGGCACCCGTGACCCGGAACTCCGGATCGTCCATCCGCGGCGAACACCCCTCCAAGCGCGGCAACAAACAACTCAAACGGGCCTTCTACCTCGGAGCGTTCGCCTCGCTCTCCCAGCCCGAGTCACGCGCCTACTACGACCGCAAACGACGCGAGGGGAAACACCACATCGCCGCTCTCATAGCCCTGGCCCGACGCCGCATCGACGTCCTCTTCGCCATGCTCCGTGACGGCACCTTCTACCAACCGCCCACACCAACTACGGCTTGACGAAAGCCATAGAGGCACTTTTTCTGGCTCCGGCAGCGTGCTGGTGGGCTCGGCAGACAGTGAGGTCCACCGCCACGATCCAGCCGACATCGTCGCTGCCGTCCGCTGTTGACAAGACGGCGGCAAAGATCCGTTCCCAAGTGCCGTCCATGGCCCATCGGATCAGCCTTTTGTGGGCGGTCTGGAAGGGGCCGAGCTCGTCCGGCAGATCCCGCCAGGGTGAGCAGGTGCGGTACTTCCAGGCGATGGCCTCAAGGGTGCGGCGATGGTCTGCCCACCGTCGGCCACGAACCGGATCGGCCGGCATCATCGGCTCGATCCGGTCCCACATCGCATCAGTGATCACTAAACGGACGGACACATCCGATCAACCGGCCAACCGATCAAAGAGACACGCTCTAGCGGTGGTTGACCCGAGGGTGGGTCAGGGGGCTGCGCTCCAACTTGTCGCTCTGCTTGGCGACTTGTTGCTTGCTGAGTTCCGGCGGTCCGGGTGAGGCCTTCGTGTGTCGGTCAGCGGCTCGGGGGATCCAGTGGTCCGGTGATGGGGGCGAAGCGGTGGGGTTGGGTTCTGGTGTGTTGTTGGTGGTGGGTGTGGTTGGCGTTGTTGCGGGGTGTGATGTCTGGTCTGCCGGGTGCGGGTGCGGGTGCGGGTGTTAGGTGGTGGGTCCGGTGATGGTGGTGTTGAAGACGGTGTGGTTTTGCTGGGTGCCGGTGATGTGGAGGGTGGTGGTGGTGTTGTTGTCGGGTTGGGTGTGGGTGACTTCGATGGTGCAGGGGTGGTGGTGTTCGGTGTAGCGGGTGAAGTGGGTGGTGGTGTTGGTGGGGGTGAAGTGGGGGGTGTTGGTGGTGGCGTGGGCGGCTTGGCGGGCGGCTTCGAGGAGGACCATGCCGGGGATGTGGTCGCTGGTGTGGTCGAAGAGGACGGGGTGGTTGAGGTTGGGGGTGAGGAGCCATTGGCTGGGGTGGTTGGTGGGGGTGAGGACGACGTCGGTGGGGGAGTGGCGGCCGACGGTGGCGGGTGGCATGGGGGCTCGCGGCCGGGCGGGTGGTGTGGTGCCGGCGGTGGGGGTGCCGGGTGTGATGCCGGCGGCCGTGCCGGTGCCGGTGTGGGGGTGGGGGTGGGTGGCCGGGCCGTCGCCGGTGGTGCTGGTGGTGGTGCCGCGGAGGCGGGTGTAGACGGCGGGGCTGATGGTGGAGAAGGTGACGGCTCCGTGGGCGATGTGGGTGTGGTCGCGGTGGAGGGTCATTTCGATGGTGGCGCGGTTGATGGTGGTGCGGCGCTGGAGGAGTTCGGTGCAGCGGGCGTGGATGGTGAAGTCGGTGGGGCGGTGGGTGATGTGCAGGGCGGCGGGGTCGGTGGTGTAGCTGAGGGACCACATGACGAAGTGGTGGCCCAGGGGGACGCCGAGTTCGGTGTGGGCGATGAGGATGCCGGCCTGGCGCAGGGTCTCGGCGACCTGGAGCGGGTCGTGGCTGCGGTGGTCGGGGCCGGTGAAGTAGGTGTGGGCGCGGGGCCACTGCCCGGTGAGGGTGAAGTCGAGGCCTGAGCGGGGGGTGCAGGAGCTGAGGAAGACCTCGGCGAGGCTGGCGCGGTGGACGTATTCCCTGGGGACCGTGGTGGTCAGGCGGGGTAAGTCCTGCACCTGTGCTGTTGCTGTGGCGCTCTGGGCGGTGATCGCTCTCATCGTTACCCCCGTCTTGAAGCCGCGTCCGACGAGTCCATAAGATACGGACCTACCGGTTTTGTTGGCTGGGACTATTAGGTAAAGACTTAACCAAGAATGTGGCCGAAACATGAATAAGTGACTCCGTTTTGCGGTGTCACGGCGAAAAATTCCACTCGACCGTGAGGTCGTCCCCGGTGGAAACCTGCTTGACGGTTTTCTTTGTCTCCGTGAGGCGGGGGCGTTGTGGAGGAATGCCGGTCGTGCGGGTGCCGGGTCCGGGTCTGTGACAGGGAGTCCTCGATGCCCGTTGTTCTGCGGACGCTGCGGGCGGCCGCCGTCAATATCGACGGTGTGCTGCTCAGTGACACGTTCAGTCCGGTGATCCATCGTTTTGTCACGGGGCGCGGGGTGGCGTACACGCCCCAGCTGGAGCGGGCGGTGCTCTCGCAGCCGCGTGAGGTCGCGGCGCGGGTGCTCGCGGAGGCGACCGGGACGGCGGGGGATGCGGGGGGTGTGGGGGAGACGGTGCGGGCGTATTTCGCGTTGCGTGAGCGGTATCTGCGGGAGCATCCGGTGCGGGTGAACGAGGGGGCGCTGGAGCTGGTGGGGCGGCTGCGCGGGCTGGGCCTGGAGGTGGTGTGCTACGGGGGGCTGGGGCGGGGGCACTTCGAGCGTCATCTGGGTGCCTGGCGGTCGCGTTTCACTGCTCCCGGCTATGTCTGCACCGATGGTTTCCGGCCGGGTATCGGGGAGATCGTCGAGGGGTTCGGACTGGGGTCCGCGCAGGTGCTCTTCATCGACGACGCGGCGCGGTTCGCCGAGCACGCGCGCCAGGCGCGGGTGCCGTTCATCGGGCATCCCAGTGCGTTCCGGCACGGGTTCCAGCGGCGTGCGATGCGGGAGAACGGGGTGCGGCACCTGGTGGACCGCCTGGCCGGCATCGACGAGGCACTGCTGCACACCGTGGACCAGGAAGCCGGACACGACAGCGTGTGGCTCCCGGACGGCCGACCGGACAGCACGTCCCGCCCGGACGCCGGACAAGACGGCATGCGGGACCGGGCCTTGGACAGCGTGCGGGACGGTGTGCGGCCCCGGGGCGGCGGACAAGACGGCATGCCGGACCGGGCCTTGGACAGCGTGCGGGACGGCGTGCTGGCCTCGGACGGCGGACAGGACGGTGTGCGGCCCCGGGGCGGCGGACAAGACGGCATGCCGGACCGGGCCTTGGACAGCGTGCGGGACGGCGTGCTGGCCTCGGACGGCGGACAGGACGGTGTGCGGCCCCGGGGCGGCGGGCAAGACGGTGCGCGGGACCGGGTCTTGGGCGGTGGGCGGGAGGGTGTGCGGGTCTTGGACGGTGGGTGGTCCCCGGACGGTGGACAGGATCGTGTGTGGCTCCCGGATGGCGGGCGGGAGGGTGCGGGGCGTCCGGGGGGTGGGCGGCTCGCGGGTGCGGGTGCGGGTGCGGGTGTGGGGTGTGGGGAGGGGTCGGTGTGAGCGGGGAGGCGGGGGGTCTGCTGGCGGGGAAGGTGGCACTGATCGTGGGGGCGAGCAGTGGGATCGGTGCGGGTGCTGCCCGGGTGTTCGCCGCGCAGGGGGCGGTGGTGGTGCTGGCGGCCAGGCGCGGGGAGCGGTTGCGGGAGCTGGTGGGGGAGTTGGAGGGTTCGGGGGCGCGGGCGGGTTTCCGGGTTGTTGATGTGCGCAGTGCCGTGGAGGTGCGGTGTGCTGTGGAGTTTGTGGTGGAGCGGTACGGGCGGCTGGATGTGGCGTTCAACAATGCCGGGGTGGGGCTGGAGCGGTCGCCGATGCATCTGCTGGGGGACGACGCCTACGAGGCGGTGATGGACACCAATGTGCGCGGGGTGTGGAACTGCATGCGCAGTGAGATCACCGCGATGCTGGCGTGCGGCGGGGGAGCGATCGTGAACACCAGCAGTGTCGGCGGTCTGGTGGCGTCCTCGGCGGGTGCGCCCTACATCGCTTCCAAGCATGCGGTGATCGGGCTGACCAAGGCGGCCGCCGTCGAGTACGCGGGGCAGGGGATACGGGTCAACGCCGTCGCGCCGGGGCTGACCCGCTCGGAGATGGTCGAGCACTGGCTCGCCGACCCTGACGCCAGGCAGCGTGCTTTTGGCTCCGCGCCGCAGCGGCGGGCCGCGGAGCCTGAGGAGGTGGCGCAGGCGGCGGCATGGCTGTGCAGCGACCGGGCCGGCTTCGTGACGGGCACGACCCTGTCCGTGGACGGGGGACGCACCGCCTGGTGAACCCGGCACCCGTCCACCCCGGCATCCCGGAAAGACCCGGCACCCTGTCACTTCGGCACCCCGGGTCACGCTGGCCGACCTCCCGCAGCCGCTGGCACTGCCCACCGACCGCCCGTGCCTGCGGGTGATGAGCCCCCGACGGCGACCGGGCGCCCGCCAACTTCTCGCGGGCGCCCAGGCAGTTGGGGCCACGGGTCACCCCGGCGCCCCGGGAAAACCCGGCACCCTGGTCACTTCGGCGCCCCTGCGCACGCCGGGACCTGCCGGGAACCGCGGGGCGGCAACCCGTGACGGCGGCGGCCGCCGGATCTGCCGGGACCGTGGGACGCCGGCCCCGGGAATCGTGAGGCGCGGCAGCCCGGTGCTGCCGGGTGCTGCCGGGAACCGTGGGGTGTGGCGGCCCGGTGCTGCCGGGAACCTCGGGGCGGCGGTCCGTGATGGCGGCGGCCTGTGACGGCGGTCGCCGGGATCTGCCGTGGTGCTGCCGGGATTTGCGGGGTGGTGGCGGTCGGCGGGGGCTGTGGGGTGGCGGCCGTGGGGGGCTGTCGGGTGGGGGGTGTGGGGTGGGGTGGCCGGTTTGTGGGGGGTGCTGGGCAGGTATGGGCGGGTCCTGGTCCGGGTAGGAGCGTAAGGGTGGGGTAAGGTACCTCACGTTCGGTTTTGTTTCTCCTGTCCTGGAGGGTCCCATGGCGCGGCAGGAACGTGCGGTACGGACCCGGCGTGCTGTTGTCGAGGCGGCGGCCGCGGTTTTCGCCGAGCGCGGGTACGCGGCGGCGACGATCGCGGAGATCCTCGAGCGTGCGGAGGTGACCAAGGGTGCGCTCTACTTCCACTTCGGTTCCAAGGAAGCGCTGGCGCGCGGGGTCATCGATGCGCAGATCACGCGTGATTACTGGGTGCCGCGTGAGCTGAAGCTCCAGGAGTGGGTGGACATCTGCATGACGCTGGCGCACCGGATCCCCAAGGACGTGGTCCTGATGGCGGGCATCCGGCTTTCCGGTGATCTCCAGGGGCGGGAGCTGTTCGGCAGTGCCTGGCCCGCGTGGACGGAGCTGGTGGCCGCCAAGCTCGCCGAGGGCAAGGAGCAGGGGGAGGTCCTGGCGCACATCGACCCCCGCGAGACCGCGGAGTTCTTCCTCGGTGCCTGGCTGGGCATCCAGTTCCTGTCGGAGGCCTACGCCAACTGGAGCGACCTGCCCGAGCGGGCCTCCACGCTCTACCGCTACATCCTTCCGGCGATCGCCACGCCCGCCACCCTGGTCAATCTGGACATCGCGCCGGACCGGGGTCTTCGCGTGATCGGGGAAGCCGAGCGTCTGGCGGCCCGCCCGGCGGCCGGCTGAGCCGGCGCCGCCCGGGCCTTGCGGGTGCCGGTCCCGCGGAACAAAACCTTATGGAAGGTTTCTCACCGCGCGCCGTCGCGGCGGGCCGGCGCGGTTTCCGGCGCGTTTTCGCCCCTCCTCTCCTCTGTCTCGCGGTTTCGCCGTGCCGCCACGGCCCGGGCGGCACGGAACAGACCGCCGGAACCGTTCCGCGCCGGCCTCCCGGGGCCCGCGGGGGGTGGGCCGGCGGGGGTGGTTTCCCGCCGAGCTGGGGACTTTCCCGGCTGTATTGTTGAAGCCTTCAAACAGAGCGTCATCTTGCGCTCTTGTAAACCTACCAGGCATGCGGTTTGCTAAAGTGGTTCACCGGATGGGTAGCAGGGAGGGTGCAATGGTCAAGCAGGCGCGGGCGGCCCGTACGCGTGAGGCCCTCATCGTCGCCGCGGCCGAGGTCTTCGCCGACAACGGTTATGCGCTGGCCAGTCTGCCCGCGGTCAGCAGGCGGGCCGGGGTGAGCACCGGGGCCCTGCACTTCCACTTCGCCAGCAAGGAGGCGCTGGCGAAGGAGGTGGAGTCGGCCGCGGCCGACTTCGTGGGGAAGATGGCGGCGGGCTGCCGCGGGGCGCAGGACACGCTTTTGCAGTCGCTGGTGAACGCGACGTGCGGGCTGCTGGACGCGGTGGGCAGTGATCCCGTGGTCAGGGCCGGCTTCAAGCTGAGCCGTGATCCCTCGCGGGCCAAGGGCCAGGACGGGGGAGGGCTGGTGCGGTGGTGGTGCCATTGGGTGCAGGATCTCGTCGCGCAGGCCGCGCGGGAGGGCGAGCTGGCCTACGGGGTCTCCTGCGAGGGCGCGGCGGCGGCCGTGGTGGCCGCCACGGTCGGCTTCGAGACCCTCGGCGACTTCGACCGCCGGTGGGTGTCGCCGGAACGGACCACCCAGTTCTGGACCTTCCTGCTGCCGCTGCTGGCCGCCTCACCCCAGCAGGTGCTCCCCCGGCCGGGCGGCGCGGACGGACCGCACGACGAGGACACGGACACCGGATGACCGGGTGACCGGGCACCGGGTGACCGGGCACCGACGTTTCTGCCCGTGGTGCATCGCGGACGGGAGCGCGGCTGAACGCCTTGCGGGTGAATTCGCTGACTCCTGCGGGCTCGACGGTGTCGGCGAGGACGTCTTGCACGAGGTCACCCGCCGCACCCCTGGTCTCAGCGCCTGGCAGGATCCGCACCGGTTCGTCCACTGCCAGGACGCGGCGGCCTTCGTGGGCGAGGCCGGATAGACCGAGCCGGCGGCGCATCCCGAAGCCCTCGACCAACTGCGCGCCGGCATGCGCCTCGACGGCCGGCGCGACGAGATCCAGCGTGAGCACTTCCTGGCCCGCCCGGGCGACGGGGCGAGCGCCATGCTCTTTCGCCGCACCGTCTGCGGCACCCATCGCGCCTGCGCCGACGCATCCTGGAAGCCCTCTGCCCGGGCGCGCCGCCGGTGGCGGATGAGGGTGCAGGTGATGCTGGTGAAGGCCGGGAAGTGGCTCTCTGGTTGTCCACGAGATGGGGCAGCAGTTGTTCAGCGCTTCGGTCAGCGCCCAGACGGGCTCCCGATTCGAACAGCAAGCAGCCGCGACGAGGGGCAAGTGGGGGCGGTCAAGTGGTGTCCCGGACTCAGGTCGGGCTCGCTGCGGAGGGTCCGAGCCTTCCGATGACCTCGCGCATCTCCTCTTCGTCGGCCTCGTAGATCGTCTGTCCCATTCGTGGATCCCGGGCGTGGAGCGTGTGGATGAGTGGCCCGTGGGGCGCTCCGAGGTGGACGAGGGAGGCCGACGGGCCGTGGACGGCGCGCTCGGTGCCGGGGCGGGCGGTCAAGTCGATGCGGCTCACGACGCCAGGCGTGACCGAGACGGTGGCCTGCTCCAGGCGCCCCAGGATCTGCAGGTGGAAGTGCCCGCAGAGGATGAGCTGGACGTCGGTTCCGCGGATCGTCTCGGCCAGCTCGGCGCTGTTCTGCAGGCCCAGCGCTCGCTGAACGTCGACGTCCAGTGCGACCGGTGGGTGGTGGAAGGCCAGGACGGTGCCCACCGGTGCCGCCGTGGCCAGCAGTTCGCGGAGCCAGTCGAGTTGGCCGCCGTCCAGCCGGCCGTAGCCCTTGCCCGGCACGAGCGTGTCCAGCGTGATCAGCCGCCATCCCTCCACTGTGCTCGCCCCCGCCAGCTCACCGCCCGCTCCCTCATATGCCGTCTCGGGCTGGAAGTGGCCGATGCCGAGCACGTCGGCGAATGCGGTGCGGTCGTCGTGGTTACCGGTCGTGTAGAAGACGTTAGCCCCTCGTCGGCCGGCGTAGTCGGCCAGGAGTTCACGCACCCGTGCGTATGCCTCGTGCGAACCGTCGTCCGCGACATCGCCGGTGACCACCACCGCGCCGAGGTCGCGCAGATGGCCCAGTTCGGCCAGCAGCCCGCGCAGTGCCGCAGTGCCATCCGCGCCGTCGGCGTCAGGGCCGCCGGACCGATCGAGATGCGTGTCGGAGAGATGCAAGATCCGCATGACCTGACGCTAGCCTCCGGCACCCACGCCGAGCCAGGGCCCTTCTCACTGCGCGCTCCCTCCCATCGGCCGACCCCGGCTGCCCCGCCCCTGAAATCGAACGGCGACAGAGCTGGGCGCTGGCCGAAGTGCTGAACAACTGCTGCCCAATCTCGTGGACAAAGCCAGAAGGTGATCGACAAGCCGCTCCCCAACAGCGAGCCGAAGCCGCGAGAGCTGTTCGAGAAGCTGCAGGCCAAGCACGGGACGGTGCTGGTGGTCGAGGCCGGCACGCCGGGGCGGAGGCCGGACGGCGCCGGACGGCAGGCGACACGGCGATCGGCGGTGCGGGGAACGGCTGCGGAATGGGGAGCCCCGGTCCCGGGGGAAGTCCGAGTCCGTCCAGCCGTCCGTCCGTGCGGCCGCCTCTGTCCGGGGCGGTGCGCTCCGCTTTTGGGGCGGTGACACGTGTGTCCTGCGGCTGCCTCGAGTCCGTGTCCAGCGCCGGGCGGGACGGCCCCCGCGGCATTGACATACCGCCCGTGCTGTTTTTTACTGGGTGTGCCGAGGAGTCCGCTCCGGACGGCACCGACGATGGGGGAGACGCTGTGGACATCGATGTGCTCGGCACACTCGCCGTACGGCTCGACAACGTCTCCATCACGCCCACGGCGCCCAAGCCGCGCCAGGTGCTCGCCCTGCTGGCGCTGCGGGCCGGGCAGGTGGTCCCGGTGGGGGTGCTGGCCGAGGAGCTGTGGGGGGCCAGTCCCCCGCGCAGTGCCCGCGCCACCCTGCAGACCTACATCCTGCAGCTGCGCGAACTCATCTGCACCGCCCTGGACCGCGCCGCCAAGGACGGTGGTGCCAAGGACGGCGGCGCTGAGGGTGGTGCTGCCATGGACGGTGGCGTGCTGGACGGTGCCGCCGAGGGCGGTGGTGGCGTGCTGGACGGTGGTGCCAGGGGCGGGAGCGGTGGGCGGCGTCAGGCCAAGGATGTGCTGCTGACCGTTCCCGGCGGTTATCTGCTCAAGAGCGGTGACGGTGTCAGTGACGTACGGGAGTTCGAGCGGCTCGCGGGCAGCGGGTACCGGGCCATGGACGCCGAGGACTATCCCCAGGCCGCCCGTCTGCTGCGCCAGGCCCTTGGGCTGTGGAGCGGTCCCGCGCTGGCCGATGTGCACACCGGCCCCCAGCTGCGGACCGAGGCCAAGCGCCTGGAGGAGAGCCGGCTGTGCGCCCTGGACCAGCGTGTCGAGGCGGACCTGCGTCTGGGGCGCCACCGTGAACTGCTCGCCGAGCTGACCGTGCTGATCAACCAGTACCCCATGCACGAGAGCCTGTGCGGCCAGTACATGCTGGCCCTCTACCGCTCCGGGCGCCGCGGCGAGGCGCTCGACGCCTACCAGCGGCTGCGCGCCATCCTGGTGCGCACCATGGGCCTGGAGCCCTCGCCCGCGCTCGCCAAGCTGCAGCGCTCCTTGCTGATGTCGGGGCCCGAGACCCTCCCGGCGCGTCCCGCGATGAGCGCGAGCGCGGTCCGGGCGGGCTGAGCCACCCCCGCCCCGCACCCCCTCTCCACCAGGAATCGAGCACGGCTCGGCCCCCGGCGTGCAGCGTTGATCACATCCGGAGGAGGAAAGGGGTCGCGCATGCACCGGGCCCGGCACACCGTCGCGGTCGCGGCGCCCCCCGGCGTCGTCTACGGCCTGCTCGCCGACGCCCCGCGCTGGCCGCTCCACCTGCCCTCCTGCCTGCACGTCGAACGCGTCGACTTCGACGGCGCCCGGGACCGCCTGCAGGTGTGGCACCTGCGGAACGGCCGGGTGCGCTGCACCCACGCACGGCGCACGCTGCACCCGCAGGAGCGCCGCATCGACTTCGAACTGCACGACTCCCCGCAGCCCGACTCCCCGCAGGCCGGCGCGGTGCAGCCTGACGCGGTGCAGTCCGGCAGCTGGAGCGTCTCGCCCCAGGGCGCCGGCCGCAGTCTGCTGACCCTGCACCGCCGGCACCCGGCCGCCTGCGGGGCGGCCTGCCAGGAGCCGGGGGCGCTGCAGGCGCAGGTACGCGCCCAGCTCGAGGCCGTACGCGAGGCGGCAGAACGCTGGGACCGCCTGGACGAACTGCTGCTCTCCTTCGAGGACAGCGTCTACGCCTGCGGCTCCCCGGAGATCGTCTACGACTTCCTGTACCGCGTCGCGGACTGGGCCGACCTGGTTCCCCACGTCGAACGCGCCGAGGTCACCGAGGACCGCCCCGGCGTGCAGCGGACCCTCCTGCACACCAGCGACCCCCGCACCGGGGACACCTCGGTGACCAGCGCCGTACGCCTGTGCTTCCCGGCCGCCGGGCGGATCGTCCACAAACAGATCCCGGCCCCCGGGCAGGCCGTCCACGACCAGACCCCCGCCGGGCAGGCCGTCCACGAGCAGGCCCCCGCCGGGCAGGCCGTCCATGAGCAGGCCCCCGCCGGGCAGGCCGTCCGCGAGCAGGTCCCGGCCACCGGGCGGGCCGTCGTCCGCGAGCAGGTCCTGCCGTCCGGCCTTGTCGCCGCCTATTACGGGGAGTGGTACCTGGAGCCCGATGCCTCGGGAGTGCGGGTGGCCTGCGCGCACCAGGTGATGCTCCGCGAGAGCGTGCTGCACGGCGCCCCGGGTTCCGGTGTCCTGCCCGCCGACGCCCGCCGCCAGGTGCGCGAGTGGCTGGGACGCACGAGCACCGAGGCCCTGACCCTGGCGCGCTGGCACGCCGAGAGCGCCCTGCGCCGGCTGCGATGAGCCCGCTGGGCGGCGACCCCGCGGCGAGCGGTATCACGACGAGGAGGAGAGCGGCGATGGCCCCGACCCGGCCGGTCCGGCACGCCGGGCGGCCCCCGGCAGTCCGGACACCCCCGGCCCCCGCCCCAGCACTCCCGGCCCCGGTCCCGGCACTCCCGGCCCCGGTCCCGGCACTCCCGGCCCCGGTCCCGGCACTCCCGGCCCCGGTCCCGGCACTCCCGGCCCCGGCCCCGGTCCCGGCACTCCCGGCCCCGGCCCCGGTCCCGGCACTCCCGGCCCCGGTTCCGGTACTCCCGGACTCGGCCCGGGCGTCCTCGGACCCGGTCCCGGCACTCCCGGCCCCGGCCCGGGCACCCTCGGACCCGGTCCGGGTATCCCAGGACCTCACCCGGGTATCCCCGGACCCGGTCCAGGCGTCCTTGGGTGCGGCGTGGCATGCGGCGCGTCTGGAGGCGTTGCTCGGTGACCCCCGCGATCCCCGTAACCCCTATGGCCGGCGTGCCCTGTGGGCGGCGGAACCCGGCGCGCTGCCCGCCCCGCCGGCCGGCCTGCCCGGCCCCGCCGAGGTGCCGGGCGCCGACCGGCTCGCCCGTGCCCTGCGCCCGCTCTTTCGCCGCGACCTCGCCCTCGCCCACGCCTGGAGCATCCGTCCGCTGTCCCACGCCGCGGTGCCGCACCCGGCGGCCGCGCTGCTGGGCCCGGCGGCACTGCTCGCGGCGGCGGGCGGCGTCCTGCACAGCACGGCCCGCATCGTGGACGGCCTGAGCCGCCACCAGGCTGCCGCCCGCCAGTGGCGTCCGGTCCTGGCCACCGTCTTCGCCGACCTGCTGGCCTGCGAGAGCCTGACGGCCGCGGCCCTGCGCGCCTGCCCGGCCACCCCACAGCACCCCCACCCCCACCCGGACCCGGACGCGGACGCGGATTCCGACACGGTCCCGGCCCCGGACCGGGAGCTGCTCGCTGCCGTCGCGGGCTGTCTCGTGCCCCGGCTCGCCGTCGAACTGCTCGGCGATCTCGAACTGGTGCTGAACGAGTGCGGCTTCGAGGACCACAGCCTCGAACGGCGCACGCTGGCAAGGATCGTGCGGCACCGGGTCCTCGCCGGAGCCGGCCGCGCGGCCACCGGCGCCGCTCAGGCCCGCATCGTGCGCGGGCTGAACACGGCGGGCACCGCGGGGCAGGCCGGGGGAGCACAGCACACAGCGCCGCTGTCCGGCACCGGAACCGCGGAAGCGTCCGGCACCGGAACCGTGGAAGCGTCCGGCACCGGAACGGGGGAGGCGTCCGGCACCGGAACCGTGGAGGCGTCCGGCACCGGAACCGTGGAGGCGGCCGGTGCCGGGATCGGGGAGGTGGCCGGTGCTGCTGCGCTGGCCCGCCTGGGCCGCAGGCTGCGTACCGAGCAGCGGGCGCTGCGCGCCGCCTGCGCGGCCACCGCCGTGCACGATCCCGCCGATCCCGCGGCGCGTGCCCTGGCGGACCGTCAGGCCCTGCTGGTGCTGGCCGCCCGGACGCTCGGCGCGCGGGAGACGGCGGCCGGGGGGTCCTTCCTGGGCGGTGCGGGCTGGGCGCTGCTGGCGCTGGGGCGGATCACCGTGCGGCTCGGGCTGCCGCTGCCCGCCCCGCTGCCCGATGCGCAGCCGATCGTGTGGGAGGAACTGGCCCGGCGCGCGGCGCACGGCGTGGACTGCGACCTGTACGCGAGGAGGACGGCGTGGTGAGCCAGGACGGCGCCCCGCACAGCGTCACACCGGCGCCCGCGCCCGTGCCGTGCCATGTGCCCGGTCCCGACGGGCCGTGGGAGCAAGTCCAGGAACGCATCGAGCTGACCGGACGGGCGGTGGTGCACACCACCTGGGGCCAGTGGCTCACAGCGGCTCTGCTCGACCCCGAGCTGCGCACCCTGCTGGGCCGCGACTGGCCGCGTTACCGGCAGCATCCGGCCCCGGCCGGCCGGCTGATCCTGGCCGTCTCGCGGACCGTGCTCAAGCACACCGCGGCCCAGGTGCTGCAGGTTCCCGCCGGCCGGCTCGACCTGGCCTACCTGCCGGGCGGGCGGCCCGTGCTGCGCGGCCTCGGCGCGGACCTGCAGGTGAGCCTCGCGCACACCGACGAGCTGATCGTGGTCGGCGTCAGCCGCGTCGGACCGCTCGGCGTGGACGCCGAACCCGCCGGGCGCCGGATCTCCCTGCCCGCACTGTGCGAGCACGTGTGCACCGCGCAGGAGGCCCGGCTGCTCGAGGCACTGCCCGAGCAGGAGCGCACCGGGGCGTTCTTGCGCCTGTGGACCCTGAAGGAGGCCTACGCCAAGGCGCTCGGGCACGGCATGCGGCGCCGGTTCACAGCCATCGGCTTCGAGTGGGACGCGACCGGAAGGGCCCGGCTCGCCGGGGACACGGCCGGGCAGTGGTCCTTTGCCACCCACCTCGTCGATGGACGCTACCTGGTGAGCGAGGCCTACCGGCACGACCAAGACCAAGACCAAGACCCCGACCAACACGAACGCGAACACGAGGACGAGGACGAGGACGAGGGCGGGGACGAGGACGAAGCCGGGGACGGGGGCGAAGACGGGGGCGGGGGTGAAGGGCAGCGCCCCGGCCGGGCACACCACCGGGCCGCCGCGCCGGCACCGCCGCAGGAACCGCAGCCGGCGCCGCAGGCGCCGCGCACCCCCTCCGTCCAGGACGCACCGGACAAGCCACCCGCCGTGCAGCAGCAACCGCAGTCGCAGGGGTCGCAGCCGGCGCCGCAGGGCCTACGGGCTCTCTTTGCCCAGGCCGCACCGGACGCCCAGGCCGTACCGGACGCACCGGCCGGGCTGGACGCACCGGCCGGGCCGGACAGGTCGGACGGGTCGGGTGGGTCGGGTGGGTCGGACGGTGCGCGGGGGGCGTACGGCGGCCGGGTCCTGGATTTTTCCGGGCGGCGTGGCGGCCCACCGCGGTGAGCAGAGATCCCCGGTGGGCCGGCCGCGGGCTTGCGGCCGGCTGTGCAGAAACGATTCGAAAAGGGAGGTCCGGGTGAGGGGCAGGGCTGCTGCGGCGGGGCTGTCCGGCATCCCGGGGGCGGATGAGGAGTGATCACTCGCGCGCCGGCGCCGTTGTCGCCGTCGTGCACGAACCGCCGGGCGCCCACGACCGTACGTTCGTCCTGGAACTGTGCGGACTGCCCCGCACGGACGCCGAGGCGGTCGCCGCCCGCGTCGCGCGGCGTCACCGGTCCTACGACGTCGCCCTGGACGAGGCACCGGGCCCGCCGCGGGGCGGGGCGGCCCACGGCGCGCCCGGGACCGGCGGCCCGGGCCGCTACCTTCTGCGGCTCACCCCCCGCGGCCCGGCCGGATCCGGCGCACCGCTCAGCGACGACCTGCTGGCCGACCTGCTGGCGCCGCCCGCCGCGGGCACGCTCGCCGTCAGCGGGCACCAGCGGGCGCTGCTCGCGGCCGCGGTCGCCGGCCAGGGCGGCCCCGGCCGGTACGTGGAGCAGATCCACTGGGAGTGGACGGGCCCGCTCGACCTCACCCGGTTCGTCACCTCCTGGCAGTCCCTCACCGAGCGCGAGGCGGTGCTGCGGGCGTCCTTCGACGGGGCCGGCGCCCCCCGCCTGGTGCTGCACGAGCACGCGGTCCTGGAGGTCGTCCGCCACGCGCACACCGACGTCGCCTGGGACGAACTGCTGCGCCGCGACCGCGACCGCGGCTTCGAGCTGTACCGGCCGGGCCTGCTGCGGGTGTCCCTGCTCGACCGGCCGCCCGCCACCACCGGTGCCACCGGTGGCGGTGGGGGGCGGCCGGTGCCCGTGCGGGTGCTGGTGACCTATCACCGGGCGCTGCTCGACGAGCGCGGGGCGCGCCTGCTGGTGCGCCAGTTCTACCGCTCCTACCTCGCCGGGGGTGTGCTGCCCGGCGCGGACCGGCGGCCCGACATCCGGGACTACGCCCACTGGCTGAGCCGCCAGGACGTGGCCGCGGCCCGGGAGTTCTGGAGGGCCGGCGCACCGCCGGCCGGCGCCGCCGTCAGCCCCGCCCGCCCGGGCGCTCTACCCCGGCGCGGCGAGGGGACGGGCCGCGTCCGGCGCCGGCTCAGGGCGCCGCAGGCCTCACGGCTGCGCTCCTGGGCCGCGGGACGGGGCGCGGGGGAGAGCAGCGCCCTGCACGTGGTGTGGGCCCTGCTGCTGTACCGGGCGGCCGGGACCGGGGGACCGCTGCCGGTGGCCTTCGGCGTGCACCTGTCGGGACGGGACCTGTCGCTGCGCGGGGCCGCAGGCATCCCCGGACTGCTCGGCAACCCGCTGCCGATGACGGTCACCGTGGACCCGGCCGCGCCGCTGGTGGACCTGCTGCTGCGGGTGCGGGACGCGGCACTGGATCTGAGTGCCTACGCCTGGGTCGGCGGCGACCAGGTCCGCCGGTGGAGCGGGCGCGCCCCCGGATCCCCTCTCACCGAGAGCACCGTCCGCTTCGACAGCCGCTTCGAGCCGCCGGTGAACCTGCGGGCCGAACTCGCCGCGCAGGGCATCGGGGCGGGCGTGGCACACAGCGCCGGCGGCGCCACGGCCCTGCCCATCACCCTGGCCGCGCACCACGACAGCGAGGGCTGCCTGGTGCTCAGCGCCCTGTACGACCGGGCCAGGTTCACCGACACCGACGCCTCCGACGCCCTGGCACAGTGCCTGCACCTGCTGCGCGGCCTGCCCGACCACCCGGACCAGACGTTCACCGTCGCCGACGCCCTGCGCCTGCTGGGCACCTCGCAGGTGCCCGCCATGACAGCACCGCCGGCGGCCGGCACCCCCCTGGCACCGGCGGTGCTGCGGGCCGGGGAACCCGGGGCGGACCTCGTGTGCCTGCTCACCGTCCCCGGCGTCACCCCCGGCGCGTACGACACGCTCCTGCGCCAGTACGAGGGGCCCGAACGCATCGTCTCGCTCACGCTCACCGGGGGACAGGTGCCGGCCGGCACCCTGGAAGAACTCCTGGGCGAAAGACGGCGGCTGACCGTGTGCGGCGCCGGGCCGGCCGGCCGGGTCGCCCACGCCGCCGCCCGCCGCACCGCGCGGGAAACGGGCGCGGCCGCGCCCGTGGCCGTGGTCATGACCGGCACCGGCGACGCCGCCGACAGCGCCCGGGCACTGTCCCAGGCCCTGCAGGCGGTACGAGCACGCAGCACCTGACCCCCACCGCCCCCGGGGAGCACCTGACTCCCGCCGCCCCGGGAGCACCTGGCTCCCGGCACCCCGGGGAGCGCCTGCCGTCCGGCGCCCCGGGAACGCCGGGCCCCGCACCGCCTGCACGGGCACCGTGCCCCCGGCTTCCCGGCGCGCCGTGACTCCTTGCCTGCCGGCACACCGGGACCTCCTTGTCTCCCGGCGCGCCGGGGAGCGCCTGCCGCCCGGCGCCCTCGGAGCGTCGGGCCCCGCACCGCCTGTACGGCCCCGGGACTTCCCTGCCTTCCGGCGCGCCGTGACCTCCCCGCCCGCCTGCCTCCCGGCGCCCCGGGACCTTCTTGTCTCCCGGAGCCCCGGGACCTCCTGCCTCCTGACGTGCCGTGACCTCCCTGCCTCCCGGCGTGTCGGAAGGGTCTGCCGTCCGGCGCTCCGGACGGGTTCCGGTGTGTCGGGGTGTCGTCCAGCGGGCCGAGAGCGGTTCTTGAGTGGTGTGGCGAAGGGTGGCGCCAGACAAGGAGGCGCCATGGGCGACCTGGACCGCGGACAGCCGGCTCTGCGTGTCGAGCGCGGCACCGCGACCGACGAGGAACTGGCCGCGCTGACCGTCGTACTGCTGGCCCTGCGCGCCCGGCCGGCCGCACCGGCACCCGGGCGGCAGCCGGTGCGGCCGGCCGGCGGCTCGCGCTGGTGGCTGCGCGGGCAGGACCACCACGGGGCGCACAGCTGGCGGTGAGGCTTCCCGGCGGCGGCGCCCGCAACGAGGAGACTTCCCGGTCTGTTTGAGGGCGGGGCCGGCAGGAGAGCCGGTCCGCTCCCGCGGACGCATTTTCCCCGCCCGGCGGCCACGCACCTTCCGCCCGGCGGCCCCGCACCTCCGGCCCGGCGGCCCCGCGCCGGTCCGCGGACCGGCGTGCGGGGTGCGGAAACGGCCGCCGTTCCAGGAGAGGTGCCACGTGAACGCGGAGGCGCCGCGTGAACGGCCGCCCTCGGGGACCGCTGCACCGCTGCTGGACGGGTGCTCAAAAACAGGGCGACCGGTCTCGTATTGACATACCGCCTGTGCTGTTTTTTAATGTTGGAGTGTCAGCAGCGCACGTGGACAGGGGAGACGGCGTGGACATCGACGTATTAGGTGCTCTGGACGTGAGGGAGAACGGGGTGTCCATCGCCCCGACGGCGCCCAAGCCCCGCCAGGTGCTGGCGCTGCTGGCGGTGCACGCGGACCGGGTGGTGCCGGTCGCCTCGCTCATCGAGGAACTGTGGTCGGGCCGGCCGCCGCGCAGCGCCCGCACCACCCTGCAGACCTACGTGCTGCAGCTGCGTGAACTCATCGGGGCGGCGCTGGAGCGCGGTGGCGGACAGCGGTCCGCCGCCGGGCCCGAACGCCGCACCGCCAAGGACGTCCTGGTCACCCTGCCCGGCGGGTATCTGCTGGCCGCCGCGGGCGGTACCAGTGACGTCCGTGAGTTCGACCGCCTGGCCGGGCTGGGCTACCGGGCGATGGACGCCGGTGACTTCGCGGGCGCCTCCCGCAGTCTGGCCGCCGCCCTGGGCCTGTGGTCGGGATCCGCGTTGGCGGACGTGCAGACCGGGGCCCAGCTCGCCATGGAGGCCAGGCGCCTGGACGAGGGCCGGCTGTGCGCGCTGGACCAGCGCATCGAGGCGGACCTGCGGCTCGGCCGGCACCGCGAAGTCCTCGCCGAGCTCACGGTTTTGACCAGCCGTTACCGCAGCCACGAGAACCTGCACGCCCAGTTCATGATCGCGCTGCACCGCTCGGGGCGGCGCGGTGAGGCGCTCAACGCCTACACGCACCTGCGCACCACCCTCGGCCGCGACCTGGGCCTGGAGCCCTCCCCGCGGCTGCGCCGGCTCCAGCACTCGATCCTGCTGGACGCGCCCGAGACCACCCCGGCGCCGACGGCCCGGGCGGTGCACCGTCCCGACGCCGCGGCCCGGGCCGTCGCCGGCCGGTAGAGGCCCGCCCGCCCGGGGCGGTGCCGCGGACATTCCCGCCCCGCCCCGCCCGGCCGGCCGGAGCCGGTTTCGCCCCGCCTCCGCCTCCGCCCCTGCCCCTGTCCGGCCGGGGTCCGGGTTGTCCCGCAGGCGTGCCCCGCTTGGCCAGAGCCTGGTTTCCCGCGAGCGGGAGACACCCCCACCCCGGCCCGAAGGCCGGGGCGCATCCACGAAGGGACGAGACCTGATGACCAGCGAGCCGACGCCGCCCTGCGACGGCCACGGAGACATCCTCGCCGAGCTCACGGCCGTGCTGGCCCGTGTCGTGCACGCCGACCCCGACCGGGTCGACCCCGGACAGCCCTTCTCCGTCCTTGGCCTGGACTCCCTGCTCACCGTCGAGTTCGTCTCGGCCATCGAGGGGCACTTCGGCCTGCGGATCGCCGGCGCGGACCTCTACGAGTACGCCACGCCGGCCCTTTTGGCCCGCCACCTGGCGGCCCTGCGCCGCGGCAGCGGCGAGGCCTCCGCGGTCCAGGACTCCGCTGCCGTGGCCGCGGTGCTGCAGGTGCTGCGCCACCAGCTGGCACAGATCCTGCACTGCGACCCGTGGGAGATCGACGGCGGCGCCGCCTTCGCCCAGCTGGGCATCGACTCCATCCTGGCGGCGGACTTCGCCGCCGGCGTCAACCGCGCCTACGGTCTGAGCGAACGTCCCCTCACCGTCCACGAGCATCCCAGCCTCGCCTCGATGGCCGCCTACATCGCCTCCCGCACCCGGGGCGCACCGGCCCCCGCGGCCCCCGAAGCCCGCGCCAACCTCCCGGCCGAGGCCGCCGCAGCGCCCGAGGTGCCTGCGGTGCCTGCGGTGCCCGAAGCCTCCGATGTGCCTGCGGTGCCTGCGGTGCCTGGGGTGTCTGGGGTGCTGCGACCGGCCGCGGCCGCGGTGTCAGGGCCGCCCGGGCTGTCCCGGCAGGAGGTGCTCGCGCTCCTCGACGCGGTGCGCGGTGACCGGATCGGTGTCGACGAGGCCGCCGCGCTCCTGGCGAACCGTCCGGCCTGAACGGGGGCCACCACCTGTGGAGCACCGGCAGTTCTGCGCCCCCGGGGGCCTTGGCGGCCCCGGCGCCGCGACGTCCCTTCGTCCATGGCGGGACGGCGAACCGAGACGGACTGAGACGACACCATGACCATCACCGCACCGGAGCCGCCCACCACCCCGCCCGCCCCGCACCGCGAGACGGCGCCCCCGGTGAAGCTGTGGCTGTGCCCCAACGACGCCCTCCCGCCCGCCGTCACCGGCATCCTGGCCGCGCACTGGCTCGACGAACGGGAGAACGAGACCGCGGCCCGGTTCCTGTTCGAACGCGACCGCCGGCAGTACCTCGTCGCCCACACCCTGGTCCGCCGCGCGCTGGCGCTGGAGGCCGGCCTCGGCGAGGCCGAGCTGGTCATCTGGCGCTCCTCCCGCGGGCGGCCCTTCCTGCAGCCGCTGCCCGGCGGCCTGCCCCGGGGCGGCGGCCATCTCGACTTCAACCTCTCCCACGCCGGCGGCTACAGCCTGCTGGGGATCGTCCGCGCCCAGCGCGTCGGGGTCGACGTCGAGTGCCTGGACCGGGAGGCGGGCGCCCTGGAGACCATCCTGACCACCTTCACCCCCAAAGAGCAGCACTGGGCGCGGCAGGCGCCCCCGGGACGGCGGCGCGACCGCCGGGTGCTCAGGCTGTGGACCCTGAAGGAGGCCTACTCCAAGGCCCGCGGACTGGGACTGGGCCTGCCCTTCGACGAGTTCGCCTTCACCCTGGACGACGACCGGGGAGTGCTCGCCTTCCAGCCGCCCGCCGACGACCTGGCCGGACGCTGGAGGCTGCTGGAACTGGAACCGGTGCCCGGCGTACTGGCCGCGGTGGCCCTGCCCGCGGACGAGAACCCCGCCCCGCACCTGGAACTGCACCAGGGATTCCCCTGGGACCGGGCCGCACCGCACACCATCACGCTGCCCGAGCCCGTGGGCGGCGCACCGCACACCCGCACCTGAGGGGCAAAAAAGGAGGAGTGCGGGCGGCGCGATATTGCCCGCCGTCCGGCATCCGGAGGGGAATCCAGAGGTCAATTCCCCTCCGGACGCCGGAGTTCTCGGCGCGGGCACGCATTCGGCGCACCACCTCACGTGGAGCACCGCTGGAGGACCGCTACAGGAAAACGCTCGGGGGGCACGGACACGGCTAGCGTGCCTAGCGGCGGAGATTTCCGGCCATAAAAAGGAAATGGACAAGGAACTCGACGAGGTGGGGAGGCCGCCATGGAGATTCAGGTTCTGGGTCCGTTGAGTGCCGAGGTCAACGGGGGATCAATCGTTCCGACGGCCGGCAAGCCGCGACAGATCCTGTCGCTGCTGGCGCTCTACCCGGGACGGGTCATGCCTGTTCCCACGCTCATGGAGGAACTCTGGGGAACCGAGCCTCCGGCGAGCGCACTGACGACCCTTCAGACATACATACTCCAGCTGCGCAGGCGGCTGGGCACGGCCATGGGCCCGGGCGCACCGTCCGGCGCGAAGGACGTTCTGGCCACCCGGCACGGCGGGTACCTGCTGCAGATCGACAAGAGCTGTGTCGACGTGCACGCCTACGAGGAACTGATCCGCCAGGGACAGACGGCGTTCGTCGAAGGCGACGACGAGGTGTCCGCGGCACGGTTTCGCACGGCACTGGACCTGTGGACCGGCGCACCGCTGGTCGACGTGAGACTGGGTCCCGTCCTGGAGATCGAGGTGATGCGGCTGCAGGAGAGCAGGCTGGTCACCGTCGAACGGCGCATCGACGCCGACCTGCGGCTGGGCCGCCACGCGCAGCTGATCGCCGAACTGACCGAGCTGACCGCCCGCCACCCGCACCACGAGGGCCTGCACTCCCAGGTCATGGTGGCGATGTACCGCTCGGGCCGGCAGGCCACCGCGCTGGAGGTCTACCGCAGGCTGCGCATCCGGCTCATCGACGAGCTGGGCGTGGAGCCCTCCCCGCAGCTGCAGCGCATGCACCAGGCCATGCTGGCCGTGGACCCGCAGCTGGAGCTGCTGGCGGGACCGCGCCACGGCTCGACGTTCGACCTGTTCGCGGCGTGAGGGACGGCGCCGCCCGGCCCGGTGCCGGCGGCCCTCCCGCCCTCCCGTACCGCCGCCGGTCCGTGGCCCAAGGGCCGGACCGCCATCGGGTCCGGCCCCTGGGCCTGCGTGGCAAAAGGGCTCACACGAGCGCCCGCAGCCGGGTCAGCGTCGCCCACAGGACCCCCGGTGTGGCGAAGGTGTCCAGGGAGAGGGCATCGTCCACGAAGTGCACCCCGTAGGCGCCCTCCAGTGAGCCCAGCAGCTCCACCGCGCCCAGCGAGTCCAGACCCGAGAGCCTGAGGTCGGTGTCGGCCTCCAGCGGTTCACCGGCGTCGAGGAACGGCAGGTACTCACGCAGCAGTTCCTCGAACTTCTTGTCCCAGGCCATGGCTGACCTCACCCCTTTTTTTTGTGTGTCGCCTTTTGTGTGTCGTCGTCTCATCGGCCGCTGTCCGCGCGCAAGCCGGCGGCGCGGGCCGTGGCGCAGCACCGCCCCCGCCGGTCCGAAACCCTCGTCGAAGCCCCCGGGCTCCCGGGCCTGTTCGCCGGCGCACCCGCCCACCGCAGTAGGGCCGCGGTGGGGGCCGGGAGGCGCGGAGGCCGGGGGACAGGGGGCGCGCGGAAGCGGGGGGCCACCGCCGCCGGAGCCGCGGACGAACGCGGTGAACGCGGTGTGTCCACGGCACCCGCCCGCCCACTCGATCGGCAGGCGCGAGCGCGCTCCCGCCCCGGCCCGCGGGCCCCTTCGCCGGGAGGGCGCGCGAGCGCTTTGCGGCGCAGTCGGTGAAGGCATCCGTCACGGCGGTGATCACCGCGGTCCTGCCGGCCAACGTCATAGCGGTCCTGTCGGTCGGTCCACCCCCCACCGGGCCAGCCTGGCCACGCCGCCTACAGCGGCGGTGGAGCCGCGGCCGGACGCGGGACGCCACCACGGCCGGGAGGGGCAAAACCCGCGCCGGGCCGCCCGCGCATTGGCCGGGAAATGATTTTCGAAAAAACGCGGAGAAAAGAAAGAACCGGCCGAGGATCATTTCACGGCTTCCCGGAAAAGGACTGTCCCGCCCGTGGGCCGATCCGTGCCGGGATTTACCCGTCCTCCATTCCCGCTCCAGCGCGAACAGCCATGATTTCCGGGCCGGCCGCACGGCCGCAGGGGATGACGGACCACGAGGAAGGGCCTCTCGTCATGACACTGGCACTGACCGAGCCCCTCAGCGGGGCACTGCATGAACTCCTCACCGCGCGCAGCCTGCGCGAGCGCAACAGGGAACTCGTTCTGGCGCTGGTCGCGGCGGGCAACCGGGGCGAGGTCAACTGCCTCACCCGTCACTGGGCGGGCGACGGCGTGACGGGCGGACGTCCGCTGCCCGACGGGCTGGGGCTGACCCTGGAGAGCGTCGTCGCCGACCACGACGTCGTCGCCCTGCGCGCCACCGCCCGTGCCGAAGGAGCGGCCTGGTCGCTGGCCGCCGAGCTCCGCTTCGACGCCGCGGGCCGGATCCAGCAGTGCCACGACCTGCTCGTAGCGAAGACGGCGGCGAGCCGGGACGACAGGCAGCAAGCCGGGACGACAGCGGGCTGAGACGGCGGCGGGCCGGGGCGGCAGCAGGCCGGGACGGCGGCGAGCCGGGACGACAGCGGGCTGAGACGGCAGACAGCAGGCCGGGTCGGCGGCGAGCCGGGTGACAGCAGCCGGGTCGGCGGCAGGCCGTCTGAATCGAGGACCGTTCGCGGGGCGCTGGAGAAAACGGACGGCCCGGACGTGCCGGAGCTAGCGTGAAGTGGCCGCGGCTTCGGCCCTGTCGGCGCGTCCCCCGCCCGCCGGGGCCCGCACGCCGGCCCCCCGAGCCGAGGCGCAGGTGCTCGTTCCGTACGGGGGTGTCCGGAAAGGGGGAGGCGATGAACAGTGACCGGCCCGCCGGCGTGTGCGCGGTGATCGACCCCGAACAGGGGGAGCACACCGCCATGGAACTGCACGGGACACTGGACACCGCCTCCTTCCACCGCGCCCTGCACCGCGTCGCGGAGATCCGTCCCGGTGCCCGCCACCCGGGATTTCGGCTGCTGCGACACCAAGACGGCCTGCACAGCGTCGAACTGTCCGGCACCGAGACCGCGCCCGCGCCCGCTACCGTGGGCCTGCTCGCCGACCTCCTCACCGCCGCCCCCGAGCCCTGCCCCGACGACGGGCCCGGTGCCGCCGTACCGGGCCCGTACTGCCGCACGCTGGCACGCACCGAACCGGTCACCCCCCTGCAGCAGCAGCGGCTCGCCGACGCCCTGGAACGGCCCGGCCACCAGGCCGAGCAGATCCTGTGGCGCTGGCACGGCCCCCTGGACACCGCACGCTTCGAAGCGGCCTGGCACGCCGTCGGCGAGCGGGAGAGCGTGCTGCGCACCGCCTTCGTGTGGGACCCGCGGCCCCGCGCCGTCGTCTTCGAGCGCACCTTCACCGACCTCGTCCGCCACCCCGCCACCACGGCGCTGCGCCGCACGACACTGGCGGCCCGCGAACGCGCCCGCGCCTTCGACCTGCGCCGCCCGGCAGCGGTACGCCTGGCCCTGCTGGACAGCGGCCCCCAGGACACGCCGGCACCCTTCACCGACGTCCTGCTCACCTATCACCGGGCCCTGCTGGACAGCTGGAGCGCGCGGCTGCTGATGCGCGAGTGCTGCCGCGCCTACCTCGCGGGCGGGACGCTGCCCGGCGGCCGGCGCCGTCCCGACCTCGGCGACTGCGCCCGCCGGCTCGGCGCCCAGGAGTCCGCCGTGGCCCACGACTTCTGGCGCGGGCCCGCCCACCGGCCCCCCACACCCGCCCCCGTATCTGCACCCGCCCCCGCTCCCGTATCCGCGGCCGCCCTCACCCCCGTATCCGCGGCCGTATCCGGGGCGGGTGCGGGACGGCCCGCGGGCAGTGGCGGCACCGGCGTGCTGCGCGCCGCGCTGTCCCCGGCCCGCAGCACCCGCCTGGCCCACTGGGCGGCACGCTGGGGCGTCGCGGAGAGCAGCGTCCTGCAGGCGGTGTGGGCGCTGCTCCTCTACCGCGCCCGCCACAACGCACCCGCACCCGTACCCGCTCCCGCACCTGCTCCCGCTCCCGTTCCCGCTCTTGCTCCCGCTTCCGCGGTCGTCGGCTTCGGCGTGGACTTTCCCGGCCGCGGGCTGCTCCTGGAGGGCATCGAGGGCGTCCCCGGCCCCTTCGAGAACGCGCTGCCCCTGAGCGTCGCCCTGCACCCGGCACTCGAACTGCCCCGGCTGCTGCGCACCCTGCGCGACCTGGTGATGGACCTGTCCGCCTACGAATGGACCACCACCGGCGAAGGCACCACCACCGGCGGCTTCGGCCCGCGGTCCGGGGGGCTGCTCGCCTTCGACTGCGGCCCGCGCCCCGAAACCGCCTACGGCGACGAACTCACCACGCACGGCATCCGCCTGGAGGAACAGGAAGCCGCCGGAACATCCGCCGGATACGCCCTGCGCCTGCGCGCCGGTCACGACACCCGCCGCGCTCTCGTCCTGACCTGCGCCTACGACCTGGACCTCGTCGACAGCGGCACCGCCCGCACCCTGCTGGCCCACACCGTGCGCCTGCTGCGCCTGCTGCCCGTCACGGCGAACGCGGCCACCACCGTCGCCGACGTGCTGGCCTGGATGCCCAGGACCGCCACCCCCCGCGTCCCGGACGGCCCCGCCGCCCACGACACGGCCCCCCTGGTGGTGCTGCGCGGCGCATCGGCGCCCACGGCGGCCACCGTGTGCCTGCTCGACGCCCCGGGCGCACCGCACACCGGACACCAAGAGCTGGTACGGCACTACCGGGGACCCGAAGCCCTGACCGCGCTGCGGCTGACCGCCGGCCGGCAGGACGCCCAGGCCGACGTGCTGGCCCGGCTCGCCCGCTCGGCGGGCCGGCTGGTCCTGGGCGGGTACTCCGGAACCGGCGCCCTGGCCTGCGAACTGGCCCGCCAGGTCACCGGACCCGGAGTGCGCACACCGCTGGTCGTGGGGGGGGGGGCCCCCCCCCCCCCCGGGGGGCCCCCCCCCCCGGGGCCCCCCCCGCGGCGGGGCGGCGCCGCCGCCCCCCCGCCCCCGGCCCACCACCCCCCCCCCCCGCCCCCGCCC
>NZ_JBIBSY010000002.1:240769-313000 GCF_043078065.1 Streptomyces sp. NPDC015532 | reverse complement strand
CGGGGGGGGGGGGGGGGGTTCCCCCGCCCCCGGCCCCGGGGCGGGCGCCGGGGCCCCCCGGCCCCCCCCCCCGGGGGGGCCCCCCCGGGGGGGGGGGGGGGGCCGCCCCCCCCCCCGACCCGGGCGGGCCCCGCAGCCTGGCGCGCGCCCTGCAGCGGGCCGGCGCCGCAGCCGCCCGGCCCTGAGCCATCACCCCCGCCCCCGCGCCGCGCCCGTCATGCCCGCACCACTTCGGGGAAAGGGACTGCCGCTAGGGCCAGTTGATGTCGTCGTCGCCGTCGTCGCACGAGGGGTCACCCATCGGCGCCGGTCGGCCGACCGGGCTCTCGCGGGCGGCGCGGCGGGCAGGAACCGCGTGTTTCATCAGAATCCTCCGTGGACGCGGACGAGGACAGCTCCCGTGAGCGAGGACGGGCCGGTGCGCAGGTACCGGCCCCGGCGCTGGAGATATTGCCCGCAACCGCTCAAGAGCCGCTTGAGGAACGCCAGACGAACCCCTGAGGCCCGCACGAACTCCGAGGCACGGCATCTGGCAAAACATTGCCCCGCCCTTGCCCGGCCCCCTACGCTCGTTGCGGCCCCATGCACCGGGACGCTGGCACCACGTTCCGCCCCCGGCCCCGCGGGGCCGCCCCCACCGTCCGTCCCAGGGAATGGTCACATGCTGCGTCAGCCCGCGTTCGGCCGTCGTCTCCGCAAACTGCGACAGGCCCGCGGGCTGTCCCAGACAGCCCTGGCCGGTGACGGCATGTCCACGGGATACCTCTCCCGCCTGGAGTCCGGCGCACGCCAGCCCACCGAACGGGCCGTCGCCCACCTCGCCGAACGGCTCGGCCTGGACGCGGCCGACTTCGAGGAACCCGCCGGCGGCTCACTGGCCAACGCACTGTCGCTGGTCTCCTCCACCGGCTCCGAGACGGCGATGGAAACCCTGCGCGAAGCCCTGGCGGCCGAGGGCCACGAGGCGCCGGTACTGCGCTGGCAGGCCCTGTGGCAGCTCGCCGGGCAGCGCCGCGTCCAGGGCGACCACGGCGGCGAACGGGAGTACCTGCAGGAACTGGTACAGCTCGGCGACGCGGTCGGGCTGGTCGCCCTGCGGGTGCGCGGCCTGACCCGCCTGGCCCGCTGCCTGCGCGCGCTGGGCGAGATCACCGCCGCCCTCGACGCCGCGACCGCCGCCCACCACCTGGCCCGTGAGGACGACCTCGACGCGGAGGACCGCGCCGCGGTGCTGCTGGCGCTGATCTCGGTGGAGGCCGAAGCGGGCCGGATGCCGGACGCCCGGGCCCACGCCGACGAACTCGTCGAACGCGTCGCGGGCCGCAGCGACGCCCTGTGGGCGGAATCCATGTGGACCGCCGCGGTGGTCCGCCTGCGCCAGGGCGACCACACCGCCGCGCAGATCTACCTGGAGGAGGCCCTGGAGAAGTTCAGCAGCCGCGACGACCTCGTCCTGTGGCTGCGCCTGCGGTTCACGGCCAGCCGCCTGTACCTGCAAAAGCAGCCGCCCAACGCCCAGGCCGCCGAGCGGTGCCTCACCGACGCCGAGCCCGCACTCGCCTTCGTCGGCACCCCCGGCCTGCGCCAGGACCTGCTCGCGCTCAAGGCGGACGTCGCCTTCTTCCGCGCCCGCTACGACGAGGTCCACACCCTGCTCGGCGAACTCGCCGAGATGGAACTGAGGATGAGCTACCGCGACCGGGTCCGCCTGGACATCCTCCGCAACCAGCTGCGCATCCGCTCCGGCGACCCGAGCGGCATCCAGGGACTGCGGGACCTGGCCGAGCAGGCCCAGGCCGGCGCCAACATCGACCTGGCCGCGGACATCTGGCGCATCCTCGCCGAATCCCTGGCAGGCCCCGCCGCACCGAGCGGCCCCACCGCACCAGACGCCCCGGCCCCCTCCGGAACCTGACCCCCCCCGCCCGACACACCCCCTACACCCCTACAGCTCGTACAGGTCCTGCGTGCCTACAGCTCGTACAGGTCCTGCGCGCGCGTCTCGTACCAGCCTTTCGGCACCGCGGCCGCCGCCGGCCACAGGGCCCGGTGACCGGCCGCGTCGGCCAGCACCACGAAGGCGGCGGACGCGTCGTCGAACGGATCGTCGTGGGCCGCACCGTCCAGCACCCGCAGATTGCCGTACTCATCCAGCCGGGCGGCCCGCCCGGTACGCCACATCCGGGCGGTGGTGCCCTGCGGCCCGGCGAACGGATCGGGCAGGAACCGCTCACCGCCCGCCGCGCCCGCCCCCAGGTAGCCGCGGGCCACGCCCACCCCCGCGATGTACAAGGACCCGGTCCGGCCCGGGCCCACCGGGCACAGCCGCGCGTCCAGGAGATAGGCGCGATGGCCCGCGGCGGGCCGGGCCGGGGCGCCCGGCGTGTGCTCGACCACCAGCCTGGCCTCGGCCCAGCCGCCGCTCACGGTCAGCCGCGCACCCTCGCTCCGGGCGAGCGAGACCAGCGCGCTCAGCACGTCGTCCGCACCGCCCAGCACCACCCGCGCCCCCTGCCGGCCGAGCCACCCCAGCACCTCGTGCGGCACGTCGCAGGTCAGCGAACCGTCCGGGACGTGCACGCGCGCGCCGCCCACCAGGGCGCCCAGCAGCCCGATCGCCGCGTCGCCGTCCGGGTAGCCGCGCACCAGCCAGGCCGCGTCGGCCCGCGCCGCCGCGCTCAGCGCCTCACCGCCCACCGCGACGGTGCCGCCCTCACCGGGCAGCAGCAACAGCGGGTCCTCGGCGCGCAGCGGCCGGATCCGGTCGGCCTGCGTCACCGGCCAGTGCCCGGCCGCCGGCCGCGGGCCGGCCATCTCCTCGCGCACCAGCCGGGCCGCCCCCGGCACGCCCGGCAGCAGCAGGTCCGCGGTCTCGTCCAGCAGCAGCACCACCGGGTGCAGCGAGGGGTCCAGGTCCAGCGACGGGTCGACCGGCACCAGCGCGGCCCCGGTCTTGGCCACCGCCAGCGCGGCCACCGCGAACCCGGCCGGTGAGGACAGCGCGGTCAGCACACAGCTGCCCGGACCGGCCCGGTGCTCGATCAGGGCGTGCGCCAACAGATCGGAACGGGCGTCGAGTTCGGCGTAGTCCAGACCCTTCAGCGCGAGCGCCCCAGGAGCCCGCGCGACCTGCGCCGCGAACAGCGACGCCACGTCCCCGCGCACGAGCGGCACCTGCGCACCCGCCCACACCCCGCTCCCGGCCACCGCTCCTGGCAGCAGCCGCAGCCGGCTCAGCCGCGTCGCGGGTGCCTCAAGGGCCGAGCGCAGTACGGCGGTGAACTGGTCGGCGAGGACGGCCGCCGCCCTCTCACCGAGCGTCTCGTGACGGAAGGTGACCGTGACGGCGATCCCGGCCGCCTCGCCCGCCGGACCCTGCCGCTCGGTCAGCGTCAGCCCCCAGTCCGCGGCCGGCACCGCGGGCGTGCACTGCTCGGCCCCCACCGACAGCCCGGCCGCCTCGAACCGGCCCACACACTCCTGCACCACGGCCAGCGCCACCCCGCCGGGCAGCGCCGCCAGCGCCGCCTCACCGTCCCGGTAGGCGGCCAGGTCCCGCTCGCGGACCCGGCGCAGCAGCTCACCGAACGCCGGATCACCGAAGGTGTCCACGGTCAGCGCCAGCACCCGCCCGTAGGGGCCCACCGCCTCCCGCAGCGCGGCCGTGTCCCGCGCCGGGACGGGCGCGGCCACGGTGACCGGGTCCTGCGCGCCCAGCCGGCTCAGCAGGGCCACGAGCGCGGCGTGCACCACCATGAACACCGTGGCGCCCTGCTCGGCGGCCAGCCGGGTGAGCCGCGCGTGCACTCCCGCGTCCAGGCTCCTGTCCAAGGTGCCGTAGGAGGCAGGCCCGGACCGCGGCCCGCTGCCCGGCAGCACGGCGGGCGCCCGGTCACCGAAGACCGCGCGGGGCGCCGCGTCCAGCCCGGCGGGACGGCGGTGCGGGACGCCCCCGCCGGCCCGCGCCCCATAAGCCCGGGCGAGATCGGCGGCCAGCGGCACATGCGACCACAGGTCGACCGAGTCGGCGGGCAGCGCCAGTTCCAGCAGATGGTCCTCGGCCGCCAGCGCCCGCAGCCGGGTACCGGCCGAGCCCAGCCGCGAGTTGCGCAGCGCCTCATGGCGCCGCCCCAGATCCTCCAGGGCCGCCTCCAGGGCACGCACCTGCAGCGGACCACGCAGCCGCAGCGAGAACGCCCGGCTGTCACCGGCCGTCTCACCCGGCCCGGTCACCGCCGCGCGCGCGTCGCCGACAAGCAAGGCGAACGCGGCCGGCGTCGGCGCCCCGTACAGCGCCCGGCCGCCCGGGTCGGCGCCCAGCGTCTCGCGGACCCGGGACAGCAGCCGGGCCGCCGCCGGCGCGTCCCCGCCGATGCGGAAGAAGTCCGACTCGGCCCGCACCCGGTGCCGGGGCAGGCCCACCACCTCGGCGAACAGATCACGGACGATCTCCTGGACCGGCGTGCCGGGCTGGGTGCCCCCGTGCCCGGCGGCGGGCACGTCCACCGGCAGCGCCGCACGGTCCACCGCACCGGTGGCGTCCCGCGGCAGGGCCCGCAAGGTCATCAGCGCGGACGGCACCATGTGCTCCGGCAGCCGCTCCCGCAGATGGGCACGCAGGACCGCCTCCAGATCCACACCGTGCTCCAAGGCGGCCGGAGTACCGGCCCATACCTCCACCCCGGCACCGGCCTCCACCCCGCCACCGGTGCGCCCCTCCACCCCGGCACCGGCCCCGTCCTCCACCCCGGCACCGGCCCCGTCCTCCACCCCGGCACCGGCCCCGTCCTCCACCCCGGCACCGGGCCATACCTCCACCCCGGCACCGGGCCATACCTCCACCCCGGCACCGGGCCATACCTCCACCCCGGCACCGGCCCCGTCCTCCACCCCGGCACCGGGCCATACCTCCACCCCGGCACCGGCCCCGTCCTCCACCCCGCCACCGGTGCGCCCCTCCACCCCGGCACCGGGCGCCACGTACACACCCGTCACCACACCCGCGGGCACCCGCGCGGCATCCAGCAGGACGATGTCCAGGAGCCCGGGGGTCTCCCCCCAGGTGGGCAGAGCCCGGTAGCCCAGACGCTCGGCCCGCTCGCACAGCGCCTCCGGATCCGGCGCGGGCGCGTCCTGCGGCGCCAGGTCGATGCCCTCCAGCGGATCGAAGAGCGAGCGCATCGCCGCGTACTCGTCGTGCACCCGCCGGTTGGGTATCGCGGCCAGGCGCAGCACGGCAGGACGCGCCGCCGTCGCCCGGTCAACGACCTCCAGGCCGCCGCCGGCGTCCGCGTCCCAGCGCACGACCGGCGCACCGCGCAGGTCGGCGACCGGCTCGGCGGTGGAGAGCAGCACGTCGTAGCGGTAGCGGCTCAGCTCGTTGTGGTGCACACCCCGCTTGATCCGTACGTCGACCGCGCGCACGGCGGGCAGGTCCCGCGCGAGCGCGCCGAACAGGGCGGGGGACAGGAGCAGTTCGCTCTCCGCGGCCACCTGGCGGCCGATGGCGCCGCGCAGCGCCTCCCGGTCGCCTTCGGCGGCGCCCGGCCGGGCCAGCGCGATCCCGGTCTGCAGGCAGCGGGCCAGGTCGAGGCTGCGCACATCACCCAGAAGGATCGAGCCGCCCGGCGCGAGCAGCGGCAGCAGCCGCTCAAGGACGGTACGCAGCCGGGCCAGGCCCGGGAAGTACTGGATCACCGAGTTGACGACGATCGCATCGAAGTGCCCGGCGGGCAGCCCGCCGGTGTCCTCGGCGCCGCGGCAGTCCAGCCGCACCTTGTCCTTCAGCACCGCATCCGCCTCCACCCCCGCGGTGAGCGCGGCGATGGCGGCGGGGGAGAAGTCGGTGGCCCAGTACTCGTGGACCTCCTCGTCACGGGCCAGCCGGGCCAGCAGCAGCCCGGTGCCCACACCGATCTCCAAAACCCTGCGGCGCGGCAGCTCCCGGATCCGCTCCACGGTGGCGCACCGCCACTCCCGCAGCTCCTCCAGCGGGATCGGCAGGGCGTCGTAACTGCTGTTCCAGCCGGTGAAGTCCTCACCCGGCCCACGGGCCGCGGCCTTCGCGTGGAGCGCTTCGTGGATCTCCTTCCACCGAGCGGTCTGCGCGTCCTCCTCGGCGGCCGCCGGAGCCACGACGGCCGGCACCACATGCGCCACCAGCCGCCTGTCGCCGTCCGCGCCCTCGTGCAGGGACACCGCGGCGGCGGACACCGCCGGGTGCGCGCTCAGCACCGACTCGACCTCACCGAGCCCGAAACTGCGGCCGCACAGCTCCACCCGGTCCTCCGCCCGCCCGGCCACCTCCCGCCCCCCGCCGTCCCTGCCGTTTCCGTCGTCCCTGTCCGTCCCTCCGGCCGGCCCGGCACCCGAGGTCAGGGCGGTGCGCACCGCGAAGGCGAGGGCCTCGAAGGCCGGCCCGCCGCCGGCCCGGGCCACCACGCCGTCAGGGGCCACCGGCGAAGAACCGGCGGAACGTACGAGGTCCAGCACCGCGCGCTGTGACACCACGACCCCCTCGACGGCACCGGAGGCGTAGCGGACGCACAGCGCGTCGTCCGGGCCGGCGGACGGGACGGGCAGGGCCTCGCGGCGCCGGGCGATCTCGGGCGCCTCGGCGTCCAGCGCGAGGACCACCGCGTCCAGACCCGCGTAGTCCGCGGCGCCCGCGCTCCCGGTCAGCACCGCGACGGCCGCACTGTCCCGCACGATCAGCCGCCGCCGCTGCACACGGTCGGCGGGGTCCAGGGGGACACAGACCGCTCCGGCCCGCACGATCCCGAGGAACGCCGTCACCGTCTCCGGACCCGGCCGCAGCGCGATCGCCACCCGGTCGCCGCGGGTGATGCCGCGGTCCCGCAGACGGGCGGCGAGACGGTTGGCCGCGCGGCCCAGCTCCCGGTAGGTCAGGCCCCCGCCGGGACCGTCGTCCGGCCCGGGACGGCGCACCGCGACCGCGTCGGGACGCTCCTGGACCTGCTGCTCGATGAGCTCGGAGATGGACATCGGGTACCCGCTCCCTGTGACAGCGCCTTCCGGCTTGGCAAAACGTTGCCTGAATATTGGCAAGTCTGGCCTGAGGTGGCGTCCTGAAGTGGTCGAGCGGCACTGGAGCCGCTGGTGGCGAGGGGGCCTTGCCGTCGGAGCCGGGGGCGTGAGGTTGCCAGGACGCCCGGAACGGGGGAGTGCCCGGCGACCACCCGGGGTGTCCCGCGCGACGCCGCCCCCGAAAACGCCGAAGCCCCCGCGCGGCATGGCTGCCTGCGGGGGCGTCACGGGGCGGGCACGGATGCCCGGAAGCGGATCAGACGCTGGCGACGGCGGGCGCGACGGGCCAGTCGATGCCGCCGGTGGTCTGGGCGGTGGCGGGGGCGACGGGCCAGTCGATGCCGCCGGTGGTCTGGGCGGTGGCGGGGGCGACGGGCCAGTCGATGCCGCCGGTGGTCTGGGCGGTGGCGGGGGCGACGGGCCAGTCGATGCCGCCGGTGGTCTGGAGGGCGGCGGGGGCGACGGGCCAGTCGATGCCGCCGGTGGTCTGGAGGGCGGCGGGCGCGACCGGCCAGTCGATGCCGTCGGCCTGGACCGCGGTGGCCGCCTTCGCCGTCGCCGGCCAGTCGATCGCGCTTGCGGCGGTGGTGCCGGCGGCGGAGAAGGCGGTCAGGGCGGCGGCGGCGATGGCGATGCGGGCGATGCGGTTCATGGCGGGCTCCTCGGTGTCAATTTCGTTTTCGTTGCTTGGCAACCTTCTGCCAAGAAGATTGGCAACGAAAGCTCGCAAATTGGTCGGGAATGGGTCGATTCGGACTCAAGGTGCACGCCAGGAACACTCCAGGAAGCCGTCCGGCGCCACGGATTTGCCTAGAAAAAGCCGCCCTGAGCTGTGGAAACGAGAATCTCTGGCAGAGCCGGAAATGCTCTGGCAACGCTTGGCAATTCCTGGAGAACCGGATGGGAAGCGGCCGGGATCCCCGTCGTCGGCCCCGTACTAGAGCCGCGCCTGAGCCGCTGGTGTCCGAGGTTGCCAAACATCCAACACCCCAGGCAAGGTGTTGCCAAGAACTAGGCAATCATTTGTCTCACCTGTGGGGGGAGGCCCCTGAAGTGAACGAGAAATCCCACGGTGACCGCAGGATCCACCTCGATGCCGCCGGCGCCGGCCGCATGCCCGACGCCGTACGGGAGGTCCTCACCGAGTGGACGCGCTTCGAGGACCGTTACGGGCCCTACGAGCTGGACGAACGCCTCGAGGACGTCCTGCACCGGCAGATCCACGAACACCTGGCCGCCCTGCTCGGCGCGCCGCCCGGCGACACCTTCCTGTGCACCGGCGCCGCCGACGCGTTCGCCGCCGTGCTGTCCCGGCTGCCGCTGGGCCCGCGCGACCGCGTCTGGGCGACTCCCTACGAGTCGGCCGCCAACCTCAGCGCCGTCTTCGCGCTGCGCGCGCGCACCGGCTGCCGGCTGGAGGTCGTACCGCTGCGCCCCGACGGCGACCTCGACCTGGAGTGGATGGCACGGCACATCGGCGACGACGTCGCCCTGGTCTGCGTCCCCCACGTCCCCTCGGGCTGCGGCATCGTCCATCCCGTCGAGGACATCGGGCGCATCCTCGCCCCGCACCGGTGCCTGTACGCCGTCGACGCCTCGTACGCGGCGGGGCAACTGCCCGTGGACATCGCCCGCATCGGCTGCCACCTCCTGACCGGGGACGGCTGGCGGTTCCTGCGCGGCCCGTACGCGGCCGGATTCGCCGGCGTGACACCGCGGCTGCGCGAGGCCCTGGCCCCGCACGGCGGCCTGTCGCTCGCGGCGCCGCACGGCGCCGCGGCCGCCGCGCTGAACCAGGCCCTGGCCCTGCACGCGGCCGTGTCCCCGCAGCCCGACCTCGCTCCCGGCCTGCGCGCCGCCGTCGAGGACACGGCCGGCACCGAACTGATCGCCCCCGGACACCTCCAGAGCGGCATCGTCACCTTCCGGCACCAGGACGTGCCGGCCGCCCTGGTGCGCCGCCGGCTCGCGGACCGCGGCGTGGTCGTGTGGAAGACGGTCGCCGAGGAGGTCCCCCTCTACCTGCCGAAGCTGGGTGTCGTCACGGCCGTGCGCGCCTCCGTCCACCACGACAACTCGGCCAAGGACATCGAGGTGTTCGCCGACGCACTCAAGGACGCGGTGACCGGGACGCGCCCGCTTCCCGCGCCCGCACGGCACCCGCGGCCGGCCGCACCGGCGCCGCACGCGGTGGTGTCCCGGCCGGCCGGGATCCCGCGCGAGCGGACGGCCGGCCGGCGGCACCTGAGCCTGGTGCCGGCCCGGCCACCGGCCACCGGCCCGCTCCACCCCGGCACGTGAGCACCACCCGCACCGGTGCGGCCAGAACGGCCGACACCGGACGCTAGTGCCCGCTGCCCGCGCCCGCCGCCGGGCTCGGGGTGTGCCGGGGACACCCGGGGCGGTCGCGGGCCGGGCCGCCGGTTCGGGTGCCGCGGCCGTGCCAGGCCCCCCGGGAGGAGGACTCCCGGGGGGCCTGGTCGTGGGTTCGGCGGCTGGGGCCGGTTGTTCGAGTGAGGCGCGAGAGGTCTTCAGGCGCATCCCGAGTCCGGTCGTGTTCTCTCCAGGTGCGGTCACTGAACGGCAGTGGCCCCAAAGGAGGTTTCGCATGGCTCTGCGCGACGTTTTCCAGTCCCTCAACGAGACCGACGCCGTCGCTTCGCCGGCCGAGTCCCGCCTGGCGGGCGAGGGCGTCCTCGACCCGGAGAAGGCCGCGGTCCTCAACAACAACGAGGAGGCCGCCGACGCCCCCATGACCGTCCTCAGCCAGATCAACGAGGCCTGAGCAGCACGACAGGTGGACGCCTGGGAGCGAACCGCTCCCAGGCGCCCCCGACCGGAAAGGTTGGCACGCGCATGACCGCAGCCACTCCTCTGCCTGCCGCCCTGACCGGCAGGCTCCTCGGTGACACCACCTGGGGCCTCGCGCACCGCGTCGAGAGGCAGGCACTGGACCCCTCGGCCCTGCTCACCTCGGACACCGTCCGGCGCCTGCTCGACGCCAGCCTCCTCAAGTGGCCCTACTTCACCCTGCTCAAGCACGGTGAGGTGCCCACGGTGTCGTCGTACACGACGAAGCGGGACGTGATCGGGCACAAGGCCGCCGGATTCGCCGACGCGCGGGCCGTCGCCCGCCACATGGCCGACGGCGCCTCCCTGAAGCTCAACCAGATCGGGGACTGGCACCGGCCCACCCGCGCCATCGCGCGGCAGCTGGAGGAGCTGCTGCCCGTGGCGGTCAACTCCTACGTCTTCTTCACGCCCGAGGAGTCGCGCGGCATGCTCCCGCACCGGGACGCCGCCCATGTGCTCGTCATCCAGCTCGAAGGCCGCAAGGAGTGGCACCTGTACGCCGAACCGGACCAGGTCGGCGCCTCGGCGGGCCTGGACGTGGACGCCGCCCGGCCCACACACGTCTTCACCCTCGAACCGGGCGACGTGCTCTACCTGCCGCACGGCTGGCCGCACGACGCCGTCGCCCGCGGCGGCGACTCCCTGCACCTGACGTTCACGCTCACCGAACCGACCCCCGAGGACCTGGTCGACGCGCTGCTGCGGCGGTTCCTCGACGACGAGCACAACCTCGTCCACCACTTCCACACCCGCCCGCTGCGGGCACGCACCGGCGAGGTCCGCTCGGCCCTGACCCGACAGGCCAGGACGCTGGAGGAGGACCACTGGGCGCGTACGGCGCTCAAGACGATGCGGGAGGCGATCGGCTGATGTCCACCACGACCACCGAGATCCGTGAGGCCGCACCGGCGCAGCCCGCCGGCCCGGACGGCGCCCGCGACGGCGGCCGCGATGTGGTGCCGGCCCGTCTGGAGCACCTGGTCGGCGCCCTGGACGCCTTCTTCCGCGAGCACTGGGCGAACCAGCCCGTCGTCCTGCGCGCGCACAGCGACCTGAGCCGGCTCATCACCGAGCAGGAGATGTGGGACGAGGTCGACTGCGGCCTGCTGTCCCGGCCCTACTTCACCATCTTCAACGAGGGCGTACGCACCGCGATCAGCGACATGACCCGCAAGCGCAACGTCGTGGGCCATGAACTGCCCGGCTTCATCGAACCGGAGCGGATCCGCGAGGACTTCGCGAACGGCGCCACCTTCAAGTTCAACCAGGCCGAGCACTGGCACCCGCGCATCCGCACCCTGGTGAAAGCCCTGGAACCGCACTTCAGCGGCGGCCTGGAGTCCTTCGTCTTCCTCAGCCCGCCCGGCAAGACGGCGATGCAGGCCCACATGGACGGCGCGCACGTCTTCATCCTGCAGGTCGCCGGCGTAAAGGACTGGGTGGTGGGCCGCGTCGACGAGACCTCCACCAGCGACTCCGTCCTGCACGAGGGCGCCATCCCCGACGAGCGCCGCATCGAGCTGACCCTGCGCCCCGGCGACGTGATGTACATGCCGCACGGCACCCCGCACTACGCGACCGCCCGCCAGGGCAACTCCATCCACGTCGCCATCACCGTGGAGGAGCCCACCGCGCAGAACCTCGCCGAGGTGTTCCTCGCCGGCTTCCTCGGCGACGAAGCCTTCAAAGCCCTGCACGACAGCCACCACCGGCACTCCCTCAAGGAACGCACCGCGCTGCTGCGCGAGGCCCTGCTCGCCCACCTCGCCCGCGCCGACGAGGACGCCGCGACCCGGGCCGCCGTCACCCTTCGCAGGGAACACCGGTGACCGCGCCGCGGGTACCGGACCGCGCACCCTGGATAAGCGGCGGGGGACCCGCGGCCGTCAGCGAGGGCACCCTGCGCACGGCCGGCCTCGAGGACACCTGGGCCCGCCTGGAGCCGCAGCTCGCCGCCCGCGGCATCACCCGGGTCGCCGACCTGACCGGCCTGGACATCCTCCACGTCCCGGTGTGGACGGCGATCCGGCCCGCCGCCGCCACCCTGGTCGCCAGCGCCGGCAAAGGCATGTCGCACACCGCCGCCCGCATCTCCGCGGTGATGGAGTCCCTCGAGGTCGCCGTCGCCGAGCAGGCCCGGCCCGCCGGCGTGGCCCGCGGCACCGCCCGCACCCTGGCCCCCGGCTACGGGGTCGACGACCTGACCCTGCACCCCGTCTCCCTGGTCGACGACCGCACCGTCCTGGAATGGACCAACGGCTGGGACCTGGCCTCAGGCACGCAGGGCCTGGTCCCCTCGGCCGCCGTCGGACTGCGCGGCTGGGCCGCCGCCCGCTGGCAGCCCCCCACCTTCGTCACCACCACCAACGGCCTGGCCTCGGGCAACGACCACACCGAGGCCACCCTGCACGCACTGCTGGAGAGCGTCGAACGCGACGCCCTGGCCCGCCTGCGCCCGGGCGAGGCGATCGCCACCGACCTGGACACCGTGGGCGACAGACTCGGCGCGGTCGTCGCCCGCATCCACGCCGCCGGCGCCGACGTCGCCCTGGAACGCATCCCCTCCCTGCCCGGCACCTGGGCCTACACCTGCTGGCTGACCCAGCCCGAGATGTGGCAGATCTTCGCCGGGTCCGGCTGCCACACCGACCCCGCGATCGCCGCCGAACGGGCCCTGCTGGAAGCCGTCCAGAGCCGGGGCTCCACCATCAGCGGCGGACGCGACGACATCCCCGAGTGGACCTTCCGCCGCCTGGGCGCCCCACCGGACCGGCCCCGCCCCACCCCCGCCCGCACCGAGCCGATGCCCACCGCGGCAACCGCGCCGCCCGCCCACCTGGGCGACGTGCTGGACGGCCTCGTCACCGCCGTGCACCACACCACCGGCCGGCCCGTCATCGCCGTCGACCTCACCCCGGACCGCCGGCCCTGGCCCGCCGTCGTCCAGGTCTTCGCACCCGGACTCGGCCTCGCCCTGGAACACCCACGCCCGCAGTCCCTCGCCAGCAGGAGCTTCGCGTGACCCCCCGCCGCATCGCCTTCGTCGGCCCCACCCTGCCCGCAGGCCTGCGCCCCGCCGGCTTCGAGTACCGGCCACCCGTCAAACACGGCGACCTGTTCGACCTGTGCCTGCGCCCCGGCGACCAGATACTGATCGTCGACGGCGTCTACCAGCACTTCGCACCCATCCGGCACAAAGAGATCCTCGCCCAGCTCGCCCGCGGCGTACACGTCGCCGGCACGGCCAGCCTCGGCGCCCTGCGCGCCGCCGAACTGGCCGCCTTCGGCATGCAGGGCCTGGGCCAGGTCTACGCCCAGGCCCGCGCCGGACACCTGAACGCGGACGCGGACGTCGCCGTGCTCCACACCGACGACAGCGCCGGCGCCCGCCGGCTGACCGAGGCGATGGTCTGCGTCCGGCACGGACTGAGCGAACTGCTCCAGGCCGGAAAACTGGACACCCACCAGGCATCCCGCCTCGAACAGGCCGCCGCCCGCCTGCACTTCACCGAACGCTCCGCCACCGGCCTGCGCCACGCGGCCGGCCCCGACCGCGACGCCATGCAACTCCTCCTGGACCACCTGCGCCACCACGGCGACATCAAGACCCGCGACGCCCAAAACGCCCTGGACACCCTGGCCGCCCGCCCCGTCCCGCCACCCCTCGCCCCCGCCACCGCCGACGTGTGGACCAGCTCCTACGGCAGAGAAGGAGACTTCGAGCACCGGCCGCTCAAACCCGGCTCCGCCGTCGGCGCCCGACTCGCCCTGGCCTGCCTGCAACTGTTCGCCACCGACTTCCCCGACCGGCACCGCGCCTACGCCCTGCGCATGGCCGCCGCCACCACCCGGACCACCGGCACGGCCGGCCGGCTCCTGGCCGCGGCCGGATTCGCCCCCGCCACCCGCCCCCACGCCCGGCTGGCCCGCGGCACCGAGGCCACCGCCCACTGGACCGCCGACGAACGCCTCCTGGCCCGCACCTTCCGCCTGCCGCCCGGCCGGCTCGTCTACCAGGACCTGCCCGCCGAAGCCGTCACCGGCACCACCCTGGACGAACTGGAACAGCGCTGCCGAAGACTGCTGCTGCCACCCGGCGCACACCCCCTGCCCACCCCGCAACGCCACACCCTGCTGCGCCAGTTGTGGCAGGCCGGCTCCGACCACGACTACCGGCTGTGCGCCCTGGAACGCGGCTTCCGCGACACCGCGGAAGCCGCCCGGCTGGCCGGCGCCTTCGACCTGGCCCTGATCACACGGCTGCTGCGGGCGCCGGCGGCGGCCCGATGAACCCCACCGCACCACCCGCACCCACCCCCACCCGCCTCGCCCCGGGCCTGGCCCTGGCCGAGGCGTACTGCACCGAACCACGCCCCAGGGAAGTCGCCGCCTACGGCGACGACGGACTGCTGCTGCGCGCCGACGTACCCACCCGGCACGGCGCCGAACACCCCCACCTGGTGCACTACCGGCGCCACCCCGACGGCACCTGGCACGCCGGCTGGACCCTGCCCTGGGCCACCCAGGCCCTGCCCGTGCCCGGCGGCTACGTGTGCGTCCGCCGCGCCGACGGGCGCACCCTGGTCGAACTGCGCCCCGCCGACGGCGGCCCCGAACAGCTCCTGCTCACCACCCCCGGACGCGTCGGCGCACTCGCCCCCCGGCCGGGCGGCGGCCAGATCGCGGTGACCACCAGCACCTTCGGCGGACCCGGAGAACACCCCCAGGACCTGCTCGCCGGCTCCGACGCCGTATGGGCCCAAGGCTCCGACATGACGCTCAGCTACGCCAAACAACCCCAAAAAGAGTGGCAGGTCCACCTCGTGCCGCTGGACGGCACCGGCACCCGCCTGCTCACCCCCCACGTCCCCGCCGGCCTCGCCCTCTCCGGCGAAGCCGCCTGGGCCACGAAGACCACCCTGTTCCTGGGCGCCCTGCGCCACCACCGCCACGGCGTCCGCAACTTCGGCCTGCTCTCCCTGAACGCCGACCACGGCGAGGCCACCCGCGAACTCTTCTCCGACGACGTCGACCTCTGCTACCCCGTACCGGGCCCCGGCGGGCAGGTCGCCTACCTCGGCACCACACCGCGCCACGACAACACACCCATCGCCCAGTTCGCCTGCCTCGTCGGCGAACCACTGCACCAGCCCGAACTGCTGGCCGCCGACGACGGCCTGTGGCAGCGCCCCATCGGCTGGGACGGACCGCGCCGCCTGGTGTGCACCGCCGAGTCGGGACCCCGCCGCGGCCTGTACGTCCACGACCTGGACGACGCCACCTGGCGGCCGGTGCCCGCCCGCGCCTCGGTGATCAACGCCCGCGTCCACGACGGCCGCGCCGCCGTCCTGAGCTCCGCCCCCGACACACCGCCCGCCCTGGAAGTGACCCCCCTGCACCCCGGCCCGCACCCCGGCCGCACCGGCGAACACGTCGTGTCCGCCGAGGCACCCGAGCGGCCGGGCCGGCTGCACTACCGGCGCCAGCACCTCCCCAACCTGGACGGCGACCTCGCCAGCTGGGTGTGCCTGCCCGAGAACGGCACAGCCCACGCCACCGTCGTCCTCTACCACGGCGGCCCGTTCCAGAGCTGGAGCGAATGGTCCTGGCGGTGGAACCCCTGGCCGTTCGTCGCCTGCGGCCTGGCCGTCATCCTGGTCGAACCCCCGCTCAGCCTCGGCTACCCCGACGCCGTCCGCACCGGCTGGCGCCAGTGGCGCGGCGGCATCGCGGCCGCCGCCGCCGCCCAGGTCGAGTCCGTCCGCGCCGCCGAAGGCCTGCTCGACTCCCCCCTCGCCCTCATGGGCGGCAGCTTCGGCGGCTACCTCGCCCTGACCACCGCCGACCTGCTCAACCCCGACCTCGTCGTCACCCACGCCGCCCCCCTCGACCTCACCCAGGTCGCCGAGGGCAGCGACGTGGGCTGGCAGTGGATCCGCGAGTTCGGCGACCCCACCGAATGGCGCCCGCTCTACCAGATCAACAGCCTCGCCCCGCGCCCCGTACGGCCCGGCACCCGGGTCCTGCTCTCGCACGGACTGCAGGACGGACTCGTCCCGCCCACCGAGACCCTGCGCACCCACCGCGCCCTCGCCCGCCAGGGGGTACGCAGCGAGGTGGCGTTCTTCCGCTCCGAGGCACACCCCCTCAGCCGGCCCGGCAACATCCGCGCCTGGTACCGCTGGGTCCTGTCGGCCGTCGCCGACGAACTCACCCCCGCACCGGCGAAACCCCCCGCGGAGGCACCCCGATGACGGGACGTCACATCGTCACCCGCTCCGCGCTGGCCGACGGCCTCACCGCCCTGGGCATCCGCCCCGGCGCCACCGTCATCGCCCACACCTCCCTCAGCTCCTTCGGCTACGTCGTCGGCGGGGCACACAGCGTCCTGCTCGCCCTGCGCGACACCCTGGGCCCCCGGGGCACCCTCGTCATGCCCGCCTTCACCCCCCAGCTGTGCCATCCGTCGACCTGGCGCGCACCCGACCTCGCCCACGCCGCCGCCGACCCGCGCACCGCCGCCCAGATGCCGCCCTTCGACCCCCGCCGCACCCCGGCCGCCCGCACCATGGGCGTCCTGCCCGAACTCCTGCGCACCCAGCCCGGCACCCTGCGCTCCTGCCACCCGCACGTCTCCTTCGCCGCCCAGGGCCCCCGCGCCGAGACCATCGTGCGCGAGCACCCCACGGCCTGGCGGCTCGCCGCCCACGGCCCCCTCGGCCGGCTGTGGGACCTCGACGCGACCGTCCTGCTGCTCGGCGCCCCCTGGCACAAGACCACCGCCCTGCACCTCGCCGAGTACGCCACCGCCTACCCGGGCCGGCGCTCCGGCCTGTGGGCGGTGCCCGAACCCGACGGGCACGGCGGAAGCCGCTGGCAGGCCGTACCCGAACTCCTGGTGTGGGAAGGCGACTTCGACACCCTCGGCGCCGCCTACGAAACCTCCGGAGCCCCGCTCGCCGGCACCCGCATCGGCGGCGCGCACTGCCGGGCCCTGCCGCTGCGCGACCTGGTGCGCTTCGCCTGCCGCTGGCTGGCCGAACACCGCGACCTGAGCCGCACGCTCGCCCCGCCCGGCTGGCACGACGTGGTGGATGCTGAGGCCCCGGTGCCCGCCGGAGAACTCGGCGCGGCACACACCGATCCGGCGGCCAAGGAGCCCATCCCATGAGCAGCGAAGTGTCCCTGCGACCCGTCGTCCCCGGCGATCTCGACCTCTTCGAGCGGGAGTTCACCACCAAGGACGGCACCGGCCCCTACCAGTGGTTCGGGTTCACCCCCACCCACCGGCTGCGCGACCGCTTCGCCGAGGACCGACTCCTGGGCCGCGAGAGCGGCATGCTCACCATCACCGCGGCGGGCGAGACGGTGGGCCGCGTCGAGTGGTTCGCCTCCGCCTGGGGACGCCCCGACACCTCGGCCTGCTGGACCATCGCCATCGCCCTGATTCCCGCCGCCCGCGGCCGCGGCACCGGAACCACCGCCCAGCGCCAGATCGCCGGCTACCTGTTCGCCCACACCCGGGCCGAACGCGTCCAGGCCTTCACCGACCACGCCAACCTCGCCGAGCAACGCGCCCTGGAAAAAGCCGGCTTCACCCGCGAGGGCACCCTGCGCTCCGCCCAGTGGCGCTCCGGGAGCTGGCACGACCAGGTTCTCTACTCGCTGCTGCGCAGCGACACCTCCCTGTGGGACGAGGAGCACCATTGACCTCCCCCCTGCCTAAGGGCAGGGGATTCCAGCGGTCGCTCGCTGGGTTTCCTGCTTCACCGACGACCGCCCCGTCCGGGAGGATCCCCGTTGAGGTCTTACACCGTCTCCACAGGCAGACGCCGCCAGTCCGGCGGCCAGAATGTTGCATGCCGCGTTCACGTCGCGGTCATGGACGGATTCGCACGTGCCGCACGTCCAGTTGCGGACGTGCAGAGGCAGCTTCCCGAAGATCGTGCCGCAGATTCCACACAGCTTGCTGCTGGGGAACCAGCGGTCGATCACGACAAGTTCACGCCCGTACCAGGCGCACTTGTACCCCAGCATCGAGCGGAATTCCGTCCACGACGCATCCGAAATGCCGCGCGCGAGGCGGCCGTTCTTCAACAGGTTGCGGACGGCGAGGTCCTCGATCACGACCGTTTGGTTCTCACGGACGAGACGAGTCGACAGCTTGTGCAGGAAGTCCCGGCGCCGGTCGGCGATCCGGACGTGGACGCGGGCGACCTTCACACGGGCCTTGGCCCAATTGTTCGAGCCCTTGACCTTGCGCGACAGATCCCGCTGCGCACGGGCCAGCCGGGCGCGGTCGCACCGCTCGTGCTTGGGGTTGGTGACCTTCTCCCCGGTGGACAGGGTCACCAGGGAGGAGATTCCCACGTCGACACCGACAGCCGCCGTCGTGGCGAGGGCGGGGGTGACGGTGTCCTCGCAGAGCAGGGAGACGAACCAACGGCCCGCGCTGTCACGGGAGACGGTCACCGTCGTCGGCTCCGCCCCCGCCGGCGACGGACGCGACCAGCGGATGTCCAGAGGCCCGGACATCTTGGCCAGCGTCAGCGCCCCCTTGTGCCATTGGAAGGCGCTGCGGGTGTACTCGGCCGACGCACGGGACTTCTTCCGCGACTTGTAGCGCGGGTACCCGGTCCGCTTGGCGAAGAAGTTGTTGAACGCCGTCTGCAGATGCCGCAGGGCCTGCTGGAGCGGAACGCAGGACACCTCGGTCAGGAAGGCCAGCTCTTCGGTCTTCTTCCACTGCGTCAGCGCGGCGGACGACTGGCTGTAGGAGACTCGGCGCTGTTCGCTGTTCCAGGCCCGTGTGCGCTCCTCCAACGCCCGGTTGTACACCGTGCGGACGCAACCGAACGTGCGCGACAGCTCAGCCGCCTGCTCGTGCGTGGGGTAGAAGCGGTACTTGAAAGCCCGCCGGACCTGCTGCGTCACACCTCGCACGCTATCAACCCCCCTGTGAGTGCGGTGCGTCGGCCAAAGACGAGTCGCCGAATCGCCCTGAGGACGGTGCGGACGTCGTGCTCCGCGGGAGCTTCGCTTCTTCCCCAGACCGACGGCCGGGGTATGCGCGAAGGGACGAACCGATGACCTCACAGCCGACCGCCCTGGTCCTCGACAACGGGCTGAGCGTCCTGCTGCAGCCGCTGCCGGGCTGCCAGGTCGTCGCCACCTGCCTGCACGTCGGCACCGGTTTTCGCAACGAACCGGTCGCCGGCGCCGCCCACCTGCTGGAGCACGTCCTGGCCCAGGGCGCCTCCAGCAGCAGGCCGCTCACCGACGCGGTCGCCGCCACCGGCGGCACCGCCAACGCGCGCACCGCGGCCGACTACACCCAGTACACCTCCATCCTCCCGGCCGGCGCACTCGATCTGGGCCTGCGCATCGAACACGAGCGGCTCACCGACCCCGACCTCGGCCTGCCCCACGTCACCGCGCAGATCGCCGTCGTCCAGGCCGAGATCCGCCGCAACATGCTGCAACGCCCGCACGGCGGACTGGTCCTGTTCGACCTGCCCGCCCTGCTGCACGACAGCTGGCACAACCGGCACAACGGATACGGCGACATCGACGCCCTCGAAGACCTCGGCCCCGCCGAACTGGGCCGCTTCTTCCAGCAGTCCTACGCACCCGGCAACATCCACCTCGCCCTCGCCGGCGACTTCGACCCCGCGCACGCCCGCGACCTGGCCGAGCGGCACCTGGGATCCGTGCCGCCCCGCCCCGCACCGCCCCGCACCCACACCCCCGAGGCCCCGCTCACCGCGCCGCGCCGGGCACTGCGCGACGAACGCATCGCCGCCGCCGCTCGCACCGCGATCGGCTTTCGCACCCCGGACCCGGCCACCGCACCCGACGCCCACCTCGCCACCGTCCTGCTGGGCGAACTGCTGGAGAGCCTGGGCACCGACTGCGCCTGCCACCTTGCCGCCCGGCGGACCTGGGGCACGTTCAAGGCCCGCGCCCACCGCACCGGCAACCCCTTCGACGTCTCCCGCGACGCCCTGTTCGCCGTGGACTTCCCGCACCCCGCGGACACCGGACCCGACGAGGCCGAACACTGCCTGCGCAGCGTCCTCGCGAACATCGCCGACAACCCCGCACAGCTCACCGAGCCCCTGGCCCGCATCCGCCGCCAGCTCGCCCTGGCCCTGCACGCCGAACTGGACTCCGTGGCGAGCCAGGCGTCCTGGCTGTGCGTCGGCGCCGCAGTGCACCGCGACCCGCTCCACCTGGCCGCCCTGCCCGACGCCCTGCTGAAGCTGCCCGACACCCAGGTGGCCGCCGCGGCCGCCCGCTACGCCGCCGCCCCCGCCGCCCGCATCACCAGCCGCCCCGCCCCGGCAACCCCGGCGGCCCCGGCCCCGACCGCGGCCGGTGCCGTCCCCGCAGGAGCCACCCGATGACCGCCCCCACCGCACCCACCGCACCCCAGGCCGCGCCGCCCACCGCACCCCAGGCCGCGCCCACCGCACCCGAGGCGGCCTCCACCGCACCCCGGGCCGCGGCCGCGCAGCCCGCGGCCGTTCCGCACTTCAGCGCCCCCGCGCACAGCGAACAGACCACGGGCCGCGGCACGGCCGTCGCCGTCCAGCGCGCCGGAACCGGGCAACTGACCGAAGCCAGGCTGCTGTTCCCGCTGACCCCCACGCCCGGCGCGCACCCCAGCCGGGTCGAGGTGATGGCCGAGGCCCTGCGCGACGCCCTCACCGAGGCCACCGCGGACCTCGCGACCCTGCGAGTGGAGGCACGCAGCGACCGGGCCGTCATCGCGGTACGCACCTTCGCCGACGACTTCGCCGCCACCCGCGCCCGCATCCGCGACTGCCTCGACACCGGCCGCCCCCACCAGGGCGACCGGGTACGCGCGGCCGCCGACCGGGTCGCCCGCCGACTGACCGCCGCCGAAACCGTGCCCGCCTTCCTGGCCCGCAGCGGCTTCCTCGCCGCCGCCTACGGCCCCCACCCCTACGGCCGGACGGCGTCGGCCGCCGAGGCCGCCGGCGTCGACGGCACGCACACCGCGGCCCTGCTGCACAGCGCACCGGCCCCCCGCCGCCACAGCGTCGTCGTCGGCCCCGACCCGGCCGGGCAACTCCTGGAGCAGGCGGCCGCCCTGCTGCCCCGCACGACCACCGCCCCGCACCACGAGCCGGACGGCGGCGCACCCCCGCCACCCGCGCCCGCCCCAGGCCCGCCCCGCACCCTGCTCCACCCCGCCACCCCGCAGACCCTGCTCCGCCTGGGCGGCCTGGTCCCCGGCCGCGGCCACGACGACTACCCCGCCCTGCAACTGGCCGCGCTCATGCTCGGCGGCTACTACGCCAGCCGCCTCACCCTCGTCCTGCGCGAACGCGAGGGCCTGGCCTACGCGCCCCGCGCCGTCCTGGACCCGCTGGGAGCCCACGCCGTACTGACCGTGGAGGCCGACGTACGGCACGACGGCGCCGCCCGCGCCCTGACCCTCATCGCCCAGGAGACCAGCCGCCTGGCGGACGGCGCCTTCAGCGCACGCGAACTGCGCAACGCCCAGAACTACGCCGTCGGTTCCATGGCGATGGCCTGCTCCTCCCGCTCCGGACTGGCCTCGACCTACGCCGCGGTGCTGGCCGGCGGCCTGCCCGCGAGCTGGCCGGCCGGCTACGAGGACCGGCTGCGCGCCCTGACCGCGGCCGACGTGGCCCGCGCCGCGGCCACCCACCTGGCCGCGCCCGCCCTGACCGGCGTCGTCGTCGCCCCCGCCCGCCTTCCCGGCCTGCCGCCCACCACCCCCGAGGACACCTGAGCACACCCCAGGCAACAGGCAACAGGCAACACAGGGGCCGGACACCGGCCCGGACCGCCCCACCGAACCGGACCACATCAAGGATGGGACCCACCGCCGTGAAAGCGATCGTCCAGCGCACGTTCTCGTCATTACGCGGCCCGGCCCGGACACTCGGCGCGCTGCACTTCGTCGACAGCCTCGGCAACGGCCTGTTCATGGCCGGCTCCGCGGTCTACTTCGTCACCGTGGCCGGCCTGCCCGCCACCGTCGTCGGCCTGGGCCTGTCCGCCGCCGGCCTCAGCGGCTTCGTGGCCAGCCTCGTCTTCGGCCGGATGACCGACAAGGCCGGCGCCCGGCGCCTGCTCGCCGTCCTGCTGTTCCTCCTGGCCGGTTCCTACGCCCTCTACCCGGCCGTGCGCTCACCGGCCGCCTACTTCCCGGTGGTCGTCCTGATCGGCGCCCTGGAGTACGGCTGCGGACCCGCCTTCGGCGCGCTGATCGCCGAACTCGTCCCCGACGGCGAACGCGTCACCGCGCGGGCGGCCCTGCGCTCCTTGTTCAACGCCGGCTTCTCGGCCGGCGCGCTGGCGGCGGCCGCGCTGATCTCCCTGGGCAAGGACGCCCTCAGCCTGCTGCCGCTGGGCAACGGCCTGACCTTCCTGGCGGCGGCCGCCCTGGTGCTGAAACTGCCCGCGAACGCCGCCCGGGCCGCCGCCGACGGCCGTAAACCCTTCCGCGTCCTGCGCGACCTGCCCTTCCTCGGCGTCATCGGCTCCTCCAGCCTGCTCGCCCTGCACAGCGCCGTCCTGCTCGCCGGCATACCGCTGTGGATCGTCCGCAACACCGATCTGCCACGCGGTCTCGTCCCGCTGATCCTCGCCGTCAACACCGTCCTGGTGGTCCTCTTCCAGGTCGCGGCGGCCCGCGGCTCGGAGACCCTGGACGGCTCCGTGCGCGCGGCCCGCAAATCGGGACTGGTCAGCGTGCTGGCCTGCGCCGCCCTGGCCGCCGCGACCCTCACCGGATCCTGGGCCACCGGCGCCGTCACCCTCGGCGCGGTCCTGCTGTTCACCCTCGCCGAACTGTGGCAGGCCGCCAGCGGCTTCGGCCTCGGCTTCGGCCTCGCCCCCGAGCAGGCACGCGGCGAATACCTCGGCGCCTTCCACCTCCACATGGTCATCCAGGCCACCCTCGGACCCGCCCTCGTCGCCTTCCTCGTCATCGGCCACGACCTGGTGGGCTGGCTCGCCCTGGCCGCCCTCTTCCTGGCCGGCACGGCGGCCATCGGCCCCACCGTCGACCGCGCCCGCCGCAACCTCCCCGCACCGCCCCCCGAGCCCGCAGCAGCCCCCGAGCCCGCACCCCAGCCCCGGACGGCGGCCGGGAGCGCTTGAGGCGGTCTTGAAAGATGCTCGATCACCGCCTCGAAGACTGTCCGTACCCAACAGCGGATCCCCGGCACGGCCCGGGATCCCCCTGATGTCCCCCCACCCCGGGGACGCGGACAAAAGCGGAGGCTTGAGACCATGACCGTCGAGCTTGCGGGCACCGCCGAACGCACCCTGCCCGGCGACGAGTTCGCCGCCCTGTACGCACAGGCGCAGCGCTTCTACGCGCACCAGATGCGGCTCCTGGACACGCACGACACCGAGCGCTGGGCCGAGACCTTCACCGAGGACGCCCTGCTGCACCCGCTGTCCCAGCCCGGGCCAATACGGGCACGCGCCGGGCTGGAGAACTATGTGCGCGCCGGCGCCGCCCACCAGCGGCGGGCCGGCAGCCGCCTCGACCACTGGGTCGGCATGCTCGACGTACGGCCGCAGCCGGACGGTTCGCTGCACACCCGCTGCTCGGCCCTGGTCCACGCCACACCGGGCCAGGGCGGCCCCAAGGTGCTGTACGTGTGCGTCATGCAGGACGTCCTGGTCCGCTCCCGAGGCGAATGGCGTATCGCGCACCGCCGGGTGACCCGCGACGACCTGGCCTGAGCCGGGGCAGCCGGCAGCGCGGCAGGATCGCCGCAGCCGAGCTCGAAGTTCCGTACAGCGAAAAGGACATGAGACAGAACCCCGCCTAGAGTCGGCCACGCACATCCCCTCCCCGTCCGCGCCCGCCCGCCGTCCTCGACGAGGGCGGGCGCGTCGACGCACCAGGACGCGCTCCAGAAGGACTTGAGAGCGGTTCGAGGCCCGCTCATGACGGCCGCCGCCGCGGGCCGGGCGCCGCTATCGTCGGCATTCCCCTGGTCCGGGCCCCCGCGTCACCCGGTCCGGACGCCGAAGCGTCTCGTCGATGGAGTGCCCATGCCCAAGGCGGAAGAGCCGAAGCTGCGCCTGTTCGTGTTCCACCACTCCGGCGGTTCGCATCTGGCCTACCGCGGCTGGTCCTCCAGCTTCCCCGCCCACTGGGATGTGCAGATCCCCGACGCACCGGGCCGCGGCCCCCGCGACCGGCGCCCCGCACTGAGCGACGCCGGCGCCCTGCTCGACCACTTCCTGCACGAGCTGGACACCCGCCTGACGGGCCCCTACGCGTTCTTCGGGCACAGCATGGGCGGACTGGTCGCCTACGAACTGACCCGCCGCCTCCTGGACATGGGCCGCACACCGCCCCTGTGGCTCGGCATCTCCGCACGCGGCACACTGCACCCCGACGGCGACCCGGTGCGCCGGCACCTGCTGAGCGACGCCGAACTGCGCCACGAGCTCGCGACGATGGGCGGCACTCCTTCCGAGGTCATGGACCACGACGAACTGTGGGAGCTGTTCGAGCCGACCATCCGCGCCGACCTGCGCATGAGCGAGACCTGGCGCACTCCGCCGCTGACCGCGCCGCTGCCGGTGCCCCTCTCGGTGTTCGGCGGCACCCGGGACCAGGTGGCGCCGCCGCACCGCCTGGACGGCTGGGCCCGATCCAGCGAGCACTTCCTTGGCCGACACCTCTACGACGGCGGCCACTTCTACTTCCAGGACCACCTTCCCGAGGTCGCCCGGCAGATCCAGGACGACGTGCGCCAGGCCGCGCTGACCGCCCGCGCCCCCTTCGCGACACCGCGATGACCCTCCACAACCTCGCCGCACCGGCCCCGGCACACACCCAGGCCACCGGGACCATCGAGGCGACCGAGTTCCGGCTGCTGGGTCCCGTGGCCGTCTACGACCGGGGGACCCAAACGGGCATCACCCCCTCCGGCCCCAAACAGCGGGCCCTGCTCGCCACGCTGGTCGTCCACGCGGGCCAACAGCTCTCCGTGGACCGCCTGGTGGAGGAACTGTGGGGTGACCGGCCCCCCGCCAACGCACCCAGCGCCCTGCACACCCACGTCGCCCGGCTGCGCCGGCTGCTGCCCGCTCCGGGCCACGAGTGGATCAGCACCCTGCCCACCGGATACCTGCTGAGCCTGGGCAGCGCCTCGACCGACGTGGCCCGCTTCACCCGGCTGTCCGGCCAGGGCCGGGCGGCCGCCCCCCAGGACCCCCGCCACGCGACCCGCCTCCTCGGCCAGGCGCTCGCCCTGTGGCAGGGCACGGCCCTGCAGGACAGCTCGCACGGCCCCCTGTGCACGGCCGAGGCGGACCGCCTGGAGGAGCAGCGCCTGACCACGCTGGAAGCCCTGTACGAGGCGAGCCTGAACTGTGGCAGACACACCGAGATCGTCGGTGACCTGGAACGCCTCACCGCCGCCCATCCGCTGCGCGAGCGCCCCTACGACCTGCTGATGGTCGCCCTGTACCGGTGCGGGCGGCAGTCGGAGGCCCTCGGCGTCTACGAACGCGCGCGCCGCCGTCTGGTCGGCGCGCTCGGCGTGGAACCGGGCCCCGCGCTGCGGTGCCGCCTGGAGACGATCCTCAACCACTGCCCCACGCTGGCCCCGTCGCCTCCGCGCCATCCGGACCTGGCCGCGCAGGCGGCACACCTCCAGGCCCGGATCGACCAACTGGTGCGGGAACAGGCGGTCTTGATGCGCAGAGTCCAGGAGCAGGGCGCGGGCCGCTGACCCAGCGGCCGGCCGCCGCCGCCCGGTGCTCCGGTACATCAGGCGGCGGCGGTCTGCCCCAGGGATCAGAGCAGTTGGGTGAACGCGGCGAAGACGTCGTCGAGTTCGTTGGTGTGCACGGTGAGCGACTCGGGCGTGAGCGCTGCCGCGTCGAGGGCCGCGAGCACGGAGCGCAGCGTCTGGACGCCCGCGTCCGCGGGGACCTGGAGGGTGTGTGTCCCGGGCTCGCTCCACGCGCCGTCGAAGCAGGCGCCGGCACGCTCCAGCGCGCTCGCGTCGGCGAACCGCAGGCGGATGACGGCGGCGGGCGGCTCGTCGCGGGGCGCGGGCCACAACCCACCGTCACCGGAATCGTGTTCGCTGTCCCCGTCATAGAACTCGCCTTCGCGGGGTTCGCGTTCGCCGCCGTCGACGCAGAAGTCGCCCTCACCAGGCTCGCGTTCGCCGCCGCCGTCGCTGAACTCGATGTCGTGGAGCTCGCGTTCGCCGCCATCGCCGCCGGGGCCGCCGGAGCCGGGGACGGCAGCCCCGGGGGCGGCGGCGGCCGGCCGGTTCGGGCCGGGTGCCCGGTAGGCGGGCAGGAGGCTCAGGGCGGAGCGGACCCGGGGCACCGTGTACTGGGGCCCGTCGAAGGAGAGCGCGCCACCGCTCCCGTACCCGCCCGCGTCATCGCCGTCGTGCCAGGGGCCCTCCTCGGCCAGGGCGTCCAGCAGGACGGACCTGGCCTCGGACGGCAGACAGGCGGCGAGCCGGCGCGCGCACGCCCGGGCCTCGTCCTCGTCCGTCTTGGCCACGGTGACCAACTCGTGCACGAGCACCGCCGGTTGCGGGGCGCCCCCGGAGCGCGCCGGCTGCCAAGAAGTACCCGCGGGCCCGCCGGCCCGCGGCCCCTGTCGCTGTCGCCACTGCTCGTTCAAGGCAGGACCTCCTCCTCGTCCGGGTCCGGCACGATCACCGTCCCGATCCCGTCGTCGGTGAACATCTCCAGGAGGACCGAGTGCGGTATCCGCCCGTCGATCACCCGGGCCGCGCCCACCCCGCCCCGTACGGCCTTCAGGCAGCCGGTCATCTTGGGCACCATGCCCTCGCTCAGTTCCGGCAGGAGCTTTTCCAGCTCGCCGGCCGTCAGCCGCGGGATGACCTCGGCACTGTGCGGCCAGCCCGCGCACAGCCCCGCGACGTCCGTCAGCATGACGAGTGTCTCGGCCCGCAGCGCGGTCGCGAGCGCCGCCGCCACGGTGTCGGCGTTGACGTTGTAGACCAGGCCGTCCTCGGTGCTGCGGGCGAGCGGGGAGACCACCGGGATCCGGCCGCTCGCCAGCAGGCCGTCCAGGCTGGTGGTGTCCACGCCGGTGATGTCGCCGACCCTGCCGACGTCGACGGGTTCCCCGTCGACCCACGGCACGTGCCGTACCGCGGTGAGGGTGTTGGCGTCCTCGCCGCTCATGCCGACGGCGAGCGGGCCGTGACGGTTGATCAGCCCGACCAGCTCGCGCTGCACCTGGCCGGCGAGGACCATGCGGACCACGTCCATCGCGGCTGGTGAGGTGACGCGCAGGCCTGCCGCGAACTCGCGTTTCATGCCGCGCCGTTCGAGCTCGGCGTCGATCTGGGGGCCTCCTCCGTGCACCACCACGGGCCGCAGCCCGGCGTAGCGCAAAAAGGCGATGTCGCGGGCGAAGACCGCCGTGAGGTTCTCGTCGACCATGGCGTGTCCGCCCAGTTTGACGACGACCCTGCGGCCCTGGTGGCGGGCCAGCCACGGCAGGGCGTCACCGAGGGACCGGGCCTTGGCCTGGGCCTGCTGCACGCTGACGGTCATGAAACCCTCGCCCGCCGAACGAGGCCGCCGACCGGGGAATTGGCGCTCATGGTCTCGACTCCTTTTGTGGGGGCCCCGGCCGCGGGTCGGGTCCCATGACCGGTGGACATGCGCTGGAGAGCTGCACGAAAGGACTTGGCTGTGCTGCGGGTTCTTGGGACGGTGAACACCGGCCGGCCCGAGGAGGCGGCGCCGCGGTCGTCGCGCGCGGGTTCTCGAGTGTCCTGCCGCGGGGTCACGTCCTGTCAACGGGACGGTGGTTCGGCCTGCCGTTTCAGGCGGCCGAGCGGGCGGCCCGCACGTCGCCGCCGCGGCTCAGTTCCTGCCCGGTGCGCCGCAGCACGATCGAATCGGCGATCTCACCGCTGCGCACGGCGATGTTCGACAGCAGGGCCGAGGACAGGCCGTGGGTGTGCTCGGTGCCGCCCTGGAGGTAGACGCCGCTGGTCAGCCCTGACGCGCTGACGAGGCGGTAGTCGCGTTCCACCTGGTGCCGGCCCGCCGTGTCGCGCAGGAAGTGCCGGTCGAAGTCGCCGAGCAGGCGGGCGGGGTCCAGGCCGTCGTAGCCGGTGGCGAACACCAGGGCGTCGACGGCGAGTTCCTCCGTCCGGTCATCGAGCAGCGAGCGCAGGCTCACCCGTGTCTCGTTCCCGGCGCGCTTGACGTCGGTGACCCGGGTGAGGTTGCGAAAGTGCAGGCGTTCGCTGCCGCGCACCCGCTCGTCGTAGGAACGCCGGTACAGGTCCCGGATGACGTCGGAGTCGACCACCGAGTAGTTGGTGTTGCGGTGGTAGCGCCAGAAGGCGTCCCGTGCCTGCTCGGTGCCGAAGTAGTGGTCGTCGACCGCGCCGGGGTCGAACACCTGGTTGGCGAAGGGCGTGTCGTCGGCGATGGCGTAGCCGTAGGAGGGCACGACCGCGGAGACCTGGGCGTGCGGCAGTTCGTCGTGGAAGAAGCGGGTGATCTCGGCCGCGCTCTGGCCGGCGCCGACCACCGCCACGCTCTTGAGGTCCTTGGGGTCCTGCGCGCCGAACCTGCTGAGGAACTCCGAGCTGTGCCACACCCGTTCGTCGGACGTCACGTTGTCCGGCAGGCGCGGCACCAGGCCGGTGGAGATGACCACGTTGCGTGCGGCGACCACCCGGGTGGTGCCGTCGCCGGCGCGCACCTCGATCTCCAGGAGGTCGCCGGCCTGCGCTCCGGCCTCGGGGACGGACCGGATCGAGGTGACCTCGGCGCCGTAGGTGACCCGGTCGCTCAGGTCGGCGGCCGCCCACTCCAGGTACTGGTGGAACTCCTGGCGGGTGGGGAAGAAGTCCTGGTTGTTCACGAACTGCACCAGCCGGTTCGAGGCGTGCAGGTAGGAGACGAAGCTGTACCGCGACAGCGGATTCCTGTACGTCGCCAGGTCCTTGAGGAACGAGATCTGCATGGTCGTCGACGGCAGCAGCATGTTCCGGTGCCAGCCGAAGGCGGGCTGCCTCTCGAAGAAGTGGGCGGTGACCGGATGCCGGGGAGTGCTGGCCCCGTGTTCTTCCAGAGCGATTGCGAGCGACAGGTTGGACGGGCCGAACCCGATACCGACCACGTCGTAGACCTCTTCGCTCCGCCTGCCCGTTGTCTCCATGTGAATGCTCCCGATGCGTCTGGAAATCAACCGGTGGCCCACAGCGCCTTCCGGCTTGGCAAAACCTTGCCATGATGTTGGCAACTCGATCCTGAGATCTGGTCTCGTGACGCTGGAGTGGTGGCGGAGTCGCTGGTGAGAGGGGTGAATTCACCGCACGACGGCGGGAGTCCATTGCCGGGCGCCCATTGTCGGCCGCCGGCCGCCAGTCGCACGGCCGTGACGGCGCGCGGACGGGGTCCGCCGGTCTGTCGCGCCGGGAGGCCGAGGGTGCCGGGAGGCCGAGGGTGCCGGGGTCGGACGGTGGGCTCGGGGGAGGGCGGGAAAAGGCGAAAGCCGCGTGTTTCCGGAGCGTTTCTCGAAGAAGAATCGAAGACCGCTGGAAGACCCCTTTAGACCTTCTCCAGGTCCTCGACATGTGGAAGCATTGTCCTGTCGGCGGGACGGCCGTACGGTCCTGGGAATCCTCGAAACAGACCGATTTCCGAAAAGGAGAATGCGAATGTTCGTGCCCAGCTTTTATCGCGAGCCGAATAATTCCTGGATGGCGGATCTGATCCGCGACAACCCGCTGGCTCTCGCGGTGACGAACGGCAGCCCCGAGGACGGTCCCTTCGCCACGCACCTGCCGGTCATCTTCGACCCCGACGCGTCCGGCGACCCCGGCGCGTCCGGTGAGCTGACGGGGGCCACCCTGCTCGGGCACATGAACCGGGCCAACCCGCACTGGGCGGCGCTGCGGCCGGGCGGCGTGCTGCTGCTGACGTTCACCGGCCCGCACTCGTACGTGTCACCCACCGTGTACGGGAAGACTCCGGCCGCCCCGACGTGGAACTTCACCGCGGTGCACGTCCGGGGCGTGGTGGAGAAGATCGACGCGACCGAGGAGACGCTGGGCGTGGTGCAGTCCACCGTGCGCGCCTTCGAGGGGGCCTTCGGCGACGGCTGGGACATGACCGACTCGCTCGGCTACTTCCGCCAGATCGTGCCCGCCGTCGGGGCCTTCCGGTTCACGGTCACGGGGGCCTCGGGCATGTTCAAGCTCAGCCAGGAGCAGCCGGGCGAGGTGCGCGAGCGGGTGCGGACGTCGTTCGGGCAGAGCGGGTGCACCTACAAGCGCGAGGTCGCCGGGCTGATGAACCGGCTGCCGTGAGACGCCGGTGGCCTCGGCGCCGAGGACTTCAGGCGCTGATGGCCACCGGCCGGCTCCGCTGCTCGGCGAGCCCCTTCGCGTCCTGCACGCCCCTGTCCTGCACGCCCCTGTCCTGCACGCCCTTGAGTCCGGCGGGTTCGGGGTGGTCCGCCGGTGTGCCGGGCTCCTCCAGGGCGGTCGCGGCCGCGCTGTCCAGCGTGGTCATCACCCACTGCTCGAAGTCGACGCCCAGCTGCTGAGCGGCCTGGTGCCACCACTCCAGCCGGCTGCCGGGAACCTCCAGGCGGCGGCCCGGCTGGGCGGGAGCGGCCGGCTGCTGTTCGCCCTGGCGTGCGGCGCGCAGGGCGCCGCGCAGCTGTTTGGTGGTCCACTGCCGCTGTTCGGCGCGGTCGAGCCAGAGCTCCTGGTCCGCGACCGGCATGGAGGCCAGCTCGGCGTGGTGCTGGAAGCTCAGGGCGGGGCGGCGCCGGCCGAGGTCGAAACGCCGTGAGACCCACGCGTAGTTGCGCAGGGTCTGGTACGACAGGTTGGCGGCGCGTATCCCGCGCTGGTAGCGGTCGGTGTAGTGGTCCTTGCCGTACACCATCCAGTCGCCCAGCCACCAGGAGGAGGAGTCGACGACGTCGGCGAGCTGCCGGCCGGCCCGCTCCCACTCGTCGTAGGCCATCTTGGCGGGCATCTGCAGGCCCACCTTGGTCGTCAGCACCGGGACCCGGCGCGGCGCGGACGCCGTGGCGCGTGCCTGCCGCGGCGTCACCTGTGAGGCGGTGGTCGCCGTGCCGCCGTGCGGCCCCGCGGTCTGACCGGCCTGATGCGCCATCATGCCTCCTGAGAACGGTGCATATAACCGTCGATAAGGCTCGCAGGGCGGCCTGGGGTGGCACCGGAGCGGCACTCGAACGGTTGCACATCGAACCTTTTTGTCGAAGGGCGTCCGGCTTTCCCGCCGGGAAATGCGGCGGTCGCGGATCGGCCCGCGCGAGCGCCGGAAGCCGGAAAGCCGGACTGGAAAGAGGGGACCGGAAAGAGGGGGCCGGGTGGGCGGGTGCTTTTTTTGAACCAAAGGGGCGGCGTACTCCGGCCGGTGCCGGTGTACGCCGCCCTGGGCGGAACGAGGGTGCGGACGTCGCCCGCCGCATGGGTGTCAGTTCGCGTCCTTGTCGAACGTCGAGGTCGACCAGAAGTAGCCGAGTACCGCGAGGCCCAGGCACCAGGCCAGGGCGATCCAGCCGTTGTTGCCGATCTCGGTGCCCAACAGGAGCCCGCGCAGGGTCTCGATGGCGGGGGTGAAGGGCTGGTAGTGGGCGATGGGCTGGAACCAGCCGGGCATGGAGTGCAGCGGGACGAAGGCGCTGGACAGCAGCGGCAGCAGGATCAGCGGCATGGCGTTGTTGCTGGCGGCCTCCGCGGTCGGGCTGACCAGGCCCATGCCGACCGCGATCCAGGTGAGCGCCAGGGCGAACAGGACGATCAGGCCGAACGCCGCGAGCCATTCCAGGACGCCGGCGCCGCTGGAGCGGAAGCCGATGGCCACGCCGACGGCGGCGACCAGGACCACGCTCATCACCGACTGCAGGACGCTGCCGATGACATGCCCGATGAGGATGGAGCCGCGGTGGATGGCCATGGTGCGGAAGCGGGCGATGATGCCCTCGCTCATGTCGGTGGAGACGGACACCGCGGTGCCGATCACCGTGGAGCCGATCGTCATCAGCAGGATGCCGGGGACGATGTAGGCGATGTAGGCGGAGCGGCCCGCGCCGCCGCTCATCGCGTTGCCGAAGATGTAGACGAACAGCAGCAACAGCATCACGGGGGTGAGCAGCAGGTTCAGGGTGAGCGAGGGGTAGCGGCGGGCGTGCAGGAGGTTGCGGCGCAGCATGGTGGAGGAGTCGCGCACGGCGAGGGAGAGGGAGGTCATCGCAGGGTCTCCTTGGACTGGTTGGGCAGCTTGCCGCTGTCGGTGAGGGCGAAGAACACGTCGTCGAGGTCGGGGGTGTGCACGGTCAGTTCGTCGGCCTCGATGTCCGCCGCGGCCAGCCAGTCGAGGATGGAGTGGAGTTCCTGCTGGCTGCCGTCGCTGACGATCTGCAGGGCGAGGGCCTCGTCGTCCGGGGTGGCCCCGCGCAGCGCGGTGGCGGCGGACCGGTAGGCGTCGGGGTCGGTGAAGCGGAGCCGGATGTGGCCGCCCGGGATCAGCCGCTTCAGTTCCGCGGCGGTGCCTTCGGCGGCGATCTTTCCGTTGTTCAGCACGGCGATGCGGTCGGCGAGCTGGTCGGCCTCCTCCAGGTACTGGGTGGTGAGGAAGACGGTGACGCCGCCGGCGACGAGTTCGCGGATGATGCCCCACATGGTGTGGCGGGAGCGGGGGTCCAGGCCGGTGGTCGGTTCGTCGAGGAAGATGATGCGGGGGCTGCCGACCAGGGTCATGGCGATGTCCAGGCGGCGTTTCATGCCGCCGGAGTAGGTGGAGGCGGGCTTCTTCGCGGCCTCCACCAGGTCGAAGCGCTCCAGGAGTTCGGCGGCCACGCGCCGGCCCTCGGCCTTGGGCAGGTGGTGCAGGTCCGCCATGAGGAGCATGTTCTCCTCGCCGGTGATCAGGTTGTCGACGGCGGAGAACTGTCCGGTGACCCCGATCGCGGCGCGTACGGCCTGCGGGTCGGTGGCGAGGTCGTGGCCGCCGACGCGCAGTTCGCCGGCGTCGGCGCGGACGAGGGTGGAGAGGATCTTGACGGCGGTGGTCTTGCCGGCGCCGTTCGGGCCGAGCAGGGAGAAGACCGTTCCTTCGGGGACGGCTAGGTCGATGCCGTCGAGCACGGTCTTGTCGCCGTAGGACTTGTGCAGCTTGTTCGCCGCGATGGCCAAAGTGCTCATGAGGGGTGCTCCTTGAAGGTTGCGGGCGGTCACAGGCTGCGGGCGGTGATGTCGCCGTGGGCGGTGGTGGCGTGCACGTCCAGGTCGCGCGTGCCGGTGTTGCGCAGGGAGTTGTCGATGCGGCCGTAGCCGGTCTCGGCGTCCAGGGAGGCGGAGACGCCGGGGGCGGCGCCCACCGTGATGTCGCCGTGCTGGACGGCGAGGGTGAGTGTGCCGCGCACGGCCTCGCCGATCCGGATGCCGCCCTTTTGGACGCTGATCTCGGCGGGGCCGCCGAGGCGGGCGACCGAGACCTCGCCGTCGTGGGCGGTGAGGCGGGCGCTCGCGGCCTCGTCGACGTGGACCGAGCGGTGGCCGCCCGCGAAGGCGACGTCGCCGAGGCGTCCGACGCTGCGGAACTCGGCGGCGTCCGCCTTCGCCTCGACCCGGGAGCCGGCCGGCAGCATGACCGTGACCTCGACGGACCCGGAGTGCCCGAGGAGCGCGTGGGGCGCCTCGGCGGCCGCGATGCGCAGGACACCGTCGCCGAAGACGGCGCTGATCTCCTCGACCGCCGTCACGTCGCGCTTCCTGGCCGGGTCGGCGGGCCGGACCTCGACCACGGTGTCGGCCCGGTCGGCGGCGATGAACTGGATGCGTCCGGCGGGGATGTCCACCTCGGCGCGGATGGGGGCGGGGGTGTCGAACTGCTGCGTCGCGTACGCGGTCTTCTGCATCGGGGGCTCCTCGGCTCGTGTTTTCCGATGCAGAAAACGCTACGTTGCATTCAATGATGTGGCAACAACTCTGTTGCGCACTGGATTCATCATCGCAGCTCAACGCTTTTTAATTGTTGCAATGGATCTGAATGTAATGCAACGTCACCTGTCGGGTTGGTTGCAATGGGCTGAAGGTGAATGCTCCGCGGTGGCATCGGCCCCGGCACGGACGCCGTCATGGACCTCGGACAGCGCCGACCCGAATCCCTCCAGGAAGGTGTCCACCTCGCGGTCCGACACGATCAGTGGCGGGGCGAGCCGGATGACGTCCGGCACCGCCGCGTTCACCAGCAGACCCCTGTCCTGGGCGGCCCGCTGCACGCGTTCGGCCAGGTTCCCCTCCAGCACGACGCCCACCAGCAGGCCGGCGCCGCGGACCTCACGCACCAGCGGATGGGCCAGGTCCTCCAGACCGCGCCGCAGCCGCCGCCCGGCCCGGACCACCCGTTCGAGGAGGCCGTCCCGCTCGATGGTGTCCAGGACGGCGAGGGCGGCCGCGCACACCACGGGGTTGCCGCTGAAGGTGGAGCCGTGCGCGCCGGGTGTCAGCAGACGCGCGGCGGCGCCGAAGGCGAGCGTCGCGCCGATGGGCAGACCGCCGCCCAGACCCTTGGCGAGGGTGACGACGTCCGCCTCGATGCCCTCGGCCTGGGCCGCGAACCAGTGGCCCGTGCGCCCGATCCCGGTCTGCACCTCGTCCAGGACCAGGAGGGTCCCGGTCGCCGCCGTGATCTCCCGGGCCGCCCGCAGATAGCCGGACGGCGGCACGACCACGCCGTTCTCGCCCTGCACGGGCTCCAGCACCAGCAGCGCGGTGTCCTCGGTGACGGCGGCGCGCAGGGCCGCGGCATCCCCGTACGGCACATGGACGACCTCGCCCGGCAGCGGCAGGAACGGGCGCTGCTTGGCGCTCTGGCCGGTCAGCGCCAGGGCGCCCATGGTGCGGCCGTGGAAGCCGCCGGTCGCCGACACCATGTGCGGGCGGCCGGTGAGCCTGCCGATCTTGAAGGCCGCCTCGTTGGCTTCCGCGCCGGAGTTGGAGAAGTACACCCGGCCCTCGCGCCCGGCGAGGGCCAGCAGGCGTTCGGCCAGACGCACGGTCGGCTCGGCGATGAACAGGTTCGAGACATGCCCGAGGGAGGCGATCTGCGCGCAGACGGCCTCCACGACCGCGGGATGGGCGTGGCCGAGCGCGTTGACCGCGATGCCGCCGAAGAAGTCGAGGTACTCGTTGCCCTCGGCGTCCTGGACCCGGCAGCCCCGGCCCTGGACGAGGGGCAGCCGGGGAGTGCCGAAGTTGTCCATCATGACGCCCCGCCAGCGGCCGGTCAGCACCGCGTTGGCCGCCCCACCGCTCTGCGCATCCGTACCGGTGCCCGGACTGGTGCCCGCACCCGGACCCGCACCGCTGTGCGGACCCGCACCGGTGCCCGCACCCGCATCCGCACCGGTGTCCGCACCCGTGCCGCTGTGCGGACCCGCACCGGTGCCCGCACCCGCATCCGCACCGGTGTCCGCACCGGTGTCCGCACCCGTGCCGGTGCTCGCACCGGTGTCCGCACCCGCATCCGCACCGGTGTCCACGGTCGTGTCGCCGCCGTCCGGCGCGAGTGCCGTGCCCGCGCGTTCGACGGGGCTCACGAGGCGTACTCGCTGTTCTCGTGGACGTAGTCGGCGGTGAGGTCGTTGGTCCAGATGACCGCGCAGTCCGTGCCGGCGGCGAGGTCCACGGTGATGCGGACGTCGCGGCCGCTCATGTCCACCAGCGCGCGGTCCTCACCGATGCCGCCGCCTTCGCAGACCCGCACGCCGTTGATGGCGACGCCGAGCCGGTCGGGTTCGAAGACGGCGGAGGTGGTGCCGATGGCGGACAGCACCCGGCCCCAGTTGGGATCCTCGCCGTGGATCGCGCACTTGAGGAGGTTGTTGCGGGCGATGGAGCGGCCCACCTCGACGGCGTCGTCCTCACTCGCGGCGCCCCCGACCTCGATCCGGATCTCCTTGCTCGCGCCCTCCGCGTCCCCGATCAGCTGCCGGGCCAGATCGGCGCAGACCGCGTGGACGGCCTGGGCGAACTCGCCGTACGCGGGAGTGACCCCCGCGGCACCGGAGGCGAGCAGCAGCACGGTGTCGTTGGTGGACATGCAGCCGTCGGAGTCGACCCGGTCGAAGGTGACGCGGGTGGCGTCCCGCAGCGCCCTGTCCAGGCAGGCACCGTCCAGGTCGGCGTCCGTGGTGAGCACGACCAGCATGGTGGCGAGCCCGGGCGCGAGCATGCCCGCGCCCTTGGCCATGCCGCCCACCGTCCACCCCTCCCGGGCGACGGCGGCCGTCTTGTGCACCGTGTCGGTGGTCATCACCGCGCGCGCCGCGTCCTGGCCGCCGTCGGCCGACAGCAGGGCGACGGCCCTCTCGACGCCGGGCAGCAGGCGCTCCATCGGCAGCGGCACGCCGATGAGCCCGGTGGAACACACCGCCACCTCACCGCGGTCCAGGCCGAGCAGGCCGGCGGCCCGCTCCGCGGTCGCCTGCGTGTCCTTCAGGCCCTGCGCCCCGGTACAGGCGTTGGCGCCGCCGGAGTTGAGGACGACCGCGCGGATCCCGCCGTCCGCCAGGACCTGCCGGGACCACTGGACGGGGGCCGCCTGCACACGGTTGGAGGTGAAGACACCGGCCGCGGCACAGCGCGGCCCGTCGTTGACCACCAGCGCCAGATCCGGGCTGCCGTTGTTCTTGATACCCGCGGCGATGCCCGCCGCTCTGAAGCCTCGTGCTGCGGTGACGCTCAATGCATCTCCTCAATCGGCGCGCCGCGTCAGCGGCTGATGTCCGTGCCGCCCCGGATCACGGTGCGACTCCGGTCGTGGAAAGCCCCAGTTCCTCGGGAAGACCCAGGGCGATGTTCATGCTCTGCACGGCGCCGCCGGCGGTGCCCTTGGTGAGGTTGTCGACGGCGCTGATCGCGATGATCCGGTCGACCGCCGGATCGAGGGCCACCTGCACCTGGACGGCGTTCGACCCGTAGACGGCCCCCGTGGCGGGCCACTGCCCCTGCGGCAGCAGCCGGACGAACGGCTCGCCGGCCAGCGCCTTCTCGTACGCGGCCCGCACGTCCTGGACGCCGGTGCCGGGCCGGGCCGCCACGGAGCAGGTGGCCAGGATGCCGCGCGGCATGGGAGCCAGGGTCGGGGTGAAGGACACGGCGACCCGGTGGCCCGCCACGGCGCTGAGGTTCTGCACCATCTCCGGGGTGTGCCGGTGGCCGCCGCCCACGCCGTAGGGCCGCATGGACCCCATGACCTCACTGCCCAGCAGGTCCGCCCGGGGCGACTTCCCGGCGCCCGACGTGCCCGACGCCGCGACGACCACCGCCTCCGGCCCGGCGATACCGGCCGCGTAGGCGGGGAAGAGCGCCAGGGACACCGCGGTCGGATAGCAGCCCGGCACCGCGATACGCCGGGCACCCGCCAACTTCTCGCGGGCGCCCGGCAGTTCGGGCAGTCCGTAGGGCCAGGTGCCCGCGTGCGGGGAACCGTAGAACCTCTCCCAGTCGGCCGCGTCCGCGAGACGGAAGTCCGCCCCGCAGTCGATGACGAGCGTGTCCTCGCCCAACTCCCGTGCCACGGCGGCGGACTGGCCGTGCGGCAGGGCCAGGAAGACGACGTCGTGCCCCCGAAGGGCCTCGGCGGTGGTGGGCCCCACCTCCCGTCCGGCCAGCGCGGCCAGATGCGGCTGAAGGGTGCCCAGCCGCTGTCCCGCGCTCAAGTGCCCGGTCAGGGCACCGATGCGCACCTCGGGGTGGGAAAGGAGCAGACGCAGGAGTTCGCCCCCCGCGTAGCCGCTCGCTCCGGCCACGGCTGCTCGCACTGTCATCGGCTCTCCTGGTGGACGCGGTCGGGTTCGGTCTGGCCTCAGCCGGACGCCGGGTTCGGTCGTGGCCTCAGCCGGACGTCTGGTCGCAGAACTCGGCGTTCAGGATGGGCAGGATCGCCGAGGCGTCCCAGTCGCCGTTGTAGTTGAAGGTGAGTTCATGGCGGCCGTCCTCGGTGAAGGCGGCCAGCGTCAGCGACCCCACCACACCCCCGTCGTGGTACCAGATGTCGCCGCAGCTCATCGTGAGCTTCTCGACGCCGAGCCCGTAGGACGTGATCGGCAGGTCGGGGTTGACGACGGTCGTCTTCAGCTCCCTGAGCTGCTGCGCCGGCAGCAGCCTCCCGCCCAGCAGGGCCCGGTAGAACAGGTTCAGGTCGTGGGCGCTGGAGATGATGTCGCCGTCGCCCCAGTTCTGCGAGCCGTTCAGCTCGGTGACGTCGTCGATCCGCTCCGGCTGGGTGTCGTAGAACAGCTTGGAGTAGCCGCGGCTGCTCGGCCGGGGCAGCTCACTGCTCGTGCCGGGATGGGACGTCGACTTCAGCTCCAGGGGCTCGATGATGCGCCGGCGCACCTCGTCCTCGTACGGCCTGCCCGCCACCTTCTGGACGATCAGCGCCGCCAGGACGTCGTTGGTGTGGGAGAACGCGTGCCGGGCGCCGGGCTGGAACAGCGGCGCGTGGGAGAAGGCCACCTGCAGGCGCTGCTGGGCCGTCAGGGTGTCGTAGCGGTGCCGCAGGAAGCTGTCGCCCAGGGTGTACGTCTGGTAGTACGGCACGTCGGCGAGGTAGTCGAACAGCCCGCTGGTGTGGTTCAGCAGCTGCCGGACGGTGATCCGGGTGCCGTCGTTGCCGTTGCCGCTCACCACGCCGGGCAGGTAGCGCTCGACCGGGTCGTCGAGGTTGATCTTCCTCTCCGCCTCCAGCTGGAGCAGGACCGTGGCCACGAAGGTGTTGGTGATGCTGCCGGTGCGGAACCGGTCGTTCTTGCCGCGCGGGGCGCCCGTCTCCCGGTTGCCGACGCCCGCCGCGGTCTTCCAGACACCGGCGGCGTCCCGCGCCTCGGCGCTCACGCCGGGGACACCGGCCGCGACGGCCGCCTCGATCGCCGCCTGCGTGCCCTGGTGGCCGGCCGCCCGCGCGGCCGTGTCACCCGATGCCCGGGCGGGACCCGTGAGGACGGTGGCCGTGAGGGCCACCGCCGCCAGACCGACCACGCCGGCTCTTGGCCTGTTCCGCATCGTCATCGTCGTTTCCCCGTCTCTTCGTCGTCCGCACATTGGCTGGATCCGTACAGGTGCGGTTCGTGGCGGCACCGTAGGTCACCTGGCTCGCGGGCAACTCGTGCGGCGCCGCCACGGCCGAGAAGGCGCAGGTGCCCTGCCCTCCGGGCGTTTGCCGCCCTGCCTCGCCGGAGGCCGGAATTGATCGTTCTACCGGCGCGGGCAGGGGAGTTCGGCACCCACCCGCCGCATGGCCGGGCCCCATCCGCCGCGTGCCGGGCGCCGCGTGGCGAGGGGCCGGCGTGGGGGAGGGGCGGACGGCTGTGCCTGGGCCGCGTCCCGTGGCCGGTCCCGTTGCCATCGGCGGCTCCAGACGGGCCGGGCCGAGTCCCCGGGCGTGCCGTCGCCCAGGTGTCCGGCCGAGGTCCGGAGTCGGGGTGTCGTGGGGTGTCCGGCTGAGCCGGGGCCGGAGTGTCGTCCGGTGTCCGGCCCCGGGCTGAGCCGGGTGCCGCGTGCCGCGTGGCGAAGGGGTCGGCGCGGGGGAGGGGCGGACGGCTGAGCCTGGGCCGCGTCCGGCGTCGTGGCCGCGTCGCGTGCCATCCGCGGCCTCAGGCGGGCCCGGGCCGAGTCCGCGGCGCCGTTGCCCGGTGACCGGCCGAGTCCGGGGTCGGAGTGTGGCGGGCAGGGCGGCGCCAGGAGTGTGGCGGTCCCGCGGGCGCGGCATCGTGGCACATGAAACCGGCCCGGTACAGAGGATCACCGCGGGGCGCGGGTGCGGGCGGACGGCAGGGGGCCGGCGGGGCCGCCACCCCTTGTAGCGCCGGCGGCGCGCTCCCTACGGTTTCGAGGCATCGCCGGGGCCGCCGGCGCCGCTGTCCTGTCGACCGGACAGCGCGGGTGTCCCGTCGACCGGACGGGCACCGGCCGGCGGACCCGCGCCCGGTGCCTCGCGCACCCGGCCAGGCGATTTCCCATCCCGAGTCACCCCCTGACCGACAAGGACGGTGCCCAGTTGAGCACGAACCCCTTCGATGACGCGGACGGCCGCTTCTACGTGGTCGTCAACGACGAGGAGCAGCACTCCCTGTGGCCGGTGTTCGCCGAGGTGCCCGCGGGCTGGCGCGTGGTCTTCGGTGAGGCGGCCAAGGCCGAGTGCCTGGAGTACGTCGAGCAGAACTGGACGGACCTGCGGCCCAAGAGCCTGCAGGAGGCCATGGCGGCGGACTGACCGCCGGCACTCCCGCGGACCCGGCCGGCACGACGCTGTCGTCCGCCCCGGACCGGTCCGCACCCAGGAAGACACGTCAAGTGGGGAGTTGAAGGTTGTGACGGGGGCTGTGAGAACCGCCGGCAGGCACCGGCCGGGGCCCGTGGACACCGGCCGCGCGCCGGCCCAGGGCGACGTGGTCCTGTCCTTCGTGGGATCGAGGGCCACGGTGCAGAAGTCGGGGATGGTCCTCCCTCCCCACCTGCCGGAGCGGTCCTGGGAGCGGATCGGCGCCAACCTGCGCGAGCTGGCGAACTCCTCCGCGTGGTGGCTCGCCGACTGGCTGCTCTACGGTGAGGACACCTACGGGTGGCGGCGCTACAAGGAGGCGATCGAGCGCACCGGGCTCGACTACCAGACCCTGCGCAACTACGCGTGGGTGGCCCGGCGGTTCGAGCACCACCGCAGGCACGACGGCCTCAGCTTCGCCCACCACGCCGAGGTCACCCGCCTCTCGCCGCCGGAGCAGGACTACTGGCTGCGCAGGGCCGAACAGCAGAAGTGGTCGCGCAACGAACTGCGCAGGGCGCTGCGCGCCGGACTGGCCGAGCAGAGGGACGAGACCGGCATCCCCCCGGGCACCGACGCCGGGAAGCAGACCGGGCAACAGGCCGGGAAGCAGGAAGTGCCCCGGCCCGTCGAGCCGGCCACCACCGAGCAGCGGCAGCGGCACAAGGCCACCACGCTCACCATCGAGCTGTCCGCCGACCAGCTGGAGCACTACTCCCGGCAGGCCGCCGCACACGGCCTGCCCGTCGGCCGGTGGGTCACCCAGACGCTCGACACCGCCGGCCGGCACACCATCGACCGGCGCACCGCCTGAACAAGCAGCGCTCACAGAGGCACCGCCCGAAGACGCACCGCCCGAAGACGCACCGCCGGAGGCGCCCCGCACCGCCCCGAAGGTGCCGGCAAGCCCGTACCGCGCGGCGGGCCGGCGGCCCGTCCGACCGGACACCCCTCTGGACACCCCTCATATCGGAGTCAGTTGATGATCCTTCAGGGAAAACGGGTCGCCCTGCCCTCGGCGCCCGTCGTCCACCAGCAGTTCGAGGCGCACGCGCGGACCACCCCCGACGCCGTCGCCGTCGTCCGGGCCGGCCGGCAGGTGACGTACGCCGAACTGGACGCGAGGGCCAACCGGTTCGCGCACTACCTCGCCGCGCGCGGACACGGCCGGGGCGCGAAGGTCGGCGTCTGCCTCGACTACTCCGTCGACCTGCTCGTCGCCATCCTCGGCACGCTGAAGGCGGGCGCGGCCTACGTGCCGTTCGACCCGGCCTACCCGGCCGCCAGGCTCCAGCTGCTGCTGGGCCAGGTCCCCGGTCTCGCCCTGATCGTGGCCTCCCCGGCGACGGCCGGCATGGTCGCCTCGGCGGCCGTCGACGTCGTCGACCTCGACGAGCTCGGCGAGCACCTGGCGGGCCTGCCGGCGACCTCGCCCGGCATCCCCGTCACGGGCGACGACCTCTGCTACGCCGTCTTCACCTCCGGCTCCACCGGTACGCCGAAGCTGACCGCGGTGCGCCACGAGGGCTGGTTCAACCTGATGAACTGGCTGAAGGCCGAGTACGGCCTGCACAGCGGCTCGCACAACCTCGTCGTCAGCGCGTTCGGCTTCGACCTCTCCCAACGCGCCCTGATGACACCGCTGTTCTGCGGCGCCACCCAGTACCTGCTGGCCAGCCGCAACTTCGACGCCATGCTGGCCTACCGCGTCCTGAGCGAGCACGACATCCGCGTGGTGCACTGCGCCTCCAGCACCCTGTACGTGCTGATCGACTGGGAGAGCGCGCGCGGCGGCGACGCCCTCACCCGCCTGGACTACGTGCTCTTCGGCGGGGAGGCGCTCAAGCCCGAGCGGCTCACCGGCTGGATGCGGCGCGAGGGCAACACCTGCACCCTGCTCCACCAGTACGGCGTCGCCGAGTGCACGGACGTGGCCACGTCGTTCGACCTCGCCGGGTACCGGACGGGCGAGCACGACATCGCGCCGGTCGGCCGGCCGGCGTACAACACCGACATCCACCTCCTGGACGAGCACCTGCGCGGTGTCGGGCCGGGCGAGGACGGCGAGATCTGCATCGCCGGGGCCGGTGTCGGCGCCGGCTACCTGGGCGCCGCCGGCCCCGAGAACGCCAAGTTCACGACGATCCAGGTCGACGGCGCACCGGTCGGGCTGTACCGCACCGGTGACCGCGGCCGGGTGACCGAGGCCGGTGACCTCGTCGTCGCCGGGCGGATGGACGCACAGGTCAAGGTGCGCGGCATGCGCATCGATCCCACCGACATCGAACGCGCGCTGGGCAGGCTGGCCGAGGTACGGGAGGCCGCCGTGGCGGTCACCCACACCGACGCCGGCGAGGCCGAGCTGACCGCGTTCGTGGTACCGGAGGCGGGCGCTCTCGCCAAGGACGCCGTGCGCGCCCGCCTCCTTCAGGCGCTGCCGCGGAACATGGTCCCGGCCAGGTTCATCGACATCGCGGCGATCCCTTTGAGCCCGCACGGGAAGGTCGACCGCGCGGCGCTGGTCGACGCCCTCAAGAACCGAGGACAGTGATGACAGCCGACAGCGTGCGCGCCATCTGGTGCCGGGAACTGAAGCGCGAGGACATAGCGGCCGACGACGACTTCTTCGCCCTCGGCGGCCAGTCCGTGATCATGGTCAGGATCCAGGGCGCCTTCCTGGAGGAACTGGGCGCCGAGGTCCCCATGGACGAGATGTTCCTCCACCCCACGGTGGCGTCGATCTCCGCGTACATCGAATCCCTGCCGCTGCGCCGATAGCGCCGGCTCCCCAAGGACCGCCCGGCCCGCGGGCCGCTTTGCGTGCAAAAACTACCTGGTCAGAGAGGCGCGCCATGTACGACGTGATTGTCATCGGTGCCCGTTGCGCGGGTTCGCCGACGGCCATGCTCTTCGCCCGGCAGGGCTACCGTGTCCTGCTGCTGGAGAAGGCACGGTTCCCGCAGGACACGCTGTCCTCCCACTACATCCACATGCAGGGCATGGGACTGCTGAACCGGTGGGGGCTGCTCGACAAGCTCCGCGACGCGGGCTGCCGGCCCATCACCCGCCAGAGCTACCAGGGCCCAGGCGTCCGCATCGAGGGCTTCTCCCTGCCGGTCGACGGCCTGCACCACACGTACGCGCCCCGGCGCTACGTCCTGGACCCGCTGCTCGCCGAGGGAGCCGTCGAGGCCGGCGTGGACTTCCGGGAGGGCTGCGCGGTCAAGGACCTGGTGTGGCAGGACGACCGGGTCGCCGGCGTGCGCTACACGACACCCGAGGGCACCGAGACCACCGAGCGGGCACGCCTGGTCGTCGGCGCGGACGGCATGCGCTCCCTGGTGGCCCGCAAGACCGGCGCGCGCAACGTCATCGAGCACCCGCGGGTGAGCTGCACCTACTACAGCTACTGGGAGAACGTCCCCTCGCACTTCGAGCTGTACGAGCGGCCCGGCCGCTGGATCGGCGTCATCCCCACCAACGACGACCTCACGCTGCTCATGACCTACTTCCCCCAGGACCTCTACAACGAGGTCCGCAAGGGAGTGGAGCCCTTCTACCTCGACTCCTTCCGCACCACCGCGCCCGAACTGTACGAGCGGATGCGCGAGGGCCGGCGGGTGGAGCAGATCTACGGCACGGGCCACCAGGAGAACTACTTCCGCAAGGCCTACGGCCCCGGCTGGGTGCTGGTCGGCGACGCGGTCAACCACAAGGACTCCATCACCGCCCGCGGCATCACCGAGGCCTTCGCCCAGGCCCAGTCCCTCATCGACCACGTCGGCACCCAGCTGCACGACGACGCCGCGCTGCGCACCGCGCTCAAGCGCTACGAGAACGACCTGAGCGGCGAGGCCCTCAGCCACTACCAGGGCGCCCTGAACGTGGCCGAGCTCAAGCCCGAGGGCCGCGTGGAGATGCTGCAGCAACTGGTCGGCCACCAGGAGCACATCGACCGCTACTTCTCGACCCTGTCGGGGGCGTGCTCCATCGACGACTTCTACAACGACGACCTTCTGGACCTGCTCGACCTGAGCTGAGTCGCGGCCCGCTCCCTCCTGGTTCTGCCGATTTGGAGAAACACAATGATCCCGTTGTCGTTCGCGCAGCGCCGGCTGTGGTTCGTGGACCGGTTCGAAGGCCCTTCGCCGACCTACAACGGCGCCTTCGCCCTGCGGCTGACCGGTGCGCTTGACGTCGGCGCGCTGCAGGCGGCGCTGGGTGACGTCGTCGACCGGCACGAGGTCCTGCGCACCGTGATCGTCGAGGACGGCGACGGTGTCCCGCACCAGCAGGTGCTGGCGTCGGGGGACACGCCGTTCGCCCTGCCCGTCCTCGACGTCACCGAACAGGACCGGGCGGCGGCCGTCGAGGAGGCGGCCACCGCCACCTTCGACCTGGCCGCCGACACCCCGATCCGCGCCCGGCTGCTGCGCTGCGCACCCGACGAGCACACCCTGGTCGTCGTCGCGCACCACATCGCCGTGGACGGGGAGTCCTTCGGGCCGCTGTTCCGCGATCTGACCACCGCCTACGCCCTTCGCGCCGAGGGCCGGGCACCCGAGTGGGAGCCGCTTGCGGTGCAGTACGCGGACTACACGCTGTGGCAGCGCGACGTGCTCGGCGACGAGTCCGACCCGGACAGCCTCTCCGCCCGCCAACTGGCCTACTGGGGCAAGACGCTGGCCGACCTCCCGCAGCCGCTGGCACTGCCCACCGACCGCCCGCGCCCGCGGGTGATGAGCCCCGACGGCGACCGGATCCCCTTCACCATCGACCCCGACCTCCTCGGCGCCGTGGAGAAACTGGCCACCGGGGCGGACACCACGGTGTCGATGGTCATGCACGCGGCGCTGGCGGTCCTGCTGCACCACCTCGGATGCGGCGACGACCTGTCCATCGGCGCCCCGATCACCGACCGCACCGACGAGGAACTGCGCGACCTCGTCGGCTTCTTCGTCAACACCTGGGTGCTGCGCGTCGACCTGCGGGGCAACCCGACCTTCCATACCCTGCTCGACCAGGTCCGCGACCGCTCGCTGGCCGCCTACGACAACCAGGACATGCCCTTCGAGCGGCTGGTGGAGCTCCTCAACCCCGACCGCTCCACCGCCTACAACCCCTTCTTCCAGGTCATGCTCTCCTGGCAGCCGCCGGTGCCGCCGCTTGAGCTGCCCGGCCTCGGCGTCCAGGTCGAACGGCTGGAGACCAACACCGCCAAGTTCGACCTGTTCTTCGACCTCCTGCCCGACAGCTCCGGCGGCGCCCGGTGCCGGCTGGAGTACGCCACCAGCCTCTTCGACCACGACACCGCCGACGCCATCGCCCAGCGGTTCGTACGCGTACTGGGCCGGCTCGTGGCCGACCCCGAGCGCGCGATCGCCACCGTCGACGTCCTGGACACCGCCGAACGCGAGCAGCTGCTCGCCCGCACCGACGACACCGCCGCGGCGGCACCCGGGGCGACGATCCCGCGGCTGTTCGAGAACCAGGCCGCCCGCACCCCCGACGCCCCCGCACTCGCGTGCGACGGCCGGACCCTGACCTACCGGGAACTGGACGAGCGGGCCAACGCCGTCGCCTGGGAACTCATCCGGCACGGCGCCGGCCCCGAGGACCTGGTCGTCCTCGCGCTGCCACGCACCGAGGACCTGGTGATCGGCCTGCTCGGCATCCTCAAGTCCGGAGCGGGCTATCTGCCGCTGGACCCGCAGTACGCCCAGGGACGGGCCCACAGCGTGCTGTCCGAGGCGGCCCCGCGCTTCGCGGTCACCGACACCGCGACCTGGCGGGAGATCCCCGCCAACACCATCGACGCCGTCGTCCGCCTCGACCGGCACGCCGACTGGGAGGCGGCCGCCGGCGCCCCCGACGACACGGCCCGCCGCGCGCCGCTCGGCCCGGACAACCTGGCCTACGTGATGTACACCTCCGGCTCCACCGGCAAGCCGAAGGGCGCGGCCATCACCCACCGGGGCGTCGTCGACGGCGTACGCCGGCTGGTGGACGTCCTGGACACACCGCCCGGGTGGCGGATGCTGGCCGGCACCTCCGTCAACTTCGACGTCTCCGTCTTCGAGCTGCTGACCACCCTGACCACCGGCGGCACGGCCGAGATCGTCGCGAACGCGCTGGCACTGGCCGAGCGCGACAGCTGGGACGGGCACGTCATCAGCGGCGTCCCCTCGGTGCTGGGCGAACTCCTTCCCCATCTCGGCAAGGCACCCGGCATCCGCACCGTCGTCCTGGCCGGCGACGTGCTCCCGGGCCGGCTGGTGCGCCAGCTGCGCGAGGCCCTGCCCGACGCCCGGATCATCAACTCCTACGGCCAGAGCGAGAGCTTCTACGCCACCACCTTCTCCCTCGCACCGTCCAAGGAGTGGTCCGACAGCGACGTCGCCCCCATCGGCACCCCGCTGGGCAACATGCGCGCCTACGTCCTTGGCCCGGGCCTCGCCCCGGTGCCCCAGGGCGTCATCGGCGAGCTGTACGTCGCCGGCACCTGCCTGGGCCGCGGCTACCACGGCCGCGCCGCCCTGACCGCCGAACGCTACGTGGCCGACCCCTACGGGCGGGCCGGCGAGCGGATGTACCGCACCGGCGACCTCGCCCGCCGCAACGCCCAGGGCCGGCTGGAATGCGTGGGCCGCAGCGACGGCCAGGTCAAGGTGCGCGGCTTCCGCATCGAGACCGCCGAGGTCGAGGCGGCGATCACCCAGCACCCCGGGATCAGCGAGGCCGTGGTCATCAGCCGCGAGGTGCCCGCGGGCGGCAAACGGCTCGTCGCCTACGTGGTGCACACCGGCGAGGGAGCCGTCGGCGACGACGGCGCCGGAGGCATCGGCGACGTGGACGTGCTCGCCGGAGCCTCCTCCGCCGAACTGCGCAAGTTCGCCGCCGCCCGGCTGCCCGACTACATGGTCCCGGCCGCCTTCGTGGCCCTGGGCCGCCTCCCGCTCGGTGCGACCGGAAAACTGGACCGCTCCGCCCTGCCCGAACCGGAGTTCCTCGGCGAGACCTACCGCGAGCCCCGCACCGAGGCCGAGACGATCATCACCGCCGCCTACGCGGACGTCCTGGGCGTGGAACGCGTCGGCGCCGACGACGACTTCTTCGCGGTCGGCGGCGACAGCCTGCGCTCCATCCAGGTGGTGGCCCGCGCCCGCGCCCGCGGCCTGGAACTGTCCACCCGCGAGATCTTCGAGTGCCGCACCGCGGCCCGCCTCGCCGAGGTCGCCTCCACCCGCCAGGGCACAACACCCGTCCTGGAGGAGGACCAGGACGGCGGCATCGGCCCGATGCCGCTGCAGCCGGTGGCCCGGCACGTGTTCGCACACGGCGGCGGCACGAACCGGTTCGCCATGTCGATGGTCCTCGACCTGCCCGCGGGCATCGACGTCGACGGCCTGGCCGCGACCCTGGACGCCGTCCTGGACCGGCACGACCTGCTGCGCGCCCAGCTGGTGCACGGCGAGGAGCCCACCCTCGTCGCCCGCCCGGCCGGCACCGTGCGCGCCGCGGACCTCATCCGCCGGGTCGACTGCGACGGCCGCTGGGAAGAGCCGTCCGCACTGGCCGCCGCCAAGGCGGAACTGCACGACGCGGTCGGCCGCCTGGACCCGCAGGCCGCAGTCATGGCCGACTTCGTCTGGTTCGCCGCCGCCTCGGGCCCGGGCAGGCTGCTGGTGGTGTTGCACCACCTGGTGGTGGACGGCGTCTCCTGGCGCATCCTCATGTCGGACCTCGCCGAGGCCTGGCAGCAGGTCCGCACCGGCGCCACACCCGAACTGCCCCCGGTCACCACCTCCGCCCGCCGCTGGGCGGCCGCCCTGGCCGACGAGGCCCTGTCCGAGAAGCGGGAAGCGGAACTTCCCTACTGGCGCGACCTCCTCGAATCACCCAACCCCCCGCTGGGCACCCGGGCGTTCGACCCGGCACTCGACGTGTGGTCCACCGTCGAGACCGTACGGGTCCAGCTGCCCGCCGACGTCACCGACGCCGTCCTGACCACCCTGCCCGCCGCGTTCAAGGGCACCGCGACCGACGTGCTGCTCGCCGCCCTGGCCCTGGCCGTCGACCACTGGCGCACGGCCGACGGCCCGACACTGGTCCGCCTCGAAGGGCACGGCCGCGAGGAGGACGCCGTCCCCGGCGCCGACCTCTCCCGCACCGTCGGCTGGTTCACCACCATGTACCCCGCCCGCGTCGACGTGACGGCCGCCGACCTGGACGGCGTCCTGGCCGGCGGCCCCGCCGCCGCCACGGCGATCAAACGGGTCAAGGAGCAACTGCGCGAGATCCCCGACAAGGGCCTGGGCTACGGACTGCTGCGCCACCTCAACCCCGAGACCGCCGAACAGCTCGCCGGCCTCCCGGTCCCGCAGATCGGGTTCAACTACCTCGGCCGGATCTCCGACACGGACGTGCCCGAGCACCTGCGCGAGCACGGATGGGGACCGGCGTCCTGGTCCGCCGAACTGATCGCACAGCCCGACCCGGACCTGCCCGCCCTGTCCGCCCTGGAGGTCAACTCCGTCGCCACCGACACCGCCGAGGGCACCCGCCTGCAGGCCGCCTTCATGTTCCCCACCGGAGTGCTCTCCCGCGAACGGACCACCGAACTGGCCGAACTGTGGGTGAAGGTGCTGCACGGCATGGCCGCCCACGCCGCCACCGGCGAGGCCGGCGGACTCACCCCCTCCGACGCCCCGCTGGTCACCGTCGGCCAGCGCGACATCGAGACCTGGGAGGAACGCTACGGCCGGCTGGCCCAGGTGTGGCCGCAGGCCCCGGGACAGGCCGGCATCCAGTTCCAGGCCGCGCTCGCCGACGGCGCCTTCGACGTCTACCACATGCAGTTCGTGCTCCACCTGTCCGGACACGTCGACCCCGACCGCATGCACGCCGCCGGACAGGCACTGCTCGAGCGCTACCCCAACCTGCGCTCCGCGTTCCTGACCACCGCCGACGGCGAACCCGTACAGGTCGTGGCCGAGCACGTCGACCTGCCCTGGCAGCACCTGGATGTGACCGGATACAGCGAGGCCGAACAGAACGCGGCCCTGGACGCGGCGCTCGCCGCCGACCGCGCGAACCAACTCGACCCCACCCGGCCCCCGTTGCTGCGCATGGCCCTGCTCACCTGCGGACCGCAGCAGGCCAAGGTCGTCCTCACCGCGCACCACACCCTGTTCGACGGCTGGTCCTCACCCCTGGTGATCACCGACCTGGTGAGGCTGTACGCCAAAACCACCACCCTCGCCCCGGTCCGCTCCTACGGCGACTACCTGGCCTGGCTGACCCGCCAGGACAAGGACGCCTCCGCCGCCCGGTGGAAGGCCGAACTCGACGGATTCGACGAGCCGACCCACGTCGCCGCGGGCCTCACCTCCCAGGGTGAGGCATCGTCCCTGGGACGCGTCGAGGTGCCGCTGTCCATCGACAAGGGCCGCGAACTGGCCCGGCGCGCCGCACAGCTCGGCGTCACCCTGAACACGCTGCTGCAGGGCGCGTGGGCGGTACTCATCTCCAAGCTCACCGGGCAGCACGACGTGGTGTTCGGCGCCGCCGTCAACGGCCGCCCCGCCGACCTGACCGGCAGCGACGAGATGGTCGGCCTGTTCATCAACTCCCTGCCGACCAGGGCCCTGTGCCGTCCCGAGACCAGCCTCGGCGACGTCATCACCGACCTGCAGAACCGGCAGATCAGCCTGCTCGACCACCACTACTACGGCCTGGCCGACATCCAGCGCGGCACCGGCCTGCCCTCCCTGTTCGACACGATCGTGGTGTTCGAGAACTACCCGGTCGACCGCGAGGGCATCATCGACGCGAACACCTCCGCGGGCTTCACCATCGACGCCATCCGCCCGTTCGCCGGCTCCCACTACCCCCTCACCCTCAACGCCTCCGACCCCTACCTGCGCCTGTCCCTCGACTACCAGAAGAACCTCTACGACCACCGGGCCGCCGAGGCCGTCGCCGACCGCCTCGTCCGCGTCCTGGAGCAGGTCCTCAAGGACCCCACGGTGCCGGTCGGCGCCGTGGAGATCCTGGAGCAGGAGGAACGCGACCGCCTGGTGCGGCAGATCAACGACACCGCCCACCCGCTCACCCCCGACACCCTGCCCGGCGCGTTCGAGGCCCAGGCCGCCCGCACCCCCGACAACCTCGCGGTCATCGGCGAGCACGAGCGGCTGACCTACGCCGAGTTCAACCGGCGCGCCAACCAGCTCGCGCACTGGCTCATCGAACAGGGCGCGGGCCCCGAACAGCTCGTCGCGGTGAAGATCCCCCGCTCGGTGGACCTGATGGTGGCGATCTACGCCGTCGTCAAGGCCGGCGCCGCCTACGTGCCCATCGACACCGAACTGCCCGAGGACCGGGTGCGGCACGTCCTGGACTGCGCACAGCCGCTGCTGGTGCTCGACCAGACACTCCCCGACGTCTGCGGCCACCCGGAGAGCGACCCCGAGCGCACCCTGTCACCGGACAACGCCGCCTACGCCATCTTCACCTCCGGCTCCACCGGCGGCCCCAAGGGCGTCCCGGTGGCACACCGGGCGATCATGAACCGGCTCCGGTGGGGCCTGGCACACTTCGACGTCGGCGCCCAGGACCGGGTACTGCTGAGCACCACGGCAAGCTTCGACGTGTCGGTGCCGGAACTGTTCGCCCCCCTGCAGGCCGGAGCCGCGGTCGTCATCGCCCGCCCCGACGGCCGCCGCGACCCCGCCTACCTCGCGGAGCTGATCCGGCGCGAGCAGGTCACCGGCGCGGACTTCGTCCCCTCCCTGCTGGAGGCGTTCGTCGCCGAACCCTCGGCGAAGGACTGCACCAGCCTGCGCTGGATCGAGGTCGCCGGCGAGGCGTTCCTGCCCGCGCTGGCCGACCGGTTCACCCAACTGCTGCCGAACTGCACCGCCAACAACCTCTACGGGCCCACCGAGGCGGCCGTCGAGGTCACCGCCCACCAGTACGTGCCCGGCGCGGACCGCCTGCCGATCGGCACACCGGTGTGGAACACCCAGGTCTACGTCCTGGACGCGGCCCTGCGCCCGGTGGCGGCCGGCGTCACCGGAGAGCTGTACCTCGCTGGCGACCAGCTCGCCCGCGGCTACCTCGGACAGAGCGCCCTGACCGCGGGCCGCTTCGTGGCCTGCCCCTTCGGAACGCCCGGCAGCCGCATGTACCGCAGCGGGGACCTCGTGCGCTGGAGCCAGGACGGCCAGGTGGAGTACATCGGCCGCGCCGACTTCCAGGTCAAGGTCCGCGGCTTCCGCATCGAGCTCGGCGAGATCGAACAGGTCCTCACCACGCACCCCGACGTCGACAGCGCGGTGGCCCTGGTGCGCGAGGACCGCCCCGGCGACCAGCGCCTGGTCGCCTACCTCGTGCCCGCCGCCACCACGGACCTCGCCGACCTGGACCTCGAGGCCCTGACCGGCCTGGCCCGCGAACGGCTGCCGGAGTACATGGTCCCCACCGCGCTCGTGCCGCTCACCGAACTGCCCACGACACCCAGCGGGAAACTCGACCGGGGCGCCCTGCCCGCACCCGGCCACGCCGAGACCGCGACCGGGCGAGGACCGCGCGACCACAACGAGGAAGTCCTGTGCCGGCTGTTCGCCGAGCTGCTCGGGACGGACGAGGTCGGCATCGACGTCGACTTCTTCGACAACGGCGGACATTCGCTGCTGGCCACCCGGCTGGTCGGCCGCATCCGCAACGAGCTCGGCGTCGACGTGAAGGTCACGACCGTGTTCCGCAGTCCGACCGTCGCCGAGCTGGCGGCCCGGATCGAGAAGTCGGCCAAGTCGAACCGCCTCCAGCTGCGACAGATGAACGTTTAGGAGTAGCACGATGATCCCGTTGTCCTTCGCCCAGCGCCGGCTGTGGTTCCTCCACCGTCTGCAGGGGCCGTCCGCGACGTACAACATCCCGTTCGTGCTGCGCCTGGACGGGCCGCTGGACACCAAGGCCCTGGCCGCGGCGGTGACCGACGTCGTCACCCGGCACGAGAGCCTGCGCACCCTGCTCGTCGAGAGGCAGGACGGCACCCCGGAGCAGCGCATCCTGGCACCCGAGGAGGCCGACCTCGCCTTCCGGGTGGTCGACGTGACCGCGGACGCCGTGGACGACGCGATGCGCCGCTTCGTGGGCGAAGGCTTCGAACTGGAGGCGGACCTGCCGCTGCGCACCCGCGTCTTCCGCCTCTCCGCGCACGAGCACGTGCTGGTGTTCGTCTTCCACCACGTCGCCGCGGACGGCGCCTCGATGGCCCCCTTCCTGCGGGACCTGCTGGCCGCCTACGCCGCCCGCGGGCGCGGCCAGGCACCCGACTGGCAGCCGCTCGCGGTGCAGTACAAGGACTACACCGTGTGGCAGCGCCAGATGCTGGGCGACGAGGACGACCCCGACAGCGTCGCCTTCGAACAACTCGACTACTGGCGCCGCGAGCTGTCCGGAGTGCCGCAGCCGGTGCAGCTGCCGCTGGACCGCCCGCGGCCCACCTCGGCCGGCCACGCCGGCGGCCATGTCGACCTCGAACTCGACCCCGACGTGGTCACCGGGATCGGCCGCCTGGCCGCCGAGCACGGCGCCACCGCGCCGATGGTCGCGCAGGCCGCGCTCGCGGTGCTGCTGCACCACCTCGGCGCCGGCAACGACCTCACCATCGGCAGCCCCATCGAAGGGCGCCCCGACGAGCAGCTGGAAGACTTGATCGGGTTCTTCGCCAACACCTGGGTGCTGCGCGTCGACCTCTCCCGCAACCCCACGTTCGGCGATCTGCTGGACCAGGTCCGCGACCGGGCGCTCGGCGCCTACGACAACCAGGACGTCCCCTTCGAACACCTGGTGGAACTCCTCAACCCCGACCGCACCACCGCCTACCAGCCGCTGTTCCAGGTGATGCTGGCCTGGCAGTTCGCCTGGTCCCCCCTGGAGGTGCCCGGCCTCAAGGCCACCCCCGTCCCGCTGGGCACCGACACCGCCAAGTTCGACCTGTTCTTCAACATCGTCCCCGACCCCTCGGGCCGCGCCTACGGACGCCTGGAGTACGCGACGGAACTGTTCGACCACTCCACCGCCCAGAGCCTGGTCGACCGCTACGTCCGCGTACTGCGCCAGGTCGTCACCGACCCCTCCACCCGCCTGGGCCGGGTGGAGGTCCTCACCACGGACGAACAGGACCGGCTGGCCCGGCTGAACGACACCGCGGCCCCCGTGCCCGATGCGACGGTGGCGGACCTGGTCGCCGCCCAGGCGGCGCGGACACCGGACGCGACCGCCGTGGTCTGCGGCCCCACCGAACTGTCGTACCGCGAACTGGAGACCCGCGCCGGACGGCTGGCCGCCGTACTGCGCGAGCACGGCGTGGGACCCGACGTCCTGGTCGCCGTGGCACTGCCCCGCTCCGCGGACCTGGCCGTAGCCCTCCTCGCCGTCCTCAAGGCCGGCGGCGCCTACCTGCCCGTCGACCCGAACTACCCGGCCGCGCGCGTCGACCTGCTGCTCACCACCGCCGATCCGGCCCTGGTGGTCAGCGACCACGCGACGGCGCCCACCCTCGCCCAGGGCACACGGCGCGTCCTGCACCTGGACGACCTGAACCTGGACGGGCCCGCCGTCCAGGCACCCGACGCCGGCACCGGCCCGGACCATCTCGCCTACGTGATGTTCACCTCCGGCTCGACCGGCACCCCCAAGGGCGTCGCCGTCACCCACGCCGCCGTGGTCAACGGCGTACGGGACCTGGCCCGACGCACCCACGTCGGGGCCGGCTCGCGGATGCTCGCGGCGACCTCGGTCAACTTCGACGTCTCCGTGTTCGAGATCTTCACCGCGCTGACCTGCGGCGCGAGCGTCGAGATCGTCCGCGACGTCCTCGAACTCGCCGAACGCGACGCCTGGTCGGGCACCACCATCAGCGCCGTGCCGACCGTGTTCGCCGCCCTGCTCGACCAGGTCGCCACCGACGGCGGCCCCGGACTGCGCCTCGACGTCGAAACCGTGATCTTCGCCGGTGAGGCGCTCTCCGCGGACCTGGTCCGCACGGTGCGCCGGATCCTGCCCGACACCCGCGTCATCAACGCCTACGGCCAGACCGAGAGCTTCTACGCCTCCACCCACACCGTCCCGCGCCAGGGGAGCGACACCGGCGCGGTAGCGGTCGGCACTCCGCTGGCCAACCTGCGCGCCCACGTCCTGGGACCCGAACTCGCCCCGGCCCCGCAGGGCGTGATCGGCGAACTGTACGTGGCCGGCCCGGTCGCCCGCGGCTACCACCGCAACGGCGCCGCCACCGCGGAACGCTTCGTCCCCGACCCCTACGGGCCCGCCGGCTCGCGGATGTACCGCACCGGCGACCTGGCCCGGTGGGACGCCGAGGGCCGGCTCAGGTACGCCGGACGCGCCGACGACCAGGTCAAGGTGAACGGCATCCGCGTCGAGCCCACCGAGATCGAGACCGTCCTGGCCCAGCACCCCGCCGTCACCCAGGCCGTCGTCACCGTGTGCGCCGACCACACCGGCACCCAGCGGCTCGTCGGCTATGTGGCCCAGGCCGGCGCCGTCGCCGGCGGCGGCGACGTGGACATCAACGCCAGTGTCTCGGTGGCCGACCTGCGCCGGTTCGCGGCCAAGCGGCTGCCCGACTACATGGTCCCCGCCCAACTCGTGGTCCTCGAAAGACTGCCGCTGACCGCCAACGGCAAACTGGACCGCGCCGCCCTGCCCGAACCGCAGTTCACCGGCACCCAGTACCGCGCCCCGCGCACCGACACCGAGCGGGTACTGGCCGAGGTGTACGCCGACGTCCTGGGCGCCGGGCAGGTGGGCGTCGACGACGACTTCTTCACCGGCGGCGGCGACAGCATCCGCTCCATCCAGGTCGTGGCACGCGCCAAGACCCGCGGCGTCCTCGTCACCACACGGGAGATCTTCGAGCACCGCACCGTCGCCCGGCTCGCCGAGCTGGTCGAGGACCGGGCCGACGAGGAGCGCGTGAGCCTGGCCGAACTGCCGGGCGCCGGCGTGGGCTGGGCCCCGCTCCCGCCCACCGCCGCCCACGTCCTGGCCCTGGGCGGCCCCGTCGGCCGGTTCTGCATGTCCGCGCTGCTGACCCTGCCCCAGGACATCGACCGCGCCGGCCTCACCGCGACCCTGCAGGCCGTCCTGGACCGGCACGACGTGCTGCGCTCCCACCTGGACCGGGCCGAGAAGGGCCTGCGCATGCGGGAGGCCGGCAGCGTGGACGCCGCCGCGCTGGTGCGCGAGGTCCCCTACGACGCCGCCACCGTGCAGGCCGAGCTGGACGCGGCCGCGGACCGCCTGGACCCGGACGCCGGCGTGATGGCCCAGTTCGTGCGGTTCACCTGCGCCACCGGGGCCGACCGGCTGCTGGTCGTGCTGCACCACCTGGTCGTCGACGGGGTGTCCTGGCGGATCCTGCTGCCCGACCTGGTGGCCGCCTGGCAGCGGGTCAAGACCGGCCTCGAACCCCGGCCGGCACCCGCGGGCACCTCGCTGCGCCGCTGGACGCACGCGCTCGCCGAGCAGGCCGCCACCGCCGGGCGCGTCGCCGAACTGCCGCTGTGGCAGGACATCCTCGCCGGCGACGAACCGGTCCTGGGCGCCCGCCCGCTGGACCCCGCACGCGATGTCACCTCCACCGTCGACACCGTCCGCGTCCAGCTCCCGGCCGATGTCACCGCCACCCTCCTCAACACCGTGCCCGCCCTCTTCCGCGGCGGCGTCGACGACGGCCTGCTGGCCGGCCTCGCCCTGGCCCTGGCCCGCTGGCGCCGCACCCGCGGCCTGCCCGCCACCCCGGCCCTCGTCCGCCTGGAGGGCCACGGCCGCGAGGACCACCTCGTACCCGGCGCCGACCTGTCCGCCACCGTCGGCTGGTTCACCGCCATGTACCCGGTCGGCCTGGACGTCACCGGCATCGACCTCGCCGACGCGTTCGCCGGCGGCCCCGCCGCCGGCCGGGCCGTCAAGGCCGTCAAGGAACAGCTGCGGGCCGTCCCCGACCACGGCATGGGATACGGCCTGCTGCGCCACCTCAACGCGAGGACCGCGCCCGCCCTGGCCCGCCTGCGCCGCCCGCAGATCGGCTTCAACTACCTCGGCAAGGCCTCCGGCGCGGACATCCCCGAGGAACTGCGGGGCCTTGGCTGGGCACCCGACACCACCCACCGCGACCTGATCGCCGCACCCGACGCGGACATGCCGGTCCTCTCCGCCCTGGAGATCAACGCGGTGGCCACCGACACCGGCGACGGCGACGAACTGACCGCCTACTTCGGCTTCCCCACCGGCGTCCTGTCCCGCGAGGACGTCACCGAACTGGCCGCCCTGTGGACCCAGGCGCTGACCGCGCTGGCCCACCACGCCACCACCCCCGACGCCGGCGGCCTCACCCCCAGCGACGCACCCCTGGTCCCCGTCGGCCAGACGGAGATCGACGCCTGGGAGGCCCGCTTCGGCACCCTCGCCAAGATCTGGCCGGCCACCCCCGCCCAGTCCGGGATCCTCTTCCAGGCCAAGCTCGCCGGGGCGTCGTTCGACCCGTACCACATCCAGCTGGTGTTCCACCTGTCCGGCAGGGTCGACCCGCAGCGGATGCACCGCGCGGGGCAGGCACTCCTGGACCGCCACCCCGTCCTGCGCGCCGCGTTCGTCGACCGGGCCGACGGCGACCTCGTCCAGGTGATCCCGCAGTCGGTGACACTGCCCTGGCGGCACCTCGACCTGACCGCCCTCGACGCACCGCAACGCGAGGAGACGTTCGAACGGTTCCTCACCGAGGACCAGAAGGCCTACTTCGACACGGACACCCCGCCGCTGATGCGCCTGGCCCTGGCCGTCCTCGACCCCGACCGGCCCGAACTCGTCCTGACCGCCCACCACGCCCTCTACGACGGCTGGTCCACACCGCTGCTCATGCAGGACCTGCTGCTGCTGTACGCCTCCGACGGCGACGCCTCCGCGCTGCCCGCCACCCGCGACTACGGCGACTTCCTGTCCTGGCTCACCCGCCAGGACCCCGAAGAGGCGGCGCGGGCGTGGGCGGCCGAACTCGACGGGATCGGCGAGCCCGCCCTGCTCGCCCCCGACTCCGCCGACACGGACGACGGCGTCCGCGACCAGGTCGAGGTCGCGCTGCCGGTCGAGGAGGCACACGAACTGGTGCGCCGCTCCTCCGAGCTGGGCATCACCGTCAACACCCTGGTGCAGGGCGCCTGGGCGCTGCTGCTGGGCCAGCTCACCGGCCGCCAGGACGTGGTGTTCGGCGCGACCGTCTCCGGGCGCCCGCCCGCGGTGACGGACGTGGAGTCGATGGTCGGCATGTTCATCAACACCCTTCCCGTACGGGTGACCCACGCGCCCGGCGACACCGTCGGCGAGGTCCTGGAGCGCCTCCAGCGCCGCCAGGCCGGCCTGGCGGAGCACCACCACCACGGGCTCGCCGAGATCCAGAAGTCCGCCGGGGTGCGGTCCCTGTTCGACACCCTGGTCGTCTTCGAGTCCTACCCGGTCGACCGGGAGGGCCTGGAGGACGCCAGCGACGCCGCGGACGGGATCACCTTCACCGGCCTGCGCCCGTCCGCCGGCAACCACTACGCGCTGTGCCTGACCGCGGCGGCCGACCCGCATCTGCAGCTCGTCATCCAGTACGCGCCGGGCGTCTTCGACCGGGACACGGTCCAGACGTACGCGGACCGCCTCGTGCGCCTCCTGCGGCAGCTGGCGGCCGACCCCGCGCTGAGGATCGCGCGGATCGACGCGCTCCAGGAGGGCGAACGCGAGCGGATGCTGGCCCCCTTCGACGACGCCGCCGCCCGGGCCCGCCACGTCACGCTCACCGAACTGGTCGAGGCACAGGTGGCCAGGATCCCGGACAAGGTCGCCGTGGCCGCGGCGGGCGAGTCGCTGACGTACGCCGAACTGGACGCCCGCGCCGAGGCCCTCGCGGCCGAGCTGGCCCGGCACGGGGTGGGCCCGGAGACCGTCGTCGGCGTGGTCCTGCCGCGCACCGTGAACATGGTCGCGGCCCTGCTGGGCGTACTCAAGGCGGGCGGCGCCTATCTGCCCGTCGACCCCGCCTACGCCGCCGCCCGGCTCCCGCACGTCCTGCCCACCGCCCGGCCCCACCTGGTCCTGACCGACGCCGGCACCCGCGGCCTCGTCCCCGCCACCGACATCCCCGTCCTGGACCTCGACGGCATCGACCTCACCGCCGCCGCGGCCACCCCGCGGGCCGGGGCACGGCCCAAGGCCGGTCCCGACAGCCTCGCCTACGTCATCTACACCTCCGGCTCCACCGGCGTGCCCAAGGGCGTGGGCGTCACCCAGTCCACCGTCGTCAACGCCGTGGACACGATGGTCACGCAGGCCGGGGCGGAAGCCGGACGGCGCATCCTGGTCGCCGCCTCCTTCGGCTTCGACGTCGCCACCTTCGAGACGTTCGCCGCCCTCACCCGGGGCGGCACCGCCGAGATCGTGCGCGACGTGCTGGAACTGGCCGAACGCGACAGCTGGGACATCGACGTCATCTGCTCGGTCCCCTCCGCCTTCGCCGAGCTCGTCGACCAGCTCGCCGACCGCATCGACCCCACGGCACTGAACATCTCCGGGGAGGTGCTGACCCCGGTCCTGGCCCAGCGGGTGCGCACCCGCTGGCCCAAGGCCCGCGTCATCAACAGCTACGGCCCCAGCGAGACGTTCTACGCCACCGGATTCCTCCTGGACCCCGACGAGCCCTACACCGCGGGCGTGCCCATCGGCCGTCCCTTCCCCGGCGTACGGGCCTACATCCTCGGCCCCGGCCTCGGCCTGCTGCCCGCGGGCACCCCGGGCGAGCTGTACCTGGCCGGAGCCGGCCGCGGCTACCACCGCCAGGCGGCCCTGACCGCGGACCGCTTCGTCCCCGACCCCTACGGGCCAGCCGGCTCGCGGATGTACCGCACCGGCGACCTGGCCCGCTTCACCCCGGGCGGCGAGCTGCAGCACCTGGGCCGCATCGACACCCAGGTGAAGATCCGCGGCTACCGCGTGGAACCCGCCGAGGTCGAGGCCGCCCTGACCACCCATCCGCGCATCGCCCAGGTCGCCGTCGTGACCCAGCAGCCCGGCGACACCACCCCCTACCTGGCCGCCTACCTCGTCCCTGCCGACGGCGCGAGCGTGCCGGACGCGGCCGAGATCCAGGAACATCTGGCCGACCGGCTGCCCGAGTACATGGTGCCCGCCGCCTACGTGCCGCTGGAGCGGCTGCCCCTGTCGCCCAACGGCAAGCTCGACCTCAAGGCCCTGCCCGCACCCGACCTCACCTCCGCCACCCCCTTCAGGGCGCCCACCACCCCGCGCGAGGAAGCGCTGGCCAGGCTGTTCGCCGAGGTGCTCGGCCTGGAGAAGGTCGGTGTCGACGACGGCTTCTTCGAGCTCGGCGGGCACTCCCTGCTCGCCACCCGGCTGATCACCCGGGCCCGCTCAGAGATCGGGATGGAGATACCCATCCGGAAGATCTTCGACCTGCCGACGGTCGCGGCGCTCGCCGCCTGGTCGGAGGAATCGGCCGTACCCCTTCGCCCCGCCCTGCGCAGGATGATCCCAGAGGAGTAGAACCTGTGATTCCGCTTTCGTTTGCACAGCGCCGCATGTGGCTCACGCACCAGCTGGAGGGCGGGGCAGAGACCTACAACATCTCCCCGGCCTTCCGGCTGAAGGGGCCCCTGGACGAGACCGCCCTCGTCGAGGCCATCGGCGACGTGGTCGCCCGCCACGAGACGCTGCGCACCACCTACGTGCTGGACGACAACGACGAGCCCCACCAGCGGATCCTGCCCGCGGCCCAGGCACCGGTGGAGGTGCCGGTCATCGAGGTGGAACCCGACGGCCTGGACGACGCGGTCGACGCGTTCATCGCGCACCGCTTCGACCTGATGGCCGACATCCCCTTCCAGGTACGCCTGTTCCGCTGCTCGCCCGAGGAACACGTTCTGGTCCTGCTCATCCACCACATCGCCTCCGACGGCGTCTCCGGCGGCCCTCTGGCACGCGACCTGACCACCGCCTACACCGCCCGCCTGGCCGGCCGGGCACCCCGGTACGAGCCGCTGGCCGTGACCTACAAGGACTACGCGCTGTGGCAGCGCGAACTCCTCGGCGACGTCGCCGACCCCGGCTCGCTGGCCGCGGCCCAGGCCAACCACTGGCGCAAGGAACTGGCCGGAGTGCCCCAGCCGCTCAGCCTGCCGCTGGACCGCCCGCGGCCCGCGACCCGGGACTCCAAGGGCGACTCGCTCCCGCTCGTGGTGCGGCCGCAGGTCGCGGCCAAACTGCAGAAACTCGCCGACGAACGCGGCATGACCATGTCGATGGTCGTCCAGGCCGCCCTCGGCGTGCTGCTGGGCAAGCTCAGCGGCGGCGAGGACGTCACCATCGGCAACCCGATCGCCGGCCGCACCGACGAAGGCCTGGCCGATCTGGTCGGCCTGTTCGTCAACACCCAGGTGCTGCGCGTCGACCTCTCCGGCAACCCCTCCTTCACCGACCTGCTCCCGCAGGTGCGCGACAAGGCCCTGGCCGCCTACGAGCACCAGGACGTCCCCTTCGAGACCCTGGTCGAACTGCTCAACCCCGAGCGCTCCACCTCCTACCAGCCCCTGTTCCAGGTGATGTTCGCCTGGCAGAGCTTCGAGAAGGCCGACTTCGAACTGCCCGGGCTCAAGGTCGAGTTCGAGCAGTACCTCACCAACACCTCCCTGGCCGACCTGTTCTTCAGCCTGGCCTACGACACCACCGGCGCACTGCGCGGCGACCTCATGTACGCCACCCAGCTCTTCGACCGCGACACCGCCGAGGCCCTCGCCGACCGGTTCGTACGCGTCCTCGAGCAGGTGGCCACCGCGCCCAAGGCCCCGCTCAGCTCGATCGAGGTACTGGGCGACGACGAACGCGACCGGCTGGTGCGGCGGATCAACGACACCGCCCGTCCGGTCGCCTCGACGACCCTGCCCGACGCGTTCGAGGCCCAGGTCGCCCGCACCCCCGACCGCGTCGCGGTGGTCGGCGAACACGAGAGCCTGACCTACGCCGAGTTCAACCGGCGCGCCAACCAGCTCGCGCACTGGCTCATCGAGCAGGGCGCCGGCCCCGAGCAGCTGATCGCCGTGAAGATCCCCCGCTCGGTGGACCTGCTCGTCGCGGTGTACGGGGTGGTCAAGGCGGGTGCCGCGTATGTGCCGCTGGACACCGAGCTGCCCGCCGAACGCGTACGCCATGTCCTGGCGAGCGCCAAGCCGCTGCTCCTTCTTGAGGACACGCTGCCCGACGTCTCCGCTTACCCCGGCACGGATCCCGTGCGGGACCTGTCGCCGGACAACGCCGCCTACGTCATCTTCACCTCCGGTTCCACCGGCGGTCCCAAGGGCGTGCCGGTGGCGCACCGTTCGATCACCAACCGGATCGAGTGGGGGCTGGAGCACTTCGGGGTCACGGTCGAGGACCGGATGCTGATGAGCACCTCCGCCAGCTTCGACGCCTCGGTCCCGGAGATGTTCTCCAACCTGCAGATGGGCGCCAGCGTTGTCGTGGCCAGCGCCGAGGGCCGCCGCGACCCCGCCTACCTCGCCGAACTGATCCGGCGCGAGCAGGTCACCGCCGCGTTCTTCGTGCCCTCGCTGCTGTCCGCGTTCGTCACCGAACCCGCCGCCGCGCACTGCACCAGCCTGCGCTGGATCGAGGTCGCCGCCGAGGCCTTCCCGCCCGCGCTGGCCAACCGCTTCACCGACCTGCTGCCCGGCTGCACCGCCAACAACCTCTACGGCCCCACCGAGGCCACCGTCGAGGTCACCGGCTGGCAGCACGTCCCCGGCACCGACCGCGTCCCCATCGGCACCCCCATCTGGAACAACCAGGTCTACATCCTGGACGCGGCGCTGCGCCCGGTCGCCCCCGGCGTCGCCGGCGAGCTCTATCTCGCCGGGACCTGCCTGGCCCGCGGCTACCTCGGCCAGACCGGACTGACCTCGGAACGCTTCGTGGCCTGCCCGTTCGGACCGGCCGGCGCGCGCATGTACCGCACCGGCGACCTGGTGAAGTGGAACAGGGACGGCCAGGTCGAATACCTCGGACGCACCGACTCCCAGGTCAAGGTCCGCGGGTTCCGTATCGAACTCGGCGAGATCGACCACGTCCTGAGCGGACACCCCTCGGTCGCACAGGCCGCGGTCGTGGTCCGCGAGGACCAGAAGGGCGACCAGCGCCTGGTCGCCTACATCGAACCCGATCCCGACGCCGCCGTCCCCGACACCACCGCCCAGATCGAGGAATGGCGCCAGATCCACGACGACGCCCACGCCGACGTCGCGGACGAGGCCTGGGGCGAGGACTTCCAGCCCTGGCAGAGCGTCTACGCCGGCGAGCCGATCCCCGCGGAACAGCTGCGGCAGTGGCAGGACGCCTCGGTCGCCCACATCCTGCGGTACGCGCCGCGCCGGGTCCTGGAGATCGGCGCCGGCTCCGGCCTGCTCCTCGCCAGGATCGCCGGCGAGGTCGACGCGTACTGGGCCACCGACATCTCCGCCACCGCGATCGACCGGCTCCGCCACCAGGCCGAGGCGGCCGGCCACGGCGACCGGGTCCACCTGCGCGTCCAGGCCGCCGACGACCTCTCGGGGCTGCCCCAGGGCACCTTCGACACCGTCGTCCTCGACTCCGTCATCCAGTACTTCCCGAGCGCCGCCTACCTCGACCAGGTGCTCACCCAGGCTCTCGGCCTGCTCGCACCCGGCGGCCGGATCATCGTCGGCGACGTCCGCAACGCCGCCACCCAGCGGATCCTGGCGACGGCGGAGCAGCGCGCACAGCAGCCCTACGCCTCCCACGAGGAGATCCGGGCGGCGGTGGAGCAGGCACTGCTCGCCGAGCGGGAACTGCTCATCGCCCCCGAATGGTTCGCCGAGTGGGCGGCGCGGCACGCCGTCGGCGCCGACATCCGGCTCAAGGCCGGACAGGCGCACAACGCGCTGACCCGCCACCGCTACGAGGCCGTCCTGCACAAGGAGCCCGCCGACGCCCTCGACCTGACCGGCGTGCCCGCGCTGCCCTGGGGCGGCGAGGTCTCCGACCTCACCGCGCTGACCGGACGGGTGGAGCGGGCGGGCGGCCCGCTGCGGGTGAGCGGCATACCCAACGCGCGTCTGGCGGAGGAGGCCGCCGCGGCCACCTTCGCCGGTGTCGTCGCCGAGGACGCCCCCACCGGCAGGCCGCTCGACCCCGAGGACGTCGCCGCCTGGGCGCGCCGGCAGGGCCTGGACGCCGTACTCACCTGGTCGGGCGAGAGGGCCCACAGCTTCGACGCGGTGCTGCTGCCCCGGCCGCGGACCGTCACCGGAGCCTTCGTGCCCAGCGCGGTGGCCGGACGCGTCCGCGCCAACGCACCCGCGCTGGCCAAGGCGATCGGCCCGCTGCTGGCCGAACTGCCCGCCCACCTGGGCGCGCGGCTGCCGGACTACATGGTCCCGGCCGCCTTCGTACCGCTGTCGCGGCTCCCGCTGAACCCGGCCGGAAAGATCGACCGGGCGGCGCTGCCCGCGGAGCACACCACCACCGTGAGCAAGGGCGAGCCGCGCAACTCCCACGAGGAGGAGCTGTGCTCCTTCTTCAGCGAGCTGCTCAAGCTGGAGCGGGTCGGCATCGACGACGACTTCTTCGCCCTCGGCGGGCACTCCCTGCTCGCCACCCGGCTCAGCGCCCGCATCCGCAAGCACTTCGGCGTCGACATGCCCCTGCGGACGATCATCCAGTACCCGACCGTGGCCGAACTCGCGGCCCTGCTGCTCATCGGCGGCGTCCCCGGCGACCACGACGACTCCTTCGGCGTCGTGCTGCCGCTGAACCGGGACCCCGGCACGGGCAAGGAGCCGGTGTGGTTCTTCCACGGCGGCGGCGGCCTCGGCTGGGCGTTCTTCACCTTCGCGCCACACGTGCCCGACCGGCCGGCCTACTCCCTGCAGTCCCGCGGCTCCAACGGCAAGGAACCGATGGCGAATTCGGTGGAGGAGATGGTCGAGGACTACCTGGACCAGATCCTCGCCGTCCAGCCGGAAGGCCCCTACTACCTGATCGGCTGGTCCTTCGGCGGCCCCATCGCGCACGCCGTCGCCGAGGCGATGGACCGGCGCGGCCTCGAGGTCGGCCTCATCGCCGTCCTGGACTCCCAGCCGGCCAACTCCGCCACCAACAACGGCTTCCGCGAGGTCGCCGGCCGGACCAAGGAGCTCTACCGCGCCGATATCGAGGAAGTCTTCGGCAAGTTCATGAACACCGGCAACATGGACGCCTTCCTCGACACCATGTCGCAGGTGGGCGCCAACAACCTGCAGAAGATGGGCGTCTTCGAATCGCCGGTCTACCGCGGCGACGTCCTCTATTTCAACGCCAGGCTGGACAAGGTCGACGGAGTGACCTCCTACGGCCCCGACTGGCGGCCGCACGTCCTTGGCACCATCGAGGAGTACGACGTGGACGCCACCCACCACGACCTGCACATGCCCAAGCCCGCGGGCCAGATCATGCGGGTCGTCGCCCGCAAACTGGCCGAACGGTGAGCGGACAGAACCAACCCGCAAACGAACGAGAGGAGTTGGTCGGGGTGACAGGACCCGGCACATCAGCGCAAACGGGGGAGCGGACCACACTGCTGTGCGTGCCGTTCGCCGGAGCGGGACCCTCCTTCTTCCACCCGTGGCAGGACCTGGCCGCCGACCGGTGGCGGGTGACCTCGGTCGAACTGCCCGGCAGGGAACGGCGGATCCTGGACGAGCCGTACCGCAACGTCGTCGAGGCGGCCAAGAACGAGATCGACGGCATCGCCGCCGACCTCAAAGAAGGCAGCCGGGCCGTACTGTTCGGGCACAGCCTGGGCGCGGTCCTCGCCTACGAGCTGGTGCACCTGCTGAGCACCCGCGGCGTGCACGTCGAACGGCTGGTCGTCAGCGGCTCGCCGGGACCCTGGACACAGCGCGAACGCCGCGCGGCGGGCCTCCAGGGCGACGAATTCCTCGCCCGGGTCGAGGAGTTCGCCGGATTCCGGCACGAGGCCCTGGACCACCCCGAGATGCGGGAGCTGATCCTGCCCACCCTCCAGGCCGACTGCGAGATGCACGAGGCCTACGTCCCCAGCACCGACGATCCCGTGCGGGTGCCGATCACCTCGCTGCGCGGCGAGGCCGACGGCCTGGTCACCGCCGAGGAGGGCCGCCAGTGGCGGGACGCGACCACGGCCGCGTTCAGCTACACCGAGTTCCCCGGCGACCACATGTACCTGGTCGACCAGGGCCGGGAGATCCTGGACGTCATCGAGGCGGAGTGCGCCCGGGGCCGCTGACACGCTCGCTGACGGCGCCGAACCGGCCCGGCGGCGTCCGGGCCACCGTGCGCGCGAAGGGGGTGCCCGCTGCGGCGGGCGCCCCCTTCGCATGTCCGCACTCCGCATGTCCGCTTCCGCTCGGCGGACACCCTGCGCCGCCGCGCTCCCACTGCGGCGGACGCCCTTCACTCCCTGCGTTTCCGCTCCGGATTCCGCTTCCGGGGCGGGCGCCCGCGGTGTCGAGGAGGACTTGAGGGCCGTGAAAGGGGTGTGACAGGGCCTTGTCAGCCCCCGGCCCGACAGTGGGGGCATGAAGAGTTCCGCTATCGCAGTTTCAGGGCTGCGCAAGGCATATGGCGACAAGGTCGTTCTCGACGGCATCGACCTCGAAGTCGCCTCGGGATCGGTTTTCTCCCTGCTCGGGCCCAACGGAGCGGGCAAGACGACCACGGTGAACGTCCTCACGACGCTGCTCACCGCCGACGCCGGAACGGTGCACGTCGCCGGGCACGACGTGGCGACCGCGACCAAGGAGGTGCGCGCCGCCATCGGTGTGACCGGCCAGTTCGCCGCAGTGGACGATCTGCTGTCGGGCCGCGAGAACCTGCAGCTGATGGCGGACCTCAAGCGCGTGCGCTCCGGCGGCCAGGTGGTCGACCGGCTGCTGGAGCGGTTCGACCTGGGGGAGTCGGCGGACAAGCTGGCGTCGGCCTACTCCGGCGGTATGCGCCGCAAGCTGGACCTGGCGATGACCCTGGTCGGCAGCCCGCAGATCATCTTCCTCGACGAGCCGACGACGGGTCTCGACCCGCGCAGCCGGCGCACGCTGTGGGGGATCGTCCGCGAGCTGGTGGCCGAGGGCACCACCATCTTCCTCACCACCCAGTACCTGGAGGAGGCCGACCAGCTCGCCGACCGGATCGCGGTCCTCAACCAGGGCCGCCTGGTGGCCCAGGGCACGGCCGACGAACTCAAGCGCCAGATCCCCGGCACCCACGTACGGCTCCGGTTCTCCGACGTCTTCCAGCTCGACGCCGCCGCGGGGATCTTCGCCGACTCCACGCGGGACGAGGAGGAGCTGACCCTGCGGGTGCCCAGCGACGGCCAGTCGAGGTCGCTGCGGGCCCTGCTGGACCGCCTCGACGAACACACCCTCAACGCACAGGAATTCTCCGTGCACACCCCGGACCTCGACGACGTCTTCCTCGCCCTGACCGAGCACACCGGCCAGGACAGCGAGAGCGCCGAGGACACGAGCGAGAAGAAGGAGGCGATCGCGCGATGAGCACGGTCGCGACGGCGTTCGCCGACTCGAGCATCATGTTGCGCCGCAACGTGAAGCACACCCTGCGCAACCCCACCACGATGTTCAACGCGGTCCTGTTCCCGATCGTCATCATGCTGATGTTCGTCAAGGTGTTCGGCGGGGCCTTCAGCGTCGGCGAGCACTACATCGACTACGCGACGCCGGGCCTGCTCGTGATGGCCGTCAGCTACGGACTCGGGGCCACCGCGACGGCCGTGAACGACGACATGACCAAGGGCATCATCAACCGGTTCAAGACCATGGACGTCTCCCGCGGGGCCATGCTCACCGGACACGTCGTCGTCACCACGGTGCGCTGCCTGGTGGCCTCCGCCGCCATCGTCGGCGTGGCCTTCGCCATGGGGTTCGACCCCGAGGCGAGCGCTCTGGACTGGCTCGGTGTGCTCGGCCTGTTCGTGCTCCTGGCCGTCGGCGCGAGCTGGCTCACCGTCGCCATGGGCCTGGCCGCGAAGACCACCGAGTCGGCCGGCCTGGCCACCGTGCCGCTGATCATGCTGCCGTTCCTCAGCAGCGCGTTCGTGCCCGCGGACACGATGGGCGCCGGCGTGAAGCAGTTCGCCGAGTACCAGCCCTTCACCCCGATCATCGAGACGCTGCGCGGACTGCTGGCCGGCCACGTGTCGAACGGCGACGCGATCGCCGCCGTCGCCTGGTGCCTCGGGTTCGCCGTCCTCGGCTACGTGTGGGCGCTGTCCACCTTCAAGAAGCGCGCCTGACCCCCACCGGCCGGCGCCCACCGGCCGGACCCCCCGAGCCGCCTCGGCGAACCACGTTTCGCCGGGGCGGCGTCGTGCTGCCGCACACCCCGTAACCCCCCACTGGGCTTGCCACCCGTTCGACGACATCCCTAAGGAGACGGCAACCATGGCCGAGTCGATTGTCAGCCTGACGAACCCCGAGTTCACGGAGAATCCCGTCTGCGCCTACGCGCGCCTGCGGGAAGAGGCCCCGCTCGTGCGGATCGGGTTCCCCGGCGGCCCGCGGGTCTGGCTGGTCACGCGGAACGAGGACGTCAAGGCGGCGCTGAGCGACCCGCGGCTGGTGGTGGACTACAGCAACGTGCCCGGCCACCAGGGGCCCAGCGTGGCGGACCAGATGGTCGCCGCCCTCGACCTGCCCGACGAGTTCGTGCCCTACGTCGCCGCGAACATGATGCTCAAGGACGGCAAGGAACACGCCCGCCAGCGCCGCCTGGTGACACCGGCGTTCACCGTCCGGCGCATGAAGGCCCTGCGGTCCCGCATCGAGGAGATCTCCGCGGAATTCCTCGACGCCCTCGCCCTCAAGGGCTCCGGTGACCTCATCGAGGAGTACTCCTCACCGCTGACCGGCACGGTCATCTGCGAGCTCATCGGCATCGACAAGGCCGATCAGCCGCAGGTGCGCGGGTGGATGAACGAGTACACCGCCCCCGACGCCGACATCGCCGCGAGCGGCCGGTCCATGGTCGACTACGTCAAGGAGCTCATCGTGCGCCGCCGGGCCGAGCCCGCGCAGGACATGGTCTCCGCCCTGGTGGAGGCGCGGGACGTGGACGGCGACCAGCTCAGCGAGGAGGAGATCGTCTCGGTGGTGCTCACCGTCGTCAACAACGGCCACCACTCCACCTCCCACTTCATCCCCAACGCGGTCCTCGCCCTCTTCGACAACCCCGACCAGCTCGCCCTGCTGCGCGCGAAGCCGGAGGTCCTGCCGCACGCCGTCAACGAGCTGATGCGGATCGCGAACCCCGTCCCGACCGCCGGACCCCGCTACGCCACCGAGGACATGGAGTTCGCCGGTGTCCAGATCTCCAAGGGCGACGCCCTGACGGGCTCGTACCTGTCGGCCAACTACGACCCGCGGGTCTTCGCCGACCCCGAGCGGTGCGACGTGGAGCGGGTCATGGAGCGCGGGCAGAGCAATCTCTCCTACGGGGCGGGCCCGCACTACTGCCCCGGCGCCGCGCTGGCCCAGCTCGAAGCCGAGATCGCCCTCGACCACCTGCTCCTTCAGCGCGACACCCTCGAAGTCACCGTCAGCCGCGACCGGTTGCGCTACACCGAAGCCACCCCGGGCGGCGCCCGGCTGCTCAACACACTCCCGGTACGGCTGTGAACACCTGACCCCGGCGCCATGAAAAGGGGCGGCCCCGAACGCACCGCGTTCGGGGCCGCCCCTTTTGTCCACCGCTCACGCGGTCTGGGGCTCCAGCAGCCGGCCGCGGCCGCCTCGTGCGGGTGCGACGCCGGCGCGGTCGCGGGCGCGCTGGTCCTGGACGAGTTTGCCCAGCCGCTCCACGCCCAGGGCGATCTGCTCGGGGCTGAGCACACTGAAGGAGAGCCGGGCCTGGCGGAACCCGGAGGTGCCGCCGTAGAAGTGGTCCATGGGCGTCCACAGGACGCCGAACCGGGAGGCCGAGTACTCGAGCATGGCGTCGTCCGCCCGGAACGGCAGCGTGAGGACGACGAACATCCCGCCCTCGGGTGTGTTCCACGAGACGTCCTGCACGGTGCCCGGCGCCGGAGCGAAGACGGAGTGCAGACTCTCCAGCATGGTCGCGAGGTTGCGGCGGTAGACCTCGGCCTCGCGGGCGGTGGCCCGCTTGAGACTGCAGCCGTTTTGAAGGAGGTATCCGCCGATCACCGCCTGCGCGACGGTCGAGGTGTTGAGGGTGACCATGCTCTTCAGCCTGGCGAGATGGTCGGCGAGCAGCACCGGCTCCTCGTGCGAGGCGCCCGTCGCCGTCACGGGCTGGTCGGCGATGACGTAGCCCACGCGGGCACCGGCGAAGGCGGACTTCGCGAACGACCCGAGGTGGACCACCTGATGCCGCTCGTCCAGGGCCTTGAGCGTGGGCAGCGGGGAACCGGCCGCGCGGAAGAGGGAGTACGGGTTGTCCTCGATGACCAGGATCTCCTCCCGCCCCGCCAGCTCCAGCAGGGCGATCCGGTCCGCCAGACACATGCTCGCGCCACTGGGGTTGGCGAAGTCGGGAACGACGTAACAGGCACGCGGCCGCAGGCCCTCGCGCCGCGCCGCCCGTATCTGCCGCTCCAGGTCCTCCAGGTCGATGCCCCCGTCGTGTTCCCGCACGGAACGCAACGGCGCGCCGGCCACCCGCGCCGCGCCGATGAACCCGACATAGTTGGGGGTGGCGGCGAGGACGACGTCGCGCGTGTCCCGGACGAGCGTGCGCAGCAGCAGCACCATCGCCTCCTGGCAGCCGGTGGTCACCACGATGCTCTCCGGGTCGACCTTCAGGTTCTCGTCGACCTCCAGCTGGCGCGCTATGAGTTCGTGGATGAACCCTTTCGTGCGGCCGTACTGGAAGAACGTGCGCCGCACCTGCTCCGCGGACAGGCCTTTGTCGACCTCCAGATAGTTCCGGAACGTCCTGAGGTGACGGGAGAGGTCGTCGACGTCGTAGAAGCCTTCGAACGGGCGGCCCGCGGAGAACGACACCGCGTCCGGATACCTTCCGGCGAGCTCATTGAGCAGCGTCATGGAAGTGAGCGCGGGATCGTCGACCGACGCGTGCAGGTCGGTGACACTCAGCCGGATCGGCCCTGCTTTTCTGGACATAGTCACGTCATCCTCGTCCGCCGGACAACTCAGCCTTGAGCTGGTGTCGGTTGAATGCCGCCTCGTCGGGGTGCTCAAGAACATATGTGGCTCCCCTCGAACCGTGAATGAACTTGACTGGAGGAACGGTCGATTCCCGCTGTTCCAGCGTTTCGGAAAGGCGATTGTCGTGCATCCTGTCCCGTCAGCGGGACAGAGCGGATCGGCATCCGGACCGGCCGGGCGCGCAATACCGGAAACGCGGGTGTGGTATCGGCAAAGCCCTGAGTTCCTCGAAACGTTGACACCCTCTTGGGCGGCCGAGAGAGTAGGGAACTGCTGGGCGAACCGCGAGAAGGCCCGGGGACCGCCGCCGCGACCGGCCGGCGTCACCCGGCGAAATCGCCGGGCTGCGAGCCGGGTCGCGGGCCGTCCGCCCGGCCGATGAGCGGCCGCATATCAGGCGATGCCGCGTCGACCCTCCCATTCGACCACCTGCACACGGTCCGCGCCGAATCGACGGAGCCCGCGGACGGTACGCCGAGGCGGCTTTCCGCATTCTTCCGCGCGGTAAGCGGTACCTGACACCCGAGAAGGAGTTGACGCATGACCACACTTGACGAAGGCGTACTGGAGAAGGCGGCGAAGGAATACGCCGAGCAGGGCTTCTCCATCATCCGCAATGTCATTGACCGGGAGCTCCTCGAGGAGGCGGCCGCCCACGTCGACTGGCTCACCCAGAAGTACCCGGATCTGCGTCCCGAGCACTTCCACCACCCGCTGATCCGCAACGACGCCTTCTGGGCACGTCTGGTCTCCGACTCCCGCCTGGTCGACATCGCGGAGTTCTTCCTCGGCCCCGACCTGGGGTGCTTCACCGCCCACTACATCTGCAAGCCCCCCTACAACGGGCAGCCCGTGCTGTGGCACCAGGACGGCGCGTACTGGACGCTGAGCCCGATGGAGGCGCTGACGGTGTGGCTGGCCGTCGACGAGAGCAGCACGGAGAACGGCTGCCTGCGGATGATCCCCGGCAGTCACGAACTGCCGCTGCACAAGCCGTCGTCGCGCACGGACACGGACAACATGCTGTTCTCCGCCTCCGACGAGGACATCGTGCGGGAGTGGATCGACAAGCGCGGCGTCGTGGACATCGAGCTCCAGCCGGGCGACGTCTCCATCCACCACCCCCACCTGCTGCACTACTCGGAGGCGAACACCTCCGCCAAGCGGCGGTGCGGTCTGGACATCGGCTACATCGCGACGACCACGCGCATCCACAGCGAGGGGATCTACCTCGACCCGCTGCTGGTGCGCGGAACCGACGCGGCCGGCCTGAACAACTACCGTCCCTTCCCCACCTACCAGGAGGGCGAGACGATCCCCTTCGCCGGCCAGGAGGACTGGAACGACAAGGTGGCCAAGCTCAACGCGGCGCTGCCGGCGCGTACCCGGGACCTCCCTGAGGAGAGCCCCATCGAGACGACCCGGCACATGATCGAGCGGCTGCGCGCGGGCACCACGAAGGGGTGATCCGGCCGCACGGGCCGATGGTGCGCCGCCCCCGTGCGGCGGACCATCGGCCGGGCGCCCGCCCCCCCCCCGGGCCGGGGGGGGGCCGCCCCCCCCCGGGGCGGGCCCCCCCCCCCCCCCGGGGGGGGCGGGGCCGGGGGGGGGGGGGGGGGCCCGGGGGGGGGGGGGGGCGGGCGGG
>NZ_JBIBSY010000002.1:0-240760 GCF_043078065.1 Streptomyces sp. NPDC015532 | reverse complement strand
GGCCGTTGGGGGCCCCCCCCCGGGGGGCCGCCCCCGCGCCCGGCCGCCGGCGCACAACAGGGGCCTGGGGGCGCCGGCCCTGCGCGGGCCCGGCCCCCCCCGGCCCCTGCGGTGTGCCGGCGGCAGCGGGCGGGTGCGTCGCACGGGGGAGGGCCGGAGCGCTGCCTTCGGCCGGCGGCGGGCCGGGTGTCAGGGCGCCGCCCCGGCCCCGGACCGCCGCCGGCCGAAGGCAGCGCTCTCACCAGTCGAACGCCTCGCCGTCGCCCCGCTTCTCGATGCAGTACGTGCGAAAGGCCTGGGCCTTGGCGACGATGTCCTCGTCGCCGGTGCGCCGCGCGGCCTCCAGGTACCAGTCGTACGCCGCGGTGGCGTGCGCGTGCCGCTCGAAGTGCAGCTCGGCGAACGGGCGGAAGCTCGGCCGCATGCTCTGGAGCGTCAGGCCGGCGGCGGAGGCGATGAGTTCCTCGATCTCCGCCTCGGTCGGCTCGGGACGCTCGACGACGCGGATCGGCTCGGTCGCGGGGACGGTGCCGCGGATCGCGATCGGCTCCTGGGCGTCCGCGAAGTCGAGGCACAGCGAGAGCCGGGCGGTGCCCGACGTGCTGCGCGCGGAATGCGGGTCGGTCGAGTGGATCTTCCACACCTCGCCGCGGCGGATGTGGTAGAGGATGTCGTTCTCGGAGTGCAGCGACTCCTCGCTGGTGCGCAGCGGAATCTGCACCCGCGTGCCCGGCTTCGCCCACTCCAGGAAGTCCACGTGCGGGGCGATGATCCCCTCACGCAGGGCGAAGATGCGCACCCACTGCAGCCGGTCCAGCGGGAAATGCCCGGTCACCAGGGACATGATGTTCGGCAGCTGCTTTCCCAGTTCGGTCAGGGAAAGGCTGCCCTCGTGGGGGCGGAAAGCGACGTCGGAATCGGCGCCGCTGCCGTTGGCCAGCACATGGGACGACCATGACCCGAAGGTGAAGGTGTCGTATTCGCCGCCGTACTCGTGCTCGTCCACGATGGACAATTCCGGGCCCAGGTCGTACGCATCGATGGGCAGTACCGCAAGCCGTTCCGACTTCAGCAAGGAAATCCCCTCCAGCACATGATTGTTTGACGCGCCCGGAAACCGCTGGGCGTTCCGCCCGATCGTCACCATAATTCTTCCGAGTTGTACAAGGCAACGACGCGGTGGCGCACGGGACTTGGGCGAGCCGGCCGGTCCGCTTGCCGCCCGTCACATGCTTCGATCAGGGTCGCGATACGGCGTGCTGTCCCGTCGGCAGGACAGCACACCGCCTTGCGGGGTTGTCCGCACTGTCATCCCTTGCCTGGCGTTTGTCCGGCCATCTACCGTGGCAGCGCGGTGACTTCGGGCACGCCTATCGAATCGAATAGGCCATCCATCACTTTCGGGTCTGTCGGGTCGCTGCGTCGACCTTCCGGCAGCGGCATGGACGGGCATTCCCGTCCGACAGAGGAAGGAAAGGCTGGAAATGGAATCTTCGCCGAAGGTGATCAACCAGCGGGGCGGGCAGGACGGGACGCCGGAAGGAGAGCCGGTGCCCTCCGGTGCGCCGGCATCGCTCGTGAAGGAGGTCTCGGCGCTGTGGGCGGCACACTTCGGCGACCGTGAGGTCGGGCCGCAGGACGACTTCTTCGTGCTCGGCGGGAATTCGCTCACCGGAATCAAAATCATCGAGCAGGTGGCGCAGAACTACGGCGTCCAGCTGTCCGTGCGCGACTTCTACCTGGCGCAGACCCCCACCCGGGTCGCCGAGCTGATCGAGCAGGGGAGGACCAGGACGTGAGGCTGACGCCCGGTCCCGCACGCGACGTCGACCTCGACACCCTCGACCTGTTCGACCTGGACCTTTACACCTCGGGCGATCCGCACCCGGTGTGGGACGTGATGCGGGCGAAGGCGCCGCTGCACCACCAAGTCCTGCCCGACGGGAGGGAGTTCTGGTCGGTGACCCGCCACGAGGACGTGTGCCGCGTGCTCGGCGACCACCGCGAGTTCACCTCCGAACGCGGCACGACCCCCACCCACGTCGGGATCGACGACCCCGCGGCGGGCAAGCTGCTGACCTCCACCGACCCGCCCCGGCACACCGAGGTCCGCCGGCCCCTTGGCTCCAAACTCACCGCCCGGGCGGTGAAGTCCTGGGAGGACTCGATCCGCGGGACGATCCGGCGCTTCCTCCAGCCGGCGCTCGACGGCGACACCTTCGACCTCGCCGAAGCCGCGCTGCTCCTCCCGGCGATGGTCACCGGCCCGCTCCTCGGCATCCCCGCCGAGGACTGGGAAGAACTCGTCCAGCTCACCGCGATGGTGACCGCTCCCTCGGACCCGCACTTCATGGTCGGACACGAGGCCGCCACACTGGCCATCTCCCACCACGAGCTGGTCAACTACGTCACCGAGTGGGTCAAGCGGCGCCGTGCCGCCGGCGGCCAGGACGACACCCTGCTCGCCCACCTCATGAGCGTCAGCGCGGGCGGCGCACCGCTGAGCGACGAGGAGATCGCCCTCGACGGCTACAGCATCCTGCTGGGCGCCAACGTCACCACACCGCACACCGTCTCGGGCACCGTGCAGGCACTCATCGAGCGGCCCGAGCAGTTCGAGAAGGCGCAGGCGGACCCGACGCTGATCCCGAACCTGGTCGAGGAAGGGCTGCGCTGGACATCGGCCGCCTGCAACTTCATGCGCTACGCGGTGGACGACGTCCACATCGGCGGGGGCACGATCCCGGCCCGCGCCGCGGTCGTCGCGTGGATCGGCTCGGCCAACCGGGACGAGTCCCTCTTCCCCGACCCGCACACCTTCGACCTCACCCGCCCCAACGCCAAGCGGCAGGTCGCGTTCGGGTTCGGGCCGCACTTCTGCATCGGCGCGCCACTGGCCCGGCTGACCCTGCGGATCTTCTTCGAGGAGTTGCTGCAACGGTTCGGATCGATCCAGCTCGCCGGTGAACCGCAGCACCTGCGGTCGTACTTCATCGCCGGTATGACCCACCTCCCCATCGTCGCGCAGAAACGAAAGACGCCATGACAACCGGCTCCGCCATCGCCCTGTCGCCGTGGTTCGTCCGGCCGCCAACCGACCACCCGGCCCGGCTCTTCTGCTTCCCCTTCTCCGGATCGGGCGCCTCCGCCTTCAGCGCCTGGCCGGCCGCGCTCCAGGACATCGAGGTCTGCCCGGTGCAGTTCCCCGGCCGCGAGAACCGGCTCGGCCACCCCCACTACGGCACCTACGAGAACCTCGCCGCCGACCTGGTCGAACCCCTGACACCGCTGCTCGACCGGCCGTTCGCGTTCTTCGCGCACTGCGCGGGCGCACTGCCCGCCTACGAGACCGCGCTCAGGCTCGCCGAAGCCCAACTGCCCACACCGGACTGCCTGTTCGTCTCCGGCCAGCCGGCCCCGCACGACGCCTCACGCGACCCGATGCTCACCATGACCGAGTCCGAACTGCGCGACGAGGTCGAGGCGTTCGTCCGCGGCCGGGGCATCGAGCCGCGCCCCGACATGCTCGATCTGGGCCTCATGGTCCTGGCGCGCGACCACGCCGCCGCCAAGAAATACCGGCGCGAGACGCCGGCCGCGGTGGACTGCCCCATCGTCGTCGTGCACTGGCGCGACGACCAGGACGTGACCCTCGCCGACCTCCAGGGCTGGCGCCACTACGCCGACTCCGTCGAGTTCCGGGTGGTCGGCGGCGGCCACTACGACTTCATGAACGCGCCGGACGAGCTGTCGAAGCTGCTGACCCGTTGGCTGTGAGCGCCGTGCAGCCGCTCGTGGCCGTGAGCGCCCCGGCGCCGCGCGTGCCCGCCGTACACCGAAGGAACCGGAAGGAACACTCATGAGTGGCGCAGCCACCGATATTGCCGTGATCGGGATGTCGTGCCGCTTCCCCGGTGTGCACGGCGTGGACCAGTTCTGGGACCTGCTGCACCAGGGACGGTCGACCATCGGCACCTTCCCCGCGCAGCGGGCCGCCGACGCACAGTCCACCTACCGGTCCCACCCGGACGCCGCCACCTTGGACTCGGGCTCGTTCCTCGAGGCCGTCGACGGCTTCGACGCGGCCTTCTTCGACATCTCGCCCGGGGAAGCCGCAGCCATGGACCCCGTGCAGCGGCTGGGCCTCGAACTCGCCTGGGAGGCCGTCGAGGACGCCCGCCTCCCGGCCGCCGCCCTGGCCGGCCGCGAGGTCGACGTCGTGGTCGGCGCCGGGCCCTCCGGCTACGAACTGCTGCGCAAGCTGTCCGGCAGCGACAGGGACGACCGCTACGCCGCGCTCGGCTCCAGCGGCGCGCTGATCGCCAACCGGATCTCGCACCTGTTCGACGTCCGCGGCATGAGCCTGTGTGCGGACTCGGGCCAGTCCTCCTCCCTGGTGTCGCTGGCGCTGACCTGCGAGCGGATCGGCGGCGGCGCGGTGGACATGGCGATCGCCGGAGGCGTGCACCTGATCGTCGACCCCGAGGCCGGAGCGGGCCTGGCGAACCTGGGCGCGCTCTCGCCCGACGGCCGCTGCTTTCCCTTCGACGCACGGGCCAACGGCTTCACCCGCGGCGAGGGCGGCGCGTTCGTCGTCCTGAAACGGCTCGACCTCGCCGTCGCCGACGGCGACCCCATCCACGCGGTGGTGCGCGGCTGGGGCGTGAACAGCGGCGGCGCCTCCTCCCGGATACCGGACCCCAGCCCCACCGGGCAGGCCTCGGCCGTGCTGTCCGCCGTGCGCCGCGCGGGCGTCGCGTTCGAGGACGTCGACTACGTCGAGGCCCACGGCACCGGCACCCGGCTCGGCGACCCGGCCGAACTGTCGGGCCTGCGGGAGGTGTTCCGCGCGAGCGGCCGCAGCCGCCGGCTCGCCGTCGGCTCGGTGAAGGCCAACGTCGGCCACCTGGAGCCGGCCGCGGGCATCGTCGGCTTCGTGAAGGCCGCGCTGTGCGTGGAGCGCGCCCACCTGGTCCCCACCCCGAACTTCACCACCCCCAACCCCGCCGTCTCCGGCTTCCACGACGACTTCGAGGTGCTGCGCGCCGCGCGGCCCTGGCCGGGCGAACCCGGCCGGCCGCGCCGGGCAGGGGTGTCCTCGATCGGCATGGGCGGCACCAACGCCCACGTCATCCTCGAACAGGCCCCCGCACCTCAGGCCGGACAGCCCGCCGCCGGCGGGAACGGCACTGCGGCGATCGTCACCGAGACGGTGCCCTGGGTGCTGTCGGCCCGCTCGGAGCAGGCCCTGCGGCAGCAGGCCGCGCGGCTGCACGACCTCGTGAGCGCCCACGCGTCGCTGCCTGCGGCCCAGATCGGGCACTCCCTGATCGCGACCCGGTCGCTCTTCGAGCACCGCGCCGTCGTCCTGGCCGACGACCGCGACGAGGCACTGGCCGGCCTCGACCTGGTGGCGGTCGGCAGCGCCGGGACCCGGGCCGTGCGCGGCACCGCCGGCCTGCCCGCGGGCCCGGTCGTGTTCGTCTTCCCCGGCCAGGGCTCGCAGTGGCTGGGCATGGGCCGGCAGCTCTACGCCGAGTCCGAGGTGTTCGCCCGCTCCATCGAGGCCTGCGCCGCGGCGCTGGAGCCGTGGCTCGACTGGTCCCTGCTGGACCTGGTCACCGAGGCGGAGTCGGCGCCGTCACTGGAGCGCGGGGACGCCGTCGTCCAGCCCGCACTCTTCGCGATGATGGTCTCCCTCGCCGCACTGTGGCGCTCCCTGGGAGTGACCCCCGACGTGGTGGTGGGGCACTCGCAGGGAGAGATCGCCGCGGCCTGCGCGGCCGGCGCGCTCTCCCTGAAGGACGCGGCGCGCGTCGTCGCCCTGCGCAGCCAGGCACTGACCGCGCTGGCCGGCCTGGGCGGCCTGCACGCCGTCGCCGCACCCCTGGCCCAGGTCGAGGAGCGGGTGCAGCGATGGCCCGGGCGGCTGTCGGTGGCCGCCGTCAACGGACCGGCCTCCGTGGTGATCGCCGGAGACCTCCCGGCCCTTGAGGAGTTCACCGCGCAGGCCACCGAGGACGGCGTCCGGGTCCGCCCCATCAAGGTCAAGTACGCCTCCCACTCCCATCACGTCGAACGCATCCGCGACCAGGTCCTCGCGGCCGCCGCCGGGATCACCCCGCAGGAGACGGGGGTGGAGTTCCACTCCACCGTCACCGCCGCACCCCTCGACACCCGCCGCCTCGACGCCTCGTACTGGTACGACAACCTGCGCTCGACCGTGCGCTTCGGCGAGGTCGTCGAGAACCTGATGCGCGAACGCGGCGGCGTGTACGTGGAGATCAGCCCGCACCCCGTGCTCCAGGTGGCGATGGAGGAGGCCGCCGACGCACTGGCCGCCCCGCCCCCGGTGGTGGGCACCCTCAGCAGGCACGACGGGAGCGCGGCCAAGGTCCTGGCGTCGCTGGCCGAACTGCACGTGCGCGGCGTGCCGGTGGACTGGACGGCGGTGTTCACCCCCGGCCGGCCGCACCGGATCGGCCTGCCGGCCTACCCCTTCCAGCGCCGGCGCCACTGGCTGACCGCCCCCGACGGCACGAACGACCCCGCCGCACCGGCGGACAGCCGGGGCGCGCGCCCGGCGGGCCCGGACTCGCCGTCGGCGGCCCGCGCCCTCGTGTGCGCCCAGACGGCCCACCTCCTCGCCGCCAAGGGCGTGGAGCTGACGCCCGCCGATCTCGAGGCGCGGGCGGCAGAGACCTTCAAGGCCCTGGGCTTCGACTCCTCGATGGCGGTGGAGCTGCGCAACCGGCTCAACGCGGCGGCCGCGGTGCGGCTCCCGGCCACCGCAGCGTTCAGCCACCCCACCCCGCAGGCGCTCGCCGACCACCTCTTCTCCCTCCTGGAGCCGCCGGCCCCCGACGCAGCGGAGCCGGAGGCCGCCCGGCCGGTGGAGGGACAAGCCCCGGACGGCCGCAGTGACGACGATCTCTACGCCCTGATCGACCGCGGATACCTGTAGCCGCACCCGTTCTTCCAATCAACCGTTGAGGGAGGCCCCTGGTGGAGGAAGTCGACAAGCTCCGCTCCTACTTGCGACGTGCCGTCGGTGACGCGCAGGAACTGCGCGAGCGGGTGCGCGAGCTGGAGGAGTCCGCGCGCGAGCCCATCGCCGTCGTGGGTGTGGGGTGTCGCTTCCCGGGCGGGGTGACCTCCCCCGAGGAGCTGTGGGGAGTCGTCTCCGGCGAAGTGGACGCCATGGGCGACTTCCCCCAGGACCGCGGCTGGGACCTGGAGGCCCTCTACGACCCCGACCCCGAGGCGCACGGCAGGACGTACACCCGCACCGGCGGCTTCCTGCCCCGACTCGCGGACTTCGACGCGGAGTTCTTCGGCATCAGCCCGCGCGAGGCGCTGGCGATGGACCCGCAGCAGCGGCTGATGCTGGAGACCTCGTGGGAGGCCCTGGAGCGGGCGGGCATCGACCCGGCCGCGCTGCGGGGCTCGGCGACCGGCGTGTTCACCGGCCTCTACGGTGTCGACTACGGCCCCAGGATCGGCGGCGGCGCGTCCGGCGAGGTGGAGGGCTTCCAGATCACCGGCACCTACCTCAGCGTGGCCTCGGGCCGCGTGGCCTACGTGCTGGGCCTCGAGGGCCCGGCGGTGTCGACCGACACCGCCTGCTCCGCCTCGCTCGTCGCCATCCACCAGGCCGTACGGTCCCTGCGCTCGGGGGAGTGCACGCTGGCGCTGGCCGGCGGGGTCTCGACGCTGCCGACCCCGGGGATGTTCGTGGAACTCGCCCGGCAGCGGGGCCTGTCGGCGGACGGCCGGTGCAAGGCGTTCGCCGACGCGGCCGACGGCACCGGCTTCTCCGAGGGCGCCGGCGTCCTGGTCCTGGAGCGGCTCGGTGACGCGCGCCGCAACGGCCGCCGGATCTGGGCGGTGATCCGCGGCTCGGCGATCAACCAGGACGGCGCGTCCAACGGCCTGACCGCACCGAACACACTGGCCCAGCGGCGGGTCATCCGGGCCGCCCTGGCCGATGCCGGGCTGTCGTTCGGCGACGTGGACGCGGTGGAGGCGCACGGCACCGGCACCCGGCTCGGCGACCCCATGGAGGCAGAAGCCCTGCTGGCCACCTACGGCCAGGACCGCGACGCCCGACAGCCTTTGTGGCTGGGGTCGTTGAAGTCGAACATCGGGCACACCCAGGCGGCCGCCGGTGTCGGCGGCACCATCAAGATGATCATGGCGATGCGGCACGGCGTGCTGCCCAGGACGCTGCACGTCGACCGCCCCTCGACACACGTCGACTGGTCGCAGGGCGCGGTGGAGCTGCTGACCGAGGCCCGGCAATGGACCACGGCAAAGGACCGGCCCCGGCGCGCGGGCGTGTCGTCCTTCGGCATCAGCGGCACCAACGCCCACCTGATCCTCGAACAGGCCCCCACCGAAGCCGAGTTGCACCCCACTCCGGCAGGTGACGCCGCACAGCCCGCCACCGGCGCGCCGCAGGCGCTGCCGTGGGTGCTGTCGGCGCGGTCGGAGCAGGCGCTGCGCGCGCAGGCGGCGCGGCTGCGCGACAGCGTCGCCGCGGACGCCGGCGCGACGGCCGCGGGCGTGGGACAGGCGCTGGTGACGACCCGGTCGCTGTTCGAGCACCGCCAGGTCGTCATCGGCGCCGGCCGGGACGAACTCCTCGCCCGCCTCGCCACCGTCGCCGCGGGGGAGGAGCCCGCCTCCGGCGCGGTGTCCGCAGTGGCCAGGCCGGTCGGCAAGACGGTCTTCGTCTTCCCCGGCCAGGGCGCCCAGTGGATCGCGATGGGCCGCGAACTCATGGAGACCTCCCCAGTCTTCGCCGACGAACTGCGCGCCTGCGCCAAGGCGCTGGAGCCGTGGGTGTCCTGGTCACTGATCGACACCGTGTGCGGCGGACCGGACTCGGCGGACCTGGAGGACATCGACGTCGTCCAGCCGGTGCTCTTCGCGGTGATGGTCGCGCTCGCGCAGGTGTGGCGCTCGCTGGGGGTGAGCCCCGACGTGGTCATCGGCCACTCCCAGGGCGAGATCGCCGCCGCCCATGTCGCCGGCGCCCTGACCCTGCAGGACGCCGCCAAGATCGTCGCCCTGCGCTCCCGCCTCCTGGCCACCGTCACCGGCCAGGGCAGCATGGCCGGCATCCTGCTGCCCGAGGCTCGCGTGCACGAACTCCTCGCCGGCCAGGAGTCCCGCATCGGCATCGCCGCCGTGAACGGACCGAGCTCCACGACAGTCTCCGGCGAGAGCGAGGCGGTCGAGAAACTGGTCGCGGCCTGCCAGGCCGAGGGCGTCCGCGCCCGGCTGATCAAGTCCAGCGTCCCCGGCCACTCACCGCTCATGGACCGCTTCGACGGCCGGCTCCAGCAGGAACTGGGCCCCATCACCCCCAGGACCACACCGGTGGCGATCTACTCCACCGTCACCGGCGACCTCATCGACCCCCTCCGGCTCGACACCGGCTACTGGTACCAGAACCTGCGCCGACCGGTGCAGTTCGCCACCGCCATGGGCCGCCTGGTCGAGCGGGAACGCAACAGCGCCGTCATCGAACTCAGCCCGCACCCGCTGCTCGTGATGACCATCCAGGAGATGTTCGACACCACCCCCGGCGCCACCGGGTTCGTGGTGGGCTCGCTGCGCCGCGACGAGGGCGGCCTCGCCCGGCTCTACCAGTCGGCCGCCGAAGCGTTCGTCCTTGGCCTCGCCGTGTCGTGGCAGACGGCCTTCGACGGCGCGGACGACCGACGGGCCGAACTGCCCACGTACGCCTTCCAGCGCCGGCGGTACTGGCTGAACACCCCCGCCGAGACCACCGCCGCGAGCACCTGCGACCACCCGCTGCTCGACGCCGTGATCGACCTGCCCGACGACACCGGCCGCGGGGCAGTGGCGGGCAGCGGACGCCTGTCACTGGAACGCCACCCCTGGCTCGCCGACCACCTCGTCCACGGCGCCGTCCTGGTGCCCTGGGCCGCACTGGCGGAACTGGCCGTATGGGCGGCGCACCGCACGGGCCGCGACACCGTCGACGAACTCACCCTGCACACACCGCTGGTGCTCTCCCGCACGGCCGAACGCGAGATCCGCGTCGTCGTCGACGGCAAGGGCGCCGTCGGCGTGCACTCACGCGCCGACGGCGAGAACACGTGGACGCGCAACGCCACCGGGACCCTCGGATCCGGCACCGCACCCGCCCCCGCCCAGGAGAGCCTCACCGCATGGCCGCCCCCAGGCGCGACCGCCGTCCCCTTCGACGACGAATACACCAGGCTGGCCGCCCTCGGCTTCGGCCACGGCCCCCTGCTGCGCGGCACCCGCGCGGTGTGGCGCACGGGCGACACCCTGTTCGCCGAGGTCGAACTGCCCGCAGCCGACGGCGCGGAGCAGGGCCGCTTCCGCATCCACCCGGCGCTGCTGACCGCCGCGCTGCTCCCGGCCGGCCTGGGCCCCTTCACCGACACCTCCCGGCCCGAGGGCCAACTGCCCTTCCGCTGCACCGGACTGCGCCTCGACGCCGGCCGGCCCGCCACCCTGCGCGTGCGGCTTTCCCCCGCGGGGGAGAACACGCTGTCCGTGACCCTCGCGGACGGCAGCGGGACACCACTCGGCGGCGTCGCCTCGCTGAGCCTGCGCCCGGTGGACGCCGAGGAGCTGACCGCGCTGAGCTTCGACCACCAGGACGCGCTGTTCCAGGTGGACTGGGCACCCCTCGCCGTTCCCCCCGGGCAGCCGACGGACCGGTACCCGGTGCTGGGAGCCGCCCCCGGCACGCAGGCAACGGACGGGCCTGCCTTCGCCGGCCCCGCCGAACTCGCCGCGTCCGGCGCGGAGATACCCCCCCTCGTCATCGCCCGCCTCGACGATGACGGCGCTGCCGGCGGCGACACCCCCGCCCTGGCCGAACAGCGCCTGCACCGGGTGCTGCGCTGGACCAAGGACTGGCTCGCCGACGAACGGTTCTCCGCCTCCCGCCTGGTCCTCGTGACACGGGACGCCTTCCACGACGACCACATCGCCCACCCCGATCCCGCGGCGGCCGCCGTCTGGGGCTTCGTACGCACCGCGCAGACCGAGAACCCGCAGCGCTTCACGCTCGTGGACACCGACGGCCGGCCCGAGTCCTTCGCCCTGGTCCCGGCGGCCGCCGCCACCGGCGAAGCCCAGCTCAAGATCCGGGCCGGCCACGCGAGCACCCCCCACCTGGCCCACGCGGCCCCCGCACCCCGCGACGGAGCACCGCGAGCGGCTCCGCTCGGCTCCGGTACGGTGCTGATCACCGGCGGCACCAGCGGCCTCGGCGCGATCCTGGCCCGGCACCTGGTCGAGCGGCACGGCGTGCGCCGGCTGGTGCTGACCAGCAGGCGCGGCCCGGCAGCCCCCGCGGCGGCGGCCCTGAGCGAGGAGCTCACCGCGGCCGGCGCCCACGTCCAGATCGCGGCCTGCGACGTCACCAGCCGCGACGCCGTCGCCGAACTGATCGCCGCCGTGCCCACCGAGCACCCGCTGACGGCGGTGATCCACTGCGCGGGCGTCCTGGACGACGGCGTCGTCGAGGCCCTGACCGAGGACCGCCTCGATGCGGTCCTCGCGCCGAAGGTGCGCGGCGCCTGGCACCTGCACGAACTGACCGAGCACCTGGACCTGTCCGCGTTCGTGCTGTTCTCCTCGATCGCCGGCGTGCTCGGCACCCCCGGACAGGCCAACTACGCGGCGGCCAACGCCTTCCTCGACGGCCTCGCCGAGGCCCGCCGCAGCCGCGAACTGGCCGCCGGCGCACTGTGCTGGGGCTTTTGGGCCGAACGCAGCGACATGAGCGCCGACATCAGCGAAGCCGACGTCCGGCGCCTGCAGCGCCGCGGTGTGCGCCCGCTGTCCTCGCAGGAGGGACTCGCGCTCTTCGACGCCGCCCTCGCGGCCGACGAACCGGTGCTCGTGCCGGCGCTGCTGAACCTGCAGGCGAGCGGCAGCGCGCAGACGGCCTCCCCGCTGCTGCGCACCCTCGCCCGGACCTCCACCGGACCCGTCGGATCCGCAGGCCCGGAGCCCACCGACGTGCCGCTCGAACAGCAACTGAGGTCGCTGCCGGCAGACGAGGCACGGACCCTCCTGCTGGACGCCGTACGGACGCAGACCGCGCTCGTCCTCGGTCACGCCGACACCGGGCGGGTCGCTCCCGCGGTGACGTTCAAGACGCTGGGGATCGATTCGCTCACGGCACTGGAGCTGCGCAACAAGCTGGCGGCGGTGACCGCCCTGAAGCTGCCCGCCACCCTCGTGTTCGACCACCCGACCCCCACCGCCGTCGCCCACTTCCTGGGCACACGCCTCACCCCGGACCCCGGCGCCGGGCAGCAGTCCCCGGCCGATCACCTGGTCAAGGAGATCGAGCACCTGGGCGCCCGGCTCGAGGACGCGTTCCGCACGCTAGCGGAGCAGGACCGGGCCACGATTTCCACTCTGCTCGGCGAGTTGCAGGGCCGAGTCCGTTCGCTGGCGGGCGACGACGGGTCACCGGTCGCCATCGTCGACCAGATCGGTGCGGCATCGGCGGGAGAACTCCTCGCGCTGCTGGACAAAGAGCTCGGCTAGGGGAAAGCGATGACAAACGACAACAACGCCGAGGTTCTCGACTACCTCAAACGGACGTCGATCGAGCTGATCGAGACACGCAGGCGCCTTCAGGAGCTGACGGACGCCGCCGCCGAACCCATCGCGATCGTGGGCGTCGCCTGCCGCTACCCGGGCCAGGTGGCGTCCCCCGAGGAACTGTGGGAGCTGGTGCGACAGGGCGCGGACGTCGTGGACGACTTCCCCGACGACCGCAACTGGGACCTGGAGAACTTCTACGACCCGGACCCGGACCACCCCGGCACCTGCTACACCCGCAAGGGCGGATTCCTCTACGACGCCGGCGACTTCGACGCCGACTTCTTCGGGATCAACCCGCGCGAGGCGCTCTCCGCCGACCCGCAGCAGCGCCTGCTGCTGGAGGCGTCGTGGGAGTGCGTCGAGCGGGCCGGCATCGACCCCGAGTCCCTGCGCGGCAGCGACACCGGAGTGTTCGCCGGACTCGCCTACTTCGGCTACGGCAACCACTTCGCCACCCCGGAAGCCATCTCGGGCTATGCGCAGCTCGGTTCCCTGCTGAGCGTGGCGTCCGGGCGGGTGTCGTACGCGCTGGGCCTGGAGGGCCCGGCCATCTCCACGGACACCGCGTGCTCGTCCTCGCTGGTCGCGGTGCACCAGGCGGTGCAGTCGCTGCGGCAGGGCGAGTGCGCACTGGCCCTGGCCGGTGGGGTCACCGTCGTCGGGATGCCGCAGGTGTTCCGGGAGATGTCCAGGCAGCGGGGCCTGTCGGTGGACGGCCGGTGCAAGGCGTTCGCGGACGCGGCGGACGGCACAGGTTTCTCCGAGGGCGTCGGCATGCTCGCCCTGGAGCGGCTCGGTGACGCCCGCCGCAACGGGCGCCGGATCTGGGCGGTGATCCGCGGCTCGGCCATCAACCAGGACGGTGCGTCCAACGGCCTGACCGCGCCCAGCGGTCCCGCGCAGCAGCGCGTCATCCGGGCCGCGCTGGCCAACGCCCGGCTCCAGGCCGGCGACATCGACGCGATCGAGGCACACGGCACCGGCACCACGCTCGGCGACCCCATCGAGGCGGGCGCCCTGCTCGCCACCTACGGCCAGGACCGCGATGCCCAGGACCCGCTGTGGCTGGGGTCGCTGAAGTCGAACATCGGGCACACCCAGGCCGCCGCCGGAGTCGGCGGCATCATCAAGATGATCATGGCGATGCGGCACGGGCTGCTGCCCAGGACGCTGCACGTCGATCGCCCCTCGACACACATCGACTGGTCGGCAGGAGCCGTGGAGCTGCTGACCGAGGCCCGCCGGTGGACCACGGCGGACGGCCGTCCCCGGCGGGCGGGCGTCTCCGCGTTCGGGGCCAGCGGCACCAACGCCCACGTGATCCTGGAACAGGCGCCCGAGGACGAAGCGGAGGAGGGCGACGAGGACCCGCTGCCCCACTGCGAGGGCGACCCGGTGCCCTGGGTGCTGTCGGCACGCTCCGAGCAGGCCCTGCGCGAACAGGCCGCCCGGCTGCGCGACCTCGCCGCCGCCGACGCGGACCTGGACCTCCTGGACGCAGGCTGGTCGCTGGTGTCGAGCCGCACCCGCTTCGAGCACCGCGCGGTCGTCCTCGGCCACGACCGGGACGAACTGCTGAACGCGCTCGACGCGCTGAGCCAGGGCAAGGACGGCGCCGCCCTCGTGCGCGGCACGGCCGGCGAACCCGGCGCCCCGGTCTACCTGTTCCCGGGGCAGGGCTCCCCCTGGGCAGGCGCGGCACGGCAGTTGTACGACACCTACCCCGTCTTCGCGCGGAGCCTCGACGAGATCTGCGCGCGCTTCGACGCCCACCTGCCCTACCCGCTCAAGCCCGTCCTGCTCGCCGACGAGCCCGCCGGCCGCGAACGCACGGACATCGCCCAGCCCGCCCTGTTCACCCTCCAGGTCAGCCTCTACCGGCTCCTGGCCCGCTACGCCCCGCGGCCCGCCCGGCTCATCGGCCACTCCGTCGGCGAGATCGCCGCCGCCCATGTCTCCGGCGTCCTGGACCTGGACACCGCGACCCGGCTCGTCGCCGCCCGCGGACGCACCATGCAGAAGGTCACCGAACCCGGCGCCATGCTCGCCGTCCGCGCCGCACCCACGCACATGAGCACCCTGCTGGACGCCTACGACCGCGTCGGTGTGGCCGCCGTCAACGGCCCCGAGTCCGTGGTCGTCTCCGGCCTGCGCGAGCAGGTCCACGCCCTGCGCGACGCCCTCGCCGCCGACGGCGTCTCGGCGAAACTCCTCCCGGTCGACCACGCCTTCCACTCCCCGCTGATGGACCCGGTCCTCGAGGAGTTCGCGGCGGCTCTCGGCGAACTCCTGCCCGGCGAGATGACGATCCCCATCGTCTCCACCCGGCTGGGCCGCGAGGCCACCCTGCAGGAGCTGACCTCCGCCCGCTACTGGGTCGACCACGTCCGCGACCCCGTGCGCTTCTGGGACGCGGTGCAGTGCGCCCGCGCCGCAGGCGCGGACACCTTCGTGGAGGTCGGGCCCGGAGCGACGCTCACCAGCATCACCAAGGAGGCCCTCGCCGGTGAGGGCGTCACCGACGTACTGGTCGTGCCGGCGTCGCGGCGCGACCGCCCCGCCCCGCAGGCGCTGCTCGGCGCACTGGCCCACCTGCACGTCGCCGGCTCCCCGGTGGACTTCGGCGCCCTGTTCGGCCCCCGCCGCACGGTGGACCTGCCGACCTACGCCTTCCAACGGCAGCGCTACTGGCTGGACTTCCTCGCCGGAACGCAGACCACCGATGTCACCTCCGCCGGCCTGTCGGCCCCCGGACACCCCCTGCTCGGCGCCGTGGTGGACCACCCCGGCACCGGCGAGAAGGTCTTCACCGACCTGTGGTCCCAGCGCACCCACGGCTGGCTGGGCGACCACACCGTGTTCGGCGCCGTCGTCGTCCCCGCGACGGCCTACCTGGACCTGGCACTGTCGGCCGGCGGCCACGTCGGATGTGCCGCCGTCGAGGAACTCACCCTGGCCGTCCCCCTGATCCTGCCCGACTCCGGCGACGTGCGCATACGCATCGTCCTCGGCGCGGCCGACGACAGCGGACGCCGCTCCCTGGACGTGTACGCGCAGCCCGGCCAGGACAGCCCCGCACACAGCGGCGGCTGGACCCACCACGCGAGCGGGAACCTGGCACCGGGCACCGCACCGGCGGCCACGGCGGCACTCACCGCATGGCCGCCGGCCGGGGCCAGCCGACTCGACATCAGCGGCCTCTACGACCGGTTCGCGGACGCGGGATTCGACTACGGCCCCATGTTCCGCGGCCTGCGGGAGGTCTGGCGGCACGGCGAGGACCTCTACGCCCTCGCCACCCTCCCCGACACCGCCGACCCCACGGCCGGCGGCGCCTTCGCCCTGCACCCGGCCCTGCTCGACACCGTCCTGCACGCGTCCGTGGCCGGCGGCGTCATCGAGGTCACCGGCGAACAGGGCCGCATGCCCTTCGCCTGGTCCGGCGTGGACCTGACCGGACCGTGCACGCCGACCGTCAGGGTCCGCCTGTCCCCGGCCGGCGAGGACGCCGTGTCGCTGGCGATCGCCGACGAGCACGGCCGGCCGGCCGCCTCCGTCGCGACACTGGCCTTCCGCCCCGCCCACGCCGGACAGGTCCGCTCCGCACCCGGCGGACAGGAGCGGCCGCTGTACGAACTGCGGTGGCGCCCGGCCAAGGAGAAACTGCGCGAGACCCGCCAAGGACGATGGGCCCTCCTCGGCACACCCGGCGCTCTCGCCACCCGGCTCACCGGCACGAGCGAGCGCCGTCCCGCCTGCTACGCGTCGATGGACGAGGTCCTGGCCGGGGAGGCACCCCGCCACATCGTCCTGGCCCTGGACGACGTCCTCACCCACGGCCCCAAACTGCTCGAGAGCGTCGCCGACGCGAACAAGCGGGTCCTGGAACAGGTCCAGCGCTTCCTGGGCGAACAATCCCTCGCCGCCTCCACCCTGGTGGTCCTCACCCGCCTGGCCCTGGACACCAAAAACGGCGAGCGCCTCGAAAGCCTGCCCGGCGCGTCCGTGTGGGGCCTGATCCGCTCCGCCCTCACCGAACACCCCGGCAGATTCCGGCTGGTGGACATCGACGACGCGGACACCTCCTGGGCCCGCCTGCCCGACGTACTCGCCCTGGACGAGGGCCAACTGGCCCTGCGCGAGGGGACCTTGCTGATCCCGCGGCTGGCAGCGGCCGAGCCGGCCGGCCACCGCATCGAACCCGCGCCGGCCGGAGCCCACCGTCTGGGCATCGAGACCCGGGGCACGCTGGAGAACCTGACCTGGATCCCCTGCCCCGAGGTGGAAGCACCCCTGGCACCGGGCCAGGTCCGCATCGCCGTGCAGGCCGCCGGCCTCAACTTCCGCGACGTCACCATCGCCCTGGGCCTGGTGGACCGCACCGCCATCGACTCCGGACTCGGCAGCGAGGGCGCCGGCACCGTCCTCGAAGTCGCCGACGACGTCACCGAGTTCACGCCCGGCGACCGCGTGACGGGCATCTTCAGCGGGGCCTTCGGCCGCACCGCCGTGGCCGACCACCGCCTGCTCGCGCCCATCCCCGACGGCTGGAGTTACGCCCAGGCCGCATCCGTGCCGTGCACCTTCCTCACCGCCTACCACGGCCTCTTCCGCGTGGCGAACCTCCACAAGGGACAGCGCGTCCTCATCCACGCCGCGGCGGGTGGCGTCGGCATGGCCGCCGTCCAGCTGGCCCGCCACGCCGGCGCCGAGATCTACGCCACCGCGAGCCCCGCCAAGTGGCCCGCCCTCAAGGCCCTGGGAGTGGACGAGAGCCACCTGGCGTCCTCCCGCGACCTGCACTTCGCCGAGAAGTTCCACCGCGCCTCCGGCGGCCGCGGCGTCGACGTCGTCCTCAACTCCCTCGCCCACACCTTCGTCGACGCCTCACTGACCCTGCTCCCGCAGGGCGGGCACTTCGTCGAGATGGGCAAGACCGACATCCGCGACCCCGGGCAGATCGCGGCCGCCCACCCCGGAGTCGACTACCGGCCCTTCGACCTCTACGAGACGGGCCCCGAGGCGATCCAGGACATGTTCCGGACCGTCATGGACCTGTTCACCGACGGGCACGTCCACCTGCCCCCGCTCTCCCTGCGCGACATCCACGACGCACGCCAGGTGTTCCGCGAGATGAGCCAGGGCCGTCACATCGGCAAACTGGTCCTGGACGTGGGCGACGGCCTCGGCGGCGGCACCGTGCTGGTCACCGGCGGCACCGGGGGAGTGGGCTCGCTCCTGGCCCGCCACCTCGTCGCCGAACACGGCGTACGGAGCCTGCTGCTCGCCAGCCGCAGCGGCCCCGCCGCCGACGGCGTCGCCGACCTGGTCGCCGACCTCGAAGGCGCGGGAGCGGCCGTACAGGTCGCGGCCCTGGACGTCGCGGACCGGACCGCGGTCGCGGACCTGCTCACGCGCCTGCCCGCCCGCTACCCGCTGACCGCGGTCGTGCACGCGGCGGGAGCCCTCGCCGACGGCACCGTCGAATCACTGACCGCGCAGAGCGTCGATGACGTGCTGCGCGCCAAGGCGGGCGGCGCGATCAACCTCGACGAGCTGACCCGCGAACACCCCCTGTCGGCGTTCATCACCTTCTCCGCCCTCGCGGGCACGCTCGGCAACGCCGGACAGGCCAACTACGCCGCCGCCAACGCCTTCCTGGACGGTCTCGCGGCCCGCCGCACAGCCTCCGGCCTGCCCGGCACCTCACTGGCCTGGGGCTGGTGGGAGCACAGCAGCGGCATGACCGGCGAGCTCGACGCCGCCGACCTTGCCCGGCTGCGGCGCACGGGCATCACCGCGATGCCGACCCCCGAGGCCCTGGCCCTGTTCGACACGGCCCGCGCCGACGGCAAGGCGGCCCTCGTCCCGGCCCACCTGGACCTCGCCGTACTGCGCGGCAAGGACACCGACGACGTGCCGCCGCTGCTGCGCGACCTCGTCGAGAGCGGCCGCCCGCGCCGCACCAGGACCGGCACCGGCACCGGCCAGGAGAGCGGTCCGGCCGGGCTGCCCGCCCGGCTGGCCGGCCTGCCGGCCGCCGAGGCCCGCGCAACCGTTCTGGAATGGGTCCGCGAACAGGTCGCCGTCGTCTTCGGACACACCTCCGGCGCGAGCGTCGACGTCGACGAGGCCTTCACCCGGCTCGGCTCCGACTCCCTGATCGCCGTCGAACTCTGCAACCGCCTGAACGCCTCCACCGGTCTTCGACTGCCGTCCACCATCGTCTTCAGCTACCCGACACCACGCGAACTGAGCGACCACATCAGCGACCTGCTGCGCCCGCAGGAGGACATCGGAACGGCCGGCGCCACCGAGGAGGACGCGGCGATCCGGGAAGTGCTGCGGACCGTCTCCATCGACAGCCTGCGCAGCGCGGGCGTCCTCGACCTGGTCCTGGCCTGCGCCCAGACCCCCGGCGCGGGCGGCGCCGCCTTGGCGGCGGACGAGAGCGCCGGCGCGGACGAACTGTCGGACCTGGATCTCGAAGCACTGGTCGACCTGGCCCTGGATGACAAGAGGTGAATGGCATGACCGACTCCGCGGAACGCACGGCGGACGGCGCGGACCGGGTCCAGCGGGCGCTGCGCACGCTCCTGGAGGAACGCGACCGCCTCCGGCAGGAGAACGACGCCCTCAAGGCCGGCCGCGGCGAGCCGATCGCCGTGGTGGCCATGGCCTGCCGCTACCCGGGAGGCGTCTCGACGCCGGAGGAACTGTGGGACGTGGTCCGCGAGGGCCGCGACGTCATCGGCGACTTCCCGCAGGACCGCGGGTGGCGCGACGTGTACGACCCGGATCCCGACGCCACCGGCCACGCCTACACCAACCAGGGAGGGTTCCTGGACGACGTCGCCGGCTGGGACGCCGAGTTCTTCGGCACCAGCCCGCGTGAGGCGCTGGCCGTCGATCCGCACCACCGCCTGCTGCTGGAGACCTCCTGGGAGGCCTTCGAACGCGCCGGAATCGTCCCCGCCGACGTCCGCGGATCCGAGGTCGGCGTCTTCTCCGGGGTCAGCTCCTCCGAGTACGGATGGCGCTTCCTGGAAGGCGGCCAGAAGGACCTGGAGGGCTACCTGCTGTACGGCAGCGCCCTGAGCGTCGCCTCCGGCCGCGTCGCCTACGAGCTCGGCCTGACCGGGCCCGCGGTGTCGGTGGACACGGCGTGCTCCTCCTCGCTGGTGGCCCTCCACATGGCGGTGCAGTCCCTGCGCTCGGGGGAATGCTCCCTGGCGCTGGCCGGCGGGGCGCTGGTGATGGCGACGCCCGCGATGTTCGTGGAGTTCTCCCGGCAGGCCGCCCTCTCGCCCGACGGCCGCTGCAAGGCCTTCGCGGACGGCGCCGACGGGACCGGATGGGCCGAGGGCGTGGGCGTGCTGCTCCTGGAGCGGCTGTCCGACGCCCGGCGCAACAACCACCCGGTGCTGGCCGTCGTGCGCGGCAGCGCGGTCAACCAGGACGGCGCCAGCAACGGCCTGACCGCCCCCAACGGCCGCGCCCAGGAGAAGGTGATGCGCAAGGCCCTGGCGAACGCGGGCGTCACCCCCGCCGAAGTGGACCTCGTCGAGGCCCACGGCACCGGAACCGTGCTCGGCGACCCGATCGAGGCCGGCGCGCTGCTGGCCACCTACGGCCGGGGCCGCGACCAGGACAGGCCGCTGTGGCTGGGCTCCCTGAAGTCGAACCTCGGACACGCCCAGGCCGCCGCCGGGGTCGGCGGGGTCATCAAGACCGTGATGGCTCTGCGTCACGGCCACCTGCCCAAGACCCTGCACGTGACCGAACCCTCGCACCACGTGGACTGGTCCGCGGGCGCGGTACGGATCCTGGCCGAGGGACGCGCGTGGACGAAGACGGACGGTCCGCGCCGGGCCGGGGTGTCCTCGTTCGGCGTCAGCGGCACCAACGCGCACATCGTCCTGGAGCAGGCCCCGTCCCCGGACCAGGACCAGGAGCAGGAGCGGCACGACGAGCGAGGCGCGGACGCGGGCGTCGTCGGCGGCCTGGTGCCGTGGACGGTGTCGGGCAAGACCGCCCAGGCCCTGCGGGAGCAGGCGGCCAAGCTGCGCGACTTCGCCGCCGCGGACCCCGGCCTGGACCTCGCCGGGGCCGGCTGGTCGCTGGCATCGGGCCGCTCACGGTTCGAGCACCGCGCGGTGGTGCTGGGCCGCACCAAGGATGAACTCCTGGACGCGCTCGGGGCGTTGAGCGAGGGTACGGAGTCTGCCGCAGTGGTCGGCGGCAGTGCCGGGGACCTCGGCGGCGTCGCCTTCATGTTCCCCGGCCAGGGCTCCCAGTGGGTCGGCATGGGACGGGAGCTGTACGCCGCTTTCCCGGTCTTCGCGCGGAGCCTGGACGCGTGCGCGGAAGCCCTGGCCGAGTGGACCGACTGGTCGCTGCTCGATGTCATCCGAGGCGTTCAGGGTGCGCCGGGTCTGGACCGGGTGGACGTGGTGCAGCCGGCCCTGTTCTCGGTGATGGTGTCCATGGCCGCCCTGTGGCGGTCCTGGGGCGTCCAGCCGTCCGCGGTGATCGGCCACAGCCAGGGCGAGATCGCCGCCGCCCATGTGTGCGGCGCGCTGTCCCTGCGGGACGCCACCAAGATCGTGGCGCTGCGCAGCAAGGCCCTGGTGCAGCTGATCGGGCACGGCGGGATGGCGTTCGTCGCCGAGTCCGAAAAGGTGGTGCAGCAGCACCTGGCGCCGTGGAGCGAGCGGATCAGCGTCGCCGTGGTCAACGGACCCCGCGCGGTGGTCGTGTCCGGCGAACCGGACGCGCTCGACGAATTCATCGAGAAGATGAAGGCCGACGGCTGCCAGGCCCAGCGCATCAAGGTCGACTACGCCTCGCATTCGCATCAGGTGACACGGGTACGGGACGAGGTGATCGCCGCACTGTCCGACGTGAGCCCGAAATCGTCGGAGCTGCCTTTCTATTCGACCCTGTACGGCGAAATCATCGACACCGCGCGGCTGGACGCCGACTATTGGTACAACAACCTGCGCGAGAAGGTCCGCTTCGCATCGTCCGTACGGCAACTGGCCGCGGACGGGTTCCGGGTGTTCGTCGAGATGAGCCCGCACCCTGTGCTGACCGTCCCCGTGCAGGAGATGACCGAGGATCTCGACGACGCGCTGGTGCTGTCGTCGTCGCGGCGCGGCCGGGGTGAGGTGGAGGCCGTCCTCTCCTCGCTGGCCGGGCTCCACGTCCGGGGCGGGAGCGTGGACTGGTCAGCCCTGTTCGCCACCCGCCGCAGGGTCGATCTGCCGACCTACGCCTTCCAGCGGCAGCGGTACTGGCTGAGCTCCTCGCCCGCCTCGGCCGTGGTGGGCGAGGCCTCCCCGCAGGAGCCGCCGCAGGTGGCCGACGACCGGCAGGTTCCGCTGCCGGAGCGGATCGTGGCGCTCGTCCCCGACGACGCGCAGGCCCTCGTCCTGGACCATGTCCTGGAGCGGGTCGCCGTCGTGCTGGGGCATCCCTCGAGCGAATCGGTCGATCCCGACGGGGAGTTCACGAAGATCGGCTTCGACTCGATGCTGTCGGCGGACCTGAGCAAACGCCTGACCGCCTCGACCGGTCTGAAACTGCGGCCGAACGTGGTGCTGCGCCACCCCTCCCCGCGGCTGATCGCCCGGCACATCGTGTCCTCGCTGGCCAAGCCGGCCGGCTGAACCGACCGTGTTCGGGGCGTGGTTGCGCCCGCTCCGGGGCGTGGCTGCGCCCTGTGGAAATTGTCCCGCCAGGGAAAAGGTTCCCGCTGGTGGATTGTCCCGCCGGCGGGACACCGCAAGCCCGGAAACGGCTTGTCCCGCCCCCGTACCAAGTTGTCTTGACCGGCTGATTCACCTTCCGTGAAGGTGGGGTGATCTGCGAATTCCTCCGATTCCCGGACCTGTTTCTCCAAGGGGTTGATCCGTGTGCGTGCATTCGCTGCTTCGTCCGCGCATAAAGGGCTGTGGCTGGCGGAGGAAATGTCTGCCGACACGCTGAACCATGCGCTGACCATGTGGGACGTGGACGGTGAACTGGACGCGGCCGTCATGGAGTCCGCGTTCCTGCACGTGCTGGACGAGGCCGAGGTCCTGCGCGTCACCTTCGCCGACGCCGGTGACGGGCTGCGCCTGACACCGCGCGAGCTGGGGGAGTGGCGGCCCTTCCTCCTGGACCTCTCCGGCGAGGCCGACCCCGAGCAGGCGGCGCGCGACGCGCTGGCCGACCTGATCCGCAAGCCGTTCGACCTCGCACGGGACCTGCTGTTCCGGATGGGCGTCATCACCCTCGCACCGGCCCGTTCGCTCGTGGTGATCGCCTACCACCACCTCGTCTCGGACGGGTTCGGCACCGGCGGCCTGCTCTCCAAGCGGCTCGCCGAGGTCTACACCGCCCTGTCACGCGGCGAGCAGGTCCCCGCTCTGCCGCACCCCTGGGACGCCGAGTCGTTCGCGGCCGAGGCGGCCGGCTACCTCGCCTCGAAAGAGTTCACCGAGGACAGCGGGTTCTGGCGTGACTACCTTGCCGACGCGCCCGCCCCCGCGCAGATCCCGCACGTCACCCTGTCCGAGCCCGCGCGCGCCGCGCTTGCCGAACCGATGAGCAGCGCGGACCGCTGGGGCGAACTGACCGAGCCCATCGGCATGGTCAGCCGCACCCTGACCGTCCCGCGCGCCGAGGCCGACGCGTGGACCGAGGCGGCGAAATCCATGGGCGTGTGGACGTCCACGATGCTGACCGCCGCCGCGGCCGTGTTCTTCCGCCACCGCTGCGACCGCCCCGAGTTCCTGCTCTCCCTCGCCGTCGGCAACCGGACCGGCGTCGCGAGCAGGACACCCGGCCTCGCGGTCAACGTCGTCCCCGTACGCGTGAAGGTCCCGCTGAACGCGACCTTCACCGACCTCGCCGACGCGATCGTCGACGAGACGTACGAGATCTCCGGCCACACCGCCTGCCACTACTCGGACATCCAGCGCGTGAGCGGGACCGCCCTGAGCGACCGCGGCAGCTTCGGCGCCGTCATGAACGTCGTCGAGTTCGTCGAGCAGCTCCGCTTCGGCGACCACCTGGCGCGCTACCTCGGCGGAACCACCGGCTCCTTCGACGAACTGTCGATCGGCGTCTACACCGACGGCAGCGCCGACAGCGACCTGTTCATCCGCCTCGACGCACCCGCCCGCCTCTACCACCGCGCGGAACTGCGCTTCATCGGCGAGGAGCTGATCGCCCACATCCGCGCCGTGGTGGCCGACGGGGAACAGCGCGTCGGCGCGCTGGACGCGCTCACCGGCGCCGGGCGGGAGCGGGTGCTGACGGCGCCGAACGACACGCACGCGCCTCTTCCCGCGCTCACCGTTCCTCAGCTGTTCGCCCGCCAGGTGACCTCGGCCCCCGACGCCGTCGCGCTGGTCGGCGCCGACCTCACCCTCTCCTACCGGGAGCTCGACGAGCGCTCGGACCGTCTGGCCGGCGCCCTGCGCGGCCGCGGGGTCGGCGCCGACACGGTCGTGGCGGTGGCACTGGAGAGGTCGGTGGACCTGGCCGTCGCCCTGCTCGGCGTGGCCAGGGCCGGCGGAGCCTACCTGCCCCTCGACCCGGCGCTGCCCGCGGCGCAGGCCGAGCTCGTGGCCGACGAAGCCGGCGCACACGTCCTGCTCACCGACGCGGCAACCGCCCAGACCCTCTCCACCGGCCTGCAGATCCCGGCACTCATCCTCACCGACCTCACCTCCACCACCGACGCGGCCTCCGTCACCGACGCCGCCCCGGCCAGCACCGACGTCGCCTCCGCCGACGCCGCACCGGCCCCCACCAACGCGGCCTCCGCCCCCGCCTCCGCCACCACCCCCGCCGACGCCGCACCGGCCGTCCCCGCCGCACCGGCCCCCACCGACGCGGCCTCCGCCCCCACCGACGCCCCCGCCCCCACCGGTGCCGCACAGGCCGTCCCGCTCCCGCTCCCGCACCCGGACAACCTTCTGGCCGTGACACCCGCCTCGTCCGCGACCGGTACCGCCGCGGTCGGCATCACCCACCGCAACATGGCGCGGTTCGCCATGGACCGCGCCTGGCGCGACGCCGCCCGCGCCGCCGTGCTGTGGCACACCCCGGCGACTTCCGGCAGCCTCGCCCTCGAACTGTGGGCACCCCTGCTGAACGGCGGCCGTGTCATCGTCGCTCCCCCCGGGGAACCCGGCACCGGCACACTCACCCAGCCGTCCGAGGCGCACGGCGTCCCCGCCGTGTGGCTGCCCGCCGACCGGTTCGCGCGGATCGCGGCCCACGACCCCGCGTCCCTGGCCGGGCTGCGCGAGGTGTTCACCGGCGGCGACCGCGTGCCCGCGGCCGCACTGCGCCGCGTCCGCCAGGCCTGCCCGGGCCTGACCGTCGTGACCGGCCACGGCCCCACGGAAGCCACCGTGTTCGCCGCCGCCGACCGCCTGGCCCCCCACGAACCGCAGCACCGCCCGGGCACCCTGGGCCGCCCGGCCGACAACACCGCCCTCTACGTTCTGGGCCCGGGCCTGGCGCCCGTCCCCGCCGGCGTCACCGGCGAGCTGTACGTGGCCGGGTCCGGTGTGGCACGCGGATACCTCGGACGGCCCGCCCGCACCGCGGAACACTTCGTGCCCTGCCCCTTCGGTCCGCCCGGCGCACGCATGTACCGCACCGGCGACCGGGTGCGCTGGGGCGCCGACGGCCGGATCGAGCACGTGGCCGACGCGGGCGCCCAGGCCGACGTACGCGGTGTCAGTGTCGAGCCGGCCGAGGTCGAGGAGGTGCTGGCCGAGCATCCCGCCCTCGCCCGCGCGGTCGTCGCCGTCAAGCAGGACAGCACCGGCCAGCAGCGCCTGGTGGCCTATGTCGTCCCGGCGGACGGATCGGCCGTCCCGGGCGACGAACTGCGCCGCTTCGCCGCGGGACGGCTCCCCGAATCCGTCGTCCCGACACTGTTCACCGTGCTGGAACGCCTGCCGGTGACGGCCGGCGGCAGGGTCGACCGGGCCGCACTGCCCGAGCCCGAGACCGAGCCGGACACCTACCGCGCACCGCGCAACGACACCGAACGGATCCTCGCCAAGGCGTTCGCCGAGGTCCTCGAAGTGGACCGGGTCGGCATCGACGAGGACTTCTTCGACCTCGGCGGCAACTCGCTGCGCGCGATCCGGCTGGTCGGCCTGATCCGGGCCGAGCTCAAGCAGGAGGTGTCCATCCGCCGCCTGTTCGCCGCGCGGACCATCACCGGCCTGTCGGACATGTGGAAGGACCTCGGCCGGTCCAGCAGGCCGAGCCTGCGCAGGCGGACGAAGGAGGGCGCGGTCCTCTGAGACCGCGCGGCCCGCTCCGGCCGGCAGCGGTTCGGCACGGCATACGTGAAAGGGAATCAGATGGATTCTTTGACAGAGGCCCTGCTGTCCGGGGCCGGCCCGGACGAACTCGGGCGACACGAACTCCCCTCCCACTACGAGGCGGCGCACCTCCTGGCCGCGGACCTCGGCATGTTCGACGGCGTGGCGGACAACGACGTCCGCAAGTCGCTGCACGTCGGGCAGGTCCCCATGCCGGACATCGCGCCGGACGAGGTGGTCGTCGCCGTCATGGCGAGCTCCATCAACTACAACACCGTGTGGTCGGCGACGTTCGAGCCGGTGCCCACCTTCGCGTTCCTCAAGCGCGGCGCCCGCCAGGGCGGCTGGGCCGCCCGGCACGACCTGCCGTATCACCAGGTCGGCTCGGACGCCTCCGGCGTCGTCGTCCGCACCGGAGCCGGGGTACGGCACTGGAAGCCGGGCGACCACGTCGTCGTCAGCTGCGTCCAGGTCGACGAGCAGGAACCGGCGACACACGCCGACGCCATGCTCGGAGCGGGACAGAAGATCTGGGGCTACGAGACGAACTTCGGCGGCCTCGCCCATTACTCGGTGGTCCGCGCCAGCCAGCTGCTGCCCAAGCCGGCACATCTGACCTGGGAGGAGTCGGCGGGCGTGCTGCTGACCGCGGCGACCTCCTACCGGATGCTGGTCGGCGACAACGGCGCCCGGATCAAACAGGGCGACATCGTCCTCGTCTGGGGTGCCACCGGCGGCCTCGGCGCGTTCGCCGTGCAGATGGTCAAGAACGCGGGCGGCATTCCCGTCGGCGTGGTCGGCTCCGAACGCAAGGCCGAGGTGCTGCGCCGCCTGGGCTGCGACGTGGTCATCGACCGCAACGAGATCGGCATGGGCGGCGACGACGCGCTCACCCCCGAGCGGACCATCGAACTGGGCAAACGCCTCGGACGGGAGATCCGCCGGCAGGTCGGCGAGGACCCGCACGTCGTGTTCGACTTCGTAGGGCGGGCGACGTTCGGGATCTCGGTGTTCGTCGTGCGCAAGGGCGGAACCGTCGTCACCTGCGGCTCCAGCACCGGCTACGACCACCACTTCGACAACCGCTACCTCTGGATGAACCTCAAGAAGATCGTGGGCAGTCACGCCGCGAACCTCCAGGAACAGGCGGAGTGCAACCGGCTCTTCCAGCTCGGCCACCTCTCACCCGTCCTGTCCGAGGTCTTCCCGCTGGCCGAGGTCGGCGAGGCCGCCCGCCTGGTCCAGAACAACCGGCACACCGGAAAGGTCGGCGTCCTCTGCCTCGCCCCCGAGGAAGGGCTCGGCGTCACCGACCCCGCCCTGCGCGAGAAGATCGGCGTCCAGCGCCTCAACCCGCTGCGCCGCCTCGGCGCGCCCGATCCCCAAGAGGCGTCCTGACATGGGCATCGGCATACTCTCCACCGGCTCCTACCTGCCCAAGCACGAGGTCGGCAACGAAGAGGTCGCCGAGCGCGTCGGCGTCACCGCGGAGTGGATCGAGCGCAAGACGCAGATCAAGTCCCGGCGCTACGCCGCCGAGCACGAGGCGACCTCCGATCTGGCGGTGAAGGCCGCCGAACGCGCCCTGGAGCAGGCGGGGCTGGGCCCGGAGCAGATCGACCACATCATCGTCTCGACCTCCACCGGCGACTTCCCCCAGCCGCCCACCTCCTACCTGGTGCAGCACGGCCTGGGCGCCTACGGCGCGGCCTGCTTCGACATCAACGTCGTGTGCAGCGGCTTCGTCTACGCCCTGGCGCTGGCCCACAGCCTGGTGAGCGTGAACCCGTCCGCCCGGGTGCTGGTGATCGGCGCGGACGTCTACTCCCGGATCCTGGACTTCACCGACCGCCGCACGGCGATCCTGTTCGCCGACGGCGCCGGCGCCGCTGTAGTCGGCGCGGTCCCCGAGCCGTACGGGATCATCGCCACCGACCTGTCCAGCCGCGGCGACGCCCACCACCTGATCCGCGTCGAGGCCGGCGGCAGCCGCAGACCCGCGTCCGCGGCGACCGTCGCGGACGGCGGCCACTACTTCAAGATGGACGGCCGCGGCGTACGGGACTTCGTCGCCGAACACGTCCCGCCCGCCCTCCTCGCCCTGGCCGGCAGGGCCGGCGTCGACATCGGCGCGGTCGACCACTTCGTACCGCACCAGGCCAACGGCGTGATGCTCGGCGAGGTCGTCGAGCGCACCGGACTCGGCGCCGCGCAGACCCACCGCACGCTGATCAGATACGGCAACGTCGGCAGCGCCTCCGTCCCCGTCGCCCTCGACGAGGCCCACCGCACCGGCGCGCTCAAGCAGGGAGACCTGGTCCTGCTCGCCGGATTCGGCGGCGGCATGTCGATCGGGGCGACACTTCTGAACTGGGGGACACCCACATGACCACGTCCACACACAGCGCCACCACCGCCATCGAGCGGGTGGGCGTCGCCGGCAGCGGCATCATGGGCACCGGCATCGCCGAACTGTGCGCCAAGAACGGCCTGAACGTGAAAGTCGCGGTGTTCTCCGAGGCATCGCTGCACACGGCACCGCGGCGGCTGGCCGCGTCACTGGAACGCGGCGTGGCCAAGGGCAAACTGACCGCGCGGGAACGCGACGCGGCCCTGGGCCGGGTGTCCTTCACCCGCGACCTCGCCGACCTCGCGGACCGCCAGCTCGTCATCGAGGCGGTCAAGGAGGACGAGCAGCTCAAACGGGACCTGTTCGCCACCCTCGACAAGACCGTCGAGGACCCGGACGCCATCCTGGCGACCAACACCTCCTCCCTGCCCGTCGTACGGCTCGCCGCCGCGACCCGCCGCCCCGGCCAGGTCCTGGGCATCCACTTCTTCAACCCGGTGCCCGCACTGCCCCTCGTCGAGCTCGTCCCCACCGTCCTGACCGACGAGAGAGTCGGCGAACGCGCCCTGGCCTTCGTCCGCGACACCCTGGGCAAGAAGCCGATCACCTCCCCGGACCGGGCGGGCTTCCTCGTCAACGCCCTGCTGTTCCCCTACCTGCTGTCCGCGATCCGGATGGTCGAGTCCGGCCTGGCGAGCGCCGAGGTCGTCGACCAGGGCATGGTGCAGGGCTGCGCGCACCCGATGGGCCCGCTGCGCCTGGCCGACCTCATCGGCCTGGACACCACGGTCTCCATCGCCCAGGCCATGTACGAGGAGTTCAAGGAGCCCCTGTACGCGCCGCCGCCGCTGCTGCTGCGCATGGTCGAGGGAGGCCTGCTGGGCAAGAAGTCCGGCCGCGGCTTTCACACCTATGCCTGAGCGGGCCTCTTCGCTCTTCCGTTCATGACCCGCGGAAAGGGCGTCCACTAGAGTGGTGCGCGGGCCGTGACTGGCGCTGAGGTGGAGCACCACCGGGGAGCGGTCTGACGAATCGGTCGATGCCGTGCGCCTGGGCGAGTGGTCAGCGACGCCTGGAGGCGACCATGTCCCAGACCCGGACAGCCCAACTCATGGACGGTGTCGGCCCTGCCCGGCGCATCGTCGAGGAGGCATCGGGCAGAGCGGCAGAGCTTGCGCGGCGCGTGGGCGTGACGCCTTGCCTGGCAACGGTGCTGGTGGGTGAGGATCCGGCTTCGGCGACGTACGTCCGCATGAAGCGGGCCCGTTGCGCGAAGGCGGGCATCGAGTCCCGGCTCGTCGCTCTGCCGGCCGCCACGACGACCGCTGAGCTGGTGGCGATCCTGCGGTCCCTCTCGCGGGACACGGGCGTGCACGGCATCCTGCTGCAGCACCCTGTGGGCCCTCACATCGACGAGCGGGCGGCGTTCGAGGCCATCGCGCCGGAGAAGGACGTCGACGGGGTCACGATGAGCTCCTTCGGGGCGATGAGCTTCGGACTGCCTGGTTTCACCTCGTGCACCCCGGGCGGGATCATGCGGCTCCTGGACGAGTACGACGTCGAGCTCGCCGGCCGGCAGGCCGTGGTCGTGGGCCGCAGCGCGATCCTCGGCAAGCCCGTCGGAATGCTCCTGCTCGCCCGGGACGCCACCGTCACCTACTGCCACTCCCGCACGACCGACCTGGCCGCGGCCGTGCGGGAAGCGGACGTTGTCGTGGCGGCCGTGGGACGGCCTCGGCTCATCCGCGGCGAGGACGTCAAGCCGGGGGCCGTCGTGATCGACGCCGGATACAACCCCGGCAACGTCGGTGACGTCGACTTCGACACGGCCCGCACGCGTGCCCGCCTGATCACGCCGGTTCCCGGTGGGGTCGGCCCCATGACCATCGCGGTTCTGCTGGCGCAGACGGTCGACGCGGCATCCAACCAGCTCACCCGCTGAGCGCGGCACGGCCAGGAGGCCAAGCGCGGATCGACCCGCGCTCCGCCTCCTGGCCGTGGCACCCGTGCGACGCCCCTTCCCCCTCAGGAAGCGGCGGCCCGGGTGAGCAGTCCCTCGGTGACGGCGGCGGCGACCCGGCCGAGCTGGTCGAAGAGGTAGAAGTGCCCGCCGGGGAACACCTCCACCCGGAAGTCGCCGGTGGTGTGCTCCCGCCAGGTGTGGGCGTCCTCGACCGTCGCGATCGGGTCGCTGTCCCCGATCAGGGCGGTCACCGGGGCCGTGAGCGGCCCGCCGACGGGCCCGCGGTAGGTGCCCAGGATGCGGTAGTCGGCCCGCAGCGCCGGCAGCACCAGCTCCAGGATGTCGGGATCCTCCAGCATCGACTGGTCGGTGCCGCCCAGCCGGCGCACCTCGGCCAGCATGTCGGCGTCGTCGTAGAGGTCGTAGGCGCTGTCACGCAGGTCGGGACCGCCCCGGCCGGAGAAGAACACCCGCTGCGGCGCGGGCAGTTGACGCCGGGCCAGCAGCCGGGCCGTCTCGAACGCCACCAGCGCGCCCATGCTGTGCCCGAACAGGGCGTACGGCCGCCCGTCCGCCACCAGTTCACGGGCCAGCTCCTCGGTCACCGCCTCCGCGAGCGGCGCGAGGGCCGTGAACGGCTCCTCGCGGTAGCGGTCCTGGCGGCCCGGATACTGCACGGACACCACGTCGACGTCCGGGTGCAGTACGCGCGCCAGGTCCTTGAACGCCGTCGCGGAGCCCCCCGCGTGCGGGAAGCACACGAGCCTCGGTCCGTTGCCGGCAGGCGTGGTGAAGCGTCGCAACCACGTGCTGTTCACTGTCGGTGTGTTCCCTTCGTAGGGTCGTCGCGGCCGGGGCCCCGCCGGGAAGCGGACCGGCCGGCCGTTCGTTTCGGGCAGGGCCGCTCAGCCCTGAAGGGCCGGGCCGAACCAGGCTTCGATGGCCGCCCGCAGCGCGGTGCCACCGGGCGGGCCGCCGGCCGCCACCGCCCAGGCGACATGCCCGTCGGGACGGACGAGGAGCGCGGCCGGCGCCGGGATCTCCCCGAGGGCCGGGACGATCCAGTGCTCGTCCTCGCTGCGCGCCTCGACGACATCCACGCGGTCGGCCCAGCCCCGGGCGACCGCGGCCGCCTCGGGGCTGCCGGCCAGGTCGAGCAGGACCGGGCGGGCGGCGTGCAGCAGCTCGTGGACCCGGGTGGCGCCATCGGCCCCCTTCAGATCGGCGTCCGGGACCCGGCGCCCCACCAGCGGGTGGTCGCCGTCGATCGGATAGCGGATGTCCAGCGCCGTCAGCAGATGACGCAGGTACTGGTTGACCTCGTCGAAGACCATCAGGGAGCCGAACACCTCACGCAGCGCGTCCGTCTGCGGTCCGGGCCGGACCAGGGCCGACTGCGCCCGGGTGTTGTGCAGCACCCGCTCCCCGACCGGGTGCCGCTCGGCGTGGTAGGTGTCCAGCAGGCTCTCCGGCGCCAGCCCGCGCACCACCGCGGCGAGCTTCCAGCCCAGGTTGACCGCGTCCTGCACGCCCATGTTCAGCCCCTGCCCGCCGGCCGGGAAGTGGATGTGCGCCGCGTCCCCGGCGAGCAGCACCCGCCCCGCGCGGTACCGGTCGGCCTGCCGTGCCGTGTCGTTGAACCGGGAGACCCACCGGGGGTTGCGCATGCCGAAGTCGGTGCCCGCGACCCTGACCAGGGACTCCCGCAGCCCCTCGAACGTCACCTCCTCGTCGCGGTCCGCGACACGGTCGAACTCCGAGGTGATCACCCGGTGCCAGCCCGGCTCGAACGCGATCGCCGAGTAGTCGCCGCCCGCGGTGCGCCGCACCCAGACGTAGTCCTCGCCCAGAGCGGGCAGTTCGACGTCGCCGATCAGCGCCGTCATCGTCGCCTCGGTGCCGGGGAAGCCGATGCCCGCCAGCTTGCGCACCGTGCTGCGCCCGCCGTCGCAGCCCACCAGGTAGCGGGCGCGCAGCGTGGCGGGCGCCTCCTGCGCGGCGGCGGTCTCGACGCTCACACCGCTGTCGTCCTGGCGAAGCCCGCTCACCTCGTATCCGCGGCGCACCCGCACGCCGAGCTGGACGGCCCACTCCTCCAGGAGCCGCTCGATGGCGGACTGCAGGATCATCAGCGGGTAGGGGTGGCGCGACTCCGACTCGTCGAAGTCGAGGTAGAGGCCGGAGAAGTGGCCCACCGGCTGCGGCTGGCCCTCCGCCAGGAAGCGCTCCAGGATGCCGCGCTGGTCGAGGATCTCCAGGGTGCGGGAGTGGATCCCGCCGGCCCGTGACTCGCCCGAGCGCTGCGCGAGCCGCTCGACCACGATCACGTCGGCGCCCGCCAGCCGCAGTTCGCAGGCGAGCATCAGGCCCGTGGGCCCGGCGCCCGCGATCACCACATCCGTGTCCGTGCCGGTGTGTCCCACGTGTGCCCCCTCTTTCCGCTGCGCCTGTCACGGCATTGGATGACCTCCACGCTCACGCACGCGACGCGGCGGTTCAAGACAACTCGGCTGCGGCGGGCGGCTGTTCGCGCTCGGGCTTGCCGTGTCCCGCCAGCCGGCCCCTGGTGTCCCGCCGGCGGGACACCGGACGGTGCGCGAAGAGCGCCGGCTCCGCCGGAGCGTTCTCCGGCGGAGCCAGGGGTGAAGCGGGGGAGCGGCGCCGAGGGTGTACCGGTACCGGGACGGTGGGTCAGGCGGCGTCCAGAGCGGCGGTGATCTTGCCGGCGGTCGCGGTGAGGGTGGGGCCGGGCCCGCCCTTGGAGGTGCGGGCGGAGGCTTCGACGGCGACGAGGACGGTGCTGCGGAAGTTGTCGGCCTCCTCGGGGGCCTGCTTCTTCAGCAGCTGCACGGCGGCGGTCAGGGCGGGCAGGACGCGGTCGGCGATCTCGGCCGCGGACTTGCCGCTCAGGTCCCCGACCGCGGACTTCTCCGCCAGCACGTGGCCGACCAGACCGGTGCCGGTGGTCAGGGCGATGCTGCCCTGGGTGGCCACCTTGTGCGGGGAGTCGGCGCCGGCGGCCGCGGCCATCAGCGTCACGGCGCCGTAGGCGGCGGTGCGCAGGGTCAGCTTGTCCTGGTCGCTGAGGGTGACGGACATGGTGGGGGCTCCTTCGTGTCGTACGCCGTGCCCGGCGTCGCTCCGTTTCCGTGGCTCCACTGTGGCACATGTATGGCACCATGATGGGCCATTAATGGCGCCAATATGCGCCACGGGATGGCCCGTGCTCATGAAGCCACAGCTCAACGGCCTGGCCACAGAGACCAGGACGACCGAATCCCGACGGCACAACCGCCGGAACCGACCGCTTCGGCCACACCGACCGCCCGCTCGACCGCACCGGCTGCCTTTCGGCGACGGACGGGCGGGAAACCCGCCGGCGCCCTCGGGGGATGGTGGGGACACCGGCGGGCCGTTCGGTGCTCCAAGAAGGCTCTTGACCGTCCGCATCGGAGCTCACGGCCTTGAGCCTCGCACGCTCCGCTCGACGCGACCTCGCGCGCCACCGGAGCGCCCGGCGTGTCCGTAGCGATCGTCGTCCGGCGCTCCAACAGGCTTCAAGTGCCCTGACGGACGCTGGCGTTCGGCTCATCGAAGGATGGCTGATCACGACGGCCGGAAGGGAAACCATGACCGCCCTGGACGACACACCGGTCGGGCTGCGGCGCGGCACGGTCGCCGAACTCGAGGCCGTACGCGCCGACATGCGCCGAGGACCCAGCGACAAGGCCACCGAGACGCAGCACGCCAAGGGCAAGCTCACCGCCCGTGAACGGCTCCAACTCCTCTTCGACGACGGCCGGTTCACCGAGGTCGAAGGACTGCGCAGACACCGGGCGAGCGGCTTCGGCCTGGAGGACAGGCGCCCCTACACCGACGGCGTCGTCACCGCCTGGGGCCGGGTCTTCGGCCGGGTCGTCTTCGCCTACGCCCACGACTTCCGCGTCTTCGGAGGCTCCCTCGGCGAGGCCCACGCCGAGAAGATCCACAAGATCATGGACATGGCCGCCACCGCGGGCGCCCCGATCGTAGGCCTGTGCGACGGCGCCGGAGCACGCATCCAGGAAGGGGTGACCGCGCTCGCCGGCTACGGCGGCATCTTCCAGCGCAACGTCCGCAACTCCGGCGTCATCCCGCAGATCAGCGTCATGATGGGCCCCTGCGCGGGCGGCGCGGCCTACTCCCCGGCCCTGACCGACTTCGTGTTCATGGTGCGCGGCACCTCGCAGATGTTCATCACCGGACCCGACGTCGTACAGGCCGTCACCGGGGAACGGATCAGCCACGACGAACTCGGCGGCGCCGACGCCCACACCACCCTCTCCGGAGCCGCCCACTTCGCCTACGACGACGAGGACAGCTGCCTCGCCGACGTCCGCTACCTGCTCTCCTTCCTGCCCGCCAACAACCGGGAACAGCCACCGTCCGAACCCGGCGCCGACCGGCCCGACCGGCTCACCCCCGCCCTGCGCGACCTGGTGCCCTTTGACGAGAAACGCGCCTACGACATGCGCGAGGTCATCGGGGAACTCGTCGACGACGGCGACTTCTTCGAGGTGCACGAGACATGGGCACCCAACGTCGTGTGCGCCCTGGCCCGGCTGGACGGCCATGTCACCGGCATCGTCGCCAACCAGCCCGCCGCGCTCGCCGGAGTCCTCGACATCAAGAGCAGCGAGAAAGCGGCCCGCTTCGTGCAGATGTGCGACTCCTTCAACATCCCGCTCGTGACGCTGGTCGACGTGCCCGGCTTCCTGCCCGGCGTCGGCCAGGAACACGGCGGCATCATCCGCCACGGCGCGAAACTCCTCTACGCCTACTGCAACGCCACCGTCCCCCGCGTCCAGCTCATCCTGCGCAAGGCCTACGGCGGCGCCTACATCGTCATGGACTCCCGCTCCATCGGCTCGGACCTCTCCCTGGCGTGGCCCGGCAACGAGATCGCGGTGATGGGCGCGGAGGGCGCCGCGGGCGTCGTCTTCCGCCGCGAGATCGCCGCCGCGGACGACCCCGACGCCGCCCGCGAACAGCACATCAAGGAGTACCGGGAACAGCTCATGCACCCCTACTACGCCGCCGAACGCGGCCTGGTGGACGACGTCATCGACCCCGCGGAGACCCGCGTCAGACTCATCGACGCCCTCGCCGTGCTGCGCACCAAGTACGTGGCGCAGCCCTCCCGCAAACACGGCAACCAGCCCCAGTGACACACCGGGCCGGCCGGCCCGCCTCTGTGCCCATCCTCGACCGGTAAGCGAGCGCGAGGGCCCATAGATGGACGGTGCAGCCGGTCATCCCGGTGGACCGAGATCCCGAACAGGAGATGGTCGGCATGAGTATCAGCGAGAGCGAACGCACCGGGAACGTCACCGGCGGACTCGACGATCTCTTCCACGTCTTCGACACGACGCTGCGCGACGGCGCGCAGCGCGAGGGCATCAACCTCACCGTGGCGGACAAGCTGGCCATCGCGCGGCACCTGGACGACTTCGGGGTGGGCTTCATCGAGGGCGGCTGGCCCGGCGCCAACCCCCGCGACACCGAGTTCTTCGCCCGCGCGCAGGGCGAACTCGACCTCCGGAACGCGCGGCTCGTCGCCTTCGGCGCCACCCGCAGGCCCGGCGCCAGGGCGAGCGAGGACCTCCAGGTCAAGGCGCTCCTGGACTCCGGCGCCCCGGTGATCACGCTGGTCGCCAAGGCGCACGACCGGCATGTGGAGCTGGCGCTGCGCACCACGCTGGAGGAGAACCTGGAGATGGTCCGCGACACCGTCTCCCACCTCGTGGCGCAGGGCCGGCGGGTGTTCGTGGACTGCGAGCACTTCTTCGACGGCTACCGCGCCAATCCCGCCTACGCGAAGTCCGTGGTGCGGGCCGCGCACGAGGCCGGCGCCTCCGTGGCCGTGCTGTGCGACACCAACGGCGGGATGCTCCCGGCCCAGGTCCACGCGATCGTGCAGACGGTCCTGGCGGACACCGGCGCCCGGCTGGGCATCCACGCCCAGGACGACACCGGCTGCGCGGTCGCCAACACACTCGCCGCCGTCGACGCGGGCGCCACCCACGTCCAGTGCACCGCCAACGGCTACGGCGAGAGGGTCGGCAACGCCAACCTCTTCCCCGTGGTCGCCGCACTGGAGCTCAAGTACGGCAAGAAGGTGCTCCCCGAGGGCAAGCTCCGCGAGACCACCCGCATCTCCCACGCCATCGCCGAGGTCGTCAACCTCACCCCCTCCACCCACCAGCCCTACGTCGGTGTCTCCGCCTTCGCGCACAAGGCGGGCCTGCACGCCTCCGCCATCAAGGTCGACCCCGACCTGTACCAGCACATCGACCCCGAACTCGTCGGCAACCGGCTGCGGATGCTCGTCTCGGACATGGCCGGCCGCGCCTCCATCGAGCTCAAGGGCAAGGAGCTCGGCATCGACCTCGGCGGCGACCGCGAACTGGTCGGCCGGGTCGTGGAGCGGGTCAAGGAGCGCGAACTCAAGGGCTACACCTACGAGGCCGCCGACGCGAGCTTCGAACTCCTGCTGCGCGAGGAGGTCGAGGGCAGGCCGCTGCGCTACTTCCAGGTCGAGTCCTGGCGGGCCATCCTGGAGGACCGCCCCGACGGCAGCCACGCCAACGAGGTCACGGTGAAACTGTGGGCCAAGGGCGAGCGCATCGTCGCCGCCGCCGAGGGCAACGGCCCGGTCAACGCCCTGGACCGCGCCCTGCGCGTCGGCCTGGAGCAGATCTACCCGCAGCTCGCCCGCCTCGGAGTGGTCGACTACAAGGGCCGCATCCTGGAGGCCAGGCACGGCACCGAGTCCACGACCCGCGTCCTGATCTCCACGACGGACGGCACGGGGGAGTGGTCCACGGTCGGCGTGGCGGACAACGTCATCGCCGCGTCCTGGCAGGCCCTGGAGGACGCGTACACCTACGGCCTGCTACGAGCGGGCGTCGAGCCCGTCGACTGAGAAGCTGCTGATGGCAACGCCGGCAGGCCTGCCGGTCCGTGCTAGGCCCTGCCCGGCAGGCCCTGCGCTCTGTGGGTGCGCTCCGCGATCCAGCCCGCCATCGCCCGCACGCCGACGCCGATGGCTCGCTCGTCCGGGGAGAAGTCCGGGTAGTGCGGATAGCCCGCTGTGATGGGTGTGCCAGGTGCATGGACACCGAGGAAGGTGTACGTACCGGGGATCCGGTCCAGAAAGAGGGCGAAGTCCTCGCCGCTGAAGGGCGGGAAGGCGGCACGGAGCTCGATGACCCTGTCCTGGCCGACGGTGCGGCGCAGATGGCGGGCGAGCAGGCGGGCGTCGCGTTCCGGGCAGACCACGGCCGGGAACGGCTCAGCGGGGAAGCGTACCCCGGCCCCCGCATAGGGCGTGGCCGCTCGGCGAATGCTTTCGCGCACCTCCGCGTAGCGCTCCTGCGGCCAGCAGCGATAGGACACACTCACCTTGGCCTCCTGCGCCGAGGCCCGGAGGGCTACGAACCGGGCCAGCGGCCCGTCGGGCACCTGGGCGGCAGCGATGATCCGCTCCAGGTCCGCCGGGGTCCGTGGCAGGGCCACGGTGGCGAGCGCGCCGATATCGACAGCCAGGCGCCGCGCGGCATCGAGTGCGTCCGGCCCGGAGAGGGCTATTTCCGCCTTGTCCTGGCCCGGCATCCCATAGCCGGGAGTCACGGCGAACCGGCCGACCGGGAACGGCCCGCAGTGCAGCGCATGGATCTCCTCGACGTGCTCGCGCTCCAGCACACCTGAGTCGATCAGCGCGCGGGCTCCGGACAGCGTCTCCTCGGCAGGCTGGAAAAGGAAAACCGCCGCTCCGCTCAATTGCCGCCGCAGCCGCGCCAGGACCCGCGCGGCGCCGATACCCACCGTGGTGTGGATGTCGTGTCCGCAGAGATGGGCCGGCGCGGGACCTCCTCCGACGATGTCCTGGGGCGGAACCGCGTCCATGTCCGCCCGGTAGGCGACAGTCCGGCCCGGACGCGAGCCCCGCAGGACCCCGACGACTCCGTGGCCGCCCACTCCGGTGGTGACGTCCAGCCCCGCCGCCCGCAGCTCCCGGGCCACCACAGCGGCCGTGCGCTGTTCCTGCCCCGGGGCCTCAGGGTGTTGATGGAAGTCCCGCCGCAGCTGAATCAGCACGCGATCCACACGCGCCGCCTCGGCGGCCACCGCCGCCTGTTTCACCGGCCCTCTCCATCCACCCGCGACGGCCTTCCCCCTGCCTGCCCACACCATTCCCGCACCGGCTGCCGCTGCGCCGGCCAATAACGTGCGGCGCGCGAGAGCGTGCTCAACGGGACGATCCACTGCTACCCCCTTGACCCAAGTCGTCTTCTGGGACACAGGATCGCCGTGCGCCGATGCCCTTGCCCATCCGGTGGGCCACCCCTCGGCGGTGGGGACAACCACACCAGGGACATCGCCGCGGTGAGGCCGATGCTCCTGAAAGCGGTTCAGGAGTCCAGGCGTCGTCCCGCGAGCCAGGTGACGATCTTCAGGTCGCGGTGGTCGAAGAACAGCGAGGCGCCGGTGTCGAGCGTGGCGACCCGTGCCATCTGCTCGTCGGTGAGCCGGAAGCCGAAGACGTCGAAGTTCTCCACCATGCGCTCGGCGCGCACCGACTTGGGGATGGCGACGACACCGCGCTGGGTCAGCCAGCGCAGCACGACCTGCGCGGCCGACTTGCCGTACTCCTCGCCGATTCCGGTCAGCAGCGGGTTGGTGAACAGGTCGTTGCGGCCCTCGGCGAAACCGCCCCATGACTGGATCTGCACCCCGTGCTCGCGCATCAGGTCCTGGTAGTCGGCGCGCTGGAAGAACGGGTGGGTCTCGACCTGGTTGACCGCGGGCACGATCTCGTTGTTGACGATCAGGTCGATCAGCCGGTCGGGGTAGAAGTTGGCGACACCGATCGCCCTGGCGCCGCCCTCGCGGTTCAGGGCCTCCATGGCACGCCACTGGCCGTAGACGTCGCCGAAGGGCTGGTGCATCAGGTACAGGTCGAGGTGGTCCAGGCCCAGCTTGGTCAGCGAGGTCTCGAACGCGCGGCGGGTGTTGTCCTGGGCCGGGGCGTCCTGGACCCACAGCTTGGTGGTGACGAACAGGTCCTGGCGGGCGACGCCGCTGGACTTGATGGCACGGCCGACGGCTTCCTCGTTGCCGTAGGCGGCGGCGGTGTCCAGCAGACGGTAGCCGGCCGCGAGAGCGTCGAAGACGGCGCGCTCGGTGTCCTCGGCGGGGATCTGGTAGACGCCGAAGCCCAGGAGCGGCATCTCGACGCCGTTGTTCAAGGTCACGTACTGCATGAGTGGTGTCCTTCGCGGTGTGCGGGGGAGGCGGAGCAGGGGTCAGGGGCGGACGAGGGCCTTGAGGACCCGGCGGTCGGCCATGGCCCGGTAGGCGTCCGGCGTCCGCTCGAGGGCGAAGGTCCGGTCGAAGACACGGCCGGGGGTGATGGCGCCGTCCAGGACGTCGGACAGCAGCTGCCCGATGTAGGCGCGGGCGGGGCTGGCGCCGCCGGTCAGGGTGATGTTCCGCATGAACTCCGCCGGTCCGATCGGCCCCTGCTCGTACTGCGGCACACCGAGACGGCTGATGGTGCCGCCGTCCAGGACCGCGCCGAGGGCGGTGTCCAGGGCCTGGCGGGTGCCGACGGCCTCGATCACCTTGTCCACGCCGCCGGTCAGCTCACGGATGCGGGCGATGCCCTCCTCGCCGCGCTCGGCGACGACGTCGGTGGCGCCGAAGTCGCGGCCCAGGCCGGTACGCGCCTCGTGGCGGCCGGCGAGCACGATCCGCTCGGCGCCGAGCCGCCTGGCTGCGATCACCGCGCACAGGCCGACCGCGCCGTCCCCGACGACCAGTACCGTGTCACCGCGGCCGACACCGGCGGTGACCGCGCCGTGGTGGCCGGTGGTCATCACGTCCGACAGCGCCAGCAACGAGGGCAGCAGCGCGGAGTCGGCTGCCACGGGCAGCTTCACCAAGGTGCCGTCCGCGTACGGGACGCGGACGGCTTCGCCCTGACCGCCGTCGAAGCCGTCGAAGCCGTACCGTCCGCCGTTGCGGCACGAGATGTGCAGGCCCCTGGCGCAGTAGTCGCAGCTGTTGTCGCTGTAGGTGAACGGGGCGACGACCAGGTTCCCCGCCTTGAGGCCGGTGACGTCCGCGCCGGTCTCCTCGACCACGCCGAGGAACTCGTGCCCCATGGGGCGTCCGGCGGCGGTGGCGGGCATCGACCCGTAGGGCCACAGGTCGCTGCCGCACACGCACGCGGCCACCGTGCGCACCACCGCGTCGCCCGGGTTCACGATCTTCGGGTCGGGCCGGTCCTCGACGCGGACGTCTCCGGCTCCGTACATCACTGCTGCGCGCATGAGGGGTGCTGCTCCAAACGGGGGTCGTGCCCAGGGGTGCGGACGGTCAGCGGTCGAGCGTCCGCACCTGGGCCTCGGTGTGGGTGTCGCCGGCGGCGGGCGGCAGGGCGCCGATCCGGCCGGGCTGTCCGCCGGTCGGCGTGACGGCGCCGGCGGTGCTGTTCTCCTCGCCGCGCGCCGCGCGCTCGGTGAACCTCCGGGGCACACGGCTTGGCCGAGCGCATCTCGCCCTCTTCGCATCGTGGCGTCGCCCACACCTCCACGCCCACCCGGCCCGGCAGGACCTGCCCCGGGGAGGCCGGCGCGAGGGGCCGGCGTTCTTGCCCCTCCACCTTCGCCCCGATCACGCCGGTGTGGCAGGGCGGGCTCTTCAGGGGTAACCACAGGGCCCCCCTGCCACCCGCACGTCAGGTACCGGGCGGGTGAGACTGGAGCCATGGCATCCGAGAGCGCGCACAGCGAGGGCGCCGAGCTGGGCCGCTACCTGCGCGCCCGCCGCACCCAGACCAGCCCCGCACACGTCGGCCTCACCGTCGGCACAGGCATCCGCCGCACCCCCGGCCTGCGCCGCGAGGAGCTGGCCACCCTCGCCGGGATCAGCATCGACTACTACGTACGCCTCGAGCGCGGCAAGGAGACCCGCCCCAGCCCCGCCGTCCTGGACGCCCTCGCCCGGGCCCTGCACATGGACGACCAGGAACACCAGCACCTGCGCGAGCTCGCCGCCCGAGCCGCCCGCTACGCCCCCGAACCCCCGCCCGCCCCCAGCCGCACCGTGCGCCCCCACCTCAGGCTGCTGCTCGAATCCCTGCGCCCCAACCCGGCCTACGTCATCAGCCGCAGCATGGACCTGCTCGCCTGGAACCCCGGCGGCCTCGCCCTCTACCCGGGCCTGGACGGCTGGCCCGCCAAGCACCGCAACCTCGCCCGCTACCTGTTCCTGCACCCGGCGGCCCGCGAGCTCTTTCCCGACTGGGACCGGCAGATCACCGCCTGCGTCGCCCGCCTGCGCGCCATCGCCGGCACCGCCCCCGACGCCCCCGACCTGACCAACCTCGTCGGCGAACTCCTCCTCAAGAGCCCCGACTTCGCCGGCCTGTGGGAACGCTACGAGGTCACCGGACGCAAACCCGCCCACAAGACGTTCCGGCACCCCCAGGTCGGCACGCTCACCCTCACCTCCCAGTCCCTGCACGTGGAAGGCACCCCCGGCCAGCGCATCGGCGTCTACACCGCCGAGCCCGGCAGCCCCGACCACGACGCCCTGCTCCTGCTCGACATGACCGCGCCACAGTCGGCGGACCGCCTCGCACACCCCCCGGACACCACCGGCCGGCGCCCGTAAACCGTCCCGCGCCCCGCCGACCGGCATCCCTCAGCGGCTGTCCCGCGGGCCGGGAGACCCGGCCGGCCCGCGCAGGGCGGCGGTCCGGCGGGCAGAGGCCGGCAGCGTTCCCGCGGGAGCCGGCTGCCTGCGCCGGGCGAGAGATTCCTCGGCGGCCTCGCGGGGGTGACGGCGCCGCCAGTACGGATTGTCGTGCGGCAGCTTGCTCGACACCCGCCCGTACATGCCGAACGTCAGGATCACCAGCCCCATGACGAAGCTGAAGATCACGTTGGTCATGCCGAAATCGAGGAGGTTGGCGGGCCGGTCCAGGATGAAGATGTGGACGAATCCGCTGAGCAGGAACAGGGTTCCCACCGCCATGTTGAGCATGGAGGCGACGTTCCCGCCGATGACGCCGCCGATGATCAGGGCCAGGCCCACCAGCACGGAGATCAGACTGAGGGCGCCGTTGGTCGACATGCCCGCGATGCTCTGCCCGGCGGTGTCGAAGGGACTGAGCGCGTCGGCGAAGCCGAGAACGCCGAAAACGAGCAGGACCACGCCGCAGAAGGCGGCGCCCCAGCGGTACACGGCGCCCAGTTGATGGTCGACGGGCAGTTCGTCCTGGAGCTTCATCGCGCGTCCCTTCGCATACCGCCACCGGCCGGGAGCCCGCGAAAGCGGCCCCCTTTCCTCATGTTTCGTCCCCTTATTCCACCAAAAGACGCCGGATGGTTGCACCCCCTTCCCGCAGCGACGGGATCAGCCCGCCAAGCCCCCGCCGGAGCCGAAGTGACGGTCCACCGCTTGCGGCATCCGGCGGGCCACCCCGTCCCCCAGCCGCTCGAACTCCCCGCGCAGGAACGGAGCGGCCAGCCGGGCCAGGCCGTGGAAGTCGATACGCGCCCGGTAGGTGAGAAGGGTGGCGCCGTTCTCCTCGCGGAAGGTCAGGTCGTCCGTGGAGGTGGCGGTGCGATTGCGTCCGACGAAGGTCAGGCGCAGGTCCTCGAGCCGGACCAGCCGGTAGCAGAGTTCGGTGCGCCGTCCGCGGAACGTCGAGACGTTGTGCCATTCGGCACCCTTGGCGACGGGGGCGCCGGCTCTGGCCGGACGGCAGCTCACCGTGCCCGGGTCCCATTCCCGCGCGTGCGAGAAGTCGGCCAGGTAGGCCACCACGTCCGGCAGAGGGTGGCGCAGGGTGAGTGTGCGTTCGACTTCGACCATGGAACGTGCCTTTCACGGAGCCGCAGCGGCTGACGTCAGGAGTGCGGGAGACCCACCTGGATTCCCGATGGGAACGCGCAGCGGATGCAGCGGATGGGTCGCGCGGCGCGGCGGCGGGCTTTGCCGGGGGCGATGGGACAGCGATCCGCCGCTCGACGAAGGGTGTCCGGCTTCATGCGCCGTCACCGCGCCGCCGGCACCTCTGGGGGCGAACCCGGCCGTCGGCGCGGCGGTGCCCCTCAGCCGGCGGGCGTGCGTTCGCGCTCGCACGGTGCGTCCTGTTCCGCCGGTGCGAAGGCGTGCTTTCGGGTGAAGGTGATGACGGCCAGGCTGAGGGCTCCGAGCCCTGCCGCGGCGACGGCGTCGGCGGTGACGCCGACCTGCTGCAGGAGCAGGCCGCCGATGATGCCGCCCAGTGCCATGGCCGCGTTCCACAAGGTCACGAGGATGGCCTGCGCGGTGTCGGCGACGGCCGGACCGCGCCGCATCCCGGCATGACCGGCCGCGGTCTGAAGAAGCGTGGGCGCGGCGCCCCACCCCAGCCCCCACACGACGGCCGCGACCCAGACGACGCCCTGCGCCGTGGTGGCGGCGAACGCGGCCGTGGCGAGAGTGAACAGCGCCGCGGCGCTCAGCGCGAGCCCGCGGGGACGACGGTCGACGTGGCGGCCGGTGTACCAGATGCCGGCCAGGCACGCGATGCCGAAGGCCAGCAGGATCGCGTCCGCCGCGGTGCCGAGACCGGCATGCGACAGGTACGGCGCGATGTAGGCGTAGAGGACGGTGTGGCCCAGGACGAAGGCCACGACGACGACCATGACGGCGGTGACCCCGGGGACCCGGAGCGTCTGCCGGGTGGTCGGCTTCGGCCTGTCGGCTGTCGTCGCCGGCCGGCCGACGGCGGGAACGCTGAACGTGATCCACCCGAGGACGGCGAGAGTGATCACCGAGACAGCGGCGAAGGACACGCGCCATCCGATCTGCTGCCCGATCAGCGTCCCGGCGGGAACACCCAGCGACAGCGCCAGCGGGATCCCGGTCATGGCGATCGCGATGGCACGTCCTTCCTGGCCGGCAGGCGCGATACGCCGCGCGTATCCGGCGAGGATGGCCCACGCGAGTCCGGCGGCGATGCCGGCGAGGAACCGGGAGAGGAGCAGGACCGCGTAGCCGGGCGCGGCGGCGGTGAGCGTGTTCGCGACCAGGAACCCGGCCATGGCGCCCAGCAGCAACGGCTTGCGCCGGATTCCCGCCGTGGCGGCGGCCAGCGGTATGGCGGTGAGGGCGGTACCGGCCGCGTACACGGTGACGGTCTGGCCGGCCGCACCGGAGCTGACGCCGAGAGCGGAGGACATCTGCGGGAGGACGCCCGCCGGGAGGGTCTCGGTCAGGCTGGTGATGAAGACCGCGGTGCCCAGTGCCAGCAGGGCGGACCAGGGCAGGGCATCACGTCGTGTCGCGGAGGCTGTTGTGGTCGTCATGCACTGATCGTGAAACCCTCACACTCATGTGATGGTCAAGTCCGGGCCGGGCGGCTAATCTCAGGCGTGTGCGGATCGGTGAACTGTCCCGTGTGACGGGGGTGTCCCGGCGCCTGCTGCGGTACTACGAGGAGCAGGGCCTGATCGTGCCGGACCGGTCGGTCAACGGATACCGTGACTACGACGAGCGGTACGCGGACCGGGTGAAGCAGATACGCGGTCTGCTGGCGGCGGGGTTGTCGACCCGGCTCATCAAGCAGATCCTGCCGTGCCTGGACAAGCCCAGGTCCATCCACTTCCCGGACGCGACCCCGGAGATGCTGGCGCTGCTGACGTCGGAGCGGGACAAGCTCACCGACCGGATCGAGGTGCTCACCCGCAACCGGAACGCGATGACCGAGTACCTGGCCGAGGTGGAACGCCACCGCGCCCCGGCCGCACCCGGCCGGCAGGCGCCTGATCAACTACCCCGCGCAGCTGCCCAGTTGTACGGCACCTGACCAACCACCCTTGACCAACTGGGCGGCGCCTGGGGCACGTTCCTCACCGGGCAAGCTCCCGGACGATCCGCTCACCGTCGTCCGAGAGCACCGCGGGACGCAGCCGGACCCCGCGCAGGCCGAACTCTTCGCGCCAGCGGGCGAGTTCCCGGGCAAGATGGTCCACGGTTCCGACGAACACCTGCGTGTCCGGTGTCCAGGCGAAACCGGCGGCTTCGTCCAGCCGGGCCAGCCTGGCCTTCGCGTGCTCGTCGCTGTCGCCCAGGACCACCGCCACGTCCGCGTACACCTCGGTCTCGGTGGCGTCCGGTGTCAGCCTCTCGATCTCCCGGAACGCGGTCAGGAGCGAGGGGATCGGATGCTCCGGGGAGGGCGTCACGAAGACCCGGTCCGCGACGGCGGCGGCGAGCCGGTACGGCTCCAGGGCATGGTGCGCGAGCACCGCGACCTTCGGGATGCTCAGCGCCGGGACGGTCAGCGGCCCGGCCGCCGGGTACCTCTCCTTCCCGGTGAGCCGCAGCGGGGCGACCATGTCCCGGTGCAGGAACGTGTCCCCCGAGCCCAGGCTCCCGGCGGGAAACGTCCCCCACAGCTCGCGCACCGTTCGCACGTAGTCCTCGGCGTCACGGAACAGATCCCGCAGCCGGCGCGCGATGCGCGTCGGGACGTACACGTCCTTCGGCCGCAACTGGGGCGTCGCCGGGCCGCCGACCACCGTCGCGTCGCGCGCGTCGGCGGAGACCTGCGGCCGCCACGTCACCCGGCCCGGCCCGACGGCCGCCAAGGACGCCATCTGGGCGGCGACGTGGAACGGGTTGGTGTGGGTCACGTTGCGCGAGACCACCACCTCGCCGATGTCCGTCGTCGCCAGCAGGAGCGCCGTGGTGACAACGGGATCGAGCCTGCCGCGCACCCGGTCATGGGCCTGGTCGGCGGTACCGAACCGGTCGCTCTGCAGGCTCAGGCCGTCCTCGAGCGTGACGAAGTCGATGCCGCCCGACGCGGCAGCGCGCCCCCAGTCCGTCCAGTAGCCGCCCCTGAAGACCTCTTCGGCATCCGTCACCGACGACAGCAGCCACGAGGCGGGGTGCCAGCCCGTGCCCTCCAGCGCCAGGCCGAGCCGAAACGATCCGGGGTCCATCGCGTCCCTGTCCAAGTCCCTGTCCATGACCCGATTGCACAACGCTGACACCGATGTGAAGGTCAACCCTCGACAGCCTCCTCCTCGGACGACGCCCTTCCTGCAAGTGGGACGACGCCCTTCCCACGAGTGGGCCGGCCCCTGCCGCACGCCAACTCCCAAGCGAACATGGCCCCTTGTGGCCGCAGTGCTGCGCACGATGGCCGCCCATGACGGGTTCATGACGTGCGCATGTAATCCCTTTTCGACCGCCGGGCGCGGAACCCATGGTCGCTCTGTGGCACCGACCCGAGTGCCTCGCATGGTTCGGCCGGGGATCCGCACCAGGATTCCCGTGCCCGATCGCAAAGGACCTCCCTACATGGCAGCAGTACGCACCATGAAGCGGCGCATCGCCGTGGCGATCGCCACAACAGCCGCCGCGGCGGCCGCAGTCGGCACCCTTTCCGCCCTCCCCGCCCAGGCCGCACCGGCCGAGGGAACCGTCCTGGGGGCGCATTCCGCCGATGCCGTTCCCGGCAGCTACATCGTCACGCTCAAGAAGAACGTCGGCTTCAAGGCCACCGCCGCACGCGGCAAGAGCCTGGTGTCCCCGTACGGAGGCACCGTCAGGCGGACGTTCACCTCCGCGCTCAACGGCTACACCGTCCACCTCACCGGCGCCCAGGCCAGAAGGCTGGCGGCCGACCCCGACGTCGCATCGGTCGAGCAGGACCAGGCCGTCCACACCCTCGGTACGCAGACCGGCGCCCCCTGGGGCCTGGACCGGAGCGACCAGACGAACCTTCCGCTGAACGGCACCTACACCTACCCCGACACCGGGGGCAGCGGGTCGACCGTGTACGTCCTGGACACCGGTGTGCGCATCACCCACCAGGACATCGCGGGCCGCGCCTCCTACGGATGGGACTTCGTCGACAACGACGCCACCGCGCAGGACGGCTACGGCCACGGAACCTTCGTCGCGACCGTCGCCGCCGGCACCACCTACGGCGTGGCCAAGAAGGCGAAGATCGTCGCCGTCCGGGTTCTCGGCAACGACGGCTCCGGCACGACCGCCGGGGTCATCGCGGGCGTGGACTGGATCACCGCCCATCACGTGGCCGACTCCGTCGCCAATGTCTCGCTGGGCGGCGGGGCCAGCACCTCGCTGGACACCGCGGTGAAGAACTCGATCGCCTCCGGGGTGACGTACTCCATCGCGGCGGGCAACTCCGGCGCCCTGGCGTCGAACTACTCCCCCGCCCGGGTCGCGGAGGCGCTGACCGTCGGCGCGACGACGAGCGGCGACGCACGGGCGAGCTACTCCAACTACGGCTCCCGGGTCGACCTCTTCGCCCCGGGCTCGGGCATCACGGCGGCCTGGAACACCTCCGACTCGGCCACGTACACGGGCAACGGCACCTCCTTCGCCGCCCCGCACGTCGCCGGGGCCGCCGCCCTCTACCTGACGGCCCACCCCGGTGCCTCCCCGGCGAGCGTGGGCAGCGCGCTGGTCAACGGCGCGACCAGCGCAGTCCTCAGCGGAATCGGGTCCGGTTCACCGAACAGACTGCTGAAGCTCGTCCCGTAGGCCATACCGCCCGGCGCCGCGGCCACAGCCCCGGCGCCGGACGGCGGTCGCGCGTCTGCCGGCCACCGTCATCGAGGAGGACAGGTACCTGCCCTCCTCGATGACGGCGTCCCGGCCGGCACCGCCCGGCGTCAGCAGCCCGGGCGGTCTTGCCCTACTTCAGGTGCCGGTCCAGGAACCGGCACCCGTCCTCCAGCTCGAACCACGGGGTGCCGGTGTGTCCTCCCAGATTGGCGTGCAGCGTCTTCTCCTTGCTGCCGAAGGCGTCGAACAGGTCCAGGGCCCGCTGCCGGGGATTGCCCTGGTCGTCCCACTGCAGCAGGAACAGCAGCGGAATGGTGACCTGCCGGGCCTCCTCGCGCTGGGCGCGGGGCACGTACCCCCCGGCGAAGAACCCCGCGGCCGCGATGCGCGGCTCGACCACGGCGAGGCGGATGCCGAGGGCGGTCCACCCCCCGGAGTATCCGACCGGGCCGCCGATCCCGGGCAGCTCGAGAAGGGCGTCCAAAGTGGCCTGCCATTCCGGGACCGCGTTTTCGACCATCGGACCGATGAAGGACTCGAAGATCTCATCGACCGGCTCGCCGGCCTGCATCGCCCGCCGGAGGTCGGCGCGCGCCTGATCGGCGGCGGCGGAACGGGGACGGTCACCGCACCCGGCGGCGTCTATGGTGGCCACCGCGTAGCCGCGCGCCGCGGTGTACCGGGCCCGGGCCACCAGACGGGGATCCGCCTTGGGCAGGCCGTTGTTGTGGGCCATCAGGACCAGCGGGACCGGTGCGGCGGACGCGGGCGTCCACAGGGTGCCGGGGATCTCGCCGAGGGTGAATTCGCGCTCGATGACACCGTCGTCGAGGCGCTGTTCGGAAATGAAGTGCACGGTCGTGCCTTTCGGGAGGGCTCAAAAGCGGCGCTCCCGGACGACCTATCGCCCGACCGTGGCCCCGGAGGGGAGCACCCATGTCGATACTGCGTTCACGGGTACCACCTCCTCGTTCTCTCGCACGGCCTCCCGGAGAGTAGCAACGGTCGCCGGGGTTCGCCAACGGGATCGTGCCGAGGCCCCGTGGCCGGATGCCGTCGCCGCGCGGACACGAGAAGCACGGCCCGGCCCGGGCCAGGGGGCAGGGGCCGCTCCGGTGGCCGCCGGCATCGGGCGGCGGCCCTCCGCGCTCGCGTCGGACAGCGCCGGCACCCGAGGGATATCCGGAATGCGAACGCGCGTGACCGAATACCACTCTTGACGGTGAGTCAGTCCCACCTTCACCATCCAGGCACCCCATTCACCGTGGAATCCCCGGACACCTCACGCCCCCTCGTGAGAACACCCCGGGATTTCCTGGAATTCGGAGCCCCCCACATGAAGCTCTCCGTTCCCGGGCGCGCCTCGGCGACCGCTGTCGTCACGGCCACCGTGCTGCTCACCTGCGGTTCCATAGCCGGGGCGGCCCCCGCCCCCGAGGCAGCGGCCGCCGCACCCGACCTCCCCGTGGCCAACGTCAAGGCCCACCTCACCCAGCTCCAGTCCATCGCCACCGCCAACGGCGGCAACCGCGCGCACGGCCGCGCCGGCTACAAGGCGTCCCTCGACTACGTCAAGGCCAAGCTGGACGCGGCCGGGTTCACCACGACCGTCCAGCAGTTCACCTCCAGCGGCAGCACCGGCTACAACCTGATCGCCGACTGGCCCGGCGGCGACACCGGCAAGGTCGTCATGGCCGGCTCCCACCTGGACAGTGTGACCGCGGGCCCCGGCATCAACGACAACGGCTCCGGCTCGGCGGCCGTGCTGGAGACGGCACTCGCCGTGGCCCGGGCCGGCTACCAGCCCACCAAACACCTCCGCTTCGCCTGGTGGGGCGCGGAGGAACTGGGCATGGTGGGCTCGCGCTACTACGTCAACAGCCTCACCACCGCGAACCGTTCGAAGATCAGCGGCTACCTGAACTTCGACATGATCGGCTCGCCGAACCCCGGGTACTTCGTCTACGACGACGACGCGACCATCGAGAAGACCTTCAAGACGTACTTCACCGGGATCGGCGTCGCCACGGAGATCGAGACCGAGGGCGACGGACGCTCGGACCACGCGCCCTTCAAGAACGCGGGCATCCCCGTCGGCGGCCTGTTCAGCGGCGCCGACTACATCAAGACGACCGCCCAGGCCGCCAAATGGGGAGGCACCGCGGGCAAGGCCTTCGACGCCTGCTACCACTCCTCGTGCGACAAGTCGTCGAACATCAACGACACGGCGCTGGACCGGAACGCGGACGCGTTGGCGTACGCGGTGTGGCAGCTGTCGGCCTAGACCCCGCTGAGACCTCAGGCCATCTGACGACCTCGGGTCATCCGTGCGGCGGGCCGTCGGCCCCCGCACAGTGCTCCACAAGCGTTGCTCCGCGAGCGCGGGCAGGGGCCGCCGGCCCTTGCCCGCGCTCTGCCGGCTCTCGTGACAGCGTCCGTCCACGACCCCGGGCCCCGGCGGGCACGGGCGACAGTACGATCAACGCCACGGCTCCCCGCACAGGCGTGAGCCGCTCCCCGCACGGCGGTGCGGCTGCCCGCACGGCCCGACAGGCGGCCACCGGAGGGAAGGCGACACGTTCGTGAAGGCCCTGCGACTGCTGACCATGAACACCCTCTTCACCGGCGATGTCCCGGCCCGGCTGCGCGCCCTCGGCGCGGCGCTCGACGGGTCCGACTACGACATCGTCTGCCTGCAGGAGGTCATGTTCCGCCGCAACGCCCGGCTGATCCGCCGCGCCGCTCCCGCATACCGGCACGTCGCCTGCTCGGGCACGGTCCTGCTCAAGGGCGGCCTGGTCCTGCTGTCCCGGTGGCCGATCAGCCGGTGGCGGTTCGTGCCGTACCCGATGACGGGCCCGGTGCGCGGCGAACTCCTCATGCGCAAGGGCGCCCAGCTGGCGTCCGTCGCCACCCCGGACGGTGAACTGGTGGTCGTGAACACCCACTTGTCGGCCAACCGCGACGACGACTGGTCCTCCGCGAACCGCTACACGCGGATCGCGGATGCCGAACTGGCCCGGCTCACCGAGCTGATCGCGGCCATCGACCCGTCCCTGCCCGTCGCCGTGGTCGGTGACCTGAACCTCCCGCGCGACTCGGCGGCACTCGACGGCTTCATCGCCACAGCGGGGCTGCGCGACATCCTCGCCGGAGACACCCGACCGACCTACCGGCCCACACCTCGATGGCCGTCACCACCGGCCCTGGACCACGTCCTGGTCCGGTCCGCGGCGGGGGAGACCCTGACCGGCGGCGCCGACCTCGTGTTCCAGGACAAGGTGACACTGGGCGACGGCCGCCAGGCCTACCTGTCCGACCACTACGGCGTACGGGCACAGCTGACCCGGTCGAAGTGAGCACGGGGCCGGAAAACGGCAGGACGCCGCACTGAACCGACGCTCCCGCGCGCACGTAGAGGAAACACGTAGAGGAAAAGGGGACAGGCTCGCGCACAGGGCCGGTCCCTCATGTCACCCGGGTACGCACCCGACCGAATCAAGGAGTACGCACCCATGAGCGCCGCCCGCCTGAGCGACCGGCTGTCGAGCCACCAGCCCCTCGTCCTCGGTCTGTTCCGTATCGTCCTCGGCCTGCTCTTCGCCAGCGAGGGCGCTGCCACGCTCTTCGGGATACTGGGGCGCAAGAGCAGCCCCGTGGGCGACTGGCCGTTCTGGTACGCCGGGGTCATCGAACTGCTCTGCGGTGTTCTCGTACTCCTGGGAGCCGCGACGCGCGGCGCCGCGTTCCTCAGCTCGGGAGCCATGGCCTTCGCCTACTTCACCGAGCACCAGAAGAACGGCCTCTTCCCCCTGCAGAACGGCGGCCTGTCGCCCGTGCTGTTCTGCTGGGCGTTCTTGCTCCTGGTCTTCTTCGGACCCGGCGCCCTGTCCCTGTCCGCCCTGACCCAAGGCAAGGCAACCACCCGCGACACAGCCGCCCTCGACGCGGCCTGAGCAGCCGGCCGGACCGGTGACGAAGAGCGGCCCTCGCACCGCGCGCCGACGCGCAGGCGGGGAGCACCGCTCTTCCAGGTTGGGCAGGTCAGGGCGGTCAAGGGCAACCCGGGCCGTCCTTGACGGTGCAACTCACCTGCCAGGCGGTCCACGCGCCGTTGGAGGAGCGGACCCGGAACCAGTAGTTGCCGTCGCTGCCGATGGCCGCGATGGTGAAGTTCGAGAGGCTGTCTTGCAGATGGTCGATGACGATCTTGCTCTTCACCCACCCGCCCATGGACACCCATCCGTTCCAGGAGCCGTCGGGGTAGCTCCAGTTCGTCCACACCGCGTGATCGGCACCGACGACGAACTCCTCCGTCGTCCCGTTGTCGAGTTTCGTGGACGAGACGCCGTACTCGCAGAAGTACTTCTGGCCCTTGTCCGTGCAGTAGGTCGCCGCCTGTGCCGGCGCCGCCGCGGCACCCACCCCCGCGAAGGCGGCCAGGGCCGCAACCGCTGTGAGGGCACTCTTGAATCTGCGCACGTACATGCTCCTTTGCCAAGTGGTGTGGTCGTGTCGAGGAAGGGGGAGAACCAGCGCCCCAGCACTCCTGACAAGTCGATCACGGGCATGAGGGGGAGGACCATGCAGATCCACCGGCAGAAGTAGCCCCCACTACCGGCAGAAGCGGCCCCGCCTCCTCGACAGCTACGGCGACTTCGACCTGAGCGCCGGCCGACGATGCCGCTGACACCGCCCCGACGGGCGGGCGGAACTCGTTCAGGTCTGGAGCCCGGCGCGCCGCACTGCTACGATTGATCTTGAGCTGAACGGCGGAAGTCGCACCGGTCGGCGATGCGTTGGTGGTCCAAGGAAAGACACCCCGCTTCCTGCGGGGAAATGCAGGTGCAAGGCCTGCCCGGCGCTCCATGAAGACCCTGTCCCGGTATCCGGGGCAGGGTCTTTTTCGATGCCCAGAGCCCGAGTCAGAGCCCGAGCGGAGCCGGGGTAGGGGCCGGGCCGAGGGCTTTGCTGGGCATGGGCAAGGACATGACCGGATTTACGGGGATGGGGCGGGACGGGGCCGAGACCCGAGGGGCGTGCTTTCGGCCGAGTTGGCGCGAGGAAGCGCCCCGGACGGCCGTTGCTCTTCGCGGGGAATTCTCCGTGACCGCAACAGAATCATGGTCTCGGCCGGCCGGCTGATGTGTCGCTTTCACGCCACAGCGGAGGAGCGATCTGTCGGTTTTCTCTTGCGTCTCCCAGTTATCACCTGCCTACAGTGGCATCGCCCGCCTCGAACGCGTCTGACCAACCGTTCGAAAAGAGGGGGGTATTGGCGCGGACCATGGGGGAGCCGTCTGCCTCTTCGTGTGATTTCCCCTGCCCGAAACGGAGGGGCGCTGATGACCGGCGAGATGGTGTTGCAGGTGGGGGAATTCGCTGGCGCGACTTATGGCACCCGCATCGGCAGGACCGTAGAAGAGGACGGGAAGACCAGCCGGAATACGCTGCATTCTCTCACTCGCGCCCTGCGGCGGGAGTCGGGGATTTCTTCCCTGTCCGGCGGCTTCGGACCCGGACCATGGTCCGCCCTGCCGCCGAAGCATCCGATTGCCTATGCCGACCGGCGGGATCTCTTCGTCGAACACGTCTGATGAAGAGGCTGCGGCCGATATGGCCGGCGCTGCTGGTCAACCTCCTCGTCGGGGTCCCGGCCATGGTGCCCCTGTACAGCCTGTGGTGGCTTTCCGAACGCCGATGGGGCGGATCGGCCGTCGACCGCTCCAGCACGATCATCGACGTGTGCGGTGCCGACTGCGACCGGGCCGGCGTGGCCACGTGGACCGTGGCCGCATCCGGGCTGCTGGTGCTGCTGCTGGTGGCCGTGGCGGACGGCCTGGTCCCGTTGCGCCGGGACCGCCCCGTGGGGCCGTGGCTCAAGGCCGTGCCGGCCGTCCTCGCTCCCTTCCTCGTCTTCCAGGCCGTCTCTTCGGCTCTGTAGCCACCTAGGACCAGGACGCGCGGAGCAATCGGTCCGCGCGGCAGGAGCCGGTGTGCCCGGTCATCCGACAAAGGCGCACCAAGCCCGGCCCCGACCGCTCCGCAAATGATGTGGCGTCCTGATCCGGTCTGTTCACCATCGAATTCACCATCAAGGAGTTACCCGATGCGTCACCTGCTCGCTGCTGCCGGATCGATGGGCGCTGCCGTGGCCGCCTGCATGCTGCTGGCGGCCCCCGCGTCCGCGACCGGGCAGTTCTCCCGTTCGCAGTTCGATGTCGTCTTTCCCGGTCAGAAGCCCGCGACGACCTACTACGCGCAGAACACCGCCACGCAGAAGAACGGCCTGATCTCGGGCAAGTCGATGGTGAGCTGGCAGATCATCGACGACCAGGCCGTCGACCTGTCCAAGCGGTTCACCAGCTTCAAGGTCACGACAACGCTGGAGGAGCGTCTGTCGAAAACGAGTGAGGACCACGTCGTCACGACCAAGACGTGCGATCTGACCCGGCTCGTCAACGACAACTACACCTGGTTCCTCGACGAGCCGGTCAACAACTGCGCGGCCCCGTCCGCGCTTTACGACGGTGAGGTGTGGTGGTCGGCGGACTCGACGGTCGTCTACGACATAGAGGGCGACAGCAAGGGCGCCATCACCCAGAACCTCCAAGGCTCACCCCTTGTTCACGGATGACCCGTCGCAGGGCGATGCGAGGAACTTCCCCCTCCCGAGCCTGCGTAAAAGGGCTGCCGCCCACCTCTGACCAGACCCTGCACAACGAACGAAAGGAACACCCGAGTCCCATGCGCACACTGATACGCGCCATCGCCCCGGCCGCCGCCCTCGTCTCCGTGCTGGCAGCAGCCCCCCAGTCCCTGGCGGAAGACCACACCGCAGCCACCCGGAAGGTCGTTGCCGGGACCGGCGTCGCCTTCTCCGAGGCCGGTGCACGCAGCCGGCAGACGCGCGCCATCGCGGCCGAGAACCCCGCGGCGGTCAGCGCCACGGCGACGCTGTGCGGTAGCGGCTACCGGCTCGCCTACGCGGAACGCCTGCCTGACGCCCGGCGTTTTGGAACCCTGTTCACCTATACCCTGTACGGCTCCGGCAAGTACGGAGCGTGCGCCGTCTTCGAGAACAACCTCGGTGCCGCCAAGAAGATGAAGCTCAAGCTGTGCCCCAACAAGGGCGGCGTGTCGTGCAAGGTGGACGAGGGCACGTACTCGCAATACGCGGGCCCGGTGAAGTACGAGGCCACCGGCAACGGATCGTGGGTGGACTGCTCCTCGGTCTCAGCGGTCATGTGGTCGGACGGCGTCCCCATCATCGACCGGGTCACGACCGTCGCCGCCTGCGACTGAGCAGGCCCGAACTGCTGCGTGCCAGTTGTGCCGCAGCCCGGCCCGCAGCACAACCGCCCGGCGGGCCCCCGGACTTCGACGGCGGCGACCGTCGGGTCCGGGGGAGGGCGCGGCAGCGGCCGGAAAGGGGCGCCTGTACCGCCCGTAAGATCAAGCGCCGCAGAACGACAACAGGTGGGAAGAGCGATGACGGGTCAGGTCGCCGCAGTGAGCCGTAACGAGGTGTACTCGTTCAGCAAGCCCAACCGCGATTCCATCACGCTGCTCACCGGGCTCGGGGTGGAAGGAGACGTCCACGCGGGTGAGACGATCCGCCACCAGTTCCGCATGACCTACGAGCCGAACCTGCCCAACCTGCGCCAGGTCCACCTGATGCACGAGGAACTCTTCGACGAGCTCGCGCTCAAGGGCTTCCCTGTCTCCGCGGGCGAGCTCGGCGAGAACATCACCACGCGCGGAGTGGACCTGCTGGGCCTGCCCACCGGCGCGCTGCTCCATCTCGGAGAGGAGGCGGTGCTCGAGGTGACGGGACTGCGCAACCCGTGCGCGAAGATCAACGACTTCCGCAGGGGGCTGCTCGGCGAAGTCTTCACCATGGACTCCGTGACCGGCGAGTTCACCTTCAAGTCCGGCGTCATGGCCGTGGTCCGCCGTGGCGGGATCGTGCGCCCCGACGATGCCGTCGAGGTCGAGACCCCGCCCTTCGCGCACCGCCCCCTGGAACGCGTCTAGCGCCGCATCAAGCACCGGCCCCCCGCCTGTGCGAGCGGTCGCCAAGCGCCTGCTCCAGCGTCTCGACCACCACCTCGTGAGGCAGCGCGGGCGGATTCTCGAAGCGCAGATGAGAGTGCACCCCACGAGGGTACGGGCCTGCCACCACGGCGAGACCAGGGCGAGGACGGCGTCCTGGCGGCGGCGCTCATGCTCCGCAACTGCCCTGTCCCCGGGCCTTGGACGGGTGCCAACGGAGATGGCCTGTTCCCGAATTCGGTCGGGTGCCGACGGGAGCTGGAGCGACGTCACGCGCTCACCGTGGTCAGCCGTGAGGATCCTGCGGTTTGACCTCGACCTCGCGCAGGCTCTGCTCTTTGAGCTCGGTGCGTGCCTCGGTGCGGTGTCCCCGGGCGATGTAGTCCCGCACGACCGCTTCGACGGCGTCCTGGGGTGAGCCGACTCCGGCCAGGACCATCACTTCCACCACCAGTTCGGCATCGAGACTGATGTTGACCTTGGCCACGAGCGGCCCCCTTCGTCGGTCCGGGACTCTAACAGCCGTACAGCGGCGACTCGTTCCCGCCGCGGTTCGTGGCACAGGACGACAACAGGGCGAACGTCGCGTGATGCGGCACCGGGTTCCTGCTCCGTGGCCGGTTCCTCGGGCCGGCCCGACGCCGCGCGGGGATTCTCCTTCGCCGGCCGTGTAGCCGGTGCGGGAAGTGGCGGTCACGGGCCGACGGGGAGCAGGAGCCCGCCGGTGAGCCGGAGGAGTTCGGCGACGGTCGTGGGGAACACCGTGCGAGGGGTTCCGGCCGCGGCCCAGAGCCGCGGGTAGTCGGCCAGGGCCGCATCGACCACGGCAGGGAGCGTCTGGGGGTGGCCGACCGGAGCCACTCCGCCGATGGCCTGTCCGGTGGCCTGACGTACCTGCTCCGGGGTGGCGCGCCGGAGCGTGCCGCGTCCCCAACGGGCGGCCAGCGCCGTGGTGTCCACCTTGTGGCGGCCGCTGGTCAGCACCAGGACGGGTTCGCCGTCGGAGATGAAGACGAGGCTGTTGGCGATCGCGCCGACATGGCAGTCCAGGGCCGCGGCGGCCTCGGCCGCCGTCCGCGTCGAGTCCGCCAGTTCGCGCACCCGGCCTTCCACGCCGGCCTCGGCGAGGACGCGGGCCACGTCCATGCTGCGGACGGGCAGGGACGTGTCTTCCTGGGACGCCATGCGACTCCTCCTCACACCAAGGGGCGTTCCGTATACGGAACGTTCTGTATGTGGAACGATAGATCTCTCAAGCCTCCGGAATCAACCGGAATCAACCGGAATCAACCGGCTCCGCGAAACGGACAGGGACATCATGGATCTGGCAGCCGGCGTCGGCTCGCGTCTGAAGGAGCTGCGCGAGGCGCGGCGGCTGTCGCTCTCCGAACTGGCACGCAGGTCCAAGATCGGCAAAGCGACGCTCTCCGAACTGGAGAGCGGACGCCGCAACCCCACTCTGGAAACGCTGTACGCCCTCACGAAAGCACTCGAAGTCCCGCTGAGCAGCGTTCTGCACGATCTCGAACCCCCCGCCAGGATCTCCGGGGACGCCGTCGACGCCGTGCTGCTCGACAGATTCGAGGCCGACACCGGCGTCACGGAGACCTACCGGATCCGCATCCGCGCCGGAGCGACACAGCAATCCGCGGCCCACGCCCCGGACACCACCGAGCACATCATCGTCCTCACCGGCACCGCCCTCGTCGGTGAAGCCGCCGCCCCCGTCCTGATCGGCCCCGGCATGCACGCCGCGTGGGCCGCCGACACCCCGCACCTGTATCGGGCGCCCACCGCAGACGTCGAGGCCGTACTGCTCGTGCGCCATCCCAAGTGACCACCCGCTGTCCGCAGGATGAAAGCACCCACTGAACGACGCGCTCCGACCGGCCGGTCCACCGGAAGCGGAAGCGAAGCGAACCATCGGACACATCGTGCGTGAGACACGGCCCCCGATCGAGGCGTAGAAGAGTGTCATGCCAATGCGGATGCCGATGCAGGCCCGGGGCGCTGTCGCCCGGGACCTCTGGCGGCTGCTCGAACCGATCCACGCCGTCGTCTACTTCGCCCCGGAGCCCTTGGAAGAGTTCAAGGCGGTGGGCTACCGCGGTTTCTGGATGGGCTACTTCGCCGGACGGGCCGCTCCTCTGGGCCACGTCGGCGCCGACGTCGTGCACGCGCTGTTCTACAACTTCGCCTACGAGCGGGTGAGCCGCGCCGTGCCGGCCGCCTGGGACTTCGCTCCGCCGGACGAGGCCCTCACCGCGCGTGTACGAGGATCCGTGCGTGCGCTCAGCCGGGCACTCGGCCCCGAAGCCGACAGCGCGGAGGTGGCAAGGGCGGCGGAGCTTGCCACGCGTGCCGCTCGATCCGCCCCCTTCGAAGGCCGGGCCCTCTTCGCCGCCAACCGCTCCCTGCCGGTGCCACAGGAACCCCTTGCCCAACTGTGGCAGGCTGCGACGCTTCTTCGTGAACACCGCGGCGACGGTCACGTCGCGGCTCTGACCGCCGCCGGGATCGCCGGCCGCGAGTCACACGTCCTGCATGCGACCGCGAGCGGGATCCCACGCGATGTCTACACGCCGGCACGTGACTTCGACGAGGCGGAGTGGACATCGAGACGCGACACCCTCCGGCAGAGAGGGCTCATCGAGGACGGCCGGCTGTCCCGGCGTGGACAACGGCTCAAGGTCCAGATCGAGGAACGAACCGACCAACTGGCCGCCACCGCCTACGCCGCGCTGACCATCAGCGAGACCGACGAACTCACCCGGCTCCTGCGCCCCCTGACTCACGCCGTGGTCCGCGAGGGCGACATCCCCCTGGACAACGCCATGGGCCTCAACCTGCGCGAGGCACTCGACCAGCCTTGAACCCGCGGGGCAGGGCTCCTCTGGACGATGGCCGGCTGGCCCGGACGTACGCCCGGGGCGCGGCCGTGCTGGCGAGCCACGCCGTACCGGTCATCGTGCGGTCTCCGGGCCCAAGCGGGGGACAACGATCCCTCCCTTGTGCCGCAGGAAGCCGATCAGGAACGGGTCCTCGTCGTCGCCGGGGCCCGACAGTGCCTGCACCGCGGTGAGCGCCCGGCCCTGTTCGGGCTCCGGGTCCGGAGTGATCTCCTCCGGGCGCAGACACCGCCGGCCGCCCAGGCGTTCGCTTGAGTCGATGGCCGGGACTGCCCGTCCGGGCGGCGGCCATCCGAGTGTGCTGAAGCCGTGTCAGGCGACCGACCGAAAGCCGATTGACCATGCTGGGCGGGGCGGGAATCAACACGCTGTCCAGCGACGAGGAGTACGGCATGCCGATGGACTCGGTGGCTAGATTTCTGGCGGCTCTGAACCCGGAGGATCGGCGGACTGTCGACGCCGCACCACGCGATGAGCAGGAGCGCCTCGCTGCGGCCTGGGAAAGCGAGTTGGAGGCAGACACCGAACTCGACACGCTCGACGAGGTGTCGCCGCCTGCGGCAGAGGCAGAGGCGGCCCGTCGTGTCCTGGACCGCAGAGAAGGTTGACCCCCTGCGGCACCCGTGCCGGCGGCGGCCACCCTTGCTCTACTTCGCCAAGAGAGGCCAGATCAAGGAGATCGAGGCCCGCATAGGAGAGGACGACGACTCCTGGGCACTCACCCGTCCGCTGCGCCGCCGCCCTGGTGCCGAGGTCATCGCCCTGCACGATCACCTCGCCTGCCCGCATCGACAGGGCACCGCCAGCCCGGACGCGCGAGAGTCAACGCGAAGCAGCGCTGCCAGTCGATGCTCCAGGCCGGGCACCGCCCGGGTCGATGGCGTCCAAGGCGTTCATACGCCTCTCGAGTCGGCTCGGCCCGCTCGATGCCGAGCGGTCCGAGCCGACGGACCAGGAGGGCCAAGCGCCGTGGTCAGTCGCGCCGGATCAGTTCCGGGTCGATGCGCCGTCCCACGAGCGGGAGTGCGCCGACGGCGGAAACGGCCGCCACGCCTGCCGCTGCGAGCGCGAGCATCGGGACGCCGGCGAAGTCCCAGTAGATCTCGCTGCCCCCAGTGACCAGGTAGCAGGACTCGGCGACCTTGCCCGTCACGAGGGCCAGTGCGAGCCCGATGCTCAGGGGGAGCACGACCTGTACGCACTGCACGGCTCGCATCGTCCGGGCCCGTGCTCCGATCAGTGTGATGGCGGTGACCTGTGCGCGCCGTTCCACCGCCCGGTCGGTCGCCGAGACGACGAAGGCCGCGGTTCCGATGACCAGACCCATGATCATGCCGACGGCGAGCAGGGTCTCGAGGACGGCGATCTGCTGGAGGCCCTCGATGTTCACGCCTATGGGTTCGACTTCGATGGTCGGGGCGACAGCGGCGACACCGTCGAGGACCCTGCGGACCTCGTCGTGGTCGGAGCTGCTGGTGAGGACGTACCGCGCCCCCTCCGGGCGGCCCGTGGCGGACAGCGCCGACGGCGGGACGAGCACGTCCGCTCCGTGTACCGCCGACGGGTCGTACGCACTGTAGGCGATGGTGTCGTGCGGAAGTTCGATGTTCAGGGTCTTGCCGGGCCCGCCCTTCGGGTTGCGGAAGGGGAGGGTGTCACCAGGGCGCGCCCCCTGGCCGGTGCCCGCGTTCGGGTCACTGAGCCGCATCACCTTGCCGTCGACGCATCCGTCGGAGTGCCTCACCAGCTTGGACAGCTGGCCGCAGGTGGCGACGACGGCGCTGGCCCAGGGCTGGTCGGCGGAACCATCGGGGTCGGTCCAGGACTCCATCGTCACGGCGTGCGCGCGTACCCCCGGAAGGGTGGCGAGATCGTGCTGTTGCCGAGCCGTGAGCGATGCCAGAGGGATGGAGTAGTCCTGCACGGGAGAGGACGGCCGGGTGACCTGCTCCAGCTGGATCAGGACGCCCTGGGCCAGGGAGGCGGAGAAGACGAGGAGCACGAGGCCGGTGACGACCCGCATGGTGCTGCCCGGCTCGACCTCGTTGCGGCGCATCGCCAGGTTCAGGGTGAGGGACTGGGTGGTTCGCGCCAGTCGGAGGGCAAGGGAGTAGGAGATCAGGGGCAGCGTCAGTATCAGCCCCAGGCCTGTCAGCAGAATGCCCGCCGGCATCAGGAGCGCGTTCGGGCCGAGGCTGTTGGCGGGGTGGTCGGTGAAGCCGGTGGCGCAGTAGCCGACGACGATGCCGAGGCCGGTCACAAGGAGCAGGCCGCCCCACTTGGCGGGGCGCTTGGGGGTGGCGGTGCGGCGTACCGCCAGTGGATTGGCGGCGGCATCGCGTGCGCTGGCCCGGCCGACGAACCAGGCGAGGAGCGGGGAGCCGATCAGACAGACGCCGACGGTCGTCGCGGACAGCTCGCCGTCGGCCTGGTACCACCTCAGACTGGGCAGTCCCGTCCGGGTCATCACCTGGTTGAGAACCCAGTACTCGCCGAGGCCGAGAACCGCGCCGAGCAAGGCCGCCATCACGGTTTCGGCGGCGTTGACCCGCTGGGTTCCCCTGGTGCTCAGGCCCAGCAGACGCAGGGAGGCGAGGCGGCGGTTCCGGCTGGCGGCGGAGAGCCGGGCACAGACGGAGAGGAAGATGCCGAGGGGGAGCAGGACCAGTGAGCCCAGGGCGAAACGGATGTACGTCAGGGTCGAGGGTTCGACGGCGGGGAAGGGCGCGTAGCTGTATCCCCATCCCTTCAGGGCGCGGCCCTCGCCGGCGATCTTGTCGGGTGTCGTGCCGATGTAGGCGAACAGCTCGTCGGGGTGGGCGAGTCCGGTCGCGCCGATCAGACCCTTCTCGTGACCTGGCAGGAGTCCCTTGACGGCGGGTCGGTCACGCAGCAGGTCGTGTACGCGAGGAGAGACGAACACCTCGCCCGGGTCCGGGAGTTCCTTCAGTCCTGGCGGGGCTTTGTCGGCGTTCTTGATCCCCTTGGCGACGAACACCCGGGTGAACGCCTTCGAGCCGTAGGGGTCGGTGCGCTGGAGCAGCAGGGTGGAACCCGTGGGCCGCGCGGAAGTGGTCTGCGGTTGTCGTGCGGCGGCCCGGCCGTCGTGTGCGTCGAGGATCTGCGGGACGGTCAGGACGAGAGCGAGGCAGCAGACCCCGAGGGAGCCGCCGGCCGCCATGAGGAAGAAGCGTATGCGGTTGCCGCGACCGGAGCCGAACAGCAGGCGCAGACCGAGCTGGAACTCCCTCACGCCGCCCCCCGGTGGGCGAGGATTCCGTCGGACATCGTGTAGTGGGTGTCGGCCTGCGCGGCGACGGCGGGGTCATGGGTGACCAGGATGACGGCAGTGCCCTGTGAGCGAGCCAGGCCGAGGAACTCCTTCAGTACGGCGGATGCGTTGGCGCTGTCCAGGGAGCCCGTCGGCTCGTCGGCGAACACGACGGCCGGGCGGTGGACCAGGGCCCGTGCGACGGCGACGCGTTGGCACTGGCCACCCGACACCTGCGACGGGCGGCGCTCGCGCAGTTCGCCGAGTCCGAGCCGGGCGAGGACTTCACCGGCGGCCGCGAGCGCGGGCCGCTTGCGCTGCCCGGCCAGTCGTAGCGGCAGGGCGGTGTTCTCCTCGATGGTCAGCTCGGGGAGCAGTTCGCCGTACTGGAAGACGAAACCGAAGCGTTCACGGCGCAGCGTACTGATCTCGTCGTCGGTGAGATCGCCGAGCGGCTTCCCTTCGAACCGGACCTGCCCGCGCGCGGGAGGCAGCACTCCCGCGAGGCAGTACAGCAGCGATGACTTGCCCGAACCGCTCTGTCCGGTGATGGCCGTGACCTCCCCCCGGGAGATCGAGATGTGGGCGTCGCTGACAGCCAGGTGTTTGCCGTAGGAAAGGTCGACGCCCTTGGCGGAAAGGACTTCTGACGTACTGATGGCTTCCCCCAAAGAAGCGACCGGGCCCAGGAGGTCAGCCTGGGCCCGGTACTTGGCGGTGTGCTTTTGCTTACCGCTGGTAGTGCTTGGTAGGCGAGCAGTTGTCCGGGTTGAACGAACCCTTGTCACGGCAGACGCGGATGTACGCGTCGTCGGTGTAGCGCTGCGAGGGCGCCCAGTTGGAGTAGTTCAGCGGAACGGTCTGCCCCTGCTTGCCGTTGTAGCGGCTCCAGTCGTAGCCCTCGACCTTCACCTGTACGTACACGTTGTGGTCGTCACCGTGGTCGGCGTCCTGGAGCTGGCCCTTCCACTCGAAGGCGCCGTGGTCCTCGCCCGCGGGGTGCCACGCGTATTCGCCGTGGTGGAATTTCGCACCGCCGGTCGACAGTGTCGGAATGTCGTGCCACGAGGCGGCGAACGCTGTGCCCGCCCCCATGGCGAAGAGGCCGGCCGCGAGGGCGCCTACTGCCAACTTGCGCACTTTTTCTCCCGTTTGTTTTCTGTTGTATGACTCTGATGGTCAGGTCAGAGCGGTATGAAAACTAACATCGGCCAATTGGCGGGATCATGACGATGTGTTGGATCTTGTCCTGTCTGTCCGGCCCGGCGGCGGACGCTCTTTGCGATGCCTTTGCTCCTCCTGTGCGTTGCCATGACTATGGGTGAGCCGTGTGCAATACGTAATCGGTCCGGTCGGGTACGCCGCGTGCCGGGCACGCGTCATGGAGATCTCCTGGGGGTGTGCGGGCACGCCGAAGGCCCCGTCGCCGAGGCGGCGACGGGGCCTTCAGGGATGCGGACGGGCGCGGACGAGGATGGGACCCGGCTGTGCCCGGACGGCCTCGGCTTCTCCGAACCATGGGACGGCACGTACGACACCTGAGCGCTCCACCTTTTCGGCGTGGCCCTGACAAGGGACTGGTCGTAGGATCGGCTCCCTTGATCACGAGGGGCTGGGGGGCACGGGTGAAGGTACGGGCAAACGGATGGCTGCTGGTGTGCGCGGCACTGTCCTTGTGGGGGCTCACCGGCTGTGCGGGCACGGGCGGAGGAACACCCGGCCCTCAGGCGTCGAGCGGCTCGTCCGGCGCTACCCCGGTCACCTCCGCCGCCGCGGGACCACCGCTTTCGGCCCGGGCCCTCCAGTCCATCGCCCTCACCGGTGACGACGTTCCGGGCAACAGAGGTGTCTCGGCGGACGAGCGGGCGCACACGGACTCGAAGAGCACCTTCCCGCCGGTCCCGGACAGCTCCTGCGAGAAGCTGCTCAACGCACTCGGCGCCGGCGACGCGTCGGCCGTCGTGGACCAGGTCTTCAACTGGAAGGGCAGTATCTGGGCGGGCGGCGGCACCCTCGCGTCCTACGCGGGCACGGATGCCGAGACGGCCTTCGCCCGTGTCCGTACGTCACTGCCGGCCTGCCACGACTACAGCGGCGTCGGCTTCACGGGGAAGTACACCGCGCATCTGGCGCCGGAGACGATCCCCCGCCTCGGCGACGAGTCGATCGCCTTCCGGATCACCGTGCCGGTGAAGCAGGGGTCCGGCCTGCGCAGTGGCCGCCGCGTCTCCGTACGGAACGAGCAGCACATTCTGGTGAGAGTCGGTGGTGTGACCGCGCAGTTCACGATGCTGGACGTGGACCACGAAGGCCACTTCCCCCTGGCCCTCATCCGCAAGGAAGTTGCTCGCATGACACAGGCCCAGCACCGCTGAGGCGAGACACCCCGCCACGAGCACGCCGACGAACCGTTCGGCGAGAAGGGCCCGGAACTCGTTGGGTTCCAGGCCTCTCTCTCAGTCGGCAGGGGAGCGCGCGTCTCGGGTCCAGATCGCGTTCAGGGCCCGGGCGTCACGGGAGGCGCTCCCGGCGGAGCTCGCCCTGCCGACGCGGGTGATCAGTAGGTCAGTGCGTCCTCGGCGGTACCGAAGAAGCTGGTGACCTGGCCGTCGTTGACCGTGACGGGACCATCGTTGATCGGCACGGTCGTCGGACTTTCGGAAGCGGTGAGTGCCACTTCCATCTTGTCGGCGCTCTTGCCGCCTGCGGTGTCGGCCCGCGAGAACATGATCCCGGCATACGCGTTCTGGCCGGGCTCAAGAATCCAGTCCTTGCCGTCCGGTCCCATGTGCTCCGCGGCGCCGTCGAGCCCCGGAATCGTGATCACCAGTTCGTTCGCCGACAGCAGGCAGGGGTCGCTGCCCTTGTTGCTCGCGGTCAGCAAAGCGTGGTTGACGGGCCTGGACGCGACGGTGACGTTGTAGCTCAGGTCGGCCGTCTCGCACATGCCCACGCCTCCGTCCTGGCCGTCGTCGGACCCGGGCTTCGACGACGGCGGGGTGCTGGGGCTGCCGGAGGACTTCCCGGTACCGGTGCCGCTGTCACTCGGGCCGGCCGACGAGGGCGTGTTGGTGCCCTTGTCCGCACGCGTAGCAGAAGGGCTCGCATGAGTGCCCGGGGCGGCCGCGTCGTTCTCGGCGTCGCCGTTGCATGCGGTCAGGGCCGCCAGGATGCCGAGCGACAGAGCCGCGAGCGCGGCGGTGGTACGGCGTGAACGAGCTGTGTGAGCCATGAGAAGTCCCCCGGGATTCGGAATGTCCCCGTGATAGTGCCTCATGGGAGGGACGCTGCTCTCCGATCACACCGAGAGGGAGCGATCTATGAACAGGCTTGTGACATTGTGACGGTGACCAGGGTGACAGAGGACACGCCACCCGCATCTCCCGCCCGTGCTGGGAACCGGCAGCGCAGACGTCGGATCCCGCTGGAACACCGCGGGACGTGAATCACGAGACCCCTACGCGCCTTGGGATGCTTCCGCCGACACCCTGCCGTCCAGAGCACCGCCCACGCACCCGCACACGGGACCTCATGAACTCCCGCACCGAACCCGACTGCCGATGGTGCGCCCCGCAAGAGCAGTTCGCGCTCGGAGACCGGCCAACCGACGACGTGGCATCCAGCCGACTGAGCAGTCCCACCGCCTGAGCTGCCACAGGTGAGGCCCGCGCCAGACAGCCGTGAAGTCTGCTCGGATCCGGGGGCAGCTGCGTTGTCGGTGCCACGGTCTACGGTGCGCTCATGTCGTTTGCCCTGCCCGATGGTCTGCCGCCCGGCCGGTTCCTGCCTTCCGGTCTTCCGCGCGTGTGGGTCTCCGACGAGTTTCCTCGGGATGTCGAGGAGTTGTGGCCTCGTCTGCTGAGCTACCAGAGTGCATACGGCCTGGTCCCGCTGCTCTGCGAGCCCGATGCCCTGGGAACACCGCTCAGCTTGGACCAGGTCGACGCCGTCAGCCTGGAGGAGGAACTGGCCACGGACTTCGCCGAATACCGGCGCCGCCGGCTGCCCTGGTGGAGCGACCCGACACCCGTCCCGGCACCTGAAGGAATCGAGCCGTGGCCCCACGACCCGGGACCGCCCTTCGAACAATGGCCGGGCCTGGCACCGCCCATGCCGGCTACGCCCGCAAGCCCGTCGCCCGAGCAGGCAGCGTCCAACCTGCTGGCGTGGCTGGTCAGAAGGGGCCTGTTGTACGAGTGCCGTCTGATGCTCGTTCCTGCCCGTCGCGGCAGCGATGCTCTGGCCTCGATCGGCTGGTACGGAGGGGGATACCTGCCTCTGCTGTGCGCGCTCACGCGGAGCTGGGAGGACCGCTTTGGCGCACGGCTCGTGGCGGTGTTCGGCAGCGAGCTGTACGTCTCGGCCGCGAGACCTCCCGCTGAAGCAGAGCACGCGAACCTGCTCGCTCTGGAGCACGTGCTGTCGACCGCGGACAACATCGTCGATGACCCGCCCACGCCGTTCCCCGACTACGCGATGGACCTCCCGGGACGGACCTTCTGGTCGTTCTGGTGGGACTGAAGCGTGTTGCAGAAGGTCGTGTCTGGGCAGGTCAGAGGCCGGTTCGTGGTGCCTCTGGTCATGCGGCGAGGGCGAGGTTGTGCATGTGGGCGACGGCCTGGACGGCGTGGTGGAGGCCGGTGTTGCGCTGGCGGCAGTCGCGGAGAATCCTGGGCGTTCGTGGTCAGCCTGACGGACACCGTGACCGCTGCCCTCGCCTCGGCAGCACAGGACGACCTTGTCCGCTTTGCTGAACCGTGGTCGAAGACGGACGAGCTCCGGCAGATCGGTATCAGCGTCGAGGTCACGGCTGGTGTCCTGGAAGCCCTGGCCGGTCTGGCTCAGCGCGCTCACACCTCCGGCCAGCAGCTGTATTGCTGGTGGGCTCTCTAACGTGCGGCAGCCGGAGCCGTTGTTCTTGCAGTCGGCGGCCGACAGCCCTTGCCGCTATGGGCCTCTGCCACGTGGTTGCCGGGCGGGAGCGTCCGGCAACCACGACCGCGACCTGGACGGGGGGTGGTGGTTCAGGAGACCACGGGAGCGGCGTCCGTGACCTCGCTCAGCCGGACCGTGCACAGCCCGCGGGATTCGCTCTGTACCTCCGTCACCTTGAGTTGGGTGCCTGGCGTAAGGATGTATTCCTCCTCGCCGGTGAAGGCGGAGAAGCGCTTGATCCCGACGGCACGGGCCGGCGTCACCTCGAAGAGGGTCCGCTTGCCGCGACTGCCCAAGAACGCCCTGGCCACCTTCAGCTCGGAGGTACAGGAGGAGACGCCCCACCAGGTCACTGTCCGGCCTACCGGGTACTGCGTCCGAAGGTCCAGCGACACTCCGCGCCACAGCGGTTGCGTGTAGGCCGGCAGCTTTGAGACCGCCGAGAACAGCAGCCGCAGGTACGGCAGGTAGGGCGTGACCCTGGTGCGGTCGGGGGAGCGCAGAACGCTGTTGATCTCGCGGTAGAAGGCTGACTCACAGGTGTAGAGGTGGAGCGCGGCGATCGCGTCGGCGGACGGGCCGCCGTCGGCCACCTGGTCTGCACGCCGCTTGCCGAAGTCGCGGGAGCGCTGGATGTGCCCGGCGAGCCCGGACAGCGCCCCGGAGACCGGAGCGACGGCGTCCTGGAAGTCCATCAGAGGGGTGTCGAAGACACCGGTGATCGCGGGCAGGACCAGACCCTCGTCCTTGACGCTGGTGAGGCGTTCCAGGTACAGCTGGTGCAGGTTCATGGTCGACTCGATGAAAGCGCCCATGCGCGCCGCGACGCCCCCGTCCGCACCGCCCGCGCCGACCGCCGTCTCGTTCCACCCCTTGCTCGGCAGCCAGTCGATGCCGTCGGCGCCCAACGAGGTCAGAGCGTCATTGACCTGGGCGAAATGGTCGCCCTCGCAGAAGATGTCGCCCTGTGCCGCCGGGTTGGCGTGGTCCAGGTGCCGCACCTCGACGTCCGGGTACTTCTGTTGGAGCCGCAGGACAACCCGCTTCAGGCTGCGGGCGTGCGCCCCCCACCACGCGAACACGACCCCACGGTCTTCCTCGGCCGCGTCCTGCTTGGCCTTGAGGATCTCCTCGACGATCCGCTCGGCGACCGGCCGCCAGAACGCCGTGTGCTGGTCGGCCCCCATCGCCCCGTCACCGCTCGCGGTCAGCGACGCGTTCAGCAGGAGCACGCCCTGGGTCAGCATCGCCTGGAACCACTCCGGCGGCTGGACCGTGTCCCGCTCCTTCAGCAGCGCCCGCACGTCGGCGATGGGGGTCTTCTTGGCGATGCCGTATTTCCACATCGCCGCCGCCTTGATGAGGCACCGGATGCTGACGACCCGGCCGAACTGGCTGTCCTTCCAGTCGCTGAAGGTGTTGTCGAACATGGCGATGCCGGTGGCGCTCTCCTGCCGCGGATACGGGTTCTGGCCGAAGACCACAACCTTCCACTTGTGCGGCGGGTTCGGCTTGAGCGCCTGGAACGTCAGCTCGCGGACCGGGACCACCTCATGGCTGCGGCCCTTCCCGATGAACCGCGCGGCGTCCGGCTGCGCCTCGATGACCGGCTTCAGCAGCGGGAGCCAGGATTCCCCGCCGCCGTCGAAGAGTTCGGTCAAGGCAAGGGGGTCGTTCGCCCCGGGCTGGGGCTGCAGTGGCTGGCCCGGAGCCGGGACGCCGGTCGTCGATCCCGTCATGGCGGACGCGCTTTCACTCGTCGTGGCAGAAGGAGAGGAAGGAGCAGCAGCTTCGAGCGCCGACGCGGGGGCGACCGGCGTGGCGGCCGCCGGTGGCACGATGCGCACCCGCTGGTCGACAGGCGCGCTCTCGATCCCGTGCAGCTGGGAGATGATCGTGGAGCGCAGCTCGTCGTCGTCCTCGAACCAGTGGTCGTGGAAGAGCGTGTAGCCGGTCCACATCAGATTGGCGCACACCCGCGCCGGCACCTGGCCGGTCTGCGCCCCCAACCCGACCAGCGCCACAGACCGGATACTGCCCGGCTTCTTCCGGTTCTGCCGGTGAACGGCCTGGAAAGCGGCCGCGCAGGCCAGCGCCACGTTCAGCGTGGCACTGACATTCTGCGAGGACCGCACCATCGTGGGCGTCGATATCAGGTACCGGGGAACGGTCGCGCCGGACGGGACGCAGACCGCACTGCCCACCGGCATGGGGCCGGCGAACCGGTCACGTATCGCCCGCTGGACGCGCACCTGGATGCCGGACCCCAGGTACCGCTTGATGACGGCGTCGACCCCGCCGTCCATCCGGCCTTGGGAGTTGGTGGGGGTGACCCAGGCGTCGACGTCCTCGTCGAGGATCGAGCCCTTGCGGATCTCGATGCCGGGGGTGTCGGCGAACGCGGCGCGCCACGCCTCCACCACACGCTCGTTGACGTCCGTCAGTACCACCCTGAGCGCAGGCAGCACACTGCTCTCGGTCATCGTCCACTCCTGTCGTGCAACAGCGGTTCCAAGACCTCGAACGTATCGCCCACCACTGACAACGCAGCCCCGACAAGGGGTCTATGACCTGCCGTCACGCTCTGGTGAACCCACATCGCCCGGAAGGCCTCGACAACGGAGGTGAGCCAGGGAGCGGGCGCTCCGACGGCGGCGGCGGCGGTCCGCCGCGGGCCGCGAAGGCGAAGCCCACGTCGATGGCGCCCCGGTCGCAGCAGTTGGCGCCACCGGGTCGACTCGACGTTCTTGACGGCCTGGGCCAGCGGTGCCGCCGCGGCGAGATCGGGCTCGGTGCCGGCGCTGCTGCAGCGTGGCCGCCGACAGGGCGAGGGCGGCGACCTCGGCGGCCACCGTCAGTTCGACGGTCGGGGTGGCCCCCCGCGGTGAGCCCACGGCCGCTGCGGCCCTGGCCGCTTCGCCTGTACCACCCCGCCACCGGGCAGCGGGCCACAGGTCTGACCTGGCTGGAGTACCCAATCGACGTAAGGGACGAGTGCAAAGGGTCTGCACGCCGTACGGCCCTACCAGTTGGTCAGGTCGACGAGGAGATCGCAGTGCGGGTCGTCCGGCGCAGGCTGTCGGTACTGGTCCTCCTCGATGAGGGAGGGCAGGGAGGCGATGAGCGCGGTGGCGGGCGTCTCGGTGAGGCGGATGTCGGCGCCGATGATGCCGGAACGGTCGGTGCGCTGTGTGTACAGGCGCAGCAGGCCGTGGCCGTGCATCAGGAAGCCGATGAGGAAGGGGTCTTCGTCGTCGCCGGGGCCCGACAGTGCCTGCACGGTGGTGAGCGCCCGGCCCTGTTCGGGTTCCGGATCCGGCGTGATGTCCTCCGGCCGGAGGCGGATGAGTGTCATCCCCATGACCTTGTCCACATCGCTGCTGCTGTAGAGCTGAGGTCCGGTCAGGACCGTACGCAACAGGCCGGGAACGTAGTACGGGGTCACCGTGTCGTTGGGGATCTCGTAGAGGAAGTCCCGGGCGTTCTCGTCGTCCCCGGCACGGATGGCGATGCGTACGGCGCCGGGTGCGGGCAGGACGCCGCGCAGGCGGCAGTACTCGGCCACCGGAGCGTTCAGGAAGTACAGCAGGCGGCGGGTGACGTCCGCCTGCTGCTCGCGGTCTTCAGGGTCGATCACGGATGCATCCATGCGGGGCACTTGTTGTTTCGATGGTTGCGGCAGAAAGCGCTGATGACGCCGATCTTCTGTCCCCTGCCGGCGTCGTACAGCCCGTCTTTTGTCTTTCGGGTGTACTGGACGATGACGGTGAACTTGACCTGCCGTGGCCGTGGTGGCCGTGGTGGCCGTGGTGGTCGTTGCGGTCGACGTTGCCGTGGACGGCTGCGGCCAGCGTAGAGCGTTTGTGGATGTTGTGGCGTTTGGCGAGGTGGTTCCAGCCGCAGCCGGACGTGCCGAATCGGGTGACGATGTGACGGCCGTCGGGGCCGGTCGCGTTGCCGTGCACCCGCTTGTCCCAGGGGTGCCGTACGACGGGGCCGGGTCGGGCCTGTGCGGAGGGTGCGAGGCCGGACAGCAGCGTCGCGGTGGTCAGGGCGGTGGCCGCTATCGCCGTGATCTTCTTCATGGCGCTGCCTCACATCACGGCGTGAGGAGTATCAAAAGGGACCCTTGGGTCGACCTGGGATTCGATATTGGCCAGTTGGCCAGCTGCGCGCCGCTGAACCAGAGGGACAGTCCGGTAAAGGGGGGTGTTCAGCCTCCGGACAAGTGCGGATGCAACCGGCATCGAGACCGGCAACTCGCGCAATACCGCTCCTCGTGGCCTCCACAGCGCCGTGAAAGCCACGGCACCCAGTCGGAGCTCTCGAACTGCGACGGCGGTGACAGCCAGCAGTGGCGCTTGAACTGAACGGACCGGCGGCACACCGCCATTGCCCTCGCATCGTGTTGTCCTGGCGGCCGGCCCCGTACTCACCGGGCCGGCCGGACTGTCAGAGCGGTGCGTGCTGGATGCGTTGTGACGCGGGTCAGTGAACGTCGACGTAGTCGGTGACTCTGGTGCTTGTGAGGTAGTGGCTTCCGGTCTCGCGGCTGAGGGCGAGGGCCCAGGTGCCGTCCTGTTTGGCGGTCACCAGGCCTGTGAGGTGGCCGTTGTGGTCGCTGGCCAGTTCGCAGACGTAGCGGTACGTGGTGGAGCCGCGGGGCTTGAAGTAGAGGGTGGGCGCGCCGCCGGAGAGCGGCTTCCAGGTGGTGCCCTTCTTGTACTGGAGGATGCCGCCGAAGCTGATGGACTGCCCCTTGCGCACTGTGTCGGAGGAGGCGTGGAAGCCGGTGATGCGGGTGGCGTAGCGGTAGAGGTGCACCGGCTTTGTGGTGCTGGTGCCCAGGTCGGGGTTGCCGTTGAAGCGCGTCCGCCAGTAGGCGTCGGTGTCCGGCTTGGTGAGGGTGCGGGCGAACGTCTCCTGGACCAGGGCGCGGTTGTGGTGGATCAGGAGCGGGACAGTGGCGGCGTCCTTCCAGCCGCTCTTGCCGTCCTTGGAGTACTGCAGGGTGACGGTGGGCTTGGCGGGCCAGTGGGCGCGGGTGTCGTCGTAATAGACGTAGCCGTGGGTTTGCAGGGACCCGTCGTCGTCGAGTGATGCGCTCAGCGCGATGTGCGTGGTGTAGGGGACGTGGAGGCTGAAGGGTTCGGTGGCCGGCTGCTGGAAGGGCATGTCGCCCGTGCCTGCGACGAGTTCGGCGCTCGGGGCGGCGTTGTCCGAGGAGACGTGCAGGGTGTAGTTGCCCTGGCTGTCGGTGGTCGTCTGGCCGGCCAGATGCGCCTGGTCCTGGAGGGTGATCGCGGTGTGCGGAAGCGGCTGCCAGCCTGAGGCGGTCTGGACCTCCGCGTGGCCGGTGACGGTCCCTGTCGCACCCTGTTGCAGGTTCAGGGTGTGGGTGCTGGCCGAGAAGCGGACCGGGGCCTGCGCGGTGTGCAGGTTCAAGGGTGTGATCGGCGGGTGGACGGCCCCCGGGTAGCTGCTGGAGGCCTCGGGCGCGGTGTACAGCTGGAAGGACGGCGCCGTGGGGACGAACGCGGCGGTGAAGCGGCCGTCGGTGCCGGTGGTCGCGGTCTTGTGTATGTGCCCGGCGTCGACGTCGACGGTGATGCCGCCGGCGGGAGCCGGAGTGCCGGGGTCGCGGGGGTCGCGGGCGACGAGGGTGCCGCTGACGGAGACGTCCTGGTGGAGGTAGTCCGGCACGTTCGGGGTGGCGGTGAGGCCGGTGACGGTGATGACGGTCTGGTAGTGCAGGGTGTGCGGCGAGAGGGCCCCGGTGACGGTGGCGCCGGAGGCATCCTGCAGATCGACGGTCACCCGGTAGTCGCCGAGTTCGGCCAGGTGCACCGGCGCCCGCCAGACGCCGGAGCGGGCGTCCTGCCCCGAGTACTGGGTGAAGTCCTCGGTCGATCCGGCCTCCGGCGCTCCGTCCGGTGCGTCCAGCGGGGAGAAGTGGGCTGTGATGCGGGTGAGCGGGCTGTCGGAGTGTGCCGTGACGAAGAGCAGGCCCGGTTCGTACCAGCCGTCGGCGTCGGACAGGACCGGACCGTCGGTGGTGCCGTCCGCGTGGGCCGGGGCGGTTCCCGTGAACAGGGATGCGGACAGGGCGGTCGCGGTGGCCGCGGCCAGGAAGGTGCTGCGTCTCATGAAGGTTCCCAGGGCAGAGATGGGTCGCGTGGGCGGAGCCGGATTCCGGATCCGTGTCCGGCGCCGCCCGCATCCGGGGGTGTCCGGGTGCGGGCGGCGGTACGCAATGACGGTCAGGTGTCAGTCGAGCTGGGCGACCTTGGGCAGGTCATCGGCGGACGCGGCGTCGGCCGGGGGAAGAGCGAAGGGACAGATGCGGACGTTGCTGATCGCGCCGTTGGGTCGCACCGATGGTGACGCCTCTGGGCACGGGTATCTCCGTTCGACGCAGGCAACCGGGAAAGCGTATGGCGAGGCCGAAGACACCGTACTTTCCGGTCACCTCTTCGAAACTCCAAACCTCTGTTCCCAGCACGCTGACAAGGTGTCAGTGCACGCTGCCATGCTGCTCACCAGCCGAAAGCCGAGTCGGCCTGGGCCGACTGGCAGACGGAGTGTGCGCTTGATGAGCGGAGCACGAGGTGCACCGGGGTCCGGAGCCGGGCCACCGCTCCCAGGCGGTCACACGACAGCGCCGCGGTGTTGCCTTTCTCCGGCTTGCGCAGCGCCAGGACCGAGGCCAGCAGCGCGGCAAGACCGACCGGCAGGCCCCACGTCCCCGCGGTATCCGACGGACCGAGCCCGCCCCGCCGCAACGTGGTCCGAGGAACTGCTCTGGCTTCGGAGTCCGGCTGCTGGCCGTGGGGACTTCGAACTCGGCTCGATGCAGGCCGGGGAGGGGATGATCCGCATCGTGAACTCCGGTCAGGGCTGACGGGTTGGCTTCAGCGTCACCATGACCACGGGGCGTCGGCGTCGCAGAGTTGATCACAGAGGGCGAGCAATTCGGCGGCGTTGATGTGGGGCGGTCTCCAAGCGGAGCCGGCGGCATGGGCGACGAAGCGGTCGTCGAGCGCCAGGTGGTAGGTCTTGACGTAGTAGGCCAGGTCCGAGTTCCAGAACCACGTTCCATCGGTGCGCAGCGAGTTCTCGCCGATCAGTGTCACGTCACCGCGCAGTTCGTCGTAGGAGGCTGTACCGCACAGGGCCAGCCGGGTTCCGGAACGCAGGTAGGCGATCAGCTTCGCTTCGTCAGAGCGGGGTTCGGTGGCGATGGAGTCATGGATGCTCGGCGCGTCGGTCCGGTCGGGCTCGAGTTCGCGGTATGTGCCGAGGTGCCTGGTTGAGCACTGTGCCGGGGTCTGTCTGCGCCGCTGTGCCGTGCTGTTCGACTGCTTGTCCAGTGGAGCGGGCGCCGTCATGGATGTGCTGGCCTCGGTGATGGTTCGCACGCCGAGCGCTACAGGTTCCTTGGGGCGGGGGAGTGCCTCGACGGCCAACGCGAGGAGGTCGGCCGGCGGGCTCTGCCCAGCCGCCGGCGCGTCCGTATAGGTCGCTGCCGCACGGATGCTGAGAGCGGGTATCCGTCGTCGGAGGTGACGGTGCTCGGGCCGAGTTCCCGGCTGGCGCCGCGCGGTGCGGCGGTCAGGGGCGCCATGAACACGCAGTGGTAGGTGTCGTTGCCTGGGGGGCCGCCCGAGAACGCGCCCGTCACCTACCGACACGCCCTAGCGGATCTGGTCGGCCGCCCACGCGGCCCACTCGCGGCGCATTGTGTTGAAGCGGAGGCCGTACTCCAGGGCGATCTTGCCGTTCACCGACAGCGGGTCGTCGCCCCAGTCGATGGAGTCGGCCAGTCGACGCAAGGCCTCGTGCTCCTGCTCCGACAGCTCCATGAGTTCGGTGAGGTAGCTGCGCGCCTGGTCGGGTGTGATGACGTTGAGGAAGAAGACCCGCAGCAGGATGTCGCTGCGGGTGTGGCGTTGGGGCTTGATCTCCGTCAGCCAGTGGCGCAGTTCCGCCAGTCCCTCGTCGGTGAGGGTGTACTCCTTGCGGCCACGCGGGCCCTGGGTCGAGACGCTGATCAGGCCGTTGTCGGCGAGCTTGGACAGCTCCGTGTACATCTGGCTCTGCGTGGCGGGCCAGGCGTTGGCCAAAGAGGTCTCGAAGCGCTTCAGCAGGTCGTAGCCGCTGGCGGGTCGCTCTGACAGGAGTCCGAGGAGGGCGTGTCGAAGGCTCATGCCGTCAGTTTACCTTCCACTCTTGACATGTCGAGGGTGGAACTTCTAGTTTCGACATGTCAAAACAGGAATGTCGGCAACCCGGGGGTCTTCGATGTCGTACGTACGCGCCTTCCTTCCATGGATCGTCTTCGCAGTGGTCCCGTCCGCCCAGTGGCAGTGGGGGGCGCTCGCCGGTCTGCTGGTGGCGGTGGCGGTGATCGCCCAGCAGCGGCGGACGGGAGTCGGGTTCGACGCGCTGATCATGGAAACCGGCTCGGCCGTCTTCTTCGCGGTCCTGGCGGTCGTCGCCTTCGCAGACCCCCATTCGGTCGCACACGCCTACTCGGCGGCGCTCTCCTCGGCGACCCTGGCTCTCATCGCCGGGGCCTCACTGCTCGCGGGCAAGCCGTTCACGCTGGGCATCGCCAAGCGCACCACCCCACCCGAAGTCTGGAGCCTCAAGCCCTTCGTCCGGGTCAACGTGGTCATCACCACCGTTTGGACCGCCGCCTTCGCCGTCACGGCCGGAGCCCTCGCGGCTCTCGCCCACGCCGGCCAGGGCCACTCCACGACGGCGACACTTGTCCAGGCCGCCGGATTCGTCGTCCCCGTGCTGTTCACCGTGCGCTACGTCGCCGCCGCCCAGGCCAAGGCCAGGGGCTAGCCAATACCGGACACTCGGTGCCGGACGCTCCTCGGGCAGGCGCGCCCCGGTCTGCGGCGCGATCGGACCGGATGGCGCTCTGCGGACGGGCCCCGGGAAGTATGAGCACCTCCGGAGGGCCGCCTGACGGAAAGACCCTGATCCACAACGAGTCAACCGCCGCGCGGCCATCCGGGGGGATCGTCATGACCAGGACCACTCACTCGACCGCTACCGTCGCCTGCTCACTGAACCTGCCCGCCCTCCCGGCCCACACCCCACCGGCCGGCTCAGGGAGACCGGCCGGGGCGGCGAGCCGAGGCCCACCACGGGGGTTCACGGGCGCACCGCCCGCGGACACACCGGTCGGCGTCGACATCCCCACCTGCCGGGCCGGCGGCAAGGGCGACTGGCTGTCACTCACCTTCGCGACGCGGGTCACGCGCTGGAACGTCCCGCACCACATCGCATCGCACGGCATCGCCTCGTAGCGAAGCTGATCCCGGCCCCGGCCGCCAAGCCTCCTCCTCAGGCGCAAGGCCCGCCACCGGCCTCCGACATGCCGTCGGAGGGGACGTGCCCCGACTGAAGCCCTGAGGGTGGGAGTCGCGAGCCGAACCCCGGCCCGACGTCACTCAGAAGGCAGGCGCCCGCGTCGCCGCCCTATTGACTCCCACGAACTGCGCCGCCAGATCGTCGCGCCCGTGCGACAGCGATCCCGCTCGCCCTCTTCACAGTTCAGCTCCTGGTTCTCCGGACCCGGAGAACCCCTGCGCTACAAACCTCATCAGGAGTATGTCATGAACATGATCAAGCGTCTCACCCTGTCCGTCGCAGTCGTCGGCGCGGTCACCGCCATGACGCTGGGGCAGGCCGTCGCCGACACCCCGGCGCCGTCCGCCGACGCGTCCAGTACGGCGAACTCGGGCTTACTGACCCACTTCACCCCGACGGTGCCCAACCCGACGACCGCCTCAGCGGCGCAGTTGGCCGCCGCACCCAGGCCGGTCGGCGCCTTCGCCACTTTGACCGCGGATTCCTCGGCAGGGGGCAGCATCAGCAGGGCGGACGTCATTGCCCGGGCCCAGTCGTGGGTCGACGCAGGCGTGCCGTACAGCATGACCAGCTACCGCACCGACGCCAACGGCAAGTACCGCACCGACTGCTCCGGCTTCGTCTCCATGGCCTGGCACCTGGACTCCTCCAGCGGGAACAACTGGGGCGAGACCACCGGCACCCTGCTGAACTACACCTCTTCCATAGCCAAGGAGTCCCTCAAGCCGGGTGACGTCCTCCTCAACCCCGACTCGGGCGCCAGCGGCCATGTGGTCATCTTCAACGGATGGACCAGCTCCGATCACTCCACGTACGACGCGCTGGAGGAGTCCGGCAGCAGCGGCGCCGTCCACCACAGCATCCCCTACCCCTACTACAGCGGTCACGGCACCTTCAGCCCCCGCCGCTACGACAACATCCAGGACACCAACAATCGCGCGGACGTCACGGGTGACGGCAAGGCCGATCTGATGGTGTTGAGCACCGACGGGACGATCGGGCTCCGTCCGGGTTCGGGGACGAGCTTCGGTGCCAGCACCACGGTCAGCGCGGGCTGGCAGAACTACCTGGGCGGCGCCGGTCAGGGCCGCCTGTACTACGCCGACATCAACGGCGACGGCAACAAGGATCTCCTGGTCCAGGGCACCGACGGAACCATCGGCGTCCACTTCAACAACGGCTCCGGCACCAGTTTCGGCGCCAACCAGCCGCTCTCCTCCGGCTGGCAGAACTACCTCGGCCAGCCCGGCCAGGGCCGCCTGACCTTCCCCGACGTCAACGGCGACGGCAAGGCCGACCTGGTCATCCAGGGCACCGACGGAACCGTCGCCACCCACCTCGGCTCCGGCACCAGTTTCGGCGCCAACCAGCCGCTCTCCTCCGGCTGGCAGAACTACCTCGGCCAGCCCGGCCAGGGCCGCCTGACCTTCCCCGACGTCAACGGCGACGGCAAGGCCGACCTGGTCATCCAGGGCACCGACGGAACCGTCGCCACCCACCTCGGCTCCGGCACCAGTTTCGGCGCCAACCAGCCGCTCTCCTCCGGCTGGCAGAACTACCTCGGCCAGCCCGGCCAGGGCACCCTCTCCTTCGAGTAGCGCGGCGGAGTAGCTACCCGGACGGCAATGCGGCGGTGCCCCGATCACCTTGGGTGATCGGGGCACCGCCGCGTTCTGGGGCTCATGCCCTCACGCCCACGTTCCGGTTCGGTCACCGCGGCGGTCAGGCGTGCGCGTAACCGGGCGTCATGGGGGCGGGGCACGTGGGTGGGCTGGACGAACTCGGAGCTGTCCGGATCAGTGCGCTGTCCGGGAATCCCCGCGTCGAACGGTCTACGGCTACTTCACCGCCTGGCAAAAGGAAGGCGTCCTCGACCAACTCAACGGCCTCCTGCGTCGCCTGGTGCGGGAGGCCGAAGGCCGCGGCGGCGAGCCAACCGCCTGCGTGCTGGACGCGCAGAGCGTCAAGACCTCCGCGAACGTGCCCGCGGCCGGCCAGGGTATCGATGCCGGCAAGAAAACCGCAGGCCGCAAGCGCCACATCAGGGTCGACACCCTCGGCCTGCTCCTGGCTGTCTGGGTCACCGCGGCGAGTGTCTCCGACAACGTCGGAGGCATACACCTGATGTCCCACATCGCCGCCACTCACCTCGCGTGACCAAAGCATGGGCCGACACCGGCTACCGCACCAAAGTCATCGACCACGGTGCCCGCCTCGGCATCGACGTGGAAGTCGTCCAACGCGAGCCGGGCGTCAAAGGCTTCAAGGTGATCCCGCGGCGCTGGGTCGTCGAGCGGACCTTCGGCTGGCTCATGCACCACCGCCGCCTGGCCCGCGACTACGAAACCCACCCCCACCGCTCCGAAGCCATAATCCACGTCGCGATGATCGACCTCATAAGCCGCAGACTCACCCGCGAATCCACCCCGAACTGGCGCGACACCTGAACCTCGAACCAAACAACCTCGCCGGGACAAAACGCTCTTTGAATCCCCGTCAACCCGCTCTGCCCGGCTGATCAGTGCCTCCCGAACGACGGGGAGCCTCAGTGTGGGTTTGCTTGGATGAGCGGGGCCTGGGCGGCGGCCCGCCACACCTCGGCGGCGAGGTCGAGCATGCCGCGGCTCTCGGCTTCGATGGCCAGGTTGCGTAGCCGGGTGCCGGCCTCAGGGTCGGATTGTCTGACGTTGATCTGTTCCTGGAGCATCTGCAGCCGTACGCGGTCCCGGAAGGTCAGCTGTGCGTTCGTCTGCTGCGCCTGCTCACAGAGGTCTGCCGCAAGCTTGATGTCTCCCTTGGCGTAGGCGAGTTGTGCGCGCAGGAAGGCGTACTCGTGCAGATGAAGGACTTTCCCGATCAGGTTCAGGGCGGGCTGCACCTGGTCCAGGTAGGCTTCCGCGCGCTCCAGGTTCGCGGGCATGGCGCGGAGTGCGAGTGCTGCAGCGGCCAGCCGCAGCCTCATCCACAGGGTGAGATCGTTCCGGCTGTCGAGCACCTCCAGAGCATGCTCGAGGAGTGCCGTGGACCGGGTGTGGTTCCCCTGCCGCGTCGAAACCGTGGCCGCCGTCCAGAAGGCTTCCGCGGCGAGAGAGCCGGTTTCGGTCTCCAGTTCCTCGCACACCTCGGTGCTCAGCCGGGAGGCCTCGGCCAGGTCGCCGAGCTCTGCGGCGACCGAGGCGAGGAGCAGTCGGCATCGGACCGTGTCGTGGCCTGTTACCGAGGCGTTGGAAGCTATTGCCATGCCTTCCTGCGCGGCAGTTCGGGCAGGTTGGGCACGTCCGAGGGCGCGCAGGCATCGGGCGAGGCGCAGCCGGGAATGGAGGCGGATCGATGGGTTTCCCACCTCGTCACTGAGCGCGTTGAGGGCCGTCAGGACCTCCAGCTCGGCTTCGCGGTCGCCTTCCTCGCCCAGCAGCCGGGCCAGCTGAGCGTGCGCCTGCCACCGTAGCGCCGGGTCGCACGGCTTCTCGTGGTTCAAGGCTTCCTGAAGGCGCTGGCGCTGAAACTCCCCGTTTCCGGATGAGACGAGGACTTCTGCCAGAACATCGACCAGGTCAGTGGGATGGCTGGCGTGGAACGCCGTGACGGGAACTTCCAGGCGCTGCGCGAGATAGTCCACGGCACGCTCCGTCGGCGGCCGTGAGCCGGACTCCAGCCGCGACAGGTATGCGGCCGACATGCCCGGGCCTGCCAGGTCTGCCTGCGTTTTGTGTCGCTGCTGCCGGAGCTGGCGCAATCTCCGGCCGAATGACGGCTGGGCCAACATGTTTTGTCCCTGTCTGCGGTTGAATCGTTCACCCCCAGGCGTCATTTTGGCAAATCATTGCCTTAAAAGTCAAACCGTCGTAGCGGTCCGCATCTCCTGCCCATGCCTACGGCCATTCGATCTCCGACAAAGGGGCGCTTTCGGAGCTCTGTACCGGGTGGTCTTCGTGCACATCGGCGACCGGACAGCAGGCGAGAGCGAGGCACGCCGCAGCGACGGTGAGGGTGGTGCGCAAGAAGAAGTTCACAGGTGGTTCCCCCTTGGTGGTGCATCGAGAAAGGGGCGTCCCGCTATGCCGGCACGGCGGCGCCTTGGCCCCTCCTGCCAGCAGTTCCCGGCAGGTGGAAGCGAACGTAGATCAGTTCGTCAAGCTTGGCAACTTGTTGACAAGTCTTGTCATGCTGCTTAGGTTCAATGCTTGTCAGCCCGGCCATCCGGGACCGGACGAAGTAGTTACCCGCTGGTGGACCAGGTCGGCGCAGGCGCACGCAGCCCGACACGCCCCTGCCTCAAAAGGCCATCCGCACCGGTTCCGTTACCGCCCGCACTGTGCAGGCGGGGACGTACGCCACGGCCAGGTTGCCGGGCTCCCACCCGGCTTCCGGGAACGGCGGACGGTTTCACGAGCAACAGCGAAACCGTCCGCGGAATCTGAAGCCTTCGCGCCCCGGAAGTCCCGGGACGCTACTCACAATGGAGGTTCCCTATGGGTCTCGCCACGCAGGTTCGGATCGGCGACCTGTCGAAGGTGGAGAACGTCCTTCACCCGACGCTCCTGACGGCCGTCGACCGCAGCGCGAGCTCGCTGCTGGACATCATGGCGAACAACGCCGACAACCTCGGCCGCGAGAAGTTTTTCTGCGCCAACACCTGCGACATCGTCGCGCACTGCTGACGCCGGCCTAGAGCAGCCACTCGCAGTACCGGCCTGCCGCACTCCTCGCAGTGCGGCAGGCCGCCCAGCGTGGGCCCCACACTCATCGGGAGAGAAGACATGCCGAAGACCATCATTTTCGCGGACCGTCTGGACCGGCAGTTCGAGCTCATGGCAGAGCCGGGGGAATACATCCACTCCACGCTCGCCAGGAACCACATCCCCGTCGACGCGGTCATCGTCCGCCGCGACGGCGCAGTCGTCGACGACTGGCAGGAGCGGATCGACGCGACCGCGGACTACCGGATTGAGATGGTGCGCGCCTACCACCTGCCCGACTTCCTCTCCCTCACCCGTCTGTGGGACACCGAGCTGGCGTCCGGCAGCTGGCAAAGCCGGGACGACGCCTACTACACCAAGCGCCACTTCATGCACAGCGGTGAAGGCGACTACGACTCCACCCAGGTGGCGTTCAATCGCGAGGAATACGTCCAGTACGTGGAGCAGCTCTTCATCGACGGCGTCCACAGCAAGGGACTGATCACACCCGACGACAGAGTCCTCCTCGCGGTGTCCGGCGGCAAGGACAGCCTGGCGCTCGGCTACTTCCTCAGCAGGACCGCGCCCCGACTGCCCGATTTCGATCTCCAGACCGTCCACGTCACCACGTTCTCCAAGCCGCTCGACACCTCCTTCGCGGAATCGATGGCCAAGCAGTTCGGGCACCCGCTGACCCTTGTGCACGACGACGAAGTCCAGGGGTTCTACAATCTCGCGGTATCGCCGAAGCAGGCACTGTCGGACGTCAAGTACAAGTACGACGCCTCCTACTCCATCGCGTCCGTGCACTCCATGATGCGGTGTTCGATCGAGCGCACCGCCCGACGCATGGGCATCGAGAAGATCGCCTTCGGGCTGATGCGCGAGGACATCTGCACGTCGATCATCAAGAGCATGTTCGTCGGGTTCCCCTTCGGCGGCAGCTACAGCAAGCAGCAGGGCCCGATCGAGATGGTGTACCCGCTGTGGCCGATCGGCAAGAAGGAACTCACCCTCTATCTGGAAGCGCTCTTCCCCACCAACAACAAGCAGGGCAGCCCGGTCGCCTTCGAACGCGGCGAGTTGGCCCGCGACATCCACTACATGATCGTCGACACGTTGGAGACCATCCTGCCGGGCGCAGGATTCCAGCTGTTCGAAGGGCACCAGCGCCTCGTGGAGAATTTCCTTCAGCTGCCGGTGCAGAAGGACTGCGAGAACTGCCAGATGACGTTCTCCGTCGGCGCGGGCGCCTCGGATCCTGACGAGACCGTGTGCGAGCTGTGCCGCGTCTTCGAGAAGCTTGGGCTGCTGAAGTGAGCACGACCATGAGGACGCCGACGCCGGTCCGCGCCGCTGAGGTCCAGCAGCCCACCCTCAACTTCGAGGTGCAACCTGACGGCTACCGGACCTACTTCGAGGACGACTACTGGAGGTTGTCGGACTTTTCGTGCTCGTCCGCCGGGGTGATCGACTCAGAACTGTCTTTCCTCTCCGGGAACCTGGAGAGCTGGCAGGCGCGCAGCGTCCTCGACGTGGGCTGCGGCCGAGGCCGGCATCTCGTTCCCCTCGCTCTCGCCGGGTACGACATCGTGGGAGTGGACGTCAGCGTCCGCAACGTCGAACTGGCCGAGCACGCCGTGAAGGAACACAAAGCCTTCGCCCAGGTCCTGCATACGGACGCCCGCGAGCTCTCGCTCGGGCGCACCTTCGACCTGGCGCTGTTCATGCTGACCTCGTTCGGCTATCACTCCGACGCCGAGAACCTGCGTCTGCTTCAGTCAGTGCGAGCACACGTGCGCACCGGTGGTCACGTCATCCTGGACCAGCCCCACCGCGAACAGATGATCTCAGGGTTTTTGAACCGCTCGTGGGTCGAGGTCGGCGGCCACTACTACCTCATGCACTACTCTCTGGACCTTCATGCCGGCGTCCGGGACGGCTGGCTCACCGTATGGAACCCGGGAGGCGAGGTGCGTAACTACTTCCACCGGCTCCGCCTCTACACCAGCACGGAGATGCGCCAGATCCTGGAGGCATCGGGTTTCGAGATCGAAGCCGTAGTCGGGGACTTCACCAACCCGCTCACCCGCAGCGACACCTCCAGCCGGCGTCTGCAGTACATCGCGCGGGCGGTCTAGCCCCATGCCGGCGGCGAACTGGGAGATACAGGCTGTCCTGTCAGACCACTTCAAGCACCCACGCCACTGGGGCATGCTGCACCGGGCCAGACATCGGACCGGCGCTTCGCCCGGCTGCGGTGACGAGCAGATCATCTACGTCGACGACACTGCCGGAACGCTGTCCCAGGTCAGCTTTCACGCTACCGGCTGCGCCCTGTCCAGGGCCTGTACGTCCCTGCTGCTCGAACACGTGGAGAGCCGCACGTGGAGCGATGTGACAGCGCTGGACTTGTCCTTCTTCACACAGATCCTGGGCAGCGACATCGTTCACAGCCGACCGAAGTGCACCCTGCTCGGCCTGACCATCCTGCACAACCTCGACCCCGGCAGGGAAACCGATGAGCCCAGTCCGTAACCTGACGAAGCTGTGGCACAGGCCCGACAACGTCCCCGCCCTGACCAGGCCGGCCAGACTCTTCGTCCTCGGCAACTCCGTCAGCGCCCTGGGCTCCGGGCTCGCCATGCCCTATTTCGCCATCTTCCTGCTGGGCGTACATGGCGGCTCGGTCGGCGCCGTCGGTGTGCTGGCCATCATCTCCGTCGTCGACGTCGTCACCCAGAGGGTGCTCGCCAGTCCGCTGGAGCAGCGTCTGGGAAGCCGGCTGCCGGCGATCGCCGGATGCTGGGCCCAGGCCGCAGGGTGGACGCTGATGGCTCTGTCCGCCGTGCAGTGGCAGGTCTTCCTGTGCGCCGCAGCCATCGGCGTGGGAAACGCCCTCTTCTTCTCCGTGCGCATCAACCTTCAGATGGAGGTGGTCGACGAAGCAGCGCACTCGTACGCCTTCTCACTGAGATATTTGCTCGGCAACGTCGGCATGATGCTCGGCGGGGTGATCGGAGGCGCGACGGTCTCCTGGCTGGGATCCGGAGGCATCAAAGTGCTGCTCCTCGCCAATTCCGCGACCTTCGTGGTCTTCGCACTCATCCTCACCATGGCGGTCCCGCCCAGCGGCCCCGTCCCGGCACCCGGCACCCAAAGGACCGAGAAGGAACACGCCACACCCCACCGCTGGAACGGCCGGCTGACCGGGCTCGTCGCCGGGTACTTCTGCATCGTCGCGGCCGGTCTGGTCCAGTTCGAAGCGGTCCTGCCCCTGCAGCTCACTCGGCATGGCGACATGGCGCCCTCGATGGCCGGCTACCTCTTCTCCGCGTTCGCCCTGAGCACCGTTGCCCTCCAGATGCCGGTCTCCCGCCTGTCGACGAGGCTCGGCGGCCTGAACTCCATCCGTGCCCTGGCCGCCGCGTGGACGGCAGGCGCCGCGATCCTCTGGGCCAGCCAGACCGCGCCCCCTTTGCTGCACGGCACGGCGATCGTCCTCGGCACGCTGACTCTGGCGTTCGGTGAGTGCTTCTTCAGCCCGGCCGTGCCCTCCCTCCTGAAGACGCAGGACACCGAACTGCGTCGGCGGACAGGCTCACTCGTGGCTTCTGCCCACTCCCTGGGCCAGTTCATCGGCCCTTCGATCGGCATCATTCTGGTGACGCACTCGGACACCGCGCTCTACGGCCTCGTCGCCGTCGGCGCCGTCATCGCCGCCACAGCCATACGGCCACTGTCCACCGCCCCAGTGCAGCGCGCTGCCGGGGAGAAGGCACCCGCATAGCGGGGCATCGGCCTGCCCACTTCGGCCAGCCCGGTGTTCTCCCTCCAAAGAACGCAGCACGGACAAGAGGTTTCATGGACCCCTACACCGGCAAACCCATCGCCCGGGCGAATGCGCAGGCTCTGCTCTCGGGCACGGCCGAGTTCATCGACGACATCGACCGCCCCGGCATGCTGTGGGTGGCCGTCGCCCGCAGCCCGACGGCCCACGGCAGGCTCACCGCCGCGTACGCCGACCACACGCCCAGGACCCCTGGGCTGGTGGCCGTCTTCACCGCCGACGACCTGCCCGCTGCTCCCATGCCGCTGCAGGCATACGTGGCGGGAGACGGCCATGCCCCCACGTCGCATCCCGTCCTGGCCCGCGGCAAGGTGCTCTACCACGGGCAGCCCGTCGCAGCGGTCGTGGCCCAGACCAGGGCGGCGGCCGTCGCCGCAGCCGCCGAACTCGAGTTCGCGATCGAGACCCTGCCGGCCGTGATGGACGCCGACCTGGCGGCGACGGACACGGTCCGGCTGCACAGGGGCGTCTCGAACGTGGCTTCCCGAACTGTGTCCTTCTACGGACTCGACCCTGATGCCGACATCGACGAGATCTTCGCGCAGGCACCCGTCGTCGTCAGCGGAACGTTCTCGTTTCATCGCCAGACAGCGTCACCGCTGGAAGTGCGCGGTCTTGTCGCGGAGTTCGACCAGGACACGGCCTGCCTGACGATGTGGGGAGCAGCCAAGAACAAGCACGCCAACCGGGCACGCCTGGCTGCATGGCTCAAGGTCCCCGAGGAGCGGGTGCGACTGGTCGAAGTGGCCACCGGCGGCAGCTTCGGGGTACGCGGTGAGCTCTATCCCGAGGACTACCTCCTCGCGTGGCTGGCCACGCGTCTGGGCCGCCCCCTCAAATGGACTGAGGATCGCGAGGAGCACTTCCGCAGCACCAACCACGCCCGGGACCAGCGCCACCACGTGGACATCGCGGCTACCGAGGAAGGCGCACTGCTGGCCATGCGCGACCGCTACGTCTGCGATCTGGGCGCGTTCGTCAAGCCCGGAGGCAACCACCTGCACTACCTGACCGGATCCCAGGCAGCCGGCCCCTACCGCTGGTCCGCAGTGGAGGTGCGGGCCACCAGCGTAATGACCAACAAGACCCCGACCGGCGTGTACCGGGGACCCGGCGTCACTGAAGCCACCTTCGCGCGGGAACGCTGCCTGGACCTGCTGGCCCAGCGGCTCGGCATGGATCCGATGGCCCTGCGAGCGGACAACCTGGTGCCCTCACAAGACCTGCCGACGGCGTTCGTCCCGCTGACGGCAGGTGAAGGCAGGGAATACCTCCTACGGCTGCCGCCCATACCCTGCGCCGATGCCGACTACCCCCGTGTTTTCACCCGCCTTACGGAGGAGGCCACTCGGGCCCGGGCGGCCACGTCCACCATGTCCCTGGGCCAGCACTGGCGTGTCGGCCTGGGGGTCGCCGCGTTCCTGGAGATGGAGGGCGTAGGGCCGTGGGAGCAGGCTGACATCTCCACCGACAGGGGCCGATTCCTCGTCCGCGTTGGTGTCTCCTCCGTGGGGCAGGGCGTAGAAACCGCCTTGGCGCAGATCGCCGCCGACGAACTCGGCGTCCCCATCAGCCTTGTCTCGGTCGAATTTCACGACACCGCAAGCATCCCCCAGGGCTTCGGCGCCTTCGGAAGCAGGACCACGGTGATGGGCGGCAACGCGATCCGCCTGGCTGCCGACGATTTCAAGGCCAAGGCGGCAGCCGCAGCGGCGGCCCTGTGGGGGCTGGCCGTCCCGGACGTGGCTATCACCCATGGCAGCATCACCGCCGCCGGCCGTCCGGACCTCCACCACACGCTCGCTTCCACGAACTGTTCGGGCTTTGGCCGATTCGAAAAGCCGATGCCCGGCTACACCTTCGGTGCCGCGGCAGCCGTCGTCGCGGTGGACTCCGCCACAGGCAAGGTCCGCGTGCTGCAGTACGTGACCTTCAACGACGCCGGACGTGCCGTCAACCCGGCGATTGTGGAAGCACAGATAGCGGGAGCTGCCGGGCAGGGCATCGCAGCAGCCCTCGGCGAGGAGGTGGTCTACGACGACAACGGCCTCCTGACAACCAGGTGCCTGGGGGACTACGACGTCATGCGCCTCGACACCATGCCCCCCATCGACGTGCACATCATCGAGTACCCCGCCTCGGACAACCCGCTGCAGGTCAAGGGCGTGGGAGAAGCGGGCATGCCCGCCGCCCCGGCCGCCGTGGCCAACGCGGTCGCGGACGCACTGGGTCCCGCAGGAAGGCGGGTCAGGGACCTGCCCCTGCGCCCTGAACGTGTTTGGGCCTGGCTGAACGAAGACCACGCGACCGACGCGACACGCCAGGAGAACCGGTGCAGCAATACGTGAGAGCGGCGTCCGTCGGGCACGCCCTGGAACTCCTGCGCGACAGCGAAGGCGCGGTGCTGGTCGCTGGCGGCCAGACGGTCCTCCTGCAACGGCCCCAGCCCCGCCTGCTGGTGGATATCGGCCGCCTCGACGCACTGCGGCAACTCCACACGGAGAACGGCGAACTGGTCCTGGGGCCGCTGGTGCGGCTCGACCGGCTGGCCCGCTCCGCCCTGGTGGCAGAACACGCACCGCTCCTCGCTCACTGCGCCGCAGGCATGGGCGATCCGCAACTGCGTCACCAAGCCACCCTGGGCGGCGCCCTGTGCGGGGTACCGGACGGTGAGCTTGTGGCAGCCGCAGTCACCTTGGACGCCGTCATCGGCGTCCGCACTCCCACCGGCGCCGAAACCGTAACGATGAAACAGTTCCTCAGCCGCAGAGACCGCCCGACACGCCCTGCGGCCGAGATCGTCACAGACATCCGTATCCCCTGCCCAGGTGGCCGGTGGGGATACGCCAAGCTCACCCGGCGCAGCTGGGGCCGCCCCGACATGATCGCGGCGACCGCACAGGGCCGCATCACCATCGTGGATGCCCCCTGCGCCCCGCTGCGCGCCGCCGCCGCAGAAGCCGCCCTGGCCGCCACAGGGGACCGGACACACGCGATCGCACTGGTACCAGACCTCATCACGCCGGGCGGGCCACCGCGAACGCCTCTTGACTACCGCAGACAGTTGGCAGCAGTTCTGACCGACCGAGCACTGAAACAGGCAGGATGGTAAGCGGTGCACATCACCATGGAAGTTGACGGAAATCAGTGCCACGCCGACGTCGAGGGATCGCAGCGGCTGATCGAGTTTCTACGTGATCACACTCGCGAGAAGAGCGTCAAGTCCGGCTGCGTCACTGCCTCGTGCGGCTCGTGCACAGTTCTCCTGGACGGGCAGTCAGTCAGGTCCTGCACGGTCACTGCGGGACAGGCAGACGGATGCTCGGTGGCGACCGTCCGATCCGCACAGCACGACCCGCTGCTCAGCGCCATCCAACAGGCTTTCATCGACTCGCACGCAACCCAGTGCGGATTCTGCGCCCCAGGCATGGTCATTGCAGTCCGCAGCCTTCTCGCGGAGGAGAAAGAGCTCACCGAGGACGACGTTCGTCAGGGACTGCGAGGCAACGTCTGCCGGTGCGTGGGCTACCCCGCGATCCTCCGCGCCATACGCAGCCTGGCCCCTGCAACCGCTGCGGGCGCTGGCGATGTAGTGGACGAGGAAGAGTCCACGGCCTGACCCTGCGCTTCGCCGGCGGCACCACCTGGGACGAGACTCGCCGCCTCATGGAAGCCTCCGCGCACGACGACCTGCGCCCGGAGCTTCGTGGACGGTCACGAACCCGCGTCACTCCCGTCGCCCGCCCGGTGGCGAAGCCGTACCGCCTGCGGTCGAGCGGCCGACGGGGTCACGAGGGCGCTGACGTGCGCGGCGCTGGGTCATCTCCAGGCCGAGGGTGAGCAGCAGTTGCCGGCCCGCCTGATCGAACTGTTCCTGCAGGTCGGGCTCGCGGAAGAGGCTGTGCAACTTGCCGGCGCTCGCGGCGAGTTCGCCGCGCTGTGCGAGGTAGTCGGACATCGAGGCCCGGTGTGTGGCCCGTGCCCTTTCCAGCAGGGCGCCGTCCACGTTCCCCTCAAGGGTGTGGCGCAGAGCAGCGGTGACGGCTTCGGTGTAGCCCACGACCGTTTCGACGGTCACGGGAATCTGAGCGGGCCCGATCGCCCACGTCAGGCCGCTGGTGGCGAACACGCTGTCCGGCTCCATCACGTCCCGCACGACGTCGACAAGCTCGGCGCGTCCGCAGGCCGTCAGCGCCGTGCCGCCTCCACCCAGTTCCATGATGATCCGCACGAACCGGGTCCGGGCCGTCGGCGTCGCCAGCCGGTGGCCGACCTGCCGCAGAAGGCCGAGAGCGCCCTCCCGCGCCACGTCCTTGCTGCGCTGGCCTCGGCCCACCCACGTCAGCCAGGCTCGCTGGGCCTGTCGGGTGGCACGTCGTCGTCCCACCACAGCCACATCGCCAGCGGAATCTGCGCGAGGGTGGGTCCAGGTGGGACACCTCGTCCCGCTTATCGAGCAGCAGGAGCAGCAGCCTGCGCTGGGTGGCGCTGTGCTCGGCCCGGCCCGGCCCGGTCCGCGGTGCCGGCGCCACGCCTGGCCCTGTTAAATGGTGTCCTACCTGGCGTTTCTCGGACTCGCCGCAGCCCTCTGCTGCTACAAGCGACGCCTCAAACTCACCATGTAGGACACCGTTTTAGGTACTGCCGAGGAGCACCTCGCGGTGTTGCAGGGCCAAGTGGAGCAGTGCGGCCGGTATGGGGGACATTCGGGGTGAGACGAGAAGGTCGCGGACCGTGTCTGCTTCCAGCGGCAGGCCCGAGACAGTGCTACCACGCGGTCCGCTGATAAGGACGCCTTCATTGGTGCGCTCGACCATCGAGGCAAAAAGTGTGTCGAAGGTGCTGGCATCAAATACCGCGGCGGTCAGGAGACAGGGAACGAGGTTGTGCGCCTCGATACCCATGCCGAAGTTCCATACTTGCAAGCGGTTGTCGGCCATGGCTGAATTGAGGTCGCTGTAGGGAGGCGTGTCATAGTCGACCTCCGAGCCGCCTGCACCAGTTGCTTCCGGGGCGCCGAGCAGTTCTTCGTTGAACTCCCGCATGATGTTTCGCCACAGGTCCAGATCCCGTCGGTGGCCAAGAGGTGAAAGAGACGCGGGCTGGAATATTCCACCGGGAATGACATTGTAGGTCTCTTCACCTGTCGCGACCTGCCCAGACGTACGGTAAATGAGGAAGAACGTGCCCTGTCCGGGGCCTGTGCGCCGGACAGTGAGAGTGCCGATCGAGGGAATAGCGCCGCGTCGTGGCAGGGAGAGGGGATCTGACATCAGCAGAGCCCTCAGGGGCAATCGGCGAAGGGGAGGTACTGCCGTTCCCTTCCCGGCAGCGCGGACCAGTTCATGAAGGAGAGCCTCCCCCTGGTCCACGAGATCGAAGTACTGTCCTGGTCCGAACGACAACACCGGGCCATCTGGGTGCTGCCAGTCTGCATGGAGCAGGCGGAATGCCGGCCGGTTCTCAAAGAGACTCGGCCGCATCAGAGCGTCGAGCGCCTCAGCGTATCCGGAGTACTTGCTCCACCGGGTACGTCGCGGCAACACTCTTCGAGCAGCGGCCCGTAGAGCACGGTCTTCTGGTGGTTCGGCGTCTTCCCAGAGCAGACGAACCCGGTTGATTGGCAGCGGAACAGATGGTCGCATCGACGGAGTTGTCAATACCGCGCTGCCGCCGATTCGCTCTAGCTGCGGCATTGCAGCAGTGTGGAGGTCAGCGGCTATGTTGGCGATCCGGCTGAGGGCCTCTCGAGAATCGGCTCTCACCACTCGGAAGCGATCCTGCGACGTTTTCACATTCGTATCGTCCAGAGCGCGCCAGGCGTAGTAGCCGCCGGCGATCCCCGCAACGCTCGCCAACGCGCCGATGCCTTGAAGTATTTCACTACCGCTCATAGCGCTCCCCCCTGAGGGCACCCACGCCACTCGTTCTCGCAGGCATGATCCCAGTCACCGAGTCTCTTGGGGCAACAATCGGAGATCGTCCATAATCTGCGCCCGTCGCTCGCAGCGCCCAAGGGTCGGGGGTCAATGCGGCCGCTCTGCATCCGAACATCCGCAACTCAGCTCGCTTCTCGGGCCGGTTCTCTATGAAGAGGCAGGGCCGGGGGTCGGGTGGTGCGCGTTCGTTGCCGAGCATGGCGACCAAGCTTCGAGATCATTCCGGGTTTGTTTAGCTTTGAGGACCCCTTCGGACGTACTTCGTGCGCAACTCGTACGGTAAATGTACGCAGTCTGTACGGTTGTCGGGGGTAGGGTGGTTCTCTGGAGGTGCTGCATGTCCGAGTTGTTCGATGCGGTTGATGCGTTGGTTGCGTCTCGCTCGCCGTTGCCGCCTGCGGTTGAGCGTAAGCGGCTGCGTACCGCGCATGGCCTGACGTTGGAGGAGGTTGCTGCCGCGTTGCAGGTGCGCCGGGCGACGGTGTCGGGCTGGGAGTCGTTGACGAAGCCGACCGAGCCTCGGGGTGCGGAGCGTGAGGCGTATGCGCGGATGCTGCGGCAGCTCGCGGAGCTCTACCCCGCCCTGGAGGAGCCGGCCGCCCCGGCGCCCACCTCTGTCACTGCTGCGCCCGCCCCGGTGCCGCCCGCTTCGGCGCAGGCGCGTCCTGTGTCCACCGGTCCGGCACCCGAGGTTGCGGCCAGGACCGCAACCGAGCACCCCCAGACCCCTATTGCCCCCGCTGCTGCTTCGCAGGCCGCGCCGCGTTCGTCGCGCACCGCCGGGCCGCCGTCGACGTCGCGTCGTCCGGCCGTACGGAAGGCGGCCCCGGCCGGCAGTCCGGCCGCGGATACCGACCCGCGGTTCGAGAACGGGCCGCTGGCGGTCGTCGACGTCGACGCCGACGGGCAGGCGCTGGCGTACTGCACCGGCGGCCTGATCCTGGACGTGTCCGCCAAGTCCCTGCCGTCCCTGGTGGACTGGACGCTGAAGGAAGCGAAGCTCGGTCAGTCGAGGCTGGCCGGGCCGGGCAAGGACGGCGACCCGCTGCTCGTCCTCACCAAAGCCGCGCTGGAGCGCTACGGCCTGCCCGTCACCCTCGCCGACGACGAGCGCCTCGCCGGACGGATCCCGGAGAACCACAAGGTCGTCAGGCAACTGGTGCGCGCGGAGTGGCAGCTGACCAAGCGCGGGTTCGGGCCGTGGGCGCGGATCTACCGCCCCGCGCAGGGCTCGGACCGCCAGTGCGTGCAACTGTGCATTCCGTCCTGGCACGCGCTGGGCACCCGGCACTGGGGCGAGGTGGGGCAGCTCCCGCCAGCCGAACTCGCCCGCGTCCTGGGCATGTTCGCCTCCCGGGTGATGACGCCCCGCGGATCCACTGCCGTGACCGGCCTGGAGCTGATGACCGCGCTGCACCCGCCGACCCGGGCCTCCGACCCGGACGCCGACGGCAAGCGGCACCCCGAACACAACCCCGGCAGCCTGGGCAGGGACCCGGTCGACCCGGCGCCGTGCGAGGCCCCCGACGGCCACCCCCTCCTCAAGGACCTGCCGCGCTTCCATGTCCGGGGACCGGCGGAGAAGCTGTTCGAGGAGGCCTACGACTGGGCGCGGCCGCTCACCGACGCCGAATGCATGCAGCGGCACCTGGTCGGCATCGACGTCAACATGGCCTTCGCCGCCGGCGCCAACGGCCTGACCGTCGGCCTCGGCGCGCCCACGCACGTCACGGCGCCGGTGTTCGACGCGAAGCTGCCCGGCTCCTGGCTGGTCGACCTCAGCCATGTGGACCTGTCGAGGGTGAAGGTCGGCAAGGACAAGTGGGCAGAGCTGGACGCGAGTCTGCTGCCCAGCCCGTTCACCCCGAAAGGCGACCGGCCCCAGGGCCCGGCCTGGTACGCGACCCCGACTGTCGCCTACGCGGCGGAACTCGGCTACGACGTCGCGCCGGTCGAGGCCAACGTGCGGTACGAGAACGGCCGCTACCTGGACGGCTGGTACAACCGGCTGCGCGACGCCTACCTCGCCACGATGGCCGACCTCGGCATCGGCGCCGACCTGTCGCCGGCCGACTTCCTGATGGCGATGGACGGCTACAAGGACCGGGATCCGGAGCTGGCGATCGTCGTCTCGGCCATCAAGGCGACGGTGAAGGGCGGCCTGGGCAAGCTGCGCGAGCGCCCGCGCGGGGAGGGCTGGCGGCCGGGCGAGCCGTGGCGTGCGCTGTCGCGTCCGACGTGGCGGCCGGACATCCGTGCGGCGGTCATCTCCCGCACCCGGATCAACCTGCACCGCAAGATCGTCAAGCATGCGGCGTTCACCGGCCAGTACCCGGTCGCGGTCCTGTCCGACTGCGTCGTCTACGCGTCCGACGGGCCGTCGCCGCTGGACTTCCTGCCTTACCGGGACGGCAAGCCGCTGCCCGGCGGCTTCAAGCTCGGCATCAACCCCGGCCTGGTCAAGCACGAGGGCACCCAGCCCGTCCTGTGGGGTGAAGAGGTCCGCGAACGGTTCGACGCACCGGAGCTCAACCTCGCCCGGTACATCAAGGACGGCACCGTCACCGACGCCGACAACGGCGAATAGGGGAGTAGGCAGGCGATGAGCATGTTCGGGGACGGCCTGGACGCCGCAGTAGAGAAGGCGTTCACCCGACCGGCGCCCAAGACCGCACCCGCGCAGATGCGCTACCTGGTCAAGCAGTTGGGCGGCACCAAGGCGGTCGCCCAGATGCTGCGGATCTCCCAGCGCACCGTCGAACGGTACGTGAAAGACCAGATCAAAAAGCCCCGCCCGGACCTCGCCGCACGCCTGGAACGCGAGGTGAAAGCCCGCTGGCAGCCCCAGATTCGGGCCAAGGCCAGGGCTAAGGCGGCGAGTACAGGCGGCATCGTCATCGACGCCCGCGCCCGCATGGGCTACACCGCACCGATCGGATCCACCGACCAGGACCGCATCCGGCACCTGACCGTCGCCCTGCCCCCGCAGTACGCTGCCCGCCTCTTCAACGCTCAAGAAGCTGGCGCCAGCGAGCACGAGCTCCAGGAGATCGCGGCCGAAGCGCTCAAGGAGGTGTACTTCCAGGACGGCGGCCGCCGCGCTGGCAGTCTGGAGGAGGTCCGCTTCACCGATGTGGAGCACCTCGAGTTCGACCTGTAGCCCGTGCCGAACACGAACAGCCTGTGAGTCCCCGCACCTCGTTCGGACTCGTCCGCAAGCGGTTCTCGCAGCCAGTTCAGGCATAGCCAAGACACCGCTGCCGGCCCTCGGCTAGACCGCTTCTTCTGGATCACCCTGCTGACCAGATGAAGATGGCTGCGACGTGGAGTGCGGCGAGGTAGATGGTGGCGGTCTTGTCGTAGCGGGTAGCCAGGCCGCGCCATTGCTTGAGCTTGTTGATGCAGCGCTCGACGGTGTTTCGCTGCTTGTAAGCGGCGCGGTCGAAGGCCGGAGGCCGTCCGCCGCGGTTGCCGAGCCCCTTACGGTTCGCGGCCTGGTCGGCTGGCTGCGGGATCACCGCCCGGATCCCGCGGCGACGCAGATGGGTGCGGATCGCGCGGGACGAGTACGCCTTGTCGGCCAGGATCACGTCCGGTGTCGTTCGTGGTCTGCCGAGTGGTCTGGGCACCCGGATGCCTGCCATGACGTCTCAAACGCGGGTGCGTCACCGGACTGGCCCGGGGTGAGGACGAAAGCCAAGGGCCGGCAGCGGCTGTCGGCGGCGAGGTGGATCTTGGTTGTCAGGCCGCCGCGCGAGCGTCCGAGGGCATGGTGGTCAGGCTCGTCGGCTGGGGCCCCTTTGGGCGGGCCCCAGCCGCGTGCTGGTGGGCGCGGACGACGGTGGAGTCGACGGCGACGACCCAGTCGAGGTCGCCGTCAGTGTCGGCTTGGGCGAGCAGGGTGGTGAACAGGTTGTAGACGCCCTTCCACGAACCGAAGCGTTTGGGAAGGTCCATCCAGGGGCTCCCGGTGCGGTACTTGAATGCGATCGCGTCGATCACCTGCCGGTGATCACGCCACCGCCCACCCCGCCGAGGTGTCCGGTCCGGCAGCAACGGCTCGATGCGTACCCACTGGGCGTCAGTCAACGACACACCCGGACCAACGATCAGACGATCGGAAGGCTACTGCTCAACTGCCTTGGCGCTGTTCACGCTCTCGAAACCGTCGCACATGCCTGGCGTACTGCCCGGCCCGCGACCTCTGAGCGCGATCGATCGAAAGCACTTGAGGATCAGCCGCGCGCTCGTACAACTCGACTTCGAAGGGGTCCGCGTCCACCTCGACAAGCCGTGCCAGCGCGTCCCGATCCTGCTCAGCCGTCGGACGCACGCGAACCTCGTCCCTCCACACCTGACCGCTCGCTTCGGCTTCGTCCACCTCGCCAATATATGTGCGGGCAGGCGGCGAACGGGCTCCTCCGAACCAAGATCCGAAAGAGACAGCCTAGATGCGTTGGTCGGGTAGCCCGAGCCCAGCAAGGGGCTCGGGCTACCCGACCAACACACTCAGAGGGCGTGTTGCGAAAGTGCCGTCGGCCGTCTGTCTCCTGTTCCTCTCCGCTACGTCCGGTCCAGCGCCGCGAAGACGGCCAGGCACAGGGTGAGGCTCGCGGCGAACGCGATGCCGCAGCGGGACAGGGCCGTCGGCACCGCGGCTCCCTCCCAGCGGGCGAGGGCGAAGGCGATCGCCGCGGTGACGACGGAAAAGAGGACGGCCACCGCCAGCGCGAGGAGCAGGAACGCCGGGAAGGTGTGTTTCATGAGGGCACCGCCTGAGTCGTGTGGTGTCGATGACGAATTACGACGATCCCCGGGCGGCACCGCAGGTGGGACGGTTGGATGTTTCTCCGGTGACAACAGGGGGTTGTCCGGTGAACAAACCATGGGGGAGAACGAGTGGCCGGCGAGAGGAAGCGGGCGGGGCGGCCCTGGGGACTGGCCCGGGGCTCGTGCGTCGAGATCAACCAGCTGGTGGCGGTGGTGCGGTCCTGGCTCGACGAATCGGGGGTTTCCGTTGGGGAGTTGCACGCACGGCTCACTGCCGAGCACTTCGTCGCCAAGGCGGTGCCCGAGTTACGCCGGTTGCGTGACCAGCTGTCCGGTGAGTCGCTGAAGTGGGATCTCGTCGAGGCCGTGGCCGACGTGTGTTTTCCTCACGAGCAGGCCGACCCTTCCCTGCGACGCCTCGCAGAGGCGAGGACGCTGTGGGACCGGGCGGGGACGAACCCCACAGCGATCACGGAGGCGCAGGAACGTGTGCCCGCCCGGGAGTTGCTGGAGGCCAAGGACCGCACCATCGAGGTTCTCCAGGAGATGCAGCGCGTCCGGCAGGCCTACGAGGCCGGCGAGCACGGGCGGCAACAGGCCCTGTCAATCGCCACGGTGCTGTTCGTCATGCTCGGTCAGGCCCAGGCGAAGGTCGTCGAACTGAGGCGTCGGCTCGACTCGCTGGAGTCGGTGGCGGCTGAACTCCCGGGCGGCCAGGGGGTGGTGGAGCTTCTGTCCCGGGCGCAACGGCAGGAGACGGACCTACGCGAACAGTTGGTTCGTGCCGAGCGGGAGCGGGGCATCGCCCAGCAGGTCGCTGACCACGCGGCACGGCGAATCCACGAGCTGGAGGCGGAGCTGGCCGAGTTGCGGCTCCGCATGGGGGAGGATGACGGGCCCTCCCGGACGCAGGAGCCGGAGCCGGAGCCGCTGCTGTCCGGACCCGATCTGTACGCGCTCAGCCCCGACGATGCCGCGCTCAACGACGTGGACCGTGCGCTGGAGAAGGCGCGTGCCGCCCTTGACGAGGGGCACGAGGCCGTTCAGCAGGCCGCCGACGATGTGGGTTACTGGTCGTCGTCCTCGACTGCCTCGGCTTCTGCGGCGGATGCCGGGGTCTCCGTGCCCGGACAGGCTCGGCAGAACCTGGGACGACAAGCCTTCGGGTTGTCCGGAACAACCCCGGACAACCCGCCGACCAGCCAGGAGACATCCTTCCCCCGCGCTCGAATCCCCATGGTCTCCGGTCGCCGACCTCCAGGGCGATATGTCCGAGGCGGTCCGCCGGATCACGGAGGGAAGGAACCCGGAGGACATCGTGACGCGGCTGTGCCGGGCCGTCGTGCCTACCGTCGCTGATGCGGTCATGGTCTATCTGCGGGACCCGATCCCGGTGGGCGATGAAGGACACCTGGGTCCGCTGGTGCTGCGGCTGCAACAGGTGTATCCGCTTCACTCCGGAGGGGGTGCCGCGTTGTGCGAGGTACGCCCCGGCAGCGCGCTCTTCGAAGTACTGAACGGGGCACTGCCGGTCGCCACCGACTCGCCGGTCGGCGGCGCCGCGCTGTCGGAACTGCTCGGTGAGGGGCATGAACCCGGCGGAGGCCACACCGTCCTCGTGCCCCTGCACGGTCGCAGGCGGATCATCGGCACGGCGGTCCTCCTGCGCCACCCCTCCGGGCAAGCCTTCCAGGAAGCCGATCTGTCGGTCGCCGCCGAGTTCGCCCTCCGCAGCGCGCTCGCCATCGACAAGAGTCACAATCTGCAGGCCGCGGTCCAGGGTCTCCATCTCGCCCGCAGCTTGGCGGACACGCTGCAGACCGTCGCCGACGGTGTGGTCACCGGGCTCGGCTACGAGCTGGCGTGTGTCAATCTCGTACGCCCCGACGGCGATCTCGTCGTCGCCGCTCTCGCCGGCAACTCCGCGGCCGAGGCCCTCATCACCGGCCGCGTCGGCTCCCGCACGTCCTGGGAGCGCCGGCTCACGATGGGCGAGGCCTGGGGCGACCTGCGGTTCATACCGCACACCGAGGGCTGGGTCCTGGAGGAGGACGACGTGCCGCAGTGGTACACCGACGGTCCCGCGCCCCGCTTCGAGGACGAGTGGCACCCCGCCGACCGCCTCTTCGCACCCATGTACAACCGGAGTGCTTCCGGTTCCTCTCGCGATGAGCTGCTCGGTGTGATCTCCGTAGACTGGCCCCTCACCCGTCGCCGTCCCAGGCCGGACGAGCGCCGGGACCTGGAGGAGTATGCCTTCCAGGCCGCCATCGCGATCAGCAACGCGCGTCTACGTGCCAATATGCAGCGCTCACTTGTCCGGCTGGAGCGGGAGCAACAGGCCCTGCGCGCCAGCGAGGAGAGCTTCCGGCAGGCCTTCGAGTACGCCCCCTCCGGCATGGCCATCGCCGAGATGGGCGGCGACCACCACGGCCACATCCTCCGGACGAACGACGCGCTGTGCCGCATGCTCGGCCGACCCGCCTCCGCCATGCGCCGCTACACGTTCTCCGACCTCGTCCACCCCGAGGACATCGGCACCCTGCTCCGCACCGGCGCCGAGGGCGGGCACGCGGAACTGCGCCTCGGGCGCCGCGACGGAACCTACCTGTGGGTCTCGATGCGCAACAGCGTGGTCGCGGACGCCAACGACGGCCCCCGCTTCCTGCTCACTCACATCGAGGACATCGAGAAGCGCAAGCGCCGCGAGTTCGACCTCGCCCACCGCGCTTCGCACGACGATCTCACCGGCCTGCCGAACTCCGCCGAGCTGCACGCCCGTATCGACGCCCGGCTCTGTGCTGGGACCGACACCGTCGTGGAGGGAGTCGACGGCCCCTACCTCGGCCACGCAGACCAGGCCGCGACCCACTACCCCCACGTGTGGGCGCCCGGGGGCGACAACCCCCGTGGCCTGGCCGTGATCTTCTTCGCCCTCCGCGACTTCAAGGAGATCAACACCCGTTTCGGGCACGACGCGGGGGACGGCGTCCTCGTCGAGGTCGCCCGGCGGCTCAGTCAGGCCGTACGCGACGGCGACACGGTCGCCCGATACGGCGGTGACGAGTTCGTCGTCCTCGCCGCCGAACTCGGCCCCGCTGACGCGCAGACCGCCGCGGTGTGGATGCAGTCCCAGATCCACCTGCCGATCCCCCTGGGCGACCAGGCCGTGCGCATGCACGCAGGTATCGGCATCGCATGGGCCCAGTGTGGGACGGCTCCTGGTGACATCCTGCGGGCGGCCCGTGGGGCCGCGTCGTGAGCGCAGGTTGCGTCGGACGGAAACGGAGTCGTACGGCGTGCCGGGCGTCGGAGTGGCGGCGAAGTGACCCTTGAGGAAGCGCTGGATCCCCGAATGTGAAACGGGCAAGTATGCGGTGCCCCCGACGCAGCAGGCGAGAAGCCGAGCTGCGTCGGCGGCCTGGTCCTGGACGTATCGGCGAAGCCGATTCCGGCCTTGGCCGCCTCACTACGCCGCCCGCCTCTTCGACGCCCAAGAGGCCGGCGCCAGCGAACGTGAGCTCAAGGAGATCGCGGCCGAAGCGCTCAGGGAGGTCTACTTCCAGGACGGAGGCCGCCGCGCCGGAAGCCTCAAAGAAGTCCGCTTCTGCCCGAAGGCGCCGAGATCGAATCGGCGCAGTCTCTCTTGGAGATCGAGGGTCACGGCCGTCGGCTGCAAGTGGCGTGTGCTGAGATCGAGCGCTTGCTGCTGGAGCTCACTGACCTGCAGACCTGGGCAGAGGGCATTGACCGGCTGCTGGAGAAGACTGAAAGCCGCTCACCGGACCTGCACCATCCGGCAGTACGGGTACGGCCCAATGGGGTCAGGACCGCTCCCGTACTCCGCCCGCCACCAGGGCGAATCCGAGAATGATTACGACGCGATGCGCGGCCTAGTCGCCCAAAAGATGCGGAGCGCGTGCCTCAGGCCCAGTCGAGGCCGAGTTCCCGTAGTGCGTCCTGCTGCTCCTGGGTGAGTTTGTTGCGCCGGGTTTTGGTGTTGGAGATCCATACGCCCAGCTTCACGGCCACCGGGTCCGCCTCGCCGTCGACCGTGATTTCCTCGCTGTGGCCGCGGGGCACAGGCCGACCCGCGCCTTCCCTCTCTACCCATTGCGTGAGGGCGGTCAGGCCGCGTTGGAATGCCTGTTGTGCCTTGCTCCGGCCCTTCGATGGTGTGGCCGCGGGGGCGGGAGGCGACGTCTCAGCGGGCGTGATACCCAGCCTGGTCAGCCGCTCCTGCTGCTCTTCTGACAGCAGTTTCCAGGTGCTTGCCTCGCGTTGCCGTGCGAGCCATCGTCCGATGTCGTCGCCGTCGAAGGTGACGCCGGGTGCGATGTCGGGCAGGTGGCCGTCGGCGTCGACCAGGTCGGCAAGCACCCGGTGGTGGCGTTGCCAGTCCAGCGGCCAGGGGCAATTCCAGTCTTCATCGATCGCCGTCAGCTGCGCGGCCCGCACCGCAGCGCGCTTGGGGTCCTTCCCGAGGCCGCCTTTCCTTCGGAGGTTGGCCATGTGCTGTCCGATGGGCATCATCGCCTCGCATTCGCCCCAGATCGCGTCCTGGCGGGGTGCGAGGTGGCCGGTGGCGCGCTGGTAGGAGCGGAGCGCGGCGAGCTTGTTCTCCCAGGCTTCCTCGCCCGGTTCCCAGACCATCCCGGCCTCCGGCAAGTCGAGCAGCGTCTTGCGCCGTTCCTCCAGCTCCCCGGCCCGCAGGGCCTTGCGCTGTTGGTGCACCCACCTTCCGAGGGGGAAGTCCTTGGTGACCCCGACTTCGACTTCGGCGTCGTAGGGCACGGGGTAGACGCCGGTGATTTCGTTCTCCTTCCGCCATCGGAGCAGGGCTTGGTAGCCCTCGAGCCACACCAGCGACTCGGGCCGGTAGACCCGGGTCCGTAGGAACGCGGCGATGGTCGCGGCGTCCCGTGGAGAGGAGAAGTGCAGCAGGGCCGACTCGGTGCCGTCCTGCTCCTGGTCCTCGCCGGCACCCTCGCCGCTGGCCCCGACGATCCGCCCGTTCTCATCGCGTTGCACGTGGACTGTGCGCTTGCCGCTGGTGAGCGCGCGGGAGGCGAGCTGCTCGACCAGGCGCTCATCGTGCGAGCGCAGGCCCTGGAGCACGGCCACGAGCGGCTTGAAGCTGGCCGAGGCGACCATGTCGGTCGGGTCCTCGCCCGGCTCCAGGAACACCGGCACGATGATCCTGGCCACCTTCGTGGAGCCGTCCCTGTTGAGCCGCAGCGCGCGGCCGATGTTCTGCACGATCTCCACCTGCGAGCCGCGGGTGTCGGCGAAGCAGACGGCTTCGACTCCTCGCTCGCCGGTGATGTCGACGCCCTCGCCCAGGACCCGCACGCTGGCCAGGAACGCCCGGTGCACGCGCTTGTTGTCGGCGTCGATGCCGTCTGCGAACTGGCGCAGGACCTCTCGGCGTTCGGTGACGAGGTGGTCGCCGCACAGCCATGCCGCCCATACTCGGTCCGGCGGCACGTGGCGGCCGGCCTCGAGTTCGTAGTACTCCGCGTCGATGGAGGACTTCGGCAGCTTGTCAGCAGCGGCCAGGTCATCGCCCGTGGCGTCGTTGGCGTACAGCTCGGCTGCGGTCTCGGGGAGCTTGTCCGCGAAGGCGGCGGCCTCTTCCACCTTCTGGTGGAAGGTCATGACCGTACGCAGGTTGTACGCCGCCGCGTGCTCCAAAAGTGCGGTCTGCAGGAGCGCCAGACGCCGGCCGCGCCGCGCCTCATCCGACTCTCCGAGGATCGGCGAGGGGTCCCGGATCTCCAGCACGTCGATCTCGAACCCGGCGAGGATCTCCCGCTCGATCGCCTCGCTCAGACCGAGTTCGGCGAGCCACGTGCCGTACGTGCCGTCCGGGTTGTCCGCCATGCTCGCGATCTCCACCTCGCCGTCCGCACCCTTCTGCGGCCGGGGCGCGGCGAGAATGCGCGGTGTGGCGGTGAGGTAGAGCCGGAAGGCGGCGGGGATCCGCTGGTTGTCGTGGATTGCCGCCCAAGGTCGCCCGAGGTCACCGGCGGTGCCGTGGGCTTCGTCCACGATGGCGAGGTCGAAGCCCGCCATGCGCTGGTGTCGGTTATTCGTGTAGTTGAGACACATCTATCTTCATGACCTGCAACATCTCAACTGCACTCATAGGAATTGAGGTTGAGTCATCTGAGTGGTTGAACTGCTCTGAGGGGATGCAAGGGCTCCTGAGGCTCTCGGCGACAAGCCTGTGAACTGGGATGCCGCATCCCTATCGAGAATGTCTCAACTCTACGAATAATTTCTTGGGATTGGGGTTCTGTAGGGTGCGGAAGAGTTGATCTTGGTTTGGGAGGGTGGGGAGCCGCTCCTAGTGCCGCATCAGCGAACCTTCGCCCCGTCGGAGTGAGCGTTCGGTTCGGACGCTGGGCCGGTGTGCAACTGAGCGGTCACTGGCCGCGGGTCCTTCCGGCTCCAAAACCGTGTGCAAACTATCCGGAGGGGCCTTTACCCTCCGGGCATGGATCTTCGCGAAGAACTTCCGAGTGACAGACAGGCCGTGCGGGATGTTCACCTGCAGGCTTTCGGTGACCACGGCCTTGTCGTGGCCGACCTGGTCGATACCCTGCGGGAGACCATCACACCCGAGGACGGTCTCTCGCTGGTCGCCGAGCACGACGGGCAGGTCGTCGGGCATGTCATGTTCACCCGCAGTCTTCTCGATGCCCCTCGCCGGCTGGTTGACGTGCAAGTCCTCAGTCCGCTGGCAGTGATGCCTGACCTCCATAAGCGGGGTATCGGCTCGGCCCTGGTCCGACACGGACTGGGGGTCCTCGCCGAGCGGGCTGTTCCCCTCGTCTTCCTGGAGGGTGATCCGGGCTATTACTCGCGTTTCGGCTTCGCGCCCGGTGGTGGCCTGGGCTTTCGAAAGCCATCCCTGCGTATCCCGGACGGTGCCTTTCAGGTCATCAGGTTCCCGGAGCATGAGCCATGGATGACGGGGACACTGGTCTATGCAGAGCCGTTCTGGCGGCATGATGCAGTCGGCCTGCGTGACCCCAACGCATAGTGACACGAGCGCCGATACCCGTGTTGTGACGTGACGCGCCGTTTGGATGCTGGTCCGGACGGCGCGGTGTCGCCAGGCTGTGCGGGTGGCAGAACGAGTACGCGTCCGCGATATCGATGATGACGAGGGGCGGCGCCTGCTGCGGATCATCCGCAGAGGCACCGGGTCGGTGGTGACCTGGCGGCGGGCGCAGATGGTGCTGCTGTCCGCGCAGGGCATGCACGTGGCGAAGATCGCCGAGGTGACGTTCACCAGCGCGGACCGGGTTCGGGACGTGATCCACAACTTCAACGCTGACGGCTTCGAGGCGCTCTACCCGAAGTACAAGGGTGGCCGGCCCAGGACGTTCACCCTGCCCGAGCGGCGCGACATCAAGAAGATCGCCAAGTCCAAGCCTGCCGAGCACGGCCTGCCGTTTTCGACCTGGAGCCTGGCCAAGCTGGCCGACTTCCTGGTCGCCGAGGGGGTGGTCGACGACATCAGCCACGAGGGCCTGCGGGTCCTGCTCCGCGAGGAGGGCGTGTCCTTTCAACGCATAAAGACCTGGAAGACCTCCCGCGACCCGGACTATGCCGCCAAGAAGGCCCGCGTCGAGCACCTCTACGCGATCGCCGACGGCGAGGTCATACCCGAGGACGGCGAACCGGAAGTTATCTTCTGCCTGGACGAGTTCGGCCCGCTCAACCTCCAGCCCCATCCCGGACGACAGTGGGCCGAGCGCGGCGGACGGCACAAGGACCCCGACCGGGAGCCGAGACCCCGTCGCCGGGCTACCTACACCCGCCCGCACGGGGTCCGGCACCTGTTCGCCGCCTACGACCTGGCCCAGGACAAGCTCTACGGCCACATCAAGCCGAAGAAGAACCGGGCGAGGTTCCTTCAGTTCTGCCGCTACCTGCGCAGCCTCTACCCGTCGGACATCCGGATCGCGATCGTGCTCGACAACTTCTCCCCGCACCTGACCACGAAGAAGGACTCCCGGGTCGGCGACTGGGCCGCAGCCAACAACGTCGAGTTCGCCTACACACCGACCAACAGTTCCTGGCTGAACCGCATCGAGGCCCAGTTCACCGCCCTGCGCTACTTCGCCCTGGACGGCACGGACCACGCCAGCCACAGAGAGCAGGGCAGCATGATCCGCCGCTACATCAGCTGGCGGAACAAGCACGCCGCCGACGAACGGCTACGTGAAGTGGTCGACAGGGCAAACGTTGCCTGATGCGGCACTAGAGCGGGCAGGCGGAGGCCAGGAGTAAGCCGGCGTTCGTCAAAGTGCACCCGAGCGGGGTGTTGTATCTCCGTAGTTGGCGAGGGCGGCGTCCCAGAAGTGGTGGCGGCTCGCCATGCACGGCCGTCCTGCTGGCACTGTCGGATTTAGGGTGGCTGCGGCAGTTGCGACCGGCCACACCCGTGTGGCATCCGACGCAGGCGATTCGTCTCCGAACCGCCCCGGCTGTCAGGGGCTCAAGGGGCCGAGACCTGGGAAAAGTCTCACGGCTAGGCCCAGCACCCGTCGATCCGCAGCGCTTTCGCCACCGCAGCGGAAACACCCACCAGGTGATCACAAACCGGAGGAGAGGGCGGGTGCGCGCCTGCGGGCAGGAGACGGTTCGCGACCGGCGCCGCAGGCATCACGACGGTGCACGTGCAGCGCGCCGGGTCGGTCTCGCCCCGGCGCGCACAAAAGGCCAGCGACCGGGTGTGAGGGCCCATTACGCTCCTTGAATGTCTGACAAGCGGCCTCCGGGCACGTTGGGTGTTGACCTGCGCAGGCCGGGACTTCGTCCCTGTGGGCTGTGCGGTGAGGTGCGCGGGATGACGAAGGCGCATGTGCCGCCGCAGGTAGCTGGCAACCGGGGCAAGGTGACCAGTGCAACCGTTCGGGTCCACAACAACGTACGCAGTATCGGCCGACTCGACGCGGGCGGCATGTGGATGCGCGGACTTTGCGGCGACTGCAACAGTCTCGCAGGACTGAACTACGACAGCGCTTATGGCGACTTCGCCAAGGCTCTGGACACCTACCAGCGGGCGCGCTCGCTCCTGTACCTTCCGCGGGCTGCCCCAGCGCCGCCCGTACGCGTCGCACCAGGCCGGGTCGCCCGGTCGATCCTGATCGGGATGTTCGCCACCACTCCACAGCTACGGGTGATGTTCCCGGGACTCGCCGTCGACCTTCGCGAGCGCCGCTCTCACATTGCGCTGCCCGACGGAGCCTCGCTGCGCATGGCCCTGTATCCCCTGAGGTGGACACGCCTGGCCAGCATGTTCAACAACTACCGGGTGCTGGGGCGCAGGCTGTACTACAACGTGTTCTCCGAGGTCTACTTCCGCCCGCTGGCGTGGGCCCTGATACCCAGCGACCGTGGGTACGACGAGCACATGGGCGAGTCCGTCTTCGACAACCTCGGATGGGCAACCGTGGACGACTGGCTCCAGTACGGCGACGACGTCACAGCGGTCGATCTACGCGACCTCTGCCGCCGCGGCGTTCCCCACGTGCGTCACCCGCTGACCGGGCGGGAACAGGACAACTGGGTCCAGCTCTTCAGCGACGAGATCACGGCCATCATCGAGGGCGAAATTCCAGAGTGACGAGCTGAGAGCGGGGGAGGTCGCAGTCCCAAGTCTGGGAAGGCACCACGGTGGTCTCCGCTGAGGGCGCTGGATAATGGTGGCCACTCTCGATCCACCTGCGTCCCACCGACCGCCGGGTGTGATACCCCGGCTCCCAAGCCCGCTTGATGGCTGGCAGAACAACGGGTGAATCGCCAGCTTGGTGTATTCCGTCCGCCCTGATCGGGTGACCCACATTGTCGAGCAGGGGGTTGGCCCGGCGGGCTGACCCCCTGGTGCATCAGATCCCTCTGGCCTCGCGCCAGACCTTGAGCTGTGCGGTGATCTTCGAGTCCGTGCGGAGCTTGTCGGGGGTGCCTGTGAAGGACCGGACCAGCTCAAGCATGACGCGGTCTCCCCGCTCGGTGAGCTTGGGCGCCACGAGCTCCACCAGCTCGACCCACTTCGCCTGAGACAGCGTGGCATCCAGCTTCGGGATGATGGACCGGAAGGCGAAGGACCGGAGCGCGTAGGCGGCCTGCGGACCGTCGAACCGCTTGATGAGCTCGATGTAGTACGGCTCTGCGTTCCAAGCGACGCCGTAGCCGTTGGTCAGGAAGACGTTCACGAGCGTGGCGACGTAGGGGGCTGTCAGGAGCTTGGGCACCTCGCCGTGGCGGCCGACGACGTCGCGGAGGCGCCGCGCGACCGGCGGCTCGTTGTAGAAGTTGTTCGTCCCCTGGTGCGCGCGCGTAAGGTCGTCCAAGGCCTCCTGGATCTCGACGAGCCGGTCGGACTCAGGAAGGTAGGCCGCGCCGCCGTCGACCAGCTCCAGGAGCTCCTTGGCCCGGTCAGCCCGGTCCTTGTCCGCGTTGGCCCGGAAGCGCGCGAGCTTCACTCCGAGCTCGCGGCGGGTGTCCTCGCTGATGAACGGCCAGAGCTCGGGCCAGAGCAGCCGGACGTTGTCCAGGACGTGCGGGTCAGCCGTGGGCGGCGTGTAGATCCCGAAGAGGCCGTTGGCCAGGTTGTTCGCCTGCTCCTGCGGGAGTCCGTCGAAGAAGGTGGCCGCATTCTTCAGCTCGGTGTCGGCGAGTGCTGCGGCCTTGACGTTGTGGAGAAGCCTTCCGATCTCCGCGACGACGGGTCGGGTCTTGAGCTGCATGACTTCCCGGATGCAGGTCTGCAGCCAGTCGGCGAGCTTCAGGCCCGTCAGCTTCTCCACGTTCGGATGCGCGGCGCTCGCGTGGTTGCGCATGTAGTTGATGTGGGTCAGCTGCTGGTGAGCGACGTCGCTGACGAGCTGGATCTTCTTGGCAGCGTCCAGCAGCGCTGCGTCGTTGATCTTCGAGAGGTCGTCACGGGTCTGCAGGGACGCCCGGCGGGCCGGGTCGGCCTCGGCGAGGTCGAAGAAGTAGGCCACGTCGAAATCCGCGACCCGGTCCCGCAACTGGGTGATCGTCTCGTCCCAGAGGTAGCTCAGGGCGGCGTCGAACAGGCCGGCCGCCCCAGCGATGATCATTCTGGAGATGTAGGGCGACCGCGCCAACTGCTCGGCGTCGAGTTCGTTGAGGATGTCCGGGGTGTTCTTGAGCAGGACGTGGCGGTCGCCGGGGCTGACGATGATGCTGTCGGTCGGCAGGCCCCACTCATCGAGCACCGTGAGCATGAACTCTTCGAACGCCACCAGGTCGGCGCGTGCCGCGCTCACCAGATCCTTCCGCTCAACGGATGCGGGCAGGTTCTGCGGGGCGTCAGCGTTCATGGAATGTCCTTCACGGGGTTTGAGGTAGCTCTTCCGGGGGCCATCGGCGGCAGCAGCAGCCGGAAGCGAACCTCCCCCCGGTGAGGCCCTTCGAGAGTACCTGTCCGAGATCTCCGCGGACGCAGTATTACCTTGGGTGGCAACGCAGTTGGCGTGTTCCCGGAGAGGGAGCCGATCTAGGGATTCCGGCCAGGATCCTGGTCGTCGGGCTGCTCGTTCGCCACCTGGAACATGCCGACCGTCTGCTGGACCGCTATCTCACCGAGCCGGTGATTTGGCACCTGGAGTTCGCACGCCTCGTCCACGAAGCGAGCGGCTTGAAGGCAGCCGAAGACGGACTGACGGCACCCGAGCGCCGACGCTGGTCGCTGCCGGGAGGCAGCCATGACGATGGTGCTGCGCGCCGACGATCAGCGAACGGACGAGTTGCGACTGATCGGGCAACGGCTTGTCGCAACAGGGCGCGTCGGCCCCTGCGGGCCCAAGCCGGTGAAGTGAGCGGGTCCGGGCCGGAATGGCCCCGAACCGGCGTCACCACACATCGATCACCTGGCGAGGACCGCGCCGTCCACGCTTTGGAGGGATTCCCCGACAAAGGCTGGGAGGCGTCAAGGGCCAGTCCCGCTCACGCTCTTGGGGCGCCTCGCCGACCGGCGGGGTGGGCCCGGATGTGCCGACCTGACGAGCTGGCCTCCCTGCCACCCGGAATTGGAAATTAGTAACAAATGGCATGAGGGGCACCGAACCTACAGGAATGGCTGAAGTAATGATTATTTTGGATATTCGTAGTTTCAACTGCTGCTACTCGGAAGGGCGTCAGGCGGCTCATTGCACGCGGGACGCCTCCCTGGCCCCTAGTCGATGAACATCGACCGGGCCATGCAGGGCCTCGGACTCACGAAATCTTGTGGCGAGAGCGCGTGAGCCGAGGTCTCCTCCAACCGCCGGTGTCGCCGGAGGCGGTTGTCTCTCCGATGGCACCGGCGGGTCGGACTGGCCCCCGACCCTGAAGGATGTTTCCCATGCACCGTCCGCAACTGGTTGAACGTACACGCGGAATCTCGCAGTCCGCTGTGCGGGGCGCCAGGCATGCGATGGACGCGGTCCGCCGGGCGATCGCGGCCATCGATATCTGGATTCAAGATCATTACTGGTTTGTCGTGATCAGCCTGCTGCTGGTTCTCGGCACCGGAACGGGACTGCTGCTGGAGTGGCGGTGGGCGGAGGTCACCGAGTTCGCGCGGCAGATCGCTCCCGTGCTGACAACAGTGTCGATCATCGCCAGCACGCTGCTGAGCGTCCTGGCCTGGTTCCGCAGGCGCCGTCACAGGCGCGTCGCCGCGCAAGCGCCGACGAACTCCGCTGGCAGCAGCGGTAGTTGATGGGACGCCGCAGCGAACACCCGGAGCGCCTGCTGCCTGCCGATGAAGGCAGGCAGCAGGCCTTCGGCCTGCCCAGGGAGATGCTGGAGCTCTACCAGGAGTTGCAACCCCGACTGCGCCGACAGGTGCGTTGGCATCTGGGGCCCTCCTGGGAGAGCGACGACGTCGAGCATGTACTGCAGGATGCCTGGGAGAAGGCCGCGGAAGCCTGGACCAGCAGCTCGCATGATTACCGGGCGAGGCAGTGCGTGCGACAGACCGTCGGATACGCCATCCTCGAAGCGCTCAGCCGGCTTCAGGGGCAGCCACCTCCCTCCGCTCCCGGTGCGTCCCCCTCCACGCAGACACGCGTCTGCGCACTGCGCCGCCTGCCTTCCGCCCGGCGCCTTGAGGTCGCCGTGTGCTGGGTTTTGGAGGTGACGAGCCAGATCCTCGGACAGCGTCAAGCCGAGACGATGGATGCCGAACGGTCCTTCCGCGACCTCGGTCTCGTCACCGCAGACGTCCACCAGCTACGAGAGCAGCTCACGCACATCACCGGACTAGTACTAGAGCCGTCGTCGATGAGTGCATCCTCCACGCCGATGTCTGTGGCGCACCACCTCCTTGAGCGCCTGACGACCGTCGAAGGCGACCTTCCCAGGGAAACCGGCCAATTCGATGCGTTCTACAGAGACTTCCATCCCCGGCTTCGCCGGTACGCCAGCCGCATTCTGGGATCAGGGCACAGCAGCGATGTAGACGATGTGATGCAGACGGTCTGGATCGCTGTGCTGGGGAACTGGGGCCGCATCCGGCAGATGGAGTACGTCGAGGCCTACCTCTTCAAGATCACTCGCAACGAAAGCATGAAGATCCGGCAGGCCACCATACGGCGATACAGATTCGCCTCTCCCACCGAGGACATCCGGCTGATGATGTTCGCTGAGCACAGCTTGCGGCTGCAGCCGGACGACTTCGACCAGGTGCTCCAGGAGGAATGGCTCAGCCGCTGCATCTCTGAGCAGATCGCGCCTCACCTGTCCCAGCAACAGCTCGCCATCTTGCTCCTGGCAGCTGCCGGACACGACAACGACCTCATAGCTGATGCGCTGGGCGTTGCTCCGGCCACGATTCGTGTGCAGCGCTACCGGTTGCGCAGCAAGCTGCAGACGGCGTTACCCCGTGCCTTCTGGAGCAACGGATAGTGCACTGAGGCCCTCGGCAGCCCAAGCTGGGCTGCCGAGGGCCTCAGCATGCAGGAGTCTGGCGCCCCTATCCTTTGGCGAGAGCGGGGAGCGCCAGACCCTCCTCCAACCAGTGGCTGGAGTCGAGGCAGGCACTGAAGCGGCTGCCTGTCTCATTGTTCATAAGTGCTGCAGCACACTGAACCGTTTACACCCACAGCGAAAAGTTGGGAATCTCGGTGGCACACCGCCATACAGGCTCTCGAAGCGTGCCTCGGCTGCCGTTGGACAGGCCGCATGCTATGGACAGTTGTCACAGGCCAGACCCTGTGCGAGGGACACTAAGAGGTCGTCGCATCTGGCTGGCTGTTCGAGCGGTGCCGGAGACGCCGTGGCGGCCGCAGGGTCGTGGCCGACGTCGACACGGTGATCGGGATGTTCTGGCGGCGACGTTGTTCACAGCGACGTCGGGCTGTACGTGGCAGCAGCTGCCCGCGGCATCATCCGGACCATCCGGTGCAACGGCCCACCGCCGGTTCACCGAGTAGACGAAGGTCAGATTGGGGGGCCAAGCTCCACCGCCTCGTCCCTGTCGCGGCGGCTCGGACGACACTGCTGGACCACCAAATGGGCCATGCCCTGGCCGGCCACCTGCCGCCGACCCCACCCCGCCACGAACGCAAGGCCGAGCACTACCTCGCCTTCTCTAGCTTCGCGAGCACCCTCATCTGCTACCGCAGACTCGGGACGATTACTGGGCACAGCGCGGACCGGAGGCTTCGAACTTTGAGAGGGCGGAACGACGGGTAGCCCGGAGAAGGTGTTTGGGGCGAAGAGCCTCGTCACAGAGCGCCGCCCGTCCTGCTGCAGGACCGGCTTCTCAGTGATCTGCCGCAAGACTGAAGGGGGTGGGCCCCGCCCGAACGGGCGGGGCCCACCCCCTTCAATAATGGGTTTTCCTGATCGAGCATCAGCGAGCACCCGGAGCAGAGCACCGCATAGACGCCAGGTCAGGGCGAAACGCCCACCTTGTGCTCGCGCTAGGCGAAAGCCTGGTCGTACTCGTGCCGTGACCACTTCGTCACCTGACTGACCTGCTCGCCGGCAGGGATACCGCCCGATGCCGGCATCACAGGCATGGCACGGTTCTGTGCCTTCTCGCCCTTGTGTCCGTGCGAGGTGCGCGATCGCTCCGACAACATCATGTTCTCCACGATCAGGGGCACCATCAACAACAGGAGCGCCCTGGCCATGATGCAGAGCTGTCCTACCGTCGGCAGCGCGAAGTAGTACCGGTCGTATGCCGATTGGAGCGGCACGATCCGTGTGAGATAGGTATCGGCGTCGAACTTGTTCACGGTCAGCCACGTTCGTAGCTCGGGACTGACAGGTCCCGTCAGGCCCGGTCGATACGCGAAGACCCACCGGCAGGACTGCGGATACCGAATGGCCAGGGAAGGGTTCTCGGGCTTCGGGCCGACGAGGGTGAGATCTCCATTGAAAAGATTCCACAGCCGTGGCAGCTGCTCGATTCCCGACCTTATCAGGAAGAGATCCGAATGTGTCGCTGGTGCCCCGCTCTCACTGGCGTGCACGTTGAACTTATAGCGCATGAAAACGCGCCCACCCTGACCGACCCGTGGCTGCCGCTCCAGGGCATCCCTTCCCTTGCTCTTGACCAAGAGGTAGCCGATCGCCAGGGGGATACTCATGCTTGCCATCGAAACAACCGAAAAAGCGATGTCGATGACCCGCATGAGAGGCGGCAGCTTAACGCTTCCCACGCCTTTGGCCAAGATTTCCATACGCTCGCGCCACCATGGCTCGAACTGGGAGTGAATCGCTCCGGCCCGGTCCTGGCGACGCTTAAAGGAGCGGCGGAGATTTGAGGAAACCGCCCCGGCGGTCATGCCGGCTCCGGCGAAAATCAGGACCCTCGCGATGTCATTGATCGCGTTCAAGTGCGGTGCTACGGTGAAATACATCACCATGAAGACAATCCAGAGGGAAATGATATCCCCCAGGAGTGACACTCCCATCTCCGCAACGGTGCGAAGAGGAGACCTCTTCTTTCTTACTTCTGCCTCGCGCGGAGGAGAACTGGCGAGAACTCCCTGATGCGCTGCGATGGCGTTACGGCGTGCGACTTCGATCTTCGCCTGGAGGAGAAGCTCATCCACCTCCTGCTCCGTGGCGAGATAGCTCGTGGCCTCATGGAGGCGCGCCTCGTAGGCGTTTACGCGGTCTGCTTCTTCCTCCGTCAGCCCGGCCTCGCTCCGCTCGGCCGACCCCACCACACCGTCTCCGGAATCCCACATCCAATTCTTCATTTCTGCTTCCCCTCGGCATCCCCCGCTGACCTAGCCAGCTCCGGATATTCCTTTCCGAGTGCGGTAGCCAGCTTCTTCCTTGCGTGACGAAGATTCGAGCGCACCGTAGCCGGGGACATGCCCAACTGCCTGGCGATTTCTTGTGGCTCGAACCCGTCGATATTCCAAGCCATCACCCGCCGCTGGTTGCCTACCAGGTGATTCTCGACAAAATTAACAACGAATTCCCACTCTTCAAGCGGGCTGCGCAGTACATAGGAATCATCTGATCCGCGACGTGCAATGAAATCATTACGCGCCGACAGATCGGCCTTGTTTTCCTTTATGTCGCTGCGCAGAAAATGGTGCGCTGCCGCCTTGCGGCACCAGGGGCGTGGCGCCTGCACGGTGTACCAATTCTGCAGCAGATCGATGAGAGCGGACTGCGCTGCATCTTTGGCTTCCTCGTGAGTGCCACCCAAAAAAATCACATGTCTCGTCAGAGGGGAGAACTCGGAGCGATAGAAATCGTCATACTTCTTTTGCTCGTCGTCCGTGAGAGGCTGAATCTTCTTCCTGGTGCGCCGGCGGCCCTGCTTCGGGAAAATGGCCGCGCTCTTGGGTACTACCTCCTGCCCGGGCGGCACGTCGCTGCCGCCGTCCGGGCCACGCGTCCCCCTAGGCCACCGCACGAGACATCCCTGTCCCAGTCCGCTTCACGTTCATGCCTACGAGGGGCGACGACATCGCCGAACGTGCAATCAGGGACCAAGATCTTTTGTCTCGCCCGCGATGAGCGGCCGCCGGATCCGTCCCCAGCCCGGCCCGTCAGGACCACTGATCGGCACCTTGACCAGGTGCTCCCGCAGTCGCGGGTATGAAAGGGACGGAGGCCGCTGCCGGAGGGCGGGTTCACCGGACAGGAACGGGATTTCAGCTCGGCTGACGTCCGTCAGCGGCCCTCGGCGCGCGGAAAGCCGCCACGGGTGACGCCGTCGTAGACCGCTCCCGACGCAGAGATACGGCCGCCTTGGCGGGGTGGCCTGCCGCGGCCGGCTTGCTCCTACGGAGTGCGCACGGGCCAGTTCCGATTTTGGATGATCTTGATGACCAGATGTGCGGCGGTGTTGTCGAGATGCTGGATGTGGGCTTGGCCGTGGTTCGGCGGCTTCGCTGCCGGAGCCGAACAGAGGCCCCGGAGACCGGATTCGGCCGCGGCGTGGACAGTCCCTGCGTCCATGCGGCTTTCCAACAGAGCGACACGCAGGGCCAGGAGGCGTCCGTCCGGCCTGCGCAGGTGCGGCGGCAAGGGCTGTTCGCGTCACACTGGTGGCACGGGAAGAGAACCGACGGCTTGCTGCGGGGTGGGGGATCTAAGGGCGCAGTTCTCGTGCTCCCCATGGGCCCAGATTCCGGAGGGCGTATCGCGCCGGTAGGGCAGCTGTCGCACGGGCGCGGAGCCGGTGGATAGATGGGGGAGGGCGCCAGCTAAGTATGCCCCAGTCCGTTCTATGTGCGACCGATGATCAGCCATGATGCGCCTGCCCGCCGTCTCGGCAGGCAGAGCGGCACTGCGAGCTCGCTGCGGCGGGATATGGGTTGCGTTGCTTCGAAACCCTGCCCTCCCGCACGAACGCGTATCGGGCAGGCAGGGGCCCTGAGGAAGGTGACCCGTGCCGGTGCATTCGGCGGACATGTTGACCAGGGGGTGTCAACAACCCCTAGGGGGCGCGCTGTTGCGCGCGGGAGGCGGCTGCTGGAGAGGTATGCCATATCGGCCTGTTCCCGTATAGCGGCTGCGTTCCAGCAACCGTAACCTTGCCCTTGGTAGCTGTGGGTAGCCTTATGAGCGCTGTTCGTTGTAGACGGACGGAGCGATCCGGCCGTTGCTCTGCGGCAGTGCACAACCGTCCACTAGAGTTGCTGCGCACCATCCGGGCGGATCGGGGGATCGGGGGGAACTGAGTGGTGCATGGGGGGAAACCCTTGTGGCGCAGGAGCAGTAGATGCGGCAACGAGAGCGAGTGCGTGGAGGTCGCGGTGGGACGTGACTTGGTCCTTGCCCGCGATTCGAAGACTCTTGCCCGGCCCGCTTTAATGTTTACCACTGGCGTCTGGTCTGCATTCATGGACGCTGTGAGGGCAGGGGAGTTACCGAAGCCGTGACGTTTTTAACCAGCCAGCGGCAAAGGGGAGGGGGACGGATGGGCGCCGAAGCGTCGGCCGTTCAGTGTCTGGGTCGTAAGACCCGCAGCCGGTCTGCGGCGGTGGGCGGAGCCATCACTTTCACCCTCGCCGTCGGTCTTGTCGCCACGCTGGCAGCATCTGCAGCGTCCATGGTGGTAGACAGCGTTGTCTTCAAGAGAGTTCTGTGGGTCTCCGTGGCCATGATCGTGGCGGTCAGTGCCGGTCTGTGGCGCGCTGGCGTGTCTACTACGGTGCCCCCACTGGATTCTGATCGTCTTCCGTACGGCTCTCAGGCGGGTTCGCCGCACTAGCGCGCGTCGTCCGTCGGCGCAGTACTGCCTGCCCCACCCGCCAGGCTGCCGCGCCCAATAGGCTGGCGCCGACGAGGGTCAGAGTGCTCGTGCCAGCCGGCGGCCAGGGCAACTTCAGGCGGGCTGCCTTGTCTATGACGAACAGGGCGCCTGCGACGGCGCCAGCCACGAGGATCATCAGAACTATCAGGCATATCGCTCCCGCAAGAGCGAGTATCTGTAGTTTCTTCGGCCAGTTCAGTTCGGGCAGCCGAGCGTCGTTCTCGGACTGGGCGTTCTCCCTCGCGATCAGGCTCCGCGCCTTCTCAGGATCCTTGATGGCCTGCTCCTCGAGGATTTCGTCGGTCTTGCCGCCCGTTGGATCAGTGTCAACGGGCGTGCTCGTCTGCATCCACTCCAACATGTGCTGCCATATCGGCCTGAAGACCACGCTTCGGCCCTCCCTGCCCCTCGTCACCCCGGCTGTTAATGGACGCCGAGGTCCTGCTGGACACGGCTGATCAGGTCGGCCGACTCTGACTCGTCGAGCGCCCTATCGGTGACCTCCCGGAAGCACTCCTGGTAACGCGCCAGCAGGCTCAGGTCCTCGCCGCCGGTCATGCTGCCGGCGGCATGCTCGAGATAGAGAAGATCGTCGTCATCGGGAAAGCCCAGCAGGACAAAGCTGCCCAGCGTGCTGTAGTGCGCTCCCGCCTCGAAGGGGAGCACTCGCACGGAGACCTCGGGGCGGCTTCCGAGATCGAGCAGGAAGCTCAGCTGTTCTTCAAGCACCCCTTTGCCTCCGACCTGACGTCGTACGGCCGCTTCGTCGAGCACGAACACGCAAGCGGGCCTCCTCGAGTCGTCGAACATCCGCTGCTGCCGCTCCATGCGAAGGTCCACGATCCTGCTGAACATGCTCTCCTCCAGATTGCGAGGAGTGAGGAGGGCCTCTGCGTAAGCGCGGGTCTGCAAGTGCCCAGGCACCACGATGGGGTGATACGTGTGCAGAGAATCCGCTGCACCCTCATATCCCAGGTACTGGGCGAACTGCGGGGTGATGACCTCGTGATAACCCGACCACCAGCTCGGCCCCTTGCTGCCCCGCGCCGCCTGTTCCAGATCCTCGACCTGTTCGGGATCCCTCACCCCGTACAACCCCAGCAGTGCACGGAGGTCACTGACGGACACGCCGACCGTGCCGGTTTCGACCCGGATCAGCTTCGACTGGGACCATTCGATCTGCTCGGCTGCCTCCCGCTGGCTCAGATGTGCGTGCTCACGCGCCCGGCGCAGTGCGATACGTAGCTTGCGCCGGTTCAAGCTGGGGTCAATCTGATGTGTCATCGCCGCTCCTTCTCCGCGCACGTACCCCGAACCTGATCGGCCATGCACAGAAAGTTCCTAGCTCATTGCCTAGCTCATTATGCTCCAAGCTTTCTGCATAGAGCCAAACGGCCAATGAGTGGAGCGTCACACTCTGAGGAAGGGCCTGCGGCGACCTGCGCTGCAGTACGACCTGCCTCGCTCAACGTCACAGCCTGTGCCTGCGCTCCCGAACAGCCCATCTTTTTCGCACTGTTGGCGCGCAGGGGCGCGAAGGGGCGCGCAGCTCCACGGCGCGCAACCCGTCGCACGCTGGAATGCGCCCACCAGATCCACGTAATGCGGAGGCTCAGCAAACCGCGTGTGGCAGTGGCGCGGGCCCAGTACCTGCAGGACCGAGTCCGTGGTGATGGACACGGCCTACGGCCCCGTCGCGATCCATGCTCTCAGCTGGCCAGGCAAAGGACCCTATGTAGCCCCGCGACGTCCCGGCCCGGACGAACCACCCTTCTCCGCCTGCAAGGACAGTGTGTGACCAGTGCAGCCTTCGCCTCGCGGATGGGCGACTGCCGCGAGCAGATCGACGCCGATCATTAGCTGGCTGCGACCCGCCCCGGCGGCACGATGGTTTACCTGCCGCAGGAGGGACGGAACTACGGGCTTCTCAGCAAGGTCGAGATCGTGCGCCAGATGAACCGCGGTCTGTCCCTCGGTGAGGCTCAACGCGCCGTGGCAGCGCAGCCTGGAGATCGGCGGGGTCGCCACCGAGCCGGCGCCCTTCGGCATCGGTGACCTGGCGGCGTCCGTGGAGGGTGGTGACCCGTCATCGCTGCACTCGTCCTACTGGGCCTTGGCGCAGCGCTGGATATGGAGGCGATCCGGCACTCCGGCGTACCACGGATCGGGGTGACTACCGGCTCGCACACGGCCGAGGAGTTGCTGCAGGCGTGTGCCGCCTGGGTGGTGGACGATCTCACCGAGGCAGCCAAGTTGGTTGGCCGGTGACACGGCTGAAGGCGTCGAGCGCCGACCTGCCAGCTGCGGCAGCCATCGGCACGAGGGCTTCCCGCAGGCCTCACCAGATGGTGGGCAAGTACTTCCCAGCAGATTCTGTGCTGGTCACGATGCAGCCCTTATCGCAGGAGATGAGCCCGAGGTCTGTGCGGCATCAGTTTGGCGTGCCGGCCAGCGTCGGCCGCGTCGGCTACGACTGCAGCGAAGGAAATCCTGCGTCCTCGGCGGCCAGCGAACCGTCGGCGCCTACCTCCAGACGCTGCTGGTCCAGATCGAAGCCCAGTCTCTCGACCTCGGCCAGAACATCCATCCACAGCGCCAGGGCTGTCACAACCGACCACGGATCGCTGCGCTCATCATCCTTCAGCAGGACCGTCTCCGTGTAGCCGTCGCTACGCCTCTCGCCGCGAGCCCCCCGTTCTGCCAGCCGCGTTCGTCGAACCACAACCGTTTTGATGGCCCCCTCCACCAGCCGCGCATGTAGCCCCACCCTGAACGGGCGCGTGTACAGAACCTCCCAGCCGTTGCGTACGTGGAGCTGCAGCCTGGTGTTGCGTACCGAGTCCTCGCAGATGCCGATCTTCGCCATGGCGGGCCCGGTCGTCCGCTGCAGCAGATAGACAAGAGCCGGTTCACTGTCCTTGAAGCCGGTGATCTTGCACGCGCGGGGGCTGCAGGCGCCCTGGCCGCGGTAGAGGTTGCCCAGGCACGGGTTCACCGGACCGTCACAGCTCATACAGGTCCCCGCCCAGGGGATGTGGTGCTTTGGAAGCCCTCCGGATCGCTGGGGCGGAACCGGTAGACGAGCGCGCGCTGCCACGCCTGCTTCTTGGACAGCGGCGTGTCCGGAGCGCAGTGAAGACAGGCTCCTTGCCCCTGCATCACGTCGTGCAGGCGGGGGTGCACGCTGCGCTGACAGCGCAGACAAATACCCAGCCACGGATCATCCACCCGGACATAGAGAGCACTCGGCTCCACCTGGCCCCTCTCCCGCATGGTGGCGACGGCCTCATCGGGATCGATGGCGCGCCGTGCGCAGTACTTGCAGGCCATCGCACCTCGCCGGACCGCCTTGATCAATACCTTGACGGGCCTGCCCTGACGCGGGCAGCCCTCGTTGAGGCAGATGCATTCCATCCGGCCGCTGTTGTTCGTGTACGGCTCCAGCGGCTTGATGTTGGCCAGGGCGATCGTCTTTGCCAATTCCGCCTCGTCCAGCCGGAATTTCTCGGCCAGCGCACGGTCTGCACAGCCTCTGCAGCCGCGTGGTGCGTCACCGAATCGTCGTGCCTTGGAGGCGATGCTGTCGTACGTCGGATCGATGTCTGCACCGCAGCGCTCACACGTGCTCGGCCAGGACTCCTTGGCCTTAGACGTTGTTTCTTATGGTGTGTCTGAACATGCACGCTGGAGGGAAGCGAAGGCCGCGTCGGCGGAGTCGCCAGGGAACAGCAGCAAGACGGTGGCCCGGTTCGGCGTCGTGATGACGTAGTGCCGCGCCAGGTAGGAGAGATTTCCCCAGCTTTCTCGGGAATGGGCGCGCATCAGGACCTGGCCGCATTTCGTGCAGGCGATCCAGGGGACGAGCACGAGACCGGCCAGGTCCTCGGCCTCACCGATTGCCTCGTGGACGGTGTTTTCGTCGCTTTCGATCAGCTTCAGGGGGCCCGGTCTGCCTTCATCACGGCACTGAAGGATCTGGGGCGTGAGGGCCTCTCGCTCGCCCCAGGTCTCCGCGAGAACAGAGATCTGGGCCCTGTCTGTCTCGCTGATCGGCACCTGGTAGCCGAGGATGCCGGAGAGGAGCAGGCCAAGTCCCGCCTCCTGCTCTCCGATGCTCCAGCAGTCTTTGACCTCCTGGGCTTCGGTCTCCGGCAGCAAGGCGGCGAGCCGGTTCCATATGACGGCGTCGTCGGTCACCTGGCAGACGCTACCGGCCGGCGCTGACACCCAGACGTCGGAGGCAGATGAGCATGACCGCGATTGCAGTGAAGCCGATGAAGTGTTCGGGCTTCCGCTCGTAGCGCCGGTGCAGCCGACGGCACCCGGACAGCCACGACATGGTCCGCTCGACCACCCAACGATGACGGCCTAGGCGGGCTGAGCTCTCGACCCCGCGGCGCGCGATTCGCGAGACGATGCCGCGCCCCCGCAGCCATTTCCGCAGATGGTCGTAGTCATAGCCCTTGTCGCCATGCAGCTTGGCAGGCTGCCGACGGCGCGGTCCCCGGCGGGATCGAATGGGCGGGATGCCCATCACCAAGGGTTCCAGGGCCTGGCTGTCGTGCAGGTTGGCGCCCGAGACTGCGACCGAGATCGGCAGGCCGTTGCGGTCGCAGATCAGATGAATCTTCGACCCGTTCTTACCCCTGTCGGTCGGATTCGGTCCCGTCAGTGGCCCCCTTTGACAGCGCGGATGCTCACCGAGTCGATGGCGCACCGGGACCAGTCCAGCTCGCCCTGGGCGCCAAGTTCGTCAAGGACGACTCGGTGCAACCGGGCCCACACCCGGTCACGGCTCCACTGGGCAAACCGGCGGTAGACCGTCTGCCAACGGGCTCCGAAGACCGGGGGTAGCTGGCGCCAGGTGCAGCCGGACGTGGCGACGAACACGATCGCCGCCAGCACCTCCCGATCGCCAGCACGCCGACGGCCACCACCCTGCGGCCGCTGCACGACCGTCGGCGGTACAACCCGTCGGAACAACTCCCATAAACCGTCCGGAACCAGGTGCTCTACAAGCCTCTCCACGCCGGCTTAACGCCCCACTCCCGCCAAAAGAAACGGCGTCTGAACTGGCTCTGTCCGCCAGGGCGTTTCCATCATCCGGGCGGTGGCCAGGGCAAGCTCCTGGCCGTGGTCCTCGGCGACCATGGCCAAGGCCATATCCATCCCCGAGGTGACACCTGCGCAGGTCCACACCTGCCCGGTCCTGATGAAGGTCGGATCTGGGTCGACGACGACCCGCGGATACCGGGAGGCGAGCCGCCCTGCGGTGAGCCAGTGGGTGGTGGCTGGCCGTCCGTCCAGCAGCCCCGCCTAGGCCAGCAGATGCGCACCGGCGCAGACCGACCCGATCCGCCGGGCTCGCGGCGCCACCGAGCGCAGCCAGTCCACGACTTCGGTGTCGATCACCGGCTCGGCGACTGCGCCGCCGTGGCCGAGCAGCTCGATCGCACCCGAGACGAGCACAATGTCCAGCTGCCCGTCCAGCTCCGCCAGGAGCCGGTCGGCCACCAGCCGCACCCCGCTGGAGGTCCGCACCACACCGCCCTTGGCCGTCGCGACCTCGACCCGGTAGCCGGGGCTGCCGGTCCCGGCGAGCCGGGAAGCGACGGAGAAAACCTCGGCCGACCGGTGACGTTCAGGAGTTCCACGCCGGAAAAGGCGACGATGACGATGCTGCATGATTCGGGCACGTGACCGATGATTCCGTTCCCACCCGATGGCTGCAATGACCGGTTTCTGTCAGATCCGGCCATCGGCTCCATGACCGGCGGCCCGCTACTCGGCGCGCAGTACGGTCGCCGTCCGGGTCCGGCCGCTCGGCTGGTCGGCAAAAGCGCTCAGCATCGCGATCGCCACAGCCGCCCGGGACGTCTCGGACGGGGTGGCCAGAGTGAGGCGCTGGCGACCCGGAGGGCGAGGACCCAAAGCACAGCTGCACAGTCGCGGTCAGGACGTCCGTCCATAGCACCAGGGCGTGAGAAGCGACCACGGTTTGCCGCGCTCGGTGTCGTTGAGTAGTACCGTTTCTGCGTAGCCGACGCTCCACTGTTCCCCGAGGGCTGCCCCGTCGTCTCAGCCGCGTTCGGTGAACCACAGCCGTTCTACGGCCCCTTCCACCAGCCGCGCATGCAGCCCCGACCTGAACGATCGGGCGTAGACACCCCCCAGCCGGAACCTGCAACCGCGTGTTGCATGCGGAGTCCTCGCAGATGGCGACCTTCGCAATGACTGCCACCGTGGCGGAACACGCTCAGGGCACAGGAGCAGCCAGGCCCGGCGGTCCGAATTGAGCAGGCTTTTGCTCGGATGTCAGCCAGCCAGTACCCCCCGCGTCCACGCCGCCTGCGACGATCTACGCGGCATCCCCGAACGGCGTTCTTGCTGAGAACGCATCTGGGGGAGTTCTACTACTGAGTTAGAGCTTGCGCAGCCAATCGTCCGCCACTCCGTGTACGGCCTGCTCGCTGAGCCGCGCATGCGCGTCGTCGAGGCGGGAGGTGAGTTGGTCGTCGACGGCAACCACGCCATCGACCTGGCGGGCCGTGCTCACGGCGATCTCGGCTTCGGTGCGGCGCTCAAGCTGTCCGGTCAGTGTCACTACGCCTTCCTGCACAGTGATGTCGACGGCTTGAGGAGGCAAAGACAGGGTGCAGACAAGGACTTCGTCGATGATGTCACGGCGAATGTCACTGTCCGCCCGAAGGAAGATCTGCAGGAGGTCGTGGCGGGTGACGATTCCCACCAGCCGTTGCTCTTCGTCCACCACCGGCAGGCGTTCGATGCGATGCTTGGCCATTGCGCGCGCGGCCTTGGCGATGCCGACGCCGGCACCGACCGTGACGACGGGATGGGACATCAGCTGTCCTGCTGTACGAGCATGGGCCTTGGCCCTGCGCTGTCGTGAAGCAGAGCCGATGCAGGGCCAGCGGAAGCGGCGCGCGGGACGGTAGGGGCTGTCGGCCTCGACCTGGCGGACCAAGAGGTCAGATCCGGAGATTACGCCAATGACCCTCTCGTGGGCATCCACGATAGGAAGGCCGCCGATGCGGTGCTGGTGGAGGAGGCGGGCGACCTCCTTGAAGGAGGCGTCGCATCCAGCCTTGATGACATTGCTTGTCATCACTGCGCCGACCTTGCTGTGTTCCATGCCCTTCCCCTCCCTGACGAGGATGGAGATGCTGAAGTGCCAGCTGAAGCAGAGCGGTGGCCGGGACAAGCCCAAGTCATGCCACTGGTGGCGGCTGGACTTGCGATCCCACCACAGCATGACGCGGCACGAAGGGGGCGTCTATCCGTGGCGACACCCATATCCACGACCGGATCACTGTCAATTGAACGCCCTTCCTAGGGCCTTGGGCCACCCGGCCTCGACGGAGCGACCACCACCTGGCGGCGCGCTTCTGAGTCTGGAGGGCCGGGGTTTCGCACGGGCATCTGGTACTGAGTTGTTGCGCGGAGGTGTGCTGTGCCGGTGCGGGAGTTGAAGACGAGTCCCTGCTTCCGCCTGCTGTGATCACCCTCATCGCCCGCGGGTACGGCCCCTGTTCCCAGCCGGAGACTGTGCTGCGCTCACTGCCGCTCCCTCAGAAGGTCGCTGCATTACCAGAAGCCGAATCAGGGTTCAATGACGCCCCCACGATCACCCTGGTCCTGCCCTTGTCCACTGCGGCCGCCGGCCTGCCCACTTTCCAGCGCCTGGCCGCCAACGTCATCTACCAGCTCGTCACCGGCGGGCTGTTGGGTCTGGTCAATGGACGGTTCGGGGTGGCCGCACTGCGGCACATCGGTCTGTACCCGCTGACCACCGTCGGGTCCAGGATCATCGCCTAGGCCGTGGGAGGGACCGTGGGTGCCAGCGGCATCATCGCCGGCCTGGTCCTGGGTAATTCGCACTTGGCGCACCGGGCCGCCATCCGTTCCTTTGCCAAGGACATCGGACGGCTCGCCCAGATCGGCCTGTTCGTCGAACCCGGCGACCTGCCTTCTGCCATCCTGCTCGCCCTGGCTGTCCGCCTCACGCTCCTGCTCCGGGGCGGGCCTGTGTCCGTCGCCGCTTACCTGGCTATCTTCCGCGTTCCCTGACGGGAACAGGCGTTCATCTCCTGGGCGGGGCCGCGGGGCGCCGTGCCCATCGTGCTCGCCACGTTCCCCCTCGTCGGCGTCGGCCAAGCCAGGCACCTGAACATCGCGTTCGTCCTGGTAGCTGTCTTCATCCTCGTCCAGTGCCTCACCCGGCCTACAGCGGCTCGCGGGCTCGGCCTGACGCGGCCCGGGACCCTGCGGGAGGGCCAGGTCGAAAGTGCGCTCGTGGACGTCCTGGGCGCCGCCTTGCTGACTGTCGCCATTCCGTCCGGCTCGCGCCTGCATGGCGTGAGTGTCTTCGAACTCGGTCTGCTCCCGCCTGCCGTGATCACCCTCGTCGCCCGCGAGGGCACGGCTTTCGTTCTCCAGGCGGAGACTGTGCTGTGCTGCGGGGATGAACTCCTGCTGGTTGCTACTCCCATCGTCGGGTAGGCCATAGAGCAGTGGCTGCGTGCCATCGGCCGATGCGGCGAATTCGCCCGCTGGCTGGGTGAACAGGGCCACTTTGAACCCTCCGCCGGAGGGCATCGCGGCCGGGCGCGGCTCTGGCGGGCTGCGGCGCCGGGCGATCCAGGCGGCGGCCGGTTCGGTGTAGCGGGCGGTGAGCGGGCCGAGGACGACGAGGATCAGCACGTAGGCGGTGGCGAGTGGGCCAAGGCCAGGTTCGATGCCGGCGGTGACGGCGAGTCCGGCGATGACGATGGAGAACTCGCCGCGTGCTACCAGAGCGCCGCCAGCACGCCAGCGGCCCTTGGCCGAGATCCCGGATCGCTTGGCAGCCCAGTAGCCGGTGGCGATTTTCGTCAGGGCTGTGACGACGGCCAGCAGGAGGGCGGGCAGCAGTACTGGCGGGATGCTGGCGGGGTCGGTGTGCAGGCCGAAGAAGACGAAGAAGACGGCGGCGAACAGGTCTCGCAGCGGGGCGAGCAGGTTGTGGGCGCCTTCGGCGACCTCGCCCGACAGGGCGATGCCCACGAGGAAGGCGCCGACGGCGGCCGAGACCTGGAGCTGCTGCGCGAGCCCGGCGACGAGGAGAGTGAGGCCGAGGACAACCAGCAGCAGTTTTTCGGGGTCGTTGCTGGAGACGAAGCGGGAGATGTGGCGTCCGTAGCGTACGGCGGTGAGCAGGACGAGTCCGGCGACGCCAAGGGCGATGGCCAGGGTGATGCTGCCTGCCGCGAGTCCGGCCCCGGCGAGCAGGGCGGTGAGGATCGGCAGGTAGACGGCCATGGAGAGGTCTTCCAGGACCAGGATGCTGAGAATGACGGGGGTTTCGCGGTTGCCGAGGCGTCCGAGGTCGCCGAGGACCTTGGCGATAACGCCGGAGGAGGAGATCCAGGTGACTCCGGCCAGAACGACGGCGGCGACCGGGCCCCAGCCGAGCAGCACGGCCATGGCGGCGCCGGGTAGGGCGTTCAGCGCGGCGTCGACGAGGCCGGCTGGGTATTGGGTTTTGAGGTTGGAGACCAGATCGCTGGCGGTGTACTCCAGGCCGAGCATGAGCAGCAGCAGGATCACGCCGATCTCGGCGCCGATCGCGACGAACTCCTCGCTGGTGCCCAGCGGCAGTATCCCGCCCTCGCCGAAGGCGAGCCCGGCCAGGAGGTAGAGGGGGATAGGCGAGAACTGGAGCCGTCCGGCAAGCCTGCCGAGCAGCCCCAGGGCCAGGATGATCGCGCCGAACTCGATCAGGAAGATGGCGGAGGAGTGCACGCCGCCTCACTCCCGTCCGAGTATCGTGGCGGCCGCCTCCACACCCTCGCGGGTGCCGATCACGATCAGGGTGTCCCCGCCGGCCAGCCGAAAGTCCGGGGTCGGCGAGGGTATTGCCTGTGCCAGCCTCAGCACGGCCACAATGGAGGCACCGGTCTCGGTCCGCATCCGGGTCTCGCCCAGGACACGTCCGTTCCAGTACGAGACCGTGGACAGCTCGATCCGCTCCGCCACGAGCCCCAGGTCAGTGGTGGACAGCAGATTCGGACTGTGATGGGAGGGCGCCAGCGCGTTGATCAGCGAGGCGGCCTCAGGCTCGGTGAGACGCAGCGACTGCGCACACGCGTCCGGATCATCAACCTGATAGACGTTCACCGTCCGGGTCCCGTCCCGATGCGCAATCACTGACAGCTGGCGATGCTCCCGGGTCGTGAGGTCGTACCTGACACCGATTCCCGGCAAGGGCGTGGTGCTCATCCGCGGAGCAGGCACAACCCCTCCCTCCCTGTTCGTTGCGACGGTGATGCGGCGCACAGCGGATCACTGATAGTCCGGCGCGGCAGGGGGCTCATGCTGCCACCTGTGCACAGGCCACGGATATGGGTGTCAGCACGGATGGACGCGGCACGCCCGCAACGGTCACAGTGGGGCGGGGCAGTGACGCCCGCCGCAGGTCAGAGCTCTGAAACGGGCCGATCGGCGGTGGCAGGAGACAGCGGAGGTGAGGACCACCGGGAAGGAGCACTCGATCATGACGTTGTACTGGAGGATCTTTCTCCTCAACGCCGTGGTGCTCGTCGTCGCGGTCCTGCTGCTCCTGGGCCCGGTCACCGTCTCCACCCCAGTGCTGTTCGGCGAGGCGGTAGTCCTGATCGCCGGACTGGTGGTGATGCTGATCGCGAACGCCATCCTGCTGCGCATCGGACTCGCACCGCTGGCACGTCTGACCGGGGCCATGGCCACCGCCGATCTCCTCAAGCCCGGTAACCGCACGACCGTCACCGGACCCACCGAAGTCGCCAAGCTCACCCAGACCTTCAACGCCATGCTCGCCCGGCTGGAAGCCGAACGGGCCACGAGCTCCGGCAGGGCCCTGTCCGCCCAGGAAGCCGAACGCCAGCGCCTCGCCCAGGAACTCCACGACGAGGTCGGACAGACCCTCACCGCCGTCCTGCTCCAGCTCAAGCACGCCGCCGACCACGCCCCGCAGAGCGTTCGCGCCGACCTCCAGCAGGCGCAGGAGACCACCCGCGCCGGACTGGACGAGATCCGCCGCATCGCCCGCCGCCTGCGCCCTGGTGTCCTGGAGGAACTCGGCCTCCACTCCGCCCTGCGGGCGCTGACGACCGAGTTCACGAGCTCCCGTCTGAGCGCGACCGCGTACATCACCCCTGGTCTGCCACCGCTCGACCCGGGAACCGAACTTGTCCTCTACCGCATCACCCAGGAAGGGCTCACGAACACCGCCCGCCACGCCCACGCCACCCGCGTCGAAGTCCACCTGCGCCTTCTGCCGGACGCCACGGTGGGACTCCTGGTCCGTGACAACGGCCAAGGCATCGGGGCAGCGCCCGAAGGCGCCGGCATCAGCGGCATGCGGGAACGCGCCCTGCTCATCGGCGCCCACCTCGATATAGGCCAAGGCCCTCACGGCGGAACCGAAGTACGCCTGCACGTAACCGGCAGCGCGTCTGACGACCGCCCCCAGGAGAAAGCGCGATGACTGCACCGGCCCGCATCCTGCTCGCCGACGACCACGCCCTGGTCCGCCGCGGAGTCCGCCTCATTCTCGATGCCGAGCACGATCTGACCGTCGTGGCCGAGGCTGCCGACGGCGCCGAAGCCATCGCCCAGGCCCAGGGTATGGACATCGACCTGGCCATCCTCGACATTGCCATGCCCCGTCAGACCGGCCTGCAGGCCGCCCGTGAACTCTCCCGGGTCCTCCCCGACCTGCGCATTCTTATGCTGACGATGTACGACAACGAGCAGTACTTCTTCGAAGCGCTCAAGGCGGGAGCCTCTGGCTACGTCCCGAAGTCTGTCGCCGACCGCGACCTGATCGAAGCCTGTCGTGCGGCTCTGCGGGACGAACCCTTCATCTACCCCGGTGCCGAGTCCACTCTCATCCGCACCTATCTCGACCGCGCCAGAACCGGCGAACGGCTACCCGTGCGCCCCATCACCGAACGCGAAGAGGAGATCCTCAAACTCGTTGCCGAGGGACATTCGTCCAAGGAGATCGCCCTCCTCCTCGTGATCAGCGTGAAGACGGTCGAACGCCACCGCGCCAATCTCCTTCAGAAACTCGGCCTGCGCGACCGCCTGGAACTCACCCGCTACGCGATTCGCGTCGGCCTCATCGAGCCCTAGACCCAACAGCGGCCACCCCAGGCCACGTCGTCCACCGGAGGGGACCCACGTGCTGACACCGTTCGCCCTGCTCGTCGTGCTCTTCGCCCTCGCCGTGCGACACACGCTCAAGGCCGCCCGCCTGCCGGACATCCCGCACTGGCGCCGGTTCTTGCCCGCGGCGCTTCTGCTGGTTGCAGCCGGAGCAAGCCTGCTGCGAGCCGTTGACGTCCCCGAACCCGCTCAACTGATCGCTTTCCCCTGCAACATCGCCGCCATCGCTCTGGCCGGGAGAGAGATCCGAGAGCACCATGCCGACAGGCTGAGAAGCTGTCACAACTCCATTCGTCAAGCCATGCTGCGTAAAGCGCCGCGGTGATCCTGCCTGCGGTCCGTTCAACGTCGGTGAAAGCAACCTGTAAGCCAGCGCATCGTCTATACGAAGGGATGACCTGACCTGATGCATAACCCTTGGGACGGCGCCTCGTGACATCCGCTCGCGGTTGCTTCGCGGATCGCTTTCTTCTGCCTCACGCCGTGGTGCTTGGTCACGGTGGCCGGAGGCGGGACGTACCCAGACCTCTTTCTGTTGCGGATTTCCCCTTCTGGCTGCTGCCGGAGAGATCCTGCTGCGCGTCTTTGGCATTCCTCGGGTGGCGAATTTGGTCGGTTTCCCGTTGACCCTTGCCGCTGTCCTACCGTGCTTCCGGGTGGTTCGGGCTCACCGCCACAGGCGTGAATCCGACCTGTCCCCGAAGGATCTGCCTGTATGGCCGTCTGGTCACTCAGTGGGCTTGAGATGCAGAACAGCACTGACAACTGTCCTGTCTGCCCCAGGCGTTATCGGCGAACAGATATTGATCACCCTGACTAGTGCGCGATTCGGCCAATGCGCGCGCGGTTGGCGGTCGAGTGGGACAATCCGTTTCCAGGGGGCCTGCCCGGACCGCGGGACGCCAGCGTGCTTCTCCATCGGGACCCGGAAGGACCGGAAGGAGCCGTCGACATGATCGAGTGGGAGTCTCTGAGTACCGGGGCGAGGCCCGTCCCTCGCGCGGTCGCCACCCCCTTGGTGTGGGCCGCGGCCTTCGGCGGAGCCTTGGTGCTTGTGGCGCTCCTCAACACCCTCGTGGGCACCGACCGGCCCGAACTCGCCCTGATCGCACTGTCGTTGCTTTCTGGCCTGTTGGGTCTGGCGGCCCGCTTCACTGCGGCCCCCGGTACGGCAGTGCTGTGCTGGCTGATGCTCAACGGCTTCGCGGTCCCGCCTGCGGGCGTCCTCACTTGGGCAGGAGGCCGTGACACATTCTGGCTCACCTGCCTGTGCTCGGCGGCTCTTGGCGGCACGGTGCTGGCGCGGCTCGTCCATGCCCGCGCCGCCTACCGCCGCATCACGATGGCAGAGCCGGGCAACACACCCCGCGGCTCCTGACCGCTATCGGAAGGCACGTCCGAGCAGCAGGCTCGACAGGTCAGACGCCGGCCTGATTCCCGCACCGGATGCCGTCTGACTTACATGCAACCTCGGACCTTTCAGGCCCGGATAGAGTCCGTCCATTTTCAGCCACCGCTTCGTGCTCCAGTAGCCCCATCCTCTCTGCTGCTGCCCCGAGAGAGAATCGGCTGGATACGTCGAACGCCTCCATGAGCACCTCGATTCTTCGCTGTACGGTTCGATGCCCCATGTGGATTCTTCGCGCAATGGCTTCATCGGTGAGCCCTGCGTCCATCAAGCGGAGTATGTGCTGGTCGATGGAATCCATTCTGAAAGGTCCTCTTCCCCCGGTAGCCGGTCTCAGGGGGTCAGGTCTTGCGTCACCCCCGTGACAGACATCCCCCGTGCCTACTTTACCTCTTCATGATCAAGGCATTTCGTCATCTTCCGTCATGAACGAGGTTGTGGAAGTGGGAACTCGGCGGGAATGCGCAGCCAACGCCCGTGGATCTAGCGCTCGTTGACTCTCGAATGATCGACTCCATGGTGAGTCGGTCCGCCGAGGGCCGATCGTCTTTCAGGAGGGGAAAACTTGAACGGCAGAACTATGCGTCGTATAGCGGCGTTCACACTGGTCACCGGTTGCGTTGTCGGAGCCTCGCCAGCGATGGCACTGTCGACGTCGAACTCCTTCGTCGGCGTGTGGACCGAGAACGACGGCGGCGTCATGAACGTCAAGGACAAGAGCGCGTCGGAGATCGAACCGGTCAAAGGTGAGTACTACCGGGTAGCCCACCCCAACGACAGGCTCACCCTGTGGAACAAAAAGAACGGGCTGGGCTACTACGAAGACAACGACGGTGACCCCTGGACCGTCGAGAGCGGCAACCACAGCAGGATCTTCAAGCTGCAGGGGTGCCAGTACCTGCCGATCTACCCGGACAAGTGCACCGGATGGAAGTCCGAGTGAGCTCTCGCTCGTGAAGGGCACCGGCTAGCTGCTGCTTGCGGGGCGGCCGAGACACTCTCGGCCGCCCCTTCTGAAGCCGCGTCGCAGACCGTAAGCCCCTTGACAGGTATGTGATGCGGCCACCGTGTCGCACAAGAATGAGGACCATTGATGACAAGCCCCCACCACGTTGCCGCCACAGACCAGGCGGCCGCTTCACGTCAGGAACCTCCAGTGCTCCAGATGGAGGGCATCCGGTGTGAGGTGGCCGGTCGAACCCTGCTCGATGAGGTCACACTGTCCGTGACTCCCGGGGCATCGGTGGCCGTCATGGGCCCTAGCGGCAGCGGTAAGACCACTCTGCTGATGTGCGCGTTGGGTTTGGTCCGCCCACAGGCGGGGTCCGTTCTTGTTGCCGGCGATGACATCACTCGGCTGCGGCGACGCGCACTCGCCGAACACCGGCGACGGCACATCGGCATGGTCTTCCAGTTCGGCGAGTTGCTGCCAGAACTGACGCCGGTGGAGAACGTGGCCGTAGCAGCACAACTGGCTGGCGTTTCCCGTACTGCCTCCTACCAGAAGGCCGTGGAACTGCTGGAGGCCGTGAACCTGCACACCCGGGACACCCCCACCAGTACGCTCTCCGGCGGCGAACGCCAGCGCGTCGCCGTGGCCCGCGCTCTGATCAACGAGCCAGCCGTTCTTCTCGCCGATGAACCCACCGGATCGCTGGACACGGCGAGCCGGGACGCGGTGGCCTCGCTGCTCTTCGACGTTCCGCAGCGGTGGGGCTGTGCCCTGGTCGTCGTGACACACGACCCAGACGTGGCCAGGAAGGCGGACAGACAGCTGTCGCTCTCCGATGGCCACCTCACCCCTATTGCCACGTCTGTTGGGGAGAGGGCGTGACCGGCCGCAGCGTGTATCGGCAGATGTTGCGTGCGGGACGCGGCGCCGCGGCCTCGGCGGAGGCGGGCCGCATCCGATTCTGGGCCCTGTTGCTGGCATGCTTCCTGGCTGTTCTCAGCATCGGCGGCCTGATGCTGGCAGCCGCCGGCTTCGAGGCCCGCACCGAGCGAGGAGCAGCCAGGTCACCCCGGTTGGTGGAGGCCTTCCCCCAGGAACAAGCGGTCGCGCTGTGGAGGAATTCCGACGACCTCATCGGGAACATCCCGCATGACGTCGTCTACATCGTGCCGCTGAGCGCCGACGCCCCGCCGCCCCCAGGCCTGTCGCGCTGGCCGGAGCCGGGGGAGGTGTTCCTCTCTCCAGCGCTTCGAGAGATCTCACCCTCCGAGCAGCTGACAACGCGGTACGGCCGCTTCGCCGGAGTCATCGGGCTGGAAGGCCTGGAAGCTCCCGGTGAACGGCTCGCCTACGCGGCGCCGACCGCCGAACTGCTCGACCGCAAAGAGATGTTCGAGATCTCCGGGTTCGGCGGGCCAGGAGTGGAATCGCTGCTCGGCGAGCACGTCCACAACTACGATCCAGCATACTTCTACGCGGGATACATCTTCCTCGTCATGCTCCCTGCCGGGCTTCTGGTCGTCGTCGCCGTCCGAGCCGGAGCGGCAGCCCGCGATCGGCGCCTCACACTCCTGGACGCGCTGGGAGCCTCATGGAGAGCACGGGCCTGCTTCGCGTTGGGCGAGGCCGCTGTTCCCGTAGCTGCAGGAACAACACTGGCCGCGGTCACGCTGACCCCCGCATGCCTGTGGAACATCCCCGTTCCCGGTACCGACTTCATCCTCTCCCTCGACGACACAAGGCGAGCCCTGCCTTTGCTGGGCCTGGTCGTGACGGCCGTTCCGACGGCCGTCCTGAGTCTTGCCGCCGTGCTGCAGCCGACGAGATCGCGCCGGAAGGCCCAGGGCACGACCAGGACGAGGTCTCGCTGGCTGTCGCAGCAGCGGCTCGCCTGGCTGTTTCCCTTCGCGCTGCTCTTCACCGTCCGCGGCGCCGAACTGGTCCCTCGGATCCTGTTCCTTCCCGTCTACGCTGTCGGCTGCGTGATCGTGTTCGCCACGCTGCCATCCGTCGTCGGGCTGGCAACTCGGGAACTGGGGACACTGCTCGCACGCGTCGGGCGGAAGGCCGCAGGCCCGGGACTGCTTGTCTCCGGCCGCCGCATGGCGGCCAAGCCAGCAAGCACCGTGCGCCTTGGCGCCACCCTGATCATCGCCCTGGGGCTCGCCGCCCAGACACAGCTGTGGGCCGGACTGTTCGGAGACGCGGCAGAGGCAGCCTTCGCCACACGCGATCGCATCGGCACCACGATGCTGCAGATCACCCCCTACACATCCGAAACCAGGATTCGGAACCTCGAACAAGCCATGCCTGCCGGCGCGGCGCTCGTGGCCCTGGAAGAGGACCCGGGCCAGGGACACATGGAGATCACCGGCTCCTGCCAAGCCCTGCAAACGGTCAAGGTCCCTTGCCCGCCAAAGGGATCCTTTGGCCGGGTCGCTTACACAAGTGCGGACCCCAGGCTTCAAGAACTGATCAAACGCGCCGGTGCAGGACCACACTCCGGACTGAGCGTCCGGCAAGGGGATCCGTCCAAGCTGTCGTTGCAAGAGGAGAACGTCTACTCCCTCCTGGCGGTCGGCCGGCAGGGACAGAACCTGTCCATACCCGAGCTCAGCCAGGTGGCCAACCAGACCCTGGCCATGCGAACTGATGTCGGCGTTCTGGATTCCAGCTGGATTGCCGGAACCGGGCAGATGACCACCGCCATACGCTGGGTGAGACTGATGTCCCTCGTCGGGCTCGGCACGGTGGCCCTCGCAGTGGGCTTCACCGCCATGGCAGAATTCCTGCGCTTTGGCCGAGACCTCGCACCGCTGTCGGTCCTCAACGGCCGCCGCGCCCTGTTCCGCGCGACCGCGGGCTGGTCCCTCCTCCTGCCTTCGATCCTGGCAGCCGCAGCAGGAGCACTAGTCTCCTACTGGCTCGCAGCACCAGTAACCCACGGCGTCGGGCCCGACCGCCTGACCCTGATGTCACTGTTCCCCGTCACCGGCGGCGTCATCGTCTGCGCAACGGCACTGGCCCTGTGGGGCGCTCGTGCCGCAGCCCAGGCCGCCGACGACTGGAAGCCTTCCGGCCCCTGACGTCCAGGAGCCCCCAATTCACCCCTACAACTCGTCCCTGCGCCTCTGATCGCGGCGCACAGCGAAGTCACGGAGCAGTTGATACAGACTCACCACGACCATGAGAGCGCCCAGCACGAGCACTGACCAGTCGCCGTCGCGGTTCATGTCGATACCAACGATCAACAACATCACGGACAGCGCAAGGCCAAACCATGCGAGGACTGTATCCGCGGCCTCATTCGATTTGGGCGGGTGCTCCATGCCTCGATCTTCGATCCTGGCACCTGCTGGTGTCAAAGCTCCCAGCGCAAGCTATGAGCGGACGCGGTCAGGTCCGTCCCCGGCGCTGGCCATTGCCGACGAACGAGACGGGCGGCCAGACACCGGGATAGCAGGCGTGCTCCTGCGGCCGGACGGGGCGATTGACTGCCGGGAGCCTCTCCACCGGTCGACACCTCCGTGCCAGTGGAGTGCCGCTCCACGACTCCCGCGTGTACGGCAGGCTGTTGCGGCCTTCCGCGGATGGCAGCAGGCGCTCAGAAACGCGTGACGTGCGAGCCCTGAGTGCGCTCCTGGTGCTCGATTCCGGCAGGAGCAGTCGATGAGACAACTGCTACACAGCCGGGCTCGGCCAACGCGCCGTGCCCGGTACGGGCCGTCTTTGACGGCCTTTCAGCAGACGGCCTAGAATGCATCCCGACTCGGATATCAGATCACGCATGTAGAGGTGGTGGAGATGCTGCTGACGACCGGACAGGCGGCCGAAGAGCTCGGCTGTGCCATCACCACTTTCCGGCGCCTCGTGCACGCCGGGCTGCTGCCCGGACTCTCCCACCGCGGAGTACGCGTCATGATTCCCCTCAGCGCCGTCCAGGCCCTGAGCACACGCAACCACGCCCCCCTGCGCCAGCTGGCCGCCCAGGAGATCGCCGTCCTGCGCGTCGACACCGCCCAGGCCACCGTCGAACCTGGCCGTGACTGGATCGGCTTTTCCGCCGCCCTCACCCCGGGCGCTCTGGTGAAGGCGCTGCGCGGCTGGTGGCGAATGGACGCGGCAAGCGTCGCAGCCGGGGGAGTGCTGCCGGTTACCCTCTCCGGCTACGTAGTGGCCGTGCTGACCGGGCTCGAGCGATGGGAGAAGAACACCGAAGGCCGTCATGCCTTTCCCGACGCGCGCCTGGCCGGATACGTCACCGATTTGATCGATCCGCACACGGTGATCACCTCCGCCCTCGACCGAGACCGCCAACTCGCCGAACTGCTACTGGGCACACGGCTCCCCTCCCACTCAGGCGGAGCCATCGCCTACGTCAACACCCGCACCGCTGACTGAATCCGGCCGGACAAGGAAACCCCCGATGGACGCACAGAGCTACAACACCGCGCTCGCCGATCTGCGTACCGTACGGGATGCGATCAAGAAGACCCGGGCGGAACTGGCAAAGCTGGAGGCCGACCGGGACAAGCGGATCGCCCAGATGTCCTCCTACGGGAAGGCCAAGGCGGAGCGGATCGCCCCGGCATCAGGACTGAGCGTGGCCGACGTTGTCGCCCTCGCCCCCACCCTGACCCCCGACAGCCTCACCGGAAACGAGACCGCCCCGGCGCAGACCCCAGTTCCTGAGGCGACCACGCCCCCGCACCCCCCCGAGCCCGAGCCCGCTCCGCAGCCGGGAGCCGTGGCGCCTACGGTGAACACAGTCCATGCGCAGCCCGCCCCCCAAGCCGCTGCTCCGGCCGTGCCTGCGGCAGCGGACGCACCGCTGGCCCTGCCCTCCATCCCTGAAGGTGCCGCGGGCGACGCCTGGTTCGCCCACACCACGGGCCTGGCCTCCACCCGCCCGAACTTCACCCAGCAGGCCCGCTCCACCGTCTTCCTCGACACCGGCACCGGCGTGCTGGTCCACCGCCAGCAGACCCACCACCTCGATCTCGGCAGCCGCTCAGCCGCCGACATCCTCACCGCGGTCTTCCACACCGTCCCCGAAGGCGTGGAACGCATCTACATCACCGCCGGTGATCCCTGGCACCGCGACATCGATCGCCACCCCTACCTCCGCGACGCCGTCGCCGCCTGGCTCAACGCCCCCACCCCCGGCTGGCGCACGGACACGGGCCGCGGCCGGGACCGGATGGCTGGACACTTTGTCCACGCCCGTAACCCCGTGGGCCGCTACCAGCGGGAGAATGCCGACCAGCATGTGGAGATCCGCTCGGTGGGGGAGTGGTTCGACCTCGATGGCGACGACCCGCACACCGTCCGCGACGCCTTCGTGCTGCTGTGGCAGGCCCTGCGCCGCCACTGGAGCGACGCCGTCCTCATGGGCTCTCCGTCCCAGACCGGTCGTGACCTGTGGACCCGCACCATCCCCACCCGCGGCCAGCACGCCGACGGCTTCCCCGTCCTCTCCGAGGAACTGCGCGGCCTGCTCCACGCCACCGCAGGCCAGGGCCGCAACGAACTCCTCACCCCGCCACGCGTCCCCGCACAGCTGCCCCAACTCGTCGAGTACGACCGCACCTTCGCCTACGCCAAGCACACCTGGAAATCCCCGGTCGGTACCCCCCGCCGCGTCACCGCCTACACCTTTGCCGCCTGGACGGAGAAGGAACAGATGAGCGCCCTCTACGGCTGTGGGCACTGGCAGGTCCGGGTAACGGTTCCCGACACTTGGAGCCACGTCGGCATCCTGCCCGCCCCCGCTCCCGGCGACCGCGCCTGGCACTACCCGAGCCAGCCCGGTTCCACGTTCACCACCTGGGCCGGCGGCCCCGAAATCCACACCGCCCTCGCCAACCCCATCCAGCCCTGGAAGATCGAAGTCCTCGACGGCATCGTCTGGGACGACGGTAAACCCCTCGACGACTGGGGCAAGAAGCTCAAAGAGACCTGGAGCAACCTCTCCGCCCAAGCCCACTTCCAAGGCGACGCACAACAGGCCCGCGCCGCTCACCTCGCCTCCCGCGCGGTGCGCTCTATCCTGCTGTACGGCATCGGTTCCTTCGCCCAGCGCCCCCGCATGGTCACCGGCACCACCCCCCGCGCCATGGAACGCGACGTCCCACCGGACGCCGAAATCATCAGCTTCGACAAGGAACTGATCACCTGGCAGAAGCCCACGGGCTTCGCCCGTGACCCCAACGCGCACCCCGAGTGGGCCGCCGCAATCTGGTCCGGCGCCCGCGCCGCCCTCCTCACTCAGCGCCACCGCGACGACAACACCTACGCAGGCGCCCTGCACACCGAGCCCGGCACTGTCGTTGCCTTCCGCACCGACGCCCTCTACCTCACCGCACCCCAACACTGGCCGCACCACCACCAGCCCGGCGACTACCTCCTCAAAGGCCACCTCACCCACCCGGTCACAGCGCCCACCACCGAGGAGGAACTCCTCACCCTGCGCGACGCCGGACGTGTCGCACTCACCCAGACCGGGGGGCAAGCCTGATGCCGCCACGTTCCCGCCGCACCAACCCCTCTACGGGGCAGGGCCAGTTGAACGAGGCCGCCCAACTTGCCCACCAGCTCCAAGCCGCCGGCTACACCAAACGTGACATCGCCCGCATCATCAACCGCGACCCCTCCCTGGTCTCCCAGTTCTACACAAAGAACAAGGGCGCAGCCTTCGTCTCCGCTCTCCAGCAGGTCCTGGCCGCCGTCCAGACCGGAGGCATCTCCGACCTGCCCGAACTTGCTGCCATTGCTGCCCGCCACACCCACCGCCGCACCACATCCTCCGGCGCCCGCGCCCGCGTCCGCAGCAAAGCCGTCCTGATCACTCCCACCGGCTCCGGAACCGGCCGCGTCGGCGCCCAAGCCATCGCCTCCGGCTCCTCCCGTCTACGCCCCCTCATCGCCGAGGCGGCCCGCCAAGGCCTACGCCTGGCCTTCACCGTCCGCCTCGCCAAAACCGGCTACCTGCACCCCTCCGGCAGTCGCACCGACTCACCCGGCATTCGCCGTGACGTCATCCAACGCGCCGACCACACCGAAGAACGCGTCTACGGCTCCGCGCAGACCGGCGGCCACGACGCAGCCGACTTCGCCCGCCGCGTCGACGCGGCGGGCGGAGACGTCACCGCCGCCGTCCACCAGTGGCTCGTGGAGACCGGACGCATCCGCCCCGACGCCAACATCCTCCACCTGGAAGTACGAACCTGGCGCCCACGCTGAGCCCGCCACCCATGCGCACAGCCGCGAAGGGCGTCCCCGAGACCAGGGCGGGGAAGTCCTTTCAACAGCGTGGCCTTGGCACACCCGGATCGGGGCTCATTGCAGACTGTGCAGCAGACGCGCAGGTGCCCCCAGACACGCGGACCAACCTGCTTCACCGACGATGTCCGCCCGGCGCTTCGAAGCCTGCTCCAGATGGGGAGGGCTGAAGAACCAGGGCGCGCAGGCATGCACGCCTAGACTGGACGGCCCCCCAAAGAGAGGCCTTGAGCTCTCGTTCTACCGGTTGGGTGTCAACGGCAGACCGTCCTCAGGCCGTACGAAGACGACCAGGTGCCGCGCGCGAGTGATGGCGACGCGAAGCAGACGGCGATTGGCCCGGATCCTTTCGGCGTCCCATTCCGGGTCCAGCAGCCGGCTGTGGTAAGCACCCTCGACGATGACCACACCGTCGAACTCCTTGCCCTTGGAGCGGTGCATGCTCATCAGGCTGATTGTGGCTGTGTTCTGGTCGGGCGCGGCCAGTTGATCGTGGGCCAGGGCGCGGCGTACAGCGGCGGCCGCATCCGTGTAGGCGGCCGCTCCGTCCCAGATTTCGGTCAGGGTGAGGGCCAGCGTGTCGGTGGCGTTCAGCAGCCGCAGCATCCGCACCTGCTTGAACATTTCATCGAGCTCGGCGGCGCCTTGCAGACGGGCACGGGCTTCCTGCCAATCAGCGACTGGCTGGCCGACCAGGTCCAGGCCGCGGTCGTAGGCGCTCAGGAGGACCTGGGCCGCCTTCGCCCGTACCGGTTTGCCGTCCGTGAGGGCGGTTATGGCCCGCTCGATGGTCTGGATCTTGTCGCGGGCCCCGGTGGTGCCGCGGGTGAACTTGGTGCGGTAGTAGTCGGCCGCGGCGCGCAGAGTCTTGGTGGCCGCCTCATGGCGGGGCAGGGCGGGCCACTCCAGCATGGAAGCCACGACGAATCCGGCGGCGGCCGCCAACTCCGGGTCCCAGTGCAGGTCATGGTCGACTGCTGGCAGCACGCCACGGGCGGTTACGTTCTCAACGCTGATCTTCTCGGAGACCCGCCCGACAAGACTGTTGGTGGCGGCCAGCACCGCGAGAGTGGGATCGCGGCCGAGCAGGGCTTGCAGATGGCTTCGTGCGGCGATCACGGCCTGGTGGGTGCGGATTTCGACGGGAACGGCTCCCCACCGTTGTGCGTAGGTGAGGGTTTTGACGCTGTCGGGTACAGCGGAGGGAGTGTTGCGCAGAACGGCGTTGGCGTAGTTGAGCAGGCCGCCTTCGGGACTACGGTGATTGTCCTTGGACAGGTCGAAACGGGCTGGTTCGAGATGGGCGATGGCGTGTGCGATGCGTTCCTCGTCGACACCAGGCAGGTGTCCGAAGATGCGCTGGTCGGGGTCGGCCAAGCAGATCACAGTGGAGGCGCGGCTGAGCGCTTTGACAGCCCGCCACTGGTCGATGTTGGTGTCCTGGAACTCGTCCACGATGACCAGCGGGTAGATGCCGCTGTACAGGTGGCGTACCGCGGTGCTGCGTTCCAGCAGGGTCGCGGAGGTATCGGCCAGCAGATCGAACACATACCGGCCCTCCTCGGAGGCCATGCGTCGGACTTCGGCCTGCCAGGCGTCCTTGTCGCCGCCGAAGTCGGCGCGTAGCTCCCGTTCCCGGTCCGGGGTGATGAACGACGACGGCCGCCCGGTCAGCAGCCGGCCGTGGCTGCGTACAAGCTCGAGGAAGAAAGCATGGAAGGTCCGGACCTCCAGCCTCCGGCGTGCCGACCTGCTGAACAATCCGCTCATCCGGTCGGTGATCTGCCGCACCGCGGCACGGGAGAAACTCAGGAACAGCACCCGCTGCTCGCTTTCCAGGCCGTCCAACGACTCCAGAGCCTTGAGTAGGGCGATGGTGGTCTTGCCGCAGCCGGGACCGCCCTCGATCAGCACATGGCTGACGCTGGCAAGGATTGCCCGGCGGTTGTCATCAAGCTCCATCGGCCGCATCGCTGGCGCCGTCCTGTTCAGGGAAAGCGGTGCCACGCTCCGAGGGCGGGCGCAGGTCGCGGTCGATCTGAAGCAGGAAGCTGACGATCGAAGCGGGAAGGTCGGTCAGGCCGCTGCACTCGGCGATGAGGGCGGCGCCGTAGCCGTCACCCTTGCGCGCCTTGAGGACTTGCCAGGCCAGCGTACGCACCTGTGCGTCATCCATGTCCTCGCGCAGATACCCGCACTTCTCCGGGTAGTCCGTACGGCTTTCGGTCGAGGCGAGGAAGCGGCGCTGCACCGCTGGCGGGATCTCTTCAGTGAGCAGGTCCTCGATTCCTTTGTGGGGGATGACGGTGTACCGGGTGAAGTCGGACGCCTTGGCAGCGACTTCGACGGCCAGAGGTCTTACAGGGGTGTCGTGGATGCCGTAGACCGGTTTGCCCAGGCTCTTGAAGACCGGGGCGAACAACGGCACCGAACCGTCACCCTGCGCGTCGAAGACCGTGACACCGGCCAGATCGGGATGGAGATAGTCCACCGAGGGATCCCGCTCCAGAACATCGGCGACTGCGGGAATCAGGTCGGCTTCCGTAGCCCCCTCCACCACCAGCACCGCGCGGGCCAGCACCGCTTCGGCGAACTGGCGGCGGTTGTCCCGGTACCGCTTGGCCCTGAAGTCCGCTGGCAGTATGACGGGCGAACTGCTCAGCTCACCCGTCTCGTTCCGTCCCAGCACCACGATGTTGCCCGGCTCGAACTTCTCGATGACATACGGCGAGTGCGAAGTGACGATCACCTGCCCCATGCGATGGGTAACGAAGTCGACCAGGCGACGTTGCGCGTGCGGCGGCAGGGCAATCTCCGGTTCCTCCATTGCGAAGATCACCGAGTCGTCGCCTTTGAGTTCGGCGATGTAGGTCAGCAGTGCGAACACGAGCAGGTTCAGGGTGCCGGTGCTCAGCCGGTTGAAGGGCACGCCATGCGTGCCGGGCTGGGTGGCAATGAACAGCCGCAGCACCTCACGCAGGTGCTCACGTGTGCGCTCGGAGACGTGCAGATCCACCGGGTCGGGCTGCGCGGACAGGCTCACGAAGCGATCCACCCGCTCGGTCACCTCGCTGCGGATCTTGGCGAAGCCGGAGTCCTCACCCGCGATCTCGACCGCAGAAAGATCAGTGAGGGCCTTTTCCCACAGCGGTCCGGCCCGTTCGGCTTCCAGCCGCACGATCGTGTCCAGCAGCGACCCGCGTTGGAAGGTCAGTGCCCTACTCCCGGTCCGGTTGGGCCGCAGATACAAAAACCCGCAGTGACGCTTGTCCTCGCGGGTGAAAGGGCTGAGGCCGGCGCCGAGTTCGGTACTCTCCTCAGTGAGGTCATCCGGCACGTTCGCCGGATGGGAGAAGTACGTGCCGCCGAAGAAGTCGTCTTCCTGCGGGTCGAACCGGCCTAGGAATTCCACCGGCAGGCACCACTCGCCGGCGTCGGCCTTCTCTGCCGCGCCCGGTTCCAGATCGGCGAAGTCCTCCCGCTGGGCCGACCAGCGTCGCAGGTGAGGACCGAAGCGACGCTCGGCCTCCGGCGACAGGTCGGTCAGTACAGCCTTCAGCCGGATTTCCGGCAGTTCACCATCCACCGGCTGGTAGCGGACGCCGTAGAAGTCGTACTCGTCGACCACCGGACGACGAAACATGCGTTCCGGTCCCAGGATCAGCTCCAGTGCCTCACAAACGGTGGACTTGCCGATGCTGTTGGAGCCCACGAGTAGTGAGTGCCCGTTCAGGAGAACGGTGCCGTGGCTGATGCCGCGGAAGTGCTGCAGTGTCAGCCGTCGTACCTTCACCGATGCCCGCCCTTTCAGTCACCTGGCTCCAGGCCGTAGGAGCAACCAGGTAGATCACCGGGATTGAGATTACTGATCTGTGCAGCGCCTGTCGGCATATATTGCAAGCTGTCGTACTGGTACGGCCCTTGCTGGGTGCCTGGGGCGGGGTTCGATGTGTGTGGGGGGGCGGGGCTCACTGGTTGGCTGCCCCCAGTCGGTACCCCTCATCGAGCACGCCGACATACGGAGCATGCTCCTCGCGCAGAAGTACCAAGACGAAGAGCTATCCCTCCTACTAGTGCGTGCTCGCGTCAAACGATCTGGCGATTCAGGTTCGCGGCGGCTACGGGGCGGGGCACGTGGTCGTGAGCCCCTGCAGCAACGCCCAGCCAATAGCGCTCGGGCGTCAGGGGGACTGCACGGATGCTTGGTTGTCAGCCGCGGGACGCGGCCGTCTCAGGGGCGGTGTAGAACACGGACGTGCCCTGCTTGGTGCGCAGAGCCTGGGCCTTGGCCACGAGCCCTTCCAGCGTCGTACGTACCACAGTGGTCTTGACCGTACGCTCGGGATACTGCTGTCCCAGCGCGGTGGTGACTTCGGCAGCCGAGCGGGGCTCGCGCTGGTCGGCCAGATGCTTGCGTACGAGATCGACCAACGTGGGCGATCCCGGCTGCGGGGCTGATGCCGCAGCGGCGGCCTTCTTGCCGGTTCGCTGCTTCGCCGGAGCGGGCTCCTTGACCGTACCGGGGGTTGCCGCAGCCTTCCTGCGGGGGACCGGCACTGCCGTGACAGGCTCGGCCGCAGGCGCCGCCGGGTCACCGAGAGCCTGCTGGAGATTCACCAGGATGGTGTGATCGTGCCGCAGGGTGCTCAGTTTCTCCTGCAGGGCCTCGATCTCACTGCTGAGGTGCTCCTGCTCCTTGAGGTTGCGTTCCAGGTCGCCTGTCACCTGGGCGCTGTACTGGGAGGCCAACTCTGTGGTCTGGACAGTGGTTTCGGACATGATGCTCATCCCTTTCCTGGGTGCCGCAGCCGATGAGCGGCGAGCCCATGGCGTACGCGAAGTCGAAGAGTCATTGCTTTCCCACCTACTGCCCTGAGGGCGGCGGCAGTTGCTGGCGCACATGCTTTGCTGTAGCGATAGTACGGAAGTCGGTTGCGTCGTTCTCTGCCGTACGGCTGGGATTGAGGGGTGGACTCTGCCCCTGTGCCGGGTCTGGGCGCTGGACGGCTTGTGGGACGCAGGGGAGTCGGTGACGAGGTCCAGGCTTCCAGTGCACCTCGTCGGTATCTGGTTGATGGCGCCAGGCTGCCAGGGTGCGTCTTGCCACCAGCCGGTCTAGCAGTTCTTTCGTCTGTCGACGGGAATGCCCACACAGGCGGGCGACGACAGCCAGGTCGGCAGCGGTTCCTGACGCGTCAGTATGGGATGCCAGGACCAGCGCCGTTAGGCGTTCTGCTGATGCCACGTCCGGCGGCATCAGCAGGGGAGACGGTTGCAGGGCCCAATGGGCGGCACGTCGGCGAGCGCTGCGACCGGGAGTCTGATCCAGGATCGCGTCGTCCAGCAGTCGGACGTGCATGAACGCCGCCCGGGTGGCGGGCAGGTCGAGCCAGCCGTCCACGGCCAGCTCCTGCCACACCTCGGCGCGCCGATGCATGCGCATGCTGCGCAGCAGGCCGGCCGGCAGCCGGGCGCAGCCGTCGGTGTCGGCGCGCAGGGCGCACTGCAGGGCGAGCAGCCGGGCGGCAGGGGACGTGATGCAGCCAAGAGCCGATGCGAGGTAGGTGAGCATCTCCCGCACACGCCGGGACTCGTCGTAGAAGTGCTGCGGCACCGCAGGAGCGGAAGCTGCAGGACGGCGAGAAGCGAGCAGAGTGTCGGGCACGGCCGCTGTGCGGCTGGTCGCGGCGGCGCAGGCCCCGCAGGCATCGGCCAGCCGCCAGATGCGACCGCTGCGGTCACGCGTGAGGGCGAGCAGCACTGGTCCGGCGCATCCACGGTGCCGGGGGTGCCACGCACAGCCCCGCTCACTGCACTGACAGATCCGCAGATGCCGGGGGAGGGCGTCAGTACGGGCGTGGCAGGCCAGATGCGCCAGCGCAGCGGACCGCGCGGAAGCGGCCGCAGAGAGAGGAGGACGAGCGGTGCAGTGAGGGCAGACCAGGCGGGGACCGTCCGCCTGTACACGCAGCTCCACCGTCCAGATACGTCGCACCGCCGGATCCGCCCCACCGAGCCTCATGGACTGCCTGTCCTCCCGTCTGCCTATGCCGCGATGCTGCTGCCCGGCCATGAGGGGCCAGAGACCCCGGCACGCTAGTGCAGACCTCGCACCGCAAAGATCACTCTCATCCGAGCAGATAGTGCAGAAGTCTGCACTGACAGGGCAGGGGTCTGCACCGTCGGATGGTGGAGTGACGATCTTGCCGCCCGACCCCGACTTCAACGCGCTGCGCACCGAACTCGCGCGCCTGCGGGGCGAGCGCGGCTGGACCTTCGACGAACTCGCGGACCGCAGCGGCCTGGCTCGCCGCACCCTCATCGACCTGGAGCACGGCCGCACCACCGGCACTCTCACCACCTGGCACACTCTCGCCCACACCTTCGACGTCTCACTCGAGCATCTTCTGGGCAGCCTCTGCGCCGGCCACACGCCACCCGGCACGCAAAGCCCCTGACCCCTCGAGCGACCCGACGAATTTGGCGCCACACATCACCCGAACCGGCGAGCCGAATAGAACGTCCAGTCGATCAATAGGTTGCGCGTTCGTCTTAGTTGGGCCAGCCGGGCGACACATCCCCGGACACGTTGTCTGCTGCCGCGCCCAGCCTGGCACGGTCCCCGCATGCGCTCCCACCCCACCCCCGCACACCGTCATTGGGACGGCAGCCCCCGCATCACATACCCCCGGCGCCCACTGCGTGTCGCCGTCACCAGCCCCACCCGCCTGCTACGCACCGGCCAGAGCGGCCGCTGCCGCCAGTGCGGCCACCGCATCGACCGGTACCAGCGCCCCGACCAGCGACCCATCGCCCTGCACCCGACGGAACTGGACACCGCCCAGACCCCCGCCTCCTACCGCTGGCACCTGAGCGGCGGCATCGCCCACCCCCACAGCGACGGGAGCGCCTGGTGCCGCATCCCCCACCACATGCTCTGCCCGCAACACGCCCCCACCGCGCCGCCCGGCCCCTACCTAGAATCCCTACGCCGCCAACTCGCCGTCCGCACCCGCCGCCTGATCGACACAGGCCAGTTCACCCCAGCCCCACCCACCGTCTGCGAGACAGCCTCCCGCTCCAGCCACGACCGCCCTGCCCGGCCCGTCGTGCAACTGCTCCTTGGCCGCTACCTCGCCGACGCCCCCCTCGAAGCCATCCAGTGCGTGGCCCAGACCCGCCAGCGCCACCGCTGCCCCCAGCCCGTGCTCGACCCCAGCCGCCCCCGCGGCGCGTGGACTCTGCTGCCCGCCACCCCGCAGCGCGGCCAACTCGCCCTGCCCGCCGCCACGCTCATGGCCGTCTACGACCTCAGCCGCCTGCCCTACACCGAGCAGCTGCGCTGGCGTACCCAGCGCTGCCCCGTCCACGCCGCAACCCCCGACGCCGCAGATCTCACGCCGGCCGGATGGCAGGTCTTCGACCCCCTCCTGCACATGGCGCTCGTCCGCACCCGGCTGCCCCACACCAGTCCCACCCACCGTGAAGAGGCATGACCATGCGGCTCCACGCCCTGGACATCACCCTGACCAGAGCTCTCACACCGGCCGAACTGCACCGGGCCGCCCGCACGATTCCGCTCGCAGCCAACTACGACGCCACCCGCCTCCTGGCCCTCGTCCGCGCCAAAACCCCGGACAAAGCCCTGAACCGGCTCCGCCATCAGATGGGCGGACGGCTCCCCATCGACGTGATCACCACGCACTACCCCGACCCGCGCGGACAGATCTTGCTCAACGTCACCTTCTCGCCCGCCGTGTACGCCGCTCTCGAGGCTGCCGCAGAGCACACGAGGAGACCGCCGCACCTGTTTGTGCAGGAAGCTGTCCACCGGGCCCTGGCCCGGCACGCCGACCAGGAGACCGATCGCCTCGACCGCGCACTCCAGCACCTGCTCACCAGCACTACCCCTCCCTATCTCCTGGCAGCCGTCGGGCGCGTACTTACCCACACCACCGGAGCAGCACCGTGCTGAAGCCCACCGACGAACAGCAAGCCGCAGCCGACGCCTTCCACGCCGGCCAGCACCTGGCTCTGCAGGCCGGGGCGGGCACCGGCAAGACCACCACACTCGCCGAACTCGCCCGCGCCACCCGGCGCCGAGGCCGCTACCTCGCCTACAACCGCGCCATCGCCCAGGACGCCCACGCCCGCTTCCCACCCACCGTCAGCTGCAAAACCGCCCACGCCCTGGCCTACGCAGCCATCGGCCACCGCTACACCCTGCGCCTCAACTCACCCCGCCGCCCCGCCTGGCAGACGGGCCACGCCCTCGGCATCACCAAAGCCATCCACATCGGCGAACGCGACCTGTCACAAAAGACCCTCTCCAACGCCACGCTGCGCACCGTGGCCCGCTTCTGCCACACCGCCGATGCGGACGTCACCCGCCATCACGTCCCGCGCCTGCGCGGCCTTGAAGACACGAAACTGCACGCCGAACTCGCCGACCACATCGTGCCGTTCGCCCGCAAAGCCTGGACCGACCTGCAAAACCCCGACGACGGCGCAGTCCGTTTCGAACACGACCACTACCTGAAGATCTGGGCCCTCACCCAGCCAAGGATCGACGCCGACTTCCTGCTCCTGGACGAAGCCCAGGACACCAACCCCGTCGTCGAACAGATCTTCCTCGCTCAACGTGACCATGCCCAGCTCGTCATGGTCGGCGACTCCGCCCAGGCCATCTACGACTGGCGCGGCGCCAAAGACGTCATGACCGGATTCGACGGCACCCAGCTCGCCCTCTCACAGTCCTTCCGCTTCGGCCCCCACCTTGCCGCGGAGGCCAACCGGTGGCTCGCCATCGCGGGCGCCCCGATCCGCCTCACCGGCACCGACACCGTGCCCACCGACCTCGGCCCTGTCACCCACCCCGACGCCGTGCTGTGCCGCACCAACGTCGGCGCCATGGCTCAGGCGATGAACTTCCTCGCCGCCGGGCAACGGGTAGGGGTGGCCGGGGGAGGCGACAGCCTGCGCGCCCTGGCACTGGCCGCCCGAGACCTCAAGGACGGCCGTCGTACCACCCACCCGGAACTCGTCCTCTTCGCCACCTGGGGAGAACTACAGGACTACGCCTCCCAGGATCCAGCGGGGCGCGACCTGCAACCGTTGGTCGACCTCGTCGACACCCACGGCACCGAAACCATCCTCGCCGCCCTCGCCCAGTTCGTCCCCGAACAATCGGCCGAAGTCACGGTCTCGACCGCTCACAAAGCTAAGGGACGCGAATGGGGTTGCGTGAGGATTGCGGACGACTTCACCCCGCCGAAGGACAGCGACCAAAAGGACGGCAGCGGGCGGCTCATTCCAGGACCGATCGAAAACAGCGAGGCCCGCCTCGCCTACGTGGCAGTCACCCGCACCCGCCAGCGGCTAGACATGGGCGGCCTCTCCTGGATCGACGATCATCCAGAGGGCAGGCCCGCCAGGTGTCACCCCAGCTCGACAGCGACTCGATGAGCCGGTACCCAGGCGACGCCCCGGACCGCGGTTGCGGTTGGCGGCGTCGCCTGCTTGCTTACCGGTGTCAGTACTTGACGCCCCGGTGGTGGGAGCATGTGCCCCGGAAGCTGGCACTGTAGGAGTAGGCACAGTCCTTCCACTTGGCCGTCGTCCCACGCGGATGAAGCGAGTTTGCTCTGAAGACACCTGTCGTGTGCCGGGCACACGACGCGGCGGTATTGTTGGCAACGGCGACCGGCGCCAACAGTGCGCCTGCTGACGGCCGAAGCCGCAACGCCCCAGAACCTGGTCAGCATGAGGTCCCCCTTCAATGAAGGAAGGCATGCGGCCGTTCATCGACGAGGGAGGCCGCATCGTCGGCTCCGGCCAGATCATGAAGGTCACCAAACTAGGAGCCCCCGGAGCGAAGGTCTCGCGGCCCGGTCACGGGACGCACGGGTCCGCGCCAGGCTCTGTAGCCCCCTGTGCAGCGGCGCCCGGATACCGCCGCAGAGCCGACGAAGGCGAGAAACGTCGGCCACCGGCGTTCTAGGACCGAGACGCGCACGCCGCCGCCTCGGGCCGTCAGGAACCGCAGATGCCCGACGTTCTTGACCGACCTCAGGTCAGACGGCCTGCCCGGCGCTTTGTGAAGACTCTGCCCCGTTCCGTGGGGCAGGGTCCTTTTCGTCGTTCGAAGCCCTCGGTCGAGGAAAAGGCGCTGTTACTCACTTTCGGGTGACAGCTGGACATTCGGTGGGGTGGCGCTACCTGGCGAGCGGTGCCTGACGGCTAAGTGCTGCAGGGGTGTTGGGACCGGGGCCGCGTCAACTTCACGCATCAACGAAATGGATGGCTACTGCAGCCAAGTGTCACGGCGGTGCGGTTGATCGGTAACGCACCCTGGATGGCGTTCACATCCTGACGATCTGGAGGGCAAGGTGTGAATGCGCGGCCAGCCGGCCGCCACCCGCACACCGCACAACCCGGCACCCACCAGGGCGTTTTGAGGTTGTGCCCGCACCATGCAGGGGGATTCCTGTGACCGTATCCACGACCGCTGCCCGTCGTCTGGCCGCCGCCGCGCTGAGTGCCGCTGCCATCACCGCGGCGATCGCGGTCCCCGCATCCGCCGCCGACCCGCGCCCGCACCGCCAGGCGGTGGAGATCAGCGACGTGCAGTACGACTCCCCGGGCCGGGACGACCGCTCCAACCGCTCCCTGAACCAGGAATGGGTGGAGATCACCAACAACACCCGCCGCAGCGTGAACCTGGACGGCTGGACCCTCTCGGACGCAGACGGCCACACCTACACCTTCGACCACTACCGCCTGGGCGGCCGCTCAACGGTCCGCGTCCACACCGGCATCGGCCGCGACACCCGCACCGACCTGTTCCAAGACCGCCGCGCCTACGTGTGGAACAACGACCGTGACAGGGCCACTCTGCGCAACGACCACCACCGCTTCATCGACGACGCCTCCTGGGGCCGCCGCCACTTCCACCACTGACCGGACCTGAACCACCACCGCTCGCCTGGGACTGCTCCTCGCCGGGCGAGCGGTGGTGAATGCAGGGTGGGCCGGGCCGATCACCTGCGGCCCGGCCCACCGCCCTGTCTCCTCCCGTGGCGGTGCCTGTGGCTGAAGTGGAGGTGGTGCGCTTACCTGATCCTGCGGACCGAGGCGGAGATCCACACCGACCCTGCTGCGGGCCCGGCTGATCGGGCCCGAGTCCTGCGCGACAAGGTGTTCGGCACGGATGAGAGCTGTCCGGCCAGCCGCCCCGGGTGATCGTGCCCAGGCGGGTGACCAGCCCTGCTGGGTGGGCGGCCGAGCTGAGTATCGGCGCGGCACTCCCGGCGCGGCCCCCGACCGCCGAGTCCTTGTCGGCCGCGCTCGGCACGCTCCTGGACCCCGGTACCCGGTTGGGGCGAGGGCGGGCGGGTACTGACGAACGTCGGTTCGGTGAACCGCCAGTTGGGCCCGCTGTGGGTGAAGGATGGGTCCATAGCGGACTGCTCTGAAGACGGTTGGCTGATCATTGATGATCAGTAGATTGCCGTGGAGGTCGACCTCGGTTGTTCCTCCCTGCTACGGGGTTGTGGGGCGGCGTGCTGGACGTGCTGGATAATCTTCCATGCGGGCTGGCAGGCACTCTGAGAGGCGCTGAGGTTCACTTGTGTCTGGACACCGGCCAGGTGCGCCAGATCCGTCTTCTGGCCGCCCTCATGATGAAACGTCTGTGGCCTTCCTCGGTGAAGGAACGGCACCGCTCTGAGCCTAATGAGCGCTGGCGGCGGGCCAGGAACTCCTCCGCTTTGGACGGGCGTTCCATGGCTCGATCTTCGATCCTGGCACTGCTGCGTCAAAGCTCCAGGCCGCAAGCCGCGAGCGCAATTCGGGGTCGGCCCGTGCCCTTGCCGGGGTGGGCGGAGCCACTGCCGATAGATGAGCGGATGGCCGAACACCGGGGTGCACCGGTGTGGCTTCGGCCGGACGGGGCGAATGGGCCGGTGAAGGCCCCGACGCCGGTCGACACCTTGCCGGCGCCGACCACACCCGGCTTCAGTGCCTTCTCTGGAGTACCCCCACGGCTCCCGCTGGCTGGAGGAGTTCAGGAGCGCGTGCCGGGCGAGCTCTGAGTGTGCCCCTGGTGCTCGATTTCGGCAGGAGCAGTCGGTAAGCGGTTCTCTTGCGATCATGTCCGATCACTGGATGTCAGCCTCGGAGATACTCCGTTGGTGACTCGGGCGTGCGCATACGGTGCGGTCACGCGGGAGGACCGGCACTGCCGGTCCTCCCGCGTGACCGACAACCAAGGGGAGACGCTATGGCGAGTGTGGAAGTGTCGCTGAAGGAAATGATGACCGAGGCCGAGGGCGCACTGGGGGCGGCCGTCGTCGACTACACCAGCGGCATGGCGCTGGGAACACTGGGAGGGGGCAAGGATCTGGACATGACGATTGCCGCTGCCGGCAATACGGACGTCGTCCGCGCGAAAGTGCGCGCCATGGAGCAGTTGGGTCTCAAGAGCCAGATCGAGGACATCCTGATCACTCTCGGAAAGCAGTACCACCTCATCAGGCCGGTCGCCGGGCGCAGCGGCAACGGCCTGTTCCTCTACCTCGTGCTCGACAGGGCGCGTTCGAACCTGGCGATGGCCCGCCACCACCTCAAGCGCGTCGAGGGGCAACTGGAAATCTAGGCCCGACCGGAGTCCCGGCTTACGCGCGCCCACAATATGAAGACTTCTTCAAGTCGCCATATATGCATGATCTCAAACAGTGAATGCGTGTGGCCGTGAGCGAGAAGGACCGGGGCGGACCCCTTCCGCGGCGGCGCCCTCCCGGGCGTCGCCGCACCGTGGGGAGTAACTGGACACCGGCCAGACGCGTCTTCCAGAACTCCACCCGCGCGGACCTCGACGCCCGGCTCTATGAGGCGCTCGACGTGCTCCGGGAACACGGCGCCGTCGCCGCATACCGCGCCTTCAGCAACGACCAGCACATTCATTACCTGGGCCGGCGTTCTTCACCAAGGTGCTCTACTTCGCCGGGCACGACAGCGTCGTGGGGCCCTCAGGGCCGCGGGCGCGGTGGAGGCCAGTTGGCCGGACAACGGATGGACCACAGCCCAGTACGGCCACTGCGTGCCCATGGTGCACGACTGCGCGCGGGCTCGGGACGTCCTGCCTGACCAGGTTGAGGCAACCTGTTCTCCTACGGCAAGCGGCTGCGGGGACTTGCTACGGGTCCTTCCAGTTTGGAGGAAGCGGCAGCCGCGACCGCTGGCCTCGCGGGCAGGCTGTCGATGGTCTCGGGGCGGGGGCAGTTGGCGTAGGGTGGGGTCATCCGCCGCGGGGTGGAGCAGCTCGGTAGCTCGCTGGGCTCATAACCCAGAGGTCGCAGGTTCAAATCCTGTCCCCGCTACTGATGTGTGAGGGGCCAGCACAATGTGCTGGCCCCTCACACGTGTTCAGTCCCTCGGGGCGTGCGGCGTGGCAGCTGGGCTTACCGTGAACGGTTCATGGACGGACACGGTGGTGGGGCGGCCCGCAGCTATTGACTGCTCCCCGCGCATGCGGGGATGGCCCCCTGGGGTCTGCTCGGTATCAAAGCCGCCTAACTCGCCCGCAAGTGGCGGATCCCGCAGGTAGCCGACCTGGATCAACCATTGGTGGGGGAGTGGCAGGATTCCGCGCTGCAGCGAGGCACATGCCGAGCTGCGCCTCGCTGTCCGGGTCGAGGACTCTCTCCGAATTCGGCCGCGACTGCCGCGAACAGCGGCCGGACGGCAGCCTGGCGCCCGGTTCTGAAAGACCTCCTGGATGCCAGCGGCGCTCATGTCTGACCTGTATCCCCAAGGGGCGGTCCCGTTCTGAACTGGCTGCGGCGGACTCCGCTGAGGACGTGGCGATCACCATCGAGGAAGACGCCTGCACTTGCCGGTGATGGACGGCGACGGTGCTTTCGCCGGCGTGCCGTGACATCCGCCGGCCGGACAGCACGTGCTCCTGCAGCCTGCTGGGAACGGATCGGTAGCGTCGACTAGACTTGAAGAGTTCTTCAATTCACTAGTTGCCTTGATAGGCAGGTCGGGTGAGGTGGTCCGGGGTGGGCGGGTTCGTCGAGGCCGTGCTGGAGCGGGTGGGCAAGGCGCGGGCCAGCCTCACGGCCGCTCTCGATGCCGAGAGCCCCTACGAGGTGGCCATGGCACAGGGCGAGCTGGAGGATGCACTGCGCCTGGCCCGGATGCATGACATTGATCTCGGCGAAGAGGCCCTGGAAGGGTGATCGTGGTACCGGTTCCGCTGTATGAAGCGAAGGCCGAGTTCTTCCGGATGCTCGGACATCCAGTACGTATACGAGTCCTGGAGCTGCTGCAGGACGGCCCGAAGCCAGTGCGCGAACTGCTGGCTGCGATGGAGGTCGAGCCCTCGAACCTGTCCCAGCAACTGGCAGTGCTGCGCCGCTCCGGGATTGTCACCGCCACCCGTACCGGATCGACGGTGGTCTACGAGCTGGCAGGCGGCGATGTCGCGGAGCTGCTCGCAGCGGCGCGACGGGTCCTGACCGTCCTGCTGACCGGACAGCAGGACCTGCTGAACGAGCTGCACGGCCCGGGGGCAGCGCGATGAGGGGAACCGGGCCGTTCCGGCCCCCCTGGCACCGGGGCAAGCCCGCGGCGGCCGTCGAGCAAGTGCCGCTACCGGCGCGGCGCCACATTGTCGCAGTGTCCGTGGGACCCGGGGCGGTGACCCGGGCACGCAAGGCGATGGCCGGACACCTCGCTGACGCCGGGGTCCCTCCCTGCTCGGCGTTCGCGGACGCGGTACTGCTCGTGGTCAGCGAGCTGGTCACCAACGTGCTGCGGCACGCGGCCCGCTCACCGGTCACAGATGTCGGGATCACGGTCGGGGCCGGGCACCTGGTCGTCAGCGTGGCCGATACCGAGCCACGCCTGCCCGACCTCACCCCCGCTGGAATGGGGGTTGGGCTGCTGATGGTGACCGAGCTGGCCGCTACGTTCGACGGCACCGTCAGCGTGGAAACGGCCGCAGGTCACGACGGCAAGACCGTCCTCGTCCGGTTCCTCATGCCCTCATGAGCACCGGCCTTCGTCAGCACATAGAGATCGCCGGAATACAGGGAGACGACACGGTGGATGACCAGACGACCGGCCGGCCCGCGAGCAAGCGGCGCCAAAGCGAGCCCAAGGACCGGGAAAGCTGGATCGAGCGCGGTGTCGCGATCCGGGCGGGCTTCTACATTTTCGGCACCCATCTGTTCGCCGGGTTTGTGTGGCTGCTGTTCTACCTGGGCGAACACGCGCACAAATAGCCGACGGCGCTTCGGCCTTTGGTCGGCCAGCATGGCGCCGGACCACCATCGCCAGATATATCTGCCGACACCTTCCTGGGTCCCTGGAGACGCTCACGCTCAGCGGTCAAACGTCGGGAGGACCCGGCCCGCGGGCGATGACTGCGAGGCGGACGACCCTGGGGTGGAGCGGCAATATGGAGGACTCGCGATGATCAACCTCATGACACGACGCCTGGCCGCGGAATCCAGCCCGAGCTGGCACGCAACCTGAACCGCCCCAACCAGGCAGTCCGGGATCAAACGACGAGAGAAAATGCCCTCTCAGCCAGCCTCGTTCAGCGTACGCAAGACTTCTGCCGCGGCCCGGCCTCTTTCCGTATGGCTCGTGGCAGCTCGCAGCGCCCGGACAGCGGCATCGTGATCAGCCCCGGGCTCTATGGCGATACGAGCGAGCGTGCCAGGTACCCGCAGGGGATATCGGGGCAGGACGGCCAGTAGTTCGGGGATTGCTGCTCGGGCCGCTGTCCCCCAGTGTCCAAGCAGTCCCAAGAGCTGGCTTGCTTCCTGCTCGGTCATGTCCTCGGCCACAAGACGTGTCCGAACTGCGTTGAGGAGTGTCTCCTGGCAGGCGATGGGGTGGACGTAGCGGATCCGTCCGCCGGCCTCTGACACTTCTGTGGCCACCTGGGCGCGGGGGCGTCGCGGAAGGTCTTGGGCAAGCAGGGCCGGCGCTTCGGGAGCATCCATGCTGATCATGACCAACAGGGCACGGTCAGCGACTGCTGCGTCTTCTTGAGACGCAAGGTCCAGCAATGTCTGACCGATGGCGCTGAGCTCGCCAGATGCAGACAGAGAACAGCCTGAACGAGTCCGGTGACGCGAGTGGTCGAGCATCGGAGCTTCCGGAGAATCCTCCAGGCTTTGAGCGTCGCAACAGCCTGTTCGACGAGGGCACGGATCTTGGCATGGGACCGGTTGACTGCCTGCTGTCCGCTGGAGAGGCTCGCCCATCGGCCGCGATAGGGAACCCGGACTGTCCCGTTGGCACCCTGGTAGCCCTTGTCAGCCCAGCAGGCGACATCCGCTGCGGCAAGGGCATCGATGATGCCGTGCTCGCGGGCCGCACGGACGTCATGAAGGGCACCGGGCAGGGCTGGCGAGGCCCACAGCAGACGCCCTCTCGGGTCGGCGATGACCTGCACATTCATCCCGTGCTGTTTTGTGTTTGCCCGAGTAGAAGGGCCGGTCGGCGGCGATTCGGTCGATGGGCAGCAACGTTCCGTCGAGCAGCACGAACGCCTTCCTCGACGCGGTGCGGACAGGCTCGGCGAGGGTGGGTGAGAGGGCGGAGAGGATCCGCCCAGCCTCGGTGATGTAGCGGTAGGCGGTTGTGGTGCCGATGCCGAATCCCGCAGCGAGCTGGGCGTACGGGTGACCGTTGCGTAGATGCGCCAGGACGAGCAGTGCCTGTCGGCCGGGACTCATGCGCCGCCATCGGGTGCCGAGATCCCGGCGGTGCTCGCGCAGCCGGTCGGCAAGGAAACGCAGGGCAGAGCTGGACAGGTCCAGGCCGGACGGGTAGACAAGCACACGAAGCCTCCGGTGGGGACGGATTTCTTGGTCGAAAGCCCATCTACCAGGGGCTTCACCTGTCTGTCAGCCCAACCTCCCCGCCTGGCCCGTAAGTTCCGAAGAGCGGCTCAATGAGCTTCCTGTCTAAGCGGTCCGGGAGGTGGGATCCTACAGTTCGCCCCTTGGAGTTCGTGGAGTGACAAGGTGACATCGCCGCTTGACCTTCTCGGAGATCTGATGCCGGCCCACCCCGGTGCCGGGGACACTGTCGACTGGGAGCAGATGGAGCGCAGCTGGGGCACGCATTTCCCCAGCGACTACAAGGAATTCATCGCCGTCTACGGAGCGGGCGGGATCAGCGCGTATCTGGGTCTTGTGCCACCTGAGCCTCGAGCGGTGGGCGGCGAGGAACCGTCGTTCCAGGGCATGGAGGTGGAGACGCTCAACGCGCTCGATATCTGGCGGGACAAGGGACCAGGAGGAGCGGTCCAGGACCGGGTGATCGTCTGGGGGATTGATTCCAGTGCCGACATCCTGTGCTGGCGGGTTAAAGGCGACGACCCTGACGCCTGGCCGGTGACGGTCTGGAATCAGGACGACGCGACATGGCAGGAATACGCGTGCGGCATGGTCGAGTTCCTCTGTGGCGTCTTCCTGGGTTCGTTCGATGAGTGCCCACTTGGAGATCTCAGCCTTTGGCAGAACGGGGCGCCGCACTTTTTGCATCGAGAAGAGGAGCAGCGCCTCAGGGCTTCGGGCCTTGACCCGTGGACTGGCGAACCCAACCCCTTCGCAGGAATGTTCGGAGACTGAGCTCGGATCCACAGACATCGAGCTGGCAGACCCTCCGCAAGATCCGGTGCTCGACCACTCCCATCGCCGGACTCGTTCAGGACGTTTCCACTGCGTACGTCTGGGCCAACTCGGCTTGAAGTTGGAAAAGGCTCATTGTTGTCCGGGTCATCCAGAAGAGGGAGCATCATGGGCAACAACCTGATTCGAAGCTCAGGATGCTTCCCCCACCCTTCTTGCACCCCACAGACCCTCGTTGCGCGCCTTTGCTCCATTTTTACTTCGCAGGGCGGATTCGACCAATTCGACGGCCGTATTAGTTTCCGTGCGGGCGAGGAGGCGCTCGACGATTTCGGGAAACGGGTCGTAGAGTCAAGGGGTTTCGCCGATCAGCTCACTCGCCGGAAGCAGGGAAACTGCCGTGTCCGTTGTCTGTGACGTCCAGGCTAGGCCCACGTCCAGACTAACCACAAGAGCCGCAATCCGGACTTGGTCAGGCTGGCCCGCAGTGAGAGCGTCGAGCACGATAGTCCGAGCTGCCAGCGGATCAATGAGCGCGGCTCCGAACAACAAGTCAGAACGTACAGCGGGTTCAGACTCCACCGCCCAGCGAGCGGAAACTTCCGCCCACGATCTTCCCGGTGCCCGGCAATGAGCGACAGCCCAGATGGCCAGTCGCCGAACCTCTGGATCTTCATGGCCCAGCAGGGGAAGAAGGAGGGGCAATTGTGCGGTCACGGCATCGCGTGTGCGCCTTGATGATGTGTCGGCCTTATCGCCGGTGTCGGCGATAAGGCCCAACAGGTAAAGCAACGCGGAGGTGCGGACATCTGCTGCGGCGAGTCGCGCCATGAAGGGAACAGTGTGCACTGTGGCCGGATGGCCATCCTCTTGGTCCAGCAGGCTGCCACCAAGCTCGTCGACGGCCTCGTCCGCGCGTTCGGCATCTTTAGACGTCATTGCCCGCAGCGCTGTGGGGATGTTTTCCCCGTCATATCGAGCCCACGGTACGAGATCAAGTCCCTCGAATTCCTGTCTATCACTCATATCGCGATTCTAGACAGCCGGTGCAACAGGTCGCCGACCTTCGAGCGCGAGATCTGTAAGCAGCGCAACCGTTAGCACCTCTCACAAACAGCTTTTACGAAGTACGGCCAAACGATCGCAGCCATCGCCAGATGCGCCCCGGCCTGCGGCATAGGGTCCGGGAATCCGGCTGCCCACCCTCGTCGGCCCAGTGCAGCCACACCCGTCGCACAGCCTGCCACCCTCAATCTCGCCACCGCCAGGCAGGAACGCCCGCGCCAGCCTACCCACCATGGCCAACCGGGCGGCCGCGTCAAGAGTGGCCGACAGCATGTTCACCGACCGGGTACCCGTCGCAGCGCAGCCACAACAACAGCCTGGGCGGACCGCTAGGAACCCCCGAAATGACGGGCACGACATCCCGCCGACCGCGCCCTCAACGCCGTCCCCCGGTGAAATCCCCGCAGTTGAGTCGACGCTCATCCCATTGCGACCACCAGTCGCGGCTCGCCATCGCGGCGGCCATACGCCGCAGCGACTCCGCCATGTTCCGCATCACCGACCCGGTCACCAGTGCCACGTCCGCGTGCCGGGCTGAGGCCACCAGCCCGGCCCCGTACCGTTCGGCGTTATCACCGGGCTGAATGCGGCGATCTCGATCTCGCAGCCGTTGCAGGACCCGGCGTTCGTACAGTCCACCTGCACCGAACCGGCGAACTCCCGAGCGGACGAAAGGACGTCACCCGCGCGCGCCGGGGGTGACTGCTCGGCCGCCCTTCCGGTCTCTCAGATCTTGCGCAGCAGGCCCATGAACACTCCCAGTCGCGGTGAGCAGTTGTCCGCAGGGGACCAACAGACCTTCCCACGAATGGAGTTACGGCATCCTTCCAGCGCTCAGCCGCCTTGTCGGCTGAGGAGAGCGGCCGCCTCCCGGTACCCAGAGTGCTGTCCATTTTCCGGGAGGCGGCCGCCGATCGGGAGCCGTCGCTACGACGGCGGTTTTGCCTCCTGCTGAGCGGCCTGCAGGTCGGCGAGCAGTTCGGCCTGCCCGGTCAGTACCCCGGACAGGATGATCCGTGCGACCTTGAGGAGTTCCGCCACGTACGGGCTGGTCAGGGAGTAGTACACCGTCGAGCCCTCCTTGCGCGTCACCACCAGGTTCGCCCGGCGCAGCACGGCCAGCTGCTGGGACAGGTGCGCGGGTTCGATGCCCACCTCGGGCAGCATTTCGGCGACGGCGTGTTCACGCTGGCTGAGCAGTTCCAGGACGCGGATGCGGGCGGGGTGCCCGAGTGTTTTGAAGAACTCGGCCTTCAGCTGGTACAGCGGCGTGCTCATCGTGCCGTCGCCTCCCCGGAACAGCGGTCCGGCCAGGCCGGCCGGCCCTTGGTGCATCGCATCCACCCACTCGTCAACAACATGGCGCCATCTTCGCCCGCGAAGGCGGCCGGGCCGAATCCGGGGGCGAGGACTCGTCCACCCAAATCAAGCAGTGGAGACCTATGGACTTGCTAATATTAGCAAGTCCATAGGTCGCGTGAGGAGGCTTGAGTGAGAATCACCCCGCTGCACGGTCTGGGCGTCGTCTGGCTGACGTGCCCCGCATGCCGCCTCAAATGCCGCCCCGACGCCGTCGGCCCGGACGGACAGTGCCCCCGCTGTGGCGAGACTCGCATGCTGAAGCTGTCCTTCGGCGGCCGGGCCAAAGCCCCTGCCGCGAACGTGAACCGAGGTTGACGATTTTCGAAATGGCAGGGGAGAAGGGGCGGGGATGATCGACTGGGCGACGCAGTCAGGCAGCGGGATCCGTTTCGAGTGGGGGCAGACCGGGGCGAGATGCCTTGCTGCCGAGGCTGCCTGTCTGGTGGTTGTGGACGTGCTGTCCTTTACGACGGCGGTGAGCGTCGCCGTCCAGGCGGGCAGCAAAGTCCTGCCGTTCTGGCTGCCGCCCGCCACTGCCACCGCTGCCGAGCGAGCCGGCGCCGAAATGGCCGCCGCGATCTACGCCCGGCAGTCGGGGGCACGGCTGGCCGTCGCCCGCAGTGCTGTCCCACTCGACGCCCCGTGGTTCCTGTCCCCGGCTCAGCTGCGCAAGGCTCCCTTCACCGCGCGCCTGGTGCTGCCCTCCCCGGTCTGCAGCATCGTCACCGCTGCCGCGCGACCCGGTGTACCGGTCGTCGCTGCCTGTCTGCGCAACATCACCGCGGTCGGCAGCTGGATCACCTCGCACGGATACGGCACGCCTGAGCGGCCCGTCGCCGTGATCGCCGCAGGTGAACAGTGGCCGGACGGCAGCCTGCGCCCGGCCCTGGAAGACCTCCTGGGCGCCGGCGCGCTCATCTCCGACCTGCACGCCCAAGGGGCAGGCCCGCTCTCCGCGGAGGCCGCGGCCGCCCGCACGTGCAGCGAATGCACCGCCGACATCCCCCACGCGATCACCATCAGTGTCTCCGGCCGTGAGCTGGCCCTGGCGGGTTCCACCGAGGACGTGGCGATCGCCGTCGAAGAAGACACCTGCCCGGTCGTACCGGTCCTGGGCGGCGACCGCGTTTTCACTGCTGCAGCACCATGACACCGACCAGCCGGGATTCAACCGTGTTCCGGGCCGGGCCCAAGGATTGCGGCATATGCTCGACGGGGGAATCGTCCAACAGGGAGCACGCCCCCTCGGCGTTGCGACCGCGGGGAGGTCCGGCATGGAGAGCATCCTCACGCCCGCTGCGCTCAAAAGCTACCGAGCGTATGAGGACCATCTGAAGAACTGCACACAGTGCCTGCCGGGTCGGTGCGCCGCAGGCCAGGAACTGGTCCGGATCTACCTTGTGGACGTTGCTCAAGAAGCCAACGGCCCCAGGCCGTCACGGGGATGAGACGACCGGGGACCGGCGTGCAGAGCACGCCCGCACAGTCTCCCAGGAACGCTGCCGTCCACACCAGACCGTCCCTGCTCAAGTCCGTTATCCGCCGGGCGCGTTGAAGCGCCACCGGCGCTCAGTCTCCGGGCCGGGAGAGCAAATCCGTGACGGTCCCGCCGAACTGCCTCCACGGCTCGCCATCGGCGGCCGGAGGAAAGGCGTCACATGCCGGTCCTGGCTGGCAATCAGGCGGACCAGCCGCTGGTACGCCACTGCCGCTGACCATCACCGCGCTGGCCGTGGGCGTCATGTTCCGCGACGGCCGCCGCGAGGTCGGTGTGGATGGTGATGGGCGGGAAGTCGCCATCCGGGACGAGGGAGCCGTCGGCGGGGATCGCGGCCAGTTCCAGGCTGCGTCCGCGTGCGCCGAGTCGGCGCGCCGCCTCGATTACGGCGAGCTGGCCGTTGATGGACCAGCTGCGCAGCCCGCTCATGTCGACGATGACCGGACCGGTGCCGCGGGCCAGGACCCAGCCGATGGCACCGGTGAAGCGATGCGCGCCCTCGGGTCCGAGGTGACCGGAGAGGGAGAGGACACTGAAATCCTCTCCGGCGGTGTAGTGCCATTCGATCGTCATGGTGGTGAACCTTCTTGTGGGTGGTGCCTGTTCGGCTCGGCCTCCTGGATCGGCGCTGATCACAGGGGCAGGGTGATCCAGATGCTTTTGCCGTTCCCGTCGGCGTCGCCGCGGACGACGGCGGTGCCGCCCAGGCCGAGGGTGAGTTCCATGACGGTGCTCAGACCACCGGCTCCCGTGCCGATCGCGGCCCCGTACAGCGCTGGCTGGTGGGGGTGGCGGTCGTGGACGGCAAAGGCCAGGCAGTCGGAGCCGGCCGCATAGATGACGGTGAGCTCGGGGGAGTGCGTCACAGCGTGCCGGACGCTGTTGGTGACCAGTTCGCTGAGGATCAGCAGCGCCGGGTCGATGGTGGGGTGGCGCAGGCTGATCCCCCATTCGGTCAGGGCCTGTTCAGCGGTCTGGCGGCACAGCCGCACAGCGGACGGCTCGGTGGGCAGGGTGAGAACGTGGCGGTAGGGCAGGGCTTCGAACAGCTTGGACATCAGTCTTCCGTCCCTGGGGCCAGCCGGAAGCCGGATACCGTCTGGGGGTGGATGCGGATGACCGCATCGTGCGGGCCGTGGCTCCAGCCGGCGAGGGTTCGGCGGTAGTGGGCGGCCTCGTTCGGGTCGGTGATCACCTCGGCGGGCCCGGTGACGGTCACCGTCCACCCGGTTCCGGTCGCGGCCCGGACCTCGTCCACGTGGTACGTCGCAGCCAGCCGGCCAGCAGCAGCCTGCACCGGGGTGCGCACCACCAGTCGCCCGAACTCCCATACGTGGCGGGCCGGGCGGACAACGGTCAGATCCCGCTGCACGAAGATCAGACGGCCCAACACGGCCCCCTCCAGCAGCCACAGTGCCTCCGCGACGGAAACCTCGACCATGCGCAGGGTGGCGGGAGCGGTGCTCATCGGGGTCCTTCCTCTCTCATCTCTGTGACGTTGCGGGCGGACTTCCGGGCAGCGTGAAGGACCCCGGTCCTCTCCAGGTGGCCGCGGGCCCCGCGGATCGCTTCAGGCGTAGTGGCGTACTCGGCGCCCTCCAGCCGCAGGAGGTCCAACACACCGACAGAGTCCAGGACTCGGCGCTGCCCCGGCCTGATCCCGGAGATCAGGACGGCGATTCCGCGCCGGTTCAGCTTGTGGATCGCGTCCTTGAGTACCAGGGCCCCGGTCGCGTCCATCGTCGACACCCGCGACATACGAAGGATCACCACGCGAACGTCGGCCACCTCTGCCATCTCCAGCAGGAAGCGGTGCGCGGCGGCGAAGAACAAGGGCCCGTCGATGCGGTAGGCGATGATGTGCTCGGCGAGCAGGGCATGTTCTTCGACGCTGTGGTCGCCGTGGTCGAGAGGCACCTGGTCGAAACGGGCCTGCTGGGCAACGGCGCGCAACGCGAGAGCACCGGCGACGACCAGCCCGATGATGACGGCGTACACGAGATCCAGGGCCAGCGTCGCGACCGCGGTCAGGACGAGGATCAGCGCGTCCGAGCGGGTGGCCTTCGCCATCGCCCGCAGCGAACCGACCTCGACCATACGGATCGCGGTGGCCAGCAGAACACCGGCCAGGGCCGCCAGCGGGATCTTCGAGACGAGAGGCGCGGCCGCGAAGACGATCACCGCGAGTACCGCGGCGTGAGTCAGGGCGGCGAGCCGGGAGCTCGCACCGGTGCGCACATTGACCGCGGTGCGCGCGATCGCCCCGGTCGCCGGCACGCCGCCGAACAACGGGGCGGCGATGTTGGCCAGGCCTTGGCCGAACAACTCCCGATCCGGGTCGTGCTGCTCGCCAACGGTCATGCCGTCGGCGACCGAAGCCGACAACAGGGACTCCAGCGCGGCCAGCGCCGCAACCGCCACCGCCGGGGCCAGCAAAGAGCCCAGTGAGCCCAGATCGAGGAAGGACAGTGAGGGCGCGGGCAGCCCGGACGGCAGTTCACCGATCGGTTTCGCCCCACTCAGCCCCGCAGCCTGCGCCACGACCGTGGCGGCGATCACCGCGACGATGGAGAACGGCACGGTCGGGCGCCACCGGGCCCCGACGAGCATGACCGCCATCACCGCGGCGGCGATGGTGGCGGCCGTCCAGTTCGGGTTCCTCACGAACTCCTCGACGGCCCGCCAGGTCACCACCAGTACCCGGTCGCCCTCCGGTTCGGGCACACCGAGCGCCCCGGGAACCTGCTGCAGCCCGATCACGCACGCGATGCCCAGCGTGAAGCCCTCGACGACCGGCGCGGGCACGTACCGCATGTATCGCCCGGCCTTCAGCACAGCGAGGCCGACGAGCATCACTCCAGCCATTACGCCGACCGTGAGAACGCCTGTCGGACCGAACTGGCCCACGATCGGCACCAGCACCACCGTCATGGCACCCGTCGGCCCCGACACCTGCAGATTCGATCCGCCGAACAACGCGGCGACGGCACCCGCAATGACAGCGGTGGCCAGGCCCGCCTCGGCGCCCAGCCCAGAAGAGACGCCGAAACCGAGAGCAAGCGGCAGCGCGACGATCGCCACCGTCAGCCCGGCGAGCAGATCCCGACGGGGACTGCGTCCCATCTCCGCCAGGTCACCGCGGGCGGGCAGCAGCGAGACGATCCGGGCCCGGGCCCGACTGATCTCCAAGGTCATCGCGCGGCAACCTCGGTCTCCAGCAGCTCAGCCAGCAGTTCGTTGCGCCCGGACAGCATCTGGGTCAGGATCCGGCGCGCGGCCTTCATCAGATCCGCCACGTCCCCGCCGGCCAGCGCATAGACGACCGTCGAGCCGTCCCGCGTGGCGGCGACAATCCCGGACCGGCGCAGCACCGCCAGCTGCTGCGACAGGCTGGACGGCTCCACCTCGATCTCTCCGAGCAGCTCTCGCACCGGCCGCGGACCGTCCTGAAGCAACTCCAGCACCCGTATCCGCACGGGATGCCCGAGCATCCGGAAGAACTCGGCCTTGGCCTGGTACAGCGGAACCGACACGACCCCTCGACTTCCCCGGACAGCGCCCCACACAGGGCAGACACAAAGGGCTGCGCCCACCAGCTACCTGCGGGTACAGCGAATACAGCATCTAACCAATTGCTAAATTTGGCAATTCAGCAAGATGCTGAGGCCCTGATCACCCACGAGTCACGGGTCAGGCCTTCTTGACCACGCTGGACTTGAGCTGCATCGCCCCGAAACCATCGACCTTGCAGTCGATGTCATGGCCGTCGACGCCGTCGACCAACCGGATGCCGCGCACCTTGGTGCCGGCCTTGATCCCCGAGGGGCTCCCCTTGACCTTGAGCGCCTTGACGACCACCACGCTGTCCCCATCCTGCAGCACATTGCCGACAGCGTCCTTGACGACACGCTCCCCCGCGGTGGCCCCGCCATCGGCGCTGCTTTCGCCGGGAACCCATTCGTGGCCGCACTCCGGGCACACCACCAAGGCGTTCATCTCGTAGGTGTACTCACACGAGCACGTCGGACAGGGAGGAAGATTTTCGATCATTCCGTCAGGGTATCCGGCCCCCGGTCGCCGCCAGGCCCGTGGCTCCAGCCCGCCGGTTTCCGGGCGCATCGACGGAAACCGAGTGGCCCCGCCACACTCAGCGCAGTGCCCGGCCGGCCGTTCGCCCCCTCTTCCCCTGACGGCCCCGTCGAGGGACTGGATGACGTCGTTGAAGTTCGCCGCAGCCATGATGTCCTGGTGACAGACACGGTCCGCCCGTGGATCCGAAGGGTCCTGCGGTGCAAGGGGTGGCCATCCAGCCAGGTGTCGCACGGTGTAGCCAGGTGCTCGGCGGTCCGGGGCGGAGGTCAGGTCTGTGGTTGATCCGGATCCACCTCTCGGAGGTCACCGAACTCATCGCGGCGCCACCGCACGCCATTGTTGTCGGTGAAGAAGCAAACAGGCCGCAGTGCATCAGATTGCTCTTCCGGCCAGATTTCAGAGGCAAACAAGTACGAGGCGCCCGCGCTTACCAGCGGCACAGGTACGGAGCGTTGGAAGCGGCTCGTGGCACGCTGCGACCAGGTCGTACCCGTGCCCACTGGCGATCCAACGAACGCGCGAGGAAGATCCGCATCGGCCACGCGCACGGCAACTTCGTGAATTGGCTCGGCGCTCGGGTTCTGGACTTGAGTCCGCCATTGGAAAGGGCCGACAGGGATCATTCCCCCGTCCAGGGGGCGATAGGTAGTTCCCTGCAATGTGACCGTGAACAGGACTTGGCGGGCTTGCAGACTTCGACGCTCGTGAAGCGATGCCTGCAACTCGGCTCTCTCCAAGGCCAAGGTGGCGGCCTGCACCGCAATGAACTCGCGCTGCTCGGTCAGTTGTCTTCGCTGGCTCGCCAGTGTCCAGAATCCGGCCCCAGCCGCACTGGCCGCGAACATTGCACCCACCCAAGTGGGGACGTCACCCCAGTTCAACATGGTGATGCGCTAACGGGGGTGTCGGGTCGGCGCGGCACCTTTGGCACCGTCGTGGACGGAGCAAACCATGCATCGGTTGCCGGTCTGCGGTTGTGGCAACATCTCAATCTGAACCTGACATCCTTGACGCCGACCAGGTCTTTCATGTATTTGTCCTGGCCGTGCGTCAGCGCAGTCGTCCGGATCGCCATGACGACAGTCTGACGGTCGGTGGGGGAGAATGGGATGGGAATGCAGGAGCCAGATGTAAACCATTGACGCCCAGGGTCTGGGCTTTAGTGAGCCACTTCCAACCTGGCTGTGAGGTGGAGCGGTTGCGGTGACGGGAGTTGGCAGCTCAGCGACCACAGATCGGCACCGGCGGCGGCTGCCTGCAGTCGCCAGGCGCCGGCGACCCTGGCCCTCCTGGGCTGTAACCACACTTTCGCCGACAGCACGGGATGCCAGCGATGTCGAGGGCGTGCGCTCTTCTTGCCCGAGAGTGGGGACGGGCCTGGCATCGAGAGGCCCCGGCGAGTCCCGGAGCTTTCCGAACTAGGGCTCGATGGGGCCGACGCGAATCGCGTAGCGGGTGAGTTCCAGCCGGTCGCACAGGCCGAGTTTCTGGAGGAGGTTGGCGCGGTGGCGTTCGACCGTCTTCAAGCTGATTACGAGGAGGAGGGCGATCTCCTTGGACGAATGTCCCTCGGCAACGAGTTGAGGATCTCCTCTTCGCGTTTCGTGGCGGGTCTGCTCGACCTGCTCGCGAAGTGCGCTCCTCTTGATCTCGGCCATGTCGGCCGGGCGGCAGGCTGAACCAGTGCGGGGTCTGCAGCGGGACGACACAGCACGGCATCGACGTCTTGGCGATTGACCAGGACGAGGTCCGTCTGGCGTACGTCGCGGTCACCCTGGCCCGCGCACGACTGGACCTGGGAGGCCTGGCATGGAGCAATGACTATGCAGCGCTCTGTGGTACCAGCTCGACGGCGGCCACCCCGTCTCCTCCTCCAGGGCAAGCCTCACCATGGGACCGTCTTGGCCCGCCATCCAGGTGAAGGCCTGCCGAGGCTCGACAACCGCGTCACCCTCAGCTGCACGACGGTGCAGGCCGCGAGGAGATCCGCCGGTGGTGTCGCGGGCGAGGGCGACCGGTCGAGGGTCTATGTCCGACGGGCTGGAGGGGGAGGGGGTACGGAGGAACGCCCGCTCGTCTTCGATCACCGCGACACGGCACACGGCCCTTTGGGCATACTCCTGGCCATGAGGTTTCCGCACCGAGCCCGCCTGTGGACGGCGATGTCGCTCGTGTGTGCGACAGGGAGGAGGCGCCTGGGCTGGCTTCCTGCTCGGAGCTGGTGGGGTTCGCAAGCGGGGGCCGCAGCGGCTGCGGGCACATTCCTGTTGAGCGTGCGGATCGTGATCCGGCTGTTCAACATAGAGTCGGCGAAAGCCTGGAAAGGCGCCGTGGTGGGCGACGGGCGAGCTGAAGCGGCTGCCGAGATGACCCTGCGGGGAGCCCTCCTGTACTCGGCTGCGGTCTTCCCATTGGCTCCTGGTGGCGTGGGTGCCCAGGAGCGGCACTCCCGGCGCATGATCGCCTACCGGATCGCCGCCCACGACAGCCTGCCGCACACCGTGCGCATGGCGGCAGCCGAAGCGCTGGAGACCATCGCCCAAGGGACAGGATGCGAAGCGGGCGCAGGAGGCGGTCCGAGGACTGAGTCGGGCGGTCCTCGAATGCCGCGCGGGCTACATCCGCATCCGCGACGACCGGGCGTCCTGACGCCAGTTCCCTCGGACAGGGCCAGCAGCCGGCAGTAACGGTGCCGTCGAGGAGCCGGGTCCTTGAGTACGTGGGCTCGGCGGACAGGCAGTGCAGCGGGATAGCGTCGGAAGTGAGCCAAGAGCCTCGGCCATCCAGGATGGCGCAGATGTAAACGGGTCCTGGATCGCGATGCGCAGCTGACGCATCCAGAGGTCCGGGTCGATTTCAAGTGCGGCCGCGATCGCGTCGGCGTCGATGTTCTCCCGGAGTTGGACGAGGAACGTCAGGAAGCCGGCATGAAGGTCCTTCCGAGATGGATAGGCTTCCGGAGGCTCGGAGTCGATTCCACGGGGGGACGATGCTGGTCGCCGACGAACTCACGGCAGCAGAGCAGCGGTTGGTGCATGCAACGTCCCATGGACTGACCGCCGACCTACGGGGCAGCGAGGCACTGTGCGACCCGGGACGCGGCGCCTCATGGGGGCCGGAGCGGACGATCCGAGCCGAGTTGGTGGCCCGGCTGTTGACTGACTCCGAGGCACGCACCCCGCTTCGCCTGGCCGGTGCCCGCATCACAGGCCTGTTGGACTTGGAAGGGGCCACGCTCAGCCGGTGGCTGCTGCTGACCAACTGCTGGATGGACGATCCGGTCATCCTCGCCCACGCCGCCGCCCCCCTGATCCGCATGGCTGGCTGCCACCTGCCCGGCCTGCTCGCCGAGAACCTGCAGATAGACGCTGACCTCTCACTGGACCAGGGGTTCACTGTTCGCGGTCAGGTCAACGTGGCCCGGGCCCGGATCGGCGGCGTGCTGTGCCTGGACGGCGCGATGCTCGACAATCCCGGTGCGATCGCCTTGGACGCTGCGCGGCTCACCGCTGGTCATCACGTGCGCCTCGGTGACGGCTTCCATGCCCGGGGCGCGGTCCACTTCCCCGGCGCACAGATCCACGGAGACCTTGTTCTCGCCGGCGCGAGCATCGTCAATCCGGGCGACACCGCCTTGACCACCGACCAGTCGCAGATTGCGCAGAGTGTGCTCGCCGAAGGGCTGGTCACCGAAGGCGCCATACGGGTGTGCGGCGCGCGTATCGGCGGTTCCCTCACTCTTGCCGGAGCCCGCCTCACCCATACCGGGGACTGGGCGGTGACCGCTTCCGGCCTGCAGGTGACACAGGAGATGCACCTCGGCGGCGGCTTCACCGCACGCGGCGGCATCGACCTGCAGGGCGCGCACCTCGGTGCACTCATTTTTGACGGAGCCGAGCTCGACAATCCGAACGGATTCGCGCTGGAAGGCGGCTGGCTTACCGTCGACCGCCAGATCTCCTGCCGTCGCGGCTTCACCGCCCGGGGCGAGTTCAGCTTGTACGGTGCCCGAGTCGGAGCTCGCGTCGATCTACGAGAGGCCAGTTTCACCAATCCTGGGGGCCTCGCTCTGGACCTCGAGCGGCTCAACGCTTCGGCTCTGTACCTGCTGCCCCACCGTGCCCCGGACGGACTCGTCGATCTCAGTCACGCACAGATCGGCACGCTTCACGACGACCCCTCTGCATGGTCCGCGCATCTTGACCTGCGCGGACTCGTCTACCAGACGTTGATCAACGACGATGTCCCGGTCCGCGCCCGGCTGAACTGGCTGGAGCGACAGCAGCATGGCTACGCCCCGCAGCCCTATGACCAGCTCGCCGCCGCTTACCGCCAAGCCGGCCAAGAGGATGCTGCCCGGCTCGTGGCCATCCACAAGCAGCGGCGCCGTCGGCGTACTCTCAACCCAGCCGGGCGGCTGCTCGACTGGCTGCTGTACTTGACCGTCGGCTACGGCTACCGGACCTGGCTGGCGGCCCTTTGGCTGCTCGCTCTGCTCGCCCTTGGCACCGCCGTCTTCACCCATTCCTACCCGACACACATGACTGCCGCCGGCACCCCGACCCCGGCATTCCACGCGATCGCCTACACCCTCGACGTCCTGGTGCCAATCGTTGACCTCGGACAACAGAAGGCGTGGCTGCCCACCGGCAGCGCCTTGTACTGCTCGTGGCTACTCTCCGCCGCAGGCTGGGTGCTGACCACCGCCGTAGCGGCCGGACTGAGCGGCGTACTCAAGCGGAACTAACGACCTTGGGAGCGATGCAGCTCCGGATCTGCCTGGCGGTCTGGAGCCCTGTGCGATCAGCACGCCGCTGAGGAGGAGTGGTGCCGTCAGGCGGATCGCGGTCGCCGCTGTCTTGACCGGCGTGTCTTGGTCAGGGAGTGGACCGCAGCGGCGGCGCCTGCCACGTCATCCCCGGGGGCTGGAGTAGGGGCGAGGGCTCGGGGCCGGGGTCATCGGTGTCGACGACTCCGGCGGCCGTGTGGTTGAAGTCGGCGGGCCAGCGGGTGTGCTCGCTGGCCACGGCGCCGGTCAGGCGTGCTTCGACAAGGTTGGCGGTGCTCAAGTCGGTGCCGCGCAAGTCGGCCATGCGCAGATCGGCGCGTTGGAAGACCGCGCCGTGGGCGACCGCCTTGCGCAGGTTCGCCTCGCGCAGGTCGGTCTCAGTGAAGTCGGCGTCACGCAAGTCGGTTTCGACCAGCTTCGCGCCCCGTAGGTCGGCCAGAATGCAGCGAGCCCGGCGGAGAATCGCAGTCGTGAGGTCGGCGTGCCGCAGGTTGACCGAGACCAGGGACGCCTGGGTCAGATTGGCGTGGTAGAGGCCCACGGCCTCCAGGCATGCGCGGTCGAAGTTGACCTCGGGGAACCAGAGTCCATCGCAGTCGGCCCGGCGCAAGTCGGTGACGCTGAGATTGACCCAGGACTGCTCCCGGTGCTGGCACAGCACGCCGAGCGCGGTCAGCGCCACCTGGGCGTCGGCGGCGCGGGTCTCCAGGGGTGCGATGTCGTTGATGGGCACGTCTGCCGCCGGTGATTCCGGCCCGGCGGGTGGCCAGGGCAGGTGCGTACGCAGATACGCAGCCTGGATGGAGATGATGGCCTCCCGGTCGCGGGCGGACTGCTCCGCGATCCGCCACAGCGCGTGCAACCCGCCGATGCGCACATCCAGCTTGTCGCTGCCGAGCTGGTCGACGGCCCGGCTGAACCGGTCGGTGACGTAGCCCTCCTGGGTAGCGCGCAAACCGTCCTGACTTACCCGCAGTTGCCGCCAGGTGGCATACGCGCCGAAAAGCACAACCAGGCCGCCGACCACCTGCAGAAGCGTCGTACGGACATCGTTCACCGCCTTCAGTCGATCCTGTGCGGCAACGCTTGCCCCGGCAAGATCGTGGTCGACCACCACACCCGGCAGTAGGACGAACACTGCACCTAGAACGACCAGCCCCGCCGCCCCGGCCAGCAGAGCCACGGCTGTACGACGACTGACCAGCCCGTCGCGCCATGCCCGCCGCCTGCGGTCCGGTTCCCCCATCTCCATGGGCACAGGAGCTTAGGCGCTGTCTCATTTGGAGATTCGTCTGTAGCAAATCAGGGCTGCGGCGATGCCGACGAACCCAAGGAAGTGGTGCGCCTGGCGCTCGTAGCGACGATGCAACCGACGAAAGGCGTTCAGCCAAGCCACGGTTCGTTCGACTACCCAGCGGTGCCGGCCGAGTCGCTCCGATGACTCGATGCCTTTGCGTGCGATGCGAGGCGTGATGTTCCGTTTTCGTAGCCATCGCCGCAGGTGGGGATAGTCGTATGCCTAATAGGCGCTGTGGGTTGGTCGTTGAGCCAGTCCTGGCAGGGGCTGGGTGCGACGTCTGGTCTGTATGCAGCGCCTGGAGCGCTTCGACAAGAGGGACGCAGACCCAGCCCCTGCCGATTCGAATTCGGTCGGCGTACCGTGCCGTGGTTCGAGCCGTTCCCAGGGCCACCTCCCGATCAGCCGGAGCCGTGGAGCTCTCCACAAGAGCGAGGCCCCTGGGCTCAGCTGGGGCCACGGACGGCTGATGGGGTGGTGCGCCGGCGAGCGCTTCTACTAGGTGGCCGGGTGGTCCCGTCTCGGCTCGAAGCCGAGGGGCAGCGAAGGCTCGAGAGGAGCGCACGTTGCACGTGACCTGCGGAATCGACTGGGCGGAGGACCACCACGACGTGGCGGTGGTCGACTTCGACGCCCGACTGCTCGGCAAGCTCAGGATCAGTGACGACACAGCCGGCTTCCAGGACCTGCTGCAGTTGCTCGCCGAGCACGGCGACAGCCCGGACGATCCGATCCCGATCGCGATCGAGACCTCCCGCGGACTCCTGGTGGCCTGCCTGCGGGCTTCCGGCCGCCGGGTCTACGCCATCAATCCGATGGCTGTGGCCGGCTATCGCGACCGCCATGTCGTCTCCCGCAAAAAGTCCGACCACCACGACGCCCTGGTCCTGGCGAACATCCTGCGGACCGACGCCGAGCAGCATCGGGCGCTGCCGAACGACTCCGATCTGGCCAGGGCGATTGCCGTTCTGGCTCGAGCTCAGCAGGACGCGGTCTGGGACCGCACGCGAGCTCACAATCGGCTCCGATCTCATCTCCGTGAGTACTACCCGGCGATCCTTGAGGCGTTTGCGGACAAACGCGAGCGCCTGCTTGCCCGAGAGGCCCGCGCGATCCTGGCGGTTGCGCCGACTCCGGCGGAGGCTGCCCGCCTCACCCGCAGCCGACTGAGAGCCGCCGTCACAAGGGCCGGCCGCCAGCGTCGGATCGATACCGAGACCGACCGACTCCTCGGAGTGCTCCGCGAGACACGGCTTCGCCAACCGGCTCTGGTGGAAACGGCGATGGGGCGTCAGACACTCGCACTGCTCGCCCAGCTCGACGCGGCATGCCGGGCCTGCGAGGACCTCGCTCGTGACACCGAGGAACTCTTTCTTCAGCATCCCGACGCGGAGATCATCACAAGTTTCCCCGGCCTTTCCGTGCTCACTGGCGCCCGGATGCTCGCTGAGATAGGTGACGACCGCACCAGGTTCGCGACGGGCCGGGACCTCAAGGCTTATGCCGGAAGCGCTCCGGTGACCCGTGTGGCTTCGATCACTTCTTGCGGCAGCGTTTGTTGACGAGTTCTGACGTCATCGTCCGGTCGAGGACTCTGCGGTTCGTCACGAGTTTTGAAGGCACCTGCCGATGCAGCCGAGTCGTGTCGGCGGCTCGCAACAGGGTTGCCACAAGGTTTCAAGATCGCTTGACCTTGCCCCAGAGGGAAGGGCGACAGTGTCTCCGTAGATCACACGAGCGAGCGGTGTTCGCTCGCCAGCAGGGCAGGACGAAGAGGGGGAGTTCGAGTGACGGCGACCTGCGTCATTCTCGATATCGGTGGCGTGCTGGAGATCACGCCGGAAACAGGGTGCGTGCAGCGGTGGGAAGAGCGGCTGGAGTTGCCGCTCGGCACCGTGCATGAGCGGCTGCGCGACGTGTGGCAAGCCGGGAGCGTCGGGAGCATCAGTGAACGAGAGGTTCACGAGCAGGTGGCAGCACGCTTGGGGCTCGACGCGCCCCAGGTTGAAGGCTTCATGGCTGATCTCTGGGCGGAATACCTGGGAAAGCCGAACGAGGAACTCATCGCTTATGTGCAAGGGCTGCGAGGAAGCTGCAGGCTGGGCATCCTGAGCAACAGCTTCGTTGGCGCCCGGGAGCGGGAGACGGCGCTGTACCACTTCGACGAACTGGTCGAGCAGATCGTGTACTCGCACGAGATCGGCATCGAGAAGCCGGACCCGCGTGCCTTCGAGGCCGTATGTGCCAGCCTGGAGGTGCGGCCGGAGAGCTGTCTGTTCATCGACGATTTCCCAGTCAATGTTGAGGCTGCCCAGGCGGCCGGCATGCAGGCGCATCTGTTCGAGGACAACGCCCGGACGATTACGCGCATCGCAGCTCATCTGAACGCTGGTCCCCGGGTTGCAGGGCCTGTCCCGCTCGGATGACGTCGGCCTGGCCGGCCTTCAGCGGTTGCCGGCCAGGCGGTGGAGCGGTTGATCAGCCCACTTCTGCGTGTTCGGCACGGGCTCGGGTGCTGGCGAGGCGGTAGGAGTCGATTCCGGTCTCGATGATGGTGCCGTTGAAGGTCAGCCGGTCGACGATGGCCGCGCAGAGGCGAGGATCCGTGAACGTCTTGGTCCAGCCGCCGAAGGACTCGTTTGACGCGATGGCCACGCTGTTCTTCTCCTCGCGCTCGGTCAAAACCTGGAAGAGGAGCTCGGCGCCGTGGCGGTCCAGTTCCATGTATCCGAGTTCGTCGATGCAGAGGAGGTCGACGCGGCCGTATCGGGCGATCGTCTTGTTCAGCTGTTTCTCGTCGGCGGCCTCGACCAGCTCGTTCACCAGCTTCGTGGCGAGCGTGTAGCGAACGCGGTAACCCTTCATCGCTGCTTCGGTGCCCAAGGCGATGAGCATGTGGGACTTGCCGGTACCGGAGTCGCCGATCAGGCAGAGTGGCTGGCTCTTCTTGATCCATTCGCAGCTGGCAAGGGTGTGGATGGTGGCCGCGTCGATGTTGGGGTTGGCATCGAAGTCGAAGGCCCGCAAAGACTTCTCCCGTGGGAATCCCGCCGCCTTGATCCGCCTTTCTGACCGGCGGCGGGCCCGGTCGTCGCACTCGGTCATCAGCAGTTCGGCGAGGAAGCCGCGGTAGGTCATCTGGTCCTTGACCGCCCGGTCGGCGATCTCGTTGAACTCGTTGCGGATCGAGGGCAGCCGCAGCAGGCGGCAGGCGGTGTCGATCGCGGTGTCGGCGGCCTGCTCGGTCAAGCCTCGCTGGCGGGGCAGGGTCACTGTGCTTCTCCCTCACGGTGGTCGCTGCCGCTGGTGCGGCGGCGTCGGAGCAGTTGGTCATAGGCGGTCACCGACGGCAGCGGCCTGGTGTCCGGTGGAAGGTGCGCGAGCCGCCACTCGTGCAGCGACGTGACCGTGGCCGGCGTCTGCCCGGGAAGCGCCGGGATGGATGCGCCGATGGTTGGCTCGCCCTCCGTCTGAGCGGCCTTGCGGGCCTCCAGGGCGACCGCGTCGGCGGTCAGGGCGCCGGCCCGCAGCGCGGTGGCCAGGCCAGCGACCACGTACTCGTGGGAGAGGTGCCGGTTCAGCAGCAGGACCTCGATCAACGCCCGGGTGCCGTCCCGCTCGCCGTGAACCTTGCGGGCCTGGGCCCACCAGGCATCGTGGACCGGGGTGAACTTGCCTGCTGACCGGGCCTGTTCCAGAGCCGTGGCACCGGGGAAGGCTCCCGGCTTGCGGATGAGGGCTTCGAGATAGTGGTCCAGGTCCAGACGGCAGCTGCCCTTCGCGATCAGCCTCTCATGCCGGGCCACCTCGACGTTCCTGTCATAAACCACCAGGTGAGAGGCGTGCAGGACGACGCGCACCCGCTTGCCGATCAGGCGGGTCGGGACCGAGTAGCGGTTGGTCCGGACGGCGATCTGGCTGTAGCGGTCGACCCGCGGCGTGAAGAGCCGACCGGTCTCGAACGGCTCTTCCGGCAGCGGCATCAGCAGTGGCTGCTCGACGGCGAAGTGCTCGTCGACGGTCCGCGGCCGTGAGCCGATCCTGCGGTGCCCGTCATGCAGGTCCCACTGGTCGACCATCTCGTTCAGCTCGGCGAGGGAGTCGACTTCCGGGACCGGAGTGAAGTGGTTGCGGCGGAAGTAGCCGATCATCCCTTCGACTCCGCCCTTCTCGTGGGCGCCTTCGATGCCCGGGCGGCAGTAGAAGCTCTCGATGTTGAAGTGCGAGCGGAAGGCGATCCACCGGTCGGTCTCCACCCGGGCCCGGTTCAGCCCCAGCACCTGGGCAACCGCTGACTTCAGGTTGTCGTAGCGGATCTTGGTCCGGGGAACACCGCCCAGCGTGCGAAGGGCGTGCAGGTGCCCTTCGAAGAAGGCTTCCTGGCCGCAGGAGGCGAAGACCCGGTGGACGGCTTTGCCCGAGTAGGACAAGCGGAGCGAGAACAGATAGCAGGTCACCAGCTCGCCGGCCAGGCGCACGGTCACGTCGCCGAAGTCGACCTCCGCTTCGTGGCCGGGCAGGTGGGTCTGCGGCACGAACGCTTCCACCGGGGCCTTGCCCGAGGCCGCGAGGATCTCCGGCTTCCGGTCGGAGACGTAGCGCCGGACCATCTGGTAGGACACATCGGCGTCGTGCTCCTCGATGAGCCGGTGGAAGATCCGCGTGATCGTATGGCGCTGCTTGCGCGGCGCATCGAGGTCCGTCCGCAGCATCTCGTCGATCACCGGCTTGTACGGATCCAGCGCAGTCGGCCGCGGTGGCAGCTTCTTCCGCGGCTCTGGCCAGACCGAGTCCACAGCCTTCCTGACCGTCCGCCACGACACGTTGTACTTGCGCTCAAGCTCGCGCATCTTCATGCCGGCACGGTGATCACGCCGGATCGCCGCGTACAGCTCGACCTTGGACATCTGCGGCATGACCAGGACCTTTCACCAGGTGCACCCCGATGCTGTCCTGGCAAGTACCCCAGTGCTGTCAAAACTCGTGAACATCACCCGACCGTGGATCTGGGTGCCTCCCAAACCCGTGAACAACTGACGGCACTACTCGTGAATAAAGCCACCCGTGAATCCGGCAAAAGCAGACGCGTCAGCCATCGGCGGATCAAGAACAGCCGCCTGGCAGCGACCGGACGGCACTGGGCGTTCGCCGCCCTCACCGCCTCACCCGGGGCCCATGCCCACTACAACCGCCGAAGAGACACCGGTGATCGCTACCACGCAGCCCTCCGACGCCTGTTCAACCGCATGCTCGGCCAACTGCATCACTGCTTGACGACCCGCCAGAAGTTCGACGAAACGATCGCCTTCACCGTCATCTCACGGACACCGCCAGCAGCTGCTGCTTGACCCGATAGCTGCATGGGGTGTCTTGTCCGCGTGGAGCTTTACAGGGCGGCGCCGACGGGGTCCGCGACGCGAGCGGATAGGTGGGATGCCCCGGACGAGCGGCTCAAGTCCTTGGCTGTCATGAGTGTTCGCGCCAGAGATGCCCACCGAGATGGGCAGACCGTTGCGGTCGGTGAGCAGGTGAATCTTGGACCCCTTCCTGCCTCGATCGGTCGGATTCGGTCCGGTCAGGGCCCCCCTTTGAGGGCACGGACACTGACCGAGTCGACGGCGCATCGAGACCAGTCGAGGATGCCCTCGGATCCAAGTTCATCCAGGACTACGCGGTGGAGCTTGGCCCAGACGCGGGCTTTGGACCAGTGAGTGAAGCGGCGGTGGACGGTCTGCCAGGATGCCCCGAACAGCGGTGGCAGCTGTCGCCATGTCCAGCCGGAGGTGGCGACGAACACGATCGCAGCCAGAACACCACGGTCGTCAGCTCTCCGGCGGCCGCCGCCTTGTGGACGCACCGGCGCCTCGGGCGCCACGCGTAGAAAGAGCTCCCACAACTTGTTGGGCACCAGTTGCTGCACCATCTCCATGCCGTGAACAACGAGAACCCCAACGGAAGGCTGACAGCCGACGTAGTCAATGCTGTCCCGGACGTCTTCCCGACCAGGATCCTGAGAGACCATGACCGACTACCTGCAAGCCGTCTTCGCCATGCTGGGCCCCAAAGAAGAGCGGCTCTCCGACCCCGCAGCCTGGCTCAGGCTGGAGAAGGAAGTCGGCAGAGCCCTGTCGGCGGACTACAAGCAGATCGTCGACGCTTACGCGCCGGTGCAGATCAACGGACACCTCTACCTCCACCATCCGGCATCTGAATGGTTCAACCTGGCCGAGCACATACGTTCGACATCGGCCACCTGGGCAGAAAGCGCATGGGAGTCCTACGTTACTGAGCCGGAGGACGACCCTCGCGTCTTCTGCAACCTCCCGCAGCTCAGCTTTGGAACCGCTGAGGGTCTGATCCCCCTCGCCTCCACCGACCAGGGGGGACAGGTCTTCGCGGCTACCCAAGTCCACGGGACCTCCGCCGGCGTGGTTGTCCAGGGCTCGGAAGGTGACTGGGCAGGACACGCGATGACCTTCGCCGAGTGGCTGTACCGGTACCTGGTCGGCGAAGAGATGATCGGCTGGGACAGCGCGGTCTTCTACCCCGGCTCTGTTCTGTTGGAATACCTGCCCACAGGGCCGAACCAACGCACCTGGGAGACGTACGGACCGGAACGCGGCATGTAAGCCCTCACACCAACCGAGACACCTTCTTAGAGTAGCTAGACCGTGCCGGAAGTCAGATGCCCAAGGCGACCGCCGCCAGACCGGTTACGCCAACGGCACGGCACCGCCACCATCGAGGCGGTCCGCACAAGCGCCCACGAGGCTCGGCCATCCGGATGGTGGGCCTCACACACGCATTACGCAGATTCCTGCCACCTGCGTCAAACATGTGTGAAGCCCGGCCGCCGAACGGGCGCCCGGGCTTCCTGGGCGTACCGGGTCAGCTGACGCGGACCGCCTTGGTCGTGGTAGTGCCGCTGGTATAGCCGGTCTTCTTGGCGGTGACCTTGACAGTCATCCTCTTGTCCTGTCGGACGCCCTCAGCGGGTACGTACTCTTCATCGCGCCGCTGATGGCGGTGCCCGGAGCAGTACCACGTAGCTCGTCGGGGCGGGTGACCAGGCGCCGTGGCCTGCGGTGAGCGTCTTGCCGACCTGGACGGTGCCACTGATGTTCGGCGCGGTCGGAGGCTTCGGCGGCGCCGACGGCCGGGAACCCCATCGGTGGGGCGGGCTCGTCGGTGCGTAGCCGGTACAGCCACCAGCCGTCCGAAAGCGACGCGTTTTCCCGCTTGAACCGCGTGCTCGTGCTGGCGTGCCGGCTCTGGACCGGCAGCGGCACGTACGCGAGCGGACAGGCCAGCCAACCGCCCTTCTCCCTCACCAGTCACCCCGCTGTTGACGGCCCCGACGGTGCGGGACCGTACACGGCAGGTGCTGGGGTCAACGAGGGGCGGCCGCCGATGAAGCCCGGGTTTCTGGCCGCCTTATCTGGTTGTTCTATTTCTTGGCGAGGCGGAGTTGGTTGACGCACCGCAGATCCTGCCGGTACTTCACCGCACCCTGCTGGTACCAGAACCGGCATAGCGAGGTGTCGTCCGTCACCGGTCCGGTCACCTTGAACCGGACCATGTGATACCAGTCGGCCGGCTTGTGGGATTTCACGGTGAAGGTGTCCGTCCGTTCCGGCAGGCCGGTGACGTCGTCACCCGGTGACTTCACCTCCAGCCCGCCGATTCCGTACCCGTCGGTGTCCTTGGTGCTCACCACCTTGTAGGCGATCAGCTTCAGTCCAGGGGGAAGGCCGCCGAGGAACCGCGCCTTGAGTACCGTCACCGGTTCACCGCTGAGGTTGGTCACTTGTGGCAGGTTGACCCAATACTCCTTGCCGATCCGCAGACCGCCGGATCCCACCTCGGCCTGTGAGGCCATGCCGCCGTCAAGGGCATGGCCGTTCCGCGAGGTGGCCTTCCCATCTTGTCCCTGTGGGACCAGCCAGGCCGTCAGAGCTGCCATGACGACCAGCACCGCGGTTACGGCAATCAGCAGGCCGCGCCTACTTCGAATAAAAAACGCCAGCCTTGCCACTGCTGATCTTCCCGTTCTTGCCCCCGCCCCCGTGCTTGCCGGGTTGGTCCCCGGACTGGAGCTTCGGCTTGTGGTTGGTGTCGTAGCCGGTCTTCGAGGCGAGCGACATACGCAATGCACTCACCGCGCCGCCGAACTTGGAGGTCAGCGGCGCCGCGGTTCGCGGTCAGCCAGGTCGATTAACGTGAGGCCGGAGCCCCAGGCAGCAACTCCGCACGCCTTCACCGCTAGGTCGAGGTGTGACGTGTTGGTCAAGGAGTTGCTAACCAGATAGATGATGAGTCCGGCAGCCATGGTCAGTTGGGCCCAACCGAACATGACCGGTCGGCGGACGCTGCTGCGATACCGCGCCGGCAGCCAGCCCCCGCCGAGAGTGGCGACCCCCCCGACGATCAGCACCGATGCGCCGACCACCTCAATACATTGCCAGAACATGATCGGCCTCCACTTTGGAGCGGGATTTTTGGCCCATTTCCTACTGATTGACCGGCTGGCCGCACAAGGACCACACCACGGCGGATGTGCCTCTCGCGTGCCCGTTCGGTCGGGATGGCTGGGGAGATGTCGATCTCGCGCTGGCCCGGCTGCCCGGCCGATAGCCGGGAGACGGCCATACGAGAGCGAATTTCGCAGACTCGGGACGAGAACACGTCGCGCAAACGGATCAGGGCGCCCTGCAGACTTCTAGGAAGGGGCGGCGGCGACCGTCAGTTCGATGGTCAGGGTGGCTCCGCCGGTGGTGGTGATGCGGAGCAGGAAGGTGCCTGTGGTGTCGTCGGCGTACAGCTTCGGCAGCTTGAGCAGGCCGTCCGCGCCGGTGGTCAGGGCGCCGAGGGTGCGTACGGTCTTGCCGTCCGCGTCCTTGAAGAAGGGGCCCTTGTCGTTCTCGCCCGTGTCGTCGGCGGACTTGATCAGGGTCGCGGTCGCGGCGACCTTGCCCGCCGCGGCGCCCTTGTAGGTGGCCTTCACCTCGACCTGGTCGGCGAACTCGCCGCCCGGGACGCAGGTCAGCGCGGTGTCGCCGGTGCGGGCCAGGGTGTCGGCCTGGCGCGCGGTGACGCTCGCCGTGTAGTCGAGGCCGGCCATGACGCGGCCCACCACGGTGACGCGGACCGTGAAGTCGCCCGTCTTCTCGCCCGCCACGAGCGCGGGCGCGCCGGCGATGCCGAGTCCGTTGGTGACCAGCGTGGCGACGCTCTCGCCGCCGGTGAAGGTGGCGTCGGTGTCACCGACGATGGTGAACCGCACCCGGACCTTCGCCACGGGCTTGCCGGTCTTGTCGTCGGTCCGCACGGCGATCTTCTGCGCGAACGTGTCCCCGGCGGTCGCCGTGAGCTTCCCGGCGCCCATGTTCGTCAGGTGGTCCACCGTCTCGGTGGGCGTCGGCGTGGGAGTGGGCGTGTTCGTCGGGGGCTGCGTGGCCGGCGGGGTCGGGGTGGCGGGAGGGGTCGGCTTCGGGGCGGGGCTCGACGGGCCGCCGCCGGGCCGCGGGCCGACCGGCGGGGACGGCTGCGCGGGCGGCGTGGGCGTCGGGCTCGGCGAGGTCGGCTCGTCGCTGTGGTGCGAGGGCAGCGTGCCGGTGCCGTCCGGCACCTCGTGCGTGCCCTTGCGGTAGTACTCCAGCCACGACATGACGGTGTTGAGGTACGCCGTCGAGTTGTTGTAGCTGAGGATCGCCGCGTTCATCTGCGCCTGGACCGACATGTCGTGGTCGAAGCGGCACAGGTAGTGCCCGGCGGCCAGCGCCGCGTCGTAGATGTTGTTGGGGTCCTTCTTGCCGTCGCCGTTGCCGTCGCGGCCCGCCCACTCCCAGGTGGAGGGGATGAACTGCATCGGCCCCACCGCGCGGTCGAAGGTGCTGTCGCCGTCGAACGCGCCGTTGTCGGTGTCCTTGATGTTGGCGAATCCGTAGCCGTTCAGGACCGGGCCGAGAATGGGCGACAAGGTCGTGCCGTTGGCGTCGACACGGCCGCCGCGGGCCTGGCCCGACTCGACCTTGCCGATCGCGGCGAGAAGCTGCCAGGGCAGGTTGCAGGTCGGCTTGGACTCGCGCAGCGACGCCTCGGCCTGCTTGTAGGCGGCCAGGACGGTCGCCGGGATGCCCGCCTCGGCCACGCCCGTGGCGGCGGGCGTGTCGCTTCCCGTGGTCGGCGCGGGGTTCGGGCTCTGCAGCGGCGGAAGGTCCGTGAAGTAACGCCCGTTACCGGTCGCGAGTCCGCTGCCCGCACTGGTCGCGTCATTCGTGTGCTGCCCGGCATGGATGGCGGTCGCCTGCCGGCCGTGGTCGTCGGTGATCACTCCCGGGGCCTGGGAGGCGGACAGAGCCGCGACCGCGGCCATGGTCACAGCGGTGGTTGCCGCGCCCTTGCGCAGCCTCCTGCCGAATTGCGCCGCCATCGAGTGAACCCCTCCCACCGACGACCGGCGTGACCGGTCGCCTCCTGAATCTGTGCTGCCGCTAACTCCGGCCGCACGACCAAACGCGGACCCGGCTGGTGACCTTATGACACTCGCCATGAAGCTTCTGCCGGGTGGTGTCTGCAGGCGGTGCGGATGAGCAGTGGTAGTTCGTTCCCAGTCTGCTGCGAAACGGCGTGAGTACCAGGATCTGGAGTTGCGCAACTCGGCTTGAAGGCCCATTGCGCAGTCCGCTTTGCACTCATCAAGGCGTTTGCATTCACGTATGTGGCGTTCCAGCATGGTGAACGAGAGCCGTCCCCAAACAGCCCTGAAGAGCCTTCGGGTGGCAATGGGCGGGCGCGGCGGCGCCTGTTCGCGGTGAGTGAGCTGCACATGGCGCACGCCAACTGCCGTGCGTGGCGAATTGGATGCTCGCCGGGTGCGGACCTATGGCTCGGACCACCGCAGTGTTCGGCAGCGAGATCGGTCTAGCGCTGGACGGCTTGTCTCGGGTGAAGACGTCACTGCTGCGGGTGCGGCGGATCGAGGCTTTCGGTGGATCGCATGTGCAGCATGTCCCGTCCATCAGCTCAACCGGCATCCGGCATGCTTTGGGGTAATTTCGCGGGGTTACACAACATATTCGGTCATGACTTTGGAAAGTCTTGACCGGCATCCTGGAACCTTTTCGATACCTGACGTATTGACAGGTTGGTCAAGAAATGGTTCGAACCAGGCCAATCTGAATATATCGCTCGCCCGTGAACGCGCAGCAGAATGGAGAATATTTTGCTGGCAATGGCTGATTCTTGACTTGCAGGCTGACGGCGTGACGCTGCGTGTGCTCCATTTCAGAAGATCAGCATCCTGGCCGGGGGCACCCGGCTCGATACTGACCTGGAGGGACACCCGACTATGCGTCAAAGACGCGCGATCCTCAGCGGGTCGCGGCCGGCGCCTGCACACCGGCGAAGATTGCGGCAGATAGCCATCGGCCTGGTGATGGCCATGGTTGCCGAGGGGGCCCTGGTTGCGGAAAGCGGCATGGCTTTCGCCACAACCCCCGATAGCGGCGCATCTACGGCATCGGCGGCCCCGGCCTCCGAAGCCCCTTCCGGACCCGCTGAGGCGCAGGATGAGGCTTCGGCAGTGCTGATGGCTCGCCTGCAGGACCGCAAGATTGAGGTGCTGTCGGAGCGGACGACGAAGTCGACCACCTACGTCCTGCCCAGTGGGGCCATGCAGACCGTGTCCTACGGCGGACCGATCCGCGTGAAGCAGGACGGTCAGTGGAAGGACATCGACACGTCCCTGTCCGATACGGGCGACAGTCTGGAGCCGAAGGCAGCCGCTGCGGACGTGGCGGTGTCCGACGGCGGGGACACGCAGCTCGCGTCGGTGAGCAAGGACAAGGCGTCGTTCGGCTTGGGCTGGGAGGACAAGCTGCCCACACCGTCGGTGAAGGACGGCACCGCCTCCTACAACCTGGGCGACGGGCAGAAGCTTTCGGTGACCGCGCTGGCCCAGGGCTTCTCGGAGAACATCCAGCTGTCCCAGCAGCCGGCCGATGACGCGGGCACCTACCGGATTCCACTCAACCTGGACGGGCTGAAGCTGTCCCAGGCCGACTCCGGGCACCTGCTGCTGAAGAACCCGGACGGGGACCTGGTCGCCGAGGCACCGGCCCCGATGATGTGGGACGACTCCAAGGATCCCGCTTCGGGTGAGTCCGCCCATCAGCGGCGGGTCGACACGAAGATCGACACCGACAAGGACGGATCGCAGACGCTCGTCCTTAGCGCGGACAAGGATTTCCTGGCCACGGCGACCTACCCCGTGACCATCGACCCGACCTCCACGCTCGCAGTCACCACCGACACCTGGGTGCAGACCCCCGACTACACCGACTCGCAGGTCTCCTCGCCCGAGCTGAAGTCCGGCACCTACGACGGCGGCACCGACGTGGCGCGCTCATACCTCAAGTTCGACGTCTCGCCCTACAAGGGCAAGCACATCATCGACACAAACCTGGCGCTGTACTCGTACTACTCCGCCACCTGTGCCACCACTGGCGCAGGCACCCAGGTCCGGCGGATCACCTCGGACTGGTCCTCGTCCACGGTGACGTGGGCCGCGCAGCCGACCACCACCACCACGGGCGCGGTCACCAACACAGCCGCCCTGGGCTACTCCTCTGCCTGCCCGGCCGGCACCATGAATTTCGACCTGGACAGCATCGTGCAGGCGTGGGCTGATGGGTCGGCCAACTACGGCCTGCAGGTCCGCGGCGCCAGCGAGACGGACTCCGCCACCTGGCGTCGATTCCGCTCGGCGAACTACATCTCCGGCGACAACTCGGTGGAACCGCATCTGACGGTCACCTACAATTCCTACGCCACCAACTCGGCTTCGGCAGTTTCGCCGAGCATCGCCAACGCCTACAACGGCAAGCGCTACGTCACTTCATTGACGCCGCTGCTGTCGGCAAAGGTCAGCGACGCCGACGGCGGCACGGTCAAGGCTCAGTTCGAAGTGACGCCCGACCCGGCGTACAACGACACTACGTACGCTTACACGGCCACCACGGCAGCTGTGGCATCCGGTGGAACAGCCAAGCTGACCATCCCCTCGGCCAACGCCTTCCCTGCTGGATCGCATCTGCGCTTCCGGGCCCGTGGCTTTGACGACTCGGACTACGGCACCTGGTCGGGCTATTCGGTGTTCGTGCTGAACACCGCGCTGCCCGTCGCGCCGAGCATCTCGTGCCCCGATTACCCGGTGAGTACCTGGTCGGCGAAGGCATCGGGCGCGGTCTCATGCACCCTGGACACAACCTCGACGGACGGTCAGGGTTTCAAGTGGGGCCTGGACGATCCGGCCATGGGCAAGCGCGTCGACGACACGGTGGACGGTACCGGCGGTGACCCGCTGACCATCAGCATCACGCCTGCCGACGGCTGGCACACGCTGTACGCCAAGACCATCGATTCGGGCGGGAATCTGTCCACCGCGACCACCCAGTACGCTTTCGGTGTGGGCGCCGACGGAGCGGCCATACTCTCGCCCGGCCAGGGCGACAGGCCCGCCCGACGTGTTGCTCTGTCTGCCACCGGCAAGTCCACCTACACCGGTGTCACGTACCAGTACCGCCGCGGTGAGACCGACACCTGGCACAACGTGCCGCTCGCAGACGTCGCCAAGAACAGCGATGGTTCGGCCGTCGCCGCATGGCCGCTGGCCGCTCCGAGCGGCGCGCCACCGGCGCTGAACTGGAACATCACCACCTCGCTGGCCGAGGACGGCCCGGTCGACATCCGCGCCGCCTTCACCGACGGGACCAGCACCGGTTACTCCGAAATCGTGACGGTCACTGCAGACCGCAACGCCGGTGACGCCCCCGCGAGTGACGTGGGTCCTGGTTCGGTGAACGAACTGACTGGTGACTACACCCTGTCGGCCACCGATGCCTCGCTCTTCGGCATGTCGGTCAGCCGTACGGCATCGTCCCGTCGTCCGACCGCGGGCACCGACGCCGAGGGGCAGGTGGCTATCTTCGGCCCCCAGTGGACCTCTGGCGCCGCGGTGCAGACCTCGGACTCGGACTGGGACTACCTGCGCAAGACCTCGGCCACCTCGGTCGCCGTGGTGGACTCCGAAGGTATCGAGACCGGCTTCACCGCCACCAGTGCCGGCGCATGGCAGCCGGAACCTGGCGCGGAGGACCTCGCCCTCACCGGTTCCCTGACTGGCTCGTTCACGCTTAAGGACGACCAGGGCACCACGACCACCTTCGCGAAGGTGGACCCTGCGGCAACCACGTGGCAGATGTCCACCACGTTCACCCCTCTGTCGGACTCCACCACCACGGTGGTGTCCGAGAAGGTCGTGGCGGGATCCAGCACGCTGACACGTCCGAAGTACCTGATCGCCCCCACGAGCGCGGTCAGCGCCAGCCAGTGCCAGACTGCCATTGACGCCGCTACTGCCGCTGGCCACGACTGGTTCGCCAACACCAGCAGCAACACCGGATGCCGCGTTCTGCAGTTCGTCTATGCCGCCTCGACCACGGCCACCAGTTCGGTGTTCGGCAACTACACCGGACAGGTCCAGCAAATCAAGCTGTGGGCCGTCACACCTGGCGACAGCACCACCACGGCAACGGTCGTCTCGCAGTATGCCTACGACAACTCCAGCCGTCTGCGTGAGGAGTGGGACCCTCGGATCAGTCCGGCGCTGAAGGCGACCTACGCCTACGACTCGGCCGGCCGCGTCACCACCCTGACACCGGCCGGCGAACTGCCGTGGACTTTCGCCTACGGCACGGCCGGCAATGCGGCTACTGCAGGTCCGGGCATGCTGCTGTCGACGTCGCGGCCCACGCTCTCCCCCGGCTCGAAGAGCCAGCAAGATGGCGGCACGGCTGCTGTCTCGCTGGTCTACGACGTCCCCCTCAGCGGTTCCACGGCCCCCTACAAGATGGGTACGTCCAACGTGTCCGCCTGGGGGCAGACGGACATGCCGACGGACGCCACGGCCGTGTTCCCTGAGGACGTGGCGCCCGCGTCGCACGACGGCAAGAGCCTGACCTCCGCGTCGTACACCCGCGCCTCGCTGTCCTACGCGGATGCCTCCGGCCGTGAGGTGAACGCCGTGACACCAGGCGGGTATGTCACCACCACCGAGTACGACGGCACCGGCAACGTTCTGCGCGAACTGACCGCCGCCAACCGGGAGCTGGCGCTCGCCACCTCCGGCGCGGGCCTCGACGAGATCAACAGGCTCGGCATCAGTGGCCTGTCCACGGCGGAGCGCGCCGATCAGCTGTCCACCACGCACGTGTACTCCACCGACGGCCAGCGTGAGCTGCAGGAGTACGGGCCGCTGCACATGGTCACCCTCACCGGCACCATCAAGGCCGGCACGGGCGGCACCGACCTGCCCGCCGGCTCTGAGGTCGCCGCTCGACGGCACACAGCGACCGCCTACGACGAGGGACGCCCCACCGACGGCAGCGCCACGGTGAGCAACCAGCCCACGACCGCCACCATCGGCGCCTACGTGGACGGCTACCCCTCCGACGCGGACACCCGGACGACAAAGACCGGCTACGACTGGGTCCAGGGCCTGCCCACCACGAGCACGCTGGACCCGGCCGGCCTGGCAGTCACCCAGACCACGGTGTACGACACCAAGGGCCGGACGATCAAATCCATCATGCCCAAGTCCAACGGGTCCGACGCCGGCACCACGGCCACCACGTACTGGTCAGCCACCGGCACCGGAACCTGCCAGGGTCGTCCTGAGTGGGCGGACATGGTCTGCTCCGTCGGCCCGGCCGGGGCCATCACTGGAGGTGGCACCAACCCCGCCCAGCTGGCGACCAAGTCGCTTGAGTACGACCGGTGGGGCAACCTCTCCAAGGAGACGCGGACCGCGAACGGCGCGACCCGCACCACGGCCTTCACGGTCGACGGCGCGGGCCGCACGACCAAGATCGCCATCGCCGGTGGCGTGGGGACTGCGGTCGCCGACACCACCGCGGCTTACGACACGGTGACGGGGGACGTCACCACCGTCACGTCGGGCGGGCAGACCGTCACCCGGACGTACGACATGCTCGGCCGCGACCTGTCCTACAACGACGGCGCGGGAAACGTCCGTAACACGGTGTACGACAAGCTCAACAGGCCGGTGAAGACCACCGACTCGGCTCCGTCGACCATCACCTACACCTACGACACCAGCACGGACCCACGCGGTCTGGAGACCTCCCGCACGGACTCCGTGGCGGGCACCTTCCGCGCTGCCTATGACGCGAACGGTGGCATGACCAGCGAGCAGATACCGGGCGGCTACACCCTCACCGTCGGCACGAACGAGATCGGGACACAGACCTCCAGGGTCTACACCCGTGACAGTGACGGCTCCACCGTCGCGTCCGATGCCGCCGATCACTCAGTGCAGGACCAGGTCGTCGCGGACAGCGACACCAACGGGCAGACGGTCAGCCGCGCCTATGGCTACGACCAGATCGGCCGGCTCACGCGTTCCGACAACGCAAGCCCGAACGGCACCTGCACCAGAAGGGACTATGGCTTCGACAAGGACTCCAACCGCACCACCCAGGCGGTCTCGTCGGGTGCTCCCGGAGACGCCTGCTCCTCGACCGGTGCGACCAGCACCACGAACACCTACGACAGTGCCGACCGACTGACCAACACCGGCACCGTCTACGACGCCTTCGGCCGCACCACGGCCAAGGCGAACGGCACCACCCTCTCGTACTACGCCACCGACCTGATCCGTCAGCAGACCTCCAGCACTGGCCGTCAGACCTGGAGCCTGGATGCCCTCGGACGTCTGTCGTCCTCGGTCACCGAAACCCAGAACTCCGATTCCACCTGGAGCCAGACCGCAGTCAGGACTGATCACCATGGGGACGACACCGACAGCCCCGACTGGTCGGTGGTGGACGCGAGCGGCACAGTGAGCCGCAACGTCCAGGGCATCGACGGCAGCCTCGCCGCCGTCACCGGCGCCTCCGGCGCCACCGTGCTCCAGCTGGCCGACATAGCTGGCAACGTGACGGTGCAGCTGCCCCTGGACCAGTCGGGCACGGTCGTCGCCCAGTCCTTCGACGAATTCGGCAACCCTGAGTCCGGTGCCGCACCCACAAGTTACGGCTTCCGAGGAGCCACCCTGCGCAACAGCGGGACGGTCTCCGGCGACATCGTCATGGGCGTTCGCCTGTACGATCCGTCCACCGGACGGTTCCTGCAGACCGACCCAGTCCCGGGCGGTTCGGCGAACGCCTACGACTACGCCGGACAAGACCCGCTCAACCAGCAAGACGACTCCGGGACGTCGAGCAAGTGCAAGTGCACCAGCTCCAACAACTACTGGCGGCAGACGTCCGTCGGTCACGTTCACTGGGGCCGCTGGCACGACACTTACAGCCAGTGGATGAAGAGCTGGTTCAAGCGCAACGCCATCAACGCCTTCAACTACATCTTCGCGGGCTATTCCTTCGGATCGCTGCGCGTAAAGATCGTCGGAATGAAGACCCGGTACGGCTACCAGAACTGGTACTTCAGACGCTGCTACCGCGGACGATGGCAGCACGAGAAGGAGACCTACTACTGGTACGTCGCGAAGGGAACGGTGGAGATCACTGCCATCTACTTCCTTACCTGGCGTCGCACCCTCTATGACGGCCCGTACATGTACGACGCCAGAATCTCCTACTACTAGAAACGCAGATCGTCACTGACCGGGCTGGGTGGGGACGACTCCCCACCCAGCCCGGCGACGGTCTCGTTCCGAGTTACTTGAGGAATCATGGGAATTTCTATTTCACACGATCCGGTGCAGATCCTGTTGGGCATCCTCTGTCTTGCGCTGAACATCGGATGCTCGATAGCGGCCTCGCGCATCGCCCGTTCCAAGGGGGCAGACCATCGCGACTGGAGCTACGTCGCGCTGATCTTCGGGCCCTTGGCCGTCGTCTCGCTCCTCCTGTTCGGTGGACGGAAGAAGAACAAGAAGGTCTACCCATGGGAACAATGAGCGATCGACCCGCCCGCTGCCGACGCGGAACACCGACGCGACGCCTGCTCGCCACATCACTCGCCGCCTGCCTCTTCGCACTTGCGGGATGCGACAGCGGAGCAGCACGGCACCCCGACGCTCCTGACGGCTGGCATCGGCCGCTCACGGCTCCCTCCGTGCCGGCGCCCAAGAGGTCTGTACCCGCAGCCGTGCACACGGACGCCGTACTGCCCACCGTTTCAGGCCGGTTCGGAAGCGCCGCCACGATCTCGGTTCCGAAGACCGCGCCGAGCGGCAAATTCGTCGTGGCGCCGCAGACACAGGGACGAGGGCGTCCGGCGCGCACTGGCGATGTGGTCGTCGTCCGTAGCACCGCCAAGCTGTGGCGAACCGGCAAAGCGCTGCCCAGCTCGCACGACAAGGGAACCCGCCCTCAGGTCTTCGCCGTCGGGCGAGGCGCGACGCTCCCGGCCCTGGACCAAGCGGTGCAAGGACAGCGTGCCGGGAGTCGGGTTCTGGTCGTGGCACCTCCCGCGGCGGCATACGGGACGACCGGCAGCGCCCAGCTAGGGGTCTCCGGCAAAGACACCGTCGTCTATGCCGTCGACATTCTGAACGTCATCGCAGCCAAGGCGATTGTCCCGGGCGAGCAGGTGCCGGTACCAGGCACACTGCCCGAGGTACACATGAACAAGGACGACGGCACCGCGAGCGTAACCCTCCCCGACCGTGCCGCCCCCATGAGCCTGATGGTCCGGAACCTGGTCAACGGTTCCGGCCCGGTGGTGAAAGCCGGGCGGACCCTCGTTCTCCAGTACTCTTCGGTCGCTTGGGGGACCGCCAGCGGCGAGGATGAGGCAGACCTCTTCCTCAGCTCCCGCGCGGAAGGCAGCCCGCTGTCCGTTGTGATCGGCCGGGGCAACGTCATCGATGGCTGGGACCGAGCGCTGGTGGGCCGAAGGGTTGGCAGTCGCGTGCTCGCCGTCATTCCCGCGAAGCTGGCGTACGGTCCGCATCCCCCGAAGGGCTTGGCCCCCGGTACCGCGGTGGTCTCGGTTCTCGACATCCTCGCCGCTGTGTGACGTGGGACGAGACGGGCCTGACCGGGTGCCCGTCCCCTGGCACACACGACAGGGCTGCCCCGCAGCGGGCAGCCCTGTGTCGTTCGACTCGAACAACAGAATCGGGCGTCGCCGCTTTGAGAGCGCATGCCTGTCTGGTGGGCAACGGAGGTGACGGAACTGGCGACACCGATGGCTCCGCGCAGTTGGCCGAGCCCGCCCAATAGGCGGGTTCCATCGCACCACCAGCCAACTCGGTGACGCGTCCGGGCACCGGGTAGGCGGCAAGAAGCGCCGATCCAAGCCGGCTTCCACCCACCTGTGACCGCCGCCAGGTCGTCCATCGAGTCTGGCGTTCCGTCCGTGGTCAGCCGAAGGCGTATCGGGCAAGCACCCCGCCTACCACGTCGGCACGATCAGCAACCCTGGCTCTCGCAGAGGCCGCGCGCCAGCTGCACGTACAGACCGGGCTGGCCTGCACGGTCTGAACATCTCCCAGTCGGGCCGGGACCTGAGACCGACCCCTGACAGGTCATCGCACAGACCTCGGACCCCGACGCCGTCCTTCAGGGCACCGAGGCACGGACTCCCACTCCCGGTCATTAATCCGACTGCGCAAACCTGGTCGCCAGCCTGACGGCCGATGGCACATCGGTCAGCAGCTCGACGGCGTACGACCCGTTCGGCAAGCAAACAGCGACGACCGGCACCACACCGGCAGTCGGATACCAGTCAGGCTGGACAGACCCAGAGTCCGGTGACGTCAACATGGCGGCCCGCTGGTACCAGCCCGGCACCGGATCCTTCGCCTCGCGAGACACGTGGCAATTGGACCCATTCCCGTCCGCACAGGCCAACCGTTACACCTACGTCAATGCCGCGCCCCTCAACGGCACCGACCCTTCAGGACACCTCGTCCTGAAGGATTCCTGGGGAGGAGTGGGCCTCGCAACTGGCGAGATTTATATGCCTCGCGGCCCGATAAAGCTCCCCGACATCAGAAGGCCGATCCCTCGGAAAGTCCCTGATGGTAAGGCAAACCGGTATCCGCAGCGATCCCGCGGGCTGCCTGGAAGGTCTGGCGGCACGTCTTGGAGTATTGGATCCGGTCCCGGTATTACGGCCGGCAGCCTGGCCGACGCACTGGGCAAATAAGCGGCCTACTTCTCGTCGGGTCCCGAGTATGGATGGTCCGGGCTGGTCGACACCGAGGCAGGCCCTGGCCTAGCTCCTGGCGGCGCAGGCAGCGGGGGCGGAACCTGTAGGTACCGCTGTGTTGATGCCCCGCCTCTGCCTCCGCCACCCATCGACCAGAATCCTAACAATGGCCCGCACCCCGTTACGGCGCCTGACCGTCCGACAGCTAAAGCAGTGCATGACGATAAGAAGTGGAACAAGGACAGTGGCGTCGATGCCACTGTAAGCACGACCGACATGACCGGGTTGGTTGACACTGGCAACTACACACCTGAGGACGGGTCCAGTCTCGATCTTTTGCGTGACATGTTCCCAGACGAAGCCATCGATCCTGACCTCGGATATGGAATGTCTGGCGCGAATCCGGATGCGAAGCGCACACGTGACGCATGCTCCCGTGACTTCCCTTCCAGGAATCCTGCATTCTATTACGCTCCTATGACCCGTTTTGGTCCTGGACCGGACGACTGCAGGGCTACAGGCGCGGTGGCCCATATCAACGCATATGATCTTCGGGCGTGGAGGCTTGATCCAAAGTGGAAGCCTGGATGATGTGACGAAGGCCGCCAGGGGGCAGGATGTTACTCTCGGTGTAGTTTCCGTCTACGGGGGCGCTAATCCGGCGATTCCAACCGAAATTCAAGATGTATGCGGTTGGCAGCAGGGGATACGGTCTGAACTGTACGGTCTATAATCGGCCGACCGGTGGATATTAGTGCTCAGAAAGGTCCTCGGGTTGGAACTCTCTCGAACCTATCAAATCGCTGAATTGTTGGGTGAACCCGAAGTTAACGGAGACATTCGCCGTGACTGGGGGAGCCTTGAAGCGAGTTACGGGAAAGGGCTTCCTGACGACTATAAGTGGTTTGTCTCGGCTTATGGGTCCGGTTGTGTAAACGACCAGCTCTACTTTTTCCATCCGCGTGCTGTGATTGGTGATCAAGGGCTGCGGATTGAGTCGCTGTGGGAGCAGGCGGCCTATTCGTACGGCGAGTTGGTACGGAGTAGTCCTGAGCTGTATCCGTGCCCCATCTATCCCGAAAAGAGTGGGTGTATTCCCGTAGCTAGGTCCGTCTCGGGCAATTACGTCCTCTTGATGCCTCCGGGAAGCGAATCGAAAGAATGGCGAGTCGTAGTAGATATGGGGAGCTGGGTGATTCTTGATGTGAATTTCACCGATTTCCTCTACACTGCGCTGCGAGGAAAGCTTTTCGTGCCTGTGATCGAAGGGGATCCATTCGAGCGTATAGGTGAAATTGAGCCTTAGAGGTGGTCTCACGTGGCAGGTTCCGCGAGCTTCTTGAGTAGCTCAGGGCGGTGGCCATGGCCAGGCTTCGGCTTTGTCGGCCATGGCGGTCCACGTACGGGATCTTGAGGCCACGAGTAACCCATGGCAGGCTCATGCCGCATGATCGATGAATTCGCGAAGGACAACCTGCACGGGAGACTGCGGCGGGACCGCGAGGCGCTGCTCTGGAAACTCGACGGCCTGTCCGAATACGACGCCCGCCGACCTTTGACAGTGACCGGGACCAACCTCCTCGGCCTGGTCAAACACGTGGCCAGCGTCGAGGCCAGGTACTTCGGCGAGGTCTTCGACCGGCCGTCCCCGGAACCGCTGCCCCGGTGGCAGGACCACGACGGCAGCGATCTGTGGGCGGCTGAGGACGAGGCGCGCGATCAGATCATCGCGTTCTACCGGCGCACGTGGGAACACTCGGACGCGACGATCGACGAACTTGCCCTCGATGCCCCCGGCCACGTGCCGTGGTGGCCGGAGCCTTATTCCAACACGAACCTGTTCGCCATCCTGGTGCACGTCCTCGGCGAGACAAACCGGCATGCCGGGCACGCCGACATCCTGCGCGAAAGCGTCGACGGCCGAACCGGGATGCGCCCCGAACACGGGATGCAGATCGATGAGGACGCTCGCACCGCCTACTGCGCGAAGATCGAGCAGGCCGCCAGATCGGCCTCATCAGTCACGTAGAGGGCTGTCCCACGTGACTTGATGTTCGAGCGGCATGATGCCTGCCGTGAGTGCTGATCTGTCGAAGCGTCTGGTTCCTGATGAACTCTGGGAGCTGGTCGCCCCGTTGCTGCCGTCGTTCGCGGCTCGACCGCAAGGTGGCGGGACCGCTCCGCGTGACGAGCGGGCCGTGTTCACCGCAGTGGTGTACGTGCTGACGAGCGGCTGTGCCTGGCGGCATCTGCCGCCGACGTTCGGCACGTCCTCCGCCACCGCGCATCGCCGCTTCACGGTATGGACCGAGGTCGGCCTGTGGCGTCGGCTGCATCGGGCGGTGCTGGACGAACTCGGGGTCCGGAGCGAGGTGGACTGGACCTCGGGGATCGTCGACGCGGCCTCCGTTCGCGCCAAAAGGTGCCTCTATGGCTTTCGTCAAGCTGTAGCGGGTGTGGGCGGCTGGTAGAAGGTGCCGTCTCGGAGCATGGCGAAGAGGACGTCGATGCGGCGGCGGGCCAGTGCGATGAGGGCGGCGACGTGGTGCTTTCCCTCGCGTCGTTTGCGGTCGTAGTAGGCGCGCGACTCGGGCTGGGACAGAGAGGCGAACGCGGCGAGGTAGAAGGCCCGCTTCAGTTGTTTGTTGCCGCGTTTCGAGGGGTGCTCGCCACGGATGGATGAGCCGGAGTTCCTGGTGACGGGTGCCAGGCCGGCGTAGGCGGCAAGGTGTCCCGCCGAAGCGAAGCTGCTGCCGTCACCGACGTCGACGAGGATGCGGGCCGCGGTCCTGATCCCGATGCCGGGCATCGAAATCAGGACCGCGGAAAGAGGGTGAGCGTCCAGGAGCTTCTCGATCCGGGCGGCGAGGAGTTTGCGCTGGTCAAGCACTGCCTGGAGTGAGCTTGCGAGGCCGGGCACTATCAGCGCGGCCGCGTCGGTGCCGGGGACGACGACGGTCTGCTCGTCGAGTGCGGCGAAGATGTCGTCGACCAGTCGCTCGGCCATGCGGGGTGCCTTCGGCCGTATCAGCGTGGTCAGACGCCGTTTTCCTGCCTTGCGGATCCGGGCCGGGGAGCCGAACTGGTCCAGCAGTCGGAGCACAGCCGGATGCTGGATTCGCGGCCCCATCACCCGTTCCAGGGACGGATGGATCTGGGTCAGCAGGCCACGGAGCCGGTTGGCGATTCGGGTGGACTCGCCCGCCAGGTCGTCGTCGAAGCCCGTGATCATGGCCAGCTCCGCGACTGTCTCGTCGGCGAGATCGAGGGTCCGCAAGGTGTGGGGCATAGCTCGGGCGGCATCGGCGATGATGAACGCGTCACGAGCGTCCGTCTTGGCCTCGCCGGGATATAGATCGGCGATCCGTCGCATCGTCAGGCCGGGTAAGTAGGCCACTGGGCAACCCACATCGCGGGCAACTGCCAGGGGAAGAGCCCCGATAGAAGCCGGCTGGTCGACGACCACCAGCACCGTCCCGTGCTTGGCCTGCAGTTTCTCGAACAGCTCTCGCAGCTTCGGCTCGCTGTTGGGAAGCGGCTTGTCGAACACCTTCTTCCCGGCCCGGCTGACGGCGGTGGCGTGGTGTTCGCCCTTGCCGACATCCAGACCGAGGTAGACGTCGATGCCATCGTCAGTGGTCATGCCCGTTGCTCCCGTGTTGCTCTCTCCCCGGCCTCACCTGCGGCATCAGCGTGCCGGCATCCACGTTACGAAGAGTCTGCCTCGCCCCTCAGGGCTCCCCGCCGAGTACACCGCCGAGGACGGCCGTCGGACGCTCGCGCTGAACGAGATCCTCGTACGGCAGCAGTGGCGGGGCGCCCACGGCAAGGGCGCAGCGCACGCTCTGCACGAGGAGCTGCTCAGCGAGCGTCAGGAGCAGCGGGTCACGCTGCTGGTCAACCCGCTTCGGTCCGACGGCCGGCTCAAGGCCGTGTACGAGGCGTGGGGCTACAAGCAGGTGGGGAGTCAGCAGCCTTTCGCCGACTCCCCGGTGTTCGCGTCGATGATGCGCGACCCCCTGCGCTAGCCTGCGTCGTTTGTGCCTTCGGTGCGGGCCTGCTGTACGGCGGCGTGCGCAGGGCCGTCGTACAGCGGCACGGCGTCGAGCGGGTCACGGGTGCCGACGCTGTGGGGGCGGTCGTACACGGTGTCGGCGGTGCGCGAGCCTTCCGCTCACCGGCCGGCCTTCCGCTCGGCGAGCGAGGCCTTCCGAGTCGCCAAGACATTAGGCGCCGCAGCCGTCGATGGCAGAACTGCGGCGGCCGCGGAGCAGGTCAGGCCAGATCTGCAAGATTGTGCAGGTCCTCGCGGACGAGGCTGTCGCGTTCGGACGCACTGAGCCAGCGTGCCTGGGAACCGCGGTGGTCCTTTTCGACCCACAGCACGTCGTGCACCGTCTCGGCGACCGGCCGCAGATGGCTGATGACGGCCAGGAGCGTGTCGGTCCCGACGTGTGTACGCAGGACCTGCAGGGCGCTGTCGAGGGAAGCGGAGTCCAGGGTGCCGAAGCCTTCGTCGAGGAAGAGGCTTTCCATGCGGGTGCCGCTACGGCTGTGCATCTCCATCAGGGCGAGGGAGAGGGCGAGCGAGGCCTGGAAGGTTTCTCCACCGGAGAGAGTGCGGGAGCTGCGGCAGGTGTGACTGGTGAGGCTGACGATGTCGAAGTTGTCGGCGAAACCCAGCCGCCCTCCGGAGAGTTGCTGCAGCAGTTCGCTGCCGTGTGCGAGGAGGGCGCGGGTGCGCAGGTCGGTGAGATGGCCGAGGAATTTCCCGTCCGTCATATGGGTGCTCACCGCCTTCCAGATGGCCAACTGGTGCTCACCGGCGGTGAGCACGGCCGTCAGCTGCTCCTTGTAGGGGATCTGGGACAGGGCCTGCTCCGCGTCATTCAGGGCGTGCGCGGCTTCGTTGCGCAGGGTGCCGGCCTGGCTGCTCAGACCGTCCAGGAGGGTGGAATCCAGCGGATCCATGTCATCGGCCATCTGCAGCATCGTGGTGCCTGGGTAAGCGCCAGCCACCTCGTGGGCATGCAGGGAAAGCTGCGCGGTCAGTTCTGTCCTGGCCGCGCGCGCGGTGGTCTCGTGTTCCTCCAGTGCCGTGAGCAGTTGGGTGCTGACGGCGTCCAGGGCCGTGGCGTACTCTTCCGCAGCGGCAGGATCGTCCATTGTGGCCAGGGAGGGCAGCGCGGGGCGATCGGACTCTGCGACCAGCGTCGCTGCGCTGCTGGCGCTGTCCGCCCAGCGCTGCAGCCGTGCCTGGAGGCCGTGCAGGGGATCGGTGACCTCGCGCTGCTGGCGCTCGGCCAGTTCACCCCGTTCGGTCAGCAGCGACTGTGCGTGTCTACGCAGCTGCTCCTGCCGCTCGGTCAGCTCCTGCTGGCGGCCTTGCTCCTTCCGTACGGCCTCGGCCGCGGCTTCCAGACCACCGGCCGTGGGGACCTGCGGAGGCAGGGGAAGCGTGGCCCGCATGGGTTCGGGCACCGCGGACAGACTCGCCAGCAGGCTGCGTTGCTCCGCTTCCAGGCTCTCGCCCCTCTTGGCTGTCTGCTCGCGTTGTTTGCGCGAGGCCTGGGTGGCCTTTTCCAGTGAAGTGCGCTCTGCGTCCAGTTCCGCCTCGGCGCGCGCCAGTTCGCCCTTGCCGGCAGCGGCTGCCTCCTGCAGATGAGCGACACGGCTGCGGGCGCCCTCCAGCAGGTCACCCGTCAGTGCCTCCCGCTCGGCGACAGTCGGCGGTGCGGTGTCGGCCGTGCGGGCGAGAACTGCCGCGACCGTTTTCTCCAGTTCTTTGGCGTATACCGCAGGCTGACGGTGGGCGGTATGCGAGGCGAGTTGCAGCGCCTGCTCCCGCACCGCAGGCAGGGAAGTCTCCAGCCGGGCGACGGCTTTTTCGACCTGCTGCTCCTGCTCCGCCAGCGTCTGGTGAAGTACTTCGATCTCATGTGCGTGGCGGGTGTGTTCCTGCTCGGAGCGGCTCAGCAGGGCGGAGGTCTGCTGCACCGCGGTCCGAGCATGCTCGAGGGCGTCAGCGTCCTGCGGCTGCGGCGGCTGGTAGTTTCCGGGCAGTGGCCGGTCGCAAACGGGGCAGGCATCTCCTGCGCCCAGACCGTCGCCTGCCGAGTGGGCGGCTTCCCGGCGCCGGATGCCGTCCAGTGCCTCCTGCGCGGTGGCCAGCGCGGTCCGGGCGTTCTCCGGGTCGCTGCCCGGGGGAGCCTGGACCAGGGTGCTGAGCTTGCTGGCCGCGGTGGCGAGGTCTGCGCGCTGCTGCGCCAGCATGCCTGCCGCTTCGCCGGCATGCCGGACAGCGGTCGTCAGTGCCTGCAGGATCTCTACGGCAGCGGCTGCTTCCTCGCTGGTGTCCTGCGCCGTTCCGCGCAGTTCGGTGATGCGCTCCTCGGCGTCCTGCAGCCCGTCGGCGCGCCGCGCCAGGGCTTCTTCCTCACTTGCAAGCTCGGCCAGGGACTGCCTGTGTGCCGTTCGCCCTTCGTCGAGGGCGTTGAGCCTGGTGGGCATGTCCCTGAGGACCTGGGCGGCGGCTGCCAGCGCGTCGGAGGTCAGGCCCGCCGTGTCGGCTGCTGTCCTTTCGGCGGTGAAGATCCGGAGACCCTCCTGGGCGGTGGCCTCGGCCGCGGCGTTGTCGTCCTGCAGCTGCTGCAGTTCGTTCTGGGCCTGCCGCATGGTGGCGGTGGTGTGGGCGTAGTCGCTCACGCGCCGCTGGGTGAGTTCGGCTGCGGCGTTCGAACTGAGGAGGGCATGCTGCGATGCCTGTGCGGTTTCGGCTTGCCTCGAGCGCAGTTCGGCCAGCCGGTTGGTGAGGTCCGTGGCGCCGAGGGCGGCTCGGTCGTGCTGTTCCCGGGCCTCCTGGGCCTGCGTGCGGGGGTCGGCGAGCAGCCGTGCGTCTTCCTCCCGCGCCTGGTGGATGAGGTCCTTGACCCGGCCGACGGCCTCGTCGGCGAGCTGGCGCACCCGCTGCAGTTCATCGACGCCGAAGAGGGACTTCAGAATGCGGGAGCGGTCGGCGTCGCGCGCATTGAGGAGGTCGCCGAAGCGCCCTTGCGGCACGAGGACGGACGATTTGAAGGTGATGTAGTCGATTCCCAGGAGCGCGCGGACGGCCGCATCGACTGCGCGTGCGCCGTCGACGTGCTTGTTGTCCGGATCCGTCAGCCGTGCCTGGGTACCGCGCGTGGTGTGGAAGACACGGTGCACGTGCCATTCCCGGCCGTCCACGCTGAACGCGAGGTCGATGGTCATGGCCTGGCAGTCGTCGGAGCGCAGCTGGGATGCCTGGTCGGTGAAGGAGCATCTGCCGTACAGGGCGACGGTGATGGCTTCCAGGATGCTGGTCTTGCCCGCGCCGGTGTCGCCGAGGATGCCGACGAGACTCTTGCCGGTGAAGTCGATCTCGCAGGTGCCGGGGTAGCTGCGGACTCCTGAGAAGGTCAGGTGGAGGATCTTCATGAGGTGGTCTCCGTTCCGCTGGATGCGGCGCTGGTCCAGGGGGCGGCGATAGCGTCGGCGAGCAGGTGTTCGGCGGGGGAGCGGGGCAGCACGGTGTCCGGCGTGTTCAGCAGGTCGGCGAAGGCGGCCACGACCTCGTCGGCGTTCTGGCCGGGGGTTCCGGCATCGGCGAGGTAGGCGCTGAACGCCGCGGTGACGTCGAGCTGACCGTCGTCATCGGCGTCGGCGCCGGTCAGGACAGTGGCTCGGGTGGCCGCGCACTCCTCCTCGACTTCCACCAGGATGGCGTCCGGCACCAGTTCGGAGACCCGCTCGCCGAGCCGGGGGACGGGCTCGTTGCTGTGGACGACGGCCTTGAGGTAGACGCCGCGGTATTGGGCGGCGGAGGCGGCGAGTTGCTCCAGGGTGCCGTCGAAGCGTGCCAGGCGCCGTCCGGAGTGCAGTGTGTGCGGGGTGATGAGCGTGCGCCTGCCAGGTGCTGCGTCGACGACGGTGACGCTCTTGGTCTCCTCGCTCTCGCCGAAGTCCATCTGCAGGGGGCTGCCGGCGTAGCGGGCAGGCAGCCGGCCGCTGCCGACGGGCTGGGGTTTGTGGATATGCCCCAGGGCGCAGTAGGCGACCTGGGGAAGGGCGTCCGCAGCGGTGGCGTAGGGCTCGCGTGCCTCCCACATCCGCTCGCTGTAGGAGGGCACCGAACTGGCCACGTACTGGTGGGCGGTGAACAGCAGCACATCACTGCCGGGGTCGTAGCCGTCGAGCAGGCGGGCGAGCAGCCCGTCCTGAAGTTCGCGCAGACCGGCCGCGTAGGCGCCCTCGGTGGTTCCGAAGCCGGGGAACAGGTGCAGGTAGCGATTGGGATGCACGTACGGCAGGGCGGCCAGGCGGATGCGTTCGCGTCCGTCGCGGCTGTGGAAGTCGAGGACCGTCCCCGGGTCTGCGTCGCCGCGGCTGTGCACGAACTGCAGACGGTCCTGGTCGGCGTCCGGCCGCAGAGCGGTGGACATGTAGTTGAGCAGGTTGAACAGTTCGGGGGAGTCGTGGTTTCCGCCCAGGACCACGGTGGGTGCGATGCGTGCAAGGCCGTTGAGGCAGCGCATCGCGCGATGAACGTCCTTGTGGGCGGGCCGGTAGGTGTCGAACAGGTCGCCGCTGTGCACAATCAGATCCGGCTGGGCCGTTTCCGCTATGGCGGTGATCTCGGCCAGGACAGCGTCGAATTCCTCGTCCCGCGAGCGGCGTTGCAGCAGCGTGCGGCCCAGATGCCAGTCGGATGTGTGCAGGGCTTTCATGAACGGTTCTCCTCGGTGCGGCAGAACTGCCGGTGCCTACTGCAGCAAAGGCAGTTGACGAAGTGCCAGAGACTCTACAACAGCAATCACAGGAGAAGACTGGAAAACCCTGGAATGCGGTAGGGTGGGTATCATGCACGAGCATCTGGACGCACTTGAACAACGCATGCATCAGCTGCAGCAGGCCATGCGGCGCGCCCAACTGGCCCGTGAAAGCGATCAGGTCAAGCAGCTTCGCGACGAACTGCGGCGCACCCAACGCGCCTGGGACGCCCTCTTCGCGCAGGTTGAAGAGAGCGCGGACGACAGCACTCCCGACACCGGCGAGAGCAGCGCTCCCACGCCCGACGTCCCCGCAGAACCGCAGACCCTGCTGCCCGCACGCGAACAGGTCCACCAAGTCCTGACTCTGCTCGCCGTGCCCGCCGCCCCCAAACTCATCACCACCGTCCACGAAGCCTTCTTCGCCGGCACGCTGGCGGCCTCCCGGCTGACCAGCCTGCGCCGCGACGAGGAACGCTCCTACCGCAGCGCCCCCGGCGCCCGCCCCTACTACCTGTGCCCGGCACTCACCTCCGACCTCCTCTCACCCGCCCGCGGCCTGCTCACCGTCAGCACCTGGTCCCTGGAACAGCGCATCGTCGGCCCACTCAGCGCCCGTGTCCACTTCCTCACCAGCGCCCTGAACATCGCGGACGCCGCCGAACGCCTCGACCCAGACACCCTGCCGCTGCCCGCCCGCCAACTCCTCGCGCGCTACGCCCAGAACATCCCCGGCGCCCAACCCCCTATATCGCAGTCCAACCCGGTCGGAGCCCCCCTCGACCTGGCACTGCTGCGCCGCGCCGCCGAGGACGAACTCACCCTGCACACCGAAAGCGACACCGCAAGCCGCACCCAGGCCGCCGCCCGGGCCCGCGGCCAACTCGACGACGCGGCACTGCTGTTCGGAGGATCCTTCCAGTCCGCCCGCCACCTGCGCTCCGTGCCCTGACCGCCTGCGCCCCGTCCCTGCAAGGAAACAACGTGAGTCTGCTCGACGACCGGCTCGCCATACTGCGCGGCCCCGTCCCCGCCAAAGGGCACGACGCCCGCACCCTCGCAGCCCTGACCACCAACCCCGGCTGCAACCGCCGTGCCCTGCTGGACGCCGCCGGGGTCGACAAGGACGCCATCGCCGTCCACCTCGGCAAACCCCGCCCGCTCGCCAAATCCTCCATCGCCATGCGCAGCGGAGCCACCTTCGAACAGCAGGTCAAAGCCGACGGCTGCGCCGAACTGCTTCGCCTGCTGCGCGACATCCTGGACCTGCCACTACCCGAAGCCGCCCACACCGACCTCGCAGTCGTCGGCACCCAGGACGCCTCCCACCAGATCCGCTACGCCCACACCCGCAACGCCGTCCTGGAGGCGGCCCGATCCACCAGTCCCGCCCGCACACTGCTGGACCACCCCATCCTGCAGCTGACCGTCGCCGGCGCCCCCGTCTACCTCGAACCCGACGTCGTCGCCTTCCAGATCGACGGCGTCTTCCACATCATCGAGATCAAGTCCTTCGCCATCCTCGACGACCAGGCCAGTCCCGTGAAAGTGGCCGCCGCCGTCACCCAGGGCGCCGCCTACATCCTCGCTCTGCGCGAACTCCTCGAAAAGGAAGGCATCAACGGCGACAAGGTCTCCCACGACATCATCCTCGTCACGCCCCGCAACTTCACCCGCCAGCCCACCGCCAAGATCGTCGACGCCCGCAAGAAGATCGCCGCCCTCACCCGCCAGCTCGACCGACTCACCCGCATCGAGCCGCTCCTCGACGAACTGCCGGCCCACACCACCTTCGATCTCGCCCTCGACAAGGACGACCGGCCCACCCGCGACCCCAAAGAACTCACCACAGCCCTGCAGACCACCACCACCCGCTACATCCCCGCCTGCCGCTACTTCTGCGACCTGGCCTACGTCTGCCGCAGCGAAGCGCGCGACGACGGACTGATCGACGTCCTGGGCAGCGACATCTGCGACGACCTCGGCGGCGTCGACCACATCAGCACGGCACTGAGCCTTGCCGACGGCACCCGTGAGCCCGCCCCCGACCAGACCGACCTCGCCCTCGCCCTCCAGCACGCGCACGCAGTCCGCAACCAACTGTTGCAGGAGTCCGCATGAGCCGACTGTCCACCCTGCTGCGCCTCGAGGCAGCCCAGACCCAAACGGTGCAGGACGCCAGCATGGTCAGCCACTTCCACCTCACCGAGCAGCCGCTGATCTTCCTGCCGCTCAACCGCTCCGGCACCGAAGCGAGCCCGCTGGCCGTCATGTTCGGCGACGATCCGGCCCGCCCCCACCTCCTCGTCGCACCGCCCACCGGGCGGCCCACCGCATTCCGTGAGGAACTGGCCGACCACATCCTCACCTACATCGACGGCTTCCAGAACACCGAACACCTGCCCGCGAAAGGCAAGAAGCCTCCTCGGGAACGTCACACCCATGCCCCTCAACTCCTGGTCGCCAACCGCAGGTCGATCCCCTACATACAGCGGCTGGGCCGTGCCCTGCGCTTCACCGACCCACCCGACGGCACCGACCCGGCCCGCAGTATCGGCCGTTTCGGCCAGTGGCTCACCTTCTTCGCCGACCACGCCGAACACCCCGGCTCCGCTTTCCTGCTGCCCCTGACCGACCTGCTGACCACCCGCTGGATCACCGGGCAGAGCCGCATGGAGGACGAACACCTGGCCGCCCTCCTCGCCTGGATCGACCCTCCCCTTGGAGCCACAGGCCTGGACGCCGCACTCGAGGCCGAGAACCCCCAACTGCCCGGTCCCGACGGCCAACTGCACCGACCTGCCGGCCCGGCCGCCGACCCGTCCTTCGACAGTTTCGAACTCGACCCCCTGCTGACGGCCTACGACGACGCCGCCAAAGAGGGCAACACCGCTGCGACGCTCCGGCTCACCGACCGGCTGCACACCCTCCTCCACGACTACCTCAAGCCCACCTGGGACGACACCTGGCACGCTCTTGGCCTGCTGCGCAGCCTGCCCCAGACCCAGGACGCCCAGCGCCGCTGGGCCTCCGACCGTGACCGCTTCACCGCCTACAGCACCTACCTCGCTGAGGACGGACGCCCCCAGCCCATCAAGGACGACGCCGTCTCCGCGGCTCGCCGGCTCGCCCGCATGGAACTGGCCCAGGGCGCCTTCGACGCCCACCGCGCCCTGGAAGACCCCTTCTTCATGGCCGAACGGCGCACCACCGGAGAAGCCCTCACCGGCACCGTCACCGACGTCGACGCCCACCACACCATCCCCGGCGCCAGAAGCCCCAAACTGCGCCCGCGCCTGACCCTGCACACCACCGACCCGGTACGCCTGGACACCGGACACCTCCTCACCGGACCTCACAATCCCCGCGTCCACCTCGCTGTCCGCGCCATCACGCCCCGCGGCCGGGGAACGGACCTCCTCCTGGAGGTCACCACCCTCACCGGCACCGTCAACAAACCCAGAACCGACTCCGTCCCCGCCGTCGGCGACACGCTCGAGCTCACCTTCGCCCCCGAGTTCTTCAGCCGGCCCCCGTTTCCCAGCCGCGAGAACACCCCCTGGACCCACGGCGGGCCCCAGCACAACCACCCTGCCGCCGCCCTGGAGCAGACCGAGGAGCCCCAGCCATGACCCAGCCCTCGACTCCACCCGAGGAACTGGCCAACGCCGCCGTCACCAGCATCCTCACCGCACTCACCGCCGACGCCGACCAGCCCCTGGTCGTCGACTCGCCCCCGGGCGCAGGGAAGTCAACCCTGGTCGTACGCGCCGCCCGTACCCTGGCCGCCGCCGGTGAACGATGCATCATCGTCGCCCAGACCAACCACCAGGTCGACGACCTCCTGATCAGCCTCGCCGACCTTGAAGCACCCCGGCTGCGCGTGGGACGTCTCACCGGAGGCACCTACGAGGCGCCCGAAGAAGTCCTGTCCCTGAGCGACACCATCATCAGCAAGGACATCAAAGACGTCCTCTCCTGCGACGTGATCATCGCAACCGCCATGAAGTGGGCCTACATCGACGGACCCCGATGGCAGTGGGCCATCATCGACGAGGCCTACCAGATGCGCTCCGACGCCCTCCTGCTGATCGCCAAGCTCTTCGACCGCGCCCTCCTCGTGGGCGACCCCGGACAGCTCGACCCGTTCTCCATCGTCAGCACCCCCCGGTGGACCGGGCTGCCCCACGACCCCCTCAACAACGCCGTCACCGTCCTGACGAACCACAACGACGCCACCATCCACACCCTGCCCGTCTCCTGGCGCCTTCCCCCCTCGGCAGCCGGCCTCGTCTCCCGCGCCTTCTACCCCTTCACCCCCTTCCACCCCGGCACAGCCCCCGCCACCCGCACCCTCACCCTCACCACCCCAGGACTGCACGACCCCTGCGACGCCACCGTCGAGGAAGCCGCCCGCACCGGCTGGGCCCTGCACGAGCTCCCATTCCGGCAGACCGCACGTATCGACGCCGAGGCCGCCCGCGCCACTGTCGCCCTAGCCTCCCGCCTCCTGATCCGCGGAGCCGACGCCGTCTGCGAGAAGCATCCCGACGGGCGCCGTCTTCAGCCTGCCGACATCGCCATCGGCACCGCGCACCGCGAACAGGCCCGCCACATCCAGCAGCTCCTCAATCAGACCGCCCAAACCCGAGGAGTGCGTGCCGACACTGCCAACCGCCTGCAGGGCCGCGAATTCGCCGTCACCATCGTCCTGCACCCCCTCTCCGGCCGCCGTGACGCTTCCGCCTTCCACCTGGAAGCCGGCCGCCTGTGCGTGCTGGCCTCCCGCCACCGCCACGCCTGCATCGTGGTCGCCCGCGCCGGCATCACAGGCCTCCTCGACCGCCATCCCTCCAACGACCCCGTTCCTCTTGGCGTCCCTGCCAAGTTCCCCGACGGCTGGGAAGCCCACCAGCACGTCCTCGAACACCTCTCCCAGCACCGCATCCCAGCCGCCTGACCACCCCCTTCTGGAAGCCGCCCTTGCCCATGGCACCCTCCGAGCTGACACTGCGCCCCCACCAGAGGGACGCGGTCGCCGCAGCCACCAGGAACCTGACCCAGCACCCCCGCACGAGCGTGATCGCCGCCTGCGGCACCGGAAAGACCTTGATCGCTGCCCGTACCGCCGCACGCATCGCTCCGCGTGGCCGTGTCCTCGTGCTGCTGCCGACGCTGGACCTGCTGTCGCAGACGATCCGCTCCTGGCGCCAGGCCGGACGCAAAGGCACCGCCATCGCGGTCTGCTCCGCCCGCCAGGCACTCGACCACGAACCGCTCGGCTCCGACGTCCCCCTCACCACCAACCCCGCAGACCTGGCCGCTCTCACTGCATCCCAGTCCGGCACGGTCACGGCCTACGCCACCTACGCCTCCCTGCCCGCCGTGATTGCCGCCCACCGCGACCACCACCTGCCCGCCTGGGACCTGACCGTCGTCGACGAGGCCCACCGCACCGCCGGACGCCTCGGCAAGGCCTGGGCCGCCGTCCACCACGACGACCAGGTCCCCGCCACACGCCGCCTCTACCTGACGGCGACCCCCCGAGTCTGGGACCCCGGCGACAGCCAGGGCGAAGACACCGACGCGGTGGCCTCCATGGACGACGAGACCCTCTTCGGCCCAGTCGCCTACCGGCTCACCCTGTCCGACGCCATCGACCTCGGTCTGCTCGCCGACTACCAGATCCTCGTCCCCGTCGTCACCGACGCAGACCTGCGCGACTGGCTCGCCACCGGCCCCGGAGCCGGCGTCGACGGACTGCGCCTGGCCGGCCGCCAAGTCGCCGCCCTGCGCGCCATCCACGATCACCAACTGCGCCGCATCCTCACCTTCCACCACCGCGTGGCAGAAGCCCGCGCCTTCGCCACCACCCTGGCCGATACCGCCGCCACCCTGCCCACCGACCTGCGCCCGCAAGGGCTGTGGGCGGACTGGATCAGCGGAAGCCATACCCCCCAGGTCCGCCGCCGACTGCTGCTGGAGTTCGCCTCCCACACCGACCCCCACACCCCGGCCGTGCTGTCCAACGCCCGCGTGCTGGGAGAGGGCATCGACGTGCCCGCCATCGATGCCGTCGTCTTCGCCGACCCCAAGAACAGCCCGGTCGACACCGTCCAGGCGGTCGGCCGAGCCCTGCGCCAGCAACCGGGCGCCGGCAAGAAGGCGACCCTGGTCGTACCCGTCTACCTCACCCCCGGCGAAGACCCCGACGACCTCCTCGGCGCCGACGCCTACACCCCCCTCTGGCACACGATCCAGGCCCTGCGCGCCCACGACGACCGTCTCGAAGCACGCCTGGCCGATCCCCGCACCCACCGCCCCACCATGCCCGCAGAAGACCCTGAGGCATGGCTGCACTTCGACCGCCCCACCCAGGCCGAGGAAGTTGCCCTCGCTCTCTCCCTGCGAGTGCTGGCACCCAAGAGCGCCGAATGGCGCCGCGGCCTTGCCGCCGCCCGCCACTACCACCGCGACCACCGCCACCTCGACATCCCCCAGACCTACGAAGACGCCACCGGCTACCCCCTGGGCCGCTGGCTCACCTGGCAGCGCCACCTCCACACCACCGGTGCCCTCGATGAAGCCCGCACCCGCGCCCTGGAACGCCTAGGCATCATCTGGGACCCCCGGAAGCAGGCCTTCGACCGCGGGCTGGACCACGCCACCGCGTACAGCGCCCGCTACGGCCACCTCGCCGTACCGGTTGAGTACGTCCATGACGGCTTCCCCTTGGGCCGCTGGCTGGCCACCCAGCGCACCCGCGCCGCGGGCCTCGCCGAAGAACGCGCCACTGCCCTCACCACCCTGGACCGGTGGTGGAACCCGCCCTGGCCGACCACCTGGCAGCGTGCCTACCACGCTGCCCGTCGAGAACGGGAAGAAGGCGGCACGGCCTCGGCAGCGGGGGAGTGGTTCCAGGTCCAGTGCGCACGTGCCGATGACCTTCACCCCGAGCAGCGGATCCTCCTCGAGCACCTGGGTCTCGATCTGCCGAGGGCGACTGCTTCTGCGGAGAAGAACGGCCAACTGCCGGCACGTGAGCGCGCCTTCCAACGCGGACTGACGGCTGCACGGGCCTTCCGCGCCCGGGAGGGCCATCTCGACGTTCCGCAGCGCCATGTCGAGGAAGTCGAAGGCCAGCACGTGCGCCTGGGCCAGTGGCTGAGCAACATCCGCCGCCGCAGTCTCAGCCCGCAGCGGCAGGCCGCCCTGGCCGAACTCGGGTTGGACGACATCAGAGCAGACGGCTAGCAGGGCGGCGGCCATCGCGCGAGCATTCACGCCATTTTGCTCATTCATGCACCAAAGCGGGTATCGCGCCCGTACTGTCCACGGCCGGGGGAGGGCTATCTGTGCCGACGCAACTCAATGAGCAGCTCCAGGGATTTCTCGACCAGTGGCAGAGCCGTCAGCGTCGCACCGCGGGCCTGCAGGCCGCACTCTTCGTCCGCCTGGACGCGCTGCGCCGCACCCATCGTGAGTGGGACGACTACGACCTGATCACCGTACTGCTCGGCGCGCTACACCTCGTCATTGAGAACGACCGGCTCAGCGGCGGCCGCCCCCGAAACGCCCTGGTCGAGGACATCACCAGCCTGTGCGCCTGGCAGCAGCCTCAGGACCCGCCCGTCACGCATCACGACATCGCGGAATCCGTCATGGACCTGCTGGTCAACGAACGCGACCGGCAAACCCGCATGACCGACCGCTACGTGCGACCCGACACGGGCCACGAGGCCCGCTACGTGGTGCAGTCCTTCGCCTTCGTCACTGCCACCGCCGACGACGAGAGCGACGAACCCGTCCTGCGCGCCACCCCCGAAGCCATCAACGTCTTCCAGAACCTCGTCGCCTTCGACCCCTTCGACCGGCTCTCCGCCGAGCGCTACCGCTCCGAACGCATGCTCAAGCGCCGCGACTACGACGAAGTCCTCGACTCCGTCGACCGTCGCACCCTCAGCGTCCACGGCCTGGCCACCCAGCTGAACAGCCTGCTGCGCCGCATCACCTACAACGTCCGCGACGTCGACTACCAAGGCGATGTCATGCCCCGCCTGGCCGACATCATCACCCTGGTCGGCGAACAGGTCGATGCGGAGGAGAAGTTCGCCGAAGCCGTGGCCGAACACTTCCACCTCAACGCACCCGACTACGCGAGGCTCCAGCGGCTCAACAGCAGCCTGCACGACCTGGTCGTCGCCCTGCTGACGCTGCAGCGCACCGGCGCCGAGGTAAACACCTCCTTCGAAACCGAACAGGACCGCCAGCTGTTCACACCGCGCCGACTGACCATCAACCCGCAAGGGCAGCTGTTCGCACCGCTGCTGGACATGCCCCCCGAGGACGCCGCCGACCTGCTGGAGCCCCTGATGGTGCGGCTGCTGGGCCCGCGCACCCCACGTGTACTCAGTCTGCTGCGCCTGCAGGACATCATGACGCCTGCCGCCCGCAGATCCAGCGAGCCGGACCGGGATCCCTTCGACATCGGCGACCTGCGCCCCGCCGCAGGCGACCTGGACCCAGCCGTACTGGCTGCCGTGCAGGACGTCCTGGACAGCGTCACCGAGCCCACCCGGCTGTCCACCCTGCTGGAGGAACTTCAGCACTCCGACGTCCTCGACACTCCTACAGCCCGCCTCGTGCCCTGGGCACTGGCCGTCACGGTCGCCAGCGCCTACGGCGGCTTCCACGGGGCCGATGACGACCTGCCGCCCGCCGCCGGCGCTTTCCTCACCGGCCGCCTGACCGTCGTCCGTCCTGGAACCCGCCTCACGGCCACCGGCATCGCAGGCGACGAATTGATCCTCATCCCGCGCCCCCGATAGAGCAGCACTTCCACCCGGACAGCTCCCAGAAGGGATCCCATGGACGGTACGGACGCCGGACGTCTCGTGGCCTTCGCCCTCGACACGACAGCAGTCCCCGGCACCAGCGGACAGGGCGCCCGCTACCGCGCCCTGCTCGACCGCTATCGCACAGACGCAGCCTTCCGCAATCTGGTCGACGACATCCTCGAAGGAGCCGGGTGCTTCGTCGCACAAGCCGATCCGCACCACGGACTACTGCTCGACACCGAGCCCGACGGCCCCTGGGCATGGCCGCAGCGCACCGCCGACTTGCCCTGGAACAAGAACTTCGAGAACTCCGCAGCCCGGGCCGCGCGGCTCCTGGTTCCTGTCGCGCTGCTGGCTTACGTAGCGCCCTCCGCCGCGGACTTCGACGACCTGCTGGCCGACCCTCTGGCCGCGGCCGCCACCTTCACAGCCGCTCAGCTTGCCGACTTCATCGCCGGCTTTGCCCGGCACAAGGAAGAAGAGACCACCGACCCACCCGGGAACGAAGCACCCCTGTGGTGGCACTGGCTCCAGCTGCCCGCTCACGTGCCCACCACCAAACGAGCAGGACGCCGCAGCACGGAGTATCTCGTGCACGAAGTTCTCACCTTCCTGCACGGCCAACGCCTGGTCGCCAAGACCGCAGGTACAACCGTCCGCGACAGCGTCTACCGCCCCCGCAGGCGACTCCTGGCACGCTGCCGGGCCATGCTCGCCGACAGCCTCCTCACAGACCTCCAGGCCTACGCCGCCACCCGCACAGAACCGGCCTCGCCCCGCGAGGCCGGACCAGAACCCGAGGAGTAGCCGTGGGACCCCTGCGCGGTTTCAGAGTCGTCAATCTCCGGGTACGCGACAAGGTTGCCGTTCCCGACCTCACCGTGGACCTGGCCCAGCACGCCCACGCCGTGATCGGTCTGGAGAACGGCGGCGGCAAGTCAACCCTGCTGGCCTTCCTCCTCCACGTGCTGCTGCCGCGCGCCGACTACTTCCTGCCCCGCATCGCCCAGCGCAGACAGAAAAAGCAGGGAAAGGAAAAACGCATCGAGCACTACGTGCCCGGCGGTTCTCCCACCCACATCATCCTCGAGGTCGAGACGCCTCCGAGCGGTCCTGGGCAACCCCCTCAACGTTTCCTTCTTGGCGCCTGCCTGACCAAGCCGGCAACCAGCACTCAAGACGATCCCGTCTCCGGCGAGTACTTCTGGTCCTTGCCCGCCTCCGCCCTCAGCCTGTCCCTGGCGAACCTCCCGCTGCGCAACGCCCACCGCCTGCTGGACCACAACGAGTGGCAGACCGTCATCACCCAACTGCGCACCAGCCACCCGGGCTCCGGTATCGAGATCACTGCCAAGAAGGAGGACTGGGACCGCTACCTGCGCCACACCCTCAAGATCGACGTCGAATTCGTCAAGAGCTGGCTGCTCGCCATGAACCAGGACGAAGGCGCAGCGGACCATGTCTTCACCTACGCGACCTCCCGCGACTTCCTCAACAGTCTCATCAAGGCGATCGCTTCACCGGACCTGATCAACCAGCTCAAGGCCGCACTGACCCAGCTGGGAGAGGACGCCGACCGCCTCGCCCTGGACCGCAGGCGACTGGAACTGTTCCAAGGCCTCGTCCAACACACCGAAGCTCTCGCCCTCCACCAACACCACCTGACAGAACTCCAGACCAGCCGCGACCTTTGGATCGATCACCTGCTGGCCGCCCTCAGCCAGCTGGACCGACAGGGAGCTGACCAGGACGCCCGCCTCGAGCGGCACCAGCAGACCCACACGGAGGCGGAGACAGCCCAGCACCACGCCTTGGCCGCCTACAGCGACACCCACGCCAGGCAGACTGCCGGCAGACTCCAGCTCGCCGAGCTGCAGTTGCAGCGCACCGAGCAGCAACTGGAAGCCTGCCAAGCAGAGTTCACCAAAGCCGAGACAGGCGCCGCTGCTGCCGACGCGGCCGCCCTGTTGGTCCGGCTCGCGACCGAACGCCGGCACGTGCAGGACATCAGTGCCACCCTCGCAGCACGCAGCCAGGGCGCTGAGCCACACCGCCGCCACGCCGCATCCGCAGTCCTCGCCCTGACCCGGCGTCTGGACGAGGAAGATGGACGGCTGACAGAGCAATACGCCGCCTACACCACGGCGGAGGAGGCCGCACGCCATGCCATCACGGCGGCACACGACGCTCTCCTGGAAGCATCCAACCACTCCACCAGCGCCGACACTCGTCTGCAGGCATGCCGGACGGAGATCGGCCGCATCGACGGCGCCCTGCGTGACGCGGTCCGTAACGGCGTGCTGGATGCCAGCGAGTCCCCGGACGCTGTGCTACAGGCCGCCGTGGCCCAGCACAGCGTGCTACGCGCCGAAAACGACGACCGGCAACGCGAGAACGACCACCTCATCAGCCTGACAGCGGAACTCACCCGCGCACAGGGCCGGCACGTGGAGGATGCTGCCCGGGCCGATGCGGCCTTGCGTGCACAAGAGAGCCTCCTGCAGCAGATGCAAGACGAGACCGACGATCTCACCCGGCACCTGCACGCCAGCGCGCTCATCGACTTCGACCCAATCCGACTGCCGGACCAGGACCAGGCGATCGCCGAACTCCTGGCCCTGGCCGTCGAGGAGGCCAAAGCGCGGGAACTGGATGCCGCTGTGCAAGCCGCCGCCGCGCGCCGAGCCGTGGCGGCCCTGGAGACCACTACCCTGTTGCCGCCGCCTCCCACGGTGGCCGAGATCTGCCGCCGTGCCGCCAAACACAAGTACGGTGCTCGCAGCACGTATGCCTACCTGGCCAACTTGCCGGCACCGGCTGCGGAAGCCATCGTGCGCCACCATCCGGCCCTCGCCGACGGCATCGTCGTCAACGTCCCCGAGGACTTGCAGGCCGTGGTGGAACTGGCCAGCCAGGCCCGAGCAGATCTCGACGCCCCGTTGGTCATTGCCACGCCCCAGGCCCTCGAAGCAGGCACGACACAGCCCGAGGACGTCATCGTCATCCTGCCCGACGAAGCCCACTGGTCGTTCGAAGCGGCACGCGTGCAGATCGACGACCGCCACATTGAGGCCGACCGCCGAGAACAGCACCGCCAGGACCTCGGCGCTCGCTACGACCAGGCCGAGAACCTGCGCCGGAGTGTCCTTCAATGGAGCGAGCGCATCGGGGCACAGAGCCTCCACGCCGCCGAACGCGAAGTCGACGTACTGCGAGCCCGGTGCGAAGAGGCCCACGGCGTCCGCGACCAGACGCAGGAAGAGCTCGCTGACGCCGCCCCACAGCTGCAGGCTGTCCAGCGGCGCCTGAACGCACTGCACCAGGAGATCGACGCCATCACCGACCGGGCCGGCCGGCTCAGGCCGCTCGCCCAGCAGGCCGCACGTCGCAGCGAAGTCGAATCCGAGGCCCTGCAGGCCGAAGAGGACAAACAGCTGGCCGACAGCGAAAAGACCCAGGCCCGCACCGACCTCCAGAGCGCCGAAGCCGACCAGACACAAGCGCAGAGCGCCCGTGAACGCATCAGCACCCAACTGAGCGACCTGCGTTCCACGGTCGCAGCAGCCCAGCGCCTAGGCGACGAACTCGTCACCGACGCCGACCATATCGATCCCTCGGACGCCCGCCTCGACCTCGGCACGCTCAACGAAGTCGCTGCAACCCGCCACCGGCACTGGAGCGCAGCCGTCAGCGACCCCCAACTGACCGCGGAACAAAACCTGCACCACGACGAGGCCCAAAAGCTCCAGAAGAAGTTCGACAACAAACCCCAGCCCGTCCAGCACGCCGCCCGGCTGCTGCACGACCGCAACCCTGGCCACAGCGCCGACGAACACGAACAGAACGCGGCCCGAGCCCGGCAAGAACTCCTCACGCTTAACGCCACGATCGGCACACTGACGAGCAACGCCACACACGAGCGCACCGCCGTCACCACAGTCAAAGACGAACTGCGCAGACTGCGCCGCACCTCCCAGCCCGACGCAGACGACCACGCCGCCACCGTCGAGGAAGCCGAACGCGTCCTCGGCCGCCTGACCGCCGCCCGCGAAACGGCCCTAGCCGCACGCACCCGCGCCGAGCAGATCCTCGAAGCAGCACAGATGGAACTGGAGCATGCCCGAGCCGCCAGGGACCTGACCGCCCAAGCTGTCAACGTGCTGCAGGCAGAACTGCCCCTGCTGGCTTCATCAGGCGGCCTCATCCCCAGCGTCGACCTCGAAGACCGTGCCTATCACGTCCAAGGCCGACCCCCCGCGCCCCCTGCTCCGGAGCCTGTCCAGCGCGTGATGGTCCTGGCAACCACCACCCCATCCGAGCAAGACCCATCCACCGCGCTGGAACACACCCGCACCACTCTGCGAAGCGACATCGCCGCCCTGCACCGCCGCCTCACCCGGCACGAAGGCCTCGCCACCCGGCAGCTCGAAGACCTGGAAGCCGCCTTGCGCGACGTGCACTCCGATGTCGTCTCGGGTGACAAACTCGTCCACATGCTCCGCGGGCTGCGCCGCACCAGCCTCCTGCAGGACGCCGACGCCCACCACCACAGCACCACCGAACGACGTGCCCTGCTGCAGAACATCGTGGACTCCTTCGACGAACGGGTGGAAGACCTCAGCCGTACCGCCTTCGCCGCCGTCCAGGAACTCCTGCGAGGCGTCCAGGCCACCGTCCGCGACTCCTACCTGCCCACTACACCCGCCCTGGGCCGCTGGGCCGGCCTTCCCCTGCTCAAACTCTCCGGCCTCGATACGAAGAAGGACCAACGCCGGGCCGCCATCCTGTCTCTGCTGCAGAAATGGTTCGACCCCCATGCCCACCCCGCCCGGCCCAACTTCGACGCCGACGCCACCATCCACCAGCTCGTCGAAGCCGCCACCCCCACCTTCAGCGCCCGCGTCCTGATCCCCTGCGACCCTCTAGACCCGCTGCACAAACCCGTCGACCGCCTCGCGGTGGAAACCTCCGGCGGCGAAGGCGTCACGTTCGCTCTCATTCTCGCCGCGCTGCTCGCCGCCCGCCGCGCCGCCGTCCACGGCCACCACCACACCACCCTGCTGCTCGACAACCCTTTCGCCAAAGTGACCAAGCCGGCGTTTCTCCGCCTGGCCCGCGACATCGCCACCTCCCTCGGCGTCCGATTCATTCCCTTCACTGGAATCCGCGACCTCGGCGCCCTCACCGTCTTCCCCGGCTTCATCCAACTGCGCGTCTCCCGCAGGGAGAACGCCAACATCGTCGTCCCCTACGACATCACCGACACCGACCTGCAGCCGCTCCTGCGCGACGGCACTCTGTACGTCTCCACCACCGAACGCGACACCGACTCCACCCGCGACCCAGCCGTCGATGCCTGGCCCGCTCTCTCCGCCGTCACCGTTCACACCACCCCGGCCCTCTTCGACGAAGAGGCCCTCCCATGACCCTCCACGCACCCCTGCCGCCCCAGGACATCCTTGACCTGTTCACCGACACCCTGCTGACCACCAGCCGGGCACGCCTGACCGCCGCAGAGCTGCACCGCCTGTGGGCCCAGGCCGACCCGGCCTGGCCTGACCCGGTCACCGCCCGCCTGCGCCTCGCCCACGCACTGCACCACCTGGCCGACGCCGGCCTGATCACCCTGCCCGCACCCGCCGGCCGACTCTGGGACGCCGGCACCCCCCGCTTGCCCGCACGCATCGCCGTCCCGGCCAATTACACCCCCGCCCGACAGCTCCTTGACGCCGCCGACGAACCCTGGGGCAGTGCAATGCAGTGGACCCCCGGCTGGATCCGCACATCCCGCCCCCCAACCCACCTGCGCCTAGACGCCGTTCGAATCAACCGATGGCTCCTGGCCACCACCGGACAGCCCCGGCCTGTGATCGCCCGAGAAGAGCGCTCCCTGCAGATCTTCAACGACGAAAAACGCCTGACCGCACTCGCCACCGGCCCTCTGTTCATTCCTGGCCGCCTCACTCTTGAGTGCCTCGCCTGCCGAGCACCCACTGGCGCGCTGCGCATCGCCGTCCTCCACCACACCGGACCCCTCCTTGTGGTCGAGAACCGGGCCACCTTCGACTCCGCCTGGCGCGCACTGCGCACTACCTCAGGCGCTTCCTACGCCGCAGTCGTCTTCGGTGGGGGAGACGCAGCCGCCGCCCTCCTCACCGACCTCATCCGGTTACACGATCTCACCGGCGTCAACCCCGGACGCATCGACTACGCCGGCGACGTCGACATCGCCGGCATCGAGGCCGCCCACCACTTCATCGGCGCCGCGCGCGCAGCACGCCTGACGGCAGACATCAGCCGCCCTCTGTGGCAGGCCGTCGCACGCGCCGAACCCACCGGCCCCGACTTGACGGCCGATTCCTCCCACACGCCCTCGGCACTCGACCGCGCCCGCGCCCTGAACATGCCAGCCGAGGTCATCGACCGCTTGAACCAGAGGCTGCGCGTGCCCCAGGAACGCATCGACCGCACCGCGCTGAACGACACGACATGGTGGGCACCTTCCTGACCTCGCCCGCCAGCCTGGAATTCCCAGGCCCGAGGCATGGGTTCAAGGCCGTGGGATTCATATGCGCTATACCGGTCCCGGCAGGGGAGGCAGTTCATGCCGCAGACCCTCCACGATCCGCTGCCACCGGCGAACCTCCTCTCGCGAAGGGAACCAGGCCTCGGTGGTCTTCCGGTCCAAGCTGGCGAACTTCTGCAGTGTTGCTGCCAGTTCCGCGACGTCTCTGCCGCGACAGGCGGCCGTGCGCACCTTCTGCACGAGGTCGTGCAGCCGGTGCGCGGCGCGATAGTAGGCGACCTGATCCCGGCCGAGCCGGCGTACGGCGTAACCCCCGCACTTGCTGCACGGGTCGAAGCCCTCGCTGCCCATCAGCTCTTCGACGGTCACCAGGTCGTCGTCGCGGCTAACGCCGTGCTCCGGGCGCCGGTGGGCGCAGCCCGGAGAATGGGCCCTGCCCTGGTACCGGCCAGCCGCGTCGGAGGTATAGGCCTGCAGTTTGGCAAGCACGCCCAGCGGCAGCCCCGATCCACGCCGCCATGCGGTATCGGTGTCGGGTACGAAGGGCTCGAGGTCCAGCTGTTCCATGGCCAGCAGACCGTGCCAGACTTCGTACGCGAACGGCCGACGCGCAAATCCCCGATCGTCGAACCCGACCCCTTCCAGTTCACGCAGATCGGCCACCCCGCGCGCTAGAGCCAGCGACCGCAGGGCGTGGCCGGCATCTCGGCGCCCTGAGCACAGGCGCATCATCAGCCTTTCGCCTTCCTCTATGCCCAGCCGGTGGCCGAACGCCTCGTGGTGGGGATCATGGATACGTGCGGGCCAAATCTCCTCGCTCTCCGACAGAACCGGACCTGGCGTGGACAGATGGGCTTCGAAGAGAGCCTCGGGAAGGTCATTGGCTCCCGCAACGAGAACTCCCTGCCATCCCGCAGTGCAACGCTGCTCCAGGACACTCAGCGCCACGATCTCGAGCCCGGCTTCAAGGGAAAGGACAACGTACAGCTGCTCCGCATCCCGCGCGACGGCGCGCAGCATGCGCAGGTGCTCGTGGCTGACCAGGCGCCTGCTGTGGACCGGAGTGTCGTCGAACACCCCGGGCCCGAATGGTGATTCGCCCCTGGGGCGGTGATCTGCTGGTGGCTCGGCTGTGGTTGGTTCAGTCCCGGTTGCCTTCGGCTCGCTGTAGGAGAGGCCGTGACGCTGGGCCAGCAGGCGCGCGGCCACGGGTTCGGGCACCTGCACGGTGATGACGGACTGGGGATGCCAGGCGGTGTCGACCGTGTACGAGGCGAGAACGCCCAGCTCCCACTCATCCAGCTGTGAAAGGAGCGACTTGAGAGCATCGTGCTCCGCTGCGGGGTCGCGGGGAAGGTGTGTGACCAGGATCCGCGCATTGTGCTGTCCGGCGGCTGCCGACCGGGCGGCAGTCTCCCATTCGGTCAGCATGGCGCGGGCGTGCTCGAGCAGCTGGTCGCGTCCCTTGCGGCGGCTGCCCATCCCGTCTGCCAGATGGTGGACGAGGTAGGTCTGTTCCCGCGGGTGGTCCCAGCTGCTCCCGACCGCCCTTTGCCACCGCTGCCACAGCGACCGCATCTGCTTGTTCGCCTGGGCCGGAGCGCCCAGCGGCGCGAACACCGGTTCGTTGACGGGGACATGAGGCTCTTGTTGAGCTGCTGCCGCGGCCGCCGTCAGCAACGCGTCCTCAGTGACCAGCAGCCGGGTCTGGGCCTGCAAGGTGCGCAACCGGTCGGCCTTCAGCTGTATCGCAGCCTCAGCCCACGGCCTCAGCCATGGGAACAGTTCCAGATGCTGGTGCGTGCGGTGCATGCTCGCCAGTGCACCGCACCATTCACCAAACACCCTCTGGCGTACACGTCTGGCCCCCTGCAGCTCCTCCCACGCCTCTTCCTCGTCATGCACAGCGAGGGACTCCGGGCCGTCGAGCCAAGGCCGGTGGAGCAGGCCCGCCGCCCGTCGGACCTCTTCGTCACTCGGGGTGTCCTCATCCGCGTCGCGGTAGCTGTCCAGCTCGTACAGAAGACCCAGCCCGGTCAAGCTGTCCAGGAAGATGGCCAAGCCACTCCCCGGACGGGCCCAAGAGCCATAGCTCCCGCATTGGGGGCACATCCGGCCTACCACAGAAGCATCCAGCTGCACCTGCTGCTCGGTGACGTGGGCGGAGCGGAGGTAGGAGCACGAGGACGTGGCGTGCAGTTTTGCCTGCTTGCTCTGGGCCGACCACACAGTGACCGGCACGCCTTCGAAGGGGCCGAGTGGCACATCCGGCGTCAGTAGACCGCGCATCACGAAAAACCTCCCTTTTGACCGGTTCTGAAGCGTAGCCACCGGCACTGACAGCCGCGGGTTGCTCGCCTCAACAGGCCTGAACGGGGAGCCAGAAGGCCGGTGCCGACAGGGCGGACGAGGCGGAGCAATCCTGGCACCGGGATACGGCCCGGGTCGCGGTTCACCACGGAACGGCGGGAGCGCCCTCAGCCGTCATCCCGTTCGACAGCAGTGCCTGCCACTGGCGCTCGGGATCGTCGCCTCTGCGTCCGGTGGCCAAGTCCTCTAGTGCCTGCCGGTCACCTGCATCGGCGGCGAGCCGGGCAAAGCGTTCAGCGTCCACGAACTCGCCCGAAGCCTCAAGGTGTTCGGCGAGCAGGCCCGGCGCCCACGCAAGCGCCTCGTCAAAGGCACGCCGGAGCAAAGGCATGACCTGCCCTCCGGTACGGCCTTGCGCCAGGCGGCGCAGCGTCCGGGAGCGCTGACTGGCTGGCGCCTGCCAGGCCAGATGCTCGGCCGCCTCAAGCCGGCCGTCCTGCTCTCGGCCCCGGACCAGCTCCCACAGGGGGGTGGTGTAGCCGCGAGCGGCGGCGTGCAGCGCCCATTGGTTCGCCTCGTTTGCCTTGCCAGCCCGCTCAGCCCGGTCCATCAGCACCCGGACGGCCTGGCCCACGCGAGCGTCCGCGGCACGCTTGAGCAGCGCACCCCGGTCATCGTCCAGAACCTGCTCGTCGTGCACAGCACGGTGGGCCTGCACCCACAACGCCCACGGGTTGGCCCGGGACGCTTCGCTGCGCAGCAGCGCTTCTGCTTCCTGCTCCTGCCCGCGCTCACGCATACGCCGCAGCAACCGCTCCAGCGCCCACGGATTTCCGGCCTCCGCGATCTCCGTCAGCGCACCGTCCCCGGCAGGAACTCCCTGCGTGCCGTCCAGCAGAGCCACCAGCTGGCGCAGCGCCCATGTCTCCCCGGGCGGCATAGGCAGCACGGCCGGGTTGAGGTGATCAAGCAGTGATCGGGAGCCCGCCACAAAATCGATGAGGTCCACGCCAGCGTCCCGCTGCCGACGACGGCGTTCGAAGACGGTGATCGCGTCCCGGTATAGGTGGGCAGCGTCCGCGCTGCGCCCGTCAGCCTCAGCCTGCTCGGCGAGATCCTTCAACGGAGTGGCCTCGCCGGCGGCGAAGGCCTCTCGCGCAGCCTGTTCCACCTCTGCCGGGGACCCGGACGCGGCCGCCAAGGCCACCAGTTCACCCATCGCCCGGCGATCGCCCGCCGCCCGCAAAGCCGCCCGCGCACCGTCCAGATCGCCTTGCTTGCGCAGGTCGTCCGCATAAGCACGCAGGACGTCCGGATCACTGCACCGGGCAATCTCGGCATACCAGTGGGCTGCCTCTCGCGCCTCACCGTCCACCGTCAAAGCGCGGGCCAAGTGGAGCTGGGCGGTGGAATTGCCCCGGCTGGCTGCCTCCCGCACGAGCCGCTCGGCCTGCTGGTACTCCTCCTGCATCAGCAGCGGCATGAGCAGTTTCTCCAAGGCATCGCCGTCACCGGCGAAAGCGGTCTGCTCCTCGACACGACGAGCTTCGTCGTCCCGCTGACGCTCCTGCCACAGCCAGGCGAGGTACTGGCCAGCCTCGACGTCCCCCAGGTCCAGCGCCCGCCGGTATAGGCCAGCGGCCTCGGCATCACGCCAGCGTGCCTCCGCTGCCCGTCCCAGCGCCCGTACGAGGTGCGGCTCGGGCAGGTAGTTGTGTGCCGCGCGCCAGAACGAGGCTGGGGGAGCGGAGAACCGCTGCTCCGTGCGGCCGATGTGGTCCATGTAGTCGGACAGCCGCAGCCCGCCTGGCCCGTTCGCACCCGGGCGGGCCCGCACCTGGCTGAGCAGGCCTCGCACGCCCTTGCTCGGCTGCTGCGTGTAGGCGAGGGCGTTCCGCAGCCAGTTCTCTTCCAGCGCGTCGTAGGCGTCGTCGCTGAGATAGCCCTCGGCGGCCGTCTCAAGGAACTCTTCGGTCATCAACGTGACCCCGCCCAGCCGACTTGCGTCCATGGCGGCATTGATCACCGCGCGGACTGCGGGCGGGGCCGTGTGATAGCGCTCCAGCAAGGCCGGAGCACCCGCCATGTACTGGGTGATCTGCCCGTTCCTGGCATGCGCCAGAGCATCAGCCAGCCGGGAGTCGTGGCCGCCGGCCGTCCGTACGTCTGCCAGTTCCTGCGCCTCGAATGTGGCTGGCACGTGTACGGCCCTGCCCTCGAGCAGCGCTCGAACCTGCGGATGCGGATCGGGCTTGGCCGAGGTGGGCAGGGTAGTCAGAGCGTTCCAGGACTCCGGCCAGAGGGTCCCCAGGACAAGTACCGGGCTGTTTGTGCTGTCCTGCAGCAACTTGCGCAGACCGGCCGCGACCTGCTCGCTGCCCGGGCCTGCTTGTTCGCCGACATACCGCTGCAGTTCATTGAGCCAGATCGCGGTGCACGGTGCGATGCCCTCCTGCAGGGCGTTCGCCAGAGCCTGGACCGGCGACGGATCGAGTGGTTGCCACAGCCGCCAACCGGCAGGCAGTTCAGCCACCGCCTCCCAGCACGCCCTCGTCTTGCCCGAGGACGACTCGCCAACCAGCACCACCATCCTGCTCGTCCCGCCAGCGGCCTGCCCCAGCACCGAACGCAGAATCTCATCATGGGTGCGCCGCACGTACAGCGGTAGCGAGCCGGGCACCGTTGCCGGTACATCGACGGGCCGGTGCACCTCCCACTCGCTGACCGCCTCCTCAGGGCGCAGCTCGGCTACGAAGCGGCCGCGTACGGGCATCTGCGGTGCGGGACTGCTGCCCGGGGCGGGGCGGGCAGGACGGCCGCCGCGCCGCTGCCGGCGTTCCTCAACTGCCGCCTCCCACAGCCTCGGCCACCCTGGGGGTGCACCCGTACGGCCCGCCTGGACGGCCTGCTGGGAAAGGTAGGTGACCAGGAACTGCACCGCCCGGTGCTGCGACGGCATGGACTGGCCCGTCAGCCAGTTGCTCAGCGAAGAGGTGGGCAGCCTGACAGACGGCTGCTGCCGCTCGCCCTGACGCGCCAGCGACGTCAACGTCGGCGAGCCCGCCCTCTCATACAAGCCTCTCAGCATGGCCGCGAATGCCTGTGCCGCCGTGCCCTGCTCCACCCGTACCCCTTCGCCCGCCCCATCCGATGACCTCTGCCCCGGAAAACCCGCCAACAGGGCCCTGGCCAGCGTAGACGCCTTCCTTCCGCCGTCCGGGACATCGCCGGAAACCTCCCGGACGGATCTCAATAGGGCAACCGAGGGCTCCGCCAGACCGGCAGCCCCGCACCCAAGGAGGCCATGTCCATGACCCGCCATCTGATCGACCTGCTCAACAGCCCGTTCATCACAGCTCTGTTGGCCACCCACTCCGTCACCGTCGCCGGGCTCGCGCTGACCGCTGTGTGCGCCCCGACGGCCCGCCGCCGGCAGGCCGCCCTTAGAGCGCTGGCTGTACTGCGCGGCCGCCCGCCGCGCCCGCCGCGCCCCCGCGGCTGACCACACCCCGTCCGGGTGGTCCGCGGCTGGCCACCCGGACGGGGACGCCGCCACCGTCCAGCAGGCAAAGCGAACAAAAGGGGCCGACAGGCCGCCGCGTTCTGCCCAGTGCTGCCCGGTACGCAGCACCGCCTCACGCCACCTCGCCTGGTGCCGAGCCGCTCGCGCCGCCGTGCCGCAAGGAAAGAAGGAGCCCTCGGACGCGGCCTCTTGGTACGTCAGCTGGTGAGGGCCTGCCCGTGTGCGTCGATCGGTGGGGGCAGCGTCCGTAGCCGTTCGGCGAGGGTGCTTGCGTCGGCGCTGGCATGGCCGGCGAGCATGCCGGTCAGATGGGACAGCCGAGTGCGGGCGGTGGAGCGGAGCCGGGCCGCAGGGACACGGTCGAGGACGTCGTGTGCCCGCTGGACCGCGTCATGGGGAGCATCGGAAGCTTCGCCCTGCGCGAGAACGAGTGAAGCCGCGGCCCAGCCAGGGGTACCGCTGGTGCATCCGACAAGCGAGGACTCGGCGCGAGCGCGCGCATCAGCGCACCGGCCGAGCGCGAGATAGGACTCCGCCTGGTGCAGAGCGAGTTCGGCGGCATCGAACCCGAACCGGCCCGCAGCCTCGGGTTCGTCAGCCGCATCGAGTTCGTTCATCGCGGTAGCAAGGGCCTGTTCGGCATCCTCACCACGGCCGGCGACAGCGAGGGCAGGCAACAGGGCCCAGGCGTGAAGCTGCGCCCGGACCCGCCCACGCGGAGCAATAGCGGCTCCCCGCTCGGCGTGCTCGACGGACGCCTCCGTGCGCCCGGAAGCACGGGCGACCATGCTCTGCGCACCCCACGCCCACGCCTCGAGCCTACGGTCGCCCGTCCGGGCCCCGTACGCCGCGGCAGCGTCGAGGTGCACGCGGGCGCCGCTGATGTCGTCCAGGTGGTAGGCGAGATTGCCCAGCAGAGCGGACAGCCACCCCACCTGCCGCCGTACGCCCTCGCTGTCCGGTCCGCTCTTCAGCGCCGGGGTGAGGAGTTTGCGGACGTCGTGGACCTGCTCGAACAACAGATGCGGGGGATGCTTGCTGTATCCCAGCGCGTAATGCTCGACAGCTGCTTCGGCCAGATCGACGACGAGCGGACTGCTCTCAGGACTGGCGAGCAGAGCCAGATGCAGGCTCTCGCGTACCGCTGGCAGACCCGCGTCCGTGGTCATCCGCATCGGCTCCTGTTCGTGCGGGCCGTGCCCGTCGTCGGCGGCGGTGTGATCCCGACCGTACCCGAACACGGCCGCCCCGGACGCCCACCCGTAGCGTCCAGCCCGAGTTGTTCAGGGCGCGCACCGTACGCCCGGCACAGCATCACGGTGTACTCGTCGTCCGGCCACCGGCCCGCATCGTGCTCCCAGCGGCACAGCATCGCGTCGGTCAAGCCGCGTGGGTGCAGCCCGGCATCGACATAGAGCGCGGCGATCTCCTCGATCGCATCGGCCCGTGACCAGCCCAGCGCCAGACGCCAGGCTTCCTGGGATCGGTTTGATCTCCATGACGGGCAGGCTGCTGCGGAACTGCTCCGAGGTGCGGGGGCGCCCGCTGCGACCGCGTTGGCGGAGGCCCTCGTTGACGATGCCGGTGGCACCGCGCCCGCAGTAGATGATCGACAGGCGCAACCGGGCCTGGAGGGCGTCGAAGTAGTCGAACGCGGTGCCCGGTTTGCTGTCGTGAATGTGGTCGACCGTCAGCACTCGGCACCGCGTGCGTCGGCATTGAGTGAGGCGTCCAGAAGGCATACGTGGGCAGTGATCCCGTGCGCGGCCAGTTCGGTTGCGTGACGGTGAAGGTCCTCCAGGACCTGCTCCACACTTCGACGGGTGTACTGGCCGCGCCGGCTGTCGCTGCTGTCCCAGACACTGCCGCTGAAATACACGGCCACGTACACGCCTGCCGTTCCGTTGGGGCCAGCCAGGTAGCGCAGGCCGAGCTGGTCCCGGATGGCGTCGATGAATTCCCTGTGCCAGCTGCACTTCACTTCGCAGGGAACGGACAGGGAGCGATCGCCGGTGGTGTGTGCAACGGCCAGCAGGTCGGGGATGTCGCCCTGAGTGCCGGCGAGGTTCGGATTGATCTCGACCTCACGCAGGACGGCCGCCCGTTGCCGCAGCCGCCGCTGCAGCTCGCGGGCAAGCCAGTCCGACACCTCGCGCTCCTCCAAGGGCACATAGCCCACCCACTTGTTGTCCTGGCGCTGACGGTGCCAGAGCTGAGCACGCACCGCCCGGTCCGCCCGCAGGTCGCCGGCGATCTCCTCGAGCGCTTCGGCCAGGACGGCAGCGAACTGCTCCTGCGATGTGATGATCCGGCGGGACGGTGTGGTGAGCACATCCAGGACCTCACCAGGTGTTGGCGGACGCCACGCCTGGGCCCGTACCGCGTCGCGCATCTGTACCGCGTCGGCCCGCAGCCACACCCGTCCGGACTTCTCCGCAAGCTCCTCCAGGAGCACGGCGTTCTCGGCGCTCGGTTCGGCGAAAACCGGGCCGAGAAGCTGAGAGGGAAAGTCGTCGACAGGGTCACTCGGCACGACGGTTCCAGGAGCCGCGAGCTTGCGGGGCATGGTCTGGTTTGCCCACAGGTATAGCCGCCCCCGCTGGGATAGCGTCAGCGAGGCCCACGCGTGTTGGGAATTTCGATGGGTCCGGCGGATGATGTCCTGAGCAAGCTCAAGATCGCCTTCGAGGACGTGCATCAGGCTGTCGAAGACAGCAGGGGACATGGGGCACGCGACGAGGCAGGCACCGGCCGCAACCGCGGTGTCCCGCTCGGGCGAGGAACTACTGTTCTCGCGGCGCGACGCAGGGGACGAGGCATGCTGCAACAGGCCGAGCGCCACCGGGGCTGTCTGTGCCGGCAAGGCAACGGCAGCAGTGTCGAGAAGTCCCGGCAGCGCGCCGGCAGGGAGATTCCCGTCCGCGATCAGGGCCAGGGCCTGCTTGCTGAGCCGCTCCGATCTCAGATGCCCCTGGTGGAACGCGACGGCCGCGGCATCCGTGCGCATCTTTTGATCCAGGAAGCCGATTGCGGTGTCCTCATCAGCCGTCATTGCCCGTCCGAGTGCGGCAGACAGCACCCGGTAGCCGCCCGGCAGGTTCCACAGACCGGGCAGCCACTGCCCCCAGCGCACGGCCGGCACCCGATCGAGCAGGTTGCCGTCGAAGGCTTCGGCGATCTGGTGGGCGTCCTCGATAAGCTCAGCGGTCACCTCGTCCGCAGCGTCAGGGCCCGACGACAGAAACGACACCGCCCGTTCGGCGATGGCCTGCTGCTGCGTCGTGGTCAGATCGGGCCACGCAGGAACAGGCCGTGGCCCTGCTGCCCCGTCGCTTGGATGCTGCAGAGCACGTACCACATTACCGAATCGCGCAGCGCGCAGAGTCTCTTCGGCATCCCACGACGGTCCGTCCTCCTGTGCGGACGCCGTCTGGCGACGGCTCTGTTCACCGTGTGCCGTCGCAGCGAATCGCTCGGCCAGGTCCGTCCACCGTGGTGTGGCCGCTTCGGCTGCGGCCACGACACGGCGGGCACCTTTGTCATCCACCACGTTCGCCAGCGCATAGAGAGCGAAGAACGCTGGCGCGCTGTGGGCCCTGTCGGGACTACAGCCCTGCAGATCGTCTAGCCACCACGGGAGATCTTCCAGACGGACCAGCCCGACCGTGAGCATCCGAGCCGCTGCGGCGTGCCCGTTGCCGGCCCGGCCGACCACCTCCTTGACCAGGTGGCGACGCCGCTCGGGCCCCAGCGCGGTGACGCCGTCTTCATCCGCTTGCTGCACGGAACCGCCGGCCACCCACAGCGCGTACAGCAGTCCCGCAGCCGCACGCCACTGACTGCTGCCCACCGCGTCGGTCGAAACGGACCTCCACGCGGACCGGCCCAGCAGTCGGCGCACCACAGGCTCTGTGTAGGAGCCGGACTGGAAGGGCGCCACCCAGGCAGCAAGGTCCTCGATGCGGCACCCACCCGCCTCGTCCTGCCGTGCCAGCATCGTCGCGATCCGCCGACCCATGCCCCTGTGCGGGGTTCGGTCCGACTCCGCCACTGCCTCCAGCAGCCACGCCATGTCCACATGGTCCGGCCACAGCGCGTTCAGGACGGCAGCTCGCACCGGCCAGGGACGAGCCGCCTCAGCAGCAAGAGATCGCGCTCGCTCGAGCACCTGTCCGTCCTGTGTCCCCTGCAGAGCCCGGGCAGCCCATTCCGCTGTTTGAACGTCCTCGTCGTAGTCTTCCCGGCTCCGGCCGCCTGCGCCCCGTTCCACCAGGTCCATGAGCCGTTCGTCGAGGTCACGCAATCCTGTGGCCTGCACGATGAGAACAGCCTCACGCTGCCGCCACGCCAGCTCACCCGGCTCGAGCAGAGGGGCGAGCTGCGCTGCGAGGCCTGGGTGGAGGAGCCCGGCATAGCCGGAGCGGATATCCGGCATCGGGGTTGCTGCCACCTTCGCCACGATCGCCTCGGCCACCCGTGCACGCTGCGCCTGCGTGAAGTCCCGCAGGTCGGCCTGCATGAGGACCTCGGGCTCCGCTGTGGTCAGCCAGTCGGTGACGTCCGAGCGCAATGCGGCCAGCCATGCGGCCACTCCGGCCAGCTGAGGCAGAACACGCTCGGGGTGCGCCGGATCGGCCAGCAGATTCCTTACGCTTGCCAGCGGCAGCGCCTCGCACTGCTGTGCGGTCAAAAACTCCTGCACGCTCCGGTGTGTCCACCCGCGGCCGGCTCCGCTCTCCGTGAGCAGAGCACTGCCGAAAACGACCTCAAGGGCTTGGAGGTCCACGTCGTCATCGGCCACTTCATCCAGCCCGAGCATGCCCTCGCCCTGCAGCAGGTCGGAGCGCCAGACGATCTGCTTGCGCCCGGACAGCAGGCTGACCGAGGCCAGTCGTCTGGCCGCCTTGAGCCGCAGATGCACAGGAGGGTCCGCCCGGAAGGCAACGGCATAGCCCGCACCGATGTCCGCAGCGAGCCCCTCCACGCCCAGCGTGTAGATCTTGCTGCGCCGGGACGGCATCCCGCCTCGTGCGTGAACTGCCAGCAGCAGACGCAGGGTCATGGGGGAGGCCGCCAGCAACTGCACGTCGGCGTCCTTGAGCCGGGTGACGAAGCCGTCGGGGTCATCGAGCTCCGTAGCCGCCGCCTGTCTGATGTCCTGCTCCGTCAGCGGTGCCAGAACCAATGAGGCGGTCGCCCCGTCAGGCCACCACCGGGCGAACGCCCCGCCCAGTTCTTGCTGCCAGGCAGACCTCCTGCTCGTGATCAACACTCGCAGACGGGCCCTGTCCAGCCGCTCAAGCTCTCGCTTCATCACGTGGGCAAGGTTTCGGATGGCGAACAACGGCTCATCGAAGCCGTCGAATACCAGCGTCAAATCGCCTGATGAATCGAGCTCCCGCCACCTTCCGGCAGCCTCACGGATTGCTTCTGCCACCTCGCCGGGCGTCAAATACTCCCGCAGGAGCAAGTGCTCGACGTGCTCACCGGCCGACCGGCGCCGGGCAACCTCTGCCTCAAGTACAAAGGACTTGCCCATCCCCGGCTCGCCCAGCAGAACCAACGCCCGATGCGAAGCGAACTCCTTGAGCTGTTTCAACTGCCGGTTGATGAACCGTGTGTGCTCACCGAGTGGATCGGGCAGCACCCCGCCGAACGACCTGATGGGGGTGCCCTCCGGCACCCACCACCGGATCCAATCGATCCGGTCACCGCGAACAAACCCCACGGATCCCCCTGATCACCCTCGACCACCCCCGATCACCGAGTGAATCCTTCCATGTCCCGCCCAGGCCCAGCGCTCCGAACGGCAGCAACCCCGAGTACCAACCGCACACCCCATCGGCGCAGAGCGGCACTTGGTGCACGCTGCGCGCAGGCCGGGCCGGCAGAACCCGTCAGTCCTGCTCTCGGCCCCGAAAAGCGGCCAGGTAAGCCCGCCCGGCCGGCGTGAGGCGGTACTGCCAGGCGGTGGCGTCCTCGATGTAGCCGTGCCCTCCCGGGCCCAGCCGGCGTGCCGCCACACGGCCAATCGTGATCTTGGCGAGGGTTTGTCCCGGGGCGGCCGCGACGGTTTCGAGCGCCGCCTGCAGCCATGCCGGCAGCAGTGAGGGACCGGTGGCCTGCTCGGGTGGCGCCGGCTGCAAGGATCGTCCGGCGGCTCGACCGGAGCGGGTGAGCCGGACCTGGGTATTCCAGAGCGGGCCGGCGGGTCCGTCCACCGCCACTCGCCGCAGTTCGATCAGTCCTCGCCGCTGCAGTGCGGCCAGTGTCGCTCCGGCGCCTGCGTCGAGGACATGCTGCTGTCCCAGCTGCTGCTGGACCGCAGTGGCTTCGGCCGCCGGGTGGTCGATGCCGTAGGTGATCCACCGCCACTGTTCGGCCGGCTGGCGTTCCCGGGCGGCGTGCCAGCGGCGGTTCTGCGCACTCTCGTTGTCCTGGTCGATCGTGAACAGCACCTCCAGATAGGTCCGTTGGCGCTCGTTCAGACCGTGCGGACGGCCGCCCGCCCCGCCCGGCTGCTCGCCGTGCGGCGTGGGCGGTGCGGGCGGCGTCACGAGGATTCCGGCTGATCGATCGGTTCGAGCTGGTGAGAGGGCAACAGTGCGCTGCCGAGCTTGTAGGCCAGATGCAGTTCGATGGGCAGTGTCACCGGATCGGCGAAGTGCGCGGCCGCTGAACGCCGTTGATGGGCCAAGGCGGCCCAGGCCTCGGCAGGGTCGTCATCCCGCTTGATTGCCACGAGCAGTTCCAGCAGCTGCGGATTCCACACGTCTTTGCAGGTGTCGATCTTCGGAACGATCTGTTTGTCGCGGTTTTTGCCATGGTGCCACTCCAGCCTGGAGCCGCCCGGGCTGCCAGGCCCCGCAGTCTTGGGTTTGTCCGCGGTGGCGAAGAACAACCGGTCGTTGTCCTTGCTGGCCCACAGTCCGCCTCCCACTCCCACCCGCTCCTTGGGGCCCTTCGCCCCGTATGCGAAGTGCTGTGCACTCTCGTTACGGACGTTGGTGCGCAGCCGGACGTGCCGCAGCCCCTTGTGCCGTCCGGCGTCCAGAGGCCGATCGGGGTGGAACGCGAGCCGGTCCGCGACCAGGTTCGGGTTGGTCAGTGCCGGGCACGCCGTGCGGATGTTCTGGGCGAGGGTGAACAGCGCGAGATCCCCGCCGTCGCTGGACTCGGCCACGCAATCGGCGAAGAAGTCCTGGATCTCCTGTTTCTCGAAGGTGCGTGTGCTGCTCCAGGCGGCCAGTTGGACGGATGCCTGGAGGTGGGTGAGCCACCTGGAATGGGGCAGACGCACCATTACGTGGGGCCGGTCCGGCACGCTCGCCACGGCCAGGGGCATGACGGCTTTGAAGTCACCGGTGCGGCGCACCACCCACAGGCCCAGGCAGGCGACATTGGGCAGCTCGTGTTCCGTGGTGCCCTGCCGGGCCGGATGACGGATCAGCCCGCTCTGCCGGATCAGCAGGTCACCGACAGCCCTGCGGGCGCGCTCCCGCTGGCTTGTGGCGCTCTTCTGCTCCTCTGGCGTGTCGCCCCCGGGATCCTCGTTTTCACCGGGGCCAGCCCCGGCTGCGGACACGGAAGGTGGCAGCAGGTTCTGGGTGACCGCACCGCAGCCGGCCGCACCGGCCCGCACGGCCATCTTCGGATCATGGTCGGCGGACGTGAACCCGTCGGCGCCGCGCATCTCGACCAGGACGAAACGGGACGTCACCCCGGGCCCGGGCTGCCCGAGCCGACCGCGGACCTGCACCTGCCGGCCGATGCCGGCGTCTTTGAGCCGGTCGTTGCGCCGCTTGATCTTCTCGTTCACCTCGAGGTCGTCGGCGAGCGCCCCTACCGGCTCGACCCGCACCAGCACCTCGAGCTCGGGCAGCGCGTATGTCTGCTGCCACGCCTCCACCTGCCCGGGCTGGTCCGCCGTATCCAGCGGCAGGTCCAGCGCGAGGGCGAGCGCGGTGAGGGCCTCGTCGCGCATGGTGGTGGTGTCGCACCACAGCACGACCTCGATCCGGGGTCCGGCGGCCGCGGCGAGTGCGCCGCGGTCGACGCGCAGCAACTCCTCGGCACTCAGGCGCGTACGGGCGGGGATCGGCACCCGCACGTGCGGCTCGTCCACCGTGGCGAAGCCCTTCAGGGCGGGCACCAGTTGGCTGAAGATGCGCCACTTGTCCTTGGCGGAGACGCCGTCGCCGACGGCGTGCCCGGTGTTCCTTCCCAGCCCGGGCCGGTAGGGGACACCCGCTACGGGATCCCGGGGCAGTCCGTCGTCGCCGGTGCCCGGTTCCAGGAAGCCCAGCGGGTCGCGGGCCAGTTTCGCAGGGTCGGGCAGGAAACCGAACGAGCCCAGACGCTTCAGCGTGGGCACCAGGCCGTCCGCCCACTCCATGGCGCCCTGTTTCTTGCCCGCCGGGCCGGGATTCCAGGTCATGGAGGCCAGCCCGAACGGGCTGCTGGCATCCGCCCACGGGGAGGGGGAGAGCAGGTGCAGGCCGATGGTCCGCTTAGGGTCGAACACGTTGTACCGGGCCCAGCGGCGCATCCCGACCCGCACGTGCAGCCGCGGCCGCACCACATCCTCCAGAGCCCTGGTCTGCACCGACAGCCGCAGCGTGTAGGACCAGGGATACCGCAGCCCGCCCTTGCTCTCGTACACATACGGCGGCCAGGACACCAGTTCCGCTCCGTCCCGGGCGGCGGTGCGCCGCCACCGGGTCGTGTGCACCGCCCGCACCAGCACACCGTCCGGGGCCTCCTCGCCGCCGGCTTCGTCCCTACCGCCCTCCTCCTCGACCGGTTCGTTCTTCGGCTCGCCGTGGACGACGTGCCAGTCCGCCAGGCACAGATAGGTGGCCAGCGCGTGCGGCACCAGGGTGTAGTCGGCGCTTTGCGGATCGAGGCCCGGTCCCAGATCCAGCGTCCTGCGCGTGAACGTCAGATCCTGCCCGCTGAAGGTGTCCAGAATCCTGGCCAGGACCGCAGTGTCGATCACCGTAGGGCGCCCGCGGCGCCGCGCCAGCTCGTTGCGGTGCTGCGCGGCCGCCATCAGCCCGCCCTTGACGAACTCCACCAGCAGAGCACGGTCCGGCGTCTTCTCGGCCGCATTCGCCGACCACGCCAGCCACATCTGACCCCGCCGCGCCCGGGCGTCGTGGGTGAGGACCTGCGGCATCAGCGCAGCGATCGCACTGTTGACCGCCCACAGGGGGATGGCCCGCTTCTCCTCCTCGGCCTCGCCCTCCGCGGTGGCCGGCCGGAAGACGTGTTCGCGTAGGGGCTGCGCCCACTTCGCGGGAAACTCGCACGTCCAGTACTGCGCCAGCTCATGACCGGCGAAGGACTGCAGGACGAGAGAAAGCGGCTGAAGGAAGTCATAGCGCACGGTGCTGCTCCACGAGGGTGTGCAGGGACTGTCGAAGAGGCTGGTACAGCGGTCCGGCGATCGCCGCATCGGGCCCGGCGAGGGCTTCGTCGAGGGCGTCGAGCATGCCGACGAGCATGCTGTCGTCGTGTCCGGGGTCGAAGGCGGCGTCGCAGAAATACACCCGGGCCGTTGCCCCGCCGCGCAGCATCCGGCCGATGATCTGGTCCAGCGGGACGATGTTCGTCCAGTCCATGGCACGCCGCTGGGCCGAGCCGGGATCGGTCGCCGTGTACTGCAGCGTGCCCTCCAAAAGGTTGAGCCAGGCACGGCGGGCCAGTTCGCGGAACATGACCGCCCGTTCACCCAGTGTCGTGTCGGGGCCGGCAGACGGGACGGAGCGCCGGATCTCCTCCACCGCCCACCGGTTCATCGTCTGCACGTGGTAGCCGAGGTCCTCGGGGTGCAGGTGAGGGCGGACCAGGTAGAACGCCGCGCCCAGGGCGGCGACGTGGGCGTCGTTGAGGATGTTGTGGCCACGCTCGATGGCCAGCTGCGGCGCGATGAGGATCCATGCATCCTTCTGCCGGGCCATCGCGTGCACCTTGCCGCGGGCGATGGTCTGCCCGCTCCAGTGATGACTGCCGGACTCGTCATCGGGCACCATCTGCAGGATCTGGTCGGCCCATTCGGGCTGGATCCGCAGCAGATGCTGCAGCACCGCCTGGGCCTCGCGGTAACTGCCCACCACCAGCAGCACCCGCCGACGACCCTCGGGCAGTTCGTCCCGGATCTCCTCCAGCAGGCTCTTACGCGGCCCGCGCAGCCCCTGCTGCCGCTGGCACAGCCCCGCCAGCAGCTCCCGCAGCGCTTCCAGCCGCTCCTCACCCTGCTTGCCCGACACCCTCACCGCGAACGACGCCCCACTGGAGGACGGCATCCTGACCGGCAGATACCTGAGCATGATCCGCTCGTGCAAAGGCACCCTGTCGCCCGTGCGGGAGGCCAGGACGCCCGCAACGGGCACCTGCACGTCATAACGCGGCGAGTTCCCCGCCCAACTGGTCGCCGACAGCAGCAGACACGCCGGCCCCGGCTCGCCCTCACCGGCCGCGCCCTCATACAGGTGCGGCAGGTTGAGCAGCAGCCACCGGCCGATCCCCGAACAGCGGAAGAACGACAGGGTCCCGATCTGTTCGAGCTCGCCCTCGTGCTCCCGGTACTGGAAGCCCAGCAAGTTGCCCATCGGGGAATCCGGCACCAGCGGCAGGTACTCGGCCGGCGGACGGTGCACGAGGCTGGAGCCCATCGCCTCCAGCCCGGTCTCCATCTCCACCTCCCAGCAGGCACGGGTCAGCAGCGCCAGCTTCTCGGCGAGCAGGGCGACGACCATGGTCACCTGGAACCGCACCGCCAGCCGCTCCAGCGCCTGCTCCCCAGTGAGCACGACGTCCTCGAGTCCGCGCAGCCACTCCACCAGGTCCTGGGTCACCAGATTCGGCCGCTGGTAGCCGCGTGCGGTCAGGTCCCGCAGGAACGCAACCGACGCATCCTCCCCCCGGTAACGGCCGGACGGGTTGTCGAGCCACGCCGAGAAGACAGCCCGCCATCGCTGAAAGCACTCCGTGTCCGAGTCCCACAACGCCGACTGTTCCCGCCGGGGCGCGCCGTCCTGCTTCCGTGGTCGGTGTGCGATCTCACCAGCCAGCCCCAGCGCCAGCCGCCACTCGTTGAAGTAGCCCTGGCCGAGCCACTCCCGCACATGGCTGTGCTCGGCCAGCAGACCACGCAGATGGGTCACCAAAAGCCCCGCCGTACTGATGTCGACGGACCAGTCCCGCACCGGTTCGCTGAACAGGTGCTGGCCCCGGGTATGGCGCATGTGCCGCTCGAACAGCGGCCTCACCTCGTCCAGCCAGGCATCCTCACCCGGCCCCGCAAGCGCCTGCGAAGGACTGAACGCCTGGTCCCACTGGATCTGCACCCGGTCGGCCTCATCGACCACGAACGCGTCGCTGCGCTGCCACGCCAGCTCCAGGTACCGCATGTCGTACCGCGACAACTGCCCGGGCACCCGGCAGTGCATCAGGCTGGCGGGCGTGGCCACCCACACCGCCGCCTCCACCAACTCCCGCGCCGCCTCGTGCCGCCCGCACACCGGCAGCAGCGAACAGTCCACCGCCGCCTCCCGCTGCTGCTCGCCGCCCTCGGTGTGCCACGGCCACAGCCGCCGCCCACACGGGGCGTCCTTCAGCGCCAGCGGCTCGGTCAGCTCCGCCAGCCCCTGCAGCACGCACTGGGTGGAGATCCACCGAAGCCGCGGATCCTCCAACAGCACCAGTCCCCGGGCCTGCACGTCCGCCGGCCGGTGCACCTGCTGCAGATGCCGGCCGCGGTTGGCCGCACCCAGGATCGGCGCCGCCCTCACCCCGTACCGGCACAGCGCGGTGACCATGTCGAGAACGGCCACGACGTCCCCGAGGACCACCGTCAGTGTGTGCCGCCGGTGCGGCTCGGCACCCGCCCACACCGCCGCGACCGTGATCAGCGTGGTCTTGCCGACGGCCGGCATGCCCACCACGTGCATCACATCCGCCAGCACCAGCTTCTTCGACTTCCGCAGCCGGCCGTCGCTCTGACGGACCAGCAGATACAGATCATCGATCCGGCCGCGCCAGTTGTTGCGCAGCCCCAGCCGCACGTCCTGCGCGTCCATCAGATCGGCGGTCGCCGTCAGCGCCGACCAGCGCAAGGTCACCTGCTTGCGCCGCCGCCCCACGGGATGCCGCCGCGCAGGCGCGGGGGTCACCCCCTCCGGTACCACCACACTGGCGTCCCCACGCCCCATGCGATAGCGCACACCTTCCTCGGCCACCGCCACCCGCAGGTCACGATGCTCCGGCAACCCCGTCAGAGCCTGCGCATACACCTGCTCCCGGTCCGACAGCACCGACAGCGACGCCCGCCGCTCAGGAGGCTGCGACGGGTCCTTCACATCGAACATCCGCAGCATCTCCGGCAACGCCTGATACGACCGCAGAGCCTTGCCCCAGTCGCTCTGGCTCTTCAGCTCGCTCACCAGCCACCGCAACGCCGCCGAACTCGCCACCGCCCGCTGCTCACGCGTCCGGAACTCATAGCCGCCCATCAGCGCCCAGGCATCCCCGGCCGCCGCACCCGCCGCCCACGACTCCAGCGCGAACAGCCCGAGCTCCACCGACGCCACCAGCCGCACATCCACACGGCCCAGGCCGTTGCTCCTGGCCGCCCGCTTCAGCTTCTGCCCGAACCCCCTGTACCAGCCACTGCGATCACGGGCCACAGACGACCTCCCCCATCACACCCAGATCAGGGCAGGACGCCACCAGATCCCTGTCCGAGATCACCTCGACTTGAGGCTGCGCCCGCAACGCCTCGCTGCGCCGCGCCAGGATCTTCATATAGTTGGGATTGGCACGCACCCGGTCGTACGGCACCACCAGGCACCCCCGGCCGTACGCGTGCGGATCATCCGCACCCCACGCCGGGAACATCTTGATCCGCCGGGCCAGCAGATAAGGGCTGCGCCAGTCCTTCACATCCACCCCAACGCTGTAGCCGTCGGGCCACACCGCCACCAGGTCCAGAGCGTCCAGCTTCGGATACAGCACCACCCGAGCCCCCCGCGCCGCCAGCTGCCGCGCGAGATCCAGCTCAGGCCCACCCGGCAGCGCCACGAACCGCACAAGCTCCGGTTCCAGCCGCCAAGCCCCCCGCGCCTCCACCCAGTTCGGCTCCGGCAGATCAGGCCGCCGAGCGCAACGCCACACCCTGCACCGCACCCGGCCGTCCGCCCGAGGGGAGATCCACTGACCGCAACCGCCGCACACGGCCGCCCGCCCGCCGACCGTCATCTCGGCCGTGACCCGCCCGTAGGACTCCTCGATCCAGGTCGCCCACTGCGGCACCTCCAGCACAGCGTTCTTCGCCGCCACGAACGCGTCCGGCACCAGCACCGCATGCTCGGTGACGAACAGACGCCACCGCGCGTACAGTTCCGGCCGCCCCAACTGTGCAGCCATCTTCTTGATCTCTTTGACCAGCGCGTTCTCGTGGACCTCGGACACCACATCCTGGGCCGATACCGCCCACTCCAGACAGAACTCGCTCGGCTCCCCGCCGATCAGGAGCCGCTCCCCGTCCACCTGCGCATCGGGATCGAACTCCAATGGCCATAGGTTCATCGACCGCTCGGCGCACCACACACCCACCAGATCCTGCACACCGACGGGAGCATCCCTGCCCGCCCGCACGCACAGGGCGGCCAGCCGGTCCAGTCCCAACTGCAGACTGCGGTCATAGGGATGCTGAAGCCGCCGCACCCCCGTCCAGCCCCGCATCCCCACCAACCCCGACGCCACCAGGCTCAGGACCACTTCGCCAGCACGTACCGCACTGGCCCGCCCGGAATACACCGGGCCGATCTGTGTCAGACTCACCCACCACACGGTAGAGGCCGCCACTGACAGTCACCTGACGAACTGAACAGTAACCCCCAGTGACCTGCCCCAACGCGTCGACAGCCCGCCACGGACACGCCCCCCGGCGCCGCCCTGGAGCGCGAGTTGCAGCGGCGCGCATCGGGACACCACAGCGAGCCCCTTCACGCGACAGCCCCACAGCACGCAAAACGGCTTTGCCGCCAAGCGTTCGCCCCGAACCCCAACAGTGCTAGGAGAATGACCGCATCACGCGCCGCAAAGAGAACATCGGGGTCAAGGGCGCCCGCACGGCCGACGCCGAGGACGGCGGTCCGGTAGATGCGCATCACAGGTCACCGCCTCGGTGGTGCGGCAGCGCAGACGGCACCGGCCGCTGATCGTCAGGTGGAGGGGGCGAGCTGATCGTCAGGGAACCGCATGGAAAGCCGCCTCCCGTCTCCGGCTTGGAGACGGGCAGAGCGGTGCCGTCCACGACCTGACGGGCGGCGCGTAGGCGGTCGTCGCGGCGAGTAACCCAGGTGCGTTCGATGCCAGCGCCGATTGCCGCACCACCGCCCTCCAGCGCGGGAGCACCACGAGCTGTCCGGCAGTGGCGCGGACCTGCGCCACCGCAGATAGAGGCGCACGGGTTCGGCGCGGGAGCTCGTCAGACGTCCTCGTACGGGCGTCGGCACCTTGATCTCTGCAGCGACGATCCACACGTGCGCGCGGGTTTCCGGGCAGCGGAAAGCCCCGCCCGTCCACCTCGGGAGGCGGCCGAGCGGGGCCGTATCGCGTATCGAGTCAGTGCTGGTGCTGCCGGTGCATGTTCCAGACCCGGGCTGCGGCCTGCATCGGCTGCGCCCATTCGTCAGGGTTCTGCGCCGCGATGGAGTCCCACAGCCGCTGTTGGACTCGGGCGAGGGCGTCGAGCCCAGGGGACGGAGCGAGCTTCCACGCCGGATGCGCGGAGACCACGTCCTCGGCCTGGCCCGCGGTGTGGCCGTGGGCGATCAGCCACAGCAGCCACAGTGCGGGGTCGATCCACGCCGCGCCGGTGGATGCCCACGCCCAGTCGACGAACCGGGCGCCGGCATCCGTGACGAGGACGTTCTGCGGGTTCCACTCCGTGTGAAGGAGGCTGTTCCCCTCGAACCACAGCAGGTCGGCCCGGTCCTCGACGTAGCCGCGGAGCCGGTGCGGCATCGACTTCAGCTCGATGTTGGGGGCCGGGATCTCAGCGAGCTGCGCCATGGCCGCGGAGACGGCCGGCAGGTCGGGCGAGCCGGGAGCGAAGTCGGCGTGCCCTCCCTCGACATGCTGGAAGCCGAGAAGGCTCCACCCGTCGGCTTCCACGAACCAGTGCAGTTCGGGGGCGATGCCGCGGACGTACGGGGCGATGTCCGCCTCCCGTTGCTGCGTCCAGACGCGGGGGTGAGAGAGCGGCAGGCCTTTGACGAACAGGGCGCGTGTGCTGGTCCGCACGATGACGGCGATGGAGCTGTTGAGACCGCCGTGGACGGTCCCGACGTCGACAATCCGGCCGCTGGCCTTCTCGATCAGCGAGCGCACTGCTTCCGGTAGCTCGGTGATACGCGGAGTGGGCATGAGTTCTCCAGAGGTACGGGCGTTGGGGCCGCGCGCGGTGCGCGGCCCCAACGGGTTGAGCTACTTGTACGGGTTGTCGTCGTTGCAGCCGGACTCCACACTCGCGGTCAGCTCGGCGACGTCGCTGACGAGAACGATCCCGGCCGGGTCGGGGGCGTCGGGGGCGTCGGGCGCGGTCTTGGGCGTGATCTCGACGAGGACAGCGGTCATGACGACCTCATTCCGTGTTGGCAGTAGTTCCTGAGTGGTGCCTTCGCTTCCTGGAAGACCCGTGCCATCGGTCGGCATACGCGGCAGGTTTCTGAGAGTTTGCAGCCGCTGCATCCTCCAGTGCGAAGCATGAGGGACTCGGCGATCTGGCCGAGTCGGGCAAGGCCTGGCACGCCTTCGGCGGTCAGGCTGATGTTCGGTTCGCGGCCGACCTTGCAGATCGAGGCGCGGCCGAACGGGTCGGCGTGGAAGAACGTCACGCCCGCCGGGCAGCCCATGAACGGCTTCCGGGCGGTGAGGTATTCGGGCGACTGGGACGGCAGGGTTTCCGCGGTGCCGTGGATCGTGGGCGAGATGTTGGCGTACTCGCGGAACGGCACCCCGAGATCCTTGGCCCAGGCCCGCATGGCGTCGACCTCGTGCGCGTTGGTCTGCACGATGATCAGGCTCAGGTCGAGGCGAAGCCCGGCGTCGAGGGCCTTGTCCACGCCTTCGCGGAACCGGTCGAAGCCACCGCCGGCGGGTCACCGCGTCGTACGTGTCGGCCGTCGCGCCGTACAGGCTCAGCGTCAGCTTGGTCGGCGGGTAGGCGCGGAGCACGTCCAGGACACGGTCCCTGCGCAACTGCGAGCCGTTGGACAGCACTTCGAGCTGCATGCCCAGCTCGGCGGCGAACCGGTAGGACTCGGGAAAGTCCGGATCGATCAGCGGCTCCCCGCCAGTGATCTGGAGCCAGATCACCCCGGCGTCCCGCATCACCGTCAACAGGATGCGCTTGCCGTCCATGTCGAGGCCTTCGAACCGCTTCTCCCCGAGGTAGCACATCTCGCAGTCGTAGTCGCAGCCGAGATTGATCTCCCACGTCGCCCGGCTGAACGCGTACGGTCCCGGTTCACAGACGAGGAGGACGTCACCGAGGGCCTGCCCGGAAACGTCCATCTGCCACTGCGCAGCCACGGCATCGGCGAGCCACCCGGGCACGCTGCTCGGGACGGCGGCCAGCGCGCGCAGCTCCTCGAATCTGGAGTGGGGGAGCTGTACGGCTTTCGGGCTGCCTCGCCGCAGCACGAGCCGGCGGTCTGCGAACGGTGTGGCGACGAGCTCGCGCATGTCGTTCCCCCTCACGGTCGGGCCCCTGCCGCCGGGGGACAGGTCTGGGCCCGTCGGCAGGGGAGTTGGACCGCGTGCGGCGGCGGGCTCAGGGCGTGCGCCGCCGCACGCGGGGATCAGGAGATGGTCCTGAGGAGTGCCTCGTGCGGGACCGGACCCGGCTTGAACCGGTTGAGGAGATCGGCCAGGGGCCAGTGCGGCACGAGGCGGTCACCGCGGCACGGGCGCAGCAAATACGGGCCCGGCGGCCCTGTCTGCTGCATGGAAGGCAGGGTGAGTTCGTGGGGTATGCCCCGGCATATGCCGAAGTCGTTGTCCCAGACCGCGTGCGTGCCCGGCGGCACGAGCCAGATGAACCGGTCCCGTTCCGGGTCGTCGATCACCGGGCCGCAGGAGCGGGTGCCGAAGCGTGCGCCGCAGACACGCTGGACTTCGTCCATGAGGTCCACGACGGCGTGGGCTTCGGGGCCGGAGGCAGTCACGACCGCGTCGAAGAACCGGCCGCCTAACGGTAAGCGCAGCCGCCGACCCTGCTGGAGATCCATCAGGCTCCGCACCCGAGCGGCCAGGTCCTGCATGTCCTGCGCGACGTCCCCGGCGTCCAGGTGCTGAACGGCGAACTCCACGGGTTCCGCCGATACGCGGCCGCGCCGGTTCGCTGTGCGCTGGGGGAGAGGCGTATGCGTCACCGGGCACCGTCCCAGGTCGTGGGCATGATGGCCTGCACCGTCTTGCCGATGGTCAGGGCCCCGTCCTGGATGACGTCGAACGCCAGTTGGCCGCGGTAGTGGCGCACCCACCACAGTCCCGGCGGCGCCTTGCGGGCCTCACCGCTCTGGGTGGCCACCTGCTCGAACCCGGGGAACTCCGGGCGCCCGTCCTGGACCTCGATGGCCAGCTCTTCGGTCTCGGGGAGAACGAACACCCGCAGGAGCACGATGCCGCCGGGCAGGGGCTCGCCGTGCCGGACCGCGTTGTCGACAAGCCTGTCGGTGACCCGCGTGGCCGCATCGATGTTGCCGTTCCAGCGCGCGACCGTGAGCCACGGGCGCATGCGCAGCCGGGCGTTCGGTCCGGCCCCCGAGTTGGCGGCAAGCGCCCAGCGCTGCTCCAGGAGGGGCGCGTCGACCACGATCGGTAGGAGCGCGGTCGCGGTGCCGGCCACCTGCGGCTCGATGGCGGGGGACTGTTCTGGGCGGTTCACGGGGGTGGCTCCCTGCTTTACGACGGGGGCTCCGTCGGCTGCCGAGCGGCCCCACCGGGGCGGGCGGTTCGGCAGTCAGGACCCCTGGATGAGTCACTAGGTGATTACGTAAAGCGAACCGTGATTGCGCCCCCGCGGGTACCGGTCGGGGGTGGCGCGACTGCCAAACGTGACACAAGATCGTTTTCACGGCCGGGTGACGCCTCTTCCCCGGGGCGTGGACTTTGAGCCAGCTGCCCTCACCTGCCGGGCAGTTGAGTCATAGGTTGGGTATAGCGCGGGAGTACCGCGAGCCAGATGGCAAACGTGACTCAAGATCATCAGTGCGGCGGGGGATCATCATGGCGCGCAATCGGAATGAACGGTTCGATGCCTTATTGCAGGAAGCTGGCTGGTCACGGGCTCAGGCCGCCAGCGCCTTCGTGCGGGTCGCACACGAGAACAACGCGACGGAGTACACCAGCCTCACGCGGCAGCACGTCCAGCACTGGGTGGCCGGTCACCAGCCTTCCGGACGCGCGCCCATCATCATGTGCGAGGCACTGTCCCGCTGCCTGAAGCGTGTCGTCACACCGGCCGAAGCCGGGTTCGCAGCGCCCGCCTCACCAGCGCAAGGGGCGTTGGACTGGCGCGTCGATCCTGTGATCGCGCTGAACGACCTGGGGAGCACCGACTTGGATCCGGACCGGCGCAGTCTGCTCCGTGGCGGCGTGTACTCGGTGACAGCCCTGGCATTACCCGCCGACGCATGGTGGGCCGAGATGGCGCAGGAACCACCACAGGGCCAGCGGAAGGGACAGCGGGTCGGCCGCGGCGACGTGGAGAGCGTGCGCGAGATGACCCTCGCGTTCTCCCGCATCGACCAGCGGCGCGGCGGCGGCCACGGCCGGACCGCACTCGTCGAGTACCTCCACTCCGACGTCAACCGCTACCTCGTCGGCTCCTTCCCCAACGACCGCGTCCGCCGCGCCATGTACTGCGCCGCGGGCGAAGCCGCCTACCTCGTCGGCTGGATGGCGTTCGACAACGGGGAACACGACCTCGCCGAGCCCTACTTCGCCCTTGGCCTGAAGCTCGCCGCCCGCGCAGGCGACGCCCCCCTGTCCGGGCACATCCTTCGCGCCATGGCGCACCAGGCGCTCGACCTCAGCTTGCCCCACAAAGCACTGGAGCTTTCCACCGCGTCGGTCGCCGGCCAGCGGTACCAGTCGGCAACCCCGCGCGAGCGGGCCCTGCTGGGCGTCGTCCACGCGCGCTCTCTCGCCGCGACCGGACAGGAACAGGCTGCCGCGAAGATGCTGCTGCGCGCCGAGGACGACCTGCGCAGTGCGCACGACGGCATCGAGGAGCCAGACCGCACGTTCTTCTTCGGAGAGGCGTCGCTGGCCCACGAAACGGCCTGCGCGCTGCGTGACCTTAAGGACAAGAAAGGCGCGGTCGGCCAGTTCGGGCGCAGTGTCCGAACCCGCGGGCCGGCCTTCAAGCGCACGCACGCCGTGACGCTCGGATACCTGGGAGCCACTCAGATATCCGCTGGCAACGTGGAAGAGGCGTGCGCGACATGGTCGCGGGCCCTTGATGCGATGGAAGATGGCATCTACTCCGGCCGCGCCCGACAGCGCGTGGTGGAGATGCGGCAGCTCCTCACCCCGTACCGGCACCGCGGCATCCCCGTCGCTGCCGAGCTCGAAACCCGGGCGGCCGACTACCTGCGCACCGTAGATTGATCACGCCACCAGGGATGAGGGGAACGCCATGACGCTGCAGATCGAACCCATCGGCACGGTTGTCGGAGGCCGTAAGGAAGTTGCAGACGACTACTGGGGCGGCGTCCAGTCCATCATCCGACTCAACGCGGCGTACCCCCGCGATGTCGTCCGGGGCCTTGAAGAGTTCTCCCACCTGCTTGTCACCTGGCACTTCAGCAAGGCATCCCCGGACGACGTCGCCCTGCACGCGCGCAGCCCGCGCAACGATCCGCGTTGGGAGCCCTCGGGTACGTTCGTGCACCGCAATCACCGGCGGCCGAACCAGCTCGCGACGTCCTTCCCGAGGCTCATCAAGGTTGACGGCCTAGACCTCCACGTCGCCGATCTGGACGCGGTCGACGGCACCCCCGTCTACGATCTGGCCCCCTACTTCCAGGAGATGGGGCCCCGGGGCGATGTGCGCGAGCCTGAATGGCCGGGCGAGATGCTGAAGGACTACTGGGCCAGCAACTAGTCCGCCGCGGGATCCCGCGAGTTCGCCCCCGGCTCCTGAAACGGTCGGTGGCCGTCTGTAGCGTGGCTTTCAGCTCGCCGCCGAAGTCTCCTCAGAATTGGCGAACTCACGGGACATCGCCATGCGCGCGAGGAGCAGCCACAGACGGTCAGCCCGCCCTGGCTCCCACGCCGGCAACAACACCCCCGACGCAGGGTCCAACTGGCCCCGCCACTGCGCGACACGATCGCGCAGCGACGTCTGCCACCCGTCCCAGTCGGCTCCTGGCAGATCGCTGACCACCGCCAGCGGCAACGGGCACCCCACCGAGTCCAAGCGGCGCGTCAGCGCCGACACCTGCGCCTGCGTCCAGGCCAGCACTCGCAACCCTCCCAGCGCACTTTCCAACGCCTTCACCCCTGCGTCACGAGGGCACGCTCCCTCCGGTACCTCACGGCTCCTGGTGCTAGCCAGCCGCACCACCACGTCCACCAGCTTTGCACCCTGCCAGTCCACTGCCGTGACATGAGCCGCAGCGGCAGGACGCGCTCGCCCCGATGCCGTCCGGCCGCCCTCCAGCATCTCCACCCACACCACCGCATGCCGGGAATCCTCCAGCACGCCCCGTGCCCACCGGGCCAGCACCCCACGCCGCTCTCTCAACGACACCTGGAACGCTGCCACCTCACGCATCCGCTGGCACATCGGGCACAGCCTGTCCCCGTCACGGACGACGAGAGGCCGATCGCCGAGAGCGCCACACTTGCCGCACACGTGGGCCACACCGGTGCGCCGGCATGCCGCAGCCTCCAACTGTCGCGCGGATGCAGCAGTCGGCTGAGTGGCCTCCACTCGGTACAGGTCCACCACCGAGCGACGTCCGCGGTGATAGGTGCGCACACGGCCGCTTGCCATTCCCGCAGGCTCCCTGGGGAGATCAGCTGCCAGCAGCTGAGTCTTCGATGCCATGGACCATGGCACCTGCCCCCAGTCCTCGTACAAGACGGTCATCAGCAATCTCCCAATCCCTCACAGCATGTGATGAACCAGCAGACTTGAAGATAGACCGCAAGTATAGGATCCAGCAATCGCAAAAAGTGCCCGTGAGCAGCACTTTTCAAGTTTGCAAACTAAGACCCAGCCCATGCTGAACCAGCCCCCATGTCAGTCCGGCCCGCAGAAAGTCACCCACAGTGACCACCTGATCCGCCCATCGCTCGTACTCCGCCAACGCTTCCGTCGCCCCCGAATCCCGCCCCGCCCGGGTGATCACCACCCCCGGATTCCGGTCGCGCCAATCCCGCAGCACATAGATGGCCTCGGCCGACACGGACCAGCACCCCGCTCGAACGAGCTGGGCCACTCCGGCAGGAAGCCGGAACGACACAGCCTCGGGATACCCCCCGTCCCGAGCTCCCGGCCAACGACCCATACCCCCACCCCCTGCCTCCGGCCACTCCCGCACCCACCCCCGCACAGCCAGCTCATGACGAACCCCGTACAGGACAAACGAGTCGACCGTGTCCAGCAGCCGCCCCTTCTCTCGCAACCCCGCCACCTCTGCGCGCCACCGGGCACGCACCACATCCGCCTCACGCCGGCTCAAACCCTCAACACTCCACCGGACATCACGCGCCAGCTCTCGCCGCCGAGCACGATGACGCGCCACCACGGCCTCCAGCCGAGACCGCGTGCCCAGCGACACCTTCACTGTCATAGACACCAAACCTTCGCCAGCCATAACCCCACCCTCCCAGAACCCCGCACCCTGACGCATCAACCACACACCAGAGCAGTCTGGGCGCCCCCTGCCAGGCGCCCAAGCCGACTAGCCAGCACGCCGTCAGGCGTGTACACCCCATCACCCGCACAAACGACGCAAAGGCAAGGGAGAGAGAACTCCCCATCCACTAAAGAAAACAGACACCCAGTCAGGCGAAAGCTCTGACACCACTTCACCCCAGGCTCCCCGGCAGGGGAGCGTAGCCAACCCGGATATCTGTGCAACCACCTCGTTATGACATCAACGGCGCCGGCAGGCGCCGGCACCTCAACCCCAGTCCACTTTTCCCTCCCCGTCAGGGGAGGGGCCGTCACCAAGGCGCCTGTTCTGCCGCCAGGCAGAACACTCTCTCTTGAGAGAGAGGGCCGTCAGGCCCGCCAACACCCCTGGAAACCAAAACAAGTTGGCCCGCCTGGGCCAACACCCGCACTACATCCACAGCCGTGCCGCCAGGCACGGCGACAGCAACCTAACGGGCCGTCAGGCCCGTAGTTGGCCGCCAGGCCAACTTAAGAGCCTTCAGGCTCTCCG
>NZ_JBIBSY010000001.1:1504741-1524622 GCF_043078065.1 Streptomyces sp. NPDC015532 | reverse complement strand
AATCCACCCCGAAGGGCTTCATCGTTCGACTTGCATGTGTTAAGCACGCCGCCAGCGTTCGTCCTGAGCCAGGATCAAACTCTCCGTGAATGTTTACCGGTAATCCGGTGAAACATCATGAGAGCGGAACAACCGGTCGGAATAGGACCGGCGTTCACAGCGTCCTCGCTGATGCGCCTACCCCCAAGGGGATAGGACTTTTTCAAAGGAACCTCGTCCCGACCGAACGGCCGGAGACGGGGTATCAACAAATCTGGCGTTGATTTTTGGCACGCTGTTGAGTTCTCAAGGAACGGACGCTTCCTTTGTACTCACCCTCTCGGGCTTTCCTCCGGGCGCTTCCCTTCGGTCTTGCGTTTCCGACTCTATCAGATCCTTTCGGGCCTGACTCCCAGTCAGCGGGTTTGTCTTCGGGCCTTTCAGCGCTTTCGCGTTTCGCGGCCTTTCGACATTCACTACGTTAGCCGATTCCCTCGGCGACTCATAATCGAGTTCCGCGGGTTCGAATTCAGACATGCAGGCACGCCGAATAAGCCCCCGCTGAGGGGAAGTCGTAGGTAGTGGGTGGCCGCTCTCGGCTGCTGGCTGAACGCCGTAACCGGTTCAAGCGGCTCGGGCTACATTACGGATCCCCCAGGGGCGCGTCAAGTTGAACAGCGGCGAGGCGCATGCGCTCTATAAGGACTCACCGTCGGGTCGCCGGCTCCCCGGAAACGCAAGGGATGGACGCTTCCGTCGCCGCACTCTCCGACGCGCGGAGCGTCGCGTGCCTGGTCGGAGGGGGCCGGGGTACCTCTCGGCAAGGTCGGAAGCGAACCTTCGGGCCGCGGGCGGCCGCTTCGTCGAGCGCCCGGTCCACCCCCAGTGCCGTCGCGTGGCGCGCCGGCCCTTTGGCCAGTTCCCTGTCGCATCGGGCCGAGAGTCGACGTTTACAGGCGAGATCCACGTCCTCCGGCAGGAGCGCGGCGAGACACGCAGCGGCTCAGGCTCCGGTGGGCGGCTTGGCTCTTGGGCTCAGTCGGTAGGCCGAGACCGTCGGGTCACCGGCGAGATAGAAGCGGTGCTGCCAGTCGTGGGCTTTGCTCACGCCCACCCGAGGGCCGGCCCGTACGAGCGCGGCGGGCACCGGCTCGCCCTCGGTCAGTGCGAGCGAGGCGTCCGACAGCAGGTCTGTGCCGTTGTGCTCAGCCGTGATGCCGAGCGCCTGGCAGAAGTTCCCCGGCCCCCGCGCGAGACGCGGGCCCTCGACCTTGTCCCCCCGCCGCTCGCGCGCCAGGTCCTCCCCCTCAAGGACCCTGCCCGCCCGGATGAGGACAGCCGAAGCGATGCCGTCCACCCCGGTGACGACGTTGGCGCACCAGTGGAGACCGTGAGACCTGTAGACGTACAGATGCCCCGCCGGCCCGAACATGACGGCGGTGCGCGGTGTCCTGCCCCGGTAGGCGTGGGAGGCCGGGTCGGCCGCGCCGGAGTAGGCCTCGGTCTCCGTGATCGTGATGCTCACGGTTCCCTCGGGTGTCGCGTGGGTGAGCACGGCACCGAGCAGGTCGGGGGCTACTTCTTCGGCGGGGCGAGCGAGGGAGACGTTCACGCCGGCCGCCTCGCCGTGCCATGGGTGCCCGGGCGGCGCGGCTCGATCGGACCGTCCGTGGTGGCACGTACGAGGACACGTCCGAGCAGGTCGGGGGTGACGTCCGGGACAGGGCGGTCGAAAAGGTCCCGCGTCAGGGGCGTACGGTCAGGGGCCGCGATCATGGCGTACGAGCGTAGTCCCTCCGCCCTCCCCGGCGCGGTGGCGTCAGGAGCCGTTCGGAGAGGTCCGGACGGATATGGGCCCACGGGGTGGTCAGGGGTCCTCTCCCTTGTAAGGGTGAGGACGCGGAACCGGTCGGGGCCGGATCGCGTTTGTAGGGATCAAAGGATCCAGACAGGCAGAGAACGAACAGGCATTGCCTGGGGAGGAAGTGACGACATGGGGTTCAAGCGGCTGCTTGCGAGCCTGGGGGCCGGTGGGGCTTCGGTCGAGACGGTGCTGACCGAGGCCAACACCGTTCCGGGCGGCGTCGTCCAGGGTGAGGTGCGGATCCAGGGTGGTTCGGTCGACCAGTCGATCGAGGGTCTGTCGGTCGGCCTGCAGGCCAAGGTCGAGGTCGAGGGCCACGACGACCAGGAGTACAAGCAGGACATCGAGTTCACCAAGCTGCGCCTCGGCGGGGCCTTCCAGCTCCAGGCGGGCGCCGTGCACACGGTCCCGTTCGGGCTGGAGATCCCGTGGGAGACGCCGATCACCATGATCGACGGGCAGAGCCTGCGCGGGATGAACATCGGGGTCACCACCGAGCTGGAGATCGCCCGCGCGATCGACTCGGGTGACCTGGACCCGATCAACGTGCACCCGCTGCCGGCGCAGAAGGCGATTCTCGACGCCTTCATCCAGCTCGGCTTCCGCTTCAAGAACGCGGACATGGAGAAGGGCCACATCCGCAACACGCGTCAGCGGCTGCCGTTCTACCAGGAGATCGAGTTCTACCCGCCGTCGCAGTACCGCGGGCTGAACCAGGTGGAGCTGAGCTTCGTCGCGGACGACCGCGCGATGGACGTCATCCTGGAGATGGACAAGAAGCCGGGCCTCTTCAGTGAGGGCAGCGACTCCTTCCGCTCCTTCCAGGTGGGACTGCACGACTTCCAGGGCACGGACTGGGCCGGATACCTGAACCAGTGGCTGTCGGAGGTCGGCAGCAAGCGCAGCTGGTTCTAGGCTCGCGGTACGGAATCCGCCGTTCAGGAGGTACTGACGTGACCGAGCTCAAGAGGCCGCCGCTTCCCCACGACTTCCATCCGCCGGTGCCGGCGTTCACGCTCACCAGCGAGGATGTCGAGCCCGGCGCGGTGCTGAAGGACGCGCAGGTCCACGCGGCTGGGAACACCTCGCCGCAGCTGAGCTGGGAAGGCTTTCCGCCGGAGACCAAGAGCTTCGCCGTGACGTGCTTCGATCCGGACGCCCCGACGGGGAGCGGATTCTGGCACTGGGTGCTGTTCGACGTCCCGGTCTCGGTGACGGAGCTGCCCACGGGCGCGGGCAGCGGCAAGTTCGAGGGTCTGCCCGACGGTGCCGTCCAGGTGCGCAACGACTACGGGTCCCGGGACTTCGGCGGCGCCGCGCCGCCGGCCGGGGATCCCGCGCACCGGTACGTCTTCACGGTGTACGCCGTGGATCAGGAGAAGCTCGGTCCCGACGCGGACGTGTCGCCCGCCGCGGTGGGCTTCAATCTGCGGTTCCACACGCTGGCGCGCGCTCAGTTGGTCGGTGAGTACGCCGCTCCCGCCGCAGACTGACGTTCACCGAACGTTTGCCCGCCTCTGGTCATGGAAGTGATCAGGGGCGGGCATTTTTTATTGCGTTGTCCATCTCGGCATGCCCGGCCAGAGTTGATCCCAGCCCGCCGCAGGTGGGCCGGTGCGCAATAGGAGGTGGGCTGGATGCGGGACACGCTGGTACTGAACGCGAGCTTTGAGCCGTTGTCGACGGTGACGTTGAACCGAGCCGTCGTTCTGGTGCTGACGGACAAGGCCGTCGTCGAGCAGGCCCACCCCGAACTGCGCATGCGCGGTGCCGCGCTGGACATACCCGTGCCTCGGGTGATCAGGCTCTGCCGCTACGTCCGGGTGCCGTTCCGAAGACAAGCTCCGTGGTCGAGGCGGGGTGTGCTGGTACGCGACCGGCACCGGTGCGCCTACTGCGGGCGCCGGGCCACGACCGTGGACCACGTCGTGCCGCGGGCTCAGGGCGGTCAGGACTCCTGGCTGAACACCGTGGCCTCCTGCGCCGAGGACAATCACCGCAAGGCCGACCGTACCCCGGAGCAGGCCCAGATGCCCTTGCTGCGGCAGCCGTTCGAGCCGACGCCCGCGGACGCCATGCTGCTGGCGCTCGGCCAGGACGACTTCGACGCGCTGCCGGAGTGGCTGGCCCAGCCGGCCGCGTAGCCCGTACGACATGACGATGGGGCCCACCTCCCGCGGGAGGTGGGCCCCATCGTCGTACCGTCGTGTGCGTCAGTCCGTGATGGACGGCTTCTCGCGGCGCTCGCTGTTGCCGCCGGAATCCCCGGAGGAGCCCCGGTTGCCCGAACCCCCGCCCAGGTTGCCGAAGTTGCCCATGGCCCCGCTGAGGCCCTTGAGGGCGTCACCGATCTCGCTGGGCACGATCCAGAGCTTGTTGGCGTCACCCTCGGCGATCTTCGGGAGCATCTGGAGATACTGGTAGGAGAGGAGCTTTTGGTCCGGGTCTCCGGCGTGGATGGCCTCGAAGACCGTGCGGACGGCCTGGGCCTCGCCCTCGGCGCGCAGGGCCGCGGCCTTGGCCTCACCTTCGGCGCGCAGGATCGCGGACTGCTTCTCGCCCTCGGCGGTGAGGATCTGGGACTGGCGGATGCCTTCCGCGGTGAGGATCGCGGCGCGCTTGTCGCGGTCGGCGCGCATCTGCTTCTCCATCGAGTCCTGGATGGAGGTGGGCGGTTCGATCGCCTTCAGCTCGACGCGGTTGACGCGGATGCCCCACTTGCCCGTGGCCTCGTCGAGGACGCCGCGCAGGGCCGCGTTGATCTCCTCGCGGGAGGTAAGGGTCCGCTCCAGGTCCATGCCGCCGATGATGTTGCGCAGCGTGGTGACGGTGAGCTGTTCGATCGCCTGGATGTAGCTGGCGACCTCGTACGTCGCGGCGCGCGCGTCGGTGACCTGGTAGTAGATGACCGTGTCGATGTTGACGACCAGGTTGTCCTGGGTGATCACCGGCTGCGGCGGGAACGGCACGACCTGTTCACGCAGGTCGATGCGGTTGCGGATCGAGTCTATGAACGGGACGACGATGTTGAGGCCGGCGTTCAGGGTCCGCGTGTAGCGGCCGAAACGCTCGACGATGGCGGCGCTGGCCTGCGGGATGACCTGGATGGTCTTGATCAGGGCGATGAAGACCAGCACCACCAGAATGATCAGGACGATGATGATCGGTTCCATCGATGCTCCCCGTACCCTTCTCCACTCGGCAATTCCGAAAGATCTTATGGGTGTTGAAGATCTTGCTGGACGAGTCTGACAGAACGTCGTCTGCCACGTGGGGCGTTCGGTTCACTTGCGTTGTACGAGGTCACATGACGATGGCCGTCGCTCCGTCGATGTCCACGACATCCACTTCCTGGCCCACCTCGTAGGCCTGTGCGCCGTCGAGGGAACGCGCGGACCAGATCTCTCCGCCGAGCTTGATACGGCCGGCGCCCGAACCGTCCACGCGTTCCAGGACGATGGCCTGCCTGCCCTTCAACGCCTCGATTCCGGTGGCGAGTTCGGGGCGCTGGGAACGGTGCCGCGCCGCGATGGGGCGTACGACGGCGATGAGCGCGACCGACACGATGACGAAGACGAGCACCTGGACGACGACACCGCCACCGAGGCCCGCGGCGGCCGCCGCGGCGACGGCGCCCACGGAGAACATGCCGAACTCCGGCATCGCGGTCACCACGAGCGGGATACCGAGTCCGGCCGCCCCGACCAGCCACCACACCCATGCGTTGATGTCGTTCACGTGGTCATGGTAGGACCGCGCTCCCCCGGCGGACAGGGCACGCGATCAAGTCGGGTACGCCGGGTGACGGGGGTGCGTCCGCGCGTTGTGACGATTTCAGGCCATCGGCAGGCCCTGCGCGGTCCAGCGCTCGCCGACCTGCTCGACGACGAGGGGAAGGCCGAAGCAGAGGGAGAGGTTGCGCGAGGTGAGTTCGAGCTCCAGCGGGCCGGCGGCGAGCACCTTGCCCTGACGGATCATCAGGACATGGGTGAAGCCCGGGGCGATCTCCTCGACGTGGTGCGTGACCATGATCATGGAGGGGGCGATCGGGTCGCGGGCGAGCCGGCCGAGGCGGCGCACGAGATCCTCACGGCCGCCGAGGTCGAGGCCGGCCGCGGGCTCGTCGAGGAGCAGCAGCTCGGGGTCGGTCATCAGGGCGCGGGCGATCAGGGTGCGCTTGCGCTCGCCCTCGGAGAGCGTGCCGAACCGGCGCTCCAGGTAGTCGCTCATGCCGAGGCGGTCGAGGAAGGCGCGGGCGCGCTGCTCGTCGATGTCCTCGTAGTCCTCGTGCCAGCCGGCGGTCATGCCGTACGCGGCGGTGAGGACGGTCTGGAGGACCGTCTGGCCCTTGGGGAGCTTTTCGGCCATCGCGATTCCGGCGATGCCGATGCGCGGGCGCAGCTCGAAGACGTCGACCTTGCCGAGGGTCTCACCGAGGATGGTGGCGGTGCCCGCACTGGGGAAGAGGTAGCTGGAGGCGACGTTCAGGAGGGTCGTCTTCCCGGCGCCGTTGGGGCCGAGGATGACCCAGCGCTCCCCCTCTTTGACCGACCAGGAGACCTGGTCCACCAGAGCCCGGCCCTCGCGGACCACGGATACGTCCACCAGTTCCAGTACATCGCTCATGAGCGCGTTGTCTCCCATTGCAGTCTCGGCCGTCGCTTACGTCTATGGACGAAGCCCCCAGGGAAAACCTACGCCACCGGTCGGCCACACCGACCCATCGGCCGGTCCTTAGGGTGGGGGCATGCTCTCGGAACCACGCTCAGGACAACTGGCGGCATGGGGAAATGCCCTATTGGCCGGACTTGTTTCTCCGGACGACGCCGTGCTCGCCATCGTCGGGGACGACGCCGTGCACCGGGTCGAAGGGGTGCCCGGCGAGTCGGGACCCGTCGGGCTCACGCTCGCCCTCGGCCGGCTGCGCGGGCTCGGGGTGACCGGACTGCGGGTCGCACTGCCCGCCCCGGGGCATCCGCTCGGGCTCAGCGGACCGCCCGAGTTCAACGCGCGCGCCCTCGACGCCGAGGAGGCCGTGGTCTGCCACGGCTCGGCGCTGGGCCTCGTGCCCGAGGTGTACGAGGCCGGGCCCGCCGGCGATGTGCATGTCGAGGTCGTCTGGCACTGCCTCGCCGTACGCGAGGCACCGCCCGCCGACGTGCCCTCGCTCGGGGAGGCCGAGCGGGAGCTGGCGGAGGCGCTCCGCGAGGCGACAGAGGCGCTGTCACGACTGGACGTGGCCGGCTCGGGGCCGGTCGCGGCGGCGGCGGTCGACGCGTTCCGGGCGCGGGCGGAACGGGGGCGCGAGGTGCTGGCCCCCGGGTACCCGCCGCGTGCGGTACGGGTGCTGGAACTGGCTCAGCGGGTCGGGGCGCTGATCTCCGTGGCGTACGAGAGCGGGCACGGCGGCGCGGTGAGCGCGTCGGAGATCGCCTCGCGGGCCGAGGCGCTGCGACCCGTGGAACGGACGGCCCGGCGGGCGCAGGTGGCCGCGTACAACGCCTTCGTGGAGGAACGCGAGCGCGGGGTGCGCTGAGCGCGGGGTGCGCTGAGCGCGGCGCGCATGCCGTGCGCGGTGCGCGCGCCGGGGGCTTCGCGTGCTTCGGATGCTCCGGGCCGGGCGTTCGCGCGCCGGAGCGCTCCCGGCGGTGGGGGGCGCTCCGCGAGTTCCCGCGCCGGGGAGCCGGTGCGCGGGCGGGGTGCTCCGGGGGTTCGACGTGCTGGGGACCGCACGCCGAAGGGCCCCACGAAACGTTTCCGTTCGTGGGGCCCTTCGGTACAGGGTGTCTCAGCCGTTGACGCCCGCGTTGCCGAACGCCGGGTTCAGGAGGCCGACGACGTTGATGGAGTCGCCCACGACGTTGACGGGGACGTGGACGGGGACCTGGACGACGTTGCCCGAGACGGCGCCCGGCGAGTGCGCGGCCGCGCCCTCGGCACCCGAGTCGGCGACGGCGGCACCGGCACCAGCGCCCGCGGCGATTCCGACGACGGTGACGGCCAGGGCGGCCTTCTTGGCGATGTTCATGGGAAGTGTTCCTCCTGCGTTCACGGATCCGACCCTGCCGCGGGTCGTACGCTGAGCAACGCCGGGGAGCCCGAGACGGCACGGGAAGACCCTGCTGTTTACCCCGTCCGGTTCAGTCCGCGGATGAGCGGACAAGCCGACCGGCCCCCAGGGAGTCCCTGGGGGCCGGTGGTCGCGGTCGCCTCGACGGGGAACCTCAGTGGTTGAGGCCGAGGTTGCCGAACGCCGGGTTCAGGGCGCCGATGACGTTCACGCTGTCACCGACCACGTTCACCGGGACGTCGACCGGGGCCTGGACCAGGTTGCCGGAGATGACGCCCGGGGAGCCCACGGCCGTGCCGGCGGCCGACGCGCCGTCCGCCGCCGAGGCCATGCCCGCACCGGCGGCCACCAGACCGCCGGCCACCATCGCGACAGCCGTGAACTTCTTCAGGTTCTTCACGTGCGAAACCCCTCCTCGCGAACACCGCGGCGGACCGCCGCGGCGCACTGGAGAACGGCCGGGCTCCACGAAGGATGCGCCATCCGGGTGACATACACACGACGGTATGAATCTCATCCCGGAGCGCCACCCTCCGAATTGACGGTCAGTCCGTGATCCCGTGCCGCACAGCCCAGAGCGCGGCCTGGGTGCGGTCGGCGAGGTCGAGTTTCATCAGGATGTTCGAGACGTGGGTCTTCACCGTCTTCTCGGAGAGGACGAGGGCGCGGGCGATCTCCCGGTTGGAGCGGCCGTCCGCGATCAGGCCGAGCACCTCCCGCTCCCGTTCGGTGAGCGAGACACCTCTCCCCTGGCCCGAGTTGGCCTCCTCCTGGGACAACAGGGCGCCCGCGACCTCGGATTGCAGGACCACGTGTCCGGCGTGGACCGAGCGGATGGCCCCGGCCAGCGCGTCCGGGTCGACGTCCTTGTACACATATCCGGCGGCGCCCGCGCGCAGGGCCGGCACCACCGTGCGCTGCTCGGTGAAACTCGTGACGATCAGCACGCGCGCGGGGTTGGCGAGTTCGCGGAGCTTGCGCAGCGCGTCGATGCCGTCCGTCCCCGGCATCTTGACGTCCATGAGGACGACGTCCGGTTTCAGCTCCTCGGCGCGGGCGACGCCTTCGGCTCCGTCGGACGCCTCCCCGACGACCTCGATGTCGTCCTGCACTTCGAGGAAGGTGCGCAGTCCCCGGCGGACGACCTGGTGGTCGTCGACGAGCAGCACCTTGATTGCGTCAGCCACCAGGGACCTCCATCTCGATCACGGTGCCCTTCCCGGGCGCCGATTCCACGGTGAGTGTGCCGCCTACCCCGCTCGCCCGGTCCCGCATGGACACCAGGCCGAGATGGCGGCCGGCGCTGCGTATCGCGGTGGGGTCGAAGCCGCCGCCGTCGTCGCGGACGTGCAGGACGGCGCCGGGGCCGCGCCGGTCCAGGGTGACGTCGACGCGGGCGGCGCCGGAGTGCCGGAGCGCGTTGTGCAGGGCTTCCTGGGAGACCCTCAGCACGGCCTCCTCCTGGGAGGCGGGCAGTGCTCGTACACCGTGGCTGGAGAAGGTCACGCGCGCGGAGTGGGCGCGGTCGAGGACCTGGATCTGGGTGCGCAGGGTGGCGACGAGCCCGTCCTCGTCGAGGGCGGCGGGGCGCAACTCGATGACGGCGGCGCGCAGTTCCTCGGTGGCCTCCGCGGCGAGCGCGGCCACGTGCTGGAGTTCGCCCTTGGCGCGGGAGGGGTCGCGGTCGACGAGGGTGGCTGCGGCCTGCGCGGTCAGGCGCAGCGAGAACAGCTTCTGGCTGACGGCGTCGTGCAGTTCGTGCGCGAGCCGTGAGCGTTCCTCGGCGATGGTCAGTTCGCGGCTGCGTTCGTAGAGCCGGGCGTTGGTCAGGGCGATCGCCGCGTGCTGGGCGAGGATGGTGAGGAGTTCCTCGTCGTCCTCGGTGAAGCCGCAGCGGCCGTCCGGCCGGGGACACGGGGGCTCCCCCTCCGGCCGCATCTTGTTCGCGAGGAAGAGCGCGCCGATGATCTCGTCGCCGTCGCGGATGGGCAGGCCCAGGAAGTCGGACATGTCGGGGTGGGCCGCGGGCCAGCCCTCGAAGCGGGGGTCCTCGCGCACGTCGGCCAGGCGCTCGGGACGGGCCTCGCGCAGCATCGCGGCGAGGATGCCGTGCTGGCGCGGGAGCGGTCCGATGGCTTTCCACTGCGCGTCGCTGACCCCGTCGACGACGAACTGGGCGAAGCCTCCGTGGTCGTCGGGCACGCCCAGCGCGGCGTACTGCGCGTCGAGCAGTTCGCGCGCCGAAGCGACGATCGTCTTGAGGACGTCGCGCACTTCGAGATGCCTGCTCATGGCCAGCAACGCGGAGCTCACCGCGTACAGGCCCGACCGGGGTCCGTGACTCATGCCCCCAAACTACCGGCGGGGTGTGACACCGCGTATCGGCCCGGTGGCCCCGCCCACCGGGCCATTGGGCCTAGGACGAAGGGCCCCTGATCATTGCGGCCCTCGTACGAGGCGCCCGGGTGGGCCGCGTTCCTACCGTGAGGGCACCCGCCGGGAAGGCGGTCTGAGCGAGGGGACGGATGTCATGCCGGTAGCGATCATCACAGGGGCCTCGAAGGGACTGGGGAGGGCGCTCGGAGCGGCTCTGGCCGAGCGCGGCTGGGATCTGGTGCTCGACGCCAGGACGGCCGGGGTGCTGGAGGGGACCGCGGAGGCGCTCCGCGCCTACGGGACGCGGGTGGAGGCTCTCGCCGGGGACGTGACGGACGCCGGTCACCGCGCGGACCTGGTGGCCGCGGCCCGGAAGCTGGGCGGTGTCGACCTGCTCGTGAACAACGCGAGCGCGCTGGGCGCGGAGCCGCTGGTGCGCCTGGAGGAGCTGGATCCCGAGGGGCTGCGGCGGGCACTGGAGGTCAATGTGGTGGCCGTGCTGGGCCTGGTGCAGGAGGCGCTGCCGCTGCTGAGGGCGGCCGGGGCGGGCGCGGTCGTCGGTGTCAGCTCGGACGCGGCGGTACAGGCGTACGAGACATGGGGCGGCTACGGGGCCTCGAAGGCGGCGCTGGACCATCTCTCGGCGGTGCTCGGTGAGGAGGAGCCCGGCCTGCGGGTGTGGGCGGTGGATCCGGGGGACATGGAGACGGACCTCTACGCGGCGGCCGTACCGGACGACGACGGTCCGCGGCCGGCGCCGGCCACCGCGGTTCCGGCCTTCCTGCGTCTGCTCGACGAGCGGCCGGCCAGCGGGCGCTACGCGGCTTCGGATCTGCTGGAGGAGCGGTGACGACGGCGATGGGGGCCTCCCGGGCCGGGCGCGGCCGGGAGTGGGGAAGCGTTCCGGAGGAGCTGTCGGCGCGGGTGCCGGCGGAGCAGCGAGGTCCGGGCCGCGACCGGGATTCCGTACGGCTGCTGGTGTCGCGCGGTACCGAGGTGTCGCATCACGCGTTCGCGGAGCTGCCCGGGCGGCTGAAGGCCGGGGATCTGCTGATCGTCAACACCTCGGCCACGCTGGCGGCGGCCGTGGACGGGCGGATCGGGCACGCGCGCGTGGTGGTGCACTTTTCGACGCGCGGCGACGACGGGCGGTGGGCGGTCGAGCTACGGGATCCCGACAGCAGGGGAACCACGCGCGCGCGTGCGGGCGGCCCCGCGGGGACAGTGGTGTGCCTGCCCGGGGACGCGCGCCTCGTCCTGGAGGAGCCGCTGACCGCGCGCGGGCAGCGGCTGTGGTGGGGGCGGGTGCCGGACGCGGACGTGCTGGGGCTGCTGCGGCGGTACGGGCGGCCCATCCGCTACTCCTACACGGACCGGGACCAGCCGCTGTCGGTGTACCAGACGGTCTTCGCGCTGCCGTCGGACGACGGGACGGGAAGCGCGGAGATGCCGAGCGCGGCGCGCCCCTTCACTTCGCGTCTGGTGGCGGAGCTGGTGAGCCGGGGGGTGCAGTTCGCTCCGGTCACCCTGCACACAGGGGTCGCCTCGGCGGAGTCGCACGAGCCGCCGTATCCGGAGCGGTACGAGGTTCCGGAGGTGTCGGCCCGGCTGATCAACGCCGCGCGGGCCGGCGGAGGCCGGATCATCGCGGTCGGTACGACGGCGGTGCGGGCCGTGGAGTCCGCGACCGGTGAGGACGGACTGGTGCGGGCGGCGAAGGGGTGGACCGGGCTGGTGGTGACTCCGGAGCGCGGTGTGCGGGCCGTCGACGGGCTGCTGACCGGGCTGCACGAACCGGAGGCCTCGCACCTGCTGATGCTGGAGGCGATCGCGGGAGGGGCGGCGATCGAGCGTGCGTACGACGAGGCGCTGCGCGGGCGCTATCTCTGGCACGAGTTCGGCGACGTGCACCTCATCCTCCCCGAGGGACCTCACGCTGAGCGTTACTCTCGCAACTCCACGTCAGAATGATCGTGGCCCCCTGTGAGCCCGCGCATAGGGTCCAGGTCACGTACGAAGGTGCATAGGAGATAAAAGGGACAAGGTGACCAGGGGAGACATGCCTGTCTGCCCCGATTTGTCCCTTCTGCGTCCACTACCTGGCTTCGTAGGTCACACCTTTGCCAGGGCATTTTGCGACCGCTAAGAATTGCTCATGTCGCTCAGCGCCTCGGGTTCTCCCCCGAGGCGTTTGTTCCGGAAACACAGTCCCCAACCGGGACGAAGAGCGACCTCCGCGCTATTCGAAGAGGTCTATCAGTCATGCTCAAGAACATTGCCGCTCGTGGTCGTAGTCCGAAGCTGACGAAGCTCCACAAGTACTCCGTCGCCGGTGTGGCCACCCTCGGTGCCGCCACCCTCGCGTTCTCCCTTGCGCCGAACGGCTCCCACAGCACCACGGACGGCGCCGCCGCCTCCACGGCGCCGGTCGCCTACAGCGGAAAGCAGATCAAGGGCGTCGAGTCCGACGTGACCGGCACGAGCGCCGCCGAGCTGAAGGCCAAGACCATCGAGGCCAAGCAGAAGGCGGCGGCGTCCGCGGCCACCAAGAAGAAGGCCGCCGCAGCGGCTGCCGCCAAGCAGAAGGCTGCCGCCGAGGCCGCCGCGAAGAAGAAGGCCGCCGCCCAGGCCGCCGCGAGGAAGAAGGCCGCCGCCGCGAGCCGCTCCACGCAGCGCATAAAGATGGAGCCGGTCGCCGCGAAGACGTACGCCAACAACCTCGACGGCTGGATCCGCGAGTCCCTCGACATCCTGAAGGCCAAGGGCATCCCCGGCAGCTACCAGGGGCTGCACAAGAACATCATGCGTGAGTCCTCGGGCAACCCGATGGCCATCAACGACTGGGACATCAACGCCATCAACGGCATCCCGTCGAAGGGTCTGCTCCAGGTCATCCCGCCGACGTTCAAGGCGTACCACGTGGCCGGTACCTCGTGGAACATCTACGACCCGGTCGCCAACATCACCGCCGCCTGCAACTACGCCGCCGACAAGTACGGTTCCATGGACAACGTGAACAGCGCGTACTGAGGACTCAGCGCGGAGTTCCCCACAGACGCCGAAGGGCGGCACCCCGGTCAGGGGTGCCGCCCTCGCGTCGTTCCCGGGCCTCTACTTGCGCATGACCTCGGGCTCGTGGCGGCGCAGGAAGCGGGCCACGAAGAAGCCGCAGGCGACACCGAGGACGATCAGCGCGATCATGTCCACGGTCCAGGCTCCGGCCGTGTGGTCCCACAGCGGGTCCGTGCTCGTCGGATCGTCCTGGTTCGGGAAGATGTTGTTCAGGTCCAGCGTGGCCCCGGACGCGGCCACCGCCCAGCGGGCCGGCATCAGATACGAGAACTGGTTGACACCCACCGTGCCGTTCAGGATGAACAGACAGCCGGTGAAGACCACCTGGACGATCGCGAACATGACCAGCAGCGGCATGGTCTTCTCGGCGGTCTTCACCAGCGAGGAGATGATCAGGCCGAACATCATCGACACGAAGCCCAGAGCCATGATCGGCAGCGTGAGCTCGACCTTGGGCAGGCTCTTGAGGATCAGCCCCTCGGACGGGACCTCGCGGCTGCCGAAGCCGATCGCGCCGACCAGCGCGCCCTGCAGCATGGTGATCACACCGAGGACGATCACCTTGGACATCAGGTACGCCGAACGTGACAGACCCGTCGCGCGTTCCCGCTCGTAGATCACCCGTTCCTTGATCAGCTCACGGACCGAGTTGGCGGCGCCCGCGAAGCACGCCCCGACCGCGAGGATCAGCAGCACGGTCGTGGCCGTGCCGTTCGCGACATGGGCGCCCGACGGCAGGATCTTGTCGTTGACCAGCAGCGTCTTGCCGTTGTCGATGAGCAGGCTGACCGAGCCCAGGACAGCGGGCAGGATCACCGTCAGCGCGAGGAAGCCCTTGTCCGACACGATCACCGAGACATAGCGGCGCATCAGCGTCATCAGCTGGGAGCCCCAGCTCTGCGGCTTCGGCGGCTTCATCGCCTGCGCGGACGGCATCTGCGTCGACTGCGGAGCCACCGCGTCGATGTCCGCCGCGTACATCTGGTAGTGCTGCGAGCCCTTCCAGCGGCCCGCCCAGTCGTAGTCGCGGTAGTTCTCGAACGCGGAGAACACGTCGGCCCAGGTCTCGTAGCCGAAGAAGTTCAGCGCCTCCTCCGGGGGACCGAAGTAGGCGACCGAGCCGCCGGGCGCCATCACGAGGAGCTTGTCGCAGATCGCGAGCTCCGCCACCGAGTGCGTGACGACCAGGACCGTACGGCCGTCGTCGGCGAGACCGCGCAGCAGCTGCATGACATCGCGGTCCATGCCCGGGTCGAGACCGGAGGTCGGCTCGTCCAGGAAGATCAGCGACGGCTTGGTGAGCAGCTCCAGAGCCACCGAGACACGCTTGCGCTGGCCACCGGAGAGCGAGGTGACCTTCTTCTCCTTGTGGACGTCCAGCTTCAGCTCGCGCAGCACCTCGTCTATGCGCGCGTCGCGCTCCTCGCCCGTGGTGTCGGCGGGGAAGCGCAGCTTGGCCGCGTACTTGAGGGCCTTCTTGACGGTCAGTTCCTTGTGCAGGATGTCGTCCTGCGGGACCAGACCGATGCGCTGGCGCAGCTCGGCGAACTGCTTGTACAGGTTCCGGTTGTCGTAGAGGACGTCACCCTGGTTGGCGGGGCGGTAGCCCGTGAGCGCCTTCAGGAGCGTCGACTTGCCGGAGCCCGAGGGGCCGATGACCGCGACGAGCGACTTCTCGGGTACGCCGAAGGAGACGTCCTTGAGGATCTGCTTGCCGCCGTCGACGGTGACCGTCAGGTGGCGGGCCGAGAAGGAGACCTCACCGGTGTCGACGAACTCCTCGAGCCGGTCGCCGACCAGCCGGAACGTCGAGTGACCGACGCCGACGATGTCGTTCGGGCCGAGCAGCGCGGAGCCGCCCTTGGCGATCGGCATACCGTTGACGTACGTGCCGTTGTGCGAGCCGAGATCACGGATCTCGAAGCGGCCGTCCGGCGTCGCGTGGAACTCGGCGTGGTGGCGCGAGACCTGGAGGTCGGAGACCACCAGTTCGTTCTCCAGCGCACGGCCGATGCGCATCACGCGGCCCAGCGAGAACTGGTGGAAGGTCGTCGGGCTGCGGTCGCCGTAGACCGGCGGTGCCCCCGCGCCGCCGCCGGGTCCCTGCTGCTGCGGAATGCCCCCCGCCTGCTGCGCGCTCTGCGGCGGTTGCGACGACTGCGGCGTCGGCGGCTGGGCCCAGCCGGGGCCGGCACCCTGCGCCGCGAACGGCTGCTGCGCCACCGGGGCCGCGGCACCGGACACGCTCAGGCGCGGGCCGTCGGTCGCGTTGCCGAGGTACACAGCCGATCCGGGACCGATCTCCAACTGGTGAATCCGCTGCCCCTGTACGAACGTGCCGTTGGTGCTCCCGTGGTCGTCGATGACCCAACTGCGGCCGTTCCAGCTGATCGTGGCGTGGCGCCAGGAGACCCTGGCGTCCTCGAGCACGATGTCCCCCTGCGGATCACGTCCGAGGGTGTGAGGCCTGGACGCGTCGAGCGTCCAGGTCCGTCCATTCAATTCCAGTACGAGTTCCGGCACTCCAGCCCCACTGAGTTGTCCCCCGAGTTTCCCCCATCACAGGGAGTCTAGGGATGTCGAACATCGTGGGGAACTATTTCAGTTCAGGCCCCCTGACCGAAAGTCGGGCCTTGTGAACGTCGGTGACGGGCGGGTTGCCCGTATCCGTTGACGGGGTTGAAACCGGCCCGGAGAGTGGTAATCCCACACGAGGGGGACATGCGCGGGATCACCGCGGCGCTGATCGGGGGGTCTGGCGATGAGCATGGGGACCACGCACCACGGCGGGAGCACCGGGAGCGTGCCGTGGGGGGACGTGCTGTTGTCGGCGATCGCCTCCGTGAGCTGGGCGCTGATCGGGATGGCGGGCACCGCCGCGCTCGGTCTGCACCTGCTCGGCGCGGACGCGGCGGCCTCCCTCGGCCCCATGACGGCCGCCGTGGTGGCTCTCGGGGCGGGCGGCACGGTGACGCCGTCCGGCAACGTCTCCGCCTTCGGGCTGAAGGGAGCCGAGGCGCACACCGCCATCCAGATCACGCCGCTGGGCGTCGGGCTGGTCGGCGCCCTGCTGATGTCGTGGTTCTTCCTACGGTCCTTGCGCGGGGCCGGAGTTGTCATCGCTCCGGCCGAACTCCTGGCGCGGGCGGGCTCGGTGATCGCCCTGTTCGTGGCGACCCTGGGCGGGCTCGCCTGGGCCGGACACGACGTCATCACGATCGACGGCGACCGGCTCGGGCTCGACAAGGCCGCGGGCGGTGACGGCGGGCTCGGCTCCATCACCGACAAGCTCCCCGGCGGCCTCGGGGACCTCGGCGGACTGCTGCCCGGCAGGATCGACGACCTCGTGAAGGCCAAGGCGGCCGTGGGGTTCTCCGTCGACACCGTGCCGACTCTGCTCGGCGGAGCCGCGTGGGCCGCCGGGGTGCTGGGGATCGCGCTGCTGGCCTCCCGGCGTACCCCCTTGCCGCGCGGCTGGGACGCCGTGCACCGCGCGGTACGGCCGGCCGCCTCCTCGCTCGTCACCGTCCTTCTGGTCGCCGTCCTCGCCGGGCTCGCGGCGGCCGCGTACGCGGCGATCGGCGACGCGCATCCGAAGCGGATCGCGGGAGCCGCGCTGCTCGGCGCGCCCAACGGGGTGTGGCTCGGCATCCCCCTCGGGCTCTTCGTCCCCTGGGACGGCAAGGCCACGGGCGAGCTGGCCAAGCTGTTGCCCGACCCCCTCGACAAGCTGCTGACGGCCGACGCGTCCCGGCCCGTCACCCTCGCCCGGCTCGCCGAACTCGACGGGCGCGTATGGCTGTTGGCGCTCGCGGCCGCTCTGATGATGCTGTACGCGGGCGTCCTGACGGCCGCCCGTACGCCATTCGTACGGGCGGGGAGTGCGGCGGCTGGGGGAGCACCGGGGGGCCCTGACGTACGGGGGGACAGTGCTCCGCGGTTCGCCGGGCGCTGCGCACTTCGGCTGGGGGTCGTGACGGCACTGGCGCTGCCGCTGCTCGCCTGGCTGACGGAGGTGTCGGTGGACGCCTCCTTGTCCGTGTTCGGATTCGACGCGTTCGGGGCGGGGATCGAGCTGCGTGGGCACCTGGGGGTGGCGTTGCTGCTGGGTGCGCTGTGGGGGGCGGCGGCCGGGGGGACCGGGGCTCTGCTGGCCTGGTGGAGCGGGGCCGCGGGGCGGCGGGTCGTGGGGGCTGCCCTTGCTGCCGGGGCGGCACGGGGGGACGGGTTGACTGCGGGGCCTGGGGGTTCTGGGGGTTCTGATGGCTCTGGGGGTTCTGGGGGGTCCTGGGAGGCCGTGGGGTCCGAGGGGCGTGGTGGTGCTGGTGGTGGCGGTGGGACGGCTGGGCCGTATCGGCCTCGGGGGTCGTACCGGGCGCCCAACCCTGACACCAATCCGTATCTGAGGGTTCCGGAGGAGTTGCGGGAGCCCGGGGACCGGGGGACGGCTCCGAGGGATTCCCGTTCCCGGGCGCCGGGTGATGTGTACGGAGCGCCGACCGTGGTGGGGCCGATCGGGCCGTCGTCCAAGCGGCGGCCGGACGGGCCGCCGCCGCTGCCTCCTCCCCCGCCGCCCGTTCCGCCGCCGCCGGACGAGAGGCCGCCTCCTCCGCGTCGGCCCCGGCGTTGAGGACGGTTCGCTGCGCTGGCGTTCGCGGGTGCGGTGCGGTGCGGGTGCGGTGGGGGTCCGGTGGGTGGGTCGGGGCCGTGCCGGTGCATCAGCCCGTCGCCGTTGGGTGAGGCGTGGGCGTCGGTGGCGACGGGCATCGATGTACCGGCACGGCCCCTCGCGTCGGATCCCGGGTGCGGGGGCGGGTGCGGGTGCGGGTGCGGGTGCGGGTGCGTCGTGGTGGCCGGTCCGGATTTCAGCCCCGGCCGGGAACGTTTCAGCCCCGGCCGGGAAAGTCTCAGCCCCTCCGGCGTTTGAGGAGCGGGGTCTGGGGCGGAGCCCCAGGGGTGGGACGGGTAGGGGCGGAGGGGCGAAGAAGTGGTTGTGGGCCCGCGGGACCGGGGGGCGAACGAGAGGGTGCGGGGGGCGTGAGGAAGGGTCCGGGACGGCCGGGTGGGCGTTCGTCACCCGTGGGTCCTTCGGGTGTCACCCAGTGTTCCGTGTCCGCCAGGCGGACCGGGCGGGCGGGAGGCACTGCGTGCCGGATACGGTGGGAAATACCATGAGCGCTTCACATACCCCTGATGTGCCCACTCTTCTTGTCAAGATCTTCGGCAAGGACCGGCCGGGCATCACCGCCGGACTCTTCGACACCCTCGCCGCCTACTCCGTCGACGTGGTCGACATCGAGCAGGTCGTCACCCGGGGCCGGATCGTGCTGTGCGCGCTGGTGACCGAGCCGTCCGCAGGCCTCGAAGGCGATCTCCGGTCGACCGTCCACAGCTGGGCGGAGTCGATGAAGATGCAGGCGGAGATCATCTCCGGCCTCGGCGACAACCGCCCTCGTGGCTCGGGACGTTCGCTGGTCACGGTGCTCGGACATCCGCTCACCGCGGAGTCGACGGCCGCCATCGCCGCGCGGATCACGAAGACCGGCGGCAACATCGACCGTATCTTCCGGCTGGCCAAGTACCCGGTGACCGCCGTCGAGTTCGCGGTGTCCGGTACGGAGACCGAGGTGCTGCGCACCGAGCTGGTGACCGAGGCCTCGGCACTCGGTGTCGACATCGCGGTCGTGGCTGCGGGCCTGCACCGGCGGGCCCAGCGACTCGTCGTGATGGACGTGGACTCCACCCTCATCCAGGACGAGGTGATCGAGCTCTTCGCGGCACACGCCGGGTGCGAGGAGAAGGTCGCCGAGGTCACGGCGGCCGCGATGCGCGGTGAGCTGGACTTCGAGCAGTCCCTGCACGCGCGCGTGGCGCTCCTCGAAGGACTCGACGAGTCGGTGGTGCAGAAGGTGCGCGAGGAGGTGCGGCTGACGCCGGGCGCGCGGACCCTGATTCGTACGCTGAAGCGGCTCGGCTTCCAAGTCGGCGTCGTCTCCGGCGGGTTCACTCAGGTCACCGACGATCTGAAAGAGCGGCTCGGGCTCGACTTCGCCCAGGCCAACACCCTGGAGATCGCCGACGGGAAGCTGACCGGGCGGGTCACCGGCGAGATCGTGGACCGGGCGGGCAAGGCACGGCTGCTGCGCCGGTTCGCCGCCGAGGCCGGGGTTCCGCTGGCCCAGACCGTGGCGATCGGCGACGGCGCCAACGACCTCGACATGCTCAACGCCGCCGGCCTCGGAGTCGCGTTCAACGCGAAGCCGGTCGTACGGCAGGCCGCGCACACCGCGGTGAACTTCCCGTTCCTCGACACGGTCCTGTATCTGCTGGGCGTCACCCGTGAAGAGGTCGAGGCCGCCGACATGCACGTGGACGAGAACACCGGCTGAGTGAGGGTCCCGACGACGGACGGGGGGGCCGGCCCCGCCACCGGCCGCGACCCCCGGCCGGGGGCATGGGGGGGGATCACGGCCGGGGGCACGCTTTGCGGAAGGGGTGCGCCGCAGCGTTTCGTGGCATG
>NZ_JBIBSY010000001.1:1502373-1504731 GCF_043078065.1 Streptomyces sp. NPDC015532 | reverse complement strand
CCCGTTTTTGTGGGGGGCGCCGCCCCGAGGGTGTGTCCCTAAACCCGGGGGGGGGGGGGGGCCCCCCCGGGGGGGGGGGGCCGGCCCCCGCCGGGGGCCCCCCCCCCCGTCCGTCGTCGTGGCGGGTTCACTCCGTCGGGGCCCAGTATTCGGTCAGGGTGGCCGATCCGGGTTCGAGGGACTTCCAGGGGCCGTCGAAGGCGAGGACCGCGAACGCGGCGGTGTGGAAGCCGTGGGCGTTCATCCGCGCGCGGGTGTCGCCGTCCGCCCGGCCCGCCAGGACCTCGGCGAGGCCGTGCATGCCCGGGTTGTGGCCGATCAGGATCGCGTTCTGGGCGTCGTCCGGGGTCTCGTTGAGCACGGCGATCAGTTCGCCGGGCGAGGCCTCGTAGATCCGCTCCTCGTAGACCGTTTTCGGCCGGTGCGGGAGCTCGTGGACGGCGTGCTTCCATGTCTCGCGGGTCCGGATCGCGGTGGAGCAGAGGGCCAGGTCCAGGGGGATGCCGCTGTCGGCCAGCCTGCGTCCGGCGACGGCGGCGTCCATGCGGCCCCGGTCGGAGAGCGGCCGCTCATGGTCGGACATCTGCGGCCAGTCGGCTTTCGCATGCCGGAAGAGGACGATCCTGCGGGATTCTGCGACGCTCATGCGTCCCAGCTTCGCACGAAACATGCCATGGGGCGCAGGGAGTTGATGCGGTCCCCCGGGGAGGGTGACGCCCTGCTCCGTCAGGGGGAATGACCTGCCCCGCGAGGGGGGCCGGGGCGGGCCGGAACTCCCTGGTGTGCGGCGGGCGGGCCCGGGGTCCGCGGCTCACGGGGCGCTGTGCAGAACCGCTTGCTGGACGCGCTCGAACAGGTGCGTGATCGCCGGGTCGCCGGTCGTGGCGTGGGCGTCCGCCGGGTTGAGGATCATGAGCAGCAGGGTGATGAAGGCGAGCGTGGGCAGGGCGAGGGCCCACCAGGGCAGCCGGATGTCCACGCGGCCCGTGGTCGCCGGGTGGGGCCGGGTGTGCGTAGGGGCCGACATGCCGCCTCCGTGGGTCTTCGAGTGGTCCCTGGGCCGCGGTTCGCGGTCACGATTCGAAGCTACGGAATCCGTCGCCCTCGGCCCATCCGGTGATCCACCCACTTGACCCTGACACTCACCCCCTAGGGGATGGGGGGTTATCCCCACCTCCGGGCACGGGGGCCGGCCGGTGGCGCCAACAGCGCGGGCCGGAGGGGCGTGCGGGGCGTCACGGCACCGGTGCGACGGCGGTCAGCGCGACGCCGCCGGGGCCGGGGCCCCGCCGGTCACGGGGAGGCGACGGTCACAGGGAAGCGACGGTCACGGGGAGGCGACGGACGCGATGATGCCGATGATCACCGTGATGGCCAGCATCGCGCCGAGCACGAGCAGGAGCTTCTTCTGGCCGTTCTGGGGGTTCGGGTCGAGCACAGGCATACGGCCAGTCTCGCACCCTTCGTCCCGCGAGCCGCCGCCGGGGGCCCGCTTCAGGGCTCCGTCGTCGGGTTCGGCCGTCCTGGCGCCCAAGCCCGCTGTCTGGGCTCCGCCACCAGGCTCCGCCGCACCGCCGCCGGGGCCCGCTTCCGGGAGCCGGGGTCAGCCGGCGGCCTCGTCCTCCACGGTGCGGTCGCGGCCGGCCAGGATGCCGACGCCGATCTGCGGGATCATCAGCCCGGCCATCAGCGCGAGCGGCAGGCCCCAGCCGCCGCTGTGCTGGTAGAGCACGCCCACCAGCAGCGGGCCCGGGATCGAGATCAGGTACCCGGCGCTCTGGGCGAACGCCGACAGTTCGGCGACACCTGCGCCGGTGCGGGCGCGCATGCCGACCATGGTCAGTGCCAGCGGGAAGGCGCAGTTGGAGATGCCGAGCAGCAGGGCCCAGGCCCAGGCGCCCGCCGCCGGGGCCAGGTAGAGGCCCGCGTATCCGGCGAGGCCGCAGAGGCCGAGGACGACCACGATGGGGCCCTGCCGGGGCAGGCGGGTGGCGAGGCGCGGGATGACGAAGGCCAGCGGCACGCCCATCACCATCGTGACGGCGAGGAGCAGTCCCGCGGTGCCGGCGGAGACGCCCGCGTCGCGGAAGATCTGGGCCATCCAGCCCATCGTGATGTAGGCGGCGGTGGCCTGGAGGCCGAAGAAGACGGCCAGGGCCCAGGCGGTACGGCTGCGGGTGATGCGCAGTCCCCCGGGCTCCTGGCGGGTGACGACGGCGGCAGCGGCCCCCGGGCCACCGGCGCGGGCCTCGGAGGCGGAGGGGGTGGCCGCGGCGGGCGCGTGGTCACCGGTTCGGGCCGCGGGGGCGGCGGCGGTCGCGGCAGCGGGTGGGCCGTCATCGGTCCGCGCCGCGGTGG
>NZ_JBIBSY010000001.1:1426257-1502275 GCF_043078065.1 Streptomyces sp. NPDC015532 | reverse complement strand
GGAGGAGAGGCGCGCGGGGGCGGAGGGAGTGGCCGCGGTGGGTGGGCCGTCATCGGTCCGCGCCGCGGTGGAGGAGAGGCGCGCGGGGGCGGAGGGAGTGGCCGCGGTGGGTGGGCCGTCATCGGTCCGCGCCGCGGTGGAGGAGAGGCGCGCGGGGGCGGAGGGGGTGGCCGCGGTGGGTGGGCGGGCGCCTGTACGGGCCGTGCCGGACGCGGCCGGTTCGCGGTCACCGGTGCCGGGACCCGCGCCCCGCGCTCGTACCAGCAGCACCCACGGCAGCACGGCCGCCGCCGCGAGTCCCGCCCACACCACGAGGCCGGAGCGCCAGTCGCCGCCGAGGACGTCGGTCATGGGGACGGTCGCCGCCGCGGCGGCGGACGTGCCCAGGGCCAGGGCCATCGAGTACAGGCCCGTCATGGAGCCGACCTTGTCGGGGAACCAGCGCTTGACGATCACCGGCATCAGGACGTTGCTGACGGCGATGCCCATGAGCGCGAGCGCGCTCATGGCCAGGAAGCCGGCCGTTCCCCCGATGTACGGACGCACGACGAGGCCCGTCGTGATGGCGACCATGCCCGCGCAGACCACGGCGGCGGGCCCGAAACGGCGGGCGAGCCGCGGTGCCGTCACGCCGAAGACGGCGAAGCACAGGGGCGGCACCGAGGTGAGCAGGCCGGCGGCGCCGCCGCTCATGCCGAGGCCGTCGCGCACCTCTTCGAGGAGGGCGCCGAGGCTCGTGATGGCCGGGCGCAGGTTGAGGGCGGCGAGGACGATGCCGGCCACCATGAGCCGTACCGTCCACGCGCGCGGGAGGGGCGTTTCGGGTGCCGTGCTCACGGTGGAGCGGCCTATCGCGGGGGGCCGCGTCTGCGTGCGGGTTTCCTCGGGGACCATGAGGCCATCATAGAATCATGGGATGATTGGCTGTCCAATCCCGCTGCGTTAATCTCCGGAGCCTCCGCCCCGCGCGAACGATCACACCCGGGCCCGTACGAAGGACCGCCATGCCGCTGAGCCATCCCCGCCGTTCGGCCCTGTCCGAGCAGGTCATCGCCGAGCTGCGGAACCAGATCACCTCGGGCGAGTGGCCGGTGGGCTCCCGTATCCCCACCGAGCCGGAGCTCGTCGACCAGCTCGGCGTCGCCCGCAACACCGTGCGCGAGGCGGTCCGGGCGCTCGCCCACAACGGGCTGCTGGACATCCGGCAGGGATCGGGCACCTACGTCGTGGCGACCAGCGAGCTGGCGGGCGTGATGCACCGCCGGTTCGCGGACGCCGATCCGCGGCACATCGCCGAACTGCGCTCCACGCTGGAGTCGAGCGCCGCGAGGCTGGCCGCGGAACGGCGCACCGAGCGCGATGTCAAGCAGCTGGAGGCGCTCCTCGTACGCCGGGAGGAAGCCTGGGAGTCGGGCGACGCGGAGGCCTTCGTGGCCGCCGACGCGACCTTCCATCTGGCGGTGGTGGCCACGTCCCGCAACGACGTCATGACGGCGATGTACGCGGATCTGGGCGAGGTGCTGCGCGACTGGCTGCGCGTGGACGTCGGCGAGGAGCTGACACCCGAGGCGTACATGGACCACGCCCTGCTCGTCGACGCGATCAGGGCGGGCGACGCGGAGGCGGCGGCCGCGGAAGCCGCGAGCTACCCCTTCCAGTGCCGACCCGGCCCGCCGGCCGGCCGGAAGTAGGCGCGGGCACGAAGTGCCGGTCCCGGGGCGGGTTCGGAAGCCCGGGTCGGTGGAGCTCAGTCCTCGTGGGTGATCCAGACCGCGCGGATCTCCTTCCAGCAGCGGCCGGTCAGCCGGACGGTCGTCGCCGGTCCGACCTCGACCGGGGTGCTGTCGCTGTCGATGTCCCACCAGCGGGCGCACTCGACGTGCAGAGCGACGCGGTCGGTGCCCACATAGGGGTTGTGGCAGTACGCGACGGCCCGGGAGCCGGTGACGGTGATCCGGCACTCGGCGCCGAACGGCTGGGGCACGGCGGGCCGTCGCGCCCCCTCGCTCCCCGCGGCCCGCGAGGACCCTCCGTTCACACCCTCCGCGCGGGGGTGGGACATCGCGTCGTACGGAACGGCCAGCACCAGAGCGACAGCGGCGAACACCGGAACGAAGCGGCGGGACAGGCGCACAAGGGGACCTCCTCGGCCGTAAGGCTGCGGGGCGGGCGGTGCGTTCTCCCAGAGTGCCGGTCAGGGGGTCCCGCCCGCCCGGCCGACTGGGCCGAACGGGCGACGCCCCGCTCCCCGCGCGGTGCGGGAAACGGGGCGCCGATACCGTGCGTAAGCGTTTACGCGCCGATGGCGTGCAGACCGCCGTCCACGTGGATGATCTCGCCCGTGGTCTTCGGGAACCAGTCGCTCAGCATGGCGACGACGCCCTTGCCGGCCGGCTCGGGGTCCTTGAGGTCCCACTCCAGGGGCGCGCGGGTGTCCCACACCGAGGCGAGCTCGCCGAAGCCCGGGATGGACTTGGCGGCCATGGAGCCGATCGGGCCCGCCGAGATGAGGTTGCAGCGGATGTTCTGCTTGCCCAGGTCACGCGCCATGTAGCGGCTGGTGGCCTCCAGGGCGGCCTTGGCCGGGCCCATCCAGTCGTACTGCGGCCACGCGTACTGCGCGTCGAAGGTGAGGCCGACGACGGAGCCGCCGTTCTGCATCAGCGGCAGGCAGGCCATCGTCAGCGACTTCAGGGAGAACGCCGAGACGTGCATGGCCGTGGCGACGGACTCGAACGGCGTGTTCAGGAAGTTGCCGCCGAGGGCGTCCTGCGGCGCGAAGCCGATGGAGTGCACGACGCCGTCGAGGCCGCCCAGCTCCTCGCCGACGATCTCGGCGAGACGCCCCAGGTGCTCGTCGTTGGTGACGTCGAGCTCGATGACCTTGGTGGGCTTCGGCAGCTTCCTGGCGATGCGCTCGGTCAGCGTGGGCCGCGGGAACGCGGTCAGGATGATCTCGGCACCCTGCTCCTGGGCCAGCTTGGCGGTGTGGAAGGCGATGGAGGACTCCATCAGCACACCGGTGATCAGGACGCGCTTGCCCTCAAGAATTCCGCTCATGGTGATCAGTGACCCATTCCCAGTCCGCCGTCAACCGGGATGACGGCTCCAGTGATGTACGAGGCGTCGTCCGAGGCGAGGAACCGCACCGTTGCGGCGATCTCCTCGGGCTGCGCGTAACGGCCCAGCGGTACCTGCGACACGATGTTGCCGCGCTGCTCCTCGGTGAGCGCCTGCGTCATGTCGGTGTCGACGAAGCCGGGCGCGACGACGTTGAAGGTGATGTTGCGCGAGCCGAGCTCGCGGGCGAGCGATCGCGCGAAGCCGACAAGGGCGGCCTTGGACGCGGCGTAGTTCGCCTGTCCCGCCGAGCCGAGCAGCCCGACGACGGAGGAGATCAGCACGACGCGGCCCTTCTTGGCCCGCAGCATGCCCCGGTTCGCGCGCTTGACCACGCGGAAGGTGCCGGTGAGGTTCGTGTCGATGACCGAGGTGAAGTCCTCCTCGGACATGCGCATCAGCAACTGGTCCTTGGTGACACCGGCGTTGGCGATCAGGACCTCGACCGGACCGTGCTCGGCCTCGATCTCCTTGTAGGCCTGCTCCACCTGCTCGGTGTCGGTGATGTCGCACTTGACCGCCAGGAAGCCGGCCGGCGGCTCACCGGAGCGGTACGTGATCGCGACCTTGTCGCCTGCGTCGGCGAATGCGCGGGCGATGGCGAGGCCGATGCCCCGGTTGCCTCCGGTGACGAGAACCGAGCGGCTCAACGGATCACCCTTTCGTTAGCGGACTGAAACCCCTGCAATACAGGCGCCTTCCCCGAAAACCTATCGGTCCGCCAGGCCTCCCAGAGAATCGGGCACCGACAGTGGGTTTGGGTGAGCACTGTCGGATCCCTACAGAAAGCCGGGGCTCCACGGCCTGAAGGCGGACGCCTCGCGGCCGAAAGACGCGCCCGGTCACGGCAAAGGCGTGGCCGCCGGACCCGCCCGCGCGACATGATCGGACCGACGGGCCACGACAGCAGGGAGACCTCGGTGCCTCATTCCATCGACGAAGCCTTTACGGCGCTACCGCTGCGCGCACTCGCCGACGCCGCGCTCGCGCGGGCGCGGGCGCTGGGCGCCGACCACGCGGACTTCCGGTTCGAGCGGGTGCGCAGCGCGTCCTGGCGGCTGCGCGACGCCAAGCCGGCCGGATCGTCGGACACCACGGACCTGGGGTACGCCGTCCGGGTCGTGCACGGCGGGACCTGGGGGTTCGCGTCGGGCGTCGACCTGACGATGGACGCGGCCGCGAAGGTCGCCTCGCAGGCGGTGGCGATGGCCAAGCTGTCGGCCCAGGTGATCAAGGCGGCCGGGTCGGACGAGCGGGTGGAGCTGGCGCGGGAACCGGTGCACGCCGAGAAGACGTGGGTCTCGTCGTACGAGATCGACCCCTTCTCCGTGCCGGACGAGGACAAGGCGGGGCTGCTCGCCGACTGGAGCGCACGGCTGCTGGCGGCCGACGGCGTCAACCACGTCGACGCGTCCCTGCTGACCGTGCACGAGAACAAGTTCTACGCGGACACCGCCGGGACCGTGACCACGCAGCAGCGGGTGCGGCTGCACCCGCAGCTCACCGCGGTGGCCGTCGACGAGTCCAGCGGCGAGTTCGACTCGATGCGGACGATCGCGCCGCCGGTCGGGCGCGGCTGGGAGTACCTGCAAGGCACCGGCTGGGACTGGGACGCCGAGCTGGAGCGGATTCCCGTACTGCTCGCGGAGAAGATGCGGGCGCCGAGCGTGGTGGCGGGGGTGTACGACCTCGTCGTCGACCCGTCCAATCTGTGGCTGACCATCCACGAGTCCATCGGGCACGCCACCGAGCTGGACCGCGCGCTCGGCTACGAGGCGGCGTACGCCGGGACCTCCTTCGCCACCTTCGACCAGCTCGGCAAGCTCAGGTACGGCTCCGATCTGATGAACGTGACCGGTGACCGTACCGCCGAGCACGGCCTCGCGACCGTCGGGTACGACGACGAGGGCGTCGAGGGCCAGTCCTGGGACCTCGTGAAGGACGGCACGCTCGTCGGCTACCAGCTGGACCGGCGGATCGCGAGCCTGACCGGCTTCGAGCGCTCCAACGGATGCGCGTACGCCGACTCCCCCCGGCATGTGCCCGTACAGCGGATGGCCAACGTCTCGCTGGCGCCCGACCCCGGCGGGCTGTCCACCGAGGACCTGATCGGAGGCGTCGACCGCGGCATCTACGTCGTCGGCGACCGCTCCTGGTCCATCGACATGCAGCGCTACAACTTCCAGTTCACCGGCCAGCGCTTCTTCAAGATCGAGAACGGCCGGATCACGGGCCAGCTCCGTGATGTCGCGTACCAGGCGACGACCACCGACTTCTGGGGCTCGATGGCCGCGGTGGGCGGCCCCCAGACGTACGTCCTCGGCGGCGCCTTCAACTGCGGCAAGGCCCAGCCCGGCCAGGTCGCCGCGGTGTCGCACGGCTGCCCTTCCGCCCTCTTCAAGGGTGTCAACATCCTCAACACCACCTCGGAGGCCGGTCGATGAGCGCCCGTACGAACAAGCCGCACGAGGTCGTCGAGCGCGCCCTCGAACTGTCCCGGGCGGACGGCTGTGTGGTGATCGCCGACGAGCAGTCCACCGCCAACCTCCGCTGGGCGGGCAACGCGCTCACCACGAACGGGGTCACGCGCGGCCGCACGCTCACCGTGATCGCCACCGTCGACGGCCGCGAGGGCACGTCGTCCGGTGTGGTCTCGCGCTCGGCCGTGACCGCCGACGAACTGGAGCCCCTGGTCCGGGCGGCCGAGGCCGCGGCTCGGGGCGCCGGGCCCGCCGAGGACGGCCGGGCGCTGGTGACCGGCGTACCGGAGTCCCCCGACTTCACGGACGCGCCCGCCGAGACGTCCTCCACCGTCTTCGCCGACTTCGCGCCGGCGCTCGGCGAGGCGTTCGCACGCGCGCGTGCGGGCGGCCGTGAGCTGTACGGCTTCGCCAACCACGAGCTCGTCTCCAGCTACCTCGGCACGTCGACGGGCCTGCGGCTGCGGCACGACCAGCCGAACGGCACGCTGGAGGTCAACGCCAAGTCCCCGGACCGTACGCGTTCGGCCTGGGCGGGACGCTCGACGCGGGACTTCAAGGACGTCGACCCGGCCACGATGGACGCGGAGCTGGCGCTACGGCTCGGCTGGGCCGAGCGGCGCGTCGAGCTGCCCGCCGGGCGGTACGAGACCCTGCTGCCGCCGACCGCGGTCGCGGACCTGCTGATCTACCAGATGTGGTCGGCCGCCGCCCGGGACGCCGCCGAGGGCCGGACCGTCTTCAGCAAGCCCGGGGGCGGCACCCGGATCGGCGAGCGGCTCACCGAGCTGCCGCTGACGCTGCGCAGCGACCCGAACGAGCCGGGCCTGGAGTCCGCCCCCTTCGTCCTCACGCACTCCTCCGGCGACGACGCCTCCGTGTTCGACAACGGGCTGCCGCTGAAGGCCACCGACTGGATCCGGGAGGGCGAGCTGCGGCATCTGTCCACGACCCGGCACAGTGCGGGTCTGACCGGACTGCCGGTGACGCCGTCGATCGGGAACCTCGTCCTGGACGGCGGCGAGGACCGCTCCCTGGAGGAGATGGTCGCCGGCACCGCGCGCGGTCTGCTGCTGACCTGCCTCTGGTACATCCGCGAGGTCGACCCGGCGACCCTGCTGCTGACCGGGCTCACCCGCGACGGCGTCTACCTCGTCGAGGACGGCGAGGTCGTGGGCGAGGTGAACAACTTCCGGTTCAACGAGTCGCCGGTGGGCCTGCTGGGCCGGGCCACGGAGGCGGGGCGGACGGAGAAGACGCTGCCCCGGGAATGGAGCGACTGGTTCACCAGGGCCGCGATGCCCGCCCTGCGGGTGCCGGACTTCAATATGAGTTCTGTCAGCCAGGGCGTATAACCTCGTACCTGATTCACGAGACCACTCAAGGAGATACGAGAACCGTGACGGACATCGTCGACGAGCTGAAGTGGCGGGGCCTGTTCTCCCTGTCCACCGACGAAGATGCTTTGCGCAAGGCGCTCGCGGACGGTCCCGTCACGTTCTATTGCGGCTTCGACCCGACCGCGCCGAGCCTGCACGTCGGTCACCTGGTGCAGGTGCTCACGATGCGCAGGCTCCAGCGGGCGGGGCTGCGGCCGCTCGCCCTGGTGGGCGGGGCGACGGGCCAGATCGGTGACCCCCGCCCCACGGCCGAGCGCACCCTGAACGACCCGGAGACGGTCGCGAACTGGGTGACACGCCTGCGTTCGCAGATCGAGCCGTTCCTGTCCTTCGAGGGCGAGAACGCCGCGGTCATGGTGAACAACCTCGACTGGACGGCCGGCCTGTCGGCCATCGAGTTCCTGCGGGACATCGGCAAGCACTTCCGCGTCAACAAGATGCTCACCAAGGACTCCGTGGCCCGTCGCCTGGAGTCCGCGGAGGGCATCAGCTACACGGAGTTCAGCTACCAGCTGCTCCAGGGCATGGACTTCCTGGAGCTGTACCGACGCCACGGCTGCACCCTTCAGCAGGGCGGCAGCGACCAGTGGGGCAACCTCACGGCGGGCCTGGACCTGATCCACCGTCTGGAGCCCGGGGCCCAGGTGCACGCGCTGGCGACGCCGCTGATGGTCAAGGCGGACGGCACCAAGTTCGGCAAGACCGAGGGCGGCGCCGTCTGGCTCGACCCCGAGATGACGACGCCGTACGCGTTCTACCAGTTCTGGCTGAACGTGGACGACCGGGACGTCTCGACGTACCTGCGCATCCTGTCCTTCAGGTCCCCCGAGGAGCTTCAGGAGCTGGAGCAGCAGACCGAGGAGCGTCCGCAGGCCCGTGCCGCCCAGCGCGCGCTGGCCGAGGAGCTGACGACCCTGGTGCACGGCGCCGACCAGACGGCCGCCGTGATCGCCGCGTCCAAGGCCCTCTTCGGGCAGGGCGAGCTGACCGACCTCGACGAGCGGACGCTCACCGCGGCGCTGTCCGAGGTGCCGCACATCCAGGTCGCCGCGGCGGGCCCGGTCGTGGACCTCTTCGCCGAGGTCGGCCTGGTGGCCAGCAAGTCCGCCGCGCGCCGTACGGTCAAGGAGGGCGGCGCGTACGTGAACAACGTCAAGGTCGCCGCCGAGGACGCGGTCCCCGCCGCGGAGGACCTGCTGCACGGGCGCTGGCTCGTGCTGCGCCGGGGCAAGAAGAGCCTGGCCGCCGTCGAGGTCACGGGCGGCTGAGCGGTCCGACGACAGCGAGGGCGCGGGCCGCTTCCCGGATCGGGAGGCGGCCCGCGCCCTTCGTCCGTCCGGGCGGCGTCACGCCCGCTGCTGCGCCTTCTTGTTCCCCCACAGGGCCATGTACGCCATGTCGCCCAGCGCCACGATGACGATGGCGGCGATCAGCTGGAAGAGGTGACGGGTCCAGTCGATGCCGGACGTCGCCGCGACCCCGAAGGCGCGCGCGAGGGCGTTGCCCACGATGGCGCCGAGCATGCCGAAGATGGTGGTCAGCCAGAGCGGGCTGTGCTGCTTCCCCGGGATGATCAACTTGGCGATCAGGCCCAGCACGAATCCGACGATGATCGCCCATATCCAGCCCATGTCCGCCTCCTCGTACCGCTCCGGGTGAGCCGTACGGCCAGTGTCCGGCCGGCCACCATACGACGCATGTCGGGCGCGTCCGTACGCGCTACGGCGCATCCGGTCCCCCCGCACGGGGCATGCCCCCGGTCTCGAAGGTGTCGCAGACGCGGCGTAACGTGGAAGCCGTCCGGGCCCGCTTCCTCGGCGGGTCCGTGCCGGGTACGGACCGGGGAGCGTCCGACACAGGCAGGTGGTGGAGTGTGACCAGGAAGCAGAGCAACGTCCAGGTCTTCCGGATCACGGGAGCCAGACAGAGCCTGGACGACGACGTGCGCGGCCGGCAGCGCCGCTATGTCATCTCGATGTCCGTCCGCACGGTGTCGGTGATCCTGGCGGCGACCCTGTGGAACGTCGAGCGGCCCGTCGCTCTGGTCGCTCTGGTCCTCGGAATTCTCCTCCCGTACGTCGCTGTGGTCATCGCCAACGCCGGACGCGAGAACGCGCCCTCGCTCCCCTCGACGTTCGTCACCGCTCCGCTGCGTCCGATGATCACGCCGCCTCGGCAGGACGGCTCGGAGAAGCCGTTCCCCGAGGGCGCCGCGAGCGGTCCCGAGGCGCGTTCGGGGGCCGAGCCGCACGACCCGAGCTGAGTGTGGACCGGAGCCGAATCGCGGGTGAACTCGCCCCGGTACAAGGCCGGTTCAGCTCCGGACGGACGTCGACGCATTCGCCGAAAACGGAATATCCCGCCGCGGACAAGCTCAAGAAAAGCTCAGATCAATCATGTTGTTCCGGTGCCGGGCGGCGGGTTACCCGTGACATACTTCGTACGCGCTCCGCATCCCCCGTCGGAGCGACGGACCGACGCCGGGCAGCTCCCCCCGTGGCTGCTCGGCGTCGCCTTTGTCAGCTCTCGGAGCCCGGTTCACGGACTGTCCGCCCACTGCGCGGAGCGCGTGCCGCGAAGCCTCGGTTAGGGTCGGCAGAGTGATCTGGAACGCCTCCGACCCCGCCTCCCCCGTCTGCTCGGCCAAGGCCTGCCGTGCGGATGCCGTGTGGGTGCTCGCCTGGAACAACCCGAAGCTGCACACGCCGGAGCGCCGCAAGACCTGGCTCGCGTGCGAGGAGCACCGCGAGCATCTGTCGCAGTTCCTCGGGGTGCGCGGGTTCCTGAAGGACGTCGTGGCCCTCGACGAGTGGGAGGCCTCCCGGCCCGCGGAGCGCGGGGAGGAATAGCCGCTCCCGTCAGCCGCCGATCGCCGACATCGGGCGGTCGGGTTGAATGAACGACGGGTCGTCCAGGCCCGCCCCGGCCTTCTTGCCCCACATCGCGGCCCGCCAGACGCGGGCGATCTCCTCGTCGGGCTCCCCAGAGCGCAGCGCGGCGCGCAGATCGGTCTCCTCGGTCGCGAAGAGACAGGTGCGCACCTGGCCGTCGGCGGTCAGGCGGGTGCGGTCGCAGGCCGCGCAGAACGGGCGGGTGACCGAGGCGATCACCCCGACGCGGTGCGGGCCGCCGTCGACGATCCAGCGCTCGGCGGGTGCGGAACCCCGCTCGCCGGCGCCTTCCTCGGTGAGCTCGAAGCGGGTGCGCAGCGAGGCGAGGATGTCGGCGGCGGTGACCATGCCGTCGCGCTTCCAGCCGTGCTGGGCGTCCAGGGGCATCTGCTCGATGAAGCGGAGTTCGTAGTCGTGCTCCACGGCCCAGGCCAGCAGGTCCGGGGCCTCGTCGGCGTTCAGGCCCGGCATCAGCACCGAGTTGATCTTGACGGGGGCCAGTCCGGCGGCGTGGGCGGCTTCGAGGCCGTCGATGACGTCCTTGAGGCGGTCACGGCGGGTGAGGGTCTTGAAGACGTCGGGCCGCAGGGTGTCCAGCGAGACGTTCACCCGGTCCAGGCCCGCGGCCTTCAGGGCGGCCGCGGTGCGCTTGAGACCGATGCCGTTGGTCGTGAGGGACATCTGCGGGCGGGGGGCGAGGGCCGCGACCCGCTCGACGATGCCGGGCAGACCGGGACGCAGCAGGGGTTCGCCGCCGGTGAAGCGGACCTCTTCGATGCCGAGGCGGGTGACGGCGATCTCTATCAGGCGGACGATCTCGTCGTCGGTGAGCAGGTCGGGCTTGGCGAGCCACTGCAGGCCTTCCTCGGGCATGCAGTAGGTGCAGCGCAGATTGCACCGGTCCGTCAGCGAGACACGCAGGTCGGTGGCCACCCGGCCGTAGGTGTCGATGAGCACGTGGGCCCCCTCCCTCGATGCCGATCACATTTTCCGGACACCTGTGAGCCTACGTGACGGGGCTGACGACGACAGTGGCCCGATCCCACGAGACGCGGCGCGGGCCCGTCGTAGGGACCTACCAGCGGTGATCCACCGGCGGCCCCCGACGGGCCCGCGTGATGCCGGGATCTAGTGCGCTCCGGTGCCGGTCAGGGAGCGGACCTCCAGCTCGGCGTACTTGCCGGCGTCCGGCTCCTCCTTGGACAGGGTGGTCCCCAGCCAGCCCAGCAGGAAGCCGACCGGGATGGAGATGAGGCCCGGGTTCTCCAGCGGGAACCAGTGGAAGTCGACGTCGGGGAACATCGAGGTGGGCTTGCCCGAGACGACCGGGGAGAACAGCACGAGGCCGACGGCGGTGACCAGGCCGCCGTAGATCGACCAGAGGGCTCCCGGGGTGGTGAACCTCTTCCAGAAGAGGCTGTAGAGGATCGTCGGCAGGTTCGCGGAGGCCGCGACCGCGAAGGCGAGGGCGACCAGACCGGCGACGTTGAGGTCGCGGGCGAGGGCGCCCAGCAGGATGGACACGGCGCCGATGCCGACCGTCGCGTACCGGGCGGCCTTCATCTCCTGCTTCTCCGACGCCTGCCCCTTCTTGATCACGTTCGCGTAGATGTCGTGCGCGAACGAGGAGGACGAGGCGAGGGTCAGTCCCGCGACGACCGCGAGGATCGTGGCGAAGGCGACGGCGGAGATGGTGGCGAGCAGGATCGCGCCCCAGCTGGAGTCCACGCCGCCGAGGTGCAGGGCGAGCAGGGGTGCCGCCGTGTTGCCCGCCTTGTTGGAGGCGATGATCTCGTCCGGCTTGATCAGCGCGGCGGCGCCGAAGCCCAGGGCGAGGGTCATCAGGTAGAAGGCGCCGATGAGGCCGATCGCCCAGTTGACGGACTTCCGCGCGGTCTTGGCGGTGGGCACGGTGTAGAAACGGATCAGGATGTGCGGCAGGCCCGCGGTGCCGAGGACCAGTGCCATGCCGAGGGAGATGAAGTCCAGCTTCGTGGTGGAGGTGGCGCCGTACTTGAGCCCGGGTTCCAGGAAGGGCGTGCCCTTGCCGCTGTTCTCGGCGGCGCTGCCGAGCAGGTCGGAGATGTTGAAGTGGAACTTCAGCAGTACCAGGAAGGTGAGCAGCACGGCGCCGGCGATGAGCAGGACCGCCTTGACCATCTGCACCCAGGTGGTGCCCTTCATGCCGCCGATGGTGACGTACACGATCATCAGGACGCCGACGAGCGCGACGATGCCGACCTTGCCGCCGTCGCTGGTGATGCCGAGGAGCAGCGAGACGAGGACGCCCGCACCGGCCATCTGGGCCAGCAGGTAGAAGATCGAGACGACGATGGTGGAGGTGCCGGCCGCGGTACGGACCGGGCGCTGGCGCATGCGGTAGGCGAGGACGTCGCCCATGGTGTACCGGCCGGAGTTGCGCAGCGGTTCGGCGACCAGGAGCAGGGCGACCAGCCAGGCGACCAGGAAGCCGATGGAGTAGAGGAAGCCGTCGTAGCCGAAGAGGGCGATCGCGCCGGCGATGCCGAGGAAGGACGCGGCGGACATGTAGTCGCCGGAGACGGCGAGTCCGTTCTGGAAACCGGTGAACTGGCGTCCGCCCGCGTAGAAGTCGGCGGCGTCCTTGGTCTGGCGGCCGGCCCAGACCGTGATGACGAGGGTCGCGGCGACGAACACCGCGAACAGGGTGATGATCAGCGGGCGGTGCTCGCTCGCCTCGCCTGCGGCCAGCACGGTCGTGTGCGCGGTGGTCTGTACGGGGCTCATGCGCCGCCCTCCATCCGGGACTTGATGGCGTCGGCCTTGGGGTCGAGTTGAGTCGCCGCGTGCCGGGAGTACCACCAGGCGATGAGGAACGTGGTGAGGAACTGGGCGAGGCCGAGCACCAGGGCGACGTTGACGTTGCCGAACAGCTTGGTGCCCATGAAGTCGCCCGCGTAGTTCGAGAGCAGCACGTACAGCAGGTACCAGAGGATGAACCCGACGGTCAGCGGAAAGGCGAAGGAGCGGTGGGAGGTGCGGAGTTCACCGAATTCGGCGCTTTCCTGCATCTCGACGAACTGTTCTGTGGACGGGAGCTGGGCTCCCTCCCGTGCGGGTGGTGGTGCGTCGGTGGCCACGGTGTCTCCTCGCGTTGCGGGTGCGGTTACGACGGTGGACGGGGTCGGGTCGGGGCCCGCGGACGGGGACGGTTCGGGCAGGGACATGGGACTTCGACCTCACATCGGCGTGCGTCACGTGACGGACCGCTGTCGATCGCGTCCGTTCCGTGATCAGAGCGGGGGGCTCGATCGTCCACGGGCTCCCTGCCCAAGGTCACGGCGCCACGCGTGGACCGGTTCAACTCGCCCCGCTTCTTTCCGAAGTCGTCGCCGCAAGTCATTGCTGGCCCGGTCGGCGGGGGGATAACTTCGGCCTGCACCACTCCGTCATGTACCTGCCCGAGCACCATCCGTGTTCGGGCAGCTCCGTTTTCCGGATGATGTGGAGATCCCATGGCTCATCTGCGTTCCCGACACCGCCTCGCGCTCGCCGTGCCGGTCGTCCTGTCGCTCACCGCCTCGCTCGGGTTCCTGCCGGGCGTCGCGTCGGCCGCACCCCTCAGTACGCCCGCCGCGACGACCGCGGACGGGCCGAACCTCTCGTACGTGGTCAACACGACGACGGACCACCGCACGATCGCGTCGGTGAAGCGGGCGATCGAAGCGGCCGGCGGCAGTGTCGTCATCGCGTACGAGCAGATCGGCGTGATCGTCGTCCACTCCGCGAACCCGGACTTCGGCCGGCAGATCCGGACGGCACGCGGAGTGCAGTCGGCGGGCGCCACCCGCACCTCGCCGCTGAAGGCCGCGGGCACGACGGACGAGGGCGCGGCGCAGGTGCTGTCCGCCGCCGAGGCCGCCAAGGTCACGAAGAGCGCCGACGCGGGCCAGGAGCCCCTTGAGGCCGACCAGTGGGATCTGCGCGCGATAGGCGCCGACAAGGCGGCCGCGATCAACCCGGGCAGCAAGAAGGTGACCGTCGCGGTGATCGACGTCGGCGTCGACGACACGCACCCCGACATCGCACCGAACTTCTCCGCCTCGCAGTCCGCGAACTGCGTGGGCGGCAAGCCGGACACGACGTACGGTTCCTGGCGTCCGGCGGACGCCGACCATTATCACGGCACGCATGTGGCGGGAGAGATCGCGGCGGCCCGCAACGGCGTGGGCGTCGCGGGTGTCGCGCCGGGTGTGAAGGTCTCCGGCATCACCGTCGCCGAGCCCGACTCCACCCAGCTGTTCTTCCCGGAGAGCGTCGTGTGCGCCTTCGTGTTCGCCGCCGACCACGGCGTCGAGATCACCAACAACAGTTACTACGTTGACCCTTGGCTGTACAACTGCCTCGACGATCCCGACCAGAAGGCCATCGTCGACGCCGTCAACCGCGCCCAGCTGTACGCGCAGCGGAAGGGCACGCTGAACGTCGCCGCGGCGGGCAACTCCAACGACGACCTCGACTCGAACGCGCTCACCGACGCGTCCAGCCCCGACGACTCGACCGCCACGACCCGCACGGTCGACCCGCACAAGTGCTTCGACATTCCGACCCAGTTGCCCGGTGTCGTCACGGTCTCCTCGACCGGCGTCAAGGGCGCCAAGTCGTACTTCTCCAGCTACGGCGACGGTGTCATCGACGTCGCGGCGCCCGGCGGCGACCGGTACCAGATCCCGGACACCCCGTCGCAGAACGGCCGCATCCTGTCCACGATGCCGAACAACCAGTACGCCTACCTCCAGGGCACCTCGATGGCGACTCCGCACGTCGCCGGCGTGGCCGCGCTCCTGAAGTCCAAGTACCCCTGGGCCACGCCCGCTCAGCTCCAGCTCCTTCTCAAGGTCCAGGCGGACAACCCGGGTTGCCCGGCCGAGCCGTACGACGGGAACGGCGACGGCGTCGTCGACGCGACCTGCGTGGGCGGCAAGCGGGTGAACGGCTTCTACGGGGCCGGGATCGTCAACGCCCTGCGGGCGGTCAAGTAGCTCCTGCCGACGCCCCCGTGGCCCCGGCCCCGCCCCGTGCGGCGGCCGGGGCCACGCCGTCGGGGCCACCTCCCGTGTTGATCGCGTCCACACTGCATAGTGCCGGTATGACGCGTGCACCGATGGCCGCTGTGTGGGAGGAGCTGGGCGGAGACCCGGCGCTGCTCCCCGGGGTTTCGACCGTGGTGCGGGCGGGGGCGCTGGAAGCCGCCCTGCCCGTACGTGAGTTGGCACGCGCCTGCGTGGGCGCCTGTGCTCTGGCGGCCGCCGAGCTGGGGGCCCGGCGGGCCGGGCTCGCGCGGGTTCCGCGGGTGAGCGTGGACGACGGCGCCCTCGCCACGGCGTTCGTCAGCGAGCGGCATCTGCGGATCGACGGGCGCTCACCCGTGAACTTCGCCCCGCTGTCCCGGTTCTGGCGGACGGCGGACGGCTGGGTGCGGACGCACGCGAACTATCCGCATCACCGGGCCAGGCTGCTGGACGCGCTGGGCGCGCCGGGCGACGCGAGCGCCGGGGACGTGGCCGCGCTGCTCGCCGGGCGGTCCGCTCGGGAGACCGAGGAGCGCGTGTACGACGCCGGTGGGCTCGCCGTCGCGCTGCGAACGCCCGAGGAGTGGGCGGCCCACGAGCAGGCCCTCGCCCTGGCCCGTCGGCCGCTGATCGAGCGGGGCGGGGCGGCCGGGCGGGGCGGGCCGGCCACCGCACGCGCTCGGGTCCTCGCCCCGCTGTCCGACGGCGGCCCGCTGCTGCCCGCCGCCGGGGTGCGCGTCCTGGATCTGACCCGGGTCATCGCGGGCCCGGTCGCCACCCGCACCCTGGCCCTGCTGGGCGCCGACGTGCTGCGCGTGGATGCGCCGGGGCTGCCCGAGGACCCGGACGCCCACGCGGACACGGGCTTCGGCAAGCGCTCGGCGCTGCTGGACCTGGCGGCCGGCCGCCGCACCCTCGATGAGCTCCTGGCGTCGGCGGACGTGGTCGTCACCGGGTACCGGCCCGGCGCGCTGGACCGCTTCGGCCTCTCCCCCGAGGCGCTGGCCGAGCGCGATCCGGGCCTGGTGGTGGCCCAGGTGTCGGCGTGGGGGGCGTACGGGCCCTGGGGCGGGCGGCGGGGATTCGACAGCCTGGTGCAGGTGGCCACCGGGATCGCGGTGAGCGAGGGGTCGCCGGAGCGGCCGGGCGCGCTGCCGGCGCAGGCCCTGGACCACGGCACCGGGTATCTGCTGGCGGCGGCCGTCCTGCGCGCGCTGACCGAGCGGGCGGAGCGGGGCCACGGGTGCGTCGTACGGCTGGCGCTGGCGCGCACCGCGATGTGGCTGACGGACGGGACCGGGCGGGAGGAAGGACCCGGCGCGCCGGGCCCCTCCTCGGTGGGGGAACCGTACGACCGCCCCGACGCCTGGCTGTCGGAGCGGGCCGGCCCCGTCGGCCTCCTCGGACACGCCCTGCCCCCGGTCTCCTTCGCGGGCGGCCCCACCGACTGGTCGCGCCCGCCGGGCCGCTGGGGCACGGACCCCGCGCGGTGGACCTGAGAGCCGACGGCGTGCGGCGGCCGGTGACGTCCCCGCGTCGGCCGGCGGCGGCGACGTCTCCGTGTCAGCCGGCGGCGGCGACGTCTCCGTGTCAGCCGGTGACGAGGACCTTCAGCGCGGTCCGCTCGTCCATCGCCTTGTAGCCCTCGGGCACACCGTCCAGGCCGACGGTCATGTCGAAGACCGGCGAGGGGTCGATGGTGCCGTCGAGGACGTCGGGCAGCAGGTCGGGGATGTACGCGCGCACCGGGGCGACCCCGCCGCGCAGGGCGATGTTCCGGTCGAACATGACGCCGAGGTCGAGGCCCGTACCGCTGCCGTGGGGCACTCCGACGAAGCCGATCGCGCCGCCGTCGCGGGTGATGTTCACCGCCGTGCTCATGGACTGCTCGGTGCCGACCGCCTCGACCACGCACATCGCGCCCTGGCCCCGGGTCAGCTCACGGACGGCCTCGACGGCCGCTTCGCCGCGCTCGGCGACGACGTCCGTGGCGCCGAAGCGGCGCGCGATGTCGGTGCGGACCTGGTGACGGCCGAGCGCGATGATCCGCTCCGCGCCGAGCCGCCGGGCCGCGAGCACCGCGCACAGTCCGACGGCCCCGTCGCCCACGACCGCGACGGTGGAGCCCTTGCGGACACCGGCGCCGAGGGCCGCGTGGTGACCGGTGCCGAGGACGTCGGAGAGCGTCAGCAGCGCCGTCAGCAGGTGGTCGTCGGAGCCCGCCTCCTTGGGGAGCTGTACGAGGGTGCCGTCGGCGAAGGGGACGCGTACGGCCTCGCCCTGGCCGCCGTCGTAGCCGACCGAACCCCAGAAGCCGCCGTGCACGCACGAGGTGGTGAGTCCGTCCCGGCAGTACTCGCACACGCCGTCGGACCACATGAACGGGGCGACGACCAGGTCGCCGCGCCGGACGCCGCTCACGTCGGAGCCCGTCTCCTCGACGACGCCGAGGAACTCGTGCCCGATCCGCTGGCCCGGCTGCCGGGCCGCCTCGCCGCGGTACGCCCACAGGTCGCTGCCGCAGATGCAGGAACGCAGCACCCGCACGATCGCGTCGGTGGGCAACTGCACCATGGGCTCCGGCACCTCCTCCACACGCATGTCGTACGGGGCGTGGATGGTGGTGGCGCGCATGGCGAGGATCCTTCTCGTTGCGGAGCGTGGGTGAGATGCGCTCAGGGGGTGGTTGAGCGCATCTCACCGTACGCCGCCGCGGGCGCGGGTCGCGCGGCGAGGGGGCCCAGCACGCCTCGGACCAGCAGGAACTGGGCCGCGATGTACGTGAGCATGATCCAGAAGGCCGCATGCGGAAGCTGCGGCCAGCCGGCGACACCGGTGGCGATCAGGGTGTCCGAGAGCATGAAGAGAGCGCCTCCGAGCGCCGCGAGCGGCCCGAGGCGTGTGGCCCCGTACGCCATCGCGGTCAGCAGCAGGCTGTACCCGGCGACGGGGACGCGCAGGCCGGCCGGCAGACCGGGCCACAGCAGCACGACGAGGGCGACGAGAACGGTGACGTACGCGCCCGCGAGCCGCGGGTCCCGGACGCGTGCCGTCCCGCGGAACAGCACGAGGTAGCACACGTGCCCCGCCGCGAAGGCGGCCATGCCGGCCAGGAACGCGGGGTCGGCGTCGGACATGAGCGCCAGGTCGCCGCACCAGCCGAGGAGCAGGGCCGCGATCAGCAGCCGGGGTCCGCCGCGTACCCCGGCGTACGCCGCGAGCAGCGGCATCAGGAGCGCCTTGGCGATCCGGTGCCCGGGGTCGAGACCGGCCACCAGCGAGAGGAGGTCGACGGCCGCCGCCAGCACGAAGCAGACGAGCAGGACGCGTGCGGTACGGGGGCTCACGCGACGGATTCCGTGGCCGGGACCTTGACCTGGGCCGGGGCGGTGGCCGGGGCGGTGGCGCCGGCCGGCGGCGCGGGCTGCCAGCCGGGGCCGCCGAGGAGCCGTCCGGCGCGCTCGCGCCAGTTCGCCGCCGCCCGCACGTCACGGGCGATGGCCGTGTACTCGTGGGTGGCCACGCGCAGCGGGTTGTACGTGGAGATGTTCTTGGTGAGCCCGTAGACGGGCCGTTCGGTCTCCGCGACGAACGATCCGAACAGCCGGTCCCAGACGATCAGGATGCCGCCGAAGTTGCGGTCCAGGTAGCCGCCCTGGGAGGCGTGGTGGACCCGGTGGTGGGAGGGCGTGTTGAGGGCGAACTCGAACCAGCGGGGCATCTTGTCGATGCGCTCGGTGTGGATCCAGAACTGGTAGACGAGACTCACCGACGAGCAGAACGCGAGCGCGGCCGGGTGCACCCCGAGGACGACCATCGGGAGGTAGAAGGGCCACGACGTCCAGCCCGTCCAGGGCTGGCGCAGCGCGGTGGTGAGGTTGAACTTCCTGCTGGAGTGGTGCACGACGTGGCAGGCCCACAGGAGGCGGATCACGTGGTGGCCGCGGTGGGACCAGTAGTAGAAGAAGTCCTGGGCGAGCAGCGTCAGCGGGATCGTCCACCACAGGACGGGCACCCGCAGCGGCGTCAGCGTGTAGACCGCGCTGTAGACGGCGACGATCGGGAACTTCCACAGGAAGTCGAAGAGGAGACTGCCGAGTCCCATGCCGAGGCTCGTCGCGGCGTCCTTCGTCTCGTACCCCGCGGCGTCGTCGTCCGGATGGATGCGAACGCTGACCATCTCGATCACGGCGAGGAGGACGAAGGCCGGTATCGACCAGAACACGACATCGGGCAGGTTCGGCATGGGTGAACCGTAGATGCGCTGGTCGGCCGCGTACAGAGGCTGTTACCAACAAGTATTACCGACGGTACGCGCTTACTTCTCGGCCATCTCCGCCAAAGAACCGTTCCGTGACGGCCGCGGTGAAGCGCCGCGCTCGGGACGGCGGCGCGCGGCGAGCCGGCCGCGCTCGGGACGGCGGCCCGAGGCCGGTCCGGCCGCGGGCCCTGCCGCCGCGGGCCCCGTGGTCACCACACCCGCACCGAGCCTCCTCTCGCGAACACCGGGCTCGTCGCGTCGGCGGGCGGGGTGTCCAGGGGTTCGGCGATCTCGGCCACCGTGGGACCGGCCTTGGCGGCGATCGCGTCGAGGTACGCCAGGTCGAAGCCGTAGACACGGGCCGCGTTGCCGCCGACCATGGCGGCGATCTCGGCGCGCGGCAGGCCCGCGTAGGCGATGCGCAGGCCTTCGCGGGTGTAGGGATGGGTGCCTTCGTCGTGCGGGTAGTCGCTGCCCCACATGATCTTGTCGAGGCCGATGCGGTCGCGCAGCGGCACCTCGTGGGGGCGCATGAAGCTGGCGCCGACGAAGCAGTTCTCGCGCCAGACCTCGGAGGGGCGCTCGCCCATCGTCGCGGCCAGCCCCGCGCCGAACTTCGACTCGGCCGTCGACGCCCTGCCCGCCGCCGCGACCAGCCGCCCGTGGTAGTAGTCCAGCATGTCGAGCACCCCGGGGATCCAGCCCGACCCCTGCTCGGTCAGCACCAGTCTCAGGCCGGGGTGCCGGCGGAACGCGCCGCCGAACACCAGGTGCCACAGCGCCCGGTGCGAGAACCAGGTCGTCTCCACCATGAAGACCGCGCGGGCAGCCGGTTCGTCCCCGAGCGGCGGCGAGGCGGAGCCCGCGTGGTGGTTCACCGGGACACCCAGCTCGGCGCAGGCCGCCCAGATCGGGTCGTACGCCCCCGAGTACAGCTCCGGCAGACCCGAACCCGGGGGTGTACCGGGCAGCAGCAGCCCGCCCCGCAGGCCCGCGCCCGCCGACCGGTGGATCTCCTCGACCGCCGCGTCGACGTCGTTCAGGAGGATCTGGAAGACGCCCGCGCGCCGGCCGGGCGCCGCCGCGCAGAAGTCGGCGAGCCAGCGGTTGTGGGCCCGCAGCCCCGCCCAGCGCCGCTCGAACTCCGCCGCCGTCGGGGCCGGTGCCATGAGGGAGGCCGACGGGAAGAACGGCGGGATGGTGTTCGGGAAGACCACCTCCGCGACGATGCCGTCCTCCTCCAGCTCCGCGAGGCGCCGCCCGGAGTTCCAGTTCCGGTCGGCGGTGTCGGCGAGCAGGTCCTCGTAGGGGTTGACGTAGTCGGCCGCCCAGGCGTCGAAGTCGTCGTGGTACCGGCGCTCCAGGTACGGCCTGTAGTCGAGGAGATCGGCGCCGGCGTGGCAGTCGGCGGAGATGACGGTGTAGCGGTCCTCGGCACCGCCACCGGCACCGTCGCCGTCGGCGGCCGTCGGCCGGTCCCCGGCGGCCACTCGCTCCTCGGCGCTCACGGACTGACCCCCAGTACGGGGAAGTCGTGGTCCGTCAGCCAGTGGCGGCCCACCTCGCGCGAGCGCGCCCAGGACGCCTCGACCGCCGACTGGTCCTCCCCCTGGCCCAGTTCGGCCGGCGTCGGGCCGATCCGCCGGGCGATCGGGGCCAGTTCGGCGAGGTCGAAGCCGAACACCTCGGCCGCCGAGAGGCCGAGCATCCGGCGGGTCTCCGCGACCGGGATGTCGTGGAAGGTCTTCGCCAGCCACGCCCGGGTGTCGGGCCAGGTGCCCTCGGGGTGCGGGAAGTCGCTGCCCCAGAGGATGTTGTCGACGCCGATCTCGTAACGCTGGGCGAGTTCGCGGCGTTTGGTGTTGGTCGCGCAGACGAAGATCTGCCGGTCCAGGTACGCGTGCGGGGGCCGCTTCAGCTCCGCGAAGGGCGACAGCTTCTTGCCGCCGTGCGCGCCGAGGTACAGGCGGTCCATGAACCACAGCAGGTTGGGCAGCCACCAGCAGCCCGACTCGGCGACACCGAACCGGAGCCCGGGGTGCCGCTCGAAGACCCCCGACCAGAGCAGGAACCACAGGGGGCGCGCGGGCCACCAGGTCACCTCGGAGACGTAGATCCCCAGGTGGTCGCCGTACTCGTGGCGCGGCGCCGCGCCGGAGTGGGTGAGCACGGGCATCGAGCACTCGGCGGCCGCCGCCCACACGGGGTCGTAACGGCGGTCGTGGTAGGGCTCCTTGTCGACCCACATGGAGGGGATCATCAGCGCGCCGAGGCCCGACTCCTTGGCGCGGTACACCTCGGCGACGACTCTGCCCGTCTCTCCGGTGACCGGCAGCAGAGCGACCCCGCAGTGCCGTTCGGGGTGTTCGGAGACGAAGTCGGCGAGCCAGCGGTTGTGGGCCTGCGCGCCGGCCATGCCGAGTTCCGGGTCCTGGTCCCCGGAGAGACCGAGGCCCACGCCGAAGGGGGCCGCGGTGCGGCTGTCCACGGCGTCCGCGTCGGGGAAGACGACCTCGGCCGCCACCCCGTCGCCGTCCAGTTCCTTCAGGCGCTGCGCGGTGTCCCAACCGCCGCGCAGGCCTTCCTCGTTGTCCTGGAACCACTTGTCGGCGAACGCCTCGTTGCGGATGCCGAGACGGTTCATCTCCTCGCGGCGCCGGCCCTGGCCCGCGAGGAACTCGTCGAAGTCCCGGTGGAACCGGGAATCCAGATAGGGCCGGTACTCCTCGGTGGGAAGTCCGGCATGGCAGTCGGAGGAGATGATCAGATACGGGTCCTGTTCGCTCACCGCGCCCCCTCAGTCGAGGATGAAATTTTCCAGGTACGTCGGATCGGCCCGTTCGAGCATCGACCGCGACCGCGCCCGGATCTGCCGGTCGCTGTGCTCGCTCTCGGGCAGCAGCCAGAAGCGGTCCTCGCGGATCCCGTCGGCGACGAGGTCGGCGACCTCCTCGACAGGGGTGAACCGCACCTCGTGACCCGCCTCGTTCATCGCCGCCTCCCACTGGGCGAGGCTGCGGTACGGGGTCCTGCGGGGCCGCTCCTTCGCGTACCGCGCGGGCCGGTTGCGGTGCGACTCCCACAGACCCGTGCGCAGCATGTGCGGCCCGGGGAACAGCACGGAGGCGCCCACGCCCGCGTGCTCCGCCTTCAGGTGCGCGTACAGCGACTCCGTCATGGTCACCACGGCCGCCTTGGTGACGGCGTACACGGAGGCGGTGGGCAGCGGGGCGATCCCGCCGTCGCCGGACGAGGTGTTGACGACATGGCCGGGCTCGCCCCCGGCCAGCATCCGGGGCACGAACGCCTGGACGCCGTGGAAGACGCCCCACACGTTGACGGCGAAGGCCCACTTCCAGTCGTTCGGGTCGTGCTCCCACATGCGGCCCTCGGCGCCGGAGCCGACACCGGCGTTGTTGCACAGGACGTGCACCGCGCCGAACGTGGCGTACACGTCCTCGGCGAGCGCGAGGACCTCGGAGCGCTCCGCGACGTCCACCACGCGCGCCTGGACGTCGGCGCCGTCCTCGCGCAGCTCCCCGGCGGCCTTCTCCAGCGCGCCCTCCTCGACGTCGGCGAGGACCACCTTCAGTCCGTCCGCCGCGAACCGCCGGGCCATGGCGAGCCCGATACCGCTCGCCGCGCCGGTGACCACGGCGACCTGCCCCGCGCGCAGTTCCATTTCTCTCCTTGTTTGGGAATCCCGGCCTTCCGGCCGGACGGGAAACGCATCCTGAGTGCCGGAGCCGCGTAGTACGCTTGGCATCTGCTTCCAGCAGCGGTCAGGGCTTGGCCGTCATGAAGCTCCTTGGAGTCGACTGAGAAGCCCCCTCATTCACGAGGGGGAGGAGTCACCAGACGCTCCCCTCGGGCGGCCCGTCGAGAATCTGCCGCGGATCGTCATAGCGCTGGTGGATATAGGGCAGCAGGGCCTGGCCGCTGACGCGTTCGGCGACCCGGCCCCGCTGGCCGGAGGTCTTCTCGCCGAGGGTGATCTCCAGCAGCCGGCGCACGGGCAGGTCGGCGACCGGGTCGTACATCGACTCGCGCAGGACGACGTCCCCGGTGACGCGTTCCAGCCTGCGGACCTTCTCGTCGCGCACGCAGTGCACGAGGACCGGGTCGGCGTCGAAGCCCGAACCGTCCACGGCGGGAAGGAACTTGAAGTAGAAGTCGGTCTTCTGCGAGGGCTCGGGCAGCGGCAGGGCCCCGGTCACCGCGCCGCGCACCTCGACGAACTCGATGCCGTGCCGGGCGAGTACGGCCCGTACGACCAGCCCGTCGCGCTCGACGGTCACCTCGCCGAGCTTCTTGGGCTCCCCGAAGACCTCACGGCCGCCGGTCAGGGCCCGCTCGTGGGTCATCGGCATGACCAGCGGATACCAGCCCTCGACGTCCTCGTGCGCCGCCGCGACGGCGAACGAGCCCGCGCCCAGGGGGTATCCGGGCAGATCGACCTTGCTGACGCTGACCCGCACCAGGGGCCTCGCGGTGGGCTTCAGCGGAGGCGGCAGGACCGCCGCGACCGCGTCCGGGTCACTCTCCCAGAGGGCCACCACACCGGTGGACCAGATGTCGGGGAGTCTGGAGCTCGCGGTGCGCGAGGCGGTGATCTCCGCCTCGGTTCGTGCGCCGTACCTCACTCGTGCCATGTCCGTACCGCCCTTCGTAGGCGCTACCTGCTGGGGCGCGCAGCACGCTTGCACCGCACGGACGAAAGGTCCATAGCCATGCGCCGACCGGACACCCGGGTCCGGCACCGGAGCGGACGGACCGGCTTCCCGAACCCCAGAAATATTCGGTGGCCCCGCGGGCCGGCCTCTCCCTAGACTCGGCGATCGCGGGGGCGGCTCCGCAAGCGTGCTTCCTTCTCTCTTTCTCTGACACCCGTAGCGCGCTCACTCTCCGCCCCCGCCTCACACATTTCCGGATCCCGGGGGATTTCCGCTTGTCCGTACTGTCGTCCGTGCTGCTCCGCCGCCTGCGAACCGTCTACGTCGACCAGGCCGGGCCACGGCCGGGAGACCCGGCGACGACCGAGGGCCTCGTCGCTCTTGAAGCCGAGCTGCTGGACCGGGGATTCGCCCCGTCGGCACCGCTGCGCGCCGCGCTCGCCTGGCTCGGACCCGCGGGGCTCGGGGACGCCGGCAGCACCCTGATCCTGCAGATCGACGCGGAACTGGGCGCCGACCGCACCCATATGCCGCTGTTCCGCAGCTTCCCGGCCTCGGTGCCCGACGACACCCTCCAGCTCTACGTCGACCGGGTCTTCACGCTGCTGTTGCAGTGGCCCGCCCAGCCGTGCGTGCTGTGCGGCACGGTCGGCGGCGTGCATCCCGTCTCGCCGTGCGCCCATCTGGTGTGCCGCGCCTGCTGGGACGGCGCCGACTACGCCGGCTGCCCCCTGTGCCACCGCCGGATCGACCGAGCCGACCCGTTCCTGAAGCCCGCCGCGCCACGGCTTCGGCGCGAACTCCCCCTCGGACCGCTGAAGTCGCTGGCCCTCGGAACCGATCAGCGGGCGGACTCCGTGAGGGCGCTGCTTCAGCTGCTGGCCCGGCGGACGCCGCTGCCGCCGCAGGACCGGGACGATGTGAAGCTGCTGCTGGCGCACGCGCCCGCCGCCCTGGAATGGCTGCCCGCGGACATCCCCGTCCGCGAGACGAAGGCCCTGGTGCTCGGGAATCTCCTGCTGGACCGGCGCACGCGCGCGGCCGTGCGCCCGCTGCTCGCCGCGCACCTCACCACGGCGACCGACGTATTGCGGCTGCTGCAGGTCTGGTCGGGCGGCGAGGCCGATCTCGTCGAACTGCGCCGCTTCCGTTCGCTGCCCCGCCCGCTGCGCCGCCAACTCCTCGCCGTACTGGATGGGTTCGATGCGTCGTCGCTGGTCGAGGACGTGCTGCGGCATCCGGTCGGGTGGAAGCGCGCCGCCGAGATCCTGCACCCGTACGAGCGGCACGACCGGCATCCGAAGGCCGCCCTCGCCTTCGCCGTGCTGCGCGCCACCGACACCTCCGCCTCACCGCTCGGCGCGGCCCTGCTGCGCACCGCGGCCGCGCACCCGGAGGCGGTACGGATCGACGGCGCGCGCATCAAACCCGACTCCTGGGGCGCGCACACCGAACAGGCCCTGCGCGACAAGGATGTGCCCCGCGCGCTCGACCTGCTCGCGCGGCGGCCGGGCGAACTGCTGCGCAGGCTCGACCACGTGCTGCGCCTGCACGACCTGGAGGAGCTGCCGGACGGGTTCGCCGACACCATGCGGCGGGTCCTGCCCAAGGCCGGTCCCGGTCCGCTGCTCGCGGCGCTCGGACGGCTGCGCGTCCGCCATCTCCCCGGCGAGCGGCGGGTGTTCTTCCCTCGCGGCCAGGTCACCCACTCCTTCACGCTCGACGACACCCGGGCCCCGCTGGCCGAGGCGGTCACCGACGGCGTCTGCGCGCTTCTGGAGGCCGAGGCCGTACGCCGGCTGGCGTCCGCCCCGCGCTTCGACCTCGCCGTCCTCGACGCGGGCCTCGCGGGCCTGGCCGTCCCCTCCGCCGAGCGCGCGTCCGCGAAGGCGCTGGTCTCGGTGCCGCGCGGCAGCAGCCAGCCGCTCCCCGAGGGGGAGGTCCTGCGCCTCTTCCTGCACTGGACGCAGCCCGCGAAGATCCGCGTCGACCTCGACCTGTCGGTCGCGCTGTACGACGAGGACTGGACGTTCGTGGGCGTGTGCGACTACACGAACCTGGTCCACGGGGAGCGGGCCGCCGTCCACTCCGGGGACCTGACCTCGGCCCCGGCGCCCGACGGCGCCACCGAGTACGTGGACCTGGACCTCACGGCACTCGCCGACGGCACGGTGCGCTTCGCCGTGCCCATCGTCTTCAGCTTCAACAACATCGCCTTCGAGCATCTCCTCGACGCCTTCGCCGGCTTCATGGCACTCCCTTCGAAGGACGGACGGGACGCCTCGTACGACCCCCGCACGGTGCGTCAGCGCTACGACCTGGAGGGCGACTCACGCATCCACGTCCCCCTGCTGGTCGACCTGGAGCGCCGCACGTTCCTGTGGACCGACCTCCATCTGCCGTCGTCCGACGGCTTCCACAGCGTGTACCGGCACAGCGCCGACCTCGGCCGCGTCGGCAAGGACCTGTTCCAGTACTTCACCACCGGCCGGACGACCCTGTGGGACCTGGCGGCGTGGCACGCGGCGGCCCGTACGGACGAGGTCGCGGTGGTCCGGCGGGCGCCTTCGGGCGACGAGCTGTGGAACTACACGCGCGCGGAGGGCGAGACGGACCTGGCCTTCGCCGCCCGCGTACGCGCTCTGGGGCCCCCGGAGCGTCGGCGCCCGGCCGAGGACCCGGAGGGGCTCGCCGCCGAAGCGGCCGCGAAGAGGCACGTCCTGCTCGCCCTGGTGCACGGTGGCGTCGCCCCGCAGGGCGCGAGCGGATCCGTGTACCGGCTGCTGCCCGGCCCCGTCGACGGCTGCGGTCTGACCGCTCTGACGGCGGGGGACCTGGTGGCTGCGCTGGGCTGAGCGCGTCAACACAGGGCCCGCCGGACCCGGTTGCGGGGCTCGCGCGCGGGCGGCCCGGTGGCGGGTCCGCGGGGGCGCCGGTTCCGGGAAGGCGGGGGCGGGACTGTCAGTCACTGCCCGTATCCTCATTGACCATGCTCGAAGACCTCACGACCGCAGCGTCCCCTGCCTCCTGGCCGGCCGCGTATCCGCAGGGATACGCGGTCGTCGACGTGGAGACCACCGGGCTGGCCCGCGACGACCGGATAATCTCCGCCGCCGTCTACCGGCTGGACGCGCGCGGCGAGGTCGAGGACCACTGGTACACGATGGTCAATCCGGAGCGGGACCCGGGCCCGGTGTGGATCCACGGCCTGACGAGCGAGATGCTCGACGGAGCGCCGCTCTTCCCGGAGGTCGCCGAGGAGTTCGCCGCCCGGCTCGCCGGCCGTGTGCTGGTCGCGCACAACGCGGTCTTCGACTGGTCGATGATCGCGCGGGAGTACGCCCGCGCGGACCGTGAGGCGCCGGTGCGCCAGCGTCTGTGCACCATCGCGCTCTCCAAGGAACTGGGCCTGCCGCTGCCCAACCACAAGCTGGAGTCGCTGGCCGCGCACTTCGGTGTCGTCCAGCAGCGGGCGCACCACGCGCTGGACGACGCGCGCGTGCTGGCCGAGGCGTTCCGGCCGAGCCTGCGGGCCGCCGCGCACGGCGGGGTACGGCTGCCGCTCCTCGAATGCCTGCCGCTCAAGGAGTGGTCCGACAGCGCCGCGGCTCCGCGGATCGGACGGCAGTCCGGGGGCTACGCGTCCGGCGGTTATCCGTCGGGGAGTTGGCGCCCCTCCCGCAAGCGCCCCGCGTGCCCCCATCCGAACCCCGGACGCTATACGGCGGACAAACCGCTCAAGCAGGGCATGCGCGTCGCGTTCTCCGGGGACACGTCCGTCGATCGCGAGCTGCTGGAGGACCGGGCCGTGGAGGCCGGGCTGCACGTCGCGACGAGCCTGTCCCGGCTCACCAGCCTGCTGGTGACCAACGACCCGGACTCCGGCACCTCGAAGGTGGCCAAAGCGCGACAGTTCGGGACACCGGTGGTCGACGAGGCCGCGTTCGGACAGCTGCTGCGAGACGTCGAACCCGCGTCGGAAGGGTGACGGACGTACGGGTGATTGACGCGCGACTCGCCCCGCGCCCGCTCGCCCGCACCGCCCCGGCAGCCCACCCTGTGGCGCATGGCGAGATGCGAAGTATGCGGCAATGACTACGGAATGACCTTCGAAGTGCACGCCCAGGGCGCTGTGCACGTATTCGACTGCTTCTCCTGCGCGATCCACCGGATGGCCCCGATCTGCGAGCACTGTCGCGTGCAGGTGATCGGCCAGGGCGTCGAGGTCGAGGGCCACTGGTACTGCGGCGCGCACTGTGCCCGCGCGGAGGGGAAGGCGGGGATCGTCGACAAGGTCTGAGCACCGGACCGTCCCCCGGACGGGGTATCGCGCGGCCCTCGGCGGGACCCTCCCGTCGGGGGCCGAATCATGCCGAGTACCGTCAATGGGGTGTACCGCTTCCTGTTGACCCGCCAGTGGGTGATCCTCACTCTCGTGGCCCTCGTGCTCATCCCGACGATGATCAAGCTGGGCTTCTGGCAGCTCCACCGGCACGAGCACAAGGTCGCCCTGAACACGGTGATCTCCGACTCGCTCGCCGCGAAGCCGGTACCCGTGGAGACGGTCACCACGCCCGGCCGGCAGATCCGGGACGACGACCTGTACCGCCGGGTCACCGCTAAGGGGCGCTTCGACACCGCGCACGAAGAGGTCGTCCGCCGCCGCACCAACGCCGACGGCGCGGTCGGCTACCACGTCCTGACCCCGTTCGTCCTGGACGACGGCCGTGTCCTCATGGTCAACCGGGGCTGGGTCCCGGCGGACGGCGCGCAGACCGCCTTCCCGAAGATCCCGGCCCCCGCCTCCGGCGAGATCACCGTCACCGGCCGGCTGATGGCCGACCAGACGACCGCCGACAGCGGCATCAAGAACGTCCGGGGCCTGCCCGACCGTCAGGTCATGCTGATCGGCAGCGGGCAGGAGGCACGGCGGCTCGGCAAGGAAGTCCTCGGCGGCTACGTCGAGCAGACCGCCCCGGCGCCGCGGGGCGGCTCCCCCGAGCTGATCCCGGACCCCGAGCACAGCGACATCGGTCCGCACATGGCGTACGCGATCCAGTGGTGGCTCTTCTCCGCGGGCGTCCCCTTCGGCTGGGTGGTCCTCGTCCGCCGTGAGCGCCGTGACCGGGCGGAGGCCGCCGCCGCGCGGACGGCTCCGCAGGCGGAACCGGCGGGCGTGTAGCGCGGCGGCGGAAGCCCCGGCTTCCCGGTCCCGCCCGTCGCCGCGAAGCCGGAACTCCTGGTCCCTGTCCCGCCCGGCCACGGGCGCGCACGCCACTCCGGCGGCCCGATTGGCCGTCGCCCCGGTCGGGAACCCGTCCACCGTGCACCGACGCATCGAGGACTACGCCCTCATCGGGGACGAGCAGACCGCCGCTCTGGTGGGCCGCGACGGCTCCGTCGACTGGCTGTGCCTGCCCCGCTTCGACTCCGCGGCCTGCTTCGCGGCCCTGCTGGGCGACGAGGACAACGGCCACTGGCGGATCGCCCCCGAGGGCGCGAACGCGTGCACCCGGCGCTCCTACCGCCCGGACACCCTGGTGCTCGACACCGAGTGGGACACCGCCGAGGGCTCGGTCCGGGTGACCGACCTGATGCCGCAGCGCGAGCACGCCCCCGATCTCGTACGCGTCGTCGAGGGCACCGGCGGCCGCGTCCGGATGCGCAGTCTGCTGCGACTGCGGTTCGACTACGGCTCGGTCGTGCCGTGGATGCGCCGCTCGGACGGCCACCGGGTCGCGGTCGCGGGACCGGACTCGGTGTGGCTGCGCAGCGAACCGCCCGTGCACACCTGGGGCCAGGACTTCCGTACGCACTCGGAGTTCACCGTCGAAGCGGGCGAGAAGGTCGCCTTCGTCCTGACCTGGCACCCCTCGCACCGGCCCCGGCCGCCCCTGTGCGACCCCTTCGAGGCGCTGGAGACGAGCGTCCAGGACTGGAGGGCGTGGGCGGCGCGCTGCCGCTACGACGGGCCGTACCGGGATGCCGTCGTACGCTCCCTGATCACCCTCAAGGCCCTCACGTACGCGCCGACCGGCGGCATCGTGGCCGCCCCCACCACCTCGCTGCCCGAGGAGATCGGCGGCGTCCGCAACTGGGACTACCGCTACTGCTGGCTGCGCGACTCCACCCTCACCCTCGGCGCGCTCCTGTCGGCCGGCTACCACGAGGAGGCCGAGGCCTGGCGCGACTGGCTGCTGCGCGCGGTCGCCGGAGACCCGTCGGCCCTTCAGATCATGTACGGCCTCTCGGGGGAACGCCGGCTGCCGGAGTACGAGATCCCGTGGCTGTCCGGCTTCTCCGGCTCCTCGCCCGTCCGGGTCGGCAACAGCGCGGTCGAGCAGCTTCAGCTCGACGTGTACGGCGAGGTCATCGACTCGCTGTCGCTCGCCCGGCGCTCGGGCCTGCCGTCCCGGCCCCACATGTGGCGGGTGGAGTGCGCCATGATGGAGTTCCTGCGGGTGGCCTGGCGGCAGCCGGACGAGGGGATCTGGGAGGTGCGCGGCCCGCGCCGGCACTTCGTGTACTCGAAGGTGATGGCCTGGGTGGCCGCCGACCGCGCCGTACGCACCCTGGAGGACGACCCGGCGCTCGACGGCGATCTGGAGGGCTGGCGGGCGATGCGCGACGAGGTGCACCGAGAGGTGTGCGAACGCGGCTTCGACCCCGTCCGGAACACCTTCACGCAGTCCTACGGCTCACCCGGACTGGACGCCGCCCTGCTGCTCATCCCCCGCGTCGGTTTCCTGCCCCCCGACGATCCCCGGGTGGTCGGCACGATCGACGCGGTCCGCGCGGAACTCGCCCCGGACGGCTTCCTGGTACGCCGCTACAGCGCCGCGACGACCGGCGTCGACGGTCTCGCGGGCAGCGAGGGCGCCTTCGTCGTCTGCTCGTTCTGGCTCGTGGACGCTCTGCACATGACGGGCCGTACGCGGGAGGCGCGCGAGCTGTTCGAGCGGCTGGCCGGCCTCACCAACGACCTGGGGCTGCTGTCCGAGGAGTACGACCCGGTCGCCGGCCGCCAGCTCGGCAACTTCCCGCAGGCCTTCAGCCACATCGGTCTGGTGGTCTCCGCCCTCAGCCTGTTCGGGGTCGACGGGGCGGGGGAAGCACCGGGGGCCGCGCCACCGGGATAGGGAAGGATGGGGCCATGGATCTTGGACTGAAGGATCGTGTGTACGTCGTCACGGGAGCCACCCGGGGCCTGGGCAACGCGGCCGCGCGCGAACTCGTCGCCGACGGCGCGAAAGTGGTCGTCACCGGACGCGACGAGGTGACCGCGGCAGGCGCCGCCTCCGCGCTCGGCCCGAACGCCGTCGGCGTCGCGGCCGACAACGGCGCCGCCGAGACCCCGGCCCGGCTGATCGCCGGTGCCCGTGAGCACTTCGGCGGCTTCGACGGCATCCTGATCAGCGTCGGCGGACCGCCGCCCGGGTTCGCCGCGGACAACACCGACGAACAGTGGATGGTGGCGTTCGAGTCGGTCTTCCTCGGTGCGGTGCGGCTGGCCCGCGCGGCCGCCGGGGAACTCGGTGAGGGCGGGGTCATCGGCTTCGTGCTCTCCGGCTCGGTGCACGAGCCGATCCCCGGGCTCACCATCTCCAACGGTCTGCGTCCGGGCCTCGCCGGTTTCGCCAAGTCCCTCGCCAACGAGCTGGGCCCGCGCGGGATCCGCGTCGTCGGGCTGCTGCCGTCCCGCATCGACACGGACCGCGTGCGTCAGCTCGACGGCCTGTCCGCCGACCCCGAGGCGACCCGCGCGGCCAACGAGTCCCGCATCCCGTTGCGCCGCTACGGCGCCCCGGAGGAGTTCGGCCGTGCGGCCGCGTTCCTGCTCTCCCCCGCCGCGTCGTACCTCACGGGCATCATGCTTCCGGTGGACGGCGGGATGCGGAGCGGATTCTAGACCCGGACGGCCACCGGCCCCGGCGACCGGTGGTCCCGTCGACCCGTCCGCCCGGCACCCGGTCGTCGGTCGCCGGTCGCCGGTCGCCGGTCGCCCGTATGCTCGTCCGCCGTCCGCCGTCCGCCGTCCGCCGTCCGCCGTCCGCCTGTCGCCCGTCGTCAAGTCCACCCGTCCGCCGGTCACCCGGATGGCAAGTCCCCCCTCTGCTGGGCGCCCGGACGGCCCGACCGCACGCCGGCCCGTGCCGCACGCCGGGCAGCCAGTGCCGGGCGCCAGGCAGCCGGTGCCGCACGTCGGGCAGTTCGTGCCGGGCGCCGGGCAGTCCGTGCCGAGCGCCGGGCAGCCGGTGCCGCACGTCGGGCAGCCGGTGCCGGGCGCGGGCAGTTCGTGCCGGGCGTCGGGATCCGCCCCTGCGGATGTGCTGCCCGGGGCTTCGCCGAGCGGGTGGGGCGGGTGCCCGGTCAGGTCACGCGCTCGGCGCGGTGCTTGACCCCGCGCAGCCGCACCTCCGCCGGAAGGGCGGCGAGACCGGCCGAGTCGCGTGCGTGCGCGAGCGCCTCCACGGTGAGCAGACGCAGTGCCTGCCCCGGGTCCACATGCGGTTCCAGCAGGAGCCGCACCCGCGCCTCGGGCAGGCTGCGTCGGCCGGTCAGGTGGACGTCGGCACGGTCGACTCCGCCCAGCCGGGCCGATTCGGCGGCCAGCACCCCCTCCAGGGCCCGTCCGCGCAGCAACGCGCCCGCGCCGTCGCCGGTGTCGACGAGCACGTCGGCGAGCCGCCGGCGCCGCACGACGGCGACCAGCCACCACAGGGCGAGCAGCAGAAGCACCGCGAGCGCGGCGATGACGGCGGGCCACCACCAGCCCTGCTCCCGCCACTTGGTCCGTTCGGCGGTACTGAGCAGCACGTCGTGCCGCCCGTCGTGGATCCACCAGGACGGCGGCCGTACGCCGAGTCCGACGGCGAGCACGGAGCCGCCGAGGATGATCAGTGCGAGCCCGATGAAGCCGATCAGTACACGGTTGACGATCCGCAGCACGGACCTCACCCCTTCCGTCCGGGCCGCGCGACATGCACCGACAGGGCGGGCGAACGGGCCAGTCCCAGTCCCTTGATGCCGTCGGCGAGGGTGATGTCGAGGTCGGCGCGCACGTCGTCGAGTTCCCGGAAGTGCGACATCGCGCGGACGTCGACCTTCCGGCGCTTCACCCGCACGCGCACCGACTGCACACCGGCGACCTCCATGGCCCGGTCGCGGAGCGCCATCGCGGCGGCGCCCCGGTGCAGTCCGGCGCGGACGTCGGCGTGGGTGCGCCGCATCGGCAGCACGTCCCGCAGTCCCGGTGTGGCCGCGAGCACGACCAGCCAGAGTCCCACCGCGGCGGCGATTCCGGCGCCGACGAGGACCGCCGTGTCGTCGAGCGGCCGTTCGGCGAGCTGCCGGGCCAGCCAGGTCCGCCACTCCAGCGCCGACCGTCCGGCGCGCACGGCCACGACGTCGTACAGGAAGGCGCCCGCCGCGACGAGGAGCACGAGCGCGAGGACGCCCGCGGGGACCCGGCGCGCCGACCAGAAGCGACCCTGCCGGCCGTCCTCGTCGGCGGCGGTGCCCAGCGGTTCGTAGGCTGCCGCGGAGGCGGACTGCCCGAGGGCGCCCGCGCCGTCCCCCTCCTCCGGATGCTCCGGTTTCTCCAGTACGGGCATCTTCCGGGTGTCCTCGGAGCCCTGGGGCTCGCTCATTGCGTCCTCCCCTGTGCCGCGCCGGGCCCGTGGGTCAGATGCAGCCGTTCCACGTGGACGGCCACCTCGGGCACTTCCATCCCCGCCAACGCCTCTACCCGCTCGGCGACATGACGACGCACTTCGCCGCACTGGGCACCGATGTCGGCGGGGTAGCCGAGTTCGAGGCTGAGCCTGACCCGGGCACTGTGCGTCGGGGTGCCGGCCGTGCCCCCGGAGCCCGACGCCTGGCGTCGCACGACGACCGTCGCGTGCGGGGGGACGGCGTCGGCGGGCAGCGGGGGCAGCGCCTCGCGCGCCGCCCGCGACGCGATCTTCGCGACGACCCGGTCGGCGATACGGGTGGCGCCCCGCTCGGGTGGCGGGACGGTCGTGAGGCCCGGCCTGGTCTCACCGAGCCGGTCGGTCTGACCTGGCACGCGTCACCGCCGCCGGTCGTCACGGGCGCGGAAGAAGTCGCCGATGTCCAGGTCCCCCTCCAGGAGCCGTCCGACGACGAACCCGACGGCCCCCAGCGCGGCCACCAGGAGGAAGGCGCCGAAGCCGCCGAAATATCCGGCGAAGCCCAGCGCCATTCCGGCGATCATGCCGATCACGGCCAAGCTCATGGTGCGCTCCTCAGCAGTCGGTGGCCGCGGTGATCACTCATGGTGCGGTGGCCGGAGCGTCCCGGCGTTCCGGTGACCCGCACTGGGGTCACTGGAGCCGTGACTCCGGCTCCTCGTCCTCTTCCTCGGGAAGCTTCACATCACTCACCGCGATGTTGACCTCCACGACTTCGAGCCCTGTCATGCGCTCGACGGCGGCGATGACGTTCTCGCGCACGGCTCGGGCCACTTCGGTGATCGACACGCCGTAGTCGACGACGATCTCCAGGTCGAGCGCCGTCTGTACCTCGCCGACCTCGGCCTTCACACCCCGCGTCACGGATTTGGTGGAACCGCCCGGCACCCGGTCGCGTACGGCTCCGAAGGTCCGGCTCAGCCCGCTGCCCATCGTGTGGACACCGACCACGTCACGGGCGGCGAGCCCGGCGATCTTCTCCACGACCCCGTCGGCGATCGTGGTCCGTCCCCGCGAGGCGGGATCGCCACCGCCACGTCTGGTGGGCTTACGGGTCTGCTGGCCCTCCTTCTCCATGTCGGGGCTGTCCGTCCGGTTCCGCTCGGTCATGTCGGTCATCGCCGTACGTCCCTTTCGGTCGTCCTCCTCTGCTCACATTAGGTCGGGTCGCGCTGTCCCGCGCCGTGGATGGGGCACGCTGGAGCGATGACCGCGGATCGGTGGACGCAAGTGGTACGGCATCAGCTCGGGCTCGGCAGACTCCTGCCGCTGGGTCTCGCGCTCGACGGCGCGTGGATCACGGAGGAGGCGGCCGAGTCGGTGCTGCGGCGGGAGACGGTGGCCGTCGAGGGGGTACGGCTCGGCGCGTTGCGGATCGCTCTCGCCGACCCCGACCGGGTCGGGACGCCGGCCGTGCCTCCCCCGCCCAGTGCGCTGCCGCCCGGTCCGCTGCGGGTCACCGCGGAGTTCCGCGCCTCGGCGGATCCCACGTCCCCGGGCGCCGAACCGCTTCCGGCCGTCGCGGCCCGGCTGCGCCTGGCCGTGGTGTCCGCGGCGACACGGCTCCTGGGCCTCGACGTCACGGAGGTGGACCTGCGGGTGACGGGCCTGCTGGAGGACGAGGACGAGGCGCCCGTGGCACACCCGGCGGGCGGTGAACGGAGTGCGGCCGGGGCGGTTCCGGCAGACGGCGTACAGGAGCGGGCCACGGTGCCGGCCGACGGCCCACGGGAGCACTCGCCGGGCAGGTCGGCCGCCGGGTCGCGGGACGCGGGCGACGGCGTGCGGACGGCGTCCGTGCCGAAGGACCCCGAGGAGGTGCGGATCGCGGCGGCCGCCCTGGCCGTCCCGGGCGTCACCCGTCTGACGGACGTCCTGGGCCGACCGGTCCACGTGGAGAGCGCGCCCGCCACCGAGGCGGCCCTGCCGCGCCGCCACATCCGCGTCGAGCTGGAGGTCTCCGGGGGCGAGCGGGCGGTGGACGTGGCACGGGCGGTCAGAGCCGCGATCACTCAGTCCGCACAGGACACCCCCTCAGTGGCGGTCCTGGTGACCGCCATGAGCCGGCACACCCCACACCCCGCCCCAGGAGGCCAGCCCGCCACGAGGTGACCGCCACAGGCCGGGCCACCCCCTCCCGGAAAACATGACCGCCACGGGGCGACCACCGCAAGCCGGACCGCCCCGTCCCGGGAGGCCTGACCACCACGGGGCGAGCGTCGTAGGCCGGGGTGCCTCTTCTCGGAAAGCATCACTCGCCAGAGGGCGACCGCCGCAGGCGGGGCGCCCCCTCCCGGAAAACATGACCGCCGTGGGGCAACCGCCGCGAGCCAGGCCACCCCTTCACAGAAAACATGACCCACCACGGGGCGACCGCCGCACGCACCCGAGCGCCCCCTCCTGGAAAGCGTGACCGCCGTGAGGGGGAGCGCCTGGCCCGAGGAACGTGACCCCGTGCGGCGGGCGGCCCGGGCTCAACGGGGTCCACCACAGCGGGGTGTCTGGTTCAGCGGCCGGAGGCCTAGTCGCCGACGCCCGCCAGGTCACGGAGCCTGCGGGCCTGGGACGCGCGCTCGGCGGAGCGCTGCTCCTCGTACGACCGTTCCTGGGCCCCGCGCAGCAGCGCCTTCGTCTCGATCACGGCGTCCCGCGGCGCGGCCAGCAGCGCCGCGGCGAGGTCGCCGACCGCGGCGTCGAGCTGCTCGCCGGGCACGGCGAGGTTGGCGAGCCCGGTGCGCTCGGCCTCCTCGGCCAGGACGAAGCGGCCCGTGGCACAGATCTCCAGCGCACGGGCGTAACCCACGAGGCCGACCAGCGGATGCGTCCCCGTGAGGTCGGGCACCAGGCCGAGACTGGTCTCGCGCATGGCGAACTGCACGTCGTCGGCGACGACGCGCAGGTCACAGGCGAGCGCGAGCTGGAACCCCGCGCCGATGGCGTGCCCCCGCACGGCGGCGATGGACACGATGTCACTGCGCCGCCACCAGGTGAACGCCTCCTGGTACTCGGCGATGGTCGCGTCGAGCTCGGCGTCGGAACCGCGCGCGAGGTCGATGAACGACGGTTCCCCGTCGAACCCCTCGGGCGTGAACGCCTGCCGGTCGAGCCCCGCGGAGAAGGACTGGCCCTCGGCACGCAGGACGACCACCCGGACGGAGCCCGGCAGTGACCGCCCGGCCTGCGTCAAGGCCCGCCAGAGAGCAGGACTCTGGGCATTGCGCTTGGCCGGGTTGGTCAGCGTCACCGTGGCGATCGCGCCGTCGACGGTGAGCCGTACGCCGTCCTGGTCGAGTACCGGGTCGAGATCCTTGTCGAGCGAAGCCATGGGGTGCCTCCGATGGGTGCGGTCGGATCAGACGCGCACCTCGCGAAGACACGAGGAACGCACCTAAGTGACTGCACAGTAACCACCCGGTCGGTCACCCGACCGACCGGGTGGTCACCACCGAAGCCGATGGGGACGCCCGGCCTCAGGCCGAGGCGGCCTTCTTGCCCCGCGTCGCGCCGCCACGCCCTCGGAGCGTGACGCCCGACTCGCTGAGCATCCGGTGCACGAAGCCATACGAGCGGCCGGTCTCTTCGGCCAGCGCTCGGATACTCGCACCGGAGTCGTACTTCTTCTTCAGGTCTGCCGCGAGCTTGTCGCGCGCGGCGCCGGTAACCCGGCTGCCCTTCTTCAGAGTCTCGGCCACCCGGTCCTCCTCATGGGAAGTGCGCTCTGGACTCTCATGATCACCCCTTTCGGGCGTCATGGCCACCCATTCGGCAAGGTCCGTAAGACAAGGTTTTGACGACAGGAGCCCGTCCCCACGAGTGGAATCAAATATTCCGGGCGGTGCGGCCCCTGCGGCCGAACGGGTTCCCGCACGAAGTACCTGGTCAGCGACGCAAGACGGCCGAGCCCTTGGGAACAAAGGACTCGGCCGTGAAATCGGTGTACGACACACCCCGGTACGAGGAGATCTCACACAGATGATGGATCACGGATCGGCCGAATGATCCATACGCAGTGGATCAGTCAATCGATCAAGCGGCGCGTGCCCCCTCCGGGAGGCCGCGCGGGACTCAGGCGAGGGCCACCAGGTCGGCGTAGTCGGCGCCCCACAGGTCCTCGACACCGTCCGGCAGCAGGATGATCCGCTCCGGCTGGAGCGCCTCCACGGCGCCCTCGTCGTGGGTGACGAGAACGACGGCGCCCTTGTACGTGCGCAGCGCGCCGAGGATCTCCTCGCGGCTGGCCGGGTCGAGGTTGTTCGTCGGCTCGTCGAGGAGCAGGACGTTCGCGGACGAGACGACGAGGGTCGCGAGCGCGAGCCGGGTCTTCTCACCGCCGGAGAGCACACCGGCCGGCTTGTCGACGTCGTCGCCGGAGAACAGGAACGAGCCGAGCGTCTTGCGGACCTCGACCAGATCCAGGTCGGGGGCGGCGGAGCGCATGTTCTCCAGGACCGTGCGCTCGGGGTCGAGGGTCTCGTGCTCCTGCGCGTAGTAGCCGAGCTTCAGGCCGTGCCCCTCTATGACCTCGCCGGTGTCGGGCTTCTCGGCACCGCCGAGCAGCCGCAGGAGGGTCGTCTTGCCGGCACCGTTCAGACCGAGGATGACGACGCGGGAGCCCTTGTCGATGGCAAGGTCGACGTCCGTGAAGATCTCCAGGGAGCCGTACGACTTCGACAGGCCCTCGGCCATGAGCGGGGTCTTGCCGCAGGGCGCGGGCTCCGGGAAGCGCAGCTTGGCGACCTTGTCGGAGACACGGACGGCGTCCAGGCCGGCGAGCAGCCGGTCGGCACGCTTGGCCATGTTCTGCGCGGCGACCGTCTTGGTGGCCTTGGCGCGCATCTTGTCGGCCTGCGCGTTCAGCGCGGCGGCCTTCTTCTCGGCGTTCTGGCGCTCGCGCTTGCGGCGCTTCTCGTCGGCCTCACGCTGCTGCTGGTAGAGCTTCCAGCCCATGTTGTAGACGTCGATCTGGGCGCGGTTGGCGTCCAGGTAGAACACCTTGTTGACGACCGTCTCGACGAGGTCGACATCGTGGGAGATCACGATGAAGCCGCCGCGGTAGGTCTTCAGGTAGTCGCGCAGCCAGACGATCGAGTCGGCGTCGAGGTGGTTCGTCGGCTCGTCGAGCAGCAGGGTGTCGGCGTCCGAGAAGAGGATGCGGGCCAGCTCGATACGACGGCGCTGACCACCGGAGAGCGTGTGCAGGGGCTGGCCGAGCACGCGGTCGGGCAGGTTGAGCGCGGCGGCGATGGTCGCGGCCTCGGCCTCGGCGGAGTACCCGCCCTTGGTCAGGAACTCCGTCTCCTGGCGCTCGTACTGCCGCATCGCCTTCTCGCGGGTGGCGCCCGCGCCGTTGGCGATGCGCTGTTCGTTCTCGCGCATCTTGCGGATCAGCACGTCCAGGCCACGGGCGGACAGGACGCGGTCGCGGGCGAGGACGTCGAGGTCGCCGGTGCGCGGGTCCTGCGGAAGATAGCCGACCTCGCCGGAGCGGGCGACGGTTCCGGCGGCGGGCTGGCCCTCACCCGCGAGAACCTTGGTGAGGGTCGTCTTGCCCGCACCGTTGCGGCCGACCAGACCGATGCGGTCGCCCTTCGTGATGCGGAAGGTCGCGGACTCGATGAGGATGCGGGCGCCGGCGCGCAGCTCGATACCGGAGGCGGAGATCACGGACAGACTCCAGAGCGATGGGTTGGCGGGGTGGGCGGCTGAGGACGTTCCCGCCGTCTAGTGCGCGAGGAGAATGGCCATGGGCCAAGTCTAACGGGACGGTGCAACCACTTTTCCGGCCCGCGGCCGTCCGGGACTGTGACGCTCGCCCCCTTGCGGGGTGCGCCGGAGGTGCGGAACTCGCCGGTCCGGGGGCCTGGACCGGCCGGGGTCCGGGGTCCGGCGGGCGGCGGCCCGGCGGACGGATCCGCCCGGGGCGCGGTGGCCGGGGCCGGGCGTCGCCCGTTCGGACCGCGGGCCGGGGCCCGGGGTCCGGGAGCGTACGAGGATGGCGCCACGGAGCGACGAAAGTGGTGTGCTCATGCAGTTCGACGACGACGCCGACCTGGACACCTCCGAGGTCCAGGACGTACGCGGCGGTCGCATCCCCGGCGGCAGGGCGACCATCGGCGGCGGGCTCGCCGGTCTGGTCGCCCTGGTCCTCGGACTGCTCTTCGGGGTGGGTCCCGACCAGCTCGGGCTCACTTCGGGCGGCGACGAGCCCGGGGCCACCGCCTCCTCCCTCGCCCAGGTGCAGCAGACCTGCCTGAAGGGGCGGGACGCCAACGCCCAGGCGGACTGCCGGACCGTGGCGGTGGTCAACAGCGTCCAGGCCTACTGGGCCCGGGAGTTCGCGCGCAGGGGCGGCACCTACACCCGCGCCCCGACGGTGGTCTTCGGCGGCCGGGTGAACACCGGGTGCGGCACGGCCACGTCGTCGGGCGGGCCCTTCTACTGTCCTGTGGACCGCAAGGTCTATCTGGACCTCGGCTTCTTCGACGATCTCCGGACGAAGTTCGGCTCCGGCGACGGACCGTTCGCACAGGCCTACGTGGTGGCGCACGAGTACGGGCATCACGTCCAGAACCTGATGGGCACGCTGACCCGGTCGCAGGACGGCGTGACCGGCGCGAACAGCAACTCGGTGAAGGTGGAGCTCCAGGCCGACTGCTACGCGGGGGTGTGGGCGCGGAACGCGACCACCACGCCGTCCCCGTCGACGGGCAGACCGTTGCTGACCGCGCTGACGGACACCGACATCCGCGACGGCCTGGACGCGGCGGCGGCCGTCGGCGACGACCGGATCCAGGCGAGGTATCAGGGCCGGGTGACCCCGGAAACCTGGACGCACGGGTCGGCCGGGCAGCGGCAGCGGTGGTTCTACCAGGGCTTCACCAGCGGCGACATGGCGCAGTGCAACACGTTCCGGTGAGCCGGGCGGCACGGTGGTCCCGGCCGCCGGGGATGGCCCGGTCCCGGGGCACGGGGCGTTGTCAGTGGCCGGTGCCAGACTGGGCAGCGGATCGGAATCCGGCAGTTCGTGACGAGATGGAGTGATCGGTATGGCTGGCATGAGCGGCGGACGCCCGAGCATCTACCCCTCGATGCTGTACGCCGACGCGAAGGCGGCGATCAGGCAGCTCACCGAGGCCTTCGGCTTCACCGAGCTGGCGGTCTACGAGGGTGAGGACGGCTCGGTGATGCACGCCGAGCTGGTGCAGGGCAACGGCGCGGTGATGCTCGGCTCCAAGGGCCGCGGCGGCCGTTTCGCCGAGGCGATGAAGAGCGCGGGCCCGTGCGGGGTGTACATCGTCGTGGACGACGTCGACGCACACCACCAGCGGGCCGTGGACCACGGCGCCGAGATCCTGATGGCCCCGACCGACCAGGACTACGGCTCGCGGGACTACATGGCCCGCGATCTGGAGGGCAACATCTGGAGCTTCGGCACCTACGCCCCGGAGATAGGCGCGTAGGACGGCGCGACGGACCGCTCGGGGATCCGGCCGGCGGCGGTTCCCGGCCGGCCCGGCCGGCTCCCCCGGCCGGCTCCCCCGGTCAGCTCAGCTCCCCCCGGTGTGCACCTGGAAGGCGGCCCTGCGTACGGCCTTGGCGAGCGCCGGGTCCGGGTGGGCGGCGGCGAGCGCGACCAGCACCTGCACCGTGCGCGGGTGCCCGACGGCCCGCACCTCGTCGAGGAGCGCGGGCACGGTGGGCTGCACCGCGGACTCCAGGTGGCGGACCAGGAGCGGGGCGTCACCGTGGTCGGCGACGGCTGCCGCGGTGTCGACCCACAGCCAGGTGGACTCGGCGCGGGTGAGGACCTCGTGGGCGTCCTCGGGGTCGTAGCCGTCGTGCTCGGCGAGCCACAGCAGGGCGTAGGGGCGCAGCGGGGTCTCCTCGACCACGGCGCGCACGTCCGGCTCGGCGGGGGCGCCGACGACGCGCAGTGCCTCGAAGGCGAGGCCGCGGGTCAGGGCGTCCTCACCGCGGGCCGCGGCGATGAGTTCGGTGACGGCGCCGCCGACCGGGCGGGCGGCGAGCCAGGCGCGGTACTCGGCGCGGGCGGCGTTGGGGCGGAGCTGGGCGCAGCCGCGGAGCATGTCCTCGGCGGACTGCTCGATGTTGCCCGCGGGGCTCTGCGCGGCGACGCAGATCTGCTCCAGCTTGACCCAGACCGCCCAGCTGCCGAGCGCGGTGAGGGTGGCCTGTCCTTCGCCGTAGGTCAGCGCGCCGACGGAGGCGAGGGCCTGGAGGGCCCATTCGAGGAGCGGGGCGAGGGGGGCGTCCGGGACCTCGGCGGCCTCCGGGGCGGGCTCGGTCCCGGGCTCGGGGCCGTAGGAGATCTCGCAGCGTTCGGTGCGCAGTTCCGTGACGCGCTGCCCGAGAAGGTCGAGGAGCTGGTCCACGGGGACGGGCCCGGCGGAGAGCTGGAGGAAGGAGAGCACCTGGGGCATCGCGGAGACGACCTCGGCGACGGCCGCGGGCTCACGGTCCACCGGCTCGGGGTACGCGAGGGACCAGGCGTCGAAGAGGGCGACCCAGCCGCGCAGGACGGCGCTGTCGTCGCGGCTCCAGGCGCGCAGCCGCCAGCCCGGGCGGGCGTCTTCGCCGTGCACCTCGATGAGGCCGGCCAGGCGTGCGGTGTCCCAGTCGGCGCGGACCTGGAGCGGCGTCAGTCCGAGATCCGTGGCGGCCCGCTCGGCGGTGGCGTCGGAGAGGGTGCCCTTGCCATCGGGGTTGGCGGCGTCGCGCCCCGGGCGCAGGGCGGCGTCGGCCCAGCGCGCCACGCGGGCCGCGTCGGACAGGCCGGTGCGCGCCATGCGGGCGAGTTCCGCAGGCGGCGGGGTGCCTTCCGGCGGCCGCGGCGCGGGGCGGCGGGTGCGGCGCTGGGTCACCGCTCGGGGAGCGGTCGCGAGGGACCGGGGGCTGACGAGTCGGAGCCTGGAGTCGCGCGGGTTACGGGACGTCACGGGTGCAGTCTTGCGGTTGACAGTCCGAAAACCCAAACGGAATGCCGTCGCAGGCCACGGGGCGACGGCGGCGGGGCCCTCCCGGGGTGCCCGGCACGCGGGTGAGAACGCCGCGCGGAGTTGCCCGGTGCCGAACCGGAAGCACACCTTCGCGCCGGCCGCGCCGCCTCTTCCGGAGCCCGCCCGAGGCCCGGCCTCCCCCGCCGGACCGACCGGACCGACCGGGCCGGGTGCGGGGCACTGCGGGTCACATCAGGGGAGTGAGGAAGCGGCGCAGGGCTTCCTCGTAGCTCGCCGGGTCGGCGTTCCACATGGCGCCGTGCGGGGCGTTCGGGACGGTGTGCAGGGTGACCAGGTCGGGCCTGCTCGCGGCGAGGCGCCGGGAGGCGCCCCAGGGGGCGATGCGGTCGTCCGGGCCGTGCACGAGCAGGGTCGGCACCTTGACCTGGTCGGGATGCGCGGCGTGCGCGATGCGGTCTCCGCGTACACCGGTGCGCCCCTGTGCGGCGCGCACCGCGAGCGGCAGCAGGAAACGCGGGGTGTGGCGGGCGCCGGCGAGGGCGCGCAGTGTCGTCTCCCAGTCGAGGACCGGGGAGTCGAGGACGAGCCCGGAGATCCGCTCGCGCAGCGCGGAGTGGGCGGCCGCGCGCAGGGCCATCGTGGCGCCCGTGGACCAGCCGTACAGGACGACCCGCTCGGCACCGAACCGCACGGCGTACCGGATGGCCGCGTCGAGGTCGCGCCACTCTGTCTCGCCGAGGTGGTTCAGGCCGTCGGGCGGCCGGGGTGCCCCGAGGTCGCCCCGGTAGGCGAGGTCGAGGACGGGGAAGTGCCGGCTGTTCAGGAACCCCATCAGGTTCATGGGGTGTTCCCGGGTGGCGCCCAGGCCGTGGACGGTGATGATCCACGTGTCGCGGACCGCGGGTACGAACCAGGCGGGCAGGGCGCCGAGCTCACCGGGCACGTCGACGTCGGCGTGTTCGAGTCCGAGGGCGGACCCGGGGTCGCCGACGTACAGGTTCGGCGTGAGCCATACCTTGTCGCCGCGCTCCAGGGACCCGTGCGTGACGCGTTCCAGGCTGCGTACGACGGTGTCGGCGGTGTGGGGCACGGAGTTCTGGAGGGGGCCGACGACCGCGTGGGAGCCGTCGCCCGCGAGGCCGTAGGTTCCCGGGCGCCGGGACGCCAGGGCCCGGGTCAGGGTGATTCCGCCCGCCGTCGTGGCGTGCACGGTGAGCCGGGGCTCGGTGGGCAGAGGCTTGCCGGGCCTCGTCTTCAGCGCGGCGTCGCTGGCGAACCGGCCCGCCGCCACGGAGGCCGCGCCCGCGGCTATGGCTACGGTGACGGCCGCTGCCGTGGCTCTTAGGGTGCGCACCCGACCAGTTTCCCGGGGGACCCGGCCATCGGCCAGTGGGAGCGCCTGAAGGGGTGACGGCTGGCGCTCGCGGCGACCCCGGCTCCGGGCGGCGGTGCGGCGGGCCTCACTCCTGCTGGCCGTACCCCCGCAGCCGCTCCCCCGCCTCCGCGAGCTGGTCCGGTGAGAGCAGGGCGGGCGCGAGCCCGGGGACCGAGGAGGACAGGAGCCAGACCCGGCACATCCATTCCAGCTGGGCCGTGCGGTCGTACGCCTGGTCCAGCGAGGCTCCGTACGCGATGGTGCCGTGGTTCCGGAGGAGGCAGGCGGTGCGGCCGGCCAGGGCCCGGAGGGTGTTCTCCGCCAGTTCCGGTGTGCCGTAGGCCGCGTAGGGGGCGACGCGGACCGGACCGCCGAGGGCCGCCGCCATGTAGTGGATCAGCGGGAGTTCGGGGACGAGGACCGAGACGGCCGTCGCGTGCGCCGCGTGGGTGTGGACGAGGGCCCGGGCCTCGGTCGCGCGGTAGACCGCGAGATGCATCGGCAGTTCGCTGGTCGGGCGCAGCGAACCGAGCACCTGCCGGCCGTCGAGGCCGACACCGACGATGTCGTCGTCGGTCAGCCGGTCGTAGGGCACGCCCGTGGGCGTGACCAGGACGGTGTCTCCGACGCGGACGGAGACGTTGCCCGAGGTGCCGACGACCAGTCCGTCGGCGACCGTGCGCCGGGCCGTGGAGACCAGTTCGCCCCAGGCCCGCCGCAGGGTGCCCCGAGCGCCCGGCCCGTCGCGTTCGTGGGGCTCGTCCGTCGTCCGTGCGTGCTCGTGCCCGTCCCGTGCGTCCCGGTGCGGCTCAGTCATGACGCGATCCTGCCAGGCACCGCTTTCCGCGCACCTCGCGCGAGCGGGCTTCGGGGCGGGTGCCGACCGTCAACGGCCCTCGGTTGTATGTGATTTACATCACATCACATCGACGGAACGCCGACGGCGCCCCGATCGGACATTTACCGCGGATCACACCCCGTGGTCGGGCTGCTACGACCCGCTGACGCCCGGCCGCCATCCGCGGGGCGGCCCCTTCGGGCCTCCGGACGCCGTGACCACGGCCACAGCCTGCGGGTGACCGGGATCTCACGACTCAAACCCGCCTCGACCGGGACGGTCCACCCGGAGCTCCGACCCCAAGCGGAGTACGGAATTCCGCATCCGTTCGAACTCGGCGAACCACCCGCCGACACAAGCGGAATGACGATCCGCTGTTCGGGACACCATCAGGTCCGACCCAGTTCACCTTCCGTTCACCCAGGTTGCCTACGGTCCCCCTGCCACTGACGTCCAACAGAAGCCTGGGTAAATGGAACACATCACGCTCCTCCTCGGAATCGTGATCGTCACCGCTCTCGTGTTCGATTTCACGAACGGTTTCCACGACACCGCCAACGCGATGGCCACCACCATCTCGACCGGCGCACTCAAGCCCAAGGTCGCGGTGGCCATGTCCGCCGCCCTGAACCTTGTCGGCGCCTTCCTCTCGGTGGAGGTCGCCAACACGATCTCCAAAGGCCTCGTCGATGAATCCGGCATCCAGCCAGAAGTGATCTTCGCCGCCCTCGTCGGCGCGATCCTCTGGAACCTGGTGACGTGGCTCGTCGGACTCCCGTCCAGTTCCTCGCACGCCCTCATGGGCGGCCTGGTCGGCGCCACCATCGCCTCCGCCGGTACCGGCGCCGTGCACGGTGACGTCCTGGTCGGCAAGGTGCTTCTGCCCGCCGTCGCCGCCCCGATCGTCGCCGGTCTGGCCGCGATGCTCGCCACCCGGCTGTCGTACAAGCTCAGCGGCGGCAAGGACACCAAGGCGAGCAAGAAGGGTTACCGCGCCGGCCAGATAGCCTCCGCGGGCCTGGTCTCGCTGGCCCACGGCACCAACGACGCGCAGAAGACGATGGGCATCATCACCCTGGCCCTGGTCGCCGGTGGCGCCGTCGCTCCCGACTCCGACCCGCCGGTCTGGGTCATCCTCTCCGCCGGTCTGGCCATCGCGCTCGGCACCTACCTGGGTGGCTGGCGCATCATCCGCACGATGGGCAAGGGCCTGACCGACCTCCAGCCGCAGCAGGGCTTCGCCGCCCAGACCAGCGCGGCGACGGTCATCCTGGCCTCCTCGCACATCGGTTTCTCCCTCTCCACCACGCACTCGGTCTCCGGGTCCGTGATGGGCGCCGGTCTCGGCCGCAAGGGCGGTGTGGTCCGCTGGTCCACCGCCAAGCGCATGGTCGTCGCCTGGGTCCTCACGCTGCCCGCCGCCGCCCTGGTCGGCGCGCTCGCCGAATGGGTGACCGGTTTCGGCGCCTGGGGCACCACGCTGGTCGCCGTCTTCCTGGTCGGTTCGAGCTTCGCGATCTGGCGCCGCTCGCGCCGCGAGGTGATCGACCACAACAACGTGAACGACACCGAGGAGCCCGCCGGTGTGGTGACCCAGGCCATCGCCGCCGTCACCCCGCCCCCGGCCGGCACCGTGGCCGATGGCCTCACGGCCACCATCCCGGCTCCGGTCGAGCCCGCGGTGAACCCGCCGGCGCCGTCCCGAGTGGCCTGAGAACCGAAGGAAGAAACAGCATGAGCATCGACTGGTCCGCCCTCGGGTCCGTCTTCGGGGTCAGCCTCGGAGTGACCGTGGCCCTCGTCGCCCTCTTCACCCTCGGTGTCGCCGGCCTCTCCAAGAAGGAGTCCGCCCAGGGCGGTTCCGCGGTCGCGGCGGCCACCGGCGCGTACGTCTGCTTCGCGGCCTGCGCCGCGGCGGTGGCCTACGGCATCTCCCTGATCATCACCAAGTAGCCCGGCAGGCGCCGCCCGGAACCGGGCTGCGCCGAGCGGTACCGCGCGTGGGGTGCGGGACGGATCACCGTCCCGCACCCCACGCGTATGCCGTCCCGCCCCCGCGCGTATGTGGGCCTGCGCACACTGTCCCTCCGCAGGTCAACAGCCAGTTGACGGCCGTTCTCACCCCGTGGTGGACTGCCGGAGCCAAGTACGGCGGCATGAGAGGAAGCCGGTGCGAATCCGGCGCGGTCCCGCCACTGTCATCGGGGAAGAAACTCCCCGGGAGCCAGGAACTCTCACCGCCGGTCTCGTCGAACCAGGGCGTGGACACCCTGAGTGAGGACATATCGCCATGCGCGGCTGCCCGTTGCCCGTTCCGCTGAGTACAAGGGTTCCGCTCCACCCCACGGCCGGCTGACCCCGTGCGTGCCGATCGCGTCTTCGCGTACGGCGCCGCCGCCGGCCTTCTCGGCGACCTGCTGCTCGGCGATCCCCGCCGAGGGCATCCGGTCGCCGCGTTCGGGCGGGCCGCCGCGGCCGTGGAGCGGACACTGTGGCGGGACCACCGCGGGTGGGGCGCCCTGCACACCGCCGTCTGTGTCGGCGGGGCCACCGGACTCGCCGCGCTCGCGAGCCGTGGCGTACGCGGCTCACGTACCGCCTCCGTCGCCCTGACCGCCGCCGCCACCTGGGCCGTCGTCGGAGGAACCTCCCTCGGCCGCGAGGCGCGGGCGGTCGGCGGTGCCCTCGCGGCCGGTGACCTCGACGTGGCCAGGGAGCGGCTGCCGCATCTGTGCGGACGCGATCCGCAGGCGCTGGACGCCGACGGCGTCGCGCGCGCCGTCGTCGAGTCCGTCGCCGAGAACACCTCCGACGCCGTCGTGGGCGCTCTGGTCTGGGGTGCCGTCGCCGGTGTGCCGGGACTCGTCGCCTTCCGCGCCGTGAACACGCTCGACGCGATGGTCGGGCACAAATCCCCCCGCCACCGGCGCTACGGCTGGGCCTCCGCCCGGCTCGACGACCTCGCCGGCTGGCCCGGGGCCCGGCTGACCGCCGTCCTCGCGGCCGTGGCCGGATCCGACCCGCGCGGTGCCGTACGCGCCTGGCGGGCGGACGCCCGCAAGCATCCGAGCCCCAACGCCGGGCCCGTGGAGGCCTCGTTCGCGGGCGCGCTCGGCGTGCGGCTCGGCGGCACCCTCGCGTACGGCGGTCGGGTCGAGCACCGGCCCGTGCTCAACGGCGCGGGGCGCGCCGTGCACGTCCACGACATCGAACGGGCCGTACGGCTCTCCCGGCGCGTCGGCTGGCTCGCGCTCGGCGTGAGCGCCGCCGGACGGGTTCTGCTCACCGGAACCGGACGGGTTTCGTCCATCAGGAAGGGGCGCACCGCATGAGCGGCGGGCTGCTGATCGCCGGGACCACCTCGGACGCCGGCAAAAGTGTCGTGACCGCCGGGATCTGCCGGTGGCTGGCGCGCCAGGGGGTCAAGGTCGCGCCCTTCAAGGCGCAGAACATGTCCCTGAACTCGTTCGTGACGCGCGAGGGCGCCGAGATCGGGCGGGCGCAGGCCATGCAGGCGCAGGCCGCCCGCGTGGAGCCGACCGCGCTGATGAATCCCGTGCTCCTCAAGCCGGGCGGCGACCGCACCAGTCAGGTCGTCCTGATGGGCAGGCCGGTGGGCGAGATGAGCGCGCGCGGGTTCTTCGGAACGGCCGGGCCCGCGGAGCGGCCGCCGTCGGCCGAAGCGTCCGCCGGGTCCGCCGCGTCCCCCGGGGACAGGCTGCGCGGGGGGCGTCAGGAAGCACTCCTGGCGACCGTCCTCGACTGTCTGGCCCAGTTGCGGGGCACGTATGACGCGGTGATCTGTGAAGGAGCCGGCAGCCCGGCCGAGATCAATCTGCGGCGCACCGACATCGTGAACATGGGGGTGGCGCGGAACGCGGGGCTTCCCGTGCTGGTCGTCGGGGACATCGACCGGGGCGGGGTGTTCGCCTCGTTCTTCGGGACGGTCGCGCTGCTGTCGCCCGAGGACCAGGCGCTCGTCGCCGGCTTCCTCGTCAACAAGTTCCGGGGCGACGTCAGTCTGCTGGAGCCCGGTCTCGACATGCTGCACGGCCTGACCGGACGGCGCTCCTACGGCGTCCTGCCCTTCCGGCACGGACTCGGCATCGACGAGGAGGACGGCCTGCGCGTCTCGTTGCGCGGGGCCGTCCGCGAGTCGGCCGTCTCCTCCCCCGTCGGCGAGGACATCCTGCGGGTCGCCGTCTGCGCGGTCCCGCTGATGTCCAACTTCACCGACGTGGACGCGCTGGCCGCCGAACCGGGCGTCGTCGTGCGGTTCGTGGACCGGGCCGAGGAGCTGGCCGACGCGGATCTCGTCATCGTGCCCGGGACCCGGGGCACGGTGAAGGCACTCGCGTGGCTGCGCGAGCGCGGTCTCGCGGAGGCGATCACGCGCCGGGCCGCCGAAGGGCGTCCCGTGCTCGGCATCTGCGGTGGCTACCAGATCCTCGGACAGCACATCGAGGACGAGGTCGAGTCGCGCGCCGGTCATGTCGACGGGCTCGGACTCCTGCCCGTACGCGTGCGGTTCGCGCGGGAGAAGACCCTGGCGCGGCCGGCCGGGGAGGCCTTCGGCGAGCGCGTCGAGGGGTACGAGATCCATCACGGGGTCGCCGAGGTGACCGGTGGCGACCCGTTCATGTGCGACGACGAGGGAAACAGCCTGGACGGGTGCCGGGTCGGCGCCGTCTGGGGCACGCACTGGCACGGGTCACTGGAGTCGGACGGCTTCCGGCGGGCCTTCCTGCGCGAGGTGGCCGCCGCCGCGGGCCGCCGCTTCGTACCGGCCCCCGGCACGTCGTTCGCGGCGCTGCGCGAGGAGCAGCTCGACCTGCTCGGCGACCTGATCGAGGAACACGCGGACACGGACGCGCTGTGGCGGCTCATCGAGTCCGGCGCGCCGCAAGGACTGCCCTTCATTCCACCGGGAGCACCCGCATGAGCACAGTGTTGTTGTTGTCGACCGCCGACACGGATCTGCTGGCGGCCCGCGCCAGTGGCGCCGGTTACCGGATCGGCAATCCGACCCGGGTGGACGTCGCGGGCGAACTCCCCGCGCTCGTCGAGGGCGCGGACCTGGCCGTCGTGCGGCTGCTCGGGGGCAAGCGCGCCTGGGAGGACGGGCTGGCCTTCCTGAAGGCGTCCGGGATCCCGACCGTGCTGCTGGGCGGTGAGTCCGTCCCGGACGCCGAGCTGATGGCCGAGTCGTCGGTGCCCGCGGGTGTCGTCGCGGAGGCGCTGCGCTATCTCGTCGAGGGCGGCCCCGCCAACCTGGCCGAGCTGGCCCGTTTCCTCTCGGACACCGTGCTGCTCACCGGCGAGGGCTTCGAGGGGCCGCACAGGACGGCGGAGTTCGGCGTCCACGGCGAGCGCGCCTTCGTCGAGGGCCGCCCGACCGTCGGCGTGCTGTTCTACCGGGCCCACGAGCTGTCCGGGAACGCCGCCTTCGTCGACACCCTGTGCGACGCGATCGAGGCACGCGGCGCCAACGCCCTCGCGGTGTACTGCGGTTCGCTGCGCGGAGCCGACCCGGGGCTGTACGAGATCCTCGGCCGGGCGGACGCGCTCGTCGCCACCGTCCTCGCGGCGGGTGGCACCCACGCCTCCGAGGCGTCCGCGGGCGGCGACGAGGAGGCGTGGGACATCGGGGCGCTCGCCGACCTCGACATCCCGGTGCTCCAGGGTCTCTGCCTGACCTCGTCGAAGGCCGCCTGGGAAGCCTCCGACGCGGCCCTCTCCCCCATGGACGCGGCGATGCAGGTCGCCATCCCGGAGTTCGACGGCCGTCTGATCACCGTGCCGTTCTCCTTCAAGGAGCAGGGTCCGGACGACGTCCCGGTGTACGCCGCCGACCCCGAGCGGGCCGCGCGGGTCGCCGGAATCGCCCTGCGGCACGCCCAGTTGAAGCACAAGCCGAACGCGGAGAAAAAGCTCGGGATCGTCTTCACCGCCTACCCGACCAAGCACTCGCGGGTCGGCAACGCGGTCGGTCTCGACACGCCCGCCTCCGCCGTACGGGTCCTCGACGCGCTCCGGGACGCGGGCTATGCCCTCACCGAATACCCGGACAACGGCGACGAGTTGATCCACCGGCTGATCGCGGCCGGCGGCCACGACGTGGAGTGGCTGACCGAGGACCAGCTCGCCGCCGCCCCCGCGCGGGTGCCGCTCGCGGACTACCGGGCCTGGTTCGAGACCCTCGACCCGGCGCTGCGCGAGGGCATGCGGGAGGCCTGGGGCGAGCCGCCGGGCTCCCTCTACGTCGACGGCGACGACATCGTGCTGGCCTGCCTGGAGTTCGGGAACGTCGTCGTGATGATCCAGCCTCCGCGCGGCTTCGGCGAGAACCCGATCGCGATCTACCACGACCCCGACATGCCGCCGTCGCATCACTACATGGCCGCCTACCGCTGGCTGGAGAACAGTTTCGGCGCCGACGCGGTCGTGCACATGGGCAAGCACGGCACGATGGAGTGGCTGCCGGGCAAGGGGCTCGGGCTCAGCGGCGGCTGCGCGCCCGACGCCGTTCTCGGCGAACTCCCCCTCGTCTACCCGTTCATCGTCAACGACCCCGGTGAGGGCACGCAGGCCAAGCGGCGCGGGCACGCCACCGTGGTCGACCACCTCGTGCCGCCGATGGCCCGCGCCGACACCTACGGCGACCTCGCGAAGCTGGAGCAGCTCCTCGACGAGTACGCCCTCGTGTCCGACCTGGACCCGACGAAGGCCCCCGCGGTCCGCGCGCAGATCTGGACCCTCGTCAAGACCGCCGAGCTCCATCACGACCTGCACGTGGACGAGCAGCCGGACGACGGCGACTTCGACGAGTTCGTGATGCACATCGACGGCTATCTGTGCGAGATCAAGGACGTGCAGATCCGCGACGGTCTGCACATCCTGGGCGGGGGTCCGGAGGCCGAGCCGCGGGTGAACCTCGTGCTCGCCGTGCTGCGCGCCTCGCAGGTGTGGGGCGGCACGGCGAACGCGCTGCCGGGTCTGCGGGCCTGTCTCGCCGAGCACTTCGGCCTGGTGGAGAAGGAACTTCTCGCCGAGCCGGGCGCTCCGGTGAAGGCACCCGTCGAGCTGACGGACCTGGTCGAGGGCCCGGCCCGTACGGCGGCCGACGCGATCGACCTGCTGGAGCAGCTGTGCCGCCGGGCGGCGCTGGGCATGGAGGAGCGCGGCTGGGACGCGGCCGCCGTCCCGGCGCTCGTGCGCGAGGTGCTGGGCACCGAACTCCCCGACGCCGTCGCGGTGCTGGAGTTCGCCTGCCGCGAGGTGGTGCCGCGGCTCGCCCGGACGACGGACGAGATCGGGCACATCCTCAAGGCCCTGAACGGCGGTTACGTCCCGGCGGGACCGTCGGGCTCACCGACCCGCGGGCTCGTCAACGTCCTGCCGACCGGTCGCAACTTCTACTCGGTCGATCCCAAGGCCATTCCGTCCCGGCTGAGTTGGGAGGTCGGCCAGTCCCTCGCGGACTCGCTCGTGCAGCGCTACCTCCAGGACACGGGTGACTACCCGACGTCCGTCGGACTGACGGTCTGGGGCACGTCCGCCATGCGGACCCAGGGCGACGACATCGCGGAGATCCTCGCGCTGCTCGGCTGCCGCCCGGTGTGGGACGACGCCTCGCGCCGGGTCACCGGCTTCGAGGTCGTCCCGCTCGACGAGCTGGGCCGCCCGCGCATCGACGTCACGGTCCGTATCTCGGGCTTCTTCCGGGACGCGTTCCCGCACGTGGTCGGGCTGATCGACGACGCGGTGCGCGCGGTCGCCGAGCTGGACGAGCCCGCCGACCGGAACCACGTGCGCAAGCACGCCGACGAGGACACCGCCGAACACGGTGACCGGCGGCGCGCGACGGCTCGTATCTTCGGCTCCAAGCCGGGCGCGTACGGCGCGGGTCTGCTGCCGCTGATCGACGCCCGCAACTGGCGCTCGGACGCCGACCTCGCCGAGGTGTACGCCGTCTGGGGCGGCTACGCCTACGGGCGCGGGCTCGACGGGCGGGCCGCCCGCGGGGACATGGAGACGGCGTTCAAGCGCATCGCGGTGGCGGCGAAGAACGTCGACACCCGCGAGCACGACCTCGTCGACGCCGACGACTACTTCCAGTACCACGGCGGCATGGTCGCGATGGTCCGCCACCTCACCGGGTCCTCCCCCGAGGCGTACGTCGGCGACTCGGCCGTGCCCGACCAGGTCAAGACCCGCACGCTCGGCGAGGAGACGCACCGCGTCTTCCGCGCCCGGGTGGTCAACCCGCGCTGGATGGCCGCGATGCGCCGGCACGGCTACAAGGGCGCCTTCGAGATGGCGGCGACCGTCGACTACCTCTTCGGCTACGACGCCACGGCCGGGGTCGTGGACGACTGGATGTACGAGAAGCTCAGCGCGGAGTACGTCTTCGACGCGGAGAACCGGGACTTCATGAAGAAGTCCAACCCCTGGGCGCTGCGCGGCATCACGGAGCGGCTGCTGGAAGCGGGCGATCGCGGGCTGTGGGCGGAGCCGGACGCGGACACGCTGGATCGGCTGCGCGCCACCTATCTGGAGCTCGAAGGCGACTTGGAGGGCGACGACCAGTGAGTACCCCGTTCCCGTTCACGGCTGTTGTCGGCCAGGACGACCTGCGGCTCGCGCTGCTGCTGAACGCCGTCAGTCCGGCGGTCGGCGGAGTTCTCGTGCGCGGCGAGAAGGGCACCGCCAAGAGCACCGCCGTGCGCGCCCTTTCGGCGCTGCTGCCGGAGGTCGCCGTCGTACCCGGGTGCCGGTTCTCGTGCGACCCGGCCGCTCCCGACCCGGCGTGCCCGGACGGGCCGCACGAGGCGGCGGCCGGCGCGCAACGCCCTTCCCGCATGGTCGAGTTGCCCGTCGGAGCGTCCGAGGACCGGCTGGTGGGAGCCCTCGACATCGAGCGGGCGCTCGCGGAGGGCGTGAAGGCCTTCGAGCCGGGCCTGCTGGCCGACGCGCACCGCGGGATCCTGTACGTCGACGAAGTGAACCTGCTGCACGACCACTTGGTCGACCTGCTGCTGGACGCCGCCGCGATGGGCGCCTCGTACGTGGAACGCGAGGGTGTCTCCGTACGGCATGCCGCGCGGTTCCTGCTCGTCGGGACCATGAACCCCGAAGAGGGTGAGCTGCGGCCGCAGTTGCTCGACCGGTTCGGGCTGACCGTCGAGGTGTCCGCCTCACGGGAACCCGACCAGCGGGTCGAGGTCGTGCGGCGCAGGCTCGCCTACGACGACGACCCGGCCGGCTTCGCCGCGCGCTGGGCCGGCGAGGAGGCCGCCGTGCGGGCCCGGATCGTGGCGGCCCGCGCGCTGCTGCCCTCCGTGCGCCTCGGCGACGGGCCGCTGCGGCAGATCGCGGCGACCTGCGCGGCCTTCGAGGTGGACGGCATGCGCGCCGACATCGTGATGGCCAGGACCGCGACCGCGCTCGCCGCGTGGGCGGGACGCACCGAGGTGATCGCCGAGGACGTGCGGCAGGCGGCGCTGCTCGCGCTGCCGCACCGGCGGCGGCGCAACCCCTTCGACGCGCCCGGACTCGACGAGGGCAAGCTCGACGAGACGATGGAGGAGTTCGCGGGCTCGGACGACACCTCCGGCGAGGGTCCCTCCGACGACGATCCGGACCCGGATCCGGACGGGCCCGGCGGGGGCGGGCAGCCGCCCCAGGACGGGCCGGACGACGGCTCCCCCGCCGGTGACGTCCCGGCGCAGGGCGAGCCGTCGGACGACGGGCGGGCGCCGGCCGGGCAGGGCGCCGGCGAGCAGTCCCCCGTACGGGCCGCCGAGCCCTTCCGTACGAAGGTGCTGAGCGTGCCCGGTCTCGGCGAGGGAGCGGCCGGGCGGCGTTCGCGCGCGCGGACCGAGCACGGCCGCACGACCGGTTCGCGACGGCCCCGGGGGACGCTCACCAAGCTGCATCTGGCGGCGACCGTGCAGGCCGCCGCCCCGCACCAGCTGGCGCGCGGCCGGTCGGGCCGCGGTCTGGTCGTACGGCGGGACGATCTGCGCCAGGCGACGCGCGAGGGCCGTGAGGGCAACCTCGTGCTGTTCGTCGTGGACGCTTCCGGTTCCATGGCGGCGCGGCAGCGCATGGGCGCGGTCAAGGGGGCCGTGCTGTCGCTGCTGCGCGACGCCTACCAGCGGCGGGACAAGGTGGGCCTGGTGACCTTCCGCGGGTCGGCCGCCGAGGTCGCGCTGCCGCCCACCTCCTCGGTGGACGCCGCCGCGTCCCGGCTGGAGTCGCTGCCTACGGGCGGCCGGACGCCGCTCGCGGCCGGGCTGCTGCGGGCGCACGAGGTGCTGCGCGTCGAGCGGCTGCGGGACTCCGCGCGGCGGCCACTGGTCGTCGTGGTGACCGACGGACGGGCCACGGGCGGGCCGGAGCCGGTCGCGACGGCCGGGCGCGCGGCACGGCTGTTCGCGGCGAACGGGGTCGCGTCGGTGGTCGTCGACTGCGAGACGGGGCCGGTGCGGCTCGGGCTCGCGGGGCAGCTCGCGGCAGAACTGGGCGGCACGCCGGTGACCCTGGACGAGCTGCGGGCCGATTCCATCGCCGGGCTCGTCCGGGACGTGCAGGGTGTGCAGGGGACTTCGAGGAGGGCCGCGTAGTGCCGCAGGGGCAGCCGAGTGTCGTACCGGACGACGGACTGACGACCCGTCAGCGTCGTAACCGGCCGCTGGTCGTCGTGCACACGGGGATCGGCAAGGGCAAGTCCACCGCCGCGTTCGGGCTCGCGCTGCGCGCCTGGAACCAGGGGTGGCCCATCGGGGTGTTCCAGTTCGTCAAGTCGGCGAAGTGGAAGGTCGGCGAGGAGAACGCGCTGCGCGTGCTCGGGGCCTCCGGCGAGGGCGGGACCGTCGACTGGCACAAGATGGGCGAGGGCTGGTCCTGGGTCCAGCGCGACGCGCAGATGGACAACGAGGAGAAGGCCCGCGAGGGCTGGGAGCAGGTCAAGCGCGACCTCGCCGCCGAGACGTACAAGCTGTACGTGCTCGACGAGTTCGCGTACCCGATGCACTGGGGCTGGATCGACACCGACGAGGTCGTCGCGGTGCTGCGGGACCGGCCGGGCACCCAGCATGTCGTGATCACCGGCCGCAACGCCCCGGAGAAGCTGGTCGACCTCGCCGATCTCGTGACCGACATGTCCAAGGTCAAGCATCCGATGGACGCCGGCCAGAAGGGCCAGAGGGGCATCGAGTGGTGACGTCCTCCGTTCCCCGGCTGGTCGTCGCCGCGCCCTGTTCGGGCAGCGGCAAGACCACCGTCGCCACGGGGCTGATGGCGGCCTTCGCCGCGCGGGGGCTCGCCGTGTCCCCGCACAAGGTGGGGCCGGACTACATCGACCCCGGGTATCACGCGCTCGCCACCGGACGCGCGGGACGCAATCTCGACGCGTACCTGTGCGGCGCGGAGCTGATCGGCCCGCTGTTCGCGCACGGGGCGCGCGGATGTGATCTCGCGGTCGTCGAAGGCGTGATGGGGCTGTACGACGGGGCCGCCGGCGAGGGGGAGCTCGCGTCCACGGCGCATGTGGCGAAGCTGCTGCGGGCGCCGGTGGTGCTGGTCGTCGACGCGTCCTCGCAGTCCCGGTCCGTGGCCGCGCTGGTGCACGGGTTCGCCTCCTGGGACCCCGAGGTGCGGGTCGCGGGGGTGATCCTCAACAAGGTGGGGTCCGAGCGGCACGAGGCCATGCTCCGGGAGGCGCTGGACGCGTCCGGGGTGCCGGTGCTCGGGGTGCTCCGGCGGGCGCCACAGGTGGACACGCCGTCGCGGCACCTCGGGCTGGTGCCGGTCGCCGAGCGGCGGGCCGATGCGGTCGCGGCCGTCGCGGCGATGGCCGCGCAGGTCGCCGACGGATGTGACCTGGACGCGCTCGTGGCGCTGGCGCGGAGTGCCGGTGCGTTGCCGGGTCCGGCCTGGGACGCGGCCGAGGCCGTCGGGTCGCCCACCCACGACGACCGCTCGGCCGGGAAGGTGGGGCCGCTGGTGGCCGTCGCGGGCCGGGAGGCGTTCGCCGGCCACCCGACGCGCTCGGCCGGGCGGCGGACGCCCGTCGTGGCGGTCGCCGGTGGGGAGGCGTTCACCTTCTCCTACGTCGAGCACGCCGAACTGCTCACCGCCGCCGGGGCCGAGGTCGTCACGTTCGATCCGCTCCGGGACGACCGACTGCCCGAGGGGACGGGCGGGTTGGTCATCGGCGGCGGGTTCCCCGAGGTGTACGCGCCCGAGCTGTCCGCCAACGAACCGCTGCGCAAGGCGGTGGCGGAGCTGGCGTCGGCCGGGGCGCCGGTCGCGGCCGAGTGCGCCGGACTGCTGTACCTGGCGCGGGAACTCGACGGGCGGCCCATGTGCGGGGTCATCGACGCGAAGGCCCGGATGGACGAGCGGCTCACCCTCGGCTACCGGGACGCGGTGGCGGTCAGCGACAGCGTGCTCGCCGTGGCCGGCACCCGGATGCGCGGGCACGAGTTCCACCGGACGGTCGTGGAGCCCGGCGCCGGGGCCTCTCCCGCCTGGGGGGTGCGCGCCCCCGAGCGGCGCGTCGAAGGTTTCGTGCAGCACGGCGTGCACGCGAGTTATCTGCACACGCACTGGGCGTCCGAGCCCGGTGTCGCCCGTCGGTTCGTCGAGAGGTGCCTGACGTCATGAGCAGCAAGCTGATCGGGGTCGGGGTCGGCCCCGGCGACCCGGAGCTGGTGACCGTCAAGGGTGTCAACGCCCTGCGCGCCGCGGACGTCGTCGTCGTCCCCGTGATGGCCGCGCCGGATGGCAAGGACGGCGGCGAGCGGGGGCGGGCCGAGGCGACCGTCCTGCACTACGTGCCCGTCGAGAAGGTCGTCCGGGTGGTGTTCGCGCTCAACGAGCGCAGCGACCGGGGCCGGCGCGAGGCCGCCTGGGACGCCGCCGGTGAGCGGGTCGCGGACCTGCTCCGCGGGCACGGCACGGTCGCCTTCGCCACCATCGGCGACCCCAACGTGTACTCGACGTTCACGTATCTCGCCCACACCATCGGGGAGCTGGTTCCCGGCACGGCCGTGGAGACGGTGCCCGGCATCACCGCGATGCAGGACCTCGCCGCACGGTCGGGGGCCGTTCTCACCGAGGGGACCGAGCCGCTCACGCTCGTCCCGGTGACCGCGGGGGCGGCTGTCCTCAAGGACGCGCTGAACGGGCCCGGCACGGTGGTCGCGTACAAGTTCGGGCGGCAGGCCGCCGAGGTCGCCGAGGCGCTGCGGGACAGCGGGCGGATCGACGACGCCGTCTGGGGGTCGGCGCTCGGTCTGGAGGACGAGTCGATCCGTCCGGCCGCCGAGCTCGGCGGGGAGCCGCTCCCGTACCTCTCGACGCTCATCGCGCCCGCGCGCCGTGACGGGACGCGCGGCGGCAAACTGTGACCCGCGCCCACCCGGCGGCACCCGCGCCGCGCCCGGCGGACCGTGCGCGCTCAGCCCGCGAGGCCCACCACCAGCCAGATGAAGGCCACTCCCGCGACCGTGCACAGCAGGGTCGAGCGGGCGGGGTGCTCGTGGTGTGCCTCCGGGAGGATCTCCGCGGCGGCGAGGTAGAGCAGTACGCCGCCGAAGAGCCCGAGGTAGCCGCCGAGCAGCGGCTCGGGAAGGGTGAAGAAGAGCGTCGAGGCGGCGCCGACCATGGGGGCCGCCGCGTCCGCGTACAGCATGAGCAGGGCCTTGCGCCGGGCGTTCCCGTACAGGCTCGCGATCGTGTACGTGTTGAAGCCGTCCGCGAAGTCGTGCGCGATCACCGCGAGGGACACCGCGAGGCCCATGCCCCCGCCGACCTGGAAGGCGGCGCCGATCGCGACGCCGTCCATCGCGCTGTGGCCGACCATGGCACCGGCCGCCGTGAGGCCCACCTCGGGCGCCCGTCCGTCGTGCTCCTCCCCGCCGTGCGCGGCCTGGCGGTGGGCGAGGAGGCGTTCGACCAGATGGGCCAGCAGGAAGCCGGCCACGAACAGGAGCAGCGCCGCCGGTACGCCGAACACCTCGGTGCCCGCCGCGGCCAGCGCCTCCGGCAGCAGGTCGAGGCCGACCACCCCGAGCATCAGGCCCCCGGCCAGGCCGAGCACCAGATGGCGGCGGTCGGTCACCCGCTGCGCCGTCCAGCCGCCGACCAGCGTCATCAGGAACGCGCCGAGCGCGACGAGGACCGCCATAGGCCCTTGCTATCCGATGCACCCCCGTTCGCGCACCCGGGGCGACGGCCCCGTGCCCACCGAAGCTGACCGCAGCACCCCTGATTTTCCGTAGGAGAGGACCGATTCCCATGGCCGATGCCCCCACCGGCAAAGTGACCTTCGTCGGTGCCGGCCCCGGCGCCGCCGACCTGCTGACGTTCCGCGCCGCGCGCGCCATCGCCGAGGCCGATGTCGTGATCTGGGCGGCCAGCCTGGTGCAGGCCGAGGTCCTCGGCCACGCGCGCGAGGGCGCCGAGATCCTCGACTCGGCGACGATGTCGCTGGAGGACGTCGTCGCCGTCTACGAGCGGGCCCGTGCCGAGGGTCTGCGGGTGGCGCGGATCCACTCCGGCGACCCGGCCCTGTGGGGCGGTACCCAGGAGCAGGTCGACCGGTGCGCCGAGATCGGTATCGAGACCGAGATCGTGCCGGGTGTCTCGTCCTTCTCCGCGGTGGCCGCGCTCGCGCAGCGCGAGCTGACGATCCCCGAGGTCGCCCAGTCCGTGATCCTCACCCGGCTCGGCGGCGGCAAGACGCCGATGCCGCCCGGCGAGGACGTACGGGAGTTCGCGCGGCACGGCACGACGATGGCGCTGTTCCTGTCGGCGGCGCGCAGCGGGCAGCTCGTGCGCGAGCTGCTGGAGGGCGGCTATCCGACGACGACACCGGTCGTGGTCGCCTACCAGGCGACCTGGCCGGAGGAGCTGATCGTGAAGTGCACGATCGGCACGCTGGAGGAGACCGTCAAGGAGCACAAGCTCTGGAAGCACACCCTCTTCCTGGTCGGGCCGGCCCTCGACGCGAGCGGCACCCGCTCGCACCTCTACCACCCCGGTCACTTCCACGGCTTCCGCAAGGCCGACCCGCGGGCGCGGGCCGAGCTGCGCGCCGCGCGCCGGGGCGGTGCGGGCGGCGCGCAGGGCCCCGCGTCGTGAACGTGGACGTGGACTTCACGGGCGCGGGGCGGCCGGTCGGCGCGGCGGGAGAAGTCGCCGGTCCGGTGGACCGCTCCGGCGTGATCACCGTCGTCGGTACGGGCACGGGGGCGCCGCTGTCCCCGGACACCTGGGATGTGCTCGCCGGGGCCGGGCTGGTCGTGGGTGCCCGGCGGCATCTGGCGGCGGCCCGGCTGCCGGCACGGGCGGAGCAGGTGGTGCTCGGGCCGCTGGCACCGGCCCTGGACCGCGTCGAGCGGTACACGGACGACGGGGCGCGCGGGGGCCCGGTCGTGGTGCTCGCGTCGGGCGACCCCGGGTTCTTCGGGATCGTGCGGGCGCTCGCGGAGCGGTTCGGGGCCGGGCGTCTCGACGTCCGCCCCGGTGTCTCGTCGGTGGCGACCGCGTTCGCCCGGCTCGGGCTGCCCTGGGACGACGCGGTGGTGGTCAGCGCGCACGGGCGTGATCCGCGGACGGCCGTCCAGGTGTGCCGGTCGCGGCCCAAGGTGGCCGTGCTGACCGCTCCCGGGTCCGGGCCGGCCGAGCTGGGCGCCGCCCTCGCCGAGGCGGGCGCTGAGCGCGTCCTGGTGGTGGCGAGCGCCCTCGGCGACCCGGAGCACGAACGCGTCGAGCGGGTCACACCCGCCGAGGCCGCCGCCCGCGACTGGGGTCCGGCCGTCAGTGTCGTGCTGTGTCTGGACGCGTCGCGGTCCCTGGCTCCCGCGCGGACCGTCGCCGGTCCATCGGCCGGTCCCGGCGGATGGGCCCTGGACGAGAGCGAGTTCGCCCACCGCGACTCGATGATCAGCAAGTTCGAGGTACGGGCGCTGGTGCTGGCCCGGATCGGGCCGCGGCTCGGCGACCTGGTCTGGGACATCGGCGCGGGCTCGGGGTCCGTCGCCGTGGAGTGCGCGCGGTTCGGCGCCGCGGTGACCGCGGTCGAGAGGACCCCGGACGGCTGCGACCGGGTCCGCGCCAACGCGGCGGCGCACGGCGTGGACGTGCGGGTCGTGCGCGGGGCCGCGCCCGCCGTGCTGTCCGGCCTGGACGCCCCGCACGATCCGGACGCGGTCTTCATCGGCGGCGGCGGGCGTGAACTGCCCGGGATCGTCGCGGTGTGCGCGCGCCGGGCCCGGCGGGCCGTCGTGATCGCGATGGCCTCGCTCGACCGGGTGCCGGCCGCCCGGGACGCGCTCACCGCCGCCGGATTCACCTGCGACGGCGTGCTGTTGCAGTCCTCGCGGCTGGCCCCGCTGCCGGGCGGGGTCTCCCGGCTCGCGGCGGCCAATCCCGTCTTTGTGCTGTGGGGCGTCCGGCCTCCGGCCCGTACCGAAGGAGTCTCCCAGTGATCGGCCTGATTTCCGCCACGGCGGCGGGCGCGGCGGCCCGTGACCGGCTCGCCGCGGCCTGGTCCACGCGTACCCGGGTGTACGACGGGCCCGTGGCGGACGCCGTGCGGCGGGCCTTCGCGGAGTGCGACCAGGTGGTGTGTTTCCTCGCCACGGGCGCGGTCGTACGGCTCGTCGCGCCGCTGCTCTCGGACAAGGGGTCGGACCCCGGGGTGGTGTGCGTCGACGAGGCGGGACGGTTCGCCGTGTCGCTGGTCGGCGGCCACGCGGGCGGGGCGAACGAACTCGCCCGTGAGGTCGGTGGGTTGCTGGGCGCGGAGCCGGTGGTGACGACGGCGACCGACGCGGTGGGGGTGCCCGGTCTCGACACCCTCGGTCTCCCGGTGGAGGGGGATCTCGCCGGGGTCTCGCGGGCCATGCTGGACGGCGAACCGGTGGTGCTGGAGCGGGAGTCGCCCTGGCCGCTGCCCGCGCTGCCGCCGAACGTGGGCAGTCCGGCGGCGCCGGGAGCCGCGGTCGTCCGGGTGAGCGACCGGGTCCGGGAGACGACCGCGGGCGAGGTCGTGCTGCGTCCGCCGTCGCTCGTCGTCGGTGTCGGCGCCTCCCGGGGCGCGCCCGTGGAGGAGGTCCTCGCGCTCGTCGAGGACACGCTGCGCGAGGCCGGTCTCTCCGCGCGGTCGGTGGCCGGACTCGCCACCGTGGACGCCAAGTCCGAGGAGCCCGGCATCGTCGGGGCCGCGGCCCGGCTCGGGGTTCCGGTCGTCACGTACACCGCGGAGGAGCTGGCGGCGGTGGCGGTCCCGAACCCTTCCGACGCGCCCCTCGCCGCCGTGGGGACCCCGTCCGTGGCGGAGGCCGCCGCGCTGCTGGGCGGGGGTGAACTCCTCGTACCCAAGCGGAAGTCGGTACGGGCGGACGGGCAGCCGGCGATGGCGACCTGCGCGGTGGCGCGCCGCCCGGCGCGCGGGCGGCTCGCGGTCGTCGGCCTCGGCCCCGGGGCCCGCGACCTGCTCACCCCGCGGGCGACGGCGGAGCTGCGGCGGGCCGCGGTGCTCGTCGGTCTCGACCAGTACGTCGACCAGATCCGCGACCTGCTGCGGCCCGGCACCCTGGTCCTGGAGTCGGGTCTCGGCGCCGAGGAGGAGCGGGCCCGCACCGCGGTGGCCGAGGCGCGCCGCGGACAGGCCGTCGCGCTGATCGGTAGCGGCGACGCGGGGGTGTACGCGATGGCGTCGCCCGCGCTCGCCGAGGCGTCCGACGACATCGACGTCGTCGGGGTGCCGGGGGTGACGGCGGCGCTCGCGGCCGGGGCGATCCTCGGCGCGCCGCTCGGCCACGACCATGTGTCGATCAGCCTGTCCGACCTGCACACGCCGTGGGAGGTCATCGAGCGCCGGGTGCGCGCGGCGGCCGAGGCCGACATCGTCGTGACCTTCTACAACCCGCGCAGCCGGGGCCGGGACTGGCAGCTCCCCCAGGCGCTCGCGATCCTCGCGGAGCACCGGGCGGCGGCCACGCCGGTGGGTGTGGTGCGCAACGCCTCCCGCCCGGACGAGTCGAGCCGGGTCACGACGCTGGGGTCCCTGGATCCGGGAATCGTGGACATGATGACCGTGGTGACCGTCGGCAACACGGCGACCCGCGAGATCGCCGGGCGCATGGTGACACCGCGCGGCTACCGCTGGCAGAAGGAGGCCGATTGAGCCGACTGAGCGAGGTGTTCCCCGGGACCCGGGGCGTGCGCCTCGTCGAGCAGGAGTCCGTCCGACGGCCGCTCACCCGGCCGGACACCTCCCGGCGTCCGCCTTCGGCGCACGCCCTGCCCCACCCCTTTGTTCCGCGGGCCCACCAGGCCTCGAAGACCGCTCGGGCCGAACCGGCCCCGACGACCACCGCGGCCCTTCCGGCCGCCAAGGAGACATCGTGACCACCCCGCCCCCCGCGCTGCTCGTCGCCGGACACGGCACCCGCGACGAGGCCGGAGCCGAGGCCTTCCGTTCCTTCGTACGGGAACTGGGCCGCCGCCACCCCGAACTGCCCGTCGCCGGCGGGTTCATCGAGCTGTCGCCGCCGCCCCTCGGCGAGGCCGTCGGCGAACTCGTCGGACAGGGCGTACGGCGTTTCGCCGCCGTGCCGCTGATGCTGGTGTCGGCCGGGCACGCCAAGGGCGACATCCCGGCGGCGCTGGCCCGTGAGAAGGAGCGGCACCCCGGGATCTCGTACACGTACGGGCGTCCGCTGGGCCCGCATCCGTCGCTGCTCGCCGTACTGGAGCGACGGCTGGACGAGGCCCTCGGCGACACGGCGGCGACCCCCGGGGAGCGGGCCGAGGTGACCGTGCTGCTCGTGGGCCGCGGCTCCACCGACCCGGACGCCAACGCCGAGGTGCACAAGGCCGCGAGGCTGTTGTGGGAGGGCCGCGGGTACGCGGGGGTCGAGACGGCGTTCGTGTCCCTGGCGGCGCCGGACGTGCCCTCCGGCCTCGACCGCTGTGTGAAGCTGGGCGCCCGCAGGATCGTGGTCCTGCCCTACTTCCTGTTCACCGGCATCCTCCCGGACCGGGTACGGCGGCAGACGGAGGACTGGGCCGCCGCGCACCCGGGGGTCGCGGTGGGCTCCGCCGACGTCATCGGTCCCGAGCCCGAGCTCCTCGACCTGGTCATGGAGCGCTACCGGGAGGCCGTCGCGGGCGATCTGCGGATGAACTGCGACTCGTGCGTGTACCGGATCGCGATGCCCGGCTTCGAGGACAAGGTGGGGCTCCCCCAGCAGCCGCACTTCCACCCGGACGACGACGGGCACCAGGACGGACACGGGCACCACCATCACGGGGGACACACGCATTCCCATGCCCACTGAAGAGGCCGCCGAGGGCGGGCACGATCTGCGGCACCACGGGGACGCCGAGGTGCGCGACGACGGTTCCAAGCTGACCGATCTGGCCGTGAACGTCCGGGCCGACACCCCTCCCGCGTGGCTGCTGGACCGGATCGCCGCGTCGCTGCCGTCGCTGGCGGCCTACCCGGACGGGCGGGCCGCGCGGGCGGCGGTGGCGGCGCGGCACGGGCTGCCGGTGGAGCGGGTGCTGCTCACGGCGGGCGCGGCCGAGGCCTTCGTGCTGATCGCGCGCGCCCTGGGGGTGCGCCGGCCGGTCGTGGTGCATCCGCAGTTCACGGAGCCCGAGGCCGCGCTGCGGGACGCCGGCCACACGGTGGGCCGGGTCCTGCTGCGTGAGGAGGACGGCTTCCGGCTCGATACGGCCGCCGTCCCCGAGGACGCCGACCTCGTCGTGATCGGCAATCCGACCAATCCGACCTCGGTGCTGCACCCGGCCGGGACCCTCGCCGAACTGGCCCGTCCCGGGCGGGTGCTGGTGGTCGACGAGGCGTTCATGGACGCGGTGCCGGGCGAACGCGAGACCCTGGCCGGGCGGACCGATGTCCCCGGTCTCGTCGTGCTGCGCAGTCTCACGAAGACGTGGGGGCTGGCCGGGCTGCGGATCGGCTACGTACTCGCCGGTCCCGAGACGATCGCCCGGCTGGAGCGCGCCCAGCCGCTGTGGCCGGTCTCCACGCCCGCGCTCGCGGCGGCGGAGGCGTGCGTGTCCTCGCAGGCGCTCGCGGAGGCGGCCCACGCGGCACGGCGGATCGCCAAGGACCGGGAGCATCTGGTCGCGGGGCTACGGGAGTTCGCCTGTACCGACGGGCTGCGGGTGGTGGAGCCGGCGGAGGGCTCCTTCGTCCTGGTCCGGCTGCCGCGGGCCGCCGGGGTGCGCCGCGTCCTGCGCGATCTCGGGTTCGCGGTACGGCGCGGGGACACGTTCCCCGGACTCGGGGACGAGTGGCTGCGCATCGCGGTGCGGGACCGGACGACGGTCAACCGGTTCCTTCAGGCCCTGGACCGGGCGATGACCGTGAGCGGGGACGGCGGCAAAGGCGGAGCGGGGATCGTTCCGCCCCGGCAGCCCCCGCCGCACGGGCCGCCCCCGCCCGGCCCCCGTCCGGAGCCGCCGCGGGCCTCCTCCCCGGCCTGACCGGCCCGTTCCCCGGGCCCCGGACGGGGTGCGGCCGTCGGCCTCTCCGGCGTCCGGGGAGCAAGGGGCCGGGGGCACCGGGGCGAGGCGCCGTCAGTCCCGCCGGTGCCAGGGCAGGGCGGCTCTCACCCCCGGCCGCGCCCGGCCGGGCGCCGCCGACCGCGGTGCAATCGGCGGGTCTTGACTCCTGCGAGCCGCACCTGGGGCGAGCGGTCCGGGGGGCGTCGGGCACGCCGACCGCAGCACAGTCGGCGGGCCTTCGCTCACCCGAGCCGCACCAGGGGCGAGGCGACGCTCAACCCCGGCGGCGTCGGGCACGGCGCCGTCAGCTACGGCGGCGACGGGAGAGGGCGACCGCTCCGCCGCCCGCGGCGAGCAGGGCCACCGCGCCGCCGGCCAGGTACGGCGTCATCGAGCTGCCCCCGGTCTCGGCGAGTCCGCCCTCCTCGCGAGCGCCCTGCGCGCTCGGTTCGGCCGACGGCTCGGCCGACGGCTCGTCGGACGCCGAGGGACTGGCCGCCGGCGCTGCCTCCCGGGCGGGCGCGGCCGGTGCCTCGCAGGTGGCCTTCGCCAGGGTCACCGTGCCCTCGACCTCGGCCACGTTCAGCTTCAACGGGTTGACGGAGACGTTCAGTTCGAGCGCCGACGCGGCGGCCGTCCGGGACGTCGTCTCGGTCCTGGAGAGATCGAGGCGCACCTCTCCGACCCCGGGGACCTTCACGTGTGTCGGGCCGCCTGTCGTCAGCGTGACCTTCTTGCCGAGCACGGTGACGGATCCCAGCAGATTCGCGGTGGCGACGGGCTTCTTGCCCGCCTCGCAGGTCGCCTTCGAGGTCACCTCCTCGACCTCGATGAGCGACAGCAGCCGCAGCCCGGGGACGTGGACGGCGGCGTGGGCGAGACGGGTCGAGCCCTCGGCCTTCTCCGCGGAGACGGTGGCCTCGGCGGTGGCGGCCTCGGCGCGCAGCACGCTGAACGGCCGTCCGTGGTCGACGCCGTCCAGCCGGGCGGTGAGCGCGGTCTTCTCGGCACTTCGGGGTGCCTGCACCTCGTTCAGGGAGACGTCGAGCGGGACGTTCACGGTCTTCCTGAGGAGGGACACGTCGAGTCCGGTACGGAGCACGACGGCGCTCGCGCGGCCGTGGTCGTCGCTCGCGTGCGCGGAGCCGGCACCGGCCAGCGCGGCGGGACCCGCGGCGAGGACGGTGGCGGCCGCGGTGACCGCGAAACGGCGCGCGGGCATGCGGTGGTTGGTGCTGTTCAAGGGTGGGACCCCCCTAGGAGAAAGCCTGGGACCCGGAAAGAATTACGCACTGAGAGTGAACAGTCAGACACCTGACGTGAGTTCACTCCATCGTGGGTTATCCGTACACGTCTTCGAATCCCGGGGCACGGTTGTTCTCCCCTGTCACTCGATCAACGCGTGAGGGCGAACGCGCTGGTTGACGCTCCGGCCGGTGCGCCGCCGGCATGCCGGAGCGCCCGACAGTGCCTAACGAGCGCGCCACCCCGGCCGTCACGCTCCGTCAACCGCTGCCGCCTCAGCCGACGATCCGCCCGTTCAGGACCACCCGTCGTGGATCCGCCAGGACCCGTACGTCGTCGCGTGGGTCACCTTCGTAGACCACGAGGTCCGCCGGCGCCCCCTCGTCGAGACCGGGCCGCCCGAGCCAGCGCCGGGCGCCCCAGGCGGTCGCCGAGAGCGCCTCGACGGGCGGGATGCCGGCGGTGACGAGCTCGGCGACCTCCGCGGCGACGAGGCCGTGCGCGAGGGAGCCCCCCGCGTCGGTGCCCACGTAGACGGGGATTCCGGCGTCGTACGCGGCCCGCACCGTGTCGTAGCGGCGCTCGTGGAGGCGTCGCATGTGCGCGGACCACTCGGGGAACCTGGCCTCGCCGCCGTCCGCGAGCCGCGGGAAGGTGGCGATGTTCACGAGCGTCGGGACGATGGCGACACCACGCTCGGCGAAGAGCGGAACGGTGTCCTCGGTGAGGCCGGTGGCGTGCTCGATGCAGTCGATGCCCGCCTCGACCAGGTCGCGGAGCGAGTCCTCGGCGAAGCAGTGCGCGGTGACCCGGGCGCCGAGCCGGTGCGCCTCGGCGATCGCCGCCTCCACGGCCTCGCGCGGCCAGCAGGCGCTCAGGTCGCCGGTGCCGCGGTCGATCCAGTCCCCGACGAGCTTGACCCAGCCGTCACCGCGCCGGGCCTCCCGGGCGACGTATGCGACCAGGTCCTCGGGCTCGATCTCGTGGGCGTAGTTGCGGATGTAGCGGCGGGTGCGGGCGATGTGCCGTCCCGCGCGGATGATCTTCGGGAGATCGTCGCGGTCGTCGGTCCAGCGGGTGTCGGAGGGCGATCCCGCGTCCCGGATCAGGAGGGTGCCGGCGTCGCGGTCGGTCAGCGCCTGCTTCTCGGAGACGTCCGCGGGGACCGGGCCGTGGGCGTCGAGCCCGACGTGGCAGTGCGCGTCGACCAGGCCGGGCAGCGCCCAGCCCTCGACGGTGCGGACGTCACGGGCGCCGCCGGGGCGCTCGTACGAGATCCGGCCGCCGACGACCCACAGCTCGTCGCGGACGTCGTCGGGTCCGACCAGGACCCGCCCCTTCACGTGCAGTACCGGGTGATCGCTCATGTCACGCACCTTATTGAATCCTCCCCTCTCCTGAACGGGAGGGGATTCCTGGCTCAGGCTGCCTCCGGGAGCGGCGCTCCCGGAGGTCTTACGCCCTCGGCACCAGCCGGGTTGAGACCAGCCCGGACCAGCATCACGCGGGCGGAGTTCTTGTTTCCCGCCCCGCTGCCGGACAAAGACGCACCGCATCCGGACCGCATGCGGCGACGCTCCGCGTCACTCATACGGAATGCGATTCCTCCTCGGCGTGAACGCCTGGGCATCCTCGCAAGAATGCAGGTGAGGCGGCCCGCTCTCCCCGCTCCCCCGGTCCGCTCCCGGCGGGCCTCACCCGGTCGGCACCCGCCAAGTCCCGCCGGGTCCCGCCCGGCCGGTCCTACGCCGGGTCCGCCGTGTCCGGTGCCTCCTCCTCGACGTCCGCCATCGCGGGGTCGAGCAGCCGGGACAGGAAGTGCCGTGTCCGTTCGTGGGCCGGAGCGCCGATGACCTGCGCCGGGACACCTTCCTCGACGATCACACCGCCGTCCATGAAGACGACCCGGTCGGCGACCTCGCGCGCGAAGGTCATCTCGTGGGTGACGACCATCATCGTCATGCCCTCGTCGGCGAGCATCCGCATGACGGCGAGGACGTCGCCGACGAGTTCGGGGTCGAGCGCCGAGGTCGGCTCGTCGAACAGCATCACGTCGGGTCCCATGGCGAGCGCGCGGGCGATCGCGACGCGCTGCTGCTGACCGCCGGAGAGCGAGGCCGGATAGGCGTCCGCCTTCTCCGCGAGGCCCACCCGGGCGAGGTTCCCGGCGGCGGTCCGGGCCGCCTCCGCCTTGTCCCGGCCGAGCACCCGGCGCTGCGGCAGCGTGAGGTTCCCGGTCACCGACAGATGGGGGAAGAGGTTGAACTGCTGGAAGACCATGCCGATACGGCGGCGTACGGCGTCGATGTCGACATCGGGGTCCGTGACCTCCGTGCCGCCCACGAACACCTGCCCCTTGGTGGGTTCCTCCAGGAGGTTCACACAGCGCAGCAGGGTCGACTTGCCGGAGCCGGACGGGCCGATGACACAGACGACCTCGCCCCGGGCGACCTCCAGATCGATGCCGCGCAGGACCTCGTTGTCGCCGAAGGACTTGTGCAGGTCCTTCACCTGGATCTCGGGTGTGCTCACTTCGAGACCTCCCCCGACTTCGCTTCGAGACGCCGTACGACGAAGCCGAGCGGAATCGTGACGAGCAGGTAGCACAGGCCCGCGACCAGGATCGGCGTGGAGTTGGCGGTCGTGCTGGCCAGGTCGCGGCCGTACTTGGACAGTTCCCGCTCCTCCAGGGTGACACCGAGGAACAGCACCAGCGAGGAGTCCTTGAACAGGGTCACGAGTTCGTTGGTGAGCGGCGGGAGAATGATCCGGAACGCCTGCGGGACGATGATCGAGACCATGGCCCGCGCGTGCGAGAAGCCCAGCGAACGGGCCGCCTCCATCTGTCCCTTGGGCACGGCCTGGATGCCCGCGCGGAAGGTCTCGGCCATGTACGCGGCCCCCACCAGACCGAGCGCGATGGCGACCTTTCCGTACGTTCCGCCCGGGATCTCCGTACCGGGGAACGCGAGCGGTACCGCGACGCCCACGAAGATGAAGATCACCAGGGCGGGCAGACCGCGGAAGACCTCGATGTAGATTCCGGCGAACCAGCGGTAGGGGCCCACCGACGACAGACGCATCAGGGCGACGACGATGCCCAGCACGAGCCCGACGACGAAGCCGAACGTCGTGTAGAGGACGGTGTTCTTCAGCGCCAGCGTGATGACTTCCGGGAACATCTGCTTGACCAGGTCCCACTGGAAGAACTGGTTCTGCAGACGGCCCCAGTCCGCCGTGACCGCGAAGGCGATCACGACGGCCGCGAAGACGACGTACTGCGCACCGCGCGAGACGGAGCGCTTCCGGCGCCGGCTCAGGCCGGACCTGCGGGGCTGGACGGGTGCACCGGCATCACTCATGAGGCGGACGGGGAGGCGGAGGCCGCGGCCGCGTCGTACGGGCCGATCCACTTCTCGTAGAGCTTCTTGTACGTGCCGTCGGCCTTGGCCTCCGCGATGGCCTTGTTGATGGCGGCGACGAGCTTGGTGTTGCCCTTCTTCACCGTGAAGCCGTACTGCTCACCGGTGTTGATGTTGTCGGCCACCTTGAAGGCGTCGGCGTTGGCCTTGTCCTTGAGCCAGCCCTGGACGACCGGGTAGTCGATGATCACGGCCTGCACCTGACCGCTGCGCAGCCCGCTGAGGACCGCGTCGGAGGACTCGAAGGAGACCGGGTCGAAGCCCTGCTGCTTCGCGTAGTCCTCGCCGGTGGTCTGCGCCTGGGCGCCGAGCTTCTTGCCCTTGGCCTTGACGTCGGCGAGGGAGGTGATGCCGCTGTTCTTGTCGACCAGGACGGCCTGGGTGGCGTCGAAGTACGGGTCGGAGAAGTCGACGTTCTTCTTGCGCTCTTCGGTGATCGTCATACCGGCGGCGGCGAGGTCGCACTGCTCGGAGTTGAGGAACGCGCCCGTCTTGAAGTTCTCGAAGGGCGTGTCGACGATGGACTGCTTCACTCCCAGGTCGTCGGCGACGAGGTCGATCAGCGACACGTCGAAGCCCTGCACCTTGCCGTCGATCTCCGACTGGAAGGGCGGGTACGGCAGGTGGGTGCAGGTGGTGAGCTGACCGCTCTTGACCAGCGGGACCCCGCTCGCGGTGGTGGTCTTGCCGCCTCCGCTGTCCGAGGAGCAGGCGGCCACGAGCAGCAGCCCGGCCGTGGCGGTGGTGGCGGCCAGAATACGGGTCCGGCGTCCGGGGACCGAGTACACGGGGACCTCCAGTGGGGGGAACAGAGGGTTCCGATTATAAGGAAAGGTTTGGGTCACTCAAATCAATCCGATGGCCGCTGGGCCGTCTGGCCTCAGAATTCGCCGGTCCGGGTGCGCCGTGGGCCGCCGGTTACGCTCTGATCGTCGATCCCACCCGTGAGCGAGGAGAGCACCGCCGTGACCCACCCCTTCCTTGACCTGGCGCCGCTGAGCGCTGCCCGCTTCGCGTCGATCGAGGACCGTGTGGCCCGGCTGCTCGGCACCCGGCAGGACGTCGTGATCATGCAGGGCGAGGCGCTGCTCCCCCTGGAAGGGGCCATCCGGGGCACGGCCGGCCCGGGCACCACCGCGCTGAACGTCGTCACCGGCCCCTACGGCCAGACGTTCGGGAACTGGCTGCGGGACTGCGGGGCCACCGTGATCGATCTGGCCGTGCCGTTCCACACCGCGGTCACCGCCGGACAGATCCGCGAGGCCTTCGCCGAGCACCCGTCGATCGACTTCGTGTCGCTCGTGCACGCCGAGGCCGCCACCGGGAACACCAACCCGGTGGCGGATATCGGCGAGGTCGTACGCGAGCACGGCGCCCTCTTCTACCTGGACGCCGTGGCGTCGATCGGCGCGGAGCCGGTGCTGCCGGACGCCTGGGGCGTGGACCTGTGCGTGATCGGGGCGCAGAAGGCGATGGGCGGTCCCGCCGGTGTGTCGGCGGTGTCGGTGAGCGAGCGGGCGTGGGCGCGGATGGCCGCGAACCCCGCCGCGCCGCGCCGTTCCTACCTCTCCCTGCTGGACTGGAAGGAGCGGTGGGTCGACGGCGGCCGCACGGCGCTGCTGCACGCGCCGGCGCAGCTGGAGATGCTGGCGCTGGAGGCGTGTGTCGAGCGGATCGAGGGCGAGGGCCTCGACGCGGTCATGGCCCGTCACGCCTCGGCCGCCGCGGCCACCCGGGCGGGAGCGGTGGCCCTCGGCGGCGGCCTGGCTCCGTACGTGGACGCCGCCGGTGACGCGGCGCCCGTCGCCACCACTCTGCGGGTGCCCGAGGACGTGGACGCGTCCGCGGTGGTCGCGAAGGCGCTGGCCGCGGATCCCGCGCTGCCGCTCGCCGCGGGCGGCGGCGCTCTCGCGCAGTCGATGATCCGCGTGAACCACTACGGCCCGGACGCCACCCTGGGTGCCGTCCAGTCCAGCCTCGCGGGGCTCGGCGCGGTGCTGGCCGAGTCCGGCCTCCCGGTGGACCCGGAGGGGGCGCGCCGGGCCGCGGCACTGGCCTGGGGCTGATCCGGAGCGGGCCGGCGGGGGCGTCCGCGCCTCCGCCGGGACACCGGGAGGGAACGCGCGGGCGTCAGGCGGGCCGGTGGACGGAAGCCCTTGGGCGTCAGGGGGCCCGGTGCGCGGAAGCGCGTGGGCGTCAGGGGGGCCGGTGGACGGAAGCGCGTGCGAGCGGGGCAGGTCCCTGGGCGGAGGCTCCCGCGCGTCGCGTCCGCGATGACGGGGGAATTCCATATCCACTCCCCCCGCCTATCCTGCCGTCAATTCCGAACCTGATATCCCGGGAATTCTTCCGGTGTAGCTTCCCGCATTCTTCTGCCCGCTTTCCTGGTGGCTAAACGCAAAGATTTCGCGAACACCGAATGGCGCGATCCGGCGGATCTCCCGCACATTTCGCCGCTGTGACACACTCCACAGCGCGCCCTTTTTCTGCGGTATTTTCCGGGCAAAAGCGTTCATACATCAGTGGCAGTCGCCGTCCCTTCACGGGCGCCTGATAACACACCGACCGTCCATTCGTAACCCCGTCCGACGATGCAATCTGAACTTTCCGTCGGTAAATTCAACCCGCATGACCGTCTCCCAAGCAGACCTGTCAGCGGAATTCCTGGAAATGCCGGAGGGCCTTCGGATCGACCGTCCGGAGGTGGCCGACGGGGCCGCCCTCTGGCGTATCGCCAAGGACTCCCGGACCCTCGACCTGAACTCCTCCTACAGCTACCTGCTGTGGTGCCGTGACTTCGCCGGTACCTCGGCGGTGGCGCGCGACGCCGACGGGCGGCCCGTCGGCTTCGTCACCGCGTACATCCGCCCCGAGCGCCCGGGGACCCTCCTCGTGTGGCAGGTGGCCGTCGACGCGGCGCACCGCGGCCGCGGACTGGCCGCGCGCCTGCTCGACGGGCTGACCGCGCGGGTGGCCGCCGAACGCGGGCTGTCCGTCCTGGAGACCACCATCACTCCGGGCAACACCGCCTCCGAGCGTCTGTTCACGTCGTACGCGAGGCGTCGTGGCGCGGCCGTCGAGCGCGAGGTGCTGTTCGAGACGGGTCAGTTCCCCGACGGGCCGCACGACCCCGAAGTGCTCTACCGCATCGGGCCGTTCTCCGTCTGAACCCCCTCCTTCCTCCCCTCCCCCCTGCATCGAGGAGCGAATCGCCTTGACCATCACCCAGCCGGACCTGAGTGTTTTCGAGACCCTGGAGTCGGAGGTGCGCAGCTACTGCCGCAACTGGCCCACCGTCTTCGACCGGGCCCGGGGCAGCCGGATGTACGACGAGGACGGCCACGAGTACCTCGACTTCTTCGCCGGCGCCGGGTCGCTGAACTACGGGCACAACAACCCCGTGCTCAAACGGGCCCTGCTCGACTACCTGGAACGCGACGGCGTCACCCACGGACTCGACATGTCGACCACCGCCAAGCGCGGCTTCCTGGAGACCTTCCAGAGCCTGGTGCTGCGGCCGCGCGACCTGCCGTACAAGGTGATGTTCCCCGGTCCGACCGGCACCAACGCGGTCGAGTCGGCGCTGAAGCTCGCGCGGAAGGTGAAGGGGCGCGAGGCGATCGTGTCGTTCACCAACGCCTTCCACGGGATGTCGCTCGGCTCACTCGCCGTGACCGGCAACGCCTTCAAGCGGGCGGGCGCCGGCGTCCCGCTGGTGCACGGCACCCCGATGCCGTTCGACAACTACTTCGACGGGCAGGTCCCGGACTTCCTGTGGTTCGAACGGCTCCTGGAGGACCAGGGATCGGGGCTCAACCAGCCCGCCGCGGTGATCGTCGAGACCGTGCAGGGCGAGGGCGGCATCAACGTCGCGCGGCCCGAATGGCTGCGCGCCCTCGCCGACCTGTGCAAGCGCCGCGACATGCTGCTGATCGTCGACGACATCCAGATGGGCTGCGGACGGACCGGCGCGTTCTTCTCCTTCGAGGAGGCGGGGATCGTGCCCGACATCGTGACCGTGTCCAAGTCCATCAGCGGCTACGGGCTGCCGATGTCGCTGTGCCTGTTCAAGCCCGAGCTGGACATCTGGGAGCCCGGCGAGCACAACGGCACCTTCCGCGGCAACAACCCGGCGTTCGTCACGGCCGCCGCCGCCCTGGAGGCCTACTGGGCCGACGGGTCCGCCATGGAGAAGCAGACCCGTGCCCGCGGCGAGCAGATCGAGCAGGCGCTGATCTCCATCACCGAGGAGAACCTCGCCGACATCAAGGAGTACCGGGGCCGCGGGCTCGTCTGGGGCCTCGAGTTCAAGGACAAGGCCCGCGCCGGACGGGTCGCCCAGCGCGCCTTCGAACTCGGGCTGCTCATCGAGACGTCCGGCCCGGAGAGCGAGGTCGTGAAACTGCTGCCCGCCCTGACCATCACCCCCGACGAACTCGACGAGGGCCTGCGCACCCTCGCCCGCGCCGTCAGCGAGACCGTCTGACAGGCCGCCAGGGCAACCCGGGCAGCGCGACAGCCCCGGACAGCCCGAGAAACACGAGGCACACGAGAGAGAGGCATCGCACCACCGTGATAGTCCGTTCGTTCAAGGATGTCGAAGGCACCGACCGGCACGTGAAAGCGGCGACCGGCACGTGGGAGAGCAAGCGCATCGTCCTCGCCAAGGAGAAGGTCGGCTTCTCCCTGCACGAGACGATCCTGTACGCGGGCACAGAGACGTCGATGTGGTACGCGAACCACATCGAGGCCGTGCTCTGCGTGGAGGGCGAGGCCGAACTCACCGACGAGGAGACCGGCGAGAAGCACTGGATCGCCCCCGGGACGATGTACCTGCTGAACGGCCACGAGCGCCACACCCTGCGTCCCCGGACCGACTTCCGGTGCGTCTGCGTCTTCAACCCGCCCGTCACCGGACGGGAGGACCACGACGAGAACGGCGTCTACCCGCTGCTCACCGAACCCGAGGAGGTGTGACACACCGATGACCACACTCACCGATGCGTACCCCAGCCGCGCCGCCACCGAAGTAGCCGTGCCCCGCCAGGACCCGGTCGTCTGGGGCGCGCCGGACGCGCCCGGCCCGATCTCGGTCCCCGAGCTCCACTCCTACGAGCGCGACGGCTTCCTCTCCGTCGAGCAGCTCATCGGCGAGGACGAGGCCGCCGTCTGCCGGCAGGAGCTGGAACGGCTCGTCACCGATCCGGCGGTCCGCGCCGACGAGCGCTCGATCGTCGAGCCGAGCACCCAGGAGATCCGGTCCGTCTTCGAGGTGCACCGGATCAGCGAGGTGTTCGCCCGTCTCGTGCGCGACGAGCGCGTCGTCGGCCGGGCGCGGCAGATCCTCGGTTCGGACGTGTACGTCCACCAGTCACGGATCAACGTCAAGCCGGGCTTCGGGGCCAGTGGCTTCTACTGGCACTCGGACTTCGAGACCTGGCACGCCGAGGACGGTCTGCCCCACATGCGGACGGTGTCCGTCTCGATCGCGCTGACCGAGAACCACGACACCAACGGCGGCCTCATGATCATGCCGGGGTCGCACAAGACGTTCCTCGGGTGCGCGGGGGCCACACCGAAGGACAACTACAAGAAGTCGCTCCAGATGCAGGACGCCGGTACTCCCTCGGACGAGGCGCTCACCGGCCTCGCGAGCCGGCACGGCATCAAGCTCTTCACGGGCAGGGCCGGTTCGGCGACCTGGTTCGACTGCAACTGCATGCACGGCTCGGGGGACAACATCACCCCGTTCCCGCGCAGCAACGTCTTCATCGTGTTCAACAGCGTGGACAACGCGGCGGTGGAGCCGTTCGCGGCACCCGTGCGCAGGCCGGAGTTCATCGGGGCGCGGGACTTCACGCCGGTACGGTGACGCCTCCGGCGGGATGAGCGGGATCCGGGCGGGCCCCGGGGGGGGGGGGGCCCCCCGGGGGGCCGGCCGGGGGGGCGGGCCCCCCCGCCCCGCCACCGGGGGCGGGGGGGGGGGGGGGGTTGTGGGGTGTACAACCCCCCCCG
>NZ_JBIBSY010000001.1:1416237-1426247 GCF_043078065.1 Streptomyces sp. NPDC015532 | reverse complement strand
CGCCCCCGGGGGCGGGCGCGGGTGTCGGGGGGGGGGGGCGTCCCCCGGGGGGGGGGGGGGGGGGGGGGGGTGGGGGGGGGGGGGGGGGGCGGGGGGGGGGGGGCCCCCCCGGCCCCCCCCGGCCGTGTCAGCCGGACAGCACGTCCAGGAGACGGTCGACGTCGGCGGGCGTGTTGTAGAGGTGGAACGACGCCCGCAGGTTGCCCGCGCGGTTGGACACCTCGATGCCGGCCCGGCTCAACTCGCCCTGCCGGTGGCCGAGTCCGGGCACGGAGACGATGGCGGAGCCGGGTGCGGGCAGCGCCTCGTGGTCCAGCGCGGCCAGCCCCGCGCGGAACCGTTCGGCGAGGGCCAGGTCGTGCTCGTGCACGGCGTCCACGCCGAGTTCCTCGATCAGGGCGAGGGAGTGGCGCACCCCGGCATGGGTGAACAGGGCGGGACTGACGTCGAACCGGCGGGCGGAGTGGGCGAGTTCCTGCACCGGGCCGTAACAGGCGTCCCAGGGCCGCTCCGCGGCGACCCAGCCCGCGTACAGCGGGGTGAGCCCGCCGAAGTCCTCGGGCACCACGAGGAAGGCCGCGCCGTGCGGGCCCAGCAGCCACTTGAAGGTGGTGCACACGGTGAAGTCGTAGCCGTCCGCGTCGATCGGCAGCCAGCCCGCCGCCTGGGAGAAGTCGACGTAGGTGCGCGCCCCGTGAGTGCGGGCCGCCTCGCGCAGCGCGGGGAGGTCGGCGATCCGGCCGTCGGCGGACTGGGCGGCGCTGACCGCGACGAGCGCCGTGCCGGGCCGTACGGACTCGGCGAGCCGCTCCAGCGGTACGGCGCGCACCTTGAGGTCACCGCGGACGTGGAACGGGTTCAGCACGGAGGTGAAGTCGTCCTCGGCCGTGAGGACTTCGGACCCCGGGGCCAGCCCGGAGGCGACCAGCGCGGTCTGGGCCGCGACGGACGGGCCGGCCGCGACCCGGGCGGCCGGGACACCGGCCAGCCGGGCGAAGGAGGCGCGGGCCAGCTCGACGTCCTCGAAGAGGGAGTCGATCGGCCTGCCCGCGGCCCGCAGGGCCACCGCCTCGTGCAGGGCCGCGACGGTGCGGGCGGGGAGCAGGCCGGTGCTCGCGGTGTTCAGAAACGTGTTCTTCGGGGCGAACTCGGCACGGACGAGGGTCTCGAAGGTCTCCATGGAACCACTGTGGGCCCGGACGATGCCCAAGTCCATTGAGGACTTTTACGTGGTTTCCCCAAGCGGCGCTTATGCATGGGCCCCGACCTGCGTCTTCCGGCGCCGGGGCCCCTCTCCCGCGCTGGTCAGTTCTGCGGGACGGCACAGCCGTCCGGGCCACAGGCCTCGGCGTCGGCGCTCTCGTCCTGGAGCAGCGTGAGCGGCGGGCGCTCGCCCCACGCCTGGGCCAGCGCCTGGGCGAAGACCTCGGCGGGCTGTGCGCCGGAGACACCGTACGTGCGGTCCAGCACGAAGAAGGGGACGCCGTTGGCGCCCAGCTCGGCGGCCTCGCGCTCGTCGGCGCGGACGTCGTCCGCGTAGGCGGCGGGGTCGGCGAGGACCCCGCGGGCCTCGCCGGCGTCGAGCCCGGCGGCGACGGCCAGCTCCACGAGCCGCTCGTCGTCGCCGAAGACGGTCCGCTCCTCGGCGAAGTTGGCCTTGTAGAACAGGCCGATCAGCTCGTCCTGGCGGCCCCGCGCCTTGGCCAGGTGCAGCAGCCGGTGCATGTCGAAGGTGTTGCCGTGGTCGCGGTCCCGGGTGCGGTACGCGAGGCCCTCGGCGGCGGCCTGCGTGCCGAGGTTCTCCTCGCCCGCCTGCGCCTGCGCCTCGCTCATGCCGTACTTCTTGGTGAGCATCGTGATCACGGGCTGGGTGTCGCCCTTGGCGCGGCCGGGGTCCAGCTCGAACGAACGGTGCACGACCTCGACCTCGTCACGGTGCGGGAAGGCGTCGAGCGCCTTCTCGAAACGGGCCTTGCCGACATAGCACCAGGGGCAGGCGATGTCGGACCAGATCTCGACGCGCATTGTTCGGCTCTCTCCAGGTCGTGCGGATGGGGGACACCCTCCAGGGACGTCGTATAGGTGAACATTCAAGCGGCTCGGGTCATTCCCCGGCCGCGTCCGCCTGCCTGTCCGCGCCCCGGGCCCCGTCCGCACGCCTGGCCACGTCGTACCGCAGGTACAGGTGGTGATCACCCTCCGCGGGCGGGTTCTCCGGATCGGGGGCCCAGCCCAGGCGGGCGTAGAAGGCCTGCGCGCGCAGGTTGTCGGTGTGCACGTCGAGGGTCGCCGCGCGCACGCCGTCCGCCTGCCACTCCTCCACGCAGGCCGCGTGCAGCGACCTCCCGATTCCGGCCCGCCAGTGGCCGGGATCGACGTGGAACTGGAAGAGCTTGACCGTGTCGGCGGGCGCGCCCTCGTCCGTACGGAACGAGGCGATGCCGACGATCCGGCCCTGCGCGACAGCGCACAGCACATGCGCGTCGGGGCGGGCGATGGAGCCGCGCCAGGCCTCGGCCCAGTCGATGTCTCCCTGCGGGACGCCGTCCGGGTAGTACGTCGAACGGGCCCGGAAGTGCAGATCGGCGATGGTCTCGGCCTCGACGGGCAGGGCGGTGCGGATCACCAGCGCGCCGGTCACACGTTCACTGATCATGCAACGGAGGACGTCATGGTTCCGGTCGCGGTTCCGTGCCGGCTGAACTGGGTCCGGTAGGCGCTCGGGGTGAGGCCGGTCCGTCGGACCACGTGCGCGCGCAGCGAGTCGGCCGTGCCGAGCCCGCAGGCACCGGCCACCTGGTCCATCGGCAGGGTCGTGGTCTCCAGGAGTTCCTTGGCCCGTTCGACGCGCTGGTGGAGCAGCCACTGGAGGGGGCTGACCCCGCTCTCGGCGTGGAACCGGCGGGTGAGGGTGCGCACGCTGACGCCCGCGTGCCGGGCCAGGTCGGTGAGGGTGAGCGGCTTGTCGAGGTTGCGCATGGCCCAGCCGCGGGTGTCCGCACAGGCGTTGCCGCGCTCGGGGGGCAGCGGGGTCTGGGTGAACTGGGTCTGGCCGCCGGGCCGTACGGGGGCGACCAGGGCGAGGCGTGCGACCTCGTTGGCGACGGCGGCGCCGTAGTCGGTGCGGATGATGTGCAGACACAGGTCGATGCCGGCGGCGTAGCCGGACGACGTCAGGAAGGGCCCGTCCTGCACGTACAGCACGTCTCCGCGCAGCTCGACCTGCGGATAGCGCCGGCGCATCACCCCGGCGTGGGCCCAGTACGTGGTGGCCCTGCGGCCCTGGAGCAGGCCCGCCTCGGCGAGCTGGAAGGCGCCGGTGCAGATGGACGCGATGCGCCGGCCCGCGGCGGCCGCCTCGCGGAGCGCCGCCACGATCCGCGGGTCCGGCTCGAACGGGGCCCCGGTGCCGGCGACGACCACCGTGTCCGCCTCCCGCACGGCCTCCAGACCGCGCGGGACGTACAGGTCGAGTCCGCCGGTCGTGGGTACGGGTCCCGGCTCGGCCGTGCAGACGACCACCTCGTAACCCGGCCGGCCGTCCACCACGACCTTGTCGAACAGCATCTCGGGCATCGCGAGGTTGAACAGCGAGACGGGAGAGGGGGCGATGACGGTGACGCGGTGCGGGGCGAGCAGCTCGGGCATGGCCAGAACCTCCGGAAGCATGGCATTCAGGCCACTACTGTACGGGGTCGAGGGTCCGCAGCATGGGGACATGTCAACGAACCAGATGTCCCGGGCCGCCGAACCCGTCCCCGGTCAGGGGAAGTCGGGGTCCCAGAGGCCCTCTTCCGCGCTCACCCTCACCGCCTCGCTGCTCGGCTTCGCGCTGACCTGTCTCGACGCGTCCGTGGTGAACGTGGCCCTCCCCACGATCGGCTCCTCCTTCGGCGCCGGGATGTCCGGCCTTCAGTGGGTGGTGGACGCCTACACCCTGGCCTTCGCCGCGCTGATGCTGTCCACCGGCGCCTTCTCGGACCGGGCCGGGGCGAGCCGGGCGTACGCGCTGGGCACCGTGGTGTTCACTCTCGCCTCGGCGGCCTGCGGACTGGCCCCGAACCTGCCGGCCCTGGTCGGCGCCCGGGTGGTGCAGGGTGTGGCGGCGGCGGTCGTGCTCCCGGCCTCGCTGGCGCTGGTGCGGCAGGCGTACGCGGAACCGGCCCGGCGGGCACGCGCGGTGGCCGCCTGGGCGGCGGGCGGTTCGCTGGCGGTGGCGCTCGGTCCGGTGGCCGGCGGCGCGCTGATCGCGGCCTGGAACTGGCGGGGCGTCTTCTTCGTCAACCTGCCGGTGGGCGCGGTGATCCTGCTGCTGCTCCTCCGGGCCCCCCGCTCGCGGCCCCGCCCGGCTCCGCTGGACCTGCCCGGCCAGCTGGCGGCGGTGGTGACCCTCTCGGCGCTGGCCTTCGCGGTGATCGAGGGCGGGACGGCGGGTCGGGTGGCGCTGCTGACGGCCGTGGTCGCGGGCGCCGCGTTCCTGCGGATCGAGGCGCGCCAGGCGCACCCTGTGGTGCCGCTCGGCCTGTTCCGCGACCGGACCGTGGCCACGACGGTCGCCGCGGGCTCGGCGGTCAGCGTCGCGTTCTACAGCATGGTCTTCGTCTTCTCGCTGTTCTTCCAGCAGGTCCAGCACCACTCCGCGCTGTACACCGGGCTGCTGTTCCTGCCGATGACGAGTCTGATCGCGGTGACGAACGTGGTGGCCGGCAAGCTCACGGGACGCTACGGGCCGCGGCTGCCGATGCTGGTGGGACAGCCCGTGGCCGCCGCCGGGCTGCTCGCCCTCCTGTGCGTCGACGCCCGCACGTCCCCGGTGCTGGTGGCCGTCCTGCTGGTCCCGCTGGCGCTGGGGTGCGCCCTGACGGTGCCGCCGCTCACCGCCGCGATGATGGACGCCGTGCCCGCCGAGCGGGCGGGGCTGGCGGCGGGTGTGCTCAACGCGGCCCGGCAGGTGTCCGGGGGCCTGGGCATCGCGGTGTTCGGGGCGCTGGTCGCGAGCGGTTTCGAGACCGGCATGCGGCTGAGCCTGGCCGTCAGCGCGGCCCTGCTCACCGTGACGTCCGCCCTCAGCTTCCGTCTCTCAGGTCGCTCGGCCAGTCAGGCCTGAACTCGATGCCGTCGTAGGTCACCACACAGCCCTCCCCCATCGGCGACTGGGTCATGAAGCCCACCAGCGCCGCCCCGGTCTCCTTCTCGCCGTCCAGGGTGAACAGACGCACGAAGGTCCAGCGCTCGCCGTCGCGGGAGGCGTGGAAGGCGAAGGCGCGGCCCGTGCGGCTCACCCGCAGCCAGACGGAACTGCCTTCCACCGTGAAGGAGTTGGCGTCGTCGGAGTGCCCCCGGGTGACCACCGTGCAGACGGTGGGAACGTCCGGGGAGAACTCCAGGCACAGCTTCGCCCAGGCCCGCTCCCCGACGTGGACGTACAGCACGCCCGCGTCGAAGGCCGCTCCGAAGCCCACCGTCACGCGGGCGATCAGCTGGAAGTCCCCCTCCGGCGAACCGAGGAGCCTCGGGGCGTCGGAAGCGGGGTCGAGTCCTTCGCCGGTGGGTGGCACGAAGCGGTCCTGCCGGGGCCCGGCCCAGCCGGTGAGGACACCGTCCTCGTACGACCAGTTCCCGTCGGGGCCGTAGGTGCGCAGGGAGAAGGGGAGTTCGGGGAGTGTGACGTCCATGGTCCGAAGTCTCTCAGGTTCCCGGCTGGCCTCTCCGGGAGAGAGGCCGGCACGGTACGGAACCGGCCCGTCCCCCCGAGGGGCCGGCCGGCGCACAACGGCCCGCACACGGAACCGGCCAGGACCGCCCCGCGGGGAATCGCGGCCAGGACCGGCCCAGCGGGAAACGGCCCGGCCCGGCGTCGGATCTAGCGCTCCAGGCGCCCGTCGTACCGTCGCGGAAGGCCCAGCGGGTTGTCGTCGCGCAGCTCGCGCGGCAGCAGCGCCTCGGGCACGCCCTGGTAGGCGACCGGCCGCATCCAGCGCTCGATGGCGGTGCCGCCGACCGAGGTGGACGTCGAGGTCGTCGCCGGGTACGGCCCTCCGTGGTGCTGGGCCGGCGCGACGGCGACCCCGGTCGGCCAGCCGTTCACCAGGACCCGGCCCGCCAGCGAGGTGAGTTCGGCGAGGATCTCCGCGCCGCGCCCCTCGCCCGCGGCCTCCTCGGCGGAGAGCTGCACCGTGGCCGTGAGGTTGCCGGGGAGCCGGGAGAGCACCGCGCCGGCCTCGGACTCGTCCTCGTAGCGCACCACGACCGTGAGCGGCCCGAAGCACTCCTCGAGGAGCAGATCGTGCTCGCCCTCGGCCACCAGCCTGCTCGCGGGCACGGTCAGGTACCCGGGGCTCACCGTGTGCTCACCGCCGGCGCCCGGCGTCACCGGGGCCTGGACGTCCGGGAGCGCGGCGCGCTCGGCGACCCCGGCGATGAAGTTGTCGCGCATGCGGTGGTCGAGCAGGACCCCGGCGGCGGTGTCGCTCACCGCGTCGGTCAGGGACTTCAGCAGACGGTCGCCCGCCGCGCCGGCCGGAGCGAGCACCAGGCCCGGCTTCACACAGAACTGGCCGACACCCAGGGTCATCGAGCCGGCGAGTCCCGTGCCGATCTCCTCGGCGCGCTCGGCGGCCGCGGCCTCGGTGACGACCACGGGGTTCAGGGAGCCCAGCTCGCCGTGGAAGGGAATAGGCACCGGACGCGAGGAGGCCGCGTCGAACAGCGCGCGCCCGCCGCGGACGGAACCGGTGAACCCGGCCGCCGCGACCAGCGGGTGCCGGACCAGCTCGACACCGGCCTCGAAACCGTGGACGAGGCCGATGACGCCCTCGGGAATGCCGTGCCGGCCCGCCGCGCGGCGCAGGACGGCCGCGACGAGCTCGGAGAGCGCCGGGTGGTCGGGGTGGACCTTGACGACGACCGGGCAGCCCGCGGCCAGCGCGCTGGCCGTGTCACCGCCGGCCACCGAGAAGGCGAAGGGGAAGTTCGAGGCCGAGTACACGGCGACGACGCCCAGCGGCACCTTGTAGCGGCGCAGGTCCGGGATCGGCGGGGTGGCCGTGGCGTCCGGGTGGTTGATCACGACGTCGAGGAAGGCGCCCTCGTCGACGATTCCGGCGAATGCACGCAACTGGTAGCAGGTGCGGGCGAGTTCACCGGTGAGCCGGACCGGGCCGAGCGCGGTCTCCGCGTCGGCGGCCTCGACGAGCTGGTCCTTGGCGCCTTCGAGCAGGTCGGCGGCGGTGCGCAGGAACGCGGCGCGTACGGTGCGGTCGGCGAGAGCGGGACGGGCGGCGTGCGCGGCGCGGACGGTCTCGTCCACCTCCTGGGCCGTGGCCTCCACCGCAACCTGCTCCCGCTGCTTCCCGGTACGGGGGTCGACACTCCAGACTGGTGCTGCTGCCACCGCGGGTCCCTTCAGATGTAATGCCACAGTTCTTGTGTCGCTCACCAGGAGTGTTCGATATGCTGAACGCTGTCTCTGATGGTGAACTCCTGTCGGAGACTATTTCCCGTCCAACGAAGGGGTCAAGGGCGATGTCGGCAGGCGAGACAGGCGGCGGGGCGCAGGTCAAGTCCGCGGTGCGAACCGTGGAATTGCTGGAGTACTTCGCCGGCAAGCCCGGAATGCACTCCCTCGCCGCGGTCCAGGAGGCCGTCGGTTATCCCAAGTCCAGCCTGTACATGCTGCTTCGGACGCTCGTGGAGCTCGGCTGGGTCGAGACGGACGCGACGGGCACGCGGTACGGCATCGGCGTCCGGGCCCTGCTGGTCGGCACCTCGTACATCGACGGCGACGAGGTGGTCGCCGCGGCCCGTCCCACCCTGGACCGGCTCTCCGACGACACCACCGAGACGATCCACCTCGCGCGCCTCGACGGCACGAACGTCGTCTATCTGGCCACCCGGCAGTCGCAGCACTATCTGCGCCCCTTCACCCGGGTCGGCCGCCGGCTCCCCGCCCACTCCACCTCGCTCGGCAAGGCGCTGCTGGCCACGTACGGCGACGAGCAGGTCCGCAAGATGCTGCCGGAGACGCTCCCCGCGCTGACCGAGCACACGATCACCGACCGGGAGAAGCTCATCGAGGAGCTGCACCAGGTGCGGGAGCAGGGCTTCGCGGTGGACCGCGAGGAGAACACGCTCGGGCTGCGCTGCTTCGGTGTGGCGATCCCGTACCGCACACCCGCCCGTGACGCGATCAGCTGCTCGGTGCCTGTGGCCCGGCTCACCCCCGCGCACGAGCAGATGGTCAAGGACGCCCTGTTCGACGCCCGCGACCGGCTCACCCTGGCCACCCGCAGGCTCTGACAGGGTCCGACAGGCTCTGACAGGCACGACGGCCGGCCCGGTGGCCGCATGAGGGAATGATGAGAAAACCGGGCGGACGGGAACGATTCACCCCCGATCGCTCGTCCTTCTGTGCGGGATGAACAAGACGATCAGGCGTGCCGCCGTCTTCACACTGCTGCTCGTGCTCTCTCTGCTGATCAGGGCGACCTGGGTGCAGTTCTACGACGGCCAGGCACTCGCGGACGACAAGGACAACCGACGGAACGCGATCGCGCTGTACGCGAACCCGCTCGGGAACATCATCGTGGCCGGCGACGCGATCACCGGCTCCGCGCAGACGACAGGGAGCGACCTCAAGTACAAGCGCACGTACAAGAACGGCAGCCTGTACGCGGCGGTCACCGGCTACAGCTCGCAGGTGTACGGCGCGACCCAGCTGGAGGGCATCTACCAGAAGCTGCTGGACGGCTCGGACATCCAGCTGAAGAACCCGCTGGACACGCTCACCAACAAGCGCGCCGACCCCGGTGACGTGGTCACGACGATCGACCCGGCCGTCCAGAAGGCCGCCTACAACGCGCTCGGGAGCAACAAGGGCGCGGCCGTCGCGATCGACCCGAAGACCGGCAAGATCCTCGCGGCCGTCTCGACACCGTCGTACGACCCGACCTCGATCAGCGCGGGCAACACCAGCGTCTGGCAGAAGCTGACCAAGGACCCCGACAAGCCGCTGGTCAACCGCGCGCTGCGGCAGCCGCTGCCGCCGGGCTCGACGTTCAAGCTGGTCGTGGCCGCCGCCGCGCTGGAGAACGGGCTCTACTCCGACGTGGACGCGAAGACGGACAGCCAGGACCCGTACACCCTGCCGGGCACGACGACCGTCCTGAAGAACGAGAACGCGTCCGCTCCCTGCGAGAACGCCTCGATCCGGGTCGCGCTCCAGTACTCCTGCAACAACGTCTTCGCGAAGATGGCGGTCGATCTCGGCCAGGACAAGGTCAGGGCCATGGCGGAGAAGTTCGGCTTCAACAACACGAAGCAGGACGTGCCGGTGCGGGCGTACGCCAGCGTGTACCCCACGGGCATGGACCGGTCGTCCACGGCGCTGACCGGCATCGGGCAGTTCGACGTCACCGCCACGCCGCTCCAGATGGCGATGGTGTCCGCCGCGATCGCCAACGACGGCAAGCTGGTCTCGCCGCACATGGTGTCGCAGACCAGCGACTCCGACGGCAACGTGCTGAAGGACTACGACGACAGCACGGACACCGAGGAGATCGTCAGCTCGGAGACCGCCCGGCAGCTCCGGTCCGCGATGCAGACGGTCGTCGAGGACGGCACGGGCACCAACGCCCTGATCCCCGGCGCGACCGTGGGCGGCAAGACCGGCACGGCCCAGCACGGCGAGAAGAACAGCAAGACGCCGTACGCCTGGTTCACGTCGTACGCGAAGTCCGACTCGAACGGCAAGGAGGTCGCCGTCGCGGTCATGGTCGAGCAGTCGGACGCGGCGCGCTCGGAGGTCAGCGGCAACGGTCTGGCGGCGCCGGTCGCCAAGGCGATGATGCGGGCGGCGCTGAAGAACTGAGCCCCGCCCGGCCCCGCACGCGCGGCGGGCCCCCCCCCCCCCGGGGGGGGGGGGGGCGCGGGGGGGGGGGGCGGGGGCCGGGGGGGGGGGGGGCCCCCCGGGCCCAGCGCCCCCGGGTGGGTGGGGGAGGGGCCCCCGGACC
>NZ_JBIBSY010000001.1:1319794-1416227 GCF_043078065.1 Streptomyces sp. NPDC015532 | reverse complement strand
AAGGGTGTGGCGGCGCGGGTCGCCTCGGGTTTGTTGGGGGGGGCGCTTAAGAACGTCGCCGCGCCGGGCCCCGCACGCGCGGCGGCCCCGCACCCGATCGGGTGCGGGGCCGCCGCGCGTGAGGGCTCCGTCGCACGGGCCGGTCACTTCACTCCGAGCACCTGCTCCACCGGGTCGATCGCGAAGTACACCAGGAACAGCGCCGAGACGGCCCACAGCAGCCAGTTGACCTCCTTGGCCTTGCCCAGGACCGCCTTGATGACGACGTAGGCCAGGAAGCCGGCCCCGATGCCGTCGGTGATGGAGTAGGTGAACGGCATCACGGCGATGGTCAGGAACGCCGGGATGGCGATCTCGTACCGGTCCCAGTCGATGTGCTTGACGTGGGTCATCATCAGGAACCCGACCGCGATCAGCGCGGGCGCCGCGGCCTGGAGCGGGACGATGGTCAGCAGCGGGGTGAGGAAGAGCGCGAGGCCGAAGAGGCCGCCGGTGACCAGGTTGGCGAAGCCGGTGCGGGCGCCCTCGCCGACGCCGGCCGCGGACTCGATGTAGGCGGTGTTGGAGGAGGCGGAGCCCACACCGCCCGCGACGGCGGCGGCGCCGTCGATGAACAGGACCCGGCCGATGCCCGGGACCTGGCCCTGCTCGTCGAGCAGCCCGGCCTCGGCGCTGATCCCGACGATGGTCCCCATGGCGTCGAAGAAGTCCGACAGGACCAGCGTGAAGATCAGCAGGACCGCGGTGAGGACACCGGCCTCGGCGAAGCCGCCGAACAGGCTGAAGTGGCCGACGAGTCCGAAGTCCGGGCTGGCGACGATCTTGTCCGGGACCTTGGGCGTGGTCAGGCCCCAGCTCTTGATGTCGGCGACGGCGTCGATGACGATCGCCACGACCGTCATGGTGACGATGCTGATGAGGATCGCGCCCTTCACCTTGCGGGCGAGCAGCGCGATGGTCAGCAGGAGACCGAGACAGAAGACGAGGACGGGCCAGCCGGTGAGGCGGCCCACGGCCCCCAGCTGCACGGGAACGGTGGTGTGGGCGACGTCCGGGATGCGGCTGACGAACCCGGCGTCCACGAAGCCGATGAAGGCGATGAACAGACCGATGCCGACGCCGATGGCCTGCTTGAGCTGCTGCGGGATCGCGTTCATGATCGCTTCCCGGAGGCCGGTGAGCACCAGGACGCAGATCAGGACGCCTTCGAGGACGACCAGGCCCATGGCGTCGTCCCAGCTCATCAGCGGTGCGAGCTGGAAGGCCACGACGGCGTTGAGGCCGAGACCCGCCGCGATGGCGAGCGGCAGATTGCCTCCGATCCCCATGATGACGGTCATGACACACGCCACCAGCGCGGTGGCGGTGACCAGTTGACCGGTGTCGAGCGTGTGCCCGAACTTGTCCTTGGCGCTGCCGAGGATGATGGGATTCAGGACGAGGATGTAGGCCATGGTGAAGAAGGTGGCGAATCCGCCGCGTATCTCCCGGCCGACGGTGGAGCCTCTGGCGGATATCTTGAAGAACGCGTCGACCCCGCCTGCCGCCGGTGGGGCGGTACTTGGCCGGTTGTCGACCTTCTGCGCTTCGGGCATGGCGATACTCCTCGTTGCCTGCGTGCCTGGTGTGCGGATGCTGGCTGGATTGTTCCCCCGATCAACCGGTTTCAGGTTTTCCCCGTGTTACGGAATCGGGTTCGGCCCGCCATACGCCGTCCGAAGGCCCGCACGACCGGCTGGTACGCTCACGCGTCCCGCTCCGCCGGAACTCCCGTGCCCCACACCGAGATCACGGATCCGTATACACCGCACCCGCACCGGTGCCGCAGCCGAAGCGAGGGGAGGCATCCCGTGGGCACTCTCCTCGACGACGCCGCCTCGGTGGAGTTCCACGCGTTCTTCGAGCAGCACTACGCCGAACTGGCCCGCCTGGCCCATCTGTTGACCGGTGAGCCGGACGCCGCCGACGATCTGGCCGCCGACGCGCTGCTCGCGCTGTGGCACCGCTGGGACCGGGTGCGGGCGGCGGACCGTCCGACGGCGTACGCGCGCGGAGTGGTCGCCAACCTCGCCCGCACCCGGATCCGCGCCGCCGTGCGCGAACGCCGGCGGATCACGCTCGTCTGGTCGCAGCGCGAGGACAGGACCGAGAACCCCGACATACCCGGGACCGTCGATGTCCAACAGGCCCTGCGGCGGCTGCCGTTCCGCAAGCGCGCCTGTGTCGTGCTGCGGCACGCCTTCGATCTGTCGGAGAAGGACACCGCGCTCGCCCTCGGCGTCTCCGTGGGTACGGTGAAGAGCCAGACGTCCAAGGGCATGGCGGAACTGAAGCGGCTGCTCGGCACGGACGAGGCGTCGGTACGGCTGCACGCGGGCGCGCTGCCCGCGGGTGGGACCGGAGGACGAGACCGGTGAGGGAGCCGCGGGAGGTGCACGACGAACTGCGCGCCCGGCTGCGCGAGGCGGCCGGGGCCCACGAGCCGGACCGCGCGCGCGTCCTGGCGCGGGTGGAGCGCGGCATGGCGGGCTCCGGCGAGCGGCGGCCCCCGCGGGCGGCACGCCGGCCGCCGCTCGGCTGGGTCCGGGTCCTGGGCGCGACGGCCGCGGTCGCGGGCGTCCTGGCGGTGGGCGGTTACGCGGTCGCCACGGCGGTGAAGGACGACGGCCCGGCGCGGCGGACCGTGGCCGTTCCCCCGGCGCCCGACCCGTCGCCGGACCCGGCCGGCCGGGCGCCGGCCACCCCCGGGGCCGGACCTCGTTCCGGGACGCCGGAGGTGTCGGGCCGCCCGCGTCCGTCGCCCTCCCCGACCGCTGTGCCGACCGGGCCCACGGCCCCGGCGCGGACACCCGGCGGGGACACCGCGGACGGCCCGTTGCGGTCGGACGGCTCGGTCGACCCGCACAGCGACGACTTCTGGGCGCAGAGCGATGTCAGCCTGAGGGCCACGGAGCACCTCACCTCGCTGTCGGTCACGTTGAAGGTCAGGCAGACCGGCGGGGTGAGCCGGACGGGGGCGTGGCTCTCGCTGCCCGAGAGCGACTTCACGACGGCGGCCGGCGAGCGGGACGGCTTCCTCGTCTTCACCTGGACGCTCAAGCCGGGGCGTACGGTCCGGCCGGGCGCGTGGATCTTCGCCGGCCAGTACGGCCACGATCGTGGCGGCCGGGACGCGAAGGACGACGGCTACACGGTGACGGCGACGGCGAAGGGCGGCGAACGGGCGTCCGTGGCCGGGGACTTCGCGGCCCGGGACACCGACGGCGGCGATCCGTGACGAGCCCGTGGACGCCTTCGTCTCCCGGGATCGTCGAACGCCCCCGCCGGTGAGGACCGGCGGGGGCGTTCGACGTTTCACTGCGGGTGGACGTCAGCTCACGAAGTACGTGGGGTTCGGGAGCTTGTAGGTCTTGTCGGCGTAACCGCCGTCGAGGTCCGAGTACTGGTCGCCGAAGTTGGCGACGATGTCGTACCCGAGGGACTCGATGTGCTTGCGGGTACCGGCCTTGTACTGCACGGTCGTGCAGTTCCAGGCGGTGGCCGTGGCGCAGTCGCCGAGGTACGCGGGCGGGTTGGCCGCGTCCTTGAGGAACATGTGCGAGGCGTCGAGGTTGACGTCGACGCCGACCTTCTTGAGGTTGTCGACCGCGGAGACGCGCTGCGACTCCTTCAGGCCGGAGTTGTAGAACACCTCGACGCCCTTGGACGCGGCGTACTTGACGAGGTCGGCGCTGCCGAAGACGGCCGGACGGTCCGCCTGGGCGACGTACGCGGCCCAGGAGGCCGAGTTGTACGTGTAGTTGGTCTTCTTCTCGTAGTCGAGGGAGAGCAGCAGCGTGTCGTCGATGTCGAAGACGACCGCGGGCTTCCCGTGGCGGTGGTGGGCCTTGCGGGCCGCCTGGTCGATGTACCGCTTGGCGGAGGCGTCGAGGCGGGCCAGGTCCTTGGCGTACGGGCTCTCGGGGGACGCCTGGTAGACCCCGTTGGCGTCGGCCGTGGTGCCGTAGTAGGTGTCGATGTCCTTGACGAGGACACCTATGTTGTAGGGCTCGTGCGTCGAGTTCGCCGTGGACTGACCGGCGGTGGCGACGCCGGTGCCGTACAGGGCGGCACCGGCGACGACACAGGTTGCGGCGACGGCCGCGATGCGCAGTGGCTTATGCATGACAGGTTTCTACGCGCGTCACGTCCCCGGACGCGAGGCCTTTTGCCTGATCGATACATACTTTTCGGCCGACTTGGGCCTCGCGTCCGGTGATTTCGGGCCTCACGCCCTGCCCGGCGGGGGTCAGTTCATGGTCGCGCCGATGGTCGTGCTGCCCGTCGTGAGGAAGGTGGTCGCGGGCAGTGTCCCGCTGGAGGAGCGGGAGTTGTACGTGGTGGTCGCGTTCGTGGAGAGGAACGCCGGGGTGGCGACGCCGGAGTCCCAGTTGTTGCCGGCCGACGTCACCGAGGATCCCTTGGAGACCGCCGTGCCGTTGCTCACGGCGAGGTTCTTGCCGAGCTTGGCGGCGCTGGTGGCGAAGTAGTAGCCGTACTTCCCGTTGGCGTAGGCGGTGGTGCGGTTGATGACGATGGCACCGGTGTTGGAGTTCTCGGTGAAGCCGCTGCCCGCGTCGTCCCAGGCCGCGGAGTTGTTGACGACGTGGGCGACCACCTCGCCGTCCCCGCCCAGTTTGTAGCCGTTGCCGTCGCCCGCGAAGGCCGAGTCCCCCCAGCGGTTCTTGCCGTTGCCGAAGGACCAGGTGTGCTCGACGGTGACGGGTGAGGAGAACGACCAGAAGTCGATTCCGTCGTCCGAGTTGTTGTAGAGACGGGCCCCGGTGATCAGGTTGCCGCTGCCCGAACCGAACTTCACGGCGACGCCGTCCGCGTTCTCGCCGTGGGTGGCGGCGTCGTAGTTGCCGTACGAGTCGATGTTCTTGACCGTGTTGTTCACGGTGCCGTCTCCGGTCAGGGTGAAGCCGGAGTCGCCGCCGTTGATGGTCTTGATGTTGTTCCAGGTGGTGCCGGTGCAGGACTGGCAGACGACGGCGCTGTCCGGGGAGTTCTGGAACGTCACGTTCGAGACGTTCCAGTAGTCGGCCGTCAGCTTGAAGATCCAGGAGCCCGAGGGGAGCGAGGAGCCGTCGATCTTCACGGTCTCCGAGCCGTACGCCGTGAGGGTGACCGGTGAGGAGGACGTGCCGTTGGCCGTGGACTGGAGGGTGGCCGTCGGGGAGTAGGTGCCGCCGCGCACCTGGATGACGGTTCCGGCGGTGGCGCCGGAGATCGCGCTGGTCAGTTCGGCGGTGGTGTCGACGACGACGGTGGCGGCCTGTGCCTGCGTGGGGAGGACGGCGAGGCCTGCGCCGAGCGCCAGGGCGGCGCCTGAGGAGAGAGCGGTACGACGAGACATGGAGTGCGGTCCTTTCGTCGTGCTGTCGGATGGAACGGGGACATCACGGGCACCAGTCGCCGAGATAGGCGGCACGGGTGTGCCGCTCGGCCTCCGCGTCCGTGAGCTGGGGACGGTTCTCCGGGACGGTGATCACCGCGCCGGGTCCGGTGTCGCGGTACTCGCGAAAGCGCATGGACTGCCACGGATAGGCCGCGCGCATGTCGGTGTAGGGCGCCACCGCGTCGATGCCGGGACCGAGTTCGCAGCCGCGGACCACGAGTGAGGGCCACGCCGTGGTCTCGTACGACGGGACCCAGGGCCGGGCGATCTTGTACGCCCCGTCCTCGGCGCCCGAGGTGACACGGCCGCCGGCGACGAGGAAGCCGTGGGGGTTCGCGCGGGCCGTGGACGGCGCGAGGACCATGCCCTCGGGCTTGAAGGAGACGTCCCGGTCGAGGGTGTGGAAGCGGCAGCGCTCGAAGACGGCGGTGGCCCGGCCGAAGACGAAGTCGACGTCGCCCTCGATGTGGCAGTCGCGGTAGCAGTGCCGGTCGAAGGCGGCCAGGTCGCTCGTGTCCGCGAACAGCGTGTCCTGGTGGGCCAGCAGCCGCACCCGCTCGAAGTACGAGCGGTCGCCGGTGACGTAGGCAGCGACCGCCTGCGTGCCGGTGATCTCCGGGTGGTCGGCGCGCAGCCAGTCGTTGGCGATCGTCAGACAGCGCACGGTCAGCCCCGGAGCCGCCGAGGTGAAGGTGGCCGAGCCCGCGGTCCCGTAGGTCCCGGAGCCGTCCGGTACCGGCGTGCCGTTCGCCCGGTCGAAGACGACGACCGCGTCGCGCGGGTCGCGGGTGACGCCACGGAGGGTCAACTCCCCTTTGTCCGCGGGGATGTGGACCACCTCGCGGTACGTTCCCGGGTGGATGACGATCGTCTGCCCGGGACCGTCCACCGCGTCCACGGCGGCCTGGACCGAGTCGCCGGGACGCACGTGCAGGGCACGACGGCCGCCCGCGGCGGCCGGGGCGGCGCCCACGGCCGTGACCGACCCCGCCAGACCCGCGAGGAGGGTTCGCCTGCGCATCTCAGCACCCCTTCCACGGGGTCCAGTCGCCGAGGTACGCCTCGCGGGTCGCCGAACGGGCCTGCTCGTCCGTGAGCTGGGGCCGGTTCTCCGGGACGGTGATCACCGCGCCGGGCCCGGTGTTGCGGTACTCGGCGAAGCGCTGGCTCTGCCAGGGATAGGAGGCGGACATGTTCGTGTAGGGCGCGACCGCGTCGACACCGGCGTCCAGACGGGTGTCGCGGACGGTCAGCATCGGGCGGGCGGTGAGGTCCGAGCCGGGTACCCAGGGGCGGGCCAGTTTGTAGTACGTGTCCGGCGCGGCGCTGCTGATCCGGCAGCGGGTGACCAGGTATCCGCGCGGGTCGGCGACGGCCGTGGACGGCGCGAAGACGAAGCCGTACGGGGCGCCGGCCAGGTCCGCGCGGTCCAGCGTGCGGAAGTGGCAGTGCTCGAAGACCGCCGTCGCCCGCCCGAAGACGAAGTCCACGTCCCCCTCGGCGTAGCAGTCCCGGTAGAACTGCCGGGCGAAGGTGCCGAGCGCGATCGAGTCGGCGTACAGCGTGTCCTGGTGACCGAGGAAGCGGCACCGGTGGAACGCCGAGCGGTCGCCCTGCACCTTGATCGCCACGGCCTGGGTACCGGTGATCCCGGGGTGGTCGGCGCGCAGCCAGTCGTTGGCGAAGGTGACCGAGCGGGCGGTGAACCCGTCCGTCCGCACGGTGGTCGTCGCCGAACCGGTGGTGCCGTAGGTGCCCGAACCGTCGGGTTTCGGCGTGCCGTTGGCGTTGTCGTACACGACGACGACATCGCGCGGATCGCCGGAGGCGCCGATCCAGGTCATCTCCGAGCCGGCGGCGCCGGGCAGGCCGGTCGCCGGGTCGACCGCTCCGACCGAGACCGTCTCGCGGTAGACGCCGGGGGCGATGACCAGGGTGAATCCGGCGCCGGTCGCGGCGGTCACGGCGGCCTGCACGGTGGTGTGGTCGCCGAGGCCGCCGGGATGGACGTACAGCGTCCTCGCGTCGCGCCGCGCGGACGGCGAACCGTGCCGGCCGAACGGGGAACGCCCGGTGGCGCGGGCGGGGGCCGCGAGGCCGAGAGCCAGTGCGGCTCCGGTGCTCGCGGCCACGAACGCCCTTCTGCTGACGGGGTGTCCGGCCATGGTCAGCAGATCTTTCCGGCGCCCGCGCGGTGGTCGACGATGCCGGGAACGGCCCTCGGCGGGTCGACCTTCGTCCGCAGGACCGGGGTCCAGCCGGCACCGGACCGGAGCGTCTCGGCGGGGATCTCCGCGTTGTGCACGGCGATCAGGTCGGTGCGTACGCCGTTGACGTAGTTGTCGGCCGCGGTCAGCGGCGCTTCCTTCCACTTCTTGAGGACCAGCGCGGCGCTGACCGAGTCCGGCAGCGTGAACGCGTTGTGCTCGGCGACGAGTTGGGACTCCATGCCGATGCCGTAGCTGTAGCCGTAGGAGGAGTCGGCCACGAAGTGGTTGTTGTAGGAGTCCACTTGCCCGAAGCGGACGCGCGGGGCGCGCTCGACGAGGCCGGTGAACAGGTTGTGGTGGAGGGTGACCTTCAGATGACCGCGGTCCACGGCGGCCGTCGCCGCGCTGTCGCTGTTGCCGATCAGGATGGTCTTGTCGTGGTCGGCGAAGACGTTCCAGGACGCGGTCACGTGGTCGGCGCCCTTGACGATGTCCAGTTCGCCGTCGTGCTGTTCGTAGATCCGGCCGTAGTACGTCGGCAGCGAGCTGTCCGGGTGGTCGCCGTCGGTGAACGTGTTGTGGTCGAGCCAGACGTGCGTGGCCCCGTAGACGACCGCGCTGTCGTACTCGGAGTTCCAGTTGCCGGTGTCGCCGTCCGTCGGGTCCCACTGCGGGAAGCAGTCGAGGGGGCTCTCGAAGGCGAGGTTGCGGACGATGACGTTGTCGACGTCCTTGATCTGCAGGCTCGCGCCCTTGATTCCGGCGTCGCGGCCGATCCCGACGATGGTCGTGTTGGCGGGGACGTACGCCTTCATGGCGGTGTCCTGGTTGGCGGCGGAGGCGGCGCGCAGATCCTCCTGCTCGCCGCTGACCACCTGGTCGTAGCCCCACACCGCCGGGTCGTAGTCGGCGAGGTACCGGTCGAAGTCGTAGCCGGGCGCGGCGAAGGAGTCGCAGCCGTCGGCGTTCGCGTCGATCGTGCCCTTGACCTTGATGATCTTCGGCGCGCTGCCGTCGGCGGCGAGCGCGGCCCGGAACTCCGCCCAGGTCGTGACCGTGTGGATCCGCGCGGCCCCGGCGGCCGAGCCGCCGGTGGTGCCGGTCCCCTCGGACGCCCAGCCGTCGCCCGCGGCGAGCGTCTGCCGGCCCAGCTCGCGGGACTGGGCCTGGGCGGGGGTGCCGGTGACGGCGAGCACGAGGGCGGTGCAGCCCATCAGCGCGGCCGTTCTCCGCGTGGCGGTCACACTCCATGCTGTGGCATGCGCATGCCATTTCTGTGTGTTCATGGTGCGGCTCTCCTTCGGCTCAGGGGTTCAGGCGGTCGGCCAGGTGATCCGGGAATCGGGTATCTCCGCGTCGAGACGGCGTACGTCCCGGGGCGGGAGCACCCGGCGGCGCAGCAGTCCGGCCGCGACGAGACGGGCCACGGCGATGGCGCCCGGCGGGTTGAAGTGGGTGTTGTCCTGCTCGGTGTCGGTCCAGTTGAAGTACGTCTTCGTCTCCTCGACGCCGAGCCGCTGCCACAGCGCGATGGACTGGGCCTGGATGTCGAGGAGCGCCACCCGCTCGTCCGCGGCGAGCGCCCGCATCGACGCCGGATAGTCGCCGTGCGTCGGCACCGCTTCGCCGTCCGCGTCGAACTTCCTGCGCTCCACCGGAGTGGCGAGCACCGGCCGGGCGCCCCGGGCCCGCGCCCCGTCGAGGTACTGCCGCAGACAGTCCTGGAACGTCGTCCACGGCTCGGTGTAGCGCGTCGGGTCGGCGCTCTTCTCGTCGTTGTGCCCGAACTGGACGAGCAGGAGGTCGCCGGGCCGGATCACGTCGAGGATCGCGGCGAGGCGTCCCTCGTCGATGAAGCTCTTCGAACTCCGGCCGTTCACCGCGTGGTTGGCCACCACGACGTCCTCGCGGAGGAAGAACGGGAGCGCCATGCCCCACCCGGTCTCGGGTGCGGCGTCGGCGTACTTCTGGGCGGCGGTGGAGTCGCCGGCGATGTGCAGCGTGCGCGGCCGGCGGTGCGGGGCGGCGGGCGCGGGGCCCGCCGCGGCGACGGCGAGCGGTAAGGCGGCCACGGCCGCCGAGGTGACCTGTCTGCGCGTGAGGGACACGGGGGTGTGCCTTTCGACAGAGGTTTCGGCTGGGCTTTCCACGGGAGGTCTCGGCCGGCTCTCCGGCAGAGGACCTGGCTGAGGTTCCGGCAAAGGACCCGGCAGAGGACCTGGCTGGGGTTCCGGCAAAGGACCCGGCAGAGGCCCTGGCTGAGGACCCGGCACAGGTTCCGGCCGAGGTTCCGACAGGGGTTCCGCCGGACGTGCTGAGACAGCCGCCGGTCCCGGGCCGGCCGCGGCGCGACGCGCGCCACGGCCGGCCCGCGGGCGCGTCGGACTAGTGGTGGGCCTTCCAGTCGGCCTGCGCCTTGTTGAGCTGGTCGGCCAGCGTGTCCAGGAAGTCCTTCACGCTCATCTTGCCGAGCAGCACCTTCTGGAAGCCGGGCTCGTTGTCGGCCTTGGAGATGGTGTTCCAGTCGGGCAGGTAGTACGGCAGCTGCACGATCTTGGTGCCGGAGCCGTTCAGCGCCTCGGCGGCGAGCTTGGTCGGCTCGGCCTGCTGGATCCAGGCGTCCTTCGCCGCGTCGGTGTTCGCCGGAACCTGACCGGCCGACTCGTTGAACTTGGAGTTCTCCGCCGCCGAGACCGCGAACTCGATGAACTTCCAGGCGGCCGCCTTGTTCTTGCCGGACTTGAACAGGCTCAGCCCGTCGACCGGGTTGGAGATCTGCACACGCGTGCCGTCGTCCAGCGTGGGGTTCGGGACGCCGCGGAACTTGCCGGCGCCCAGCGCCTTCAGGTGGTCCTGGTAGGAGCCGAGGTTGTGGCTCAGCATGCCGATGGTGCCGCTGTCCCACTGCGCGACCATCTTGGTGAAGTCGTTGTTGACGTCGGCGGACGGGGTGGACTTCTTGTAGAGGGCGACGTACTTCTCCAGGGCCGCCACGTTCTTCGGGTCGTTGACAGTGGTCTTGTCGCCGTTCCAGAACGAGGTGATGCCGGTCTGGCCGTACGCCGCGTCCAGCGCCGGGGCGATGGAGCCCTCTCCGCCGCGGATGGTGAAGCCGAACTTGTTCTTGCCCGTGTCCGTGAGCTTCGCGGCGGCGTCGTAGAACTTCGACCAGGAGGTCGGCGCCTCCAGGCCCGCCGACTTGAACAGGTCGGTGCGGTACCAGAGCGTGCCGTTGTTGGCGGAGGTCGGCACCTGGTACAGCGTGTCGCCGCCGCCCGCGGCCCGGCTGACGTCGAGCAGGTTCTGGCTCAGCTTTCCGTTCAGCGCGCTCTTCTCGATCCGGCTGTCCAGCGGCTCCAGCGCCCCCTGGACGGCGACCTCGGCGAGCATCGCCGTACCCACGCCGCCGACGTCGGGCAGGCCGCCGCCCTGGATGGCGGTGTCGTACTTCGACTGGGCGCTGGCCGCCGGGATGCCGACGTAGTTGACCTTGATGTCGGGGTACTTCTTCTCGAAGTCGGCGATGATCTGCTTCCAGATGTCGGTGCGGACACCGCCGTTGTTGTCCCAGAAGGTGATCTCGCCCTTGCCGGAGCCCTCGGTCCCCTTGTCCCCCGCGCTGCCGCTGCCGTCGTCACCACAGGCGGTGACGGTCAGCGCGAGCACGGATCCGAGGGCGACGGCCACGGCGGCACGCCGGGCTCCCTGGACGCCGGTCCTTCTGGGGCCGGTCGCCGGTGGGTTGTTCCTGAGTGGGCTGGTCTTCATCGATCGGCTCTCTTCTTCCGGATCCAACGGGGCGGTGGGGTCGGTGCTGTGTCCTCGGAGATCGGCGGCCGGCTGCTTCCGGAAGGGGCGCGCCCTTCCCTCTCCGACCGGCAAGCGCTTGCTACGGAGGTGCTTCATTGCGGCTCCCAACAGGCGGGCGAACGACTGACGACGGCTGACGAGGACCCTCAGGGGGCCGGGGTGACACGGAAACGGGTGAACGTGGCGGCCCCCGCGTGTCCCGCGCCGGCCGGCGCGAGCGCGAACAGGCCCAGCAGGGCGCCGACCCAGCGCCGCCCGGTCGCGGCGAAGACCTGCCCCGAGGGCTGCCGGCCGCCGCCGACGTCGCAGGAGAAGCGGCAGCGGGCCCCCGCGCCGATCTCGATCCACAGCCGGGCCCGGCCCCCGGGGGCCAGGCGTGCCGCGGCGGCGTCGCGCTCGCCCTCGCACGGCCCCGAGCGCACGAGGGGTGCCCCGGCGGCGGTCTCGGCGAACCGGTGCACGAGCCGCACCGGTCCCCCCGGCTCGCGCTGGAGGCCGATCCAGCCGAACGCGTCCCCGAGCACCGCGATCCCGGCCCGCGCCCCGGGCTCCTCGCTGTCGAGGCGCAGGTCGACCTGGACGGTGGCGGCCGCGCCCGGCATCCGCTGGGTGAGGACATGGGGCAGTCGGCGCAGGTCGTGGGCGTCCACCGTACGGACACAGGCCAGCCGGAGTCCGTCGCCGGAGTGCTGGGTGGCCCAGCCGTCCTGGGGGTTGGCCGTCCACTGCCACTGGCGCCCGAAGCGGCCGCCCGGGAAGTCGTCGTCGGTGGCGGGCGCGGACGGCGGCTGGGCCGGCAGGTCCGGCTTGCGGTGGACGGCCACGGGGGTGCCCCGGTCGCCGAGCACCGGCCAGCCGTCCTCGCCCCAGCGCATCGGCTGGAGGTGGACCACCCGCCCGTAGGGCCCGCGCTGCTGGAAGTGCGCGAACCAGTCCTCGCCCGCCGGGGTGCGCACCCAGCCGCCCTGGTGCGGTCCGTTGACCGGGGTGTCCCCCTGTTCCAGCACCACCCGCTCCTCGTAGGGCCCGAAGAAGCCGCGCGAACGGAAGGCGCCCTGCCAGCCGGTCTCGACTCCCCCGGCGGGCGCGAAGATCCAGAACCAGCCGTCGTGACGGTAGGCCTTGGGCCCTTCGAGGGTGAACCAGCCCGGAATCAGATCGGCGTCGACGATCACCTTCCCCTCGTCGAGCAGCCCGGTGCCGTCGGGACGCATCCGGTGCCCGGTCAGCCGGTTCTTCACTCCCGAACGGGATCTGGCCCAGGCGTGCACGAGATACGCCTCGCCGCTCTCCTCGTCCCACAGCGGGCAGGGGTCGATGAGCCCCTTGCCCTCCTTCACCAGATGCGGACGCGTCCAAGGGCCCCTGATCTGCGAGGCGTTGACCTGGAAGATGCCGTGGTCGGGGTCGCCCCAGAAGATCCAGAAACGGTCGTCGTGGTGACGCAGAGAGGGCGCCCACACACCGCAGTCGGGCCGGGGGCTCCTGAACTCACGTGCGGGCTCAAGGCGTTGGAGAGCGTGCCCGACGAGGGTCCAGTTCACCAGGTCCCGGGAGTGCAGCAGTGGCAGGCCGGGGGCGCGGCCGAAGCTGGAGGCGGTGAGGTAGAAGTCGTCGCCGACGCGCAGCAGGTCGGGGTCGGACCAGTCGGCGTCGAGGACGGGGTTGCGGTAGGTGCCGTCACCGAGGTCGGCGGAGGGCAGGGCCATCAGGGGCTCACCGCCTTGCGGACCAGCGCGGCGGCCCCGCTCCGGTCGAGGGTCCCGTCGGCGACGACGGTGACGACCCGGCGTACGAGCGTCTCCCCCGCCTCGACGGCCAGCCGCTCGTCCTGGGCCAGGGAGGAGCCGACCCCCGGGTACTCGGCGGTGCGGACGAACCACGGGTCACGGCGGGTCGCGGCGGTCGCCCCGGCGAGGACGAGCGTCCAGCCGGCGCCCGCGAGGGCGAGCCAGTCGGCGGGGCGCGCGTGCACGGCCTCCTCTCCCTCCGCGTCGGCGGTGAACACGCGCGGGGCGTCCTGTTCCTTGCGGGCCCGCCAGAAGAAGCCTCCGTAGGCCGCGCCCGGCCGTCCGTTGGTGGCGGGGCTGCCGATCGACAGAGCGCGCGCGGTGACGTTCGTGAGGGAGAAGGTGAAGTCCAGCGCCCAGGCGGTGTCGGTGAGGGCGACGGCCGCGACCGTACGGCGTTCCCGCAGCAGTTCGGCGCCCCCGGCCATCCAGCGCAGCTCCTCCACGAAGCCGTCCGGGTCGCGCAGCTGGAAGCCGGCGTGGCGCTGGGTGCCGTGGTTGTCGAGCTCGGTCGGTCCCTGGTCGCGGACGTAGGTGCGCCCGCCCCAGAAGTTGTGCCCCTCGACGTCGGGTACGGCCACACCGACGCCGAGGTGGTGTGTGTGGTCGGCCGGGCTGAGCTCGGTGACGGCGGTGCCGGCCAGGGTGGTGACGGGGTGCAGATACGGGCGCGGGGAGAGCCGGGCCGGGAGCGCGGGCCGGGTGACGTAGCGGGCGACGGGGCGGCCCGCGATCCGCAGGAGCTGCGAGTCGTCGTTCATGGGGTGCTCACCTCTTTCGGGAGCGCCCAGGAGGCGCCCAGCTCGGAGTAGAGGGCGAGGGTGTCGGCCGCGGCCGCGACGAATCCGTCGACGCCGGGCACGACACGGCGCTGTTCGCCGGGGATCGTCTCCCAGGCGTCCGGGGGCAGCGCGACCGGGTCGGGGGCCTGCCGGATCGCCTCGACGACCTTCATGAAGGCGCCCGTCGACCCGGGCGTGACCAGCAGTCCGGCGCCGCCCCTGAGATGCTCGACGAGGTTCTCCAGCAGGTCGGTGCGGCCGTACTCGATCTCCTCGGGGCCGTGTCCTGACCGCTGCACGAGCACCCGGTCCTGCTTGTACCAGAAGGTGATCCGGCCGCCCGTGCCGTGCACCAGGACGTACGGTTCACCGGGGCGTTCGGCGCAGAGCGTGGCGGCGACGGTGATCCGGCCCCCGGTGGTCGTCACCCGCACGCACGAGGTGTCGTCGGACTCGATGTCGTTGGCTCGCAGCAGTTCGGTCCGGATGCCGGTGACGTCCTCCGCGCGGGTCGAGCCATCCAGCGCGAGGGCCGTGGCGACGGCGTGGGCCAGCGGGTTCGTCAGGACCCCGTCGACGACGTCGACGCCGTCGAGCCGGCGCCTGCCCGCCCAGGGCGCGCGGCGGAAGTACGCCTCGTCGCGGACCCACGCGCCCGCCCCGCCGATTCCGGTCACCCGGCCGACCGCCCCCTCGGTGATCAGTTTCCTGATCGCCGGCACGGCGTGCGAGCCGAGCGACTGGAAGCCGATCTGGCAGACCACTCCGGCCGCCGCGACCCCGTCGGCCATCCGCCGGAACTCGGCGTAGGACGGCGCGGGCGGCTTCTCCAGAAGCAGGTGGACGCCCTTGCGCGCGGCGGTCAGCGCGAGGTCGGTGTGGGTGGGGATGGGGGTGCAGATCACCGCGACGGCGGCGCCGGTGGAGTCGAGGAGGGCCCCGAAGTCGGCGGACTGCTCGACGCGCCGCCCGTCCAGCTCCTCCTCGGTGAGCGGGATCAGCTCGCAGACTCCGGCCAGGCGTACCAGGCCCTTGTCCTGGAGACGGCGGATGTTGTCCAGGTGCCAGCGGCCGTGGCCCCGGGCGCCCGCGAGGACGACGGGCAGCGGGCCCTGGCGCGAGGTGGCGGTCATCCCTTCACCGCCCCGGCGCTGAATCCGGTGATCAGCCACTTCTGGATGAAGGCGAAGACGACGACCACGGGGACGGCGGCGACGATGCCGCCCGCCGCGAGCGCGCCGAGGTCGACGCTGTCGGAGCTCATCAGGGTGTTGAGGCCGACCGGGATGGTCTGCTTGCTCTGGTCGCTGAGGAACATCAGGGCGAACAGGAAGTGGTTCCAGGCGTGGACGAAGGCGAAGGAGCCGACGGCGATCAGCCCGGGCCGCAGCAGCGGGAGGACGACGATCCGGAAGGCGTCGAAGCGGTTGCAGCCGTCGACCCAGGCTGCCTCCTCCAGGCTGTACGGCACGTTCCTGATGAACCCGCTGATGAGGATCATCGACAGCGGGAGCTGGAAGACCGTCTCGGCGATGACGACGCTGACCAGCGAGTTGATCATCCGGAGCTCGGCGAAGATCTGGAAGAGCGGCACCAGGAGCAGGGCGCCCGGCACGAACTGCGAGCAGAGCAGCGCGAGCATGAAGCCGCGCTTGGCCCTGAAGTCGAAGCGGGCGAGCGCGTAGCCGCCGGCGAGGGCGACGAGCGTGGTCATCACCAGGGTGGCGACGGCGATGATCACGCTGTTCTGGAAGTAGGTCCCGAAGCTCCGCTCGGTCCACACCTTGTCGAAGTGGTCGAGGGTCATGGGCCAGGGCACGAGGGAGGTGGACCCGGCCGGGCGCAGCGCGAAGAGCAGGATCCAGTAGAAGGGGACCAGGGTGAAGAGGAGGTAGCCGCCCAGGGGGACGTAGATCTGCCAGCGCGGGGCCTCGTCCCAGGCACGCCGCTTCCTCCCCGCGCTCGGGCGGGGTTCCTCCCTGGGCGGGGCGGGTACGGCCGGGGCGATCGTCCCGGCGTCCTTGGTGATCACTTGTCCCCGCCTCCGAACTTGCTCAGCCGCAGATAGACGATCGAGCAGAACAGCAGGATCACGAACGCGACCGTGGTGAGGGCCGAGGCGTAACCGAAGTTGTGCGCGTCGACGCTGGTGTTGGCGATGTAGAGCGGAAGGGTCGTCGTCTCGCCCGCGGGGCCGCCGCCGGTGAGGGTGTAGAGCAGGTCGACGTTGTTGAACTCCCACACCGCGCGCAGCAGGGTGGAGAGGACGATCGCGTCCTTGAGGTGCGGCAGCGTGATGTGCAGGAACTGCCGGACGCGGCTCGCTCCGTCGACCTCGGCGGCCTCGTACAGGTCCTTGGACACGGACTGGAGGTCGGCGAGGATCAGGATCGCGAAGAAGGGCACTCCGCGCCACAGGTCCGCGACCACGGCCGCCGGGAAGACGGTGGAGGTGTCCGAGAGCCAGCTCGTCCCGTACGAGCCCATGCCCGCGTCGGCGAGGTAACGGGTGATGCCCGTCTGGGAGTTGTAGAGCAGCACCCAGATCGCGGAGGTCAGCACCCCGGAGACGGCCCAGGGCGAGAAGACCAGGGCGCGCCCGGCGGCCCGGCCGACGAAGGTCTGGTTGACGATCAGCGCGAGCGCCAGGCCGAACAGCAGTTGGAGGCCCACCTCGACGACGACCCACTTCGCGCTGAAGGTCAGCGTGTCCCAGAACTGGGGGTCATCGGTGAAGGCGTGCACGAAGTTGTCGAGGCCCGCGTAGCCGTTGCGCCACGGTTTGGTCGGGTTGTAGTTCTGCAGGCTGTAGTAGAAGACGCTGATGACGGGGTAGGCGATGAAGCCCAGCATCAGCAGCGCCGCCGGGGCCATCAGCAGATACGGAAGCCTGCGCGGGGTCGCTGAGGCACGGCGCCGCCGGGGTGGCGCGGGCGGTTTCGCCACGGCTGCGGCTTGGGCCATGACTGTTCTCCGTTCGCAGTGGGGCAGGTACAGCGAGTACAGGAAGCGCTTGCTACAACCGCATGGGTCGAGCACGTTCCCATGCGGTCGTGGGGGCCTCAGCCCGCGTACGGGTCCGGGACCTTGCCCGGGCGGGCCAGGAACGCGAAGTCGCAGCCGGTGTCGGCCTGGGTGATCTGGTCGTTGTAGAGCGCGCCGTAGCCTCGCTCGTACCGGACGGGCGGCGGGGTCCACTCGGCCCGCCTGCGCTCCAGCTCCGCGTCGTCCACGTGGAGCCGGAGTGAGCGCGCCTCGACGTCGAGGGTGATCGGGTCCCCGCTCCGTACGAGGGCGAGCGGGCCTCCGACGTACGACTCGGGCGCCACGTGCAGCACGCACGCGCCGTAACTCGTGCCGCTCATCCGGGCGTCGGAGATCCGCACCATGTCCCGGACGCCCTGCTTCAGCAGATGGTCCGGGATGGGCAGCATCCCGTACTCGGGCATGCCGGGGCCGCCCTTGGGGCCGGAGCCCCGCAGCACGAGGACGCTGTCCGCGGTGATGCCGAGCGACGGGTCGTCGATGGTCCGCTGCATGGTGCGGTAGTCGTCGAAGACGACCGCGGGACCGGTGTGCTTGAGCAGGTGCGGCTCGGCGGCGATGTGCTTGATGACGGCGCCGTCGGGGCAGAGGTTGCCCCGCAGGACGGCCACCCCGCCCTCGGCCGCGACCGGGTTCTCCCGGGTGCGGATGACGTCGTCGTTGTGCACCCGGGCACCCGCGAGCTGCTCACGCAGGCTGTCGTGGGACACCGTTGGCCGGTCCAGGTGCAGCAGGTCGGTGATCCGGGAGAGGAACCCGGGCAGCCCGCCGGCGAAGTGGAAGTCCTCCATGAGGTACTTCTGTCCGCCGGGCCGGACGTCGGCGAGGACGGGCACGGTCCGGGCGATCCGGTCGAAGTCGTCCAGGGTCAGGGTGACACCGGCCCGTCCGGCCATGGCGATGAGGTGGATCACGGCGTTGGTGGAGCCGCCGAGACCGAGGACGGTCGTCACCGCGTCCTCGAAGGCCTCGGCCGTGAGGATGTCGGACAACACGCGTTCCTTGTGGACGAGTTCGACGATCCTGAGCCCGGCCGCGGCCGCCATCCGGTCGTGTCCCGAGTCGACGGCGGGGATGCTCGACGCGCCGGGAACGGTGACGCCGAGCGCCTCCGCGGCGGCCGTCAGCGTGGACGCGGTGCCCATCGTCATACAGTGCCCCGGCGAACGGGCTAGCCCGCTCTCCAGCTCGGTCATCTCGCAGTCCCCGATGAGGCCCGCGCGCCGGTCGTCCCAGTATTTCCACATGTCGGTGCCGGACCCGAGGACTTCGTCGCGCCAGTGGCCCGGGAGCATCGGCCCGGCGGGCACGAAGACGGTCGGCAGATCGACCGAGGCGGCCCCCATGAGCAGCGCGGGCGTGGTCTTGTCGCAGCCGCCCATCAGCACGGCCCCGTCCACCGGATACGACCGCAGCAGTTCCTCGGTCTCCATCGCGAGCAGGTTGCGGTAGAGCATCGGGGTCGGCTTCTGGAACGTCTCGCTCAGCGTGGACACCGGGAATTCGAGCGGGAATCCACCGGCCTGCCACACTCCCCGCTTGACGGCCTGCGCGCGGTCGCGCAGGTGCACATGGCACGGGTTGATGTCGGACCAGGTGTTGAGGATCGCGACGACCGGCTTGCCCAGGTGCTCCTCGGGGAGGTAGCCGAGCTGCCGGGTCCTGGCCCGGTGGCTGAACGAGCGGAGCCCGTCGGTGCCGTACCACTGATGGCTTCTGAGCTCCTCGGGCCGTTTCACAGGGACCATCCGGCGGCTATGGCGGCGACCTCGGAACGCTCGCTCGCGGGCAGTGGTCTGCTCGGCGGGCGTACGTCACGACGGCACAGGCCGAGCGAGGACAGGGCTTCCTTGACGACGGTGACGTTGTTCGCGGAGGCGTCGGCGGCGCGCAGCTCCTCGAAGCGCCGGATCCGCTCCCAGACCTTCATGGCGGCCGGGTAGTCGCCGGACCGGAGTGCCTCGATCATGTTCAGCGAGACGGCCGGGGCGACGTTCACCAGGCCCGAGGTGAACCCGGTGGCGCCGGCCGAGAAGTACGAGGGGGCGTACGGCTCGGCGAGTCCGGCCACCCACACGAACCGTTCGAGTCCGGCGTCCCGCGCGAAGGACGCGAAGCGCGCGGCGTCGGGGACGGCGTACTTCACACCGATGACGTTCGGGCAGGTGTCCGCGAGTTCGGCGAGCCGCGCTCCCGCGAGCAGCGGATTGCGGATGTACGGCACGACGCCCAGCTCCGGCACGGATTCGGCGATCGCCCGGTGGTAGTCGACCCAGCCGCCCTCGGAGACGTACGGGTGCACGGGCTGATGGACCATCACCATCGGTGCGCCGAGGGCACGGGCGTGCCGTGCGGAGGCGACGGCGGTGGGCAGGTCGTGCCCGACCCCGACGAGGACGACCGCGCGGTCGCCGGCCTCCTCGATCGTCAACTCGGTTATGGTGCGGCGCTCTTCGGGGGTGAGGGCGTAGAACTCGCCGGTGTTGCCGTTCGGGGTGAGGGTGCGGACGCCGCCGTCGATCAGCCGGCGCAGCAGGGCCCGGTGGGTGTCCCGGTCGATCGTGCCGTCCTCGGCGAACGGGGTCACCGGGATCGCCACGACCTCGGCGAGCGCGGCCCGCTGGGTCTCGAACGTCGCTGTCATTCCTGTCCCCCCTCTTCCTGGCCCTGCGGGAAGGCCCGTCGCACGAACGAGGCGATGTGCGCGTGCAGCGCCACGGCCGCGCCGTCGGCGTCACCGTCGAGGGCGAGCCGCAGGATCTCCCGGTGCTCGTTCGCCTCCCGCTCCCAGGAGGGATCGGACGCCCAGGCGACCGCCGAGACGAGGGCCGCCTGGTCGCGCACCTCGTCGAGCATCCGGCCGAGCAGCGGATTTCCGCAGGGGACGTACAGGGCACGGTGGAACTCCCGGTTGGCCAGGGAGCGTTCGGCGGTGTCGGCGGCCGCGTCGGCACGGGTGAGCGCGTCGCGGGCGGCGTCGAGGGAGGCCCCCCGGCGCACCACCCGCCGCAGAGCCTCGGGTTCGAGGAGCAGCCGCACGTCGTACACCTCGCGCGCCATGTCCGCGTCCACCATGCGCACCGTGACGCCCTTGTACTGGTTCATCACGACGAGCCCGGTGCCGGCCAGGGTCTTGAGCGCCTCGCGCACCGGGGTCTTCGACACCCCGAACTGCGCGGCGAGGTCGGTCTCGACCAGGGCCTGCCCTGGGGTCAACTGCCCGGTGAGGATGCGGTGTTTGATCCCCTCCAGCACGAACTGCGTGCGGGACGGGATCGGGGTGGGCACAGAGGTCATGCGCGCCTCTCTGGTCTCACGTCGCGGATCACGGGAGCCGGGTACCGGTCGCGAACACCGATCCCCGATCTCGCATATCGCGTCTCATATATGACGTACGAAGTACGACGCGTTGAAGGTAGGAGCGTGACCGTGTTTCGTCAACGCTTCCGGCAGAGGAAGTTCGGGAGACAGGTGCGGCGCGGGGTGCCGGAGGGTCCGGACTCCTCCCCCGAGGCGGGGCCTGTCGGATGTTCGCTCTCGCGACGCCGTCCGGGAGCACACGGACGGGCCGCCCGCTCGGCGGACGGCCCGTGAGACTTCAGGGGAGCGGTTTTTCGGCGGAGAGGAGGGGGCGGCGTCCCACGGGGGCGCCGGGCTTCGGGCCGCCTCCGGGCTTCACGGACCGTGTGCTTCCGTGAAGTGACGGCGGCCGTGGGCGGCTCGCGTCGGCGGCTCCTCCGTCACGGCTTCCGGCCCCGGTCGACCCCTCCGTCATCGGCTTCCAGCCCCGGTCGGCTCCTCCGTCACGGCTTCCAGCCCGGGTCACGGCCGCTGAGGCCGATCACGAGGTCGAGGAGCGGGGCGTCGTCGGGTACCGGGACGACGGGACCGAAAATGCCTCCGACGCGGGTCGGGTCGTCGGCGACGCCGTCGAGGAACTGCCGCGCCACCTGGAGGGCGGTGGTGTCGGGGGTGTACTCCTGGCCGGTGGCCCGCGCGAGGTCCCAGCCGTGCACCACCAGTTCGTCGGCGGCGACGGCCGCCGCGACCCCGGCCGGGAGCGTCACTCCGCCCGCCTGGGTCGTGCCGGTCCAGGCGGCCGGGTCGCGCCAGGCCCCGGCGAGTTCGTCGAGCGCCTTGGGCAGGGCCTCACGCCAGCTCGGCTCGATGTCGGGCAAGGCGGCGGTCGGGCTCGTGTCGGTCGTGGGGCCCAGGTCCTTGCGCCCGGCGTCACGGAAGGCGACGGCCAGGCCGGTCAGATGGCCGAGCAGGTTGCGCACCGCGTACTTCGGACAGGGGGTCGCCCCGTCGAACTGTGCGTCCGTGACACCCGCCGCGAGGCGCGCCACGACGAGGGCCTGCGGGCCGAAGTCGAAGGTCTGGCCGGTCATCCGATTCTCCTCAGAACGCGTATCCGTTGTCGTGTCCGATGCGGGGACATCGTGGGCGAGCCCGCGGGGCGAACCCGCGGGACTAGCCCCTCGGGGCACCCCCATGGCGGAGACCCTCGGGGCACGTACGTGGGGCCACCCCATGGGGTAGACCCCGCCCACACGGGAAAGTCATCGGTGCCCCGACCCGGGGTTCCCGTACCGGAGTCATCGCCCCCGGACCCGGGGTTCCCGCACCGGAAGGGCCAGCCCCGGCTCGGGGTCCCTCACCGGAGTCGGCCCCCCGGCCCGAGGGTCCCGCACCGGCGGCCGGACGGCTCAACACCGGGCCGCGCGCTCCTCCGTATGCAGCAGCGGCGCAGGCGAGCCGATCACCCCGGACCGAAGCTGGGCGTGCCCCGGCCCCCGCCCGACCCGGGAGGGGGCGTGCCCGGCCCCGACTCGGGAGAACCCATGCCTCTGCCCCGCCGCCTCCGGCCGCGTCCGTCCCTCGGCGTCCTGCTGGCCGCCGCCTGTCTGACCGGCGCCGTGTCCGGACCGGCCGACGCCGGTTCCGGCTCCGCGGACCGTGACCACGACCGCGCTCTGCGGAACCAGCTCGAAGAGCTGGTGCACAGCCCCGGCGGCCCGCCCGGCGTCATCGCCGTCCTGCGCCGCGAGGGCGGGTCCCGCATCGTGCGCGCCGGGGTCGCCGACCTCGACAGCGGACGTCCGATCCGGGTGGACGACCACACCCGGATCGCGAGTACGGCCAAGGCCTTCAGCGGCGCCGTGGCACTGCGCCTGGTGGACCGGCACGCGCTCTCCCTCGACGACACCATCGGCCGCCGGCTCCCGTCCCTGCCCCGACAGTGGCGCTCCGTGACACTGCGCCAGCTCCTGAACCACACCAGCGGGCTGCCCGACTACACGCAGTCCCCCGAGTTCCTGGAGATCCTCACCGCCGATCCGCGCCACCACTTCGACTCGCGCCGGCTGCTCGATTTCGTGGCCGACGAACCGCTGCTGTTCCGGCCGGGCTCGAAGTACCAGTACTCGAACTCGGACAACATCGCGGTCGCGCTGATGGCCGAGGCGGTCACCGGCCGGCCCTACGAGCAGTTGCTGCGAGGCCTCGTCTACCGGCCGCTCGGCCTGCGCGACACGAGCCTCCCCCAGGGCTACGAGATGCCCGAGCCCTACATGCACGGTTACGACGTCACGCCGCCGAATCCCCCCGAGGACGTCAGCGAGGCGCTGAGCGCGTCGGGCGTGTGGGCGTCGGGCGGGATCATCTCCACCCCGGCGGACCTGACCCGCTTCATCCGCGGGTACGCGGGCGGGGCCCTGATCTCCAAGGCCACCCTGCGCGAGCAGCGCCGATGGATCGACGGGGCCTCGGAGCCCGCGGGCCCCGGCGTGAACAAGGCGGGAGCGGCGATCTTCCGCTACTCCACCCGCTGCGGAGTGGTCCTCGGCCACACCGGCAACTTCCCCGGCTACACCCAGCTGATCGCCGCCACACCGGACGGCCGGCGGTCACTGACCTTCACGCTCACCACCCAGGTGAACAAGACGAACAAGCCCGAGCTGCTGGAGCGGCTGCGCACGGTCGAGGAGAGTTTCGTCTGTGCCCTGCTGAAGAACTGACGGAGTCTCCCGAGGGCGCCCGGACCACTCCGGGCGCCGTCCGCCCACTCCCCCCTCCCCGCGCCCGGCCCGCTCCCCGCTCCCCGCTCCCCGCTCCCCACTGAGCGTTCACCTTCAGTCGATTGCAATGCACCAAAGAGGCGACGTTGCATTAGAAGCAGAATCATTGCAATGAAATATCGGCATTCACCTGCAATAACAACAGCATTGCGCAATAAGCATGTTGCCCGATCCTTGAACGCAACGTAGCGTTTCTCATGTCAGAAACACAGGAACGCACCCGACGCAGACCATGGAGAGCATCATGCAGAAGTTCGACACCCCCGCCCCCGTCTCGGCCGTCCTCGACATCCCCGCCGGACGCATCCAGTTCATCGCCGCCGACCGGACCGACACCACCGTCGAGGTCCGGCCCGCGGACGCCTCCAAGGGCCGCGACGTGAAGGCGGCGGAGCAGACCGAGGTCTCCTACGCCGACGGCGTCCTGCGCGTCGAGATCCCGGAGGCGAGGAACCGGAGCATCGGCTCCTCCGGGTCCGTCGAGGTGACCGTGCAGCTTCCCGCCGGTTCCCATGTCGAGGCGAAGGCGGCCGCCGCCGGGTTCCGCGGCGTGGGACGGCTCGGCGAGGTCACCTTCGAGGGCGGCCACGGCTCGGTCGAGCTCGACGAGGCCGACAGCGTCCGCCTGACCGGTCTCGACGCCGACATCACGGTCGGCCGCCTGAACGGCCCCGCCGAGATCAGCACCCAGAAGGGCGACCTGAGGATCACCGAGGCCGCCCGCGGAACGCTCACGCTGAGCACGCTGAAGGGCGACATCACCGTCGGCGCCGCCCCCGGGGTCTCCGCGTCCCTGGACGCCGGCACCACCTTCGGCCGGGTCAGCAACACGCTCAGGAACGCCGACGCGACTCCCGGTCTGACCATCCGCGCGACCACCGCCCACGGCGACATCACCGCCGGCTCGGTGACGAACTGAAGGCACGACCCGCGCCGCCCTCCCCGCCCCCTCCTCCCCCGCCCGGGGCGCAGGGGGCGCTGGGGGTGGAGTCGGTGGAGTCGGTGGAGTGGATGGAGCCCCGCGAGAGCGCGGAGCACGAGCCCCCTCTAGCCGTCCAGCCCCGCCAGCACCCCCCGTACCGCCTCCAGATCGGTGTCCGAGGCCAACCCCGCGTGATACAGCCGCAGTTCAGTGGCGCCCAGGGCGACCGCGTCGGCCACGTCAGCCGCCAGCCTGTCCGGCCGGCCCCCCATCCCGGACACCACGGTGAAGTTGGCGGCCAGGACCCTTCCCCGCGCGCCCGCCCGCACCGCCTCAGCGAACGGCGTCAGCGGGCCCGCTCCTCCGGTGCACGGCACGACCACCCCGTCGGCCACGGACAGGATGTGCCCGGGGTCCACCCCGGCGTTGGCCCCGCAGTGGAAGGAGACCGGGTCGGCGTGCAGCAGCACCTGGAACCCGGCCGGCGCGGCGGATCGGACCGCCGCGACCGTCTCCTCCTGGAGCGAGCGGGCCACCTGGTCGCGCCAGACACGGGTGGCCGCCGCCGTCCCCGCCCCGAGCAGCTTCTCCACTCCGGCCCAGCCCCCGCCGGACGGCTCCCCCCGCCACACCGGCTCCAGCGCTCCGCGCACGAAGGACGCCAACTCCTCGGCGTCGAGGCCCTGCCGGTCGTACCCGTCCGCGCACGCGGCGCAGAAGCAGAGGGACATCAGATACTGCCCGGCCTCCCCGAGCTGCACTCCGCCGGTCTTGTCGTGGGCGTGCAGGTGGGCGAGCCCGTACCAGCCGAGCGACTCCAGTTCCGTGCCCGCCGCGCCGGGCCGGACCGCGGCCTCCACCGCGAGGCCGGCCAGGTAGGCGCGGGTGCCGGGCTGGGCGACACAGGGAGCCCAGGGGTAGCGGTCCCCATAGGCGTTGACGACGGACGTCGCCGGATGCTCTTCCCCCATACGGGAGTTGTGCGCGAGCACGACCCAGGTGTGGACGTCGAGCCCCGCCCCGGCGAGCGCGGCGGCGGCCTCGCCGTACGCGTCACCGGGGGCCCAGTCGCCGGCCGGGTACGGGCGAAGGGCCCGGCCCCGCCACCGCGCCTCGTCCACCGGGTGGAGCACGGCGGCGTGCGAGGCCGTGACGATCCGGTGCCGGGGATGGCGGGGCGTCAGCGCGCGCGTGGAGTGGTACGCGGAGGCGAGGGTGACCTGGCGGACGCCGAGACCGGCGGTCCTGGCGGCGGCCTCCGGGTCCCCGTTGACGTCCCAGGGGTACAGGAACGCGGACGTCCTCACATGTCCTCCCCGATGAGCGCGTACCCGCGCTCGATGAGCTGCGCGAGCTGCTTGACATGGTCCTCGGCCGGTTCGTGCAGCGGGGGCCGGACCTCGCCGACGTCCAGTCCGCGCAGCCGCACACCCGCCTTGACGAGGGCGACCGCGTAGCCGCGTCCCCGCGCCCGCAGGTCGACGAAGGGCCGGTAGAAGCCGTCGACCAGACGGTTCACCGTCGTGTCGTCCCCGGCGTTCAGGGCCCGGTGGAAGGCCAGCGCGATCTCGGGAGCGAAGCAGAAGACCGCCGAGGAGTAGAGCGTGATGCCCAGCCCCCGGTAGGCGAGCCCGGTCAGTTCGGCCGTGGGCAGGCCGTTGAAGTAGAGGAAGTCGCCCGGCGTCTCGCTCCGGACGGCGCTGACGACGCGCTGCATCAGGTCCAGGTCGCCGAGTCCGTCCTTGAAACCGATGATCCCCTCGGTGCGGGCGAGTTCGACCACGCTCGCGGGGGTGAAGACGGCGTTGTCGCGCTGGTAGACGATGACGTCCAGGGAGGTGGCGGCGGCGATCTCCCGGTAGTGCCGGAGCAGCCCCTCCTGCCCGGCACTCACGAGATACGGCGGCATGGCGAGCAGCCCGTCGGCCCCGGCCGCCTCCGCGAGGCGCGCGTAGCGCACGGCGAGAGCGGTCCCGTATCCGGCGCCCGCGATCACCGGGACGCGCCCCTCGGCCGCTTCCACCGCGGCCCGTACGCACGTCTCGAACTCCTCGGGCACGAGCGCGTGGAACTCGCCGGTGCCGCAGCACGCGAAGACCGCGGCCGCACCGGCCTCGACACCGCGCCGCACATGCTCCCGGTAGACGCCGAGGTCGACGGTGCCGTCGGGACCGTACGCGGTGACGGGGAAGAAGAGCGGCCCGCTGGGGATGCTCAGCCGAGCGGCAAGAGGGGCTGACGTCACGGACTCTCCCTAAAAAGGTGCCCACCGAGTGCATGTTTCTGATCCATGTCCATATCTCTGAACTCGCCCACGCTAAGCCGCCACGTCGGGGCCGGTCAAGCACACAAACCCGCAACACGAAGGCGGATTTCACCCGTCCGCGCGACACTTGACGCGGCACGTCAGCGCTCTTAGCGTGTCCATGGATATGAATGCCATACACACATACGGCTGACTGTCAGGGCCGCCGCCGAGTCCGCCCCCGGCGCCGGCCCCGGCACACCCGCACGGAGGAGATCCCGCATGCCCGCTCCCCGCACCGTTCTGCTCACCGGCGCCGCCGGCGGACTCGGCACCCTGATGCGCGGGCTGCTGCCGGAGTACGGCTACGAGCTGCGCCTGCTCGACCTGCTCCCGGTCGAGGGCGAACCGGACGCGATCACCGCGGACCTGGCCGACCGGGCGGCGCTGCGCGAGGCGGTGCGGGGCGTCGACGCGATCGTCCACCTCGCGGGCATCTCCCTGGAGGCCTCCTTCGACAAGATCCTCAGGGCGAACATCGAGGGGACCTACAACCTGTACGAGGCGGCGCGCGAAGAAGGCGTACGCCGTATCGTCTTCGCCTCCTCCAACCACGCCGTGGGCTTCACCCCCCGCCCGCAGGGCGACGACCCCCTGATCCCGGTCGGCACCCCGCGGCGCCCCGACACCTTCTACGGGCTCTCCAAGTCGTTCGGCGAGGACCTGGCCCAGTTCTACTGGGACAAGCACGGCCTGGAGAGTGTCTCGGTGCGCATCGGATCCTGCTTCGCGGAGCCGTCCAGTGTGCGCATGCTCTCGGTGTGGATGAGCCCCGAGGACGGCGCCCGCCTCTTCCACGCGGCCCTGACGGCGAAGGACGTGGGGCACACGGTCGTCTACGGCTCGTCCGCCAACACCCGCCTGTGGTGGGACCTTTCGACGGCGCGGGCCCTCGGCTACGAACCGCGCGACGACTCCGAGCCGTACGCCGAGAAGCTGATCGCCGCGCAGGGGGAGCTCGACCCCGGCAACCCGGACCACGCCCACCTGGGCGGGCACTTCACGACACACCCGCCGATCTGGCCGTACTGACGCGGCCGGGACGGTGTACGCCGGGCGGACAGCGGAACCGCCGGCACAGGGGACGGGCGGACAGCGGAACCGCCCGGTGACGAGGCGGGCGGGCACCGAACGGGCCCGCCCGCTCCCGTGTTCGGGCACGGCCCCTGCCCGATTCTCCTTCCTCACCCGCTCCACCCCAGGTCCGCCGCGGGCGGCCACGGCGCCGAACGGGCACAGCCGGGCAGCATCGGGCCCGTAACAGGCCTGGTCAGTGGCAGACGCCCGCTGTAGAACTTCCCTCAAGGGCCCGCCGGGTCCGAACGGGCAGTGCGTGACGGAGCGCGAGGGAGCGGGTGACGGCGATGACGGCCATGACGGCGGAAGAACGGCAGCGCGAGATCGTCCGGACCGCGCGCCGCACCGGCTCGGTCGACGTCACCGAACTCGCCGGCGAACTGGGTGTCGCCAAGGAGACCGTACGGCGGGATCTGCGCACCCTGGAGGACCACGGTCTGGTGCGCCGCACCCACGGCGGCGCCTACCCCGTGGAGAGCGCGGGTTTCGAGACGACGCTCGCCTTCCGTACGACGAGCCATGTGCCCGAGAAACGCCGGATCGCCGCCGCGGCGGCCGAGCTGGCCCGGGACGCCGAGACCGTCTTCGTCGACGAGGGGTTCACCCCGCAGCTCATCGCCGAAGCGCTGCCCAGGGACCGGCCGTTGACGGTCGTGACCGCCTCCCTCGCCACCGCCGGGGCGCTCGCCGAGGCCGACAACACGAGCGTCCTGCTGCTCGGCGGCCGGGTCCGCCCCGGCACACTCGCGACCGTCGACCACTGGACGACGAAGATGCTCGCCGGCTTCGTCATCGACCTCGCGTTCCTCGGCGCCAACGGCATCTCCCGCGAACACGGCCTCACCACCCCCGACCCGGCGGTCAGCGAGGTCAAGGCTCAGGCGATCAGGGCTTCCCGGCGCACGGTCTTCGCCGGTGTGCACACCAAGTTCGGCGCCGTCAGCTTCTGCCGGTTCGCCGGCGTCGGCGCCCTGGAGACGATCGTCACGAGCACCCTGCTCCCGGCCTCCGAGGCGCACCGCTACTCGCTGCTGGGCCCCCAGGTCATCCGCGTCTGACTCCCGACCCCACCTCCCCGCTCCACCCTGTGCGAACGCCCGCCCCACCGACTCCGGGGCACCCCCATGCCCCGCGCCGCCCCCTGGCCCCCCTTCCTCCAGGAGTGATCCATGCGAACCCCGAGCCGACGGAGGCCGCGTGCACTGCTCGCCGCGGCCGCCGCAGGGACGCTGCTCACCCCGCTCCTCTCCGGCTGCTGGACCGGAGCGGGCGGGACGGGCTCCGGCGGGAACTCCATCAACGTCCTGATGGTCAACAACCCGCAGATGGCCGAGCTCCAGAAGCTCACCAAGGCCCACTTCACCCGGGAGACCGGCATCGAGGTGAACTTCACCGTCCTGCCGGAGAACGACGTCCGCGACAAGATCAGCCAGGACTTCGCCAACCAGGCCGGCCAGTACGACGTCGCCACGCTGTCCAACTACGAGATACCGATCTACGCCCGCAACGGCTGGCTGCACGAGATGGACTCGTACGTGCGCGAGGACAGCGCGTACGACGAGCGGGACATCCTGAAACCCATGCGGCAGTCGCTCACCGCCGACGACGGAAAGCTGTACGGGCAGCCGTTCTACGGCGAATCGTCGTTCCTCATGTACCGCAAGGACGTGTTCGCCGCGAAGGGCCTGAAGATGCCCGCGCACCCCACCTGGCAGCAGGTCGCCGCCCTCGCGGCGAGGGCGGACGGCGCCGGGCCCGGCATGAAGGGCATCTGCCTGCGCGGCCTGCCGGGCTGGGGCGAGGTCATGGCCCCGCTCACCACCGTGGTCAACACCTTCGGCGGCACCTGGTTCGACAAGGACTGGAAAGCGCGCCTGGACTCCCCCGAGTTCGAGAAGGCCACCAGGTTCTACGTGAACCTCGTCCGCGAGCACGGCGAGTCCGGCGCGGCGCAGTCGGGCTTCGCCGAGTGCCTCAACAACATGACCCAGGGCAAGACGGCCATGTGGTACGACGCCACCTCCGCCGCGGGCCTGCTGGAGGCCAAGGACTCCCCGGTCAAGGGCAAGCTCGGCTACGTGCCCGCGCCGGTCGAGAAGACCCGGTCCTCCGGCTGGCTCTACACCTGGGCCTGGGGACTCCAGAAGGCCTCGCACAACTCCGACAAGGCCTGGAAGTTCATCTCCTGGGCCTCCGGCAAGGGATACGAGCGGTTGGTCGGGGACACCGCGGGCTGGTCGAACGTCCCGGCGGGCAAGCGCGCCTCGACGTACACGAACGCCGCCTACGTCAAAGAGGCCGCGGCCTTCCAGGACATGACCCGCGCGGCCATCGAGGGCGCCCGGCCCAGGGACCCCGGCGTCCAGCCGCGCCCCGCGCCCGGCATCCAGTTCGTCGGCATCCCCGAGTTCACCGACCTCGGCACCAGGGTCTCGCAGGAGATCAGCGCGGCCATCGCCGGACGCCAGTCCGTCGACGCGGCCCTGAGCACGTCCCAGAAACTCGCCGAGAAGATCTCCAAGGAGTACGAGGGCCGATGACCGCCACGACAACGGCCCGCGTGGCCGCTCCTCCCGTACGCACTCTCGGACAGCCGTCGGCCCGGCTGCGCGCCTGGGCCAGGCGCGGCCCGCTGCTCCCGGCGCTGATCTTCATGATCGTGGTGACCCAACTGCCCTTCGTGGCCACGCTGGTGATCTCGTTCTTCGACTGGAACGCGCTCTACCCGAAGGCCCGTCACTTCACCGGCCTCGGCAACTACGGGGACGTCCTGACCGACGCCGACCTGCGGCACTCCGTCTGGACGACGATCCTGCTGACCGTCACCGTGGTCCTGGTCAGCCTGGTCCTCGGACTGGTCCTCGCCCTGCTCCTGGACCGCAGGTTCCGGGGACGCGGGATCGTCCGCACCCTGCTGATCGCACCGTTCCTGGTGGTCCCGGTCGCCGCCGCCCTGCTGTGGAAACACGTGCTCTTCAACCCCGAATACGGCCTGCTGAACGGCCTGTCGCACTACGTCGGCGGCCCGCAGCCCGACTGGATCTCCAGCACCCCGCTGCTCGCGGTCGAGGCGTCCCTGGTCTGGCAGTGGACCCCGTTCATGATGCTGATCCTGCTCGCCGGCCTCCAGAGCCGCGACCACCAGCAGATCGAGGCGGCGCGCGTGGACGGCGCGAACGACTGGCAGGTCTTCCGCCACCTCACCCTCCCCCACCTGCGCCGCTATCTCGAACTGGGCGCCCTGCTGGGCTCGGTCTACATCGTGCAGAACTTCGACGCGGTCTTCACGCTCACCTCCGGGGGCCTCGGCACCGCCAACCTGCCCTACACCGTGTACCAGAGCTTCTACCAGGCCCACGAGAACGGCCTCGCCTCCGCCGCGGGCGTCCTGGTGGTCATCGGCTCCATCGTCATCGCGACCTTCGCCCTGCGCGTGGTGTCGTCCCTGTTCCGCGAGGAGGTATCCCGCTGATGAGCGCCACCGCGACACCCGCCCGTCCCCGCCGCGCCAGGGGCACCGGTCTGGGCCTGGCGGCCTGGGCCCTGGGCATCGTGTTCTTCCTGCCCATCGCCTGGATGGCCCTGACCTCCTTCCACTCCGAACCGGACGCGGCGAAGAACCCGCCCGCCCTCGGCGCGGCCCTGACCCTCGACGGCTACCGGGAGTTCTTCGGCACGGGCGGCGGCGCGAGCCCCTGGCCCGCGCTGGTCAACTCCGCCGTGGCATCGCTGGCTTCCACCCTCCTCGTCCTGCTGCTGGCCCTCCCGGCGGCGTACGCCCTCTCGATCCGCCCCGTGAAGAAGTGGACGGACGTCCTGTTCTTCTTCCTGTCGACGAAGATGCTGCCGGTCGTGGCGGGCCTCCTGCCGGTCTACCTGTTCGCCAAGAACACCGGCACGCTCGACAACATCTGGCTGCTGGTCGTCCTCTACACCTCGATGAACCTGCCGATCGCGGTGTGGATGATGCAGTCGTTCCTCGCCGAGGTCCCGGTCGCGGTGATCGAGGCCGCGCAGATCGACGGCGCCCGGCTGCCGACCGTACTGGCCCGGGTCGTGGCCCCCATCGCCCTCCCCGGCATCGCGGCGACCGCCCTGATCTGCTTCATCTTCAGCTGGAACGAGCTGCTCTTCGCCCGGGTGCTCACGGGTGTGGTCGCCGAGACCGCCCCCGTCTTCCTGACCGGATTCATCACCAGCCAGGGACTGTTCCTGGCGAAGGTGTGCGCCGCCTCGCTCGTCGTCTCCCTGCCGGTGCTCGCCGCGGGGTTCGCCGCCCAGGACAAGCTGGTCCAGGGCCTGTCGTTGGGAGCCGTGAAATGAAGGCCGCGGTCATCGAGTCCGTGGGCCGTGCCGTCGTGGCCGAGGTCCCCGACCCGGCGCCGGGCCCCCGCGAGGTCGTGGTCGAGGTCGCCGCCTGCGGCCTGTGCGGCACCGATCTGCACATCCTCCAGGGCGAGTTCGCGCCGAAGCTGCCGATCGTGCCGGGCCATGAGTTCGCGGGCGAGGTGGTCGGCGTGGGCACCCGGGTCACGGAGCTCACGGTGGGCGACCGGGTGGCCGTCGACCCCTCCCTGTACTGCCACGAGTGCCGGTACTGCCGTACGGGCCACAACAACCTCTGCGAGCGGTGGGCCGCGATCGGCGTGACCACCGCGGGCGGCGCCGCCCAGTACGCGACCGCGCCCGTCGCCAACTGCGTGAAGCTCCCCGAGCACGTCGCCGCCCAGGACGCGGCCCTGATCGAACCGCTCTCCTGCGCCGTCCGCGGCTACGACGTCCTGCGCTCCCGGCTCGGCGCGCACGTCCTGGTCTACGGCTCCGGAACGATGGGCCTGATGATGCTGGAGCTCGCCAAGCGCACCGGCGCGGCGAGCGTGGACGTCGTCGACGTGAACCCCGAACGGCTGGCCACCGCCCGGCTGCTCGGCGTCTCCGCGTCCGCGGCGAACGCCGACGAGCTGGACCGCCCCCAGGGCTGGGACGTGGTCGTCGACGCGACCGGGAACGCGGCGGCGATCCAGGACGGCCTGGACCGGGTGGCGAAGGCGGGCACCTTCCTCCAGTTCGGTGTGGCCGACTACGCGGCCCGGGTCACCGTCGACCCGTACCGCATCTACAACCAGGAGATCACCATCACCGGTTCGATGGCCGTCCTGCACAGCTTCGAACGCGCCGCGGAACTCTTCGCCGCGGGCGTCCTGGACCCGTCGGTCCTCATCAGCGACCGCCTCCCCCTGACGAGCTACCCGCAGGCACTGGAACAGTTCGCCTCGGGCGTGGGACGCAAGATCGTCGTCGTGCCCTGAGCCGGCGCGGCCGGTGCCCGGGTCACCTTCCCGGGCACCCCGCCCGGACCCGGGAAGCGGCCGCGTACCGATATGACCATTCCGCCACACGCCGCCACACCTCACCCCTTGGGTAAGGGAACGGTAAAGCGCCTTTGCTCGTTACCCCTGTCATGACAGCTATGACGCCCGGCTCGAACATCCCTCTCCCCGTCTCGCGTGTGACGGTGGACGTCACCGCCCCGGTGCGGCTCGACGTGTCGAGCCTGCTGCTCACCGCCGACGGCAAGGTGCGCTCCGACGAGGACTTCATCTTCTACAACCAGCCCACCGGACCCGGCGTGACCTACCGTTCCGGCGGCGGCACGGCGCCGGACGCGATCACGGTCGACACCAGCGCGGTCCCCCCGGGCATCGAGAAGATCGTCGTCACCGCGAGCCCGGACGCCGCGGGCCAGTCCTTCCAGGGCATCGAGCCCACCGCGACGATCCGCAACGCGGACGACAACGCGGAGCTGGCCACCTTCACCCCGCCCCGGCTGGGCACGGAGACGGCCCTGGTGATCGTCGAGATCTACCTCCGCAACGGCGCCTGGAAGGCCCGCGCGGTCGGCCAGGGCTACGCGAACGGCCTGGCGGGCATCGCCACCGACTTCGGCGTGAGCGTGGAGGAACCCGCCCCGGCCGCACAGCCCGCCCCCGCGGCGCAGCCGCCGGCCCCGGCCGCGGACCCCCGCCTCGCCGCTCCCCGGACGCCGGCCGCTCCCCCGGTCCCGCCCATGCCCCCCGCGCCTCCGGCCACCGGCAAGATCAACCTCGACAAGGGCCGGGTCAGCCTCCAGAAGAACCAGACGGTGTCCCTGGTCAAGGGCGGCGCCCCGCTCCTCTCCAAGGTCCAGATGGGCCTCGGCTGGGAACCCGCCTTCCGCGGCAAGGACATCGACCTGGACGCCTCGGTCATCGCGTACGGCCCGCAGCGCAACCACATCGACAGCTGCTACTTCGGCAAGCTCTCGATCGTGAACGGCGCGATCAAGCACTCCGGCGACAACCTCACGGGCGAGGGCGGCGGGGACGACGAGGTGATCACCGTCGACCTCGGCCGTCTCCCCCAGGAGGTCACCGGCCTGGTCTTCACGGTCAACTCCTTCTCCGGCCAGAAGTTCACCGAGGTGGCCAAGGCGTACTGCCGCCTCATCGACGCGGCCAGCGGCGAGGAGCTCGTCCGCTTCGACCTCACCAACGCCGAGGCCCAGACGGGCGTCATGATGGCCAAGCTGATCAAGCAGTTCTCCGGCGAGTGGGACATGACGGCCCTGGGCAGCTTCGTCAAGTCCCGCACGGTCCGCGGCATGGTGAAGCCGGCAGCAGAGTCCCTCTGACCCACGGCGCCCCCTGGCCGTGGGCGAGAGTCCGGCCCGGCTCCGGCACCCCCTTCCCTCGCCCCCTCCGCCCCTGCGCCTGCCATACCCGGGGCTCCGCCCCAGACCCCGCTCCTCAAACTCCGGAGGGCTGAAACTCAGCCCCGGCCGGGACTGAATCCTCCTGGACGGCCGCCACCACGACGCACCCGCGGGCGGGATCCGGCGGGAGGGGCCGTGCCGGTACATCACATGCCCGTCGCCACCGACGGTCACCTCTCGTCCAACGGCGACGGGCGGATGTACCGGCACGGCCCCGACCCCCCACCGAACCGACACCCGACCCTCACCCGCGAACGCCAGCGCAGCGACCCCGCACCCGAACCTGGTGACACCCCGGAGGGCTACGCCCGCAACCCCTCCGTCAGCAACAAGAGATACCGGCGGATGTACGCCCCGTCCCCGCTCCCGAGCTCCGACGCGGTGGCCACCCCATGCACCAGGCGCAGTACGTCGATCGGCTCCAGATCGGCCCGCAGGGTCCCCTCCCGCTGGGCCGCCTCGACCAGCCGCCCCGCCGCCCCCTTCACGAAGGCCCCGCACCGGGCCAGCACCTCGGAGCTCCCGTCCGCGACGGCCGACCCGAGCAGCGCCTTCAGCCCCCGCACCTGGATCATCCCGAGGCCCAGTTCGTTGAGCCATTCCCCGAGGGCCTCACCCGGCGGCAGCTCCGCCGCGAGCTCGTCCGCGCGCACGGCGATCGCCTCGATGGTGTCCACGTAGACCGCTTCGAGCAGCTCCTGCCGGGTGGGGAAGTGCCGGTACAGCGTCCCGGACCCCACGCCGGCCCGCTTGGCGATGTCGTCCAAGGACGCGCCTTCCCCGTGTTCGGCGAACGCGACCGCCGCCTCCGCGAGGAGCCGCTCATAGTTCCGCCGCGCATCCGCCCGCATCGGCTTGACCTGGGCCATTCAGATACTCCTTGCGAACCGGGGACCCTCTCCGTATCTTGGCGAGGGTTAAACGGAGACAGTCCCCGCTTATTTCGCGGGCAGTCCGTGCTGCCCACTCGCACCGTACCGGGGACGCCAGACCAGGAGAACTCCATGCCCACCGGCACCCCCGCCCCCGACAGCCCGTCAGCCGCCTTACGCCCGAGCCGCCTCCGCCCCGCGGACGAGCCCGGCAGCACCGCCCTTCTCGTCATCGTGACGGCCTATCTGATGGTCGGAATCGACTCCACCGTCGTCAACGTCGCCCTGCCGGACGTCCAGCGGGACCTCGGCTTCACCCCCACCGGCCTGTCCTGGGTCCTCAACACCTACACCCTCGCCTTCGGCGGCCTTCTCCTGCTCGGCGGCCGGATCGGCGACATCGCGGGCCGCCGTCGCACCCTCACCGCCGGCGCCCTCCTCTTCGCCGCCGCCTCGCTGCTCGGCGGCCTCGCGACCGAGAGCTCCTGGCTGCTCGCGGCCCGCGCGCTCCAGGGCGTGGGCGCCGCGCTCATCGCCCCCAGCACCCTCGCCCTCATCACGACCGGTTTCCCCGAAGGCCCCCGTCGCCACCACGCCCTCGGCGTCTACTCCTCGATGGCCGGGATCGGCGCGTCCGTCGGCCTGGTCCTCGGCGGCGTGCTCACGTCGTGGGCGTCCTGGCGCTGGTCCCTGCTGATCAACGTGCCGATCGGCATCGCGGTCGCCACCGCTCTGCCGCGCTTCGTCACCGAGACCCCGCGCCACGCGGGCCGCTTCGACGCGGCGGGGGCGCTCACCGGCACGGCGGGCACGGCCTCCCTGGTCTACGCGTTCATCCGGGTCTCGGAGCAGGGCTGGAGCGACACCCAGGCGATGCTGGGCTTCAGTACGGCGGCGGCCCTGCTCGTCGGCTTCCTCCTGGTGGAGACGCGCGCGGAGCAGCCGATCATGCCGCCGCGTCTCTTCGCCGACCGCAACCGGGCGGGCGGTTACGCCGGCGTCCTGCTGCTGCCCGCCGGCATGTTCGGCGCGTTCTACTTCCTCACGCTGGTCGCCCAACAGGCCCTCGGATACAGCCCGTTGCGCACGGGGTTCGCCTTCCTGCCGCTTACTCTGGTGATGTTCACGACCGTGCGTCTCGTGCCTCGGCTGCTCCAGCGCTTCGGCGCCAAGCCCGTCCTGCTGTCAGGCATGTCCCTGATCGTGGTCGCCTGCGCCTGGCTGTGGCGGCTGGAGCCCGGCGACGGCTATCTCTCCGGCCTGCTGGGCCCGTTGCTGGTGATGGGGCTGGGCGTCGGCCTGAGCTTCCTGCCGCTGAACGCCACCATCCTCGCGGGCGTCGGACCGCGCGAGGCGGGATCCGCGTCCGGACTGCTCCAGACCCTCCAGTGGCTCGGCGGCACCCTCGGACTCTCCGTCCTGGTCACCGTCTTCGGCACGGCGACCCGGCACTCCCACGGCTCACCGTCGGAGATCCTCACGGAGGGCTCGGCCCGCGCGTTCGGCGCCGGTTCCCTGATCGCCCTGACCGCACTGGTGCTGTCGGCCTTCGTGATCACCGGCACCGCACGCGAACGCGGCGCCTAGAGGGGCCCGCCGGACCCGGCACGCACAAGGGCGCGGCCCGTACCGAAGTACGGGCCGCGCCCTGTCCCTGACCCGAGGGCCTCACCCCTCAGCCGGCCTGGACCCACGGCCAGTCCGCGTCCCGCGCCGACTCCAGCAGCGGAACCATGCGGAAAGCCGCGTCAGAGAGCCCCCCGAACGTGTGCCGGTTGCCCGTCCCCGAGGGCCCGTGGCCCGGGCGGTATCCGGCGAGGTTCCAGGTGTAGACCGGAACGTGCGCCGGGACCTGCTGGGTCGGGTCGCCGTGGTGGCTGTACGCGGCCTGCTCGTCGGTGACGATGAGCACCCGGTCGTGCTTCTTGTAGTGCGCGCGGACCGCGTCGCTGGTGTTGGTGCCGCCGAGGTCGCCGAACCGCTCGATGACCTTGAGCACCGACTCGCCCGCGCGGAACTTCACCCGCTTGCTGGCGGTACCGAACTCGACGAGATCCGCGTCCGCCGCCCGCAGCGCGAGCGCCGTGCCGAAGATCGCCGCCGCGTCGGCCCGGTTGAGCTCGGAACGCTCCGACAGGCGCGAGTAGAACATCGAGCCCGAACGGTCCACGAGCACCAGGGTCCGGCCGGGCAGCGCGGGCACGTTGGCCAGCGAGTGACCGAGTGCCTGCTCCAGCGGGTACGACCAGCGCAGCGACGGCGCGTGCTGGTAGGCCGCGAGGTAGCGGAACGGGAACTGCCGCGAGCGCGCGACCTCCGCCGGGTCACTGATCTTCGCGGCGACCTGTGCCGCCACCTCGTCGCTGACGCCGGCCTCGTCGAAGTTGCGCAGGTTGCGGACGAGCGCCATGGCGCCCATGGACGGGATGACGGCCTCCCAGGCCGCCTTGTCCATCGGCCCCTGAAGCCAGCCGGCCAGCGCCTCCCAGGTCATCCCCGCGTCCGCCAGCCGCCGCGCTCCCTGCGCGCCGGTCACGACCTCGCGCCGCTCGGCGGGCCGCAGCGCCATGAGGTCGCGGTGGGCGGCCAGCACGGGCAGCGACGTGGGGACGACGGCCGTGTCCGGGTTGTGGCGACGGTCCAGCGCGTACTGGAACAGGTCGCCCTGCCAGGACTTGTCCGGGTCCGGTGCCGCGTGGACGAGATTGAGGACGTCACCGAAGCGGTACCCCTTGGACGCGGTGTCGTACTTCAGCAGCGACTTGCCGTGGTAGAGGCCTCGTACGGCGTCGGCGATGCCCCGCTTGACGGGCTTGGGCACGTTGCGGCCGTACCGGGAGGTCCAGTAGGCGAGCAGCTCGCCCGGCTCGTCCGGCCGGCGCAGCACGGAGGCGACGACCTGCCGGTTGGCCGGACCGTCGGTGGCACCCGCGTCCAGGCGCGCCTTCACGTACTCGGCGGCGCCCACGAGCGAGGCCGTGCGCAGGTTTCCCTCTCCGCGCAGCCAGCCCAGCAGGCCGGCGGTCCAGGACGGGTCGGTGACGGCGAGCTCGCGCACGAGCGCGGCGAACCGGTCGTCGCGGGCCTCGCCCGTCTCGTAGAAGGTCTGCTGCGAGACGAAGTTGGCGATCGCCAGAAGGAAGAGCTCGGAGCGCGCGTCGCGCTCGTGGCCCCGGCCGCCCTGGTGCGTCCGCAGCACCCGGCCGGTGGACGTCACGCGGGAAGTGGGCTGCGCCTTGGCGGCCTTGGTGTTGAATCGTGCCATGGTGAATTCCCCCGAATTCCTTCTACGACGGTGACGTCGCGTTTCGGAGGGAGGCACAGCAAATGGAGGGTGCCCGAGGTCGGAATTCGGCGACGGAACTGTTCGGACGCTCTGCCAACTGAGCTACACCGACCCGAAGTCGATGACGGGACTTGAACCCGCGGCCTTCCGATCCCGATGAAGTAACCGTTGCCTGCGCACCGGGCACCCACCATGTGCTGCGCCTCCCGAGATCAAGTCGGCCGCGGCATGGGTTCTTTGAGAGAGAAGTAGCCGCGGCCCGCGCACCGGGAGGTGCGTGAAGTTGTGGTGTCCAGAGTTCAGGTTCGGCTGAACCGACGTAGGTGCTCTACCCCTGAGCTACACCGGCGCGTTGTACCGGTGGCGGGAATCGAACCCGCGGCCGCCCCATTAGCAGTGGAAGTAGGTCCTGCCTTCGCACCTGGACATGCATCACTTTAGGAGGGCGGCCGCGCGTCGGGCGAGCGAATTAAATCGCCGGGGAAGCGGCGGGAGTTCAGCCGCGCTTCTGCCGCTTCCAGGGTCCGGTGATGGCGAGCATGATGCCCGGCACCTGGATGTTGGCGAAGAGGGTCCTGCCGTCGGGCGAGAAGGTGACACCGGTGAACTCGCTGTATTCCGGCGCCTCGGCGGTGCCGATGTTCAGCTCGTTGCGGGCGATCGGGTACGTACGGCCGCTCTCGGTGGCGCCGAAGAGGTGCTGGACGCCCTCGCCGTCCTCGGCGATGACGAGGCCGCCGTACGGGGAGACGGTGATGTTGTCGGGGCCGTCGAAGGCGCCGTCGACGGACGGGTCGGGGTTCACGCCGATGAGGACCTTCAGCGTCAGGGTGCGGCGCTTGGGGTCGTAGAACCAGACCGCTCCGTCGTGCGCCTGGCCGGGGCTCTCGGTGCGGGCGTAGGAGGAGACGATGTAGACGCCGCCGTCGCTCCACCACATGCCTTCGAGCTTGCGGGCGCGGGTGACCTGGCCGGCGGTGAACTGCTTGCGGACGGAGACGGTCCTGGCGTCACGGTCCGGGACGTCGACCCAGTCCACGCCGTACACCGTGCCGATCTTCGTGGCACGGGAGAGGTCGTCGACGTAACGGCCGCCGGAGTCGAAGCACTTGAAGGCCTGGAGCGAGCCGTCGGTGTCGCCGAGGGTGCGGAGCTGTCCGTGGCCGTGCTCGAAGCCCTGCGGGGGCGTCCAGCGGTAGAGCAGGCCGTTGGGGCCCGACGCGTCCTCGGTGAGGTAGAGGCGGCCGCGCTTGGGGTCGACGACGACGGCCTCGTGCGCGTAGCGGCCGAGCGCCTTGATCGGCTTGGGGTCCCGGTTGCGGCGGCGGTCCTCGGGGTCGACCTCGAAGACGTAGCCGTGGTCCTTGGTGAAGCCGTTGGTGCCGGCCTTGTCCTCGGTCTCCTCGCAGGTCAGCCAGGTGCCCCAAGGGGTGTTGCCGCCCGCGCAGTTGGTGGCCGTGCCGGCGATGCCGACCCATTCGGCGACCTTGTCCCGGCGCACCTCGACGACCGTGCAGCCGCCCGCGGCCGCGGGGTCGTAGACGAGGCCCTCGGTGAGCGGCACCGGGTGGGGCCAGTTGGCGCGGGGGCCGGCCAGCTCGTGGTTGTTGACCAGGAGGGTGGCGCCGCGCGGGCCGTCGAAGGTGGACGTTCCGTCGTGGTTGGACGGGGTGAACTCACCCGAGTCCAGCTTGGTGCGGCCGCTGTAGGTGATGACGCGGTAGGAGAACCCGGCGGGCAGCGCGAGGAGGCCCTGGGGATCGGTGACGAGCGGGCCGTAGCCGACGCCGCCGTGGCGGGACTCCGCCGCGTCCTCACCCGCGCCCCCGGTCTCCGTCTCCGTGGCGGCGAGCGCGTTGGGAGCGGTGGCGAGGGAGCCCACGCTGCCGATCAGGACCACGCCTGCACCGGTGATCGCGGACTGCCTGGCGAAGTCCCTGCGAGAGAGCGACATGTGATGTCTCCTGTGACGGTGAACTCGGAAGGTTCTTGAGGGGAGCGGCTGGCGACCTCGGTTCGCGGCCACACCGTCCCGCCCTCGCCTGAACACGAGTTGAACGCGCGCCGACGTCCGGGGGCCCCCTTGCGTGAATCCACCCGACCGGCACAGGGGAACGGGCCGCTCCGGGGAGCGGCCCGCCCACGGGTCCGGCACAGGGGCCCGGCCGGGGACCCGGCCAGGGACCCGGCACACGGTCCCCGAGTCACCTCACCGGCCTCGTCACGCTCCCTGCTGCGACCGTGCCTTGAACGCCGCCTTGCGGGCCTCCTTGGCCACCTTCTTGTCGGGGTGCAGACGGCCCATGGCCTCCAGGACGTCCGGGGCGGCGGGGTGATCGACCCGCCAGGCCATGTCGAAGAAGCCGCTGTGCTGCTGGGCCAGGCCCTCGACCAGGGACTGGAGCTCCGCGGAGTTCCCCTCCGCGGCGAGCTGTGCCGCCACCGTGTCGATGGTCAGCCAGAACACCATCGTCTCGGACGGCGGGGGCACGTCGGGCGCGCCGCGCTCGGAGAGCCAGACCCGGGCGAGACCGCCCAGTTCGGCGTCGTCGAGCACGTCGCGCAGCGCCGGCTCGGCCTGTGCCCCGACGAGCGCGAGGGCCTGCTGGCAGTGCAGGCGGCGCAGCGGGGCGTTCGCGTCCGCGCCACGCGCCGCGGACAGCAACTCCTCTGCGGCGGGGAGCGGTTCACGCCGGGCGAGCCATTGCTCGATCTCGGCCTGGGCGGCGGTCGGAGGGAAGCCGGCCGTGCCGTCCAGCAGTGTGTCCGCGCCCTTGTCGGTCAGCTCGCCCACCGCGGGGGCGGAGAAGCCCGCCTCGATCAGCCGGGCACGCAGTCCGAACAGACCGAGCGGTGTCAGGCGCACGACCCCGTACCGCGTGACGTCCATGTCGTCGGCGGGGGCGGATTCCTCGGCGGCCTCGGCCATCAGGGCCTCGTCGACCGGCTGGAACTCGACGAGTCCGATGGGCTCCAGCAGCCTGAACTGGTCGTCGAGCCGCATCATGGCGTCCGAGACCTGTTCCAGGACGTCGTCGGTGGGCTCCCCCATGTCGTCGGGAAGGATCACCGAGGCGGCGAGCGCGGGCAGCGGCACCGACACCTCGCCGAGCGCGTCCTCGCCGACGGTCAGCAGATACAGGTTGCCGAGCACCCCGTCGAGGAACGCGGACTCCGCGTCCGGGTCCCAGTCCAGGGAGGAGAGATCGATCTCGCCCTCCTCGCCCATGGCGTCGACGAGATCGCCGAGGTCGGGCACGCTCGCGTCGGCCAGCACGACGTCGAGGGCGCCGAGCCAGAAGCCGAGGACGTCCTGCGGGGCGCCGGAGGTGAGCAGGGCGAGGTCCTCGCCCTGGGTGACCGTGCCCTCCTCCTCGTCCGCCGTCTCGACGAGCCCGGTGTCGACGGCCACCCGCCAGGCCTCACTGGCGAGGGCGGCCGCGTCGTCACCGGTCAGGCCGAGGACTCCGGCCGCCTCGGGAAGCTGTTCCTCGACGAGTTCGCCCCCGGCGCCGACACGGGTGGCGGGGCCCGCCCAGCGGGCCAGCCGCGCGGCGCGGGAGAGCAGCGGCGCGGCGAGCGCGTCCCGCGCCAGCCGCGCCTCGGAGTGCAGTCGCACGGGCGGCAGGGAAGAGCTGTCTGACATCGGCTGAGTTCTCCTCCGAACACCATCGGTCACGGCGTGCGCCGGATCCCGCCGGGCGCCGGCGGGCCGAGGCCCGGAGGCGGCCCGGGACATCCGTGCCGACTGCTCAGCCTAGACGGATTTCCACCCATGCCGCCCGGTTCATGTATACGACAGGTCTCGTACACCACCGAAACCTTGACAACTCCCCTCGTCACACACGAGATTGACGCGCGTAGAAGTTCAACGGCCGTACGGCCCAGCCTCTTCTACGCGCGTCACTGGCCCGCAAGCGGGTCACGTTCCCCCCACCAGTCCACCCTCGTCCCGGCGCTCATGAACGTCCCCGGAGGGATTCCCTTGCCGAGCAAGAGAACCGCGCGCATCGGCGCGCTGACCGTCGCCGCGGTCTGTTCCACCGTCTCCGCCGTCGTGCTCACCACACCGGCCCAGGCGGACACCGTCCACATCCACGACATCCAGGGCACCACCCGGACTTCCCCCCTCGCGGGCGCGAAGGTCTCCGACGTGCCCGGCATCGTCACCGGCGTGCGGACGTACGGTTCGTCCAAGGGTTTCTGGTTCCAGGACCCCACCCCGGACGCCGACCCCGCCACCAGTGAGGGCGTCTTCGTCTTCACCAGCTCCGCGCCCAAGGTCGCCGTCGGTGACTCGGTCACCGTGACGGGCACGATCTCGGAGTACGTCCCGGGCGGCGCCTCCACCGGCAACCAGTCGGTCACCGAGGTCACCAAGCCGACGGTCACCGTCGTCTCCAGCGGCAACGCCGTGCCGGCCGCGACGGTCGTCGACGCCCGGTCCGTGCCGGACGACTACGCCCCGGCCGGCGACACCGCCGCGGGCGGTTCGGTCAACGCCCTCGCCCTGGAGCCGGCGACGTACGCCCTGGACTACTACGAGTCCCTCGAGGGCATGAACGTCCAGGTCGCCGACACCCGTGTGGTCACCGCCACCGACCCGTACACCGAGCTGTGGGTGACGGTGAAGCCGCACGAGCACGCCACGCTCCGTGGCGGCACCGTGTACGGCTCGTACGCCTCGCAGAACACCGGACGGATACAGATCCAGTCCCTCGGCGCGACCGCCGACTTCCCGGCCGCGAACGTCGGCGACAAGCTCGCCGGCACCACGGCGGGTCCGCTCGACTACAACCAGTTCGGCGGCTACACCCTCGTCGCCAATCAGCTCGGCACCCTCCAGAAGGGCGGTCTGGAGCGCGAGACCACCCGGAAGCAGGCGCGCGGCGAGCTGGCGGTGGCGACGTACAACGTCGAGAACCTGGACCCGGGCGACGGCACGTTCGCCGCGCACGCGTCCGCGATCGTGAACAACCTGAACTCGCCCGACATCGTGTCCCTGGAGGAGATCCAGGACAACAACGGCGCGACGGACGACGGCACGGTCGCCGCCGACCAGACGGTGAACAAGCTGATCGACGCGATCGTCGCGGCGGGCGGCCCGACGTACCAGTGGCGCTCCATCGACCCGGTCAACGACCAGGACGGCGGCGAGCCCGGCGGCAACATCCGTCAGGTCTTCCTCTTCAACCCCGAGCGGGTCTCGTTCACCGACCGCGCGGGCGGCGACTCGGCGACCGCCGTCGGGGTCACCAAGGTGCACGGCAAGGCGCAGCTCACCGCGTCGCCCGGCCGCGTCGACCCGGCGAACGAGGCCTGGAAGAGCAGCCGCAAGCCGCTCGCGGGCGAGTTCGTCTTCCGCGGCCACACGGTCTTCGTGATCGCCAACCACCTCAACTCCAAGGGCGGTGACCAGGGTCTGACCGCGCAGTACCAGCCCCCGGCGCGCAGCTCGGAGGTCCAGCGGCACGCCCAGGCGACCGTGGTGAACGCCTTCGTCGACGAGATCCTGAAGACGCAGAAGAACGCCGACGTCATCGCGCTCGGCGACATGAACGACTTCGAGTTCTCCGACACGGCCAAGATCCTGGAGGGCGACGGCGAACTCTGGTCGGCGATCAAGTCGCTGCCGAAGAGCCAGCGTTACACCTACGACTACCAGGGGAACGCCCAGGTCCTCGACCAGATCCTGGTCAGCCCCTCGATCCGCAAGGGCTGCGACCTGGCGTACGACAGCGTGCACATCAACTCGGAGTTCTCCGACCAGATCAGCGACCACGACCCGCAGGTGCTGCGGTTCCGTCCGTAGTCGCTCCGGTGCGCGAGAGCCCGGCCCCGTCGTCCGGGGGGCCGGGCTCTTCGCCTGCTCGCGGCGGCCGCTCCTCGGGGCGCTGAGCGGGTCTCCGCCTGGACCGCGGAGCGTGACTCCTTCGTCCCGCGGGGCCGGCTGACCGGCCCGCGCGCCGGTCAGCCCGCGAAGACCCCGTCGAGCCAGCCCTTCCAGGCCCTCTCGTTGCCCTTGGCGTCGGCGCCGGGCGCGAAGTCGTGGACGCTCATGCCGACCGGCGCGCCCCAGCGGCCTCGCCCGAAGAAGCGGATGAGCGCGCTGTCGGTGCGCAGCCCGATGAAGTACGGGTCGCGGTAGTCGAGCACGGCGTCGACGTCCTCGCCGCCGGGTCCCTTCGCCCGCACCCGCGCGCCCTCGGCGGTGTCGTCCGAGAGGCCGAGCGCCCGTCCGACGGTCGCGAAGGCGTCGGATTCCGCGGACACGCCGGGCCCGTCGAAGGTCGCGAAGGCCACCGGCCGGCCCGCGAAGTGGGTCACGTACTCGCGCAGTGTGTGCAGATAGAAGTCGGTGTGCTTGTCGGCTCCGTCGTACTGGTTGTCCCAGTCGTCGGTGAAGATGCCGCTGTGCACGTAGCGGACCCAGGAACTCCGGCCGTCGTCACGGGCCTCGATGGTGTGGTCGATCTGGTTGAGGCTCTGGGTCGGGAAGCCGACGTCCTCGGTGCGCACGGTCAGCCGGTGCGGTGGGTCCCAGGTCGTGATGGTGCTGCCGAAGGGTCCGGCCCCGCCCTCGCGCGGCTCGAACTCCATGGGCCACAGCCAGCCGCCGCTGCCGCTGGTGATCGCGTCCCACACCTGACCGGGCGGAACGCCGACCTCGTACTCGCGGGCGACCTCGAATTCCTTGGGCATGATGATGACTCCTGGATGATCAGTGGGTGGTTTCGGGATCCGCGGGGGCTTGCACGGCCTCGGGTCCGGCCACGGCGTCGTTCTGTGTGACGGCCGCGGCTTCGGGTCCGGCCGCCGTCCGCGGCTGCCCGACGGGTTCGGGTCCGGCCACGGCTTCGGTCCGTGTGACGGCCTCGGCTCCGGCCGCGGCCTCGGGTTTGACGGTGGGGTGGACGGCGACGACGATCCGGTGCGGGCGCCCGGCCTCCGCGTCCCCGTCGTGGTACTTGCGGATGAGCGCGCTCACCCCGGCCGTCAGCTCCTCGATGAACGCGGCGCGCTCGGCCGCCGACGCGAAGGTCACCTCGCCGTCGAGCGCGTACGTCGCGAGCCGCTTGCGGGCCTTCGTGGCTCCGGTGACGAGCAGGCCGACGTCCCGGACGAGCCGGGCGCCGAGCGCGAGGAGCCAGCGGGCGGACAGCTGGTCCCGGAAACGGTCCGGATCGGGCTGTACGGCGGCCAGCGCCTGGGGCGAGATGACGTACGACGCCGCGGTGGCCCGCATCATCCGCTCGGTGACGTTCCCTTTGCGGCGCTCGCCCGCCAGCTCGACCAGGCCGTGCCGCTCCAGGGTCTTGAGGTGATAGTTCACCTTCTGCCGGGGCAGGCCGACCTTGCCGGCCAGCATGGCGGCCGACGCGGGCCCGGCGGCCAGTTCGGCGAGCAGCCGGGACCGTATGGGGTCCAGCGACACGGCGGCGGCCTCGGCGTCCTCGATCACGGTCACGTCCAACATGACTCCAGACTCCCACCGAAAACTTTTTTTGTCCAGACGGTTCAAATCGTCGGTGGGTCGGGGGCGGAGTTCCCGGGTGGCGGAGGACCGGGTGGCCGAAGCTCCGGACGGCCGGAGTTCACGCGTTCACGAAGGCCCGTGTTCCGTGGCGACCCGGGCGCTCCCGGTGGGCTTCAGGAGCGGGATTCGGGCAAGACGGCGGTCATGGACGAGAAGCGACCGGAATCGAAGCAGCGAGCTCTTCCGGACACGGTCACGGACGCGGACGCGGGCACCGCCACGAGGACCGACATCGGGACGGGTCCGGGTACGGGTACGCCGACCGCGGGGCCCGCCGGGAAGGACGGCCCGGTCCGACTGCCCGTACGGGCGTGGGGGTCCGTGACCTGGCGCACGGTGAAGGAGTTCCGTGACGACGAACTCGCCGACCGTGCCGCGGCGTTGACCTACTACGGTGTGCTGTCGCTGTTCCCCGCACTGCTGGTGGTGGTCTCCCTCCTCGGTGTCCTGGGGCAGCGCGTCACGGACAGGCTCCTCGACAACGTGGGCGACCTGGCCCCGGGCCCGGCCCGCGACATCCTGCGTGACGCGGTGAAGCAACTGGCGGACAGCGGGGGTACGGGCGGGGTGCTGGCGATCGTCGGCCTGCTCGCGGCACTGTGGTCCGCGTCCGGGTACGTCGGCGCGTTCATCCGTGCGTCCAACGCCGTGTACGACCTGCCGGAGGGCCGTCCGGTCTGGAAGGTCACGCCGCTCAGGCTGGTGCTCACCATCACGCTGATGCTGCTTCTCACCGGGAGCGCGATCATCGTGGTGTTCACCGGGCCGCTGGCCCAACGCGCCGGCACCGCGCTCGGGTTCGGCGACGCGGCGATCACCGTGTGGTCGATCGTCAAGTGGCCCGTCCTGCTGGTGTTGGTGGAGCTGATGATCGGGCTGCTGTACTGGGCTGCGCCCAACGTCTCCGGCCGCGGCTTCCGTTGGTTCAGCACCGGCAGCGTCCTCGCCACCCTGGTCTGGCTCACCGCGTCCGCGGGATTCGCCGTGTACGTCGCCGGCTACAGCTCGTACAACAAGACGTACGGAACGCTCGCGGGCGCCATCGTCTTCCTCGTCTGGCTCTGGCTCACCAACCTCGCCATTCTCCTGGGCCTGGAGTTCGACGCGGAACTGGCCCGCCAGCGCGCCATCACGGAGGGCCGGCCCCCGACCGAGGAGCCCTACGTCGAACCGCGTGACACCCGCAAGTGGCCGCCGCGTCTGCGGGCGTTGCGCGCGGCCCGGGAGAAGGTGGACACAGGGATCACGCCGACGCGTGCCGGGTCCGGCCGGGACACCGCCGAGCGGGTATGAACGGAGGGGTCGGCGGCGTGCGTACGACGCGGCGGCGGACCGGCGTCCGGTCCGCCGCCGCGTCATTCCCCTCCGGCTCCTTCGATTACCCGGCCCGGCGCGCGCTACCCCTGGGTTCCTCGGTCGTGCAATCGGCCCAACTGACTCTGGAACCAGTCGAGTCGGGCTTGGAGCAGCGCGGCCTCCGCGACCAGCTCGGCCACCCCGGGACCGGTCGCGGCGCCCCCGGGACCGGTCGCGGCGCCCCCGGGACCGGTCGCGGCTCCCTCAAGAGCTTCAACGCCGGCGGCCCGGACTCTCAGCCCCGCGCCGGCCAGCCGCGCGAAGGAGGCGAGCGAGAGCGACGTACGGCCGCGTAGGCAGCCCGCGCACGCGGCCGTCAGAACGCGCCAGCCCGGACGCCCCCAGCCGGCGTCGGCCAGCGCCGCGGCCACCGCGCCGCAGCCACAGGGGCCGACTCCGGCGCTGCGCACCCGCTGACGGGCGTAGCGGAATCCCCGCTCGAAACGGATGTAGGCGCCGAGGACGGAGACTTCGAGGAGAACGGCGGCCCGGTGTTCCGCGGTGCACAGCATCGCCTCGGCGACGGAGGACTCGTGCACGTAGTGGAAGCCGCAGTCGCAGCGGCGGTGCGGGGCGCGGTGCCGCCGCCCGTAGACACACCTCGCCTCGTCCACCACTCCGTACGGCAGCGCACCACCCAGCGACACGCCGGTGAACCCGGCCCGGGTGCCGTCCTGGGACAGCACCGGGTGGGCGATCTTGTATCCGGTCGGAGGCTCCTTCGGGCGTTCCTCGGGGAGCCGCAGCCTCATCGGCCGGCCGGAACCTCTTCGGGCACGGATGCCTCCGACTCCTCGACGAGCTCGGGGAGTTCGGTCGCGCCCTCGTGTGCGTGGACCTGTTCCTCAGCCACTCCGGTGGCGAGTGCCTTGCCGAGCCTCATGACGCCTCCCGCTGTGCCGACGACTGCCGTTCAGGCCATGGTGACCCATGACGCCCCGGTCTGGCACCAGTGCCTCGCTCATCCCCACACCCCTACTCCGTAGCGTTCATTGACGATATCTCGTAGGAGATTTAAGTGGAGCTTCACAATGGGGTGGCCGACACTACGTTCATGACCGTTCCGAGGACCGCCCCCGCGCCCCCTGTCCCCCCTGCCCCGGCCGTCACCGCCGTCCCGCGGCCGACGCGGCCCGCCCCTCCTTTCGGGCGTGCCCTCTGCGCGATGGTCACGCCGTTCACGCGGGACGGCGCGCTGGATGTCGAGGGCGCGCGGCGGCTCGCCGGGTGGCTGGTGGCCGAGGGGTGCGACGGGCTGGTGCTCTCCGGGACGACGGGCGAGTCGCCGACCACGTCGGACGCCGAGAAGGCCACGCTGATCACGGCGGTGCGGGAGGCCGTGGGCGACCGGGTGCCGATCGTGGCGGGGGTGGGGACCGCCGACACCCGGCACACCGTGGAACTGTCACTGGCGGCCGAGAAGGCGGGCGCGGACGGGCTGTTGGTGGTCGCGCCGTACTACAGCAGGCCTCCGCAGGACGCGGTCGAGGCGCATTTCCGGGAGATCGCGGACGCCTCGGGGCTGCCGCTCATGCTGTACGACATCCCGGGCCGCACCGGGACGCGGATCGAGCCGGAGACCATGATCCGGCTCGCGGGGCATCCGCGGATCGTGGCGGTGAAGGACTGCGCGTACGACCTGCTCGGTACGCAGAAGGTGCTGGCCCGGACGGAGCTGGCGTACTACGCGGGCTGCGACGAGTACATCCTCGCGCTGTACGCGATCGGCGCGGCCGGGTACGTCAGCACGGTGGCGAACGTCGTGCCGGGCCTGACGCGGGCCGTGCTCGACGCGTTCGACGGCGGCGACACGGCGGGGGCGGCCGGGCTGACGCGGCGGGCGATGCCCTTGATCGAGGCGATGATGGCGGCGGGCCTGCCCGGCACCGTCACCGCGAAGGCGCTGCTGGCCACGCTCGGGCTGCCGGCGGGCCCGGTCCGCGCACCGCTGCGGCCCGCCGACCGGGAGACGGTCGACGGGCTGCGGGCGGCCCACCAGGAGGCGGTCGGCATGGCCGGAACGGCGGTCAGCGGGCGCTGAACAGGGGCTCCCAAGAGCCCAGTTCGGACATCATCTGCGGGCCGTAGGCGGTGAGCGGCACGGCCTTGGAGGAACCGAGGGTGAACAGGGCGAGCCGGTGGGGGTGGTCGCCGTGCCGGCTGTTCTCGAAGACGATGAGCCTCTTGTTGTCGGCCCAGGCGAGGCGCGCCATGTAGTCGGACACCTTGGGCACCTCCTTGCCGGTCGTCATGTCCCGCACCCCCGACGGGTGGACCAGGTGCTTCTTGTCGGGTGAGTATCCGGCCAGTTCGAGCTCGAACTTCACCTCGTTCGCGGGCGTGGCCACGCTCCTGCCCGACAGATCGTGGTACTGGCGGTGGGGCTGGGTGACGATGTGCTCGTACAGCAGTCGGCTGTCGGCGCTGAAGCGGAAGTCCCAGCGGCCGCCCTGCGAGCGCCCCCACTCGTCCTTCCAGTCCGGCGCCCGGCGCCATTCCGTGCGCCCGGAGGCCACGTCGATGACGCTGAAACCGGTCCGGGAGGCCACGCCCTCCAGCATCCAGCCCTTCTCGCCGTCGGGTCCGCTGGTCTCGATCCGGTGGCTCCAGTAGCGCCGGTCGGGATCGCTGGAGTACGTCGTCGCGACGATCTTCTTGCCGTCGGGCGAGAGAGCGACGCCGCCGGCGCCCTGGGGGACCGGGATCCAGCGGCGGATCTCGCCGGTCGTCAGGTCGAGCAGTCCGACGCGCTGGGCGGGGAGCCCGCGTTCCAGCACGGCCGCGGTCCGTGAACTCGGCACGGTGTCGAGGACGGACCACCGGGTGTCCTTCACATACTGTCCGGTCCGCCGGTCCAGCCGCTGGTAGGTGCGGGTGAGAACCTCGTCCTTGTCCGGCTGCTTCACCAGCGACTGGACGCTGAACGCGGCGAGCACGGTGTCGCCCGCGGCGACCATGTCGCGCGGCGGGTACTGATCGGTGTGGGCGACGATGTCGCTCCGGTCGACCCGACCGGCCGGGCGCACGTCCTGCCCGCCGCCGTCGAGCCGCGGAACGGCCACCGTCACGGCGATCGCCGCCACGGTCGCCAGCGCGGCTCCGGCGATCGTACGGGCCCTGCGGCGCCGGCGGACGGCGAGGACGCGGTCGGCGAAGCCCGGCGGTGTGCGCGGGCCGTTCTCGGCCTGCTCCCGGAAGGTGTCGCGGAGGAGTTCTTCGACGTTCACCGGCGTACCTCCACGGGCGAGAAGTCACGGGACGGCGGCTGCGGCTCGTGCCCCGGGCCGAGCGCGGCCAGTTCGGGGGCGAGCGTCCGCAGCCGGGCGAGCGAGCGATGTGCCGTGGAGCGCACGGTTCCGACGGAGCAGCCGAGGAGCCGGGCCACCTCGGCCTCGGGCAGATCCTCGAAGTAGCGCAGCACGAGCACGGTGCGCTGCCGCGCGGTGAGCCGGGCCAGCGCGCCCCGCATGACGACCCGCAGTTCGGCGGCCGCCGAGGCGTCCGTGCCGGGGGCCGCGGGGCCGGACGTCTCGGGCGGTTCCGCGACGCTCAGTTCGCGTCTCGGCCACTTCAGCCGCCAGCGGCTCACCTGCTGCCGGTACAGGATCCGCCGTACGTACGCCTCGGGTTCGTCGATCCGGTTCCAGCGGCCGGCCACCTTGATCAGCGCGTTCTGCAGCAGATCCTCGGCGGCGTGCCGGTCTCCCCCACTGAGCAGGACCGCCGTCTTCAGCAGCGCGGACGACCTGTTCGCCACGAAGTCCCGGAAGGTCTCATCCGCTTCGGCATCCATCGTCACCTTCTCGTCCCCGGCGGCCCCTTGCGGCCGCCCCCTGTGTCCCTGGTGACGCGCGCCGCCGCGTCCCGCTATGCCTCCCGGCACGAACCGCTCCGAAAAAATTTCCCCGCCCCCGGCCCGGCGCCCTCTACCGTGACCCGATGAGCCGACCCCTGCTGTTCCTCGACGTCGACGGCCCGCTCAATCCCTACGCGGCCCAGAAGGAGCGCCGGCCCGCGGGGTACACCACGATCCGCGTGGCGCTGGAGCCCGGCCGCCCGCTACGGGTCTGGCTCCACCCCGACCACGGGCGCGCGCTCCTCGCCCTCGGGTACGACCTGTGCTGGGCCACCACCTGGATGGACTCCGCGAACCGCTGGATCGCCCCGGTGATCGGCCTGCCCGAACTTCCCTGGGTCGACTTCACCGGCGCCCTCTTCACCGAGCGCCCGGACGGCGTCCACTGGAAGACGGAACGCATCGTGTCCCACGCCGGGGGCCGCCCGTTCGCCTGGGTCGACGACGAACAGACCCCGCCCGACGAACGGTTCGTAGCCGCCCACCACCCGGCCCCCGCCCTCCTGCACCACGTGAACCCCCGCACAGGCCTGCGCGAACCCGACTTCGAAGCACTGAGAGGGTTCGCGTCCGGCCTGTGAGAACGGCGGCGTCCGGCCGTCAGCGCCGGGCCGCGCGCCGGCGGACCAGCAGCACGGTGCCCGCCCCGACGGCGAGGGCCGCGGTGGCCAGACCCGCGAGGGACAGAGCGGAACCGGAGCCGGTGCTCGCCAGGTCGCCCCCGGTGGTCGAGGAGCCCGGGGAACCGGCCGACGCCGAACCGCCCGCGGACCCGGAGCCGCCGGTGGAACCGCCCGTGGACCCCGAGCCGCCCGGGGACCCGCTGCCGGAGCCACCCGCGGTGGATGTCGAGCCGGAACCACCGGTGGAACCGTTGCCGCCCACGGAGCCGCCGCCACTCGTCGAGCCGCCGTCTGCGCCGTCGATGTCGAGGAGGATCGCGGCCGTGTCGTTCTTCCTGTTCTTGTCGTACGGGGCCTGCTTCGCGTCGAAGGTCACCGACCCCTTGGCCCCGGGAACCGCCCTGTCGATCCGCAGGGTGAAAGTGAAGGGCTGGCCGTCGCCCACGTCGAACCAGTCCATGGAGGTGTAGCAGTTGTAGCTGCCGGTAGCCGTCTTGTAGCAGTAGTCCGGCGCCTCGGTGACTGTCGTACCGGAGGGCATCGTGATCAGGGTCTGGGGCAGGTGATCGCTCGGGGCCAGCCAGGCCGGACCCGTGTTGGTGATCTTCGCTTGCACCGTGACCGTGTCGCCGACGCGTCCTGCCGACCGCGCCCCCGTCACTTTCAAGTCGGCCGTGTTCGCCGCGGTCACCGACACTTTGGCCCCGTCCCGGTCCGGGTGCTCCGGGTCGCTGTCGCCCACCGGGGTGGTCGAGGGCAGCTCGATCAGCTTCACCACGGGTCCGGTCCCGGGCACCGGGTGTTCCGGACGGTCCGGGTCTTCCTCTCCCGGTCCGGTGGCGACCGACACCCAGACGGAGTCGTACAGCGCGTGGTCCAGGACGTTCAGCGACAGCACCTTCTCGGGCGCGTAGACGGCACCGGGCTTCAGGGTCTGGTCGAACTCGCAGACCGCGGAGGAGTAGGCCGGCATGTCGTCGTCTTCGGGGAGATCGGAGCGGGTGCAGTTGGAGGGCAGTTCCCGGTGGGCCAGTCCGTAGGAAGCGACATACGTGATGTAGACCTTTTCGAGCGTGGTGGTGCCCTTGTTCGCGAAGGCGACCGGCACCTCGAAGCTGCTGCCCGGCTTCACTCCGAGGACCGGAGACACAGGCGCCAGCGCCAGAACGGGCTGGGGACCGTCGGCCGAGGCGGGCGCGGCACCCAGGGCGATCAGGCCGATGACACCGATCGCGGCGGCGGTCCTGGGCAGCGGGCGACAACGGTCGGCAGCGGTTCGGGGCATGGAGGGTCCCTTGCGATGAAACGGCGGATACGTGCGGGCGGACAGCGGGGAAACCACGGTTCGCCGCGTCAGACACGCCATGCCGCCGGACGGTTGTACGGCATCCATGCCAAGAAGGAGTCCCGCCCTCCGCCACGACCCGCAAGGACGCGTGAGCCCCCCGGGCCGTTCTCGGGCCGCGGAAGGCCGCTCGACCATGACCGACGCCGGCAACTGCCGCCGCCTCGGCGGCAGATCAGGATGTCGATCGGCCGCCTGGGCGGCAGATCAGGATGTCGGTCGGTCGGTCGGACGACCGCACGTCCCGGCCGCTCCTGCTCAGTTGTGGGAGTACGGGGGCCACCAGGTCGGGTGGAGCAGGAGGTCGGCGGCCTGGACGGCGGCGACCGCCAGACGCACAACCTCGATGTCCGGCGCCTCAAGCTCGTTGCGCGTACGCAGGAACGGAGACGCTTCGGAGACGATCGAGTCCAGGCTTCCGCTGCGGTCCCGCACGTACTGGCCGATCCGCTCAGGTGAGGCATCAGCACCCGGTGACCAGAACCCCCGTTACGCGCAGGTCCTCACACCGCGGCTGGTCAGCGGGCACGGGCCACAGCAGGGATAGGGCCTGCGGGGCGGACGAAGGACCGGTCCACGTACACCAGCGCCTCGCGGTCCCCCAAGCCGATGCAGTCGTCGACCCGACCGATCAGGATGCTGTGATCCCCGCCGTCGACGACGTCATGCATGCGACACACGAGCCGGATCACGGCCTCCGGTATGCCGGGCAAACCCAGTTCGAGCGGGATGGTGTCGCCGGCAGCGAACCGGTCCACGCCCGACGTCGCGAAACGACGGGCGATGGCGGACTGGTCGGATGCCAGGACGTTGATCATGAAATGGTCCGCGCCCGTGAAAGCCCCGTGTGTGCTGGCCTTCTTGCCCAGGCCGACCATGACCAGTGGCGGGTCGAGGGACAAAGAGACGAACGAACTCGCGGTGAATCCCCAACGCCGCCCGTGCTCATCGACGGTGGTCGCCACGACCACGGGACCGGGAACGCGGGCCATGGCCTGGGTGAAGCTGAGTGAGTGGGTGTCGACGGTCATGTGAAGCGACGTCTCCTCAGGGCGTGATCGCAATGCGGGTCGGGCTGGGAGCCAAGGGCTGTCCCCGTAATCGCGCCCTGGCATGGTCTTGGCAGGACGCCCTGACATGGTCTTGGCAGGACATCGAAGACGTCCGGGGCGAGAACACAGCCACCGATGACGGCGAGGGTGGCGGGAGCCTGATCGGGTTCCGGACCCTTGCGTCACCCGAGAAGACGCCATCCGCCACGCTCTGGCACCACCGAACCAGCTCGGATCGGTGAGAGGCCGACCTCACGGGCGGTCCGGAAGCACGCCGATCGGCCCCCTGCTCCGACTCCAGAACGCACCTGCGGCGCACACCCCGAAGATCGCGACCAGGTACCAGTAGAATTCGAAGCGCCAGGCGTGGGCCACCACGAGTGAACAACTGCCGCCGACCAGGGCACCCGTCGATGAGCCCAACGCCGTGATCAGCATTCGGCATTTCACCGCCGAGAGCGTATCCAGATCGCCTTTGACTTCCATGAAAGCCTGGTCGTTCACCGCGCCGAGGACCGTCTCCCCCACGGTGAAGACGAGGATCGCCAGAATCAACAGGGCGGTCGCCCAGCGGGAAAGTCCCGTGAGGAGGAAAGAGCACGCCATACAGGCGGTCACCGCCGCGAACATCCGGAATCCGCCGCCGCTCCGCGTCATCTCCCTTCCGGCCCACTTCCCCACGGGCAGTTGCAGCACCACCACGAGCAATGCGTTGATGAGGAACACCGAGCCGGCAACAGTGGGGCGAGCGGTGTCGAAGAGGTACAGCGGCATCGCCGAGAAGAGCTGCGAGTAGAGGGCGAAACAGGCGAACGAGGCCAATGCGACGCCGCGCAGGCTCCGGTTGCGCACCGCGTCTCGCCACCAGGTCCGTCTCCCTGCCTTGGGAGCCTTGGCCAGCCTCAGCCCCTTGGGCAGGGCCAGGAAGGACGCTGCCGCGGAGACAGCGAAGACAAGGGCAGTGACGAGCATCCATCTCCCCGGCGACTGGAAGTACAGCAGTGCACCCAGCATGGGGCCCCCGGCAGAGCACAGGTTGGTCACCACCTGGAGGCGCGAGAACGCACCCACACGTTCCTCCGCCGACTCCACGTAATCGCCGATACAGGTCCGTACGGTCACCGAGTTGACGCTCATGCAGACAGCCACGCCGCACATGAGGATCACCACGACGGTCCGTTCGCCTCGGAGGAGAGCCGCCATGCCCATCAGCGACGCCGCGGCCGCCAAGGACAGGGTCAGCGTCGGCCTGACTCGGCTGAAGTCCATCCGGTCGACGACGACGAACCCGCAGAACCGCAGTGCGCTGAATGCGAAGAGGACGACGCCCACGGAGAGAGGCCCCGAGTGCCACCCCTCCATGAGGACGGGCAGCACAGGAAGCAGTGAGTAGCAGGCGATGCTCGTGATGCCGAAGTTGAGGAAGAGCGCGAGCAGAAGACGCCGGACCACAGGTGCGGCCGCCCGGGGCCGGTCGGCTTCCTGGGAGGGTGCGGCCGGCGGTGGCGACATCGGTGTCCGGTCGGCGTGGGGTGCACGAGGGGTGGGGGGTTCCTGTGGCGTCTTGGGTGAACGGACCTCGCCGGTGGTCACGGTCGGCTCACGCCTCCCCGCGAGTGGACGTTCCGACGGACACAGACTCCGGGACAGCAGATTTCTTCTTCTCCCGACTGCCGCGTTCATCGGCTCGGGACATCTCCACGCCTTCGAGGTACGCGTCCTCCATCGAGGCGTTACCGACGAACGCCGACCACAACTCCGCGCCCCTGAGCGCCGAGCGTCCCAATCGCGCACCGCGGAAGTCACTGTGGCTCAGATCGGCCCGCCGCAGATCCGCTTCCCGCAGGTCCGCGTCGATCAGGTTCGACCGCCTGAGCACGGCGCCGCGCAGATCGGCTCCCCGAAGCAACGCCCCGCGAAGATCGGCCCGTTCGAGGTTCGCGCCCCGCAGGTCGCTGTTCCGGAGGTCCGTGCCGCGCAGGTCGGCATGGGCGAGCTGCGCCCCACGAAGGTCAGCCCGCCGCAGATCGATGCACTGACCGTGACCGCGTAGCAGATTCCAGCCGTCGATGACGGTAAGCAGCGTGAGCGTCTGGACGTCCGTACCGTCGAAGTCCTCTGAGACCAGGGCGAGAGTCCGCAGTCCCAGGCCCGTTCCGCGCAGCTCTCCCGCGTTCCTTCCGGTTGCAACGGGAAGGGCCGGACGGAAACACGCGTTCCTGAGCCCCGGTGTCACCACATCCTCGCCCTCGCAGGTGAGCAGGGCACCCGAAAGCGCGATGAACGCGAGGTCAGGTCCTCCCGATTCCGCCGCATCGGGCAGGCATTCCATCGCGACACTCAACAGCGAGCGCATCGCGGCCTCCTAGCGCCTGAAACGGCCGTCGTGAAGGGAGACGTGTCCCTGCGACGAGACCTCGTTGAAGAAGAAGTTGTGCGTGAGTCGGGCCGACTCGGGACTGTCCCCGCACCCACCGAGCGAGGCGTGATACATCTCGCAACCCCGGAAGAGAATAAGCCTGTTGTAAACCGGGGCCACCCATTCGACCAACTCCCAGGCGCTCAACACCGCATAGTCCGGGATGATGACTCGTTCCTCGAATTCAAAAGCGTCACCGTAGCCCGCGGCCCTCGCCTCCGCATCGGTCGGCGGGCACTCGAGCCCGGTTGCCCGATGCCGGAAGAACCCGGTACCCGCGCTGTCCGGGGCATCCGGAGTCAAATACACCATCCCGGCCCAGTCCGCCGCCTGGTCCGCATGCACATTGGCGAGCCGTCCAGTCTCCTCCGTCGCCAGTCTGAAGCCACCGAACGTGAACGAGTCGAAATCCACGTCCGCCGCTGCACCGATGAGTTCGGAGAACGCCTTGACGAGTGCGGGGCTCTGCACCATCTTGTCGCTCTGCCAGCCCGGGTAGTTGTAGGCCGCGGCGCTTCGGTAGTCGTGGGACAGAGCGAGCCGGCGTGTTCTGTCCGGGTCGGCGTAGAACTGGTCCACGACAATGATTCGGTCCCCGCCCGTCATTCTCCCGCGCCTTCCGGACTCGCGCCCCACTGCGGTGAGGGGGCTGCGGGCAGATGGTCCGCCGCTGCCGCCGGCACGTACGCCAGCCTCGTGCCGGGACGGTCGCAGAGCATGGTGCGGTGAGGGGAGAGCCTGGTCAGCGCGGGACCCGGCGTCCTGAGCACCACCCATCCAGCCATCGAGTCACCCATGTTGACCACTGCGACCAACTCCCCGTCGGCCACCTCGAACTCAACGGGCAGGTCGCCGGCCAACCGCTGTGCGTCATGCTGGCCCTTGGCCGCTGTCCGTATCTTCCGCTCGATGTGACGCACGATGGAAGTCCTGTCCATGCCTTCGACGTCGGAGCCAAGAACCCTGACGGCGAAAACCCCGCCATTTCGGGCCGGTTCCGTACCGACCCCATTCATCACAAAGAACGCACCGGGCATTCCCACTGTCTCCGTTCCGTGGCCTCTCGACGGTCCGGGGTGGACCCTGCGGGCCCGCCCCGGACAGCCTGATCAATCGATCAGTTTCAGCCGAGCGCAATCGCCTGCTCGGCGGACTCCTGCTCCGACTGCGTCAGCGGCGAGAAGTCCGTGAACCGCATCATGTTGTTGATCGAGGACTCGGTGAACTCGTTCACGTCGAACTCGGCCAGATTCGTTTCCTGATTCATGTTCTCTCCACCAATCTGTGAATGGACGGACTTCACTGCATTCCTCGCCCGAAACTTCGGGCCAGGAAGTTCTCTGGTGCGGCTAACCGACCGGCTCCGCAGGCACCCCGCCGTACTTGACGTTGATCCTGTGCAGGAGACGGCTGGTTTCGAGGTTCCGGGTCGCGCGGACCCCGGTTCCGCGGTGGAGGGTGCTCATGTTGTCCCAGATCACCAGATCTCCGGGCCGATACCGGTGGGTGTAGCCGGGCAGCTCCTTCAGGACGAACTCCTCCAGCGCGTCGAACGCGAGTTCCGACTGAGCGTCGGAGAGCCCGACGATGGACATGGCACTCCCTGAGGGCGCGAAGAGGCCGGGCGTCCCGGTGACGGGGTGAGTCTCGATCAGTTTGTGCCGGGCACCCCGCAGTTGGGCGTGCTGCTCCCGGGACAGGGACTGCTTCGCCGCTGTGTCGTCTCGCGAGGCCCTCCGGTTGCCGAAGCGATGGACGACGTCGAGAGCGAGCACCTCGTCAACGCTCTCGCAGCCGAGCAGTTCGAGCAGGTCCGGACGGGACGCCATGAGCTCCAGGGCGGGGGCCAGATCGGCGAAGGCCGTGCCGCCGGAGCACTCGGCAGCGCGCAGCGCGTAGAGGGAGGTGGCGATGCCGACGTCCTGGAGGTACGACATGTCGGCGTGCCAGTAGGACCCGCCGTCGAGCACCCCGGTGGGAGTGCCGTCGGCCTTGACGTGGTCCGAGATGGTCAGGATCGAGGGGAAGCCCTGCACGGTGAGGTTCTGGAGCACGTGGGGAATCGGCCGGCCGAAGTGCTCCATGAACGTCTGGTATTGATGGGGGCTCAGGGACTGGCCGCGCAGGACCAGTACCCGGTGCCGGTGGAGGCGGGTTCTCAACTCGCCGATCTCGTCCGCGGTGGCTGAGGCGACGTCGAGGCCGGTCACCTCACCGGCGAACTCATGGGCGCCCATTGGCGTTGCTCGCATACGATTCGCTCCCGGAGAAGTCCAGACCCGGCTGCCCGGGACCTTTGCATGGGCGGATACCTCACCCGCCTCAGGTGTCCCTCGTGGTTCGCGCGCGCCGCAGCCGCCGGGCCGCCTCCTCCACCTGTCCGACGGAGACTCCGAAGGAGAATCGGAGCCACGGCGCGTGCGGCCGGGTGAAGAAATGGTCCAGAGGCAGGGCGCACACCCCTGTGTTCCGCAGCAGGTCGACCGCGGGCTCGGGCCCCCGCGTACGAACCGCGGGAGGCACGGCCATGACGAAGTGACCGCCGTCGGGCACGGATGCGGTGAAGCCGCTGTCGGCGAGTGCCGCAAGCAGGTGGTCCCGCTTGCCCCGATAGGACTGCGCCGTATGTGCCAGCCGCGTGGAGTCCACCTCGGCGAGCAGCCTGACGGCGGCCCGCTGGAGCAGGTCCGGCGCGCAGTTGGACAGGTGCATGTGAGCGGTCTCGGCGCGGCGTGCGAGCCGGTCGGGCGCCAGCAGCCATCCCAGCCGGAGCCCGGCGGCCGCGTAGGACTTGGAGACTCCGCCGGCGATCGCGGTGCGTCCCGTCTCCATCAGCGCCGTGTACGGTACGGCCGGACCGCGGTAGCGGAAGTCGCGGTACACGTCGTCGATCACGAGATGGCAGCCGTGCAGATCCACGAGTTCGCGCACCGCCGCCCACTCGTCGCGGCCGAGGACCAGCCCGGTCGGGTTGTGCGGGGAGTTCAGCAGCAGGACGCCCCGGCGGCCGAGCGGTGCCAGTTCCGCCGCCAACCGGTCCATGTCCAGGCGAGGGGCGGTCCCGGCGAGATCGATCGGGACGCTGCGGGCGTCCATGCCCGCGATCCTGGCCAGCCCGGGATAGTAGGAGTAGAAGGGTTCCAGCCACAGCACGCTGTCGCACCCGTCGTCCGCGAGGCCGAGCAGGATGGCGGCCAGGGACTCCGTGCAGCCGGAGGTGATCACCGGAGCCGGAAGCCCTTCGGCGTACAGGCTTGCCACGCGCTCTCGCAGTCCGGGTGTTCCCGCGGACGGTGTGTACTGGAAGTGAGCGAGGGACACCTCGGCCGCCAGCGCCGCTCGCCACTCCGTGTCGTACACGGGTTCCGGTATCCCCTGCGAGAGGTTGATCGCGGAATGTTCCGCCGCCAGTGCGGTCATGCGCTGGTAGACGCCTACCACCTGGCTGTCCGGTTCGGTGGAGGTGGACGTACTCACCGTGTCCTTCCGTTCCTCGGTCCACGACACCCGGACGGACACGAGGCGCGCGGGCGCCGTCCGGGTGTCCTCATCAGGCCGTGGCGATGCGGTTGAGCCCGTTCCAGAAGGTGGTGAGGGCCTCCAGCACCTGGGCTGCGCCCTGGATCAGCTCCTCGCGGGCGGTCTCCTCCTTCGCCGCAGCGAGCAGGGCGTCCTGGACCCAGTCCACGTGGTTGGCCTCGATGAGGATGTGGAGGTAGAAGTAGTTGTAGTCCTCGTGCTCCCAGCCGTCGTAGAGGCGGAAGCCCTCGTACAGGTTCACGATCATCGGGAACCCGAACTCTTCGATCACGTAGTGCGCGCCGACCGAGTAGTTCGAGGACTCCTCGAGGAACAGGCGTCGCAGGTTGGCGACCAACTGCTCCGCCTCCGGGGCGTGCTCGACCGTGCGGTAGTCGTCGAGCACGACGCCGATGCCCGCAAGCGCCTTCTCGAACATCACGTAGTGCGCGTCCCCGCGGCCGTCACCCAGCTCCGAGACGACGGTGCGGGCGCTTTTCAGCCGGATGAACTCGTCGTCCACGCGGGCCGCCAGTCCGGCCAGGATCTGCGGGAACGTTCGGATGTAGTAGTAGTACTGCTGGAAGACCTCTTTGAGGACGTCCTTGGGGAGCGGCTCCTTGCGAAGCGTCTGGTAGAAGGCGTTCTCGTTGATACCCGAGTCGTCGATCATCTGCTTGATGCGCGCGATGACCTCGGTACCTGCTTCGACCTCGTTGCCCACGGGCTTGGATCCTTTCGGTGACAGTACGCGTCGCACGGGAGGCCGCCTTGCCGGCGGCCTGACCTGGGAGATGGGGCGTAGCGCAGACCTCGACGGATGGCGCTCGCCGACCAGTGGCTCGAACCTGTGACGCCGACCGGACGCATTCATCATCAGCGCGCTCCCAACCGTCACGCCAGGGCCGTGAGCCTTCGCAACTCGCCCTGGCGACAGGCCGACAGGGGGTAAATCGGGCATCACCGCCAAAAAGAGTCGACGTAAATGGAGCACGGAAGGGCGTGGTCGCCCGCGGAGCATTTCTTCGGTCGACTGGATTCCGCGTTCTTGACGTGACGTGAAAATCGCAGCCGGCACGGTCGTTTCCGATACCGCGCATCGGGCGGCTTTCCCTCTGTCGGCAGCGTTTGCTAATGTGCCGGGCATGAAGCCACGAGTTTTCCTCTTCGATCTCGGCGGCGTCGTCTGCCGCTTTCATCGCGAGCGCCGGCTGAAAATCCTCGGCGAGGCATGCGGCCTTCCTGCGGAGAGAGTCGACGAGGAGTTGTACTCCTCGGGGCTGATCTCCTCCTGGGACGGCGGAGCCGGAAATGCCCAAGAGGTGGAGGAGGAAATCAGGCGGCGTCTCGGTTACCCCGGTACCTCCGCGGAGCTGCGAAGCATCTGGTGCGGCGCCTTCGAGCCCGACCCGGACGTCCTCGCGGCGGCCGATCTCGTCCGTTCGTACCGCACGGCCCTGTTCACGGACAACGACGCGCTGCTGCTCTCGGGGCTTCCCCGGCACCTGGCGGACGTGGACGACCGCTTCGACGTTCTCGCCTTCTCCTGCGTGCTCCGGGCGACCAAGCCCGCCCCCGAAGCATTCGCGGGAGCCCTGGGCCTCCTCGACGCCACCGCCGAGGAAGCCTTCTTCGTGGACGACCGCGTGGCCAACGTGCGAGCGGCCCGTGAGCTGGGGATCACTGCCGTGCTCTTCGAAGGCGGGCCCGCACTGCACCGCACCCTGGAGGAGCTGCTAGCCGACTGAAGCGGCCGGCTGGGCCGCGAGCACGGCCAGGGCCTCGGCGCGTACTTCGGACGCGGGACCGGTGCCGTCGAGGACGACGGCACCGGAGTCCCGCATGACCTCCTCGTACCGCTCGCACAGCCTGGTGATCTTGGCGCGCAGTCCGGCGGGGGAATACGCCTCCACCCAGCGGTCCTGACGCGCGACGAGCCGTTCGTAGGCCAACTCGGGATCGACCCGCAGCCAGAACAGTACGTCGGGCCGGGGAAGCAGGGCCTCGATGCGGGCGAACCAGTCCCCGTGCTCCACCACGTCCTCGCAGTACACGGCCCACGTGTGCCGCCAGCGGTCGAAGAGCACGAAGTCCGCCTGTTCGAACCGATGCTGTTCGTAGCGGAACTGTACGGCGCTCTCCAGGAGATAGGCAGAATGCCGAAAAGGCGCAGGCAGGGCATCTTGGTAGAGATTTTCCGGACGCCCGTCCTCAGCTATTCTCCGGAATGCGTTCGAGAGCGCTCGGGCGGGCCTCGCGCGGACGACCTTCGAGTGAGCCGAAAGCGAAGCGTGGAGACTCTCGAGGAGGGTGGACTTTCCACTTCCGTCCACTCCCTCAAGGGCCACTATGCGGTATGTCACTCCGGTTTTCCCTTTCCTTTCTGCTGAGATTTCGTGCTAGCTTCCTCGCCATGCGAGAGCCAATTATCGGAATATCCCTCAGGCCCTGGCGCAGACCCGAGAAGACGGACCGCTGGATGCAGAGCATCGGGTATTTCCGCGCCGTGGAAGCCTCCGGCGCCGTCCCGCTGGGCATCGCACCGGTCGCCGAGTCCGCTCTGCGTGACCTCTACGACCTCTGCGAGGCCCTTGTCCTGCCCGGTGGGATGGACATCGCGCCCGAGCTGTACGGCGACGAGCGGCACACCACCACAGAGATCCAGCCGGAGCTGGACGCGATGGAGCTGGCCCTGCTGCGCTGGGCGGAGGAGGACGGGAAACCCGTCCTCGGTATCTGCCGGGGTGCCCAACTGCTCAACGCGGCCAAGGGCGGGGCCCTGTGGCAGGACCTGCCGGCCCAGCGGGGTGTCTCCGGGCACGGCGGCGACGAAGCCGGAACCGCTTTCCACGACATCGTCGTCGCGGAGGGAAGCCGGTTGCGGCACGTGACGGACGCCGGGCGGGTCCTCGTGAACAGCCGACATCACCAAGCGGTCTCCGCGCTCGGGGCGGGCCTGCGCGCCGTCGCCCACGCCCCGGACGGCGTGATCGAGGCGATCGAGGCCCACGGCCCGTGGTTCGCGCTGGGAGTCCAGTGGCACCCCGAGGAGCTGCCGGCCGAATCGCCGGTCGGGGGAGGGTTGTTCCGGGCCCTGGCGCAGGCAGCTTCACGCCGGGCTGTCGCGTACTAGGCCCGCCGCGTGGAGCCGGGCCACGAGTGCCTCGACGGCGGACACCGCGTCCGCCGTCGAGGCGCCCGAGATACCGACCATGCCCCAGCGGTCCGGAACGCTGGCCACGACCCGGACCGCTCTGTCCGGCCCCGTCTCCTGCTCCGCCCGACGGGTCGTGGTCGCCAGGTCCGCCAGGGCGGCGGGACGGTAGACACGGGTGGCCACGTGCACGGGGCCGGCCGGACCGGACAGCGCGTCCTGGAAGGCGCGCATGTACACCGCGCCGTGGGACGAGAGGTTCAGGTCGATGACCCCGTGGACGAGCCGGTCGCCGAAGCGCCCCCCGATCCGTCCTACCGCGAAGTCGATCCCCCCGGTGACCAGGCTGTGCGCGCACCCCTGCGCCTCGGCCTGCGGGCCCCCGAACGCGTCGAGGATCGTCTGCAGGGCTGCCGTCATGGAGGCGTACGCGGTCTTGGGCACTCCGAAGGCAGCGAAGTCCTCGGCGAGCAGTGTCGCGTTGCCCTCCCAGGAACAGCCGTTCATGAGCTGGAGGGTCAGCCCCTCGGCCACTCGCCCCCCGTGGATGTGACCCGACGGAGTGATGATGAACCGACGTCCGGCGATGTCACAGGTGGCGAAGTCGACGTGCGCCTCCAGGGCGTACGCGTCGCCGTGCTGGTGGGCCTCGCGCGCGTGCCGGCTGAGCGCTTCCTCGTCACGGAGGTCCAAGCCGGTCACGATGCGGGCACCGTCGCCCGCCTCGCACGGTTTGAGACAGCCCCGTTCCACGCCGTAACGCTCCAGGAGCAGGCGCGCCGCGGCGCGTACCCCGGCGGCGAATTCCTCCGGGTCGTCCCCGCGGGGGACGAGGTAGCCGGGGAGGACCGGAATCTCCATGCCGAGCAACTGGTAAGCGGAGGACATCCGTTGCTCGCGGGCCAGCAGGTCGTCCGGCTCCATCCCGTCCGCGGCGACTCGCAGCGCGTCCGGGACAGTGGGATGGAGGTGTTCCTTCCGGTTCCAACTGGCTGACACGACGGGCCCGTTCGCGTCGACCCGCAGGATGTCGAGGCCGAGGCTCTCCTTGAGCCACAGGAGGAAGATCTGCGTCTCCAGGTCGAGGGCGTAGAGCCGCACCACCGCGTTCGGGTGCGTGCGGTACCAGTCCAGGAGCGGAAGCAGCGCGGAGTGCCCGGGCGAGGCCGCGACGGTGAGCAGGGCATCGGAGAGGTAGTAGTACTCGCGGGTGCCGATGTCGACGGCGGTGACGCCGGCGAGGGTCACGGCCTCGCGCCACGGAGCGATACGGCCGACCGCCACGTCGCCCTCCCGGGCCAGCGTGACCGCCCGGCTCTCCAGATAGCCGGCGACGTCGTACGGGTTGCGTCCGGCGACGACGTCGGACAGGTCGCCTTCGAAGCCCCGCGTGGTCCGTGTGGCGGAGTGCATGACGACGGCGCGCACCACCTCCTGCGCGACGGAGTCCTCGGCGAACGGGAGCAGTTCCCGCGCCGCTCTGTCCGCCACGTCGGCGACGCCGTGTCCGAGCAGAAGCCTGCAGTACTCCTCGACTTCCTCGTCGGTGAGCACGCGTGGACCCGTGCTGAACCCGGTCCACGGGTGTACGGTGCCGTCGCTCGCGACGACTTCGGTGCTGATAGGCGTCGGCTCGGCAAGACGCGTGCCACCCGCGCCGCCCGCCTCGTCGGTGTCCATCGTCATGTCGCTCGTAGTCCTGTCGGATGTCCCTCGGCCACCGGCCGGGGAAGGGGCGGAGGGACGAGTACGCCGAGGATCTTCCGCCAGAAGTCCTCTTTCGTCCCAGTGGCCGGGAACGCTTGGGCGTCCAGCACGTAGGAGCGGTCCAAGTCGTCGGTGACCATGTCGAAAACGGCGTAGCGCAACCCCAGGGCACGCGCCGCGTACAGCGCCGTCTGCCCGGCGGTGGCGCTTCGGGACATGGGACCTTCGACCACCGTGCGCCCCTGCTCCACCGAGCGGGTGGTGACCGATCCCGCAGGAGCGTGGCGTTCCTCGATGTCGATCACGCACCCGCTCGCCACAGTGACCCGCAGCTCCGTCTTGGCTCCCCCGACGGTCATACCCACCTCGTGCTCGAAGACGAAGCCTGATTCGGCACAGAGCGCGGTCAGGAACCCTTCGTCGCCGGGGTCGACGTCCCGGAAGATCCACTGTTCACCAGAGGTGTTTCCGGGGGACTCCAACCGTCCGTCCCGATAAGCGTAGTTGGTGCGCCACCGCCCAGGGGCCAGATGCGTGATGCCCTTGCCCATCGACCCGCACACCGCCTTGACGTAGAGCGACCGCCCCGACTTCAGGTAGGTCGACAACTCCTCGGGGGTGGGGTTCTCGACGGCCGGGGGCACGGGAATGCCCGCCTGCTCCAGCACTCGTCTCGCCAGTGCCTTGTCCCTGGTGCGGGCGACCGCCGTCGGCGGGTTGAGGTAGTGAACCCCCAGGGGCACGCTGCGGCGCAGCAGGCGGTCGGAGCTGAGCAGGTACGCGGAGAGGGCGTCGGCGTAGGCCCGTGTCCCGTAGGCGCCCGCGACTCTGTCCTCGATCCGCGCGTCCCAGAACTGGTGGGGGAAGAACAGCACCACTCCGACGGGTCCACGCAGGCCGCGCACCCCCTTGCGCACCTCGGCGTAGGTGTGCAGGCGGACGGAGACCCCGCGCTCGGCGAGTCCTCCCTCGTGCGCGAGGAAGGGCTCAAGCTGGGAGCGTGGCCAGGCGTCGGCGACGGCGAGAACGGTCAGGATCGGTTTCGTGCTCATGCGGCTGCCTCATTGTCGCCGTGACGGTCGAGAGCGTGGATCAGGCCGAGGACGTGGTCGGCGACCTCTTCGGCGGGCGGTGAGCCGTCCACGACCGCGTGCGGGACGTCGGCGAGACGCGTGGCGTACGACGCGTCAAGCCTCTCCAGGTCGGCCATCAGTTGGTCGGCGCTCCAGTGGTCGATGGTCCAGTCCCCCCGTTGGGTGATGCGTGCGAACGCGGTCCGCGGCGGGGTGCGGACGTGGAGGAGGAGGTCCGGCCGCGGCAGGTCGTCCATGAGGAGCTGGTAGTGGTCGTCGTACACGCTGCGTCCTGGGGCGTAGACGTCGTAGGTGGTGAGCCACCGGTCGAAGATGAGCCAGTCGTACGCCGCGTACTCCGCTTCCAGGTAGTGGAACTGTGCCTGCGCGTCGACCAGGAAGGCGCTCCGGCGCAGCGCGTCGGGGACGACGTCCTGGTAGCGGTGCTGATGCTGCGAGGGCTCATCGACCAGTTCGCGGAAGACGCTCGCCATGCGGGGCGAGAGCCGCTCGTACCGGGCCTTGGGTCCGAGGAGACGTACCAGGTGGGCGGCCAGGGTGGACTTTCCCGATCCGTCGATCCCCTCGATCGCGATGATCCGGTAGGGGCGTTCCGTTCCCGTCATGCGGACACCTCGGAGTCCACGGGAACACCCCGACCCGCCAGGAGCTCCGGGAGGGGCAGACGCCCGCGTACCAGCGCCGGGGTGGTTTCGTTGACGGCACGCTGACCGGCGCAGGCGCCGAGAGCATGAATGCCGTCCATCGAGGTGCGGCCGGCCTCGTCGGTCAGGAGCGAGCCGTCCGCGTCCCGGGCCAGCAACTCGATCAGCGGGCCGCCCGGGAGCACGGGCCCGCTGCCCGTCGCCCAGACCACCGCGGTCTCCTCGATCCGGCGGCTCTCCTCCCAGGCCGAGCCGCCCTCACCGATGAGGCGTCCCCGGGCGTGCCGGCACCGGCCGCTGAGAGACCGGGAGCCCAGGGGGTTCTGGTTGTCCCCGGCCTTGTACGTCCATGTGATCTCACCGTCGCGCACGCCGAGACGGTCGTAGACCAGGTGGCGCACGCACGTGGTGTGCCATCCCGGCCGGCCGCACTCCTGGGCGGATTTGGCGACCAGCTCGCAGGCGAGCTGGGAGGGGGCACGCCAGCTGTACTTGTCGGGGCTCTCCGTGGGGAACATGCCGACGTAGCGGTTGCCGAGAACCACCACCTCGGCGGCCTCCGAGGCGACCAGCGACGCGACCTGCATGGCCGAGTTGCCGGAGCCCACCACGAGGACGGTTCTGCCCGCCCACCGGCTCGTCTGCTGCCGGGCGCGTTCGCGGTGGACGACGTCGTGGGAGACGGCCCCGGCCTCCGCCCAACCGGGGGGTGGGGTGCGGGGGGTGCTCCCCGTCGCCAGGACGACTGCCTCGGCACGCTCGTAGGACATGCGGCCATCGCCGTTGAGTACGTGGAGGAGGAAGTTGCCCGCTTCGCCTTCGACCTCCAGGACCCGTGCGCTCTTCAGCGTGGCGCCGGAGCCGAGCAGGCTCTCACGGACGTAGGCATCGAACTGGGCCGCGCTGGGACGGAGTTGCCCGGTCGCACCGAGCCGAAATGTTTCCTGGTGCCGGGAGAGCCTGAGCTCGTCCGCGTAGGACTGCAGGATGGAGTTGTCGAGGAACTCCATTCCCGTGCCCAGGCGGTCAGCGATGACCAGGGTGTCTTGGGGAGGTACGTCCCCCTGGCGGACCTGGATTGCGGCGGCGGATCCGCCGCCGATGACCACCAGGCGCCAACATCGGCCGGTTTCGCCGAAACGGTACATGCCACTTCCTTGCCGTCGGAGTGTTCGGGCGTTGTCGTGACTGGGGGATGCCCGGGTCAGCCTCCCCAACCAAGGTCCGGTTCGTCCTCGTGGCCATTCACAGCCCCCACTGTTTCCCCCTGTTTTTGGCTCTTAAATTCTGGTCGAGGTCTCTCCGGCGCCGATTCACCCAGGCGGTGAAAGTCGCGTGCGCTAACGGATGTTGTTGATGTTAAGTCAATGTGGACTACGAGTAGGTATCGTAGATGCGCCTGGCGGAGAGATGAAGGGTATCCAAAATGCACATACCGGACATAACGGAAGCTGTAGGCCGATACGAGTTGGATGCAATTGCGGTGGCCATCTATGAGCGGGTGGCGAAGCGATCGCCCGTCTCCACATGTGAATTACGGGAACAGGGCGAGCTCTCCTCGGTATCCGAGGAGGACCTGGATCGCGCCATGGAGCGGCTCCTCGGGCTTCGCCTCCTCACCCGTGTCGGCGACGCGCCGGCCCGGTACGCGGCGCTGCCGCCCGATCTCTCCCAGGCGCTTCTCCTCGGAGGGGCCGAACGGCAGATCACTCAGGCGTTGATGCGGGTCAACCAGGTTCGACGGGAGCTCATGGATCTCTCCTCCGTGTACTCCGACGCCCTCTTCGACCGCATGCAGGATCAACGCGTGGAGCCGATTTTCGACCTGCAGCAGGTCCGCGACCTCATCACGGAGCTGTGCGAGACGTGCCGGACCGAGGTGCTCACCTCGCAGCCGGGCGGGGCACGGCCGAACGACCAGTTGGAGGAATCCTTCGAACGGACGGAGATGCTGCTCTCGCGCGGAGTCCGGATGAGGACGCTTTATCAACACACTGCACAATTCAACGCGGAGACATTGTCATACGTCCAGTGGGTTACCGGCCTGGGGGCGGAAGTCCGCACACTCGCCGACGGGTTTCCGCGGCTAATCGTCGTTGACCGAAAAATTGCACTCATTGACGCTCCGACGGATTTGCGCGGCGCGCTGCTGGTGCGCTCCCCCGGGGTTGTGGAATTCATGAGCCGATGTTTCAACTGGGCCTGGATAGCGGCGGACCCGTTTCCGGACTCATATCAACGGGATCGGGTCCGCGTGATCTCCGACGAGATCAAGGAGGCAATCATCCGTTTCCTTGTGCTCGGCGAGGACGACAGGGTGATCGCGCGTCGACTGGGAATGTCGCTGCGCAGCGTGCAGCGCCACGTCGCCGAGATCATGGCGCAGCTCGGGGCGACCAACCGGCTGCATGCGGGCTACCTCCTGGGGCGCGACGCGCGCCCGGACCGGCCGGACTAGGGCCTGTCGGGACACAGGGGAAGGGGACAGGATCGTGCCGCCGCCGTTGTCGGCCCGTTCCCGTTCCCCGGACTGGCGGGGCGCCCGCCGCGGAGGACAGCTCCCGCGACCCGAGGAGATCCCTATGTCCCGCCGTGGATGTGACTGACCAGCAGCTTGCCGTCCTGCGTCGTGCCGGTGGCGCGGTGTTCGCCTTCGCCGATGGTCGGACCGAGGAACCTGGCGGCGGCGCGGGTGTCGATCACTTCACTTCTCCAGGGAGTTCGTTCTTCCCGGCCGAGGCCCGATGGCGCCATCCCCCGGGTCATCGTCGACAGGGGTATTGGAGACCGGTTATGAACGCTGTGTGAACTTCGCTGAACGTAGAAGGCCGTCTGCGAGGGTGTCAACATGGCGACCGCAGCGTGAGACGTGATGTGGCACAAAAAGGCGGCCAGGCCGGCCGGGCGCTTGTGCGCCCTAGGTAGAGATCTTTGAGCTGGTCGCGAGGGTGACCTCGGGCGAGAGCGGGCGTCGGCAAGGGCGGATTCGCATCGTCGAAGCCGGCGACTGCGGATAATGCGTCTTCGCCGACCCGACGGCGGGGTGGACCAGGCTGTGAGCAGCCGGACTGCGAGTCCGCGGTTGCGGCTTATGCCTGAAGACAAGCCCCTCTGTCCGCTTTCCCCCTGTCGTCTGTGCGCCACGACGTAATGCGCCACCCTTGAAGCGTGGATTCCGCATGTCTTCTGGGTGAAGATCCCTCAGGAGCAGGCGAGTTCGGGGAGGCGGGGCGCCCGCTCACCGCGTGCCGCTCATCCAGCGAGGGAACGCCGACGACGCGGGCCGTGGCGAAACGGGGATTGTCGCAAGGGGGCAGGGGTGGCGCGTTTCGCCGTCATATCCGATCTGCACGGGAACTACGAGAACCTGCTGGCGATACAGGAGAAGGCCGCCGGACGCGTCGACACCGTGGTCCTCACGGGCGACTACCTCGACGCGAAGGTGTCCAAGAAGGACCTGCACCGGGACCTCCGTTGGTCGCTCCAGGACGCGGTGGACCTCGATGCGCCGCTTTGGGAATCCCTCTCCTCGTGCGTTCTGGTGCGCGGAAACCAGGAGGAGCGCATCACCGCCGTCCTTCGCGGCCAAGGCGTCCCCGGGGCGCTGGAAGCGCTGCTGGCCGCACCCCCGGAATGGGCCACGCCCACAACCCGGTTCGTCCACGGCCACCGCTTCACCTGGTTCCGGGGAGGCGAGGATCTGAGTCACCCCGTACTCGACGCCCTGCCGGACCGACCGGTCCTCATCCACGGCCACAGTCACCGTCGGCTGCTCACCACCGGCCTGGAAGCGACCGGGCAGCACGCCCCGCTCCGCCTGGAACCCGTGACCGGCCGTGTCTACGAACTGCCCCGGTCGGGCCCGTGCCTGGTGAACGCGGGCGCCGCGAGGGACCGCGAGGCGCACTGGGTGCTGTACGACGACGAAGCCCGCACAGTCACGTTCGAAACCGTCCGCACGACAGGAGTTCGTTGATGAAGCAGCAGGACAGTCCCAAGCCGCGGGTGCTGGTGATCGCCGGGCGGGCGGGAAAGCTCAAGGCTGCCGTGGACGCCGGCTTCGAGGTCGTCTACGCCCAGCACACCGGGCTCTTCGCCGACCAGCACCGCGCCGCTTCGCACGAGGCCCTCCTGCTCGACTACACGCGCCCCGACCTGCTCCTCCCTGTCGTCGCGGGTCTTCACCAGGCGGCCCCACTCGCGCTCGTCGCCTCCTTCACCGACCCCGGTCTCGAACCCGCGGGGCTCCTCACGGAGCACCTGGGGCTGCCCGGTAACCCTGGTTCCGTCTCCGCCCTGCTCCGGGACAAGTACGCGCTGCGCACACGTCTCGCCGAGGCCGGAGTGGAGACGCACCCCTGCGCCCTCGTCAACTCCGCCGCCGAACTGCGGGATTTCTGCGAGAGCCACGGCTACCCGGTCGTCCTCAAACCCCGCGACGGCACTGGCAGCGAGAACGTGCGGCGCATCGAGTCTCCCGAGGACGTGGAGCGGGCCTTCGACGGCCGCTCGGAGGAGCAACCGCCCTTGCTGGCCGAACGGTTCCTCGTCGGCAAGGAGATCAGCGTCGAAACCGTGTCCCAGCACGGACGCCACTGTGTTCTCGCCCTCACAGAGAAGTTCATCGACGAGAACTTCGTGGAGTGCGGTCACGTCGTGCCGGCCCGTATCGGCCCCGAGCACCGGCCCGCCGTCGAGAAGCTCGTCATGGGCCTGTTGGATGCGGCCGGGCTCTCCGAGGGCTGCGCTCACACCGAAGTGATGCTCACCGACACCGGGCCGGTGAGCATCGAGTCCCACAACCGCATGGGCGGGGACCGCATCTACGAACTGGTACGGCTGTCCCACGGAACAGATCTGGAACGCCTTGGCTTCACGCTGCCCCTGGGCATCGACCCGCTGCCCGGGCCACCGGTCCCGGCCAGAGCCGCCGCGATCTGGTTCGTGCGGGCCGAGCCCGGCCGCGTCGTGGAGGTCGAGGGAACAGCGCGGGCCGAGAGGGCCGAAGGGGTGCACGAGGTGGTCGTCACCGCCGAACCCGGGAGCGTGGTCCAACCAGTGCGCTCCAGCGCGGATCGGGTCGGCTACGTCATCGCCACCGGCGAGGACTCCGACTCCGCGGTGGAACGCGCCCGGGCCGCCGCGGAGGGAATCCGTGTGCACACGGAGCCCGTGGCCACGGAGGCGCGCACCTGATGAGCCGCTTCCACGACGAGGTCCCTGAGACCGTCACCCATGTCATGGCCGGGTTCGGCGCGGCCCTGCTGCCCGACCTGGACCGTTGCCTGCCACCTCGCTCGCTCCTCGTCGTCGAGGAGCCGGACGTCGTCGCCGCCCGCGACCTCGAGCGACGGGCCACTGCCCACCCCTGCGTGGCCGGCATCCTCACGGCGCCCATCCACGAGGAGGACGACCTGTCCGCCGTGCTCGCGACGGTGCCACGGCCGCGGAACGTCCGTGCCGTCCTGCCCGGCGTCGAATACGGGGTCTCCGCCGCCGCGGCCCTCGCCGGTCATTGGGGGCTGCCCGGCGCCGGGGTGGCTGCCGCTCGCGTCCTGCGGGACAAGGCCCTGCTGCGGGAGGTCTGCGAGCGGGCCGGAGTGCCGCAGCCGCGGTGGCGCAGGGCTCTCCGTGTGGAAGACGTGCGCTCCTTCCGGGACCAGGAGGGCCACGGCTGTGTCCTCAAACCCGCCAACCGCCAGGGCAGTCTGGGTGTGCAGCTCCTCGACGCCACCGATGACCTCGACGAGGCATGGCGGCACACCGTCGAGGCCGACGAGCCCCGGCTGCGAGCCAGACGTCCGCTGCCGGCGTCCTTCCTCGTGGAGGAACGGGTCGACGGCCCCGAGATCAGCGTCGAGTGCGTGGTCTTCGAAGGCCAGGTGCTGTTCCGCAACGTGACCGCCAAGAACGTTCGCCCGGGTCGGCACCCCGTCGAGATGGGCCATCAGGTCCCGGCGGTCCTGCCGCCCGGAGTGCCCGAGCGGGTCGCGTCGGCCATGGAGCGGCTGGTGGCCGCCATCGGGTTTCGGACAGGGGTCCTGCACGCCGAGTGGATTCTGCGGGAAGGCGGGCAGCCCGTCCTCGTCGAGTGCGCGGGCCGCGTCCCGGGGGACTGCATCCACGAACTCATCGACCTCGCGCACGGAGGTTCACTCGTCGCCGACCTCCTCACCGTCCTGTCCGGTTCCGCGGACGTGCCCCACCGTGAGCCGCACAGGCACGCAGCCATCAGATTCCTCAACTGCCCACCGGGGACGGTTCTTTCGGTGACGGGCGCACAGGAGGCGGAAGAGCCGGAGGACGTGGTGAAGGTCCACATCGCCACCGCGCCGGGCAAGGAGACGGGCGTCGTCTCGAACTCCCACGAGCGCGCCGGATACGTCGTGGTGACCGGGCGGGGCATCGCCGACACCACGGCGCTGCTCGACACGGCGGCCGCCCGCATCCGTTTCGCCGTACGCCCCCACCAGAGCGCCTCTCAGGACGGCTTCTGCGAGGCCGGGAGGGCGACATGAGCGAACACGTACTTGTCGTCGGCAGCGGACGGGACCTGCCAGGACGCGTGCGTGCCGCGGCACCCGGAAACCGCACGACGGTGATCTGCCGCCTCGACTATCTCTCCCGCCTGCGGGAACGCGAGGCGCACAGCCGCGTCCTCGCAGTCCGCCACGACGCACCGGACAGGGAATGGGTGGCCATCGCCACCGCCGTACACGCCGTGGACCCCTTCACGCGCATCGCCACGTTCGGCGAGCGCGACCAGGACCGGTGCGCCGAGATCGGACGTGCCCTGGGACTGCACACGCACAGCCCGCGCACCGTGGCGCTCGTCCACGACAAGGCAGCCATGCGGGCGCGACTGCGGGAGACCGGCACGGATCCCACGCCCTCGGCCACGGTGACGGACCTGGAGGCGCTGCGCGTCTTCGTACGCGAGCACGGCGTGCCGTGCGTGGTGAAGCCCACGCACGGCTCGGCCAGCGTCGGTGTCGCCGTGCTGCGTTCGGCGGAGGAACCCGGGCTGACCGACGCGCTCAAGCGGGCCGGCGGAGACTTCTACGGCCTCTCCGGCACCGGAGTCGTCGCCGAACGCTTCCACGAGGGGCCGCAGTTCAGCGTCGAGGCATTTTCCGAGGACGGCGAGCACGTGTGCGTGGCGATCACCCGCAAGTACTCCGACCCCGACCGCTTCGTCGAGCTCGGACACGTCGTACCCGCGCCGCTCCCGCCGGAGACGGAGGACGAGGTCCGCGGCTTCGTCACCCGCGTTCTCGACGCGCTCGACATCACCTTCGGAGCCACGCACACCGAGATCGTCCTCACCGAGGCCGGCCCGCGTGTGATCGAGACACACCTGCGCATGGGCGGCGACGAGATACCGGCGCTCGTACGGTCCGCCACCGGCGTGGACCTGGGGGACCTCGTAGCCAGACAGGCCGCCGGTGAATGCGTGCTCCCCGGCCTCCGCAAGAAGCTGGCTGACGGACGGACACCGTCCGTCGCGGCGATCTGGTTCGCGGCGGCGCCGGCCGCGGGGGTGCTGACCTCCGTGGAAGGCGCGGACGAGGCGCGCCGCACCGCCGGGGTCGAGGAGGTCGTCGTACAGGCCGAGCCGGGGGCGGTCTGCGCGGGGCTGGAGTCGTCCGACGAACGTCTCGCCTTCGCCCGCTCGGCCGGGACAAGTGCCGAGGAGGCAGTGGGCTCGGCACAAGCCGCCCTCGCCGCCCTCGCGTTCCATATCAGGACGGTCCCGTCGATCGAGGAGGCAGTGTGACGTACACGGCTCAGGACCGCGGTCCGGTGCGGATCACGGCGGGTGAACTCGCCGAGGAGATGCGCCGAAGGGCTCCGCGAGGTGTGCGGCCCTCCTCCGGCGCCGTCCAGTCCTGGCACCGCGTGAGCGGACGCTTCGCCGAGGGCTCGGTCAGCGATCTCAGCCTCCAGCAGGGCGAGGCGACCTCTGCCCGCTATCTGGGCGAGCACGGTCTGATCCACCGAGCCGTACCGGGCCTGAACCCCTGGGCGGCACGGCTCGAAGGCTTCGGGAACGCCAGCGGGTACCGCCCGCGCGGCACCGCGGACGCGCCTCCGTCCTGGCTGGAGATCGGGGCGATCGTGGCCTCCCTGCGCGAGCTGGAGGAAGCCGCCCGCTCCTGCGACCCGAGCATTGCCCAGGTCGTGATCGACTTCGAGCTGAGCGAGCAGCAGATGGCCCTGGCGAGCGGGGAGGACGTACAGCGGCTCCGTACAGAACACCGGCTCCTCAGCTATCTCTCCGTACGGGTCGTCGCACGCCGCGGCGACCGGGTGTCCACCGGCTTCTACACCCCCGGCGTCAGCGGGCGGCTCGACGGGATCGACGCGGCGGCCTCAGGTGCGGAGGTCGCCCGCAGGGCAGTCGCCGGCCTGGACGCCCGGCCCGCCCCGGTGGGCCGGATGCCCGTGGTCGTAGCAGGCGGCCGGGGGATGGTGCTCCTGCACGAGGCGTGCTGCCATCCGCTGGAGGGGGACGAGGTCGCGCGCGGGTCCGTCTACGCCGGACGGCTCGGGGAGCAGATCGCCTCTCCGCTGGTCGAGGTGCGGGACGACTCGACCGTACCGGGCGCGGTCGGTTCCTACGGCTGCGACGACGAAGGGACGACGGCCCGGTCCACGACGGTCATCGAGCAGGGCCGGCTCAGGGCCTACCTGACGGACCAGGACTCGGCCGCCAGACTCGGTACGGAGCCCAGCGGGAACGGGAGGTGCGGCACCGTGCAGCAGCCGCCCCTGCCCCGGATGACCAATACCTGCCTCGCGGCAGGGACGTCCAGCGTCGACGAGATCATCGCCGACACCCCCTTCGGTATCTACGCCGAGCATGTGGGTGGCGGTGAAGTCGTCGAGGCCACGGGCGAGTTCACGTTCCGCGTGACCAACGGCTGGCTGATCGAGAAGGGCAGGATCACCGACCCCATCCGGGAGACGACCATCGCCGGCCTCGGCACGGACGTACTGCGGGGCGTCGACGCGGTGGCGGACGACGTGACCGTCGGGGCAGCCAAGTGCGGCAAGTTCGGACAGTGGGTGCCCGTCGGCGTCATCGGCCCCACGGTGCGGGTCGGATCCCTGCTCGTAGGAGGAACAGAGTGAGTGACGGCATCCAGGCACTGATCGCCGAGGCCGCGAGGCAGGCGGCCGACTGCGAGGTGTGGACCGCTCATAGGGAGACCGAAGAGGTCGTCTGCCGCGGTGGTGTCGTCGAACGGCGCAGCGACGTCGAGTCCGGCGTGACCGCCGTGACGGTGTGGCGGGACGGCGGCGAGGGGTACGCCGTGCGGGCGCTGCCCGACTCCGACGACCCCTCCCTGGTGCACAGTGCGCTGGAGGTCGCCCGCGCACTGCCCGGCAGACTCCCCCCGCCCCCCGCCGCCGAGCCCCCGGCACCTCCCGGAACAGCGCGAGCGGCGACCAGCCCGGCTCTCGGCGAGAAGACGGTGCACGCCGTGCGTGAACTCAGTACGGCGGCCCCTGGGCTGGACATCGAGCTCAGAGTGAAGGCCGAGCGAAGCACCGTACGACTCGGACGACCCGGTGACGAACCACGCGGCTACCACACCGGTCTCGTTCAACTCCAGGCCCGGGTGACCGCCACTGCGTCCGGCACCGGCTTCGTGGCCCACCAGATGTACGGAAGCGCGGCGAACGACGTCCTCGCTCGGGCGGCCGATGTGGACCTGCCGGAGATCTGTGCCCTGGCGACCGTGCTCGCCGGGCCGCCCGCGGACGTACTGGAGTACGACGACGTCCTGCTCACCGGCTGGGTGGCGGTGAAACTGCTTTCCCTCGTGATCCCGGCCTTCCAGTGGGACACCGTGGTCGAGGGCAGGTCGCCGCTGGCAGGGAAATGGGGAGAGTCCGTCTGCGCTGACGGCGTCGACCTCGTTGACGACCCCACCTCCGCCGAGTACCCGCTCGCCGCGCCCTGGGACGACGAAGGAACCCCCACCCGAGCCGTGGAGCTGGTCCGAGACGGACGGCTGCAGGCCTTCCTCGGCCACCGGCACAGCACACGGTCCGCCGGAGCAGGCCGGGCGGGCTCCGGCTGGCGGGGAGCGGCGGGGGAGATGCCGAGGGTCCAGCCCAGCCATCTCTCACTGCACGTGGGCCAGTCCCTCGGCGACGTCCCCCGGCCGGGCCGCCGTCTTCTGAGAGTGGTGCAGGCGAACGGGGTACACACCTCCAACGGCATCACCGGTGACTTCTCCATCGGTGCGAACGCCTTGCTGGAGGACCCGGACGGAACACGCCGCAACGCCGGAAACGTCACCGTGGCGGGCAACGTCTTCGACTTGTTGCGGCGGATCGAGGGCCACAGCGGGACCGTGCGCACCAACCGCTCGCACACGTCGTTCGTCGCCTGTCCCGGCCTGTGGGTCCACGGCCTCACCATCGGGCGGTGAGCACGGTGGAGAACGGGACGCGCGTCACCAGACTGCCGGAGTTCCGGCTCCTGTGGTCCTCACAGAGCCTGAGCATGCTCGGCACCTCCGTCAGCCGTACCGCGCTCCCCCTGATCGCGGCCACCACTCTGGCGGCCTCACCCCTGCAGATGGGCCTGCTCCAGGCCGGGCTCGGCCTCTCTTACCTGGTGCTCGGTCTGCCCGCGGGGGCCTGGATCGACCGTATGCGACGCCGGCCCGTCCTGATCGTGTGCGACCTCAGCCGCGCCGTGCTGATGGTGGCCCTGGCGTGCGCCGCGCTGCTGGACCGGCTCACCTTCCCCGTGCTCCTCGTGGTGGCCCTGCTGCTCGGTGCGGCCCGCACCTTCTACGAGATCGCGTATCAGGCGTACATACCTGCTGTGGTCGGACGTGATCGGCTCGTCGAGGGCAACTCGAAGTTGGAGAGCACCAATTCGGCCTCGCAGATGGCCGGACCGGCCGCGGCCGGGGCGCTCGCCCAGGCAGGAGCGGCAGCGGCGGTCTCGGTGCAGGCGGTGAGCTACGTCGCCTCATTCCTCCTGCTGCTGCGCATCCACAAGCCGGAGGCGGAGCATCCGCGGAAACCGACGGCAGGCATGCGCGAGGAGATCAGGAGTGGCCTGTCCTTTGTCCTCAAGAACCCCCTTATGCGCGCCGTCGTGGGGTCAGCCGCCACGTACAACTTCTTCTACGCCGTCCAGGCGCCTCTGATACTCCTGCTGCTCGTCCACGACGTCGGCCTCTCCGAGGCCGCGGCGGGGGCCTTCATGACCGTCGGCGGGGTCGGCGGCGTACTCGGGGCCACGTTGGCCGGCGCCCTCGCGGGACGCCTGGGCCAGGTCCGCGTGATCTGGCTCGCCTACCTGACGACCATCCCGACGGTGCTCCTCATCCCGCTGGCCGGTCCGGGCTGGCGCATGCTGTTCTTCGCCGTGCCCTGGTTCACCGCCGCGTTCGGTCTCGTGGTCTACAACGTCGCGCAGGTCAGTTTCCGGCAGGCGATGTGCCCGGACCACCTGCTGGGACGGATGAACGCCAGTGTCAGATTCCTCATCTGGGGGATCATCCCGGTCGGCGGCGTCGTCGGCGGCGTGCTCGGCGAGTGGCTCGGCGTGCGCGGCGCGCTGCTGTTCGCGGGGGCGGGCATGACCAGCGGGGTGCTGTGGCTCGTCTGCTCCCGGCTGCGCCGGATCCACGACATCCCTTCGGTGCGCGACGAAGCGGACGCGCCGGTGACACCCTGACGCTCGCCAGGGCCCGCTCTTCGGCCGCACCCCGCCGCGCGACGGCGGCTTCGCGACCACCGGCGGCGACGGTCAGCGGTGCTGCACAAGTTGGCTGTTCGCGAAATCGACAGGCAGGAGGCGAGGGCCGACCCGCCCTCATCGGGTCCTGGATATCGGGTGCCGGCCAGGGGGTGCGTGCTTCGCCCGCCGCACCGCACCGCCCTCTCCGTCTCGCGGAAGGCGGGGATTGTCTGATGCCCCATTGAGTGATCGGGGTGTCGAAGGAGGTCGCGGTGCCCGCCTCCTTCCGGATGGCGACCACTCACAAGTGGAAGTGGCCGACGGTGTTCCTGTACCGGGAACCCGTACGTCGGCCGCCTCCCCCGACGCAAGAGCGCCCTCCCGGGCCGTCCTGGGGCCGTGGAAGGGCGCTCGATGGTGACCAACGCCGACAACTGCCGACAGCTAAGCAGCAGTTCAGAGCGGTGATCGAGTGGACGGCTGCGGGTCGCGGCCGTCGATGGTCAGTTGTGGCTGTGCAGGACCTCGTTCAGGCCGCCCCAGACCGCGTTGTTCGGGCGGGCCTCGACGGTTCCGGTGACCGAGTTGCGGCGGAAGAGGATGTTCGAAGCCCCGGACAGCTCGCGGGCCTTGACGATGTCGCCGTCGGGCATCGTCACGCGCGTACCGGCGGTGACGTACAGCCCGGCCTCGACCACGCACTCGTCGCCGAGAGCGATGCCGACGCCCGCCTCCGCGCCGACGAGGCAGCGCTCGCCGATGGTGATGCGGACGTTGCCGCCGCCCGAGAGGGTGCCCATGGTGGACGCGCCGCCGCCGATGTCCGAACCGTCGCCGACGACGACACCGGCCGAGATGCGGCCCTCGACCATGGAGGTGCCGAGCGTGCCCGCGTTGAAGTTCACGAAGCCCTCGTGCATGACGGTCGTGCCCGCGGCGAGGTGCGCGCCGAGGCGGACCCGGTCGGCGTCGGCGACGCGGACGCCCTTGGGCGCGACGTAGTCCGTCATGCGCGGGAACTTGTCGATGGAGGTCACCTGGAGGTGCAGGCCCGCGGCGCGCGCGTTCAGCCGGACCTTCTCGACGTCGTCGACGGCGACCGGACCGAGCGAGGTCCAGGCGACGTTGGCGAGCAGCCCGAACAAGCCGTCCAGGTTCTGGCCGTGCGGCTTGACCAGGCGGTGCGAGAGGAGGTGCAGACGCAGGTACGCGTCGTGCGCGTCGAGCGGCTTGTCGTCCAGCGAGGCGATGACCGTACGGACCGCGACCACCTCGACGCCCCGCCGGGCGTCCGGGCCGATGGCCTGCGCGGCTCCCTCGCCCAGCAGTTCCACGGCGCGCTCGGCGGACAGCCGCTCGGTGCCGGACGGGCCGGGGCCCTCGGAGAGTTCGGGTGCGGGGAACCAGGTGTCGAGAACGGTGCCGTCGGCGGTGAGGGTGGCGAGCCCGGCGGCGACGGCGCCGGTGGTACGAGAAGCAGTCGTGTCGGTCATGAGTGCAACCTAACTTGGCGGGGGCCGCGCGGGCGAACCGGTACGCGGGGCGTCTCGGTGAGCGGGCGTCCGGTCACCGGCCCGGACCGTCAGCGGCCCCCTCGTGGCTCCGCAGGATCCGCGCGAGTGCCTCCCGGGCGTACTCCTCGTCGTACGGCGTCCCCGTCAGCAGTACCTGGAGGCAGATCCCGTCCAGCAGGGCGACGAGCGCCCGTGCGGTGACCGGATCGGTGCGGTGGGTCAGCGGTCCGACGAGGCTGTCGATCCATTCGGCGGCCACCGGGCGCAGCGCGGGCCGGCGGAGGGCGGCGAGGTAGAGCTCGTACTCCAGCTCCACGCCCGTGCGGTCGCCGGCCAGCCATTCGCCGGTCAGTCCGGCGAGTTCGGCGGCCAGGTCCGCGCGGGTGTCCTCCAGGGTGCCGCGGGCGGCGAGCACCTTGGCGAAGCCCTCGTTCGCCTGGCGCAGGGCGGCGACCATGAGTTCGTCGAGGGTCCTGAAGTGGTAGGTGGTGGAGCCGAGCGGCACATCGGCCTCGGCCGCGACGGAGCGGTGGCTGAGCCCCGCGATGCCCTGGGCGCCGACGACACGGATCGCCGCGTCGATGATCCGCTGCCGCCGCTCGGGGTCGTGGCGCCGCGCCATCACGGTGCGCCGTCCGCCGTGCCGGGCCCGGCCATCAGTGCGCCCCGCCCAGGTTCAGCAGGACGACCCCGCCGATGATCAGTACGATCCCGGCGGTCTTCGCGGCGGTGAGCCCCTCGCCGAGGAACAGCGTGCCGATCACGGCGATGGCGGCGGTACCGACGCCGGCCCAGATCGCGTACGCCGTGCCGACCGACACGGTCTTCAGGGTCTGCGCCAGCAGCGCGAAGGCGACGACGTATCCGAGGACGGTCAGCAAGGACGGCCACAGCCTGCTGAAGCCCTCCGTGTACTTCATCGCGGTGGTCGCGCCGACCTCCGCCGCGATGGCACCGGCGAGCAGGACGTATCCCATGCGTACGACTGTACACATGGAACTCAGGGATGTGTACGGACGTACGCATCCGGCGTCCGCGGTCGCCCGCGTATGGATCCCGTATATGCCATGGGCACCATGTGTCCCAGCGGATATCCTTCGCGATCACAAGGGGGCCGCAGTCGAACAGACTCCCGACAACGTATGGAGCGCGAGGGCATGTCGGACAGTTCGGGGTGGGGACCGTCGGGGCCGTCGGGACCTTACTGGGGGGCTCCGGGCGGCTGGGGCTGGATGCCACCGCCGCCGCCACCGCCCAAGCCGGGTGTGATCCCCCTGGCTCCGCTCGGCGTGGACCACATCCTCGGTGGCGCCTTCGCCACGATGCGCCGCTACGCGAAGCCGCTGTTCGGGCTCGCCCTCGCGGGCGTGGTGGTCCTGGCGGCCCTGACGGTGGGCATGGAGGTCCTCGCCTACCAGTCGACGAAGGACCAGTTGCACCGCATGTCCGCGGCGCCCCGGTCCATCGACCCCGCCGATCTGCGCGCCGTCCTGATCGCGTTCGGCGGTGTGTGGGCCGTGGGCATGCTGGTCTCGCTGGTGGCGAGCTCCTTCATCCAGGCCTCGTCCGCGGCCACCCTGCACGACGCGGTCCTCGGGCGCCGGGTCCCCCTCGGCGCCGTAGGGAAGCGCGCCTGGTCGCGTACCCCGTCCGTTCTCGGGGTGACCCTGCTGATGGGCGCGTTCATAGCGATTCCGATGGCGATGTTCGCCTTGATGTTCTTCGGAATGATGATGGCCGCGACCTCGGACGGCGAGCCGTTCGTCCCGGCCGGTCTCGCCTTCCTGCTCCTGCTGCTCTCGTTCCCCCTGGCGCTCTGGCTGCTCGTCCGGTTCAGCTTCGCCCCGGCCGTCGCCGTGCTGGAGGGGGCGTCCCCCCTGACCGCGCTGCGTCGATCGGCGCGGCTGGTACGCGGTGTGTGGTGGCGCACGTTCGGCATCACCCTGCTGGCCGGCTTGATCGCGTGCATCGTCTCCATCGTGGTCAATGTGCCGTTCAGGTTCGCCATGCCGACCCCGCAGCCGTACACCTCCTCGGCGCGGACACCCGTGAGCGTGAGCGAGATCTACGTCCAGATGCTGCCCGACCTGGGACCGGCCCTGGTGCTCTCGGCGATCGCGGGCGTCCTCGTCCAGGTGTTCTTCATGGTGTTCATGCCGTTGGTGAGCAGCCTGCTGTACATCGACCAGCGCATCCGCAGGGAGGGGCTGGCGGACGTGCTGGTGCGCGCGGCCGCCATGGGGACACCCGGTGGACCCGGCGGGCCGCAGGCGCCCGGTGGACCTGCCGCTTCCGGCGGGCCGCAGGCCCCCGGTGGACCGCAGGCGCCCGGGTCAGTCGAGTAGCGACTTCTTCGGGCGCAGTACGCAGAACTCGTTGCCCTCGGGATCGGTGAGGACGGTCCATGTCACGTCCTCGCCCTGCCCCACGTCGGCCCGGCCGGCCCCGAGGGCGAGGATCCGCTCGACCTCGGCGGCCCGGTCGTCCGGCGCGAGATCGATGTGGAGCCGGTTCTTGACGGTCTTGCGCTCGCCGACGGGGACGAAGCAGATTCCGGGGAGCGCGGTCGCGTCGGCGCCGATGACGATCTCGTCCTCGTCCTCGAACAGCACCTGCCAGTCGAGGACCTGGCACCAGAAGCGGGCGAGCGCCGGCAGGTCGTGGGCGTCGATGACCAGTTGGTAGAAAGAGACAGCCATGAACGGCAGTCTCCCCCGGTGACCCACGCTCCGCCACCGCCACCGGGACACCCCCGCGGGGCGCGCACCGGCGGACGCCGACGCGCGGCCACCGGCGGCCCCTCACCCGGAAGGGCCCTCTCCCCCGCCCAACTCCCATGACTCTGTGGGCGATTGCCCGAAAAGATCGCTGGCACTTCTCGGCATCGGCGCGCGAAACGACTGCTCAGTAGCCACCGGTTCCACTACTGTTTCACCAGCCGCACACCGGGTCTCCATGACCGCCCGCTCCGTGTGCCGCGTCCTCCGCCCTTTCGCTTCGCCCCTCACGCGCTCGCCCTCCCCCGCTTAGGAACGCGCATGCCAGAAGTGACGCCCGGATCCGGTCCCGACGGGTCCACCCCCTCCAGGGAGATCACGCCCTGGTATCCCACCCCGCGCGGCGCGCCCTACCCGGTGTCGACCGACCTCGTACCCGTGTCCCCGACGCCCTGGGAGGCTGTCGGGGCGGACGACGAGGGCAGGCTGCCGGGAACCCGCCGGCTCTGGCTGGCCTGCGGACTCGCGGCGGCCGTCACCATCACCGTCATAGCCGTGATCTCCGTACAGGCGAACACTCCTGACGTCTCGTCACGTCACGCGGGCAACAGGACCCTGGCCGACACGGCGAACCCCTTCCTCCTCGGCGCGCCTGCGGGAGCGAGCACCGCGCCGGCGGGCAAGAACGCACTGTCCTCGCCGGGCACCTCACGCTCGGCCTCACCGGCTTCCGCGTCGCGGGACTCGGTGTCGCCAAGTCCGTCGGACCAGGGCGCCGGGAGCGGGGCCGCCCCCGGGACATCGGCACCCGCCGCCTCCGGCAGCGCTTCCGCGCCCCGGCATTCCTCGCGGTCGAAGTCCGTCCAGGCGGTCAACTACCCCGACCGGTACTGGCATCTGAGCGATGGTCAGGTCCGTCTCGACCCGGTCGGCTCCGGCAGTCCGGCCGCGACCCGGCGGGCCGCCAGCTTCACGGTGGTTCCCGGACTGGCGAAGTCCTCCTGCTACTCGTTCGTCACCACCGACGGCTCCTACCTGCGCCACCGCGACTTCCTGCTGCGGGCCGACCGCGACAACGGCTCCGCGCTCTTCCGGGAGGACGCCACCTTCTGCCCCCGGGCGTCCTCCCGCTCGGACGCCGTCATGCTGGAGGCGGTCAACTACCCGGGCCGGTTCCTGCGCCACCGCAACTTCCAGCTCCGCCTGGAGCGTTACGAGCGCGACCGGCTCTACCGGGCGGACTCGGCGTTCCGCCTGGTGCGGGGCTGGGCCTGAGCCCGCGCACCCCGGGAAACGCGAAGGGGCGGCACCCGAAGGTGCCGCCCCGTGCGGGGTGCTCAAGGGCCGAAGCCCAGGACCCGAGGACTCAGACGTTGAACCCGAGCGCGCGCAGCTGCTCGCGGCCGTCGTCCGTGATCTTGTCCGGGCCCCACGGCGGCATCCAGACCCAGTTGATGCGCAGCTCGTTGACGAGGCCGTCCGTGGCGGACTTGGCCTGGTCCTCGATGACGTCGGTGAGCGGGCAGGCCGCGGACGTCAGCGTCATGTCGATCGTCGCGATGTTCGCGTCGTCGATGTGAATGCCGTAGATGAGGCCGAGGTTGACGACGTCGATACCCAGCTCGGGGTCGACGACGTCGTAGAGCGCCTCGCGGACCTCTTCCTCCGAGGCGGGCTTCGCCGTCAGGCTCCCGGCCGGCGCCGCGGCGGTCTCGCCCGACGCGACCACGGACTCGTCCGCCGTCACGGCGGTCTCGTCCGATGTCACAGTGTTCTCGCTCATGCCGTCTCCCTCTCGGCGCTCTCGCCCAGAACCTGGGCCGTCGCGTCCTTCCACGCCATCCAGCTGAGGAGGGCGCACTTGACCCGGGCCGGGTACTTGGAGACACCGGCGAACGCGACCGCGTCCTCCAGCACCTCCTCCATCGCGTCGTCGGGCTCGATCCGGCCCTTGGACTGCATCAGCTCCAGGAAGGTCTCCTGGATCTTCTGCGCGTCGGACACGTCCTTGCCGACCAGGAGGTCGTTCAGAACGGAGGCCGAGGCCTGGCTGATCGAGCAGCCCTGACCCTCGTACGAGATGTCCTCGATCCGCTCGCCGTCGTACTTCACCCGCAGGGTGATCTCGTCACCGCACGTGGGGTTGACGTGGTGCACCTCGGCGTCGCCGTCCCTCAGACCGCGCCCGTGCGGGTGCTTGTAGTGGTCCAGGATGACTTCCTGGTACATCGAATCCAGCTTCACGTTCCCAGCCAGCCCCTCAGCCGAAGAAGTTCCGTACGTGCTCCAGGCCGTCGACCAGAGCGTCGATCTCGGACGGCGTGGAGTACAGATAGAACGACGCCCGCGTGGTCGCAGGAATTCCGTACCGCAGGCAGACCGGACGGGCGCAGTGGTGACCGACCCGGACCGCGATGCCCTGCTCGTCGAGAACCTGGCCCACGTCGTGCGGGTGGATGTCGCCCAGCGTGAACGAGATCGCCGCGCCGCGGTCCTCGGCCGTGGTGGGGCCGATGATCCGAAGGTCGGGGACCTCCGCGAGCCGCTTCACCGCGTACTCGGTGAGCGCGTGCTCGTGGGCGAGGATCTTGTCCATGCCGATCGCCGAGAGATAGTCGATCGCCGCGCCCAGACCGACCGCCTGCGCGATCGGCGGGGTGCCCGCCTCGAACTTGTGCGGCGCCGGCGCGTACGTCGACGAGTGCATCGACACGGTCTCGATCATCTCGCCGCCGCCGAGGAACGGCGGAAGGTCCTCCAGGAGTTCCTGACGGCCCCACAGGATGCCGATGCCCGTCGGACCGCACATCTTGTGACCGGTGAAGGCCACGAAGTCGGCCTGGAGGGCCTGGACGTCGAGCGGCATGTGCGGCGCGGCCTGCGACGCGTCGATCAGCACCAGGGCGCCGACCTCCTGGGCGCGGCGCACTATCGCCTCGACCGGGTTCACGGTGCCCAGGATGTTCGACACCAGCACGAAGGAGACGATCTTCGTCTTCTCCGTGATGATCTCGTCGATGTTCGACAGGTCGAGACGGCCGTCGTCGGTGAGGCCGAACCACTTCAGCTTCGCGCCGGTGCGCTGCGAGAGCAGCTGCCACGGAACGATGTTGGAGTGGTGCTCCATCTCGGTGATGACGATCTCGGTCTCGTGGTCCACGCGGTAGGGCTCGTCGGCCCAGCCCAGCATGTTGGCCACGAGGTTGAGCGACTCGGAGGCGTTCTTGGTGAAGATCACCTCGTCGCGGCTCGGCGCGTTGATGAACGCGGCGACCTTGTCGCGCGCGCCCTCGTACAGCGCCGTGGCCTCCTCGGCGAGCACATGCACACCGCGGTGGACGTTGGCGTTGTAGCGCTCGTAGTAGCCACTGAGGGCGTCCAGTACCTGGCGCGGCTTCTGCGAGGTCGCCGCGTTGTCCAGGTACACCAGCTTCTTACCGTCGTGGACCTGACGGTCCAGGATGGGGAAGTCCTTGCGGATCGCCTCGGTGTCGAGGAGGCCCGGCAGCTGTGTCACGCTGATACTCCACCCTTCGCGTCGAGTGCGTACGACTCGTAGCCCTCGTTCTCCAGCTTGTCCGCGAGCTCGGCACCGCCGGACTCGACGATGCGGCCGCCGGAGAAGACGTGCACGAAGTCGGGCTTGATGTAGCGCAGGATGCGCGTGTAGTGGGTGATGAGCAGGGTGCCCACCTCACCGGTCTCGCGGACCCGGTTCACGCCCTCGGAGACGACGCGCAGGGCGTCGACGTCCAGGCCGGAGTCGGTCTCGTCGAGGATCGCGATCTTCGGCTTGAGCAGCTCCAGCTGAAGGATCTCGTGGCGCTTCTTCTCACCGCCGGAGAAGCCCTCGTTGACGTTGCGCTCGGCGAAGGCCGGGTCCATGGACAGACGCTCCATGGTCTCCCTGACCTCCTTCACCCACGTACGCAGCTTGGGGGCCTCGCCGCGGACGGCGGTGGCGGAGGTGCGCAGGAAGTTGGAGACCGAGACACCGGGGATCTCGACCGGGTACTGCATCGCGAGGAACAGGCCCGCGCGGGCACGCTCGTCGACGGACATCTCCAGGACGTCCTCACCGTCGAGGGTGACGGTGCCGCCGGTGATCGTGTACTTGGGGTGGCCCGCGAGCGAGTAGGCGAGGGTCGACTTGCCGGAGCCGTTGGGGCCCATGATGGCGTGCGTCTCGCCCTGCTTCACGGTCAGGTCGACGCCCTTGAGGATCTCCTTCGTGGCGTTGTCGGCCTCGACGGTGACGTGCAGGTCGTGGATTTCAAGCGTTGCCATGGGTGCCTCAGGACTCCTGGTTGAGGGAGACGAGCACGTCGTCCCCTTCGATCTGAACGGGGTAAACGGGGACGGGGCGCGTCGCGGGAAGACCGGACGGCTTGCCGGTGCGGAGGTCGAACGCGGAGCCGTGCAGCCAGCACTCGATCTGGCAGTCCTCCACCTCGCCCTCGGAGAGCGAGACGTTCGCGTGCGAGCAGATGTCGTTGATCGCGAACACCTCCCCCTCGGTCTTCACGACCGAGACCGGCGTGCCGTCGAGTTCCACCCGCTTCGGGGTGTCCTCCTCCAGCTCGCTCAGCCCACAGACGCGCACGAAGGTGCCGGGCATCAGAGCGACGCCTCCAGCTCCTCGTCGATCTTCACGAGAAGGCGCTCTTCGATGTCGTCGACACCGATCTGCTGGACCAGTTCGACGAAGAAGCCGCGGACCACCAGACGGCGGGCCTCGTCGGCGGGGATGCCGCGGGCCATCAGGTAGAAGAGCTGCTCGTCGTCGAAGCGGCCGGTCGCGGAGGCGTGGCCGGCGCCGACGATCTCACCGGTCTCGATCTCCAGGTTCGGCACGGAGTCGACGCGGGCACCGTCGGTCAGAACCAGGTTGCGGTTCATCTCGTAGGTGTCCGTGCCCTCGGCCTTGGCCTCGATGAGAACGTCGCCGATCCAGACGGCGTGCGCTCCCTCGCCCTGCAGCGCGCCCTTGTACATGACGTTGGACTTGCAGTGCGGGGTGTTGTGGTCGACCAGGAGACGGTGCTCCTGGTGCTGACCGGCGTCCGTGAAGTACAGGCCGAACAGCTCGGCCTCGCCGCCGGTGCCCGCGTAGGTGATACGCGGGTGGAGGCGTACGAGGTCGCCGCCGAAGGTGACCACGAACGACTTGAAGGTGGCGTCGCGGCCGATCAGCGCGTTGTGCTGGCCGACGTGCACGGCCGCGTCGTCCCAGTCCTGGACGGAGACGACGGTCAGCTTGGCGCCGTCGCCGAGGACGTAGTCGACGTTGGCGGCGAGCACCGCGTCACCGGTGTGGTCGATGACGACGACGGCCTCGGCGAAGGCTCCCAGCTCGATGACCTGGTGGCCGTAGGCGACGCCGCCCTCGCCGTGCACGGCGATCCGGATGGGCTCGGTCAGCACCGTCTCCTTGGGGACGGTGACGACGCCGGCCTTCTCGAAGGCCGAGAAGGCCTGGGCGGCGACACGGTCCACCGGGGTGCCGGCCTTGCCGATCCGGGCGTCGTCGCGGGCGACCGTCTCGACGGTGACGCCCTCGGGGGCCTCCACGTCGATCCGTACGCCTTCGCCGGTCGCGACGGCGGTGCCGTCGTGCAGCCCGCGCAGGCGCTCCAGCGGGGTGAACCGCCACTCCTCCTCGCGGCCGTGGGGGACCGGGAAGTCCGCCACGTCGAAGGAGGGGGGCGCGCTCATGCGCGTGGCGACGGTCGACTCGGCGGCCACCGCGATCTGGCCGGCGGTCGTGCTGCCCAGCGGTGGGGGCGCCCCCTGTCCGAGCGCAGTCGAGGACTTGGGGGAGTTCTGAGCCTCAGCCATGGCTGTCGGTCTGCTCGCTTTCTTACGTGAGTGGCTTGATGGATACGGCGGCCGGCACTTAGCCGACCGAGCCTTCCATCTGGAGCTCGATCAGCCGGTTGAGCTCGAGGGCGTACTCCATGGGCAGTTCCTTGGCGATGGGCTCGACGAAGCCGCGCACGATCATGGCCATCGCCTCGAACTCGGTCAGACCGCGGCTCATCAGGTAGAAGAGCTGGTCGTCCGAGACCTTGGAGACGGTGGCCTCGTGGCCCATGGACACGTCGTCCTCGCGGACGTCCACGTACGGGTACGTGTCCGAGCGGGAGATGGTGTCGACGAGCAGCGCGTCGCACAGGACGTTCGACTTCGAGCCGTGGGCGCCCTCGCCGATCTCGACGAGACCGCGGTAGGACGTACGGCCACCACCGCGCGCCACCGACTTCGACACGATGTTCGAGGAGGTGTTCGGCGCCATGTGGACCATCTTGGAGCCGGCGTCCTGGTGCTGGCCCTCGCCCGCGAAGGCGATGGACAGGGTCTCGCCCTTGGCGTGCTCGCCCATCAGGTAGACGGCCGGGTACTTCATGGTGACCTTGGAGCCGATGTTGCCGTCGATCCACTCCATGGTCGCGCCCTCGTACGCCACGGCGCGCTTGGTGACCAGGTTGTAGACGTTGTTCGACCAGTTCTGGATCGTCGTGTAGCGGCAGCGGCCGCCCTTCTTCACGATGATCTCGACCACGGCGGAGTGCAGCGAGTCCGAGGAGTAGATCGGCGCCGTGCAACCCTCGACGTAGTGGACGTAGGCGTCCTCGTCGACGATGATCAGCGTCCGCTCGAACTGGCCCATGTTCTCCGTGTTGATACGGAAGTAGGCCTGGAGCGGAATCTCGACGTGCACGCCCTTCGGCACGTAGATGAACGAGCCGCCGGACCACACCGCGGTGTTCAGCGACGCGAACTTGTTGTCACCGACCGGGATGACGGTGCCGAAGTACTCCTTGAAGAGCTCCGGGTGCTCCTTGAGCGCCGTGTCGGTGTCCATGAAGATGACACCCTGCGCCTCAAGCTCTTCGTTGATCTGGTGGTAGACGACCTCGGACTCGTACTGGGCCGCGACACCGGCGACGAGGCGCTGCTTCTCCGCCTCGGGGATGCCGAGCTTGTCGTACGTGTTCTTGATGTCCTCGGGCAGGTCCTCCCAGGACTCCGCCTGCTTCTCCGTGGAGCGCACGAAGTACTTGATGTTGTCGAAGTCGATGCCCGACAGGTCGGAACCCCAGTTGGGCATGGGCTTCTTGCCGAAGAGGCGCAGACCCTTGAGACGGAGCTTGGTCATCCACTCCGGCTCGTTCTTCTTCGCGGAGATGTCGCGGACGACGTCCTCGTTGATACCTCGCTTGGCGGAGGCACCGGCCACGTCGGAGTCGGCCCAGCCGTATTCGTACGTGCCCAGACCCTCGAGCTCGGGGTGGGCAGTCTCCTCGATGGGGAGCGTCATGCGGGGTTCCTCCCGGCGGTGCTTGCAGATGCGTTGTGAGTGTCGTGCGAAATCTTGGGGATGAACGTCGTGCACACCCCGTCGCCGTGGGCGATGGTGGCCAGCCGCTGGACGTGCGTGCCGAGCAGCTGGGAGAAGAACTCCGTCTCCGCCTCGCACAGCTGCGGGAACCGCTCGGCGACGTGCGCCACCGGGCAGTGGTGCTGGCAGAGCTGCTCGCCGACCGGTGCGCTGCGCGCCGTGGCAGCGTACCCGTCCGCGCTGAGGGCCTTCGCCAGGGCTTCGGTGCGTTCCTCGGGGGTCGCGGCCTCGATGGCCCGGCGGTACGCCCCGGCCTGCGCGGCGATCCTGGCGCGGGCGAAGGAGAGGATCGCCTCGTCCCCGCCCTCGCGCTCGGCGATCCAGCGCAGGGCGTCCTCGGCGAGCTTGTCGTAGGACTGGTCGAAGGCGTCCCGGCCGCAGTCGGTCAGGGCGAACACCTTGGCGGGACGGCCGCGTGTCCGCGCTCCGTAGACCCGCTGTTCACGTGCTTCCACGACGTCGTCGGCGACCAGCGCGTCCAGATGACGGCGCACGGCGGCATGGGTCAGGCCCAGTCGGCCCGCCAGGTCGGCGACGGTCGACGGGCCGTGGTCCAGGACGGACCGCACGACCCGGTTGCGCGTCGAGCGCTCACCGGTCGCGAGTTCCTCCTGCGGGGCCCCCGTGGGGGTCTCCCGAGCCTCGCCAACGTTTTTCACAACACCATTGTTGCGTAATTCCTCAGGCCCTGACAAGCCGCGCCCTCCAGGGCGGGCGGTGCGCTGCATCACTTAGGTATACCTAACGTGACCTGGGCAAACGATCTTTGATCGATCAATTCGGTGGCGTCCGGACGGTCTCTCGGGAAGACTCCGGGACCATGCCGACACCCCCTCCGACCGGCCCACTCGTCACCCGGGACACCCTCGCCGGGGACCTGCGCGCGCTGGGCGTACAGCCCGGAGAAACGCTTCTCGCGCACTCCTCGCTCAGTGCCCTCGGCTGGGTGAACGGCGGCCCCGTGGCCGTCGTCCAGGGACTGCTCGACGCACTCGGTCCGCACGGCACCCTGGTGGTGCCGACGCAGTCCGGCGACCTCTCCGATCCGGCGTTGTGGAGCCGCCCTCCGGTTCCCGAGGAGTGGTGGCCGACCATCCGGGCGACCATGCCCGTCTACGACCCGCGCGTGACGCCCTCCCGCGGGGTCGGCGTGATACCCGAGACCGTCCGCACCTGGCCCGGCGCCCTGCGCAGCGCGCACCCGGAGACCTCGTTCGCGGCGCTGGGCCCGGCCGCGGCCGCGATCGTCGGCGGACACGCGCCCGACTGCCGGCTCGGCGAGCGGAGCCCGCTGGCCCGGCTGGAGGCCTGTGGCGCCCGCGTCCTGCTGCTCGGCGCGGGCTACGACAGCTGCACCGGCTTCCACCTGGCCGAGTACCGCATCCCCTCGCCCGTCGTGGAGGTCGGACGGCCCTCCCCCACGGGCTGGCAGACGGTGCGGGAGGTGTCGATCACCTCCGAGCGGTTCGAGGAGCTCGGCTCCGACTTCGAGCGGGACCGTCCCGTCGTACGGGGGACGGTGGGCGCGGCCCGGGCACGGCTCTTCCCGGTGGCCGACGCCGTGGCGTACGCGGAGCGGTGGCTGTCGCTGCACCGGCCGCGGGAGCTGTACGCCGAGACCGCCCCTGCCCCCGGCGGTCCGGTGCCGCGCAGACGTCCCTAGACTTGCTCCTCATGCGAAGCGAGCCCGTGGTCCAGGTCCAGGCCCTGGTGAAGCGGTACGGAACGAAGACCGCGGTGGACGGCCTCGACCTGGTGGCCGCGGCGGGCGTCACCGCCGTACTCGGACCCAACGGAGCGGGCAAGACCACCACGGTCGAGACCTGCGAGGGATACCGCAGGCCGGACTCCGGCACGGTGCGCGTCCTGGGGCTCGACCCGGTGAGGCAGTCCGGCGAGCTGCACACCCGGATCGGCGTGATGCTCCAGTCCGGCGGCGTCTACTCGGGCGCCCGCGCGGACGAGATGCTCCGCCATGTGGCGAGACTGCACGCCCACCCGCTGGACGTGGACGCGCTCATCGAGCGGCTCGGCCTGGAGAGCTGCGGCCGCACGACGTACCGGCGGCTGTCGGGCGGCCAGCAGCAGCGCCTCGCGCTCGCCATGGCGGTCGTCGGCCGTCCCGAGCTGGTCTTCCTGGACGAGCCGACCGCGGGCCTCGACCCGCAGGCCCGCCGCGCGACCTGGGACCTGGTCCGCGACCTGCGTTCCGACGGTGTCTCGGTGATCCTCACCACGCACCACATGGACGAGGCCGAACAGCTCGCCGACGACGTCGCGATCATCGACGCCGGCCGGGTCGTCGCCCAGGGCTCCCCAGACGAGCTGTGCCGCGGCGGCGCCGAGAACACCCTGCGCTTCACCGGCCGCCCGGGGCTCGACGTGGGCTCCCTGCTGAAGGCCCTGCCCGCGGACTCCACCGCGGCCGAGCTGACACCGGGCTCCTACCGGGTCGGCGGCAAGGTCGATCCGCAGCTGCTGGCGACCGTGACGTCCTGGTGCGCCCAGCACGGGGTGATGCCGGAGAAGATCTCGGTCGAACGCCACACCCTGGAAGACGTCTTTTTGGAGCTGACCGGCAAGGAGCTGCGTTCATGAGCCAGGCACAGCTGGGAGCCGACCGGCAGGGAGCCGCCGTGACCACCGCCGGTACGTACACCCCGAGGCCGGGCGCGGCCCCGCTGCCCCGCATGATCGGCGCGCAGGCCGCGCTGGAGACGAAGATGCTGCTCCGCAACGGCGAGCAGCTTCTCCTGACGGTCGTCATCCCGACCCTGCTCCTGGTGCTGTTCAGCTCGGTCGACATCATCGACACCGGCGCGGGCGAGGCCGTCGACTTCCTGGCGCCGGGCATCCTGGCGCTGGCCGTGATGTCGACGGCGTTCACCGGCCAGGCCATCGCCACGGGCTTCGAGCGCCGGTACGGCGTCCTGAAGCGGCTGGCGGCCTCTCCGCTCCCCCGCTGGGGGCTGATGACCGCGAAGACGGTGTCGGTCCTCGTCACCGAGATCCTTCAGGTGATCCTGCTCACCGCGATCGCGTTCGCGCTGGGCTGGTCGCCGCACGGCAATCCGTTCGCCGTCCTGCTCCTGCTGGTCCTCGGCACGGCCGCCTTCTCCGGGCTCGGCCTGCTCATGGCTGGCACGCTCAGGGCCGAGGCGACACTGGCCGCGGCGAACCTCGTCTTCCTGCTCTTCCTGGTCGGCGGCGGGGTGATCGTGCCGCTGGACAAGTTCCCCGCGGGAGCCCAGGACGTGCTCGCTCTGCTGCCCGTCTCGGCGCTCTCGGACGGGCTGCGGGCGGTGCTCCAGCACGGCGCCCAGATGCCCTGGGGCGACCTGGGAATCCTGGCGGTCTGGGCGGTCGTGGGCCTCGGCGCGGCCGGCCGGTTCTTCCGCTGGGAGTGACCGGCCCGCCCCGCCGGGAGCGGGGTGATCCCGCCACCGGCTGTGAGCGCCCCCGCCCTGGGAGGCGGCCGGCCCGCCGCTCCCGGGACGGACCCTCGTGAAAGCGTGCACAAGCGGGCCCCTACGATGGTGCGCGTGCAGAACCTGACCCGAGCCGACGCCCTCAGCGCGGTGCGCAACCCGCTCGCCTTCATCGCCGAACGCTGGACCCCGGCCTCCCGGACGGTCCGGCGGGCGGCCCTCGCCGCGCTCGTCATGGCGGTCGTCATCGTCCTCACCGGCGGTGCCGTGCGGCTCACCGGCTCCGGCCTCGGCTGCCCGACCTGGCCCAAGTGCACCGACGACTCGCTCACGGCGACGAGCGCGATGGGCTTCCACGGCGCCATCGAGTTCGGCAACCGCATGCTGACGTACGTGCTGTGCGCGGCCGTCGGGTGGGCGATCATCGCGGCGCGGTCGCGGAAGCCGTGGCGACGCGACCTCACCCGGCTCGGCTGGGCCCAGTTCTGGATCGTCATGAGCAACGCGGTCCTCGGCGGGATCGTCGTCCTGGTCGGCCTCAACCCGTACACGGTCGCCGCCCACTTCCTGCTCTCCACCGCGCTCATCACCGTCGCCACGCTCCTGTGGCAGCGCACCCGCGAGGGTGACGCGGCGCCGCGTCCGCTGGTCGGCAAGTCCGTCCAGCAGCTCGTGTGGTTCCTGGTCGTCGCCTCGGCCCTGCTGATCGCGGTCGGCACGGTCGTCACCGGCGCCGGACCGCACGCGGGCGACTCCAGCGAGGTCGACCGCATCCCCGTCGGCTGGGAGAACGTCGCCAAGCTGCACGCCGTGCTGGCCTGGATCGTCGTCACACTGACGTTCGCCCTCTGGTTCGTCCTGAAGGCGGTGGACGCCCCCCAGGGTCCGCTGCGGCGCACCCGCGACCTGTTCCTGATCCTCATGGCCCAGGGTGTCATCGGCTACGTCCAGTACTTCACCGACCTGCCCGAGGCCCTGGTCGTCCTCCACATGGTCGGCTCCTGCCTCGTGTGGATCGGCGTACTGCGGGTGCTGCTGGCCCTGCGCGAGCGCCCGGAGACCGTGGCGGATCTGCCGGGTCCCACGACCACGTCGGCCCTGACCCGCGCGTAGCCCCTCGGCGGGCACCGGCGGGGGCCTGTGGGCTCCGGGGTGCGCCTGTGGGTCCGGGGGAGCGCTGTGAGTCCGGGGGTGCGCCTGTCGGCTCCGGGGTGCGCCCGTGGGTTCACCCCACCCCGTACACCCGCCGCGCGTTGCCCGCCGCGACCATCGTGGCCACGCGCTGGGCGTCCTCCAGGGACCACGCCCCTTCCGCGACCCAGCCGCCGAACACCCGGCCGAGCGCCTCCCGGAACAGACGGGCGCCCACCACGTGCAGCTCGGGCAGGCCGTGCGCCCCGCTGGAGAAGAGGATCTTGCCGAACGGCGCCAGCTCCAGGATCTCGGCGAGAACGGTCGCGGCCCGGGCTCCGGTGCGCACCAGGGCGGCGCCCGAGTCGGCGTAGACGTGCGCGAAGACACCGGCGAGGTGGGCGGCGTGCCGGTGGTGGGGATAGCCGTGCAGCAGGACCAGGTCCGTGCCGAGGCCCGCCGTGGCCCGGACGAAGTCCGTCAGCGGCGCCGGGTCGGTGCGGTCGACGCGCCGGCCGGGTTCGCCGAGGCCCGCGTGGAGCTGGAGCGGCAGACCCGAGGCGACGGCGATCCACAGCAGATGGCGGAGCAGGACGGGGTCGGTGAGCGTGCCGCCGACCCGGCGGCCCGCGAGCCAGCGGCCCGCCGCGCCCCGCACCTCCCCCGGTCCCGGCGGTTCCGGCGCGAGGGCCAGTCCGTGCCGCACGCCCGCGACGGAGGTGAAGGCCACGGCGTTCGCGGCGGCTCCGTGGACGGATTCGGCGAGATTGGCGAGAAAGGCCTCGACGGTTCCCGAGGTGTCGGCGACCTGTTCGGCGAGCAGTTCCAGTCGGACGATCTCGTGCGCCCGCGCGTCTCCCGCGGAGGCCATCTCGCCCGGCCCGGTCAGATCGCCGGGCAGACCGGTGTCGACGAGATACGTGGTGATGCCGCTGCCGCGCAGCAGTCGGCGGCCCGACTCCAGGACACCGAGTTCGCGGCGCCGGGCCAGATAGCGGGCGGGCGTGCAGTGCGGTTCGAGTCCGAGCAGGGGCGGGCACCAGCGTCGTACGGCGAAGCCGGTCTGGGTGTCGAAGAAGGTGGTGCCCGCGGCCGGCGGCCCCTCGGTCCTGGCGAGGTGGGCCTCGAACGTGCCGAGGCCCAGCTCCGTCCGCAGTACGCCGTGGCAGTACTGGTCCACCAGGGACGGCGTTTCGATCATCCGGACTCCCGCGCATGGACCGTTGCTTTTCAGGTCCTAACGGCTGAGCCGGGTGTCAGGTGTTGGTCGCACACACCCCGTGCGAACAGCCGACGATTGTCGGCCGTCCGTGCGAGGGGTGACGGGTCAGGCGTTGGAGGGACCGCCGAGCTGGATGCCGGCCATGCGCTTCCACTCGTACGGACCGGTCTTCACCTTGGCCGCGAACTCGCCGTCGAACGCCTCGTGGACGGTGATCCCGGCCTTCTTGACGGCGTTCTCGGCGATCTCGTAGCTCGTCGCCACGAGGTCGCCCCAGCCGCCGTCCTCACCGACGAGGACGATGCGGGCGCCGCGCTGTCCGATGTACGCGACCTGGGCCTCGGCGCCGCCGTGCGCCTTGGAGAAGGCGGTGATCCGCTGCGCGAGCTTGGCCGCGGCCCGTTCGGCCCTGGGGTCCTGGACGGTGCCGGGGGTCTCGTCGATCTGCTGGGTGTCTGCCATGGCCAGGATGCTACCGACGGGTAGATCGAACGGCGACGGGAGGGGTGGGGGGGCGGGGGCCCCCCCCCCCCCCCCCCCCGTTGGATTTGTTCGGGGACCCGGGTTTACGGAGGAAGGGTGAACACCCACGGCCACCCAAACGATTGCAACTGAGGTTTTAGGCAAAGG
>NZ_JBIBSY010000001.1:1163223-1319784 GCF_043078065.1 Streptomyces sp. NPDC015532 | reverse complement strand
GGGGGGGGGGGGGGGGGGCTGGTGGCGGGGGGGGGGGCCCCCCGCGCCCCCCGCGCGGGGGGGGCCGGCGGGGGGGGGGGGGGGGGGGGGGGCCCCCCCCCCCCCCCCCCCCCCCCCCCGTCCGCGTTCTCTTGGTCCGGCTCCCGGTCTAGCGGAGGAAGGGGTCCACCGCGACGGCCACGAAGAGGATCGACACGTAGGTGATCGACCAGTGGAACAGCCGCATCTCCTTGAGCTTGCCGCCGGTCACCTCGGCCTTGGCCCGGTTCTGGAGACCGTGCGCCTCCCACAGCCAGAACCCGCCCGCGCCGAGCGCGACCACGGTGTAGAACCAGCCGGTGTAGCCGAGCGGGGTGAGCAGCAGCGAGACCGCGACCATCACCCAGCTGTAGATGACGATCTGGCGGGCGACCACCTTGTTGCTCGCCACGACCGGCAGCATCGGCACGCCCACGCGCGCGTAGTCCTCGCGCACCTTCATGGACAGCGGCCAGTAGTGCGGCGGCGTCCAGAAGAACATGACGAGGAAGAGGATGACCGGGGCCCACGACATGGAGTTCGTGACGGACGACCAGCCGATGAGCACCGGCAGACAGCCGGCGATGCCGCCCCACACGATGTTCTGCGAGGTACGCCGCTTGAGAATCATCGTGTAGACGACGACGTAGAAGAGGAGCGCGCCGAGCGACAGCCAGGCGGAGAGCCAGTTGACGGCGAGACCGAACAGCAGGGTCGACACGACCGCCAGCGTGATGCCGAAGGCGAGGCACTCCCGGGGGCTGACCATGCCGGTGACGAGCGGACGCTGCGAGGTGCGTTCCATCAGCGCGTCGATGTCGCGGTCGATGTACATGTTCAGCGCGTTGGCGCCGCCCGCGGACAGATAGCCGCCGAGGCAGGTGAGGAGCACCAGCTTCAGATCCGGCACACCCTGCTGGGCCAGGAACATCACCGGAACGGTGGTGATCAGGAGCAGCTCGATGATCCGCGGCTTGGTCAGCGCCACGAACGCCTTCAGACGGGCCCCGAACGGCCGCTGGCCCCGGCTGCTGCTCGTCCCGACAACACCCGCTGGACGGGATTCGACGGCCGTCACGCACACCCCTGACAGAGACATCCCAGCGAGCCCCCGGATGAATTCCCCGTAAAGGCCCGCGCGTACCACGCCACTGTAGACGTTGCCCAGACCCCGGCATTCGCGGGGGTGCGCCCGTGTTGAGGAGTGCGGCCGGAAGAGCTGATCGAGACTCGATTGAGCACTCGGACGAGCGGCTCCGTATTCACTTGCCGAACACGGAACGACCTAGTCGGGAGGCGGATCCCGATGAGTCCCGGCAGTCTGGAATGACTCGAAAAAACGCGCGTACTCACGGGGGTAGGCTCGACAACGGCCGGGGCGCCCAGTGCACCGGCAATTCGACATGTGTGACATGTGGAGAGGAGCCCTGACCCAGGGTGAGCACCAAGCCGACCACCACAGACCTCGAGTGGACCGAGCTGGACCAGCGGGCCGTGGACACCGCCCGCGTCCTGGCCGCCGATGCCGTACAGAAGGTCGGCAACGGCCATCCCGGTACGGCCATGAGCCTGGCGCCCGCCGCCTACACCCTCTTCCAGAAGGTGATGCGGCACGACCCGGCGGACACCGACTGGGTTGGACGCGACCGCTTCGTGCTGTCCGCCGGCCATTCGTCCCTGACCCTCTACACCCAGCTCTACCTGGCCGGTTTCGGCCTGGAGCTGGCGGACCTGGAGTCCTTCCGGACCTGGGGCAGCAGGACCCCCGGACACCCCGAGTACGGTCACACGCCGGGCGTGGAGACCACGACCGGTCCGCTCGGCCAGGGTGTCGCCAACGCGGTGGGCATGGCGATGGCCGCCCGCTACGAGCGTGGCCTGTTCGACCCCCAGGCGCCCCAGGGCGAGTCCCCGTTCGACCACTTCATCTACGCGATCGCCGGTGACGGCTGCCTCCAGGAGGGCATCTCCGCGGAGGCCTCCTCCATGGCCGGCCACCAGAAGCTCGGCAACCTCGTCCTGCTGTGGGACGACAACCACATCTCGATCGAGGGCGACACCGAGACCGCGGTCTCCGAGGACACCGTCAAGCGCTACGAGGCGTACGGCTGGCACGTGCAGCGCGTCGCCCCGAAGCCGGACGGCGACCTGGACCCGCACGCCATCTACGACGCGATCGAGGCCGCGAAGAAGGTGACGGACAAGCCGTCCTTCATCGCGATGCGCTCGATCATCGCCTGGCCCGCCCCCAACGCGCAGAACACCGAGGCCGCGCACGGCTCGGCGCTCGGCGACGACGAGGTCGCGGCCACCAAGCGCGTCCTCGGCTTCGACCCGGAGAAGTCCTTCGACGTCGCCGCCGAGGTGCTGGCCCACACCCGTCAGGCCCTGGACCGGGGTGCCCAGGCCAAGGCCGAGTGGGAGAAGGGCTACGCCGCCTGGCGTACCGCCAACCCGGAGCGCGCGGCGGAGTACGACCGCATCGCCGCGACCGAGCTGCCGAGCGGCTGGGAGGAGAAACTCCCCGTCTTCGAGGCGGGCACGGGTGTCGCCACCCGCGCCGCGTCCGGCAAGGTGCTCCAGGCCCTCGGCGCGGTCATCCCCGAGCTGTGGGGCGGCTCCGCCGACCTCGCCGGCTCGAACAACACCACGATCGACAAGAGCAGCTCGTTCCTCCCGGCGGACAACCCGCTGCCGGAGGCGGACCCGTACGGCCGCACGATCCACTTCGGCATCCGCGAGCACTCCATGGCCGCGGAGATGAACGGCATCGCGCTGCACGGCAACACGCGCATCTACGGCGGCACCTTCCTGGTGTTCTCCGACTACATGCGCAACGCCGTCCGGCTGTCGGCCCTGATGCACCTGCCGGTGACGTACGTGTGGACGCACGACTCGATCGGCCTCGGCGAGGACGGCCCCACCCACCAGCCGGTCGAGCACCTCGCCTCGCTGCGCGCCATCCCCGGCCTCAACATCGTCCGCCCCGCCGACGCCAACGAGACGGCCATCGCCTGGCGCGAGATCCTCAAGCGCTACACCAAGGTGTTCGGCAAGGGCGCCCCGCACGGTCTCGCGCTGACCCGTCAGGGTGTGCCGACGTACGAGGCCGACGAGAACGCCGCCAAGGGCGGGTACGTGCTGTTCGAGGCCGAGGGCGGCTCGCCCGAGGTCATCCTGATCGGCACCGGCTCCGAGGTGCACGTGGCCGTCGAGGCGCGTGAGCAGCTCCAGGCCGCGGGCATCCCCACGCGGGTGGTCTCCATGCCGTGTGTGGAGTGGTTCGACGAGCAGGACCAGGGGTACCGGGACAGCGTCCTGCCGCCTTCGGTGAAGGCCCGTGTCTCCGTCGAGGCCGGAATCGGTCTCACCTGGCACCGGTTCGTCGGGGACGCCGGACGCATTGTTTCGCTGGAGCACTTCGGTGCTTCGGCCGACGGCAAGGTGCTCTTCCGCGAATTCGGTTTCACTGCCGAGAACGTCGCGGAAGCCGCCCGGGAATCGATCGCCGCAGCCCAGCGCTGACGCCGACATACGACACGTAGGAGATGCAATTTCCATGACAGACGCACTCAAGCGCCTCTCCGAGGAAGGCGTCGCGATCTGGCTGGACGACCTGTCGCGCAAGCGGATCACGTCCGGCAATCTTGCCGAGCTGATCGACCAGCAGCACGTCGTGGGCGTCACCACCAACCCGTCGATCTTCCAGAAGGCGATCAGCAGCGGAGACGGCTACGAGCAGCAGGTTTCCGAGCTCGCGGCCCGCAAGGTCACCGTCGAAGAGGCCCTGCGCATGATCACCACGGCGGACGTGCGTGACGCCGCCGACATCCTGCGCCCCGTCTTCGACGCCACCGAGGGCCAGGACGGCCGCGTGTCGATCGAGGTCGACCCGCGTCTGGCGCACAACACCGCGGCGACCATCGCCGAGGCCAAGCAGCTCGCCTGGCTGGTGGACCGCCCCAACACCCTCATCAAGATCCCGGCCACCAAGGCGGGTCTGCCGGCGATCGCCGAGGTCATCGGCCTCGGCATCAGCGTCAACGTCACGCTGATCTTCTCGCTGGAGCGCTACCGCGAGGTCATGGAGGCGTTCCTCACGGGTCTGGAGAGGGCCAAGGAGCGCGGGCTGGACCTCTCGAAGATCCACTCCGTGGCGTCCTTCTTCGTGTCCCGCGTGGACACCGAGATCGACAAGCGGCTCGACGCCCTGGGCACCCCCGAGGCCAAGGCCGCGCGCGGCAAGGCGGGCGTCGCCAACGCCCGGCTCGCGTACGAGGCGTACGAGGCGGTCTTCTCCACCGACCGCTGGGCCGTTCTCGACCGGGCGCAGGCCAACAAGCAGCGCCCCCTGTGGGCCTCGACCGGCGTCAAGGACCCGGCGTACAAGGACACCCTGTACGTCGACGAGCTGGTCGCGCCGAACACCGTGAACACCATGCCGGAGGCCACCCTGGAGGCCACCGAGGACCACGGCCAGATCACCGGCAACACGATCGCGGGTACGTACGAGCAGTCCCGTGCCGAACTCGACGCCGTCGAGAAGCTCGGGATCTCGTACGACGACGTGGTCCAGCTCCTTGAGGACGAGGGCGTCGAGAAGTTCGAGTCCGCCTGGAACGACCTGCTCAAGTCGACCGAGGCGGAGCTCCAGCGCCTCGCCCCTTCGGAGGGCTGAAATCTTGTCGAGCAGCAACCCGCTGCGTGACCCCGCAGACCGACGGCTCCCGCGTATCGCGGGGCCGTCGGGCCTGGTCATCTTCGGCGTCACGGGCGATTTGTCACGTAAAAAGCTGATGCCCGCGGTGTACGACCTCGCCAACCGGGGTCTGCTGCCGCCGGGCTTCTCGCTCGTCGGGTTCGCCCGCCGCGAGTGGGCCCACGAGGACTTCGCCCAGGAGGTCCACGACGCGGTCAAGGAGCACGCCCGCACGCCCTTCCGCGAGGAGGTCTGGCAGCAGCTCGTCCAGGGCATGCGCTTCGTCCAGGGCACCTTCGACGACGACGACGCGTTCGACCGGCTGCGCTCCACCATCGAGGAGCTGGACAAGGCGCAGGGCACGGGCGGCAACTTCGCCTTCTACCTGTCCGTGCCGCCGTCCGCGTTCCCGGTGGTGATCCAGCAGCTGAAGAAGCACAAGCTGGCGGACCAGTCGGGCGGCTCCTGGCGCCGCGCGGTCATCGAGAAGCCCTTCGGCCACGACCTCAAGTCGGCCGAGGAGCTCAACGCGATCGTGCACGAGGTCTTCGCCCCGGACCAGGTCTTCCGCATCGACCACTACCTGGGCAAGGAGACCGTCCAGAACATCCTGGCGCTGCGCTTCGCCAACACGATGTTCGAGCCGATCTGGAACCGGTCGTTCGTCGACCACGTGCAGATCACCATGGCCGAGGACATCGGCATCGGCGGCCGGGCCGGCTACTACGACGGCATCGGCGCGGCCCGTGACGTCATCCAGAACCACCTGCTCCAGCTCATGGCGCTGACCGCGATGGAGGAGCCCTCCTCCTTCGACGCGGACGCGCTCGCCGCGGAGAAGACCAAGGTGCTCGGCGCGACCAGGCTGCCGAAGGACCTGGGCAAGAGCACGGTCCGCGGCCAGTACGCGGCGGGGTGGCAGGGCGGCGAGAAGGTCGTCGGCTACCTCCAGGAGGACGGTATCGACCCCAAGTCGAAGACCGACACCTTCGCCGCGATCAAGGTCGAGGTGGACAACCGCCGCTGGGCGGGAGTCCCGTTCTACCTGCGCACCGGCAAGCGTCTCGGCCGCCGCGTCACCGAGATCGCGGTCGTCTTCCAGCGCGCCCCGCACTCCCCCTTCGACCACACGGCGACGGAGGAGCTGGGGCAGAACGCGATCGTCTTCCGTGTCCAGCCCGACGAGGGCGTCACTGTCCGCTTCGGTTCCAAGGTGCCCGGCACCTCCATGGAGATCCGGGACGTCTCGATGGACTTCGCGTACGGCGAGTCCTTCACGGAGTCGAGCCCGGAGGCGTACGAGCGTCTGATCCTCGACGTGCTGCTCGGTGACTCGAACCTCTTCCCGCGCACGGAGGAGGTCGAGCTGTCCTGGAAGATCCTCGACCCGATCGAGCAGTACTGGGACGCGCACGGCAAGCCCGCACAGTACCCCTCGGGTACCTGGGGCCCCGTCGAGGCGGACGAAATGCTCGAACGAGACGGACGGAGCTGGCGTCGCCCATGAAGACCGACCTCACGGACACCACGGCCAGCAAGGTCAACAAGGCGCTCGTCCAGGGCCGCCGCGCCATCGGCACGCCCGCCGTCGGCATGGTGCTCACCCTCGTCATCGTCACGGACGAGGAGAACGCCTACGACGCCCTGAAGGCCGCCAACGAGGCCTCGCGCGAGCACCCCTCACGCACCCTCGTGGTCATCAAGCGGGTCTCCCGCTCGCCCCGCGACCGCACGACGTCGCGGCTCGACGCCGAGGTGCGGCTCGGGGCGGAGGCGGGCACCGGCGAGACGGTGGTGCTGCGCCTGTACGGCGAAGTGATCAACCACGCCCAGTCGGTCGTCCTGCCGCTCCTGCTGCCGGACGCCCCCGTCGTCGTCTGGTGGCCGGTCAACGCGCCGCTCGACCCGGCGAAGGACCCGCTCGGCGCCCTCGCGCAGCGCCGGGTGACCGACACCTACGCCGCCGAGGCCCCGGTACGGGAGCTCAACGCCCGCGCCGAGGCCTACACCCCGGGCGACACGGACCTGTCGTGGACCCGCATCACGCCCTGGCGTTCGATGCTGGCCGCGGCCCTGGACCAGGTCACCTGTGACGTGGACGCGGTCGAGGTGGAGGGCGAGGAGTTCAACCCGAGCTGCGAGCTGCTCGCGATGTGGCTCGCGGAGCGGCTGGAGGTCCCCGTCAAGCGGTCGCTTTCCTCGGGCCCCGGCCTGACCGCGGTCCGGCTGGAGACGAGCTGCGGCCCGATCGTCCTGGACCGCGCCGACGGCACCCTGGCGACGCTGTCCATCCAGGGGCAGCCCGACCGCGCGGTGGCGCTCAAGCGCCGCGACACGGCCGAGCTGATGGCGGAGGAACTGCGCCGCCTCGACCCGGACGACACCTACGCCGCGGCGCTGCGCTACGGGGTGGACCGGCTGAACTCGGCGGCGGACACCACCGGGTCCGCGGGCGGCGGGACCGCGACCGCCACGAAGGCGGCCGCGGTCGCCAAGGACTCCCCCGCCGGGGTGGCGGAGACGCTCGCCAAGAAGGCGGCGGACAAGGCGGCCGCCGAGTGAACACCCCGCAGCTCGTCGTCCACCGCGACAAGGAACTGATGGCCCAGGCCGCGGCGGCGCGGCTGATCACGAAGATCGTGGACGCGCAGGCCTCGCGCGGCTCCGCCTCGATCGTGCTCACCGGCGGGCGCAACGGCAACGGGCTCCTCGCGGCGCTCGCGGCGGCGCCCGCCCGGGACGCGGTCGACTGGGCGCGCCTGGACCTGTGGTGGGGCGACGAGCGCTACCTGCCCGAGGGCGACCCCGACCGCAATGACACCCAGGCCCGCGCGGCCCTGCTCGACGCGGTGCCGCTGGACCCGGAGCGGGTGCACACGATGCCCGCGTCCGACGGTCCGTTCGGCGCCGACGTGGAGGCGGCGGCGGAGTCGTACGCGGCGGAGCTCGCGAAGGCCGCCGGCCCGGAGAACCACGGTCCGGTCCCGGCGTTCGACGTCCTGATGCTGGGCGTCGGCCCGGACACCCACGTGGCCTCGCTCTTCCCGGAGCTGCCCGCGGTGCGGGAGACGGAGCGGACGGTGGTCGGCGTGCACGGCGCGCCCAAGCCGCCGCCGACCCGGATCTCGCTGACCCTGCCCGCGATCCGCTCCGCCCGCGAGGTGTGGCTGCTCGCGGCCGGCGAGGACAAGGCACAGGCGGCCGCCATCGCCCTGTCCGGCGCGGGCGAGATCCAGGCCCCGGCCGCCGGGGCGTACGGCCGCTCCCGCACCCTGTGGCTCCTGGACGCCCCGGCGGCGTCCCAGCTGCCACGCTCGCTGTATCCGCCGGCGTCCGCCTGAACGACCGCCGACGGAAACGCCTGAACACCGAGGGGGGCGGCAGGGTCACCGACCTTGCCGCCCCCTCGTGGGTTCACCGGGACCGCGGGCTCCCCATGATCGTCCGGGAGGCCCCGGGAAGCGGGCGGGCTCCTGCCGCCCGCTTCCCCTCATTCATGCTCAACGACCGCGCAGCGTCCGGTACTTGGCGACCAGGGCCTTGGTCGACTCGTCCAGTCCCGGCACGTCGGCGCCTTCGGTGAGGGCGGGCTCGACGCGCTTGGCGAGCACCTTGCCGAGTTCGACGCCCCACTGGTCGAAGGAGTCGATGTTCCAGATCGCGCCCTGGACGAACACCTTGTGCTCGTAGAGGGCGATCAACTGACCCAGGACCGAGGGGGTCAGCTCCTTCGCCAGGATCGTGGTCGTCGGGTGGTTGCCCTCGAACGTCTTGTGCGGCACCAGTTCCTCGGGCACACCCTCGGCGCGGACCTCGTCCGGGGTCTTGCCGAAGGCCAGCGCCTGCGTCTGCGCGAAGAAGTTCGCCATCAGCAGGTCGTGCTGGGCGACCAGGCCCGGCAGCAGGTCGGCCACGGGCTCGGCGAAGCCGATGAAGTCGGCGGGGATCAGCTTGGTGCCCTGGTGGATCAACTGGTAGTAGGCGTGCTGGCCGTTGGTGCCGGGCGTGCCCCACACCACCGGTCCCGTCTGCCACTCGACGCGCTGCCCATCACGGTCCACGGACTTGCCGTTCGACTCCATGTCGAGCTGCTGGAGATAGGCCGCGAACTTCGACAGGTAGTGCGAGTACGGCAGCACGGCGTGCGACTGCGCGTCGTGGAAGTTGCCGTACCAGACGCCCAGCAGGCCCAGCAGCAAAGGCACGTTGGCCTCCGCGGGAGCCGTGCGGAAGTGCTCGTCGACCAGGTGGAACCCGTCGAGCATCTCGCGGAAACGCTCCGGGCCGATCGCGATCATCAGCGACAGACCGATCGCCGAGTCGTAGGAGTAACGCCCGCCGACCCAGTCCCAGAACTCGAACATGTTCGCCGTGTCGATACCGAAGTCCGACACCTTCTCCGCGTTCGTCGACAGCGCCACGAAGTGCTTCGCCACCGCGTCCTGACCGGCCTTCAGGCCCGCCAGAAGCCAGTCACGCGCCGAGGTGGCGTTGGTGATCGTCTCGATCGTGGTGAACGTCTTCGAGGCGATGACGAACAGCGTCTCGGCCGGGTCCAGGTCCCGCACGGCCTCGTGCAGGTCCGCGCCGTCCACGTTCGACACGAACCGCACGTTCAGCGAGCGGTCGGTGAACGAGCGCAGCACCTCGTAGGCCATCGCCGGGCCGAGGTCGGAGCCGCCGATACCGATGTTGACGACGTTCCTGATGCGCCGGCCGGTGTGCCCGGTCCACTCGCCCGAGCGGACCCGCCCGGCGAAGTCCGCCATCTTGTCCAGGACCGCGTGCACGGCCGGCACGACGTTCTCCCCGTCGACCTCGACCACCGCGTCCCGCGGCGCCCGCAGCGCCGTGTGCAGCACCGCCCGGTCCTCGGTCACGTTGATCTTCTCGCCCCGGAACATCGCGTCCCGCAGCCCGAACACGTCCGTGGCCACGGCCAGCTCGCGCAGCAGTCGGAGCGTCTCGTCGGTGACCAGCTGCTTGGAGTAGTCGACGCGCAGATCGCCCACCTGGAGCGAGTAGCCGGAGCCGCGTCCGGGGTCAGCCGCGAACAGGTCGCGCAGATGGGTGCCGGCGAGCTCCTCGCGGTGCTTGGCCAGAGCGGTCCACTCGGGTGTCTGGTTGAGCCTGGTACGGCTGTCTGCGTTCATCTCGGACTTCCGCCTTCTTTCCTGCCTGTGCTGCTGCGTACCTTGCCCCGCTGCCGGTCCCAACCTAATTGATCAGGGCTGGACACGAGCTGTCGTCGTGCGTCCACCGGCTCAACAACAGATACGTCCCGCCGGCCCGCAGGTGTCAGCGGGATGACGGGGATAGGGACGCGGGGGCCGGGAGCGCGTCCCTGAAAAGACACCCGGCTGATTTCCGGCCCGCACTGCTGCATCGGCGTGACCCGACCACCACTCCCCCGGGCACGGCGCGCCCGTGCACGGCACCCAGGGCGCCGCACCGGGACACGGCAGCTCGCCGGGTACGAGGGCGCGGGCGGCGCGGTGCGAGGACGTGGCGCGCGGCGGACGAGTCGGCCTGCCGCGGCGGGCGTCCTGGTGACGCGATCGGGCCGCGGTGCGGGCATCCGGGCGCGGCGGACCCGGCGACGGGCCGGAACGCGGCCGCGGAGTCGCCGTGAAACGGTTCCGGCCAGACATCCATGGGACGTCCGGCCGGCTCTCAACTCCTAGATCTCGCCCCGCAGTTTGGCGAGCGCCTCGGCGAGGATCGCCTCGCCGTCCGCGTCGCTGCGCCGCTCCCGCACGTACGCGAGATGCGTCTTGTAGGGCTCGGTGCGCGGCGGGTCCGGCGGGTTGTCCCGGTCCTGTCCGGCGGGGAAGCCGCAGCGCGGACAGTCCCAGGTGTCGGGAACCTGCGCGTCGCTGGCGAAGCTGGGCTGCGTCTCGTGCCCGTTGGAGCACCAGAAGGAGATGCGCAGCCGCGGCGCGGACTCGCCGCGCTCGGCCTCGCCCATCGGCCCCGCCCCGACCCGGCTTCCTCGGATCGCGTTGCCACTTGCCACGGTGTAACTCCCTGCGTGATGGTGCCGCGAAGCGAGTCGGCGTTTCGCTTCGTTGCGAGCGCCTCAGTCTACGTAAGGCCCAACGCACGTCCAGTGATTGGAGTTACATCCCCACCCCTAGACGCAAGCCCCATGATAGGCGGCGCCTGGAGGCGCGTACCGGACATGGGGCCTTACGTGCGGAATGTGCTTGCGTGATGTGCAGTTGTGCTGTTTGCCGATGCCGGTCGTCGATCAGTTGTTGATCTTCATCAGGACACCGAGCACGACAATGCACGCGAACCAGAGCAGACCGATCATCAACGTGATGCGGTCGAGGTTGCGCTCGGCGACCGAGGAGCCGCCGACGGACGACTGCATGCCGCCACCGAACATGTCGGAGAGGCCGCCGCCCTTTCCCTTGTGCATCAGCACCAGCAGCATCAGCAGCAGGCTGAAGACGATCAGGGCGATCGAGAACCCCAAAACCACGGCTGGACCAACTTCCTCGGAACTGGATGGACGACGGGGGTCCGGCACCAGGGCACCAGACCCCCGCAAGAGTACGACGAATCGCCGCTACCGCATACTTACTGGTCGCGGAACCGGACGATCTTGACGAACTCGTCGGCGTCGAGCGACGCGCCGCCGATGAGAGCGCCGTCGATGTCGGGCTTCGCCATGATCTCGGCGACATTGCCGGACTTCACCGAGCCGCCGTACTGGATGCGGACCCGGTCGGCCAGCTCCTGGGAGTACAGCTCGGCGAGCTTGGCGCGGATCGCGGCGCAGACCTCCTGCGCGTCGTCGGCGCCGCAGACCTTGCCGGTGCCGATGGCCCAGACAGGCTCGTACGCGATCACGACGGACTCGGCCTGCTCGGCCGGGAGGTCCTTCAGACCGCCCTCGACCTGGGCGAGGGTGTGGGCGACGTGGTTGCCCGCCTCGCGGACGTCCAGCTCCTCGCCGACGCACAGGATCGGGGTCAGCCCGTGCTTGTAGGCGGCCTTGACCTTGGCGTTCACGAGCTCGTCGGTCTCGGCGTGGTACTGCCGGCGCTCCGAGTGGCCGATGGCCACGTAGGTGCACTTCAGCTTGGCCAGCATCGAGCCGGAGATCTCGCCGGTGTAGGCGCCGGAGTCCTGCGCGGAGAGGTCCTGGGCGCCGTACTTGATCTTGAGCTTGTCGCCGTCGACCAGCGTCTGCACGGAGCGCAGGTCGGTGAAGGGCGGCAGGACGGCGACCTCGCAGGCCTCGTAGTCCTTGTCCGCCAGGGCGAAGGCGAGCTTCTGGACGTGCGCGATGGCCTCGAGGTGGTTGAGGTTCATCTTCCAGTTGCCGGCCATCAGCGGCGTGCGCGTGCTCATCTAGGTCAGTCCTCCAGTGCGGCGAGGCCGGGGAGCGTCTTGCCCTCGAGGTATTCGAGGGAGGCGCCGCCACCGGTCGAGATGTGGCCGAATGCGGTCTCGTCGAAACCGAGGGTGCGCACCGCGGCGGCGGAGTCGCCACCGCCGACGACGGTGAAGCCCTTGGACTCGACCAGAGCCTGGGCGACCGCCTTGGTGCCCTCGGCGTAGTCGGGGTGCTCGAAGACGCCCATGGGACCGTTCCAGAACACGGTCGCGGCGTCGGCGAGCTTGGTCGCGTACAGGGCGCCGGTCTTCGGGCCGATGTCCAGGCCGAGCTGCCCCTCGGGCATCCGGTCGGCCTCGACGGCGGTGTGCTCGGTGGGCGCCTTGGCCTTCAGGTCCGGGAATCCCGGGGAGACCACGACGTCGACCGGGAGCACCAGCTCGACGCCCAGCTTCTCGGCGCGCTCCATGTACTCGGTGACGGCCGGGATCTGGTCCTCCTGCAACAGGGAGGTGCCGACCTCGTAGCCCTTCGCCTTGAGGAAGGTGAAGGCCATGCCGCCGCCGATCAGGATGCGGTCGGCCTTGCCGAGCAGCTGGTCGATGACCGCGAGCTTGTCGGAGACCTTGGAGCCGCCGAGCGCGACGACGTAGGGCCGCTTGACGTCCTCGGTGAGCTTCTTCAGGACGCCGACCTCGGTGGCGATGAGGTAGCCGGCGTAGTGCGGAAGACGGGCCGGGAGGTCGTACACGGAAGCGTGCTTGCGGTGCACGGCGCCGAAGCCGTCGCCCACGTAGACGTCGGCCAGGGCGGCGAGCCGGTCGGCGAACTCGCCGCGCCCGGTGTCGTCCTTGGACGTCTCGCCCGCGTTGAAGCGGAGGTTCTCGATGACGGCCACCTGGCCGGGCTCCAGGCCGTCCACCGCTTCGTGGGCGGCGGGGCCGACGGTGTCCTGCGCGAACGCGACCGGCGCGCCCAGCAGTTCACCGAGTCGCTCGGCGGGCTGGAGGAGGGAGAACGCCGGGTCCGGGGCGCCCTTGGGGCGGCCCAGGTGCGAGGCGACGATGACCTTGGCGCCCGCGTCGGCCAGCGCCTTGACGGTGGGCAGGACGGCGCGGATACGGCCGTCGTCGGTGATGAGGCCGTTCGCCAGCGGCACGTTGAGGTCGGCGCGGACGAATACCCGCTTGCCGGCCACTCCTTCGGCGAGAAGCTCGTCGATCGTCTTCATAAAGGGACTCCTAGGGAAGGCTCTTCAGATCCGCGAGGGCTGATCGATCTGCGCTGATCGATCACTACGTGGCGCAGGGCCCGGACAGCGCGGCGTCGCGCTGCCCGAGCCCTGGCTCACATCGAGGTGCCTGCTCCGGGAGTTAGAGCTGGCCGCCGACGAAGACCGTGAGGTCGACGAGGCGGTTGGAGTAGCCCCACTCGTTGTCGTACCAGCCGAGGATCTTCACCGTGTTGCCCTCCTGGACCATGGTCAGGGAGGAGTCGAAGGTGCAGGAGGCCGGGTCGCCGACGATGTCCGAGGACACGATCTGGTCCTCGGTGTAGGTCAGGAAGCCCTTGAGGTCGCCGTCGTCGGAGGCCTTCTTGAACGCGGCGTTGACCTCGTCCTTGGTGACCTCGCGCTGGAGCGTCACGACCAGGTCGGTGGCCGAACCGGTCGGGACCGGCACGCGCATGGCGATGCCGTCCAGCTTGCCCTTGAGCTGCGGGAGGACCAGGGCGGTGGCCTTGGCGGCACCGGTCGTGGTCGGGATGATGTTCTCGGCGGCGGCGCGGGCGCGGCGCAGGTCCGAGTGCGGGAAGTCCAGGATGCGCTGGTCGTTCGTGTACGCGTGAACCGTCGTCATCAGGCCCTTGACGATGCCGAAGTTCTCGTCGAGAACCTTGGCCATCGGCGCCACACAGTTGGTGGTGCAGGAGGCGTTGGAGATGATGTTGTGGTTCGCCGGGTCGTACTTGTCCTGGTTGACGCCCATCACGATGGTGATGTCCTCGTCCTTGGCCGGAGCCGAGATGAGGACCTTCTTGGCGCCGCCGGCGATGTGCTTCTCGGCGTCGGCCTTCTTCGTGAAGATGCCCGTCGACTCGATGACGATGTCGACGCCCAGCTCGCCCCACGGGATGTCGGAGGGGTTGCGCTCGGACAGGACCTTGATCGTGTGACCGTCGACGGTGATCGTGTCGGCGGTGTGCGACACCTCGGCCTTGAGGCGGCCCAGGATGGTGTCGTACTTGAGCAGGTGGGCGGTGGTCGCGGTGTCACCCAGGTCGTTGACAGCCACGATCTCGATGTCAGCACCCTGCTCCAGCAGCGCGCGGAAGTAGTTACGACCGATGCGGCCAAAGCCGTTGATGCCTACGCGGATCGTCACGAACCGATCTCCTCGTTAGGTACGCCGACTCAAGTGTCGGCGAGTTGTATGGGATGTCCCCGACCGCCTCCGACCCTACCTCTCTGGAGGCCCCGGAGTGACATCGAGTAGGGCCATACACGGCAGGGCGATCCGTACCCGTCAGTAGGGTACGGATCGCCCGTGTCGATCATGCGATTGTCACGGACAGTCAGCTCTCCAGCGCCGAGAGCGCCTTGCCGATGAGGGCCGCCCGGTCGGCCGCGGCGGCGACGTGCTCCAGGCCGAAGCCCAGCAGCACCGTGTCGTCCGTGGTGACCGCTCCGTACGTCTTGAAGAGTTCACCGGTGCGCGCCCAGTCCCGCAGGACGGCCGGGCTGCCCGCGGGCGGACCCGCGACGCTCCAGGGACCGAGGGAGGCCTCAAAGCCCTCCGTGTCCACGGCGTTGCCGCCGACCACGAGGGACGTGTTGTCGACGAGCAGGCCGTGGCCGCCCGTGCTCGGGTCGGTGATGTAGCTGACCGACACCTCGATGGACCTGCCCGCGTACGCGCTCAGGTCGAAGGCGACCGGCTGCCAGCCGCTGGACGCGCCGGTGAGGCTGTTCCACTGCCCGCTGGACCCGGTGGCGGTACAGCCCGCCGCGCTCACGGTCAGGTAGTGCTTGATCCAGGGATGTTCCCGGGCGAAGAAGCCGGCCTCGCACTCGGCCGGGACGGCGGCCGAGGTGGCACCGCCCGCCTCGGGGAGCGTGGTCCAGTCGTCGGCCCCGGTCGTGTGCACCTCGACGACCGCGTGGTCGTAGCCGGGCTCGGTGTCCCAGAGCATCTGGGAGCGCAGCGTCGGCTTGTCGGCGGCGGCGACCCCGGTGAGGTCGATGGTGCGGGTCAGACGCTTGTAGGCGTCGTCGGTGTGCACCGCGGCGGCCATGTACGAGCCCTCGTACGGCCCGTACGGGTTGACGGTCCCGCTGAACGCGCCCGCTCCCGCGGCGGAGGCGAACTGCGGGTACTGCGCCGCGGAGAGCGAGTCCGAGGTGACGCCGTAGGTGCCCGCCGCGTTCAGCGGGTTGCCGGGCGCGTCGCCGAGCGTTCCCGTGGTGCCGTCGAGCTCGCCGGAGCCGCTGAAGCCCTTGGCGCCGGGCGTGGACGTGCGCGAGTAGGCGCCCAGGTAGTACTGGCTGAAGTCGTTCGAGAGGGTGCCGCCGCCGAGGTCGACGCTGCCGCCGGCCAGCTCGCCCGCCTCGACCAGCTTGCCGCCCTCGTTGAGGAAGGCCCGCAGCTGGAGCTGGGTGGCGTTGCCGGGCCGCAGGGCGCCGGTGTAGTGGACGACGGTCCCGAAGTGATCGAGGACGCCGAGCGCGTCCGGCGCGCCCTGGGTGGCGACGTCCCAGACCAGGGCCCTCTTTCCGGCGGCCTTCAGCGCGTCGACGTAGGTCTGCGCCTGCGTGGCGGCCGCGCCCTCCTCGGCGACCACGAGCACGTCGGCCCGCGGCCGCTCGGCCACGGTGTAGGTGAAGCGGGTGCTGGAGGTGGGCTTCCGGTCGCGGGTCTCGCCGGTGAACCAGACCTCGACCTTGTCGCCGGGTGCGCCGTCCTCGATCCTGGCGCGGTACTCGTCGAAGTAGAGGTTGTCCCTGCCGCCGTAGGTCTCGCCGCCCCGCCAGTGCCTGAGCGCCGCCTCGTGCGTACGCCCGCCGTTGACGCGGTACTTGAGTTCCTTGTCGCGTACGGACTTGCGGACGACGACGGAGACTTCCTGGTCGGCGCCGCGGGAGTACGACGTCGTGAAGGCGGCCGGGGTGAAGTCGGGCGCGTCGAGGCCCACCGAGGAGGACGGCCGGTCGGGGTGGGCCGCGGTCTCGGCGACGGAGAGCGCGAACGGGACGTTCTTCTCGAACTCCTGCTCGATCAGCTTCTCGTCGTCCGGGAAGGTGAAGACCGAGGCGCAGTCCGCGGCGTTCCAGACGTCGTCCGGGTCGAGGTCCGAGGCGGTCTGGCAGGTCGACATCTCGGGGGTGAACATCGCCGTGCCGTTGACGTTGCCCGCGTGGCCGTCGGCCTCGCCGTTGGTGGTGTAGAGCTCCGAGGAGACCTGCGGGTGGTAGCCCGGGATCGCGGAGTTCTCGGGGGTTCCGGCGAGCGCCTTGTAGAGCACGTCGTCCGGCGTCGGCGTCGCCACCTGCCAGCCCACTCCGTAGAGCAGCAGCTCGGCGGCGGAGTGGTAGTTGATCCCGTACGTGAAGCCGACGCGCTTCTCGAAGGTGTCGAGCGCCTTGGTCTCGGGCTCGGACCCGGGACTCGCGCCGCGGTAGGTCTCGCTGGTGGGGTTGGGTGACGAACCCTCGTCGTCGTAGCCCCACTTATAGGCGAAGTTGCGGTTGAGGTCGACCCCGTCACCGGTGGAGACGACGCCGTCGCCGTTCACGTCCCGCAGGTTCTTGCGCCACTGGCGGGTGTCGGCGTCCTTGAAGGTGTAGTCGTAGCCGTCGGGATTGGCCGACAGGACGAACCACAGCTCGGTGGAGTCGACGATCTTCTTGACGCGCTTGTCCGTGGAGTAGTGGTCCAGGTAGTAGTGCATCAGCCGGCGCGTCATCTCTGGCGTGATCCACTCGCGCGCGTGCTGGTTGGACATGTAGAGCACCGACGGCTTGGAGCCGTCCTTGGTCTTCCGCGCGCCCTTGGTCAGTTTGACCGCGAGGATGTCCTGGCCGTTCAGGGTCTTGCCTATGGAGACGACCTTGGTCAGGCCGGGATTGGCCTGGCCCGTCCGGATGATCTCCTCCTGGAGGTTGCCCTTCCCGCTGTACGGGCGGAACACCCCCTGGGCGGCATCCGCGACCCGGTTCTCCGCCTTCGCGGAGAGCGTGTGCTCGGTGAGGTCGACGCCCTGCTTCTCCAGCTTCCTGGCCTGCTGGTCGGTGACGTAGACCTCGACCGTGCTCCTGCCGTTCTTCCAGGTCGTGTCGCCCAGCTCGTGACTGTCCTGACCGGCCGCGAGCAGCAGGGGTACCTGCTGCTTCGTGACCTCCGCGCGGAACACCTTCACGGCGTTCGCGTCGGGCTCGGGCGAACCGCCGTCCTGCGCCCGGGCGACCGGCGCCATGGCCGCACCGCCCAGCAGGAGCGCGCCGGTAGCGAGGATCGCGCTCGCTCTTCGTCTCATGAGTCCCCCTTGCACTGGTCCGCCACAGCAGCGAACGGATGCCAGGCTCATGACACTTCATGGTCAAGTCAAGGGTGCCTCGCAGGCCGACAGAAGCCGGTGCCGATCGCCCAAGTGGGCATCGGCACCGGCATAGTGAGCTTCTGTCAGATAATCCGGCCGGTCTTTCACACAGGCCCCGCTGATCCGGGTCAGCCCGCGAGGTTGTCCGCCATCTCCTCGGACAGACTCGACTCCGTCCCGGGGATCCCGAGGTCCTGCGCCCGCTTGTCGGCCATCGCCAGCAGTCGGCGGATACGGCCCGCGACGGCGTCCTTGGTCAGCGGCGGGTCGGCGAGCGCGCCCAGCTCCTCCAGGGAAGCCTGCTTGTGCTCCATGCGCAGCCGTCCGGCGGCGGCGAGGTGCTCCGGCACCTCGTCCGCGAGGATCTCCAGGGCGCGCTGGACGCGGGCCCCGGCGGCGACGGCGGCACGCGCCGAGCGGCGCAGGTTCGCGTCGTCGAAGTTGGCGAGCCGGTTCGCCGTGGCACGGACCTCGCGGCGCATCCGCCGCTCCTCCCAGGCCAGCACCGACTCGTGCGCGCCGAGTCGGGTCAGCAGCGCACCGATCGCGTCGCCGTCGCGGACGACCACCCGGTCCACACCGCGCACCTCGCGTGCCTTCGCCGCGATCGACAGCCGTCGGGCGGCGCCGACCAGCGCGAGCGCGGCCTCCGGCCCCGGGCAGGTCACCTCCAGGGACGAGGAACGGCCGGGCTCGGTGAGCGAGCCGTGGGCCAGGAAGGCCCCGCGCCAGGCCGCCTCGGCGTCGCAGGTGGCCCCCGAGACCACCTGCGGGGGCAGACCGCGGATCGGGCGTCCGCGCCCGTCCACGAGCCCGGTCTGGCGGGCCAGCTGGTCACCGCCCGCGACGACCCGCACCACATAGCGCGAGCCGCGGCGCAGTCCGCCGGGCGCCATCACGATCAGTTCGGAACTGTGGCCGAAGATCTCCAGAATGTCCCGCTTCAGCCGGCGCGCCGCCATCGCGGTGTCCAGCTCCGCCTCGATCACGATCCGGCCGCTCACCAGGTGAAGGCCGCCGGCGAACCGCAGGACGGCGGAGACCTCCGCCTTCCTGCAGCAGGTCCGGGTGACGGGGAGCCGGGAGATCTCATCCTTCACCGCTGCCGTCATCGCCATGGGCCGATCCTTCCATGCATCCGAAAAATACGGTCGTACGCGGCGGCCAACAGCTCCGGATCGTGCCGCGGAGATCCGTCGGTCCTGGCAACCGGCGCCAGCTCGACCGCGGCACCGAACCGCTGGGCGGCGTCGGCGAGTGATTCGCGGTCGGGCACGGCGGCCTCGTCGGCCAGCACCACGTCCAGGGCGAGTTTAGGGGCGTGTCGCCCCAAAACCTCCAAATGACGCTGCGGGGAGAAGCCTTCGGTTTCTCCCGGCTGCGGTGCGAGGTTCAGGGAGAGTACCCGGCGGGCCCGGGTCTGGCTCAGGGCGTCCAGGAGCTCGGGCACCAGAAGATGCGGAATGACCGACGAGAACCAGGAGCCGGGGCCGAGGACCACCCAGTCCGCGTCGAGGACCGCGGCCACGGCCTCGGGCACGGCCGGCGGATCGTGCGGTACGACGTGCACGGACTGGACCTCGCCCGGGGTGAGCGCCACGTTGGCCTGGCCCCGGATGGTGCGGATCTCGTCGGGCCGGTCGAGGTCGTGTCCCTTGACCAGGGCCTGGAGCTCCAGCGGCACGGCGGACATGGGCAGCACCCGGCCGTGCGCGCCGAGCAGCTTACCGACCAGGTCGAGTGCCTGGACATGGTCGCCGAGTTGCTCCCACAGCGCGACGATCAGCAGATTGCCGACCGCGTGTTCGTGCAGTTCGCCCTTGGACTGGAAGCGGTGCTGGATGACGCGGGCCCAGGTCTGGCCCCAGTCGTCGTCGCCGCACAGCGCCGCCAGCGCCTTGCGCAGATCACCGGGCGGCAGGACGCCCAGCTCGTCGCGCAGCCGCCCGCTGGATCCGCCGTCGTCGGCCACGGTGACGACGGCGGTGAGGTCGCCGGTGATCCGGCGCAGCGCGGCGAGCGAGGCGGACAGCCCCATGCCGCCGCCGAGGGCGACGACCTTGGGCTGCGTACCGCGGCGGCGCGGCTTGGCACCGCGCGCCGCGGCCGGCTGACCGGCCCGGTTGCCGGGAGTCTCCCGGCGCAGCCGGCTCAGCCGCAGGGAAGTACGTCCGGTCACTCGCGCCCCATGTCCCGGTGCACGAGCACGGTCTCCACGCCCTGGGAGGCGAGGCGGGCGGCGAGCTTCTCCGCGGTCGCCACCGAGCGGTGCTTGCCGCCGGTGCAGCCGACCGCGATGGTCACATAACGCTTGCCCTCGCGCCGGTAACCGGCGGCGATGAGCTGGAGCAGCTCGGAGTAGCGGTCGAGGAACTCCTTGGCGCCGGGCTGGTTGAAGACGTACGCCGAGACCTCTTCGTTCAGGCCGGTGAAGGGGCGCAGCTCGGGGACCCAGTGCGGGTTGGGCAGGAAGCGCATGTCCACGACCAGGTCGGCGTCGACCGGCAGGCCGTACTTGAAGCCGAAGGACATGACGGTGGCCCGCAGCTCGGGCTCCTCCTCGCCCGCGAACTGGGCGTCCATCTTGGCGCGCAGTTCGTGCACGTTCAGGCTGGAGGTGTCGATGACCAGGTCGGCGTCACCGCGCAGCTCGCGCAGCAGCTCGCGCTCGGCGTCGATCCCGTCCACGATGCGGCCGTCGCCCTGGAGGGGGTGGGGCCGGCGCACCGACTCGAAGCGGCGCACCAGGGCCTCGTCGGAGGACTCCAGGAAGACGATCCGCCGGGTGACGTTGCGGGACTCCAGGTCCGCGAGGGACTCACGGAGGTTGTCGAAGAACCGCCGGCCGCGCACGTCGACGACGACGGCGATCCGTGCCACGTTGCCCTGGGAGCGGGCGCCGAGCTCCACCATGGTGGGGATCAGGGCGGGCGGCAGGTTGTCGACGACGAACCAGCCGAGGTCCTCCAGACACTTGGCGGCCGTGGACCGGCCCGCTCCGGACATGCCGGAGATGATCACCAGCTCGGGAATGACGGCGTCCGGAGCTCCCGCCCCGGCTGTCTCGATGCCCGTACCCACCTGTGCTCCGTCTTCCTGTGGCGCTTCACGCTCCGCGTGATCCTCGCCTGTCTCGCTGTGTGTTTCCCGGCCCTGCGCCGGACGTTCCTCTTCACGCGCGTCGTTCTCGGTCATGTCTCCTGCCCCCGTCGCTCGTCCGAGGCGCCCGCGGTCACGGGCTCCTCCGCGGGGCCCGCCGTCGTCTCGGGCGCCGCGTCTTCGTCGTCTTCCATGATCTCTCCGGTGGCCGTGTTCACGGCGGGTGCCGCGGGAGCCGCCTGGGCGAGGGCCACGGCGATGGTCTCCGCCGTCTTGCGCCCCACGCCGGGGACCTCGCAGATCTGGTCGATCGTCGCGGACCGGAGCCGCTTCACGGAGCCGAAGTGCTTGATCAGTGCCTGCTTGCGGGACTCGCCCAGGCCCGGCACGTCGTCCAGAGGGCCCGACCTGAAGCGTTTGGCCCGCTTGGCGCGCTGGTAGGTGATCGCGAAGCGGTGGGCCTCGTCCCGGACCCGCTGGAGCAGATACAGGCCCTCACTGCTGCGCGGCAGGACCACGGGGTCGTCCTCGCCGGGCAGCCACACCTCCTCCAGGCGCTTGGCGAGCCCGCAGACGGCGATGTCGTCGATCCCCAGTTCGTCGAGGGCCCGCTGGGCGGCGGCGACCTGCGGCCGGCCGCCGTCGACGACGACGAGCTGCGGCGGGTAGGCGAAGCGCTTGGGCCGGCCGTCGTCCTCCGGGAACGTGCTCCCGGACAGGGGGTTCCCGTCGGCCGGCGGCTCCGAGGCCCCCGACGCGGCGTCCTCGCCGTCCGTCCACTCCCCCGTCTTCTCCTTCTCGACGAGGTAGCGCTTGAAGCGGCGGGTGATCACCTCGTGCATGGAGCGGACGTCGTCCTGGCCGGCGAAGCCCTTGATCTGGAAGCGCCGGTACTCGCCCTTGCGCTGGAGCCCGTCCTCGAAGACGACCATCGAGGCCACCACGTCGTCGCCCTGGAGGTGCGAGATGTCGTAGCACTCGATCCGCAGCGGCGCGCTGTCCAGGCCGAGCGCCTCGGCGATCTCCTCCAGGGCGCGCGAGCGCGTGGTCAGGTCGGAGGCACGCCTGGTCTTGTGCAGGACGAGCGCCTGGAGCGCGTTGCGCTGCACGGTCTCCATGAGCGCCTTCTTGTCGCCGCGCTGCGGTATGCGGAGCGACACGTTCGATCCGCGGCGGGCGGCGAGCCACTCCTGAACGGGTTCCACCGGTTCGGGCAGCGCCGGGACGAGCACCTCCTTGGGAACGGAGTCGCCCGTCTCCTCGCCGTAGAGCTGCTGGAGCGCGTGTTCGACGAGGTCACCCGTGGTGACCGCCTCCACCTTGTCCGTGACCCAGCCGCGCTGTCCGCGCACGCGTCCGCCGCGCACATGGAAGATCTGGACCGCGGCTTCCAGCTCGTCCTCGGCGACGGCCATGAGGTCGGCGTCGGTCGCGTCCGCGAGGACGACCGCGCTCTTCTCCATGGCCTTCCTCAGGGCGTCGATGTCGTCGCGCAGCCGGGCCGCCCGCTCGTACTCCATCTCCTCGGCGGCCTGCATCATCTGCTGTTCCTGCCGGCGGATGTACGTCCCCGTACGGCCCGCCATGAAGTCGCAGAACTCCTCGGCCAGCCCGCGGTGCTCATCGGGCGAGACCCGGCCGACGCACGGGGCGGAGCACTTGCCGATGTAACCGAGGAGGCAGGGCCGACCGGTGCGGGAGGCGTTCTTGAAGACACCGGCGGAGCAGGTGCGGACCGGGAAGACACGCAGCAGCAGGTCGACGGTGTCGCGGATGGCCCACGCGTGCCCGTAGGGACCGAAGTAGCGCACGCCCTTCTTCTTGTGGCCGCGCATCACCTGCACGCGCGGGAACTCCTCGTTCATCGTCACGGCGAGGTAGGGGTAGCTCTTGTCGTCGCGGTACTTGACGTTGAACCGGGGGTCGTACTCCTTGATCCAGGAATACTCCAGCTGAAGGGCCTCGACCTCCGTGGACACGACCGTCCACTCCACCGACGCGGCCGTGGTGACCATCGTGCGGGTGCGCGGGTGCAGATTCGCCAGGTCCTGGAAGTAGCTCGCCAGGCGCTGACGCAGGCTCTTCGCCTTTCCGACGTAGATCACCCGGCGGTGCTCGTCGCGGAATTTGTACACCCCGGGAGAGTCCGGGATCTGTCCCGGCTTGGGACGGTAGCTGGAGGGGTCGGCCATGTCACACACCCTACTGGCGCGCGCCGACAGCGCGGCCGGCTCCCGGCTCGCCTGTGGAAAACCTCGCCGAGCCGGCCCGGCGCCGGCGCCGGGCCCGCGGGACGTCCAGGACGAGCGCCACGCGTGCTCCCGCGACGATCGTCCCCGTGCTCCGCGCGCGGCACCCGGGATGCGTCGTTTCCGGCCACCGGGGTCACGTCGTGCCGGGCTCCCTGGTGAGGGTCGGGAAGGGACGGAGCGCGTCCGGGGGGCTGCGGTGAGCCATGTTGAGCATCAGGTGTTGTCGGGACTTGGTCAACACGCTTCAATGCGGGGGAACTCGGGGCGTGAACGGCGAAACCCGCGCGTGTACAGCCCCCGCGCGCCCATCTGGCGGCGCCGATGAACCGCTCCCACGGTCTGACCAGCCGTGGTGAACATCCACAGAAAGGCCCCTGCATGCGGACCGGCACACAGCACGCGGACGTCGCCACGGCAGAACTGGAAACGGCCCTGCGGGGCGGCCCCTTCCACGTCGCACTGCGCGCGGCGATCACCGCCCGCGGGCTGCCGCTGCAGCGCGTGCAGCACCATCTGTCGCGATACGGCGTCAGAGTCGGGGTGACGAGCCTGAGTTACTGGCAGCAGGGCGCCCGCCGCCCGCAGCGACCCGAGTCGCTGCGGGCGGTCCGGGCTCTGGAGGAGATACTCCAGCTTCCCGACGAGTCCCTGATCAGACTGCTGGCCGAGGCCGAGGAGCGCTCGGATCCCGAACGTCCCACGGGGCGTTCCTACCGTTCCCTCGTGGAGGCCTCCGGCGTCCTGGAACGGCTGCTGGCCGAACTGGAGTCCCCGCTCGACGGCGGTCTGCACACGCTCGGCCATCACGAACGGGTGCGCATAGGCGCCCGTCGCGAACTGCTCGGCCGCGAGTCGCACCACATCGTCCGCGCGCACAAGGACGGTGTGGACCGCTACGTGGCCATCCATCACGGCGACCCCGGCTGCGCACCGGAGCGGACGACGGTCCGGGCCATGGAGAACTGCCGCACGGGCCGGGTGCGCTGGCACCGCGACACCGGTGTCCTCGTCGCCGAACTGCTCTTCGACACCCGGCTGCGCGCGGGCGAGACGTTCCTCTTCCGCTACGCCTTCGAGGACGGCACGGCCGGGGCGTCCAGCGAGTACGTCCGGGGGTTCGGCTTCGCGGGCGGACAGTACGCGCTCCAGGTGCACTTCACCGAGAACGCGCTGCCTGTGCGCTGTCACCGCTTCACCCAGCACTCGGCCGCCGCGCCCCGCAGTGGCCGGCAGGAGCTGCCGCTGAGCGATCACCACCGCTCGGTGCACCTGGTCGAGCCGCGTGTGCGGTCCGGGATCGTCGGGATCGGCTGGGACTGGGAGTGACCGCCCGCCCGGGCACGGTCCCGGGTGCCCGCCCTGCTGCGGGGCCGCGTGCCTGAGCCCCGGTGCGGGGCCGCGTGCCTGAGCCCCGGTGCGGGGCCGGGCGGGCCGGTGACCGCACCCGGGCTCAGGCGCCCGGCCCCGCGACGATGTTCCCGTTCTTCTCCTCCACCGACAGCTCGTGGAGCGGCACGGTGGCCGGTGCCCGCAGCACCTTGCCGGTCTCGGCGTCGAACTCGCTGCCGTGACACGGGCACACGAGCGTCCTGCCCTGCAGCTTGTTGATGGCGCACCCCGCGTGGGTGCAGATCGAGCTGTACGCCGTGAGCGAACCGTCCTCGGCGCGGCTGACCACGACGTTGTGGTCCTCGTAGAGCTGAGCACCCCCCTTGGAGACCTCGCTCCCCGAGCCGAGGACGACGGGGGCGGTCGGCGTGGCGGGGGTCCCGCCACCACTGCCGCCGCCGGAGCACGCGGCGAGGCCGAGCCCGGCGACCGGGGTGAGCGCCGCTCCCCGCAGGACGGTACGACGGCTCGCGGACGGACGGCCGGACATGGCGTCTCCACTGGTCAGGGCGCCGGCGGACACGCCGCCGACAGCGACGGGGCTGCACACGGCAAGGAGGCCGCGCACCGACCATACCGGCACAGATCACTCCGCCCGTCGCGGGGCCGGTCCGCGCGAGCCTGGACGTAAACGCTTGCGCAAACGTATGCGTAAGCGTTTACGCGAGCGGGCGGGATGAGATACGTTCACCCGCGAGCGACCGGCTCCGTTCGGGGAGCGGCATCGAGGTCCGGTTCACGGACCGGCGTCCGGATTCCGTCCGCCTGCCGTCACCGGGTCCTCTTCACGGTCGGCGACCGGACCCCGGGAGGGAGTGCCATGGCGACGATGGCCGATGTGGCCCGGCGGGCGGGTGTGTCCATCGCGACCGTCTCGCACGTCCTCAACAGCACCCGTCCGGTGCTGCCCGTGACACGCCAGGCCGTTCTCGACGCGATCGACGAGCTGGGCTACACGCCCAACACCCTCGCCCGTTCGCTCGTCACCTCCCGTACGCGGTCCATCGGCCTCGCGGTGTCGGCGATCAGCAACCCCTACTTCACGGAGATCCTCCAGGGCGTCGAGGCCGGAGCCCTGGAACACGGCTACGGCCTGCTGATCGCCGATCCGCACGACGACCCCGGCCACGAGAGCAAAGCCGTCCGGCTGCTGCACGAACGGCGCGTGGACGGAATGATCATCGCGCCGTCGGCGACTCCCGACGCGCTCCTGCACTACCTCGGCCAGCACGACGTACCCACCGTCTTCCTCGACCGGCTCCTGCACGCTCCCGCCGGAAGCGGCTTCCTCTACGACCAGGTCTGCTCCGAGAACACCGCGCCCATGGCGAGCCTGGTGACCCACCTCGCCGAGCGAGGGCACCGGCGTATCGGGCTCGTCGCGGGCCTGCCCGGACTCAGCACCACGACGGAACGGATCACCGGCTACCGGCACGGCCTCGCCCGGGCCGGGCTCCCCTACGACGAACGGCTCGTGGCGCACGGTAACTCCCGGGCGGAGGCGGCCGAGGAGGCCACCCACCGGCTGTTGTCGCTCGGGGCTCCGCCGGACGGGCTCGTCACCGCCGACAACGCCATGACCGTCGGCGCGCTCCGGGCCCTGCGCGACCGGGGTGTGTCCGTGCCCGGAGACCTGGCGCTGTGCTGCTTCGATGACTTCTCCTGGGCGGATCTGTTCACTCCCCGGCTCACCGTGATCGCCCAGCCGAGCAAGGAGACCGGCGCCACGGCCGTCCGTCTGCTGCTGGAACGGCTGGCGTCCCCGCACCTGGAGTGCCGCACCGTCCGGCTTCCCTCCGCCTTCGTCCATCGCACCTCGTGCGGCTGCCCCGAAGGCGTCGCGCACACCGAGAGTCCCGAGTCCGGGATACCGAGGAAAGGACCCGAGTCGTGATCGTCGTCGCCGGTGAGGCCCTGATCGATCTGGTGCCGCAGGACTCCGGCGCCCTGGCGGAACTGCTGCCTCGCCGGGGCGGCGGCCCTTACAACACGGCGGTGGCGCTCGGCCGCCTCGGCTCCGCCACGGCCTTCTTCTCCCGCGTCTCCAGGGACGCCTTCGGCGAGGCCCTGCTCGACGGACTCGTGGACGCAGGCGTCGACGTGTCGTCCGTACAGCGCGGGGCCGAACCGACGACGCTGGCCGTCGCCACGATCGGGGCCGACGGCTCGGCCGCTTACACCTTCCACGTCGAGGGCACGGCGGACCGTCTCTTCAGCGCCCCGGGCCGACTCCCCGCCGAGGCGAGGGCGGTGTCCTTCGGGACCTGTTCACTCGTCCTGGAACCGGGCGCGAGCGCGTACGAGGAGCTGATGCGGACCGCCGCCGCGCAGGGCGTCTTCACGGCCCTCGACCCGAACATCCGCGCCGGTCTGATCCCCGACCCGGACGCCTACCGCGCCCGGTTCAAGAGCTGGCTGCCGTCGGTGTCGCTGCTGAAGCTGTCCGAGGACGACGCCCGGTGGCTCGGCGGCACCCCGCGCGAGTGGCTGGCCGCCGGTCCCGCGGCGGTGGTGATCACCCAGGGCGGCGACGGTCTGACCGCGTTCACCCGGGACGGCGCGGTGCATTCCGTGCCCGGCGAACCGGTGGACGTGGTGGACACCATCGGCGCCGGTGACACCGTGAACGCGGCACTGCTGCACGGCCTGTCCGTCCGGGACGCCCTCTCCCCGACCGCGCTGGCGGAACTGGGCCCCCGGGGCTGGACCGGGCTCCTGAGCTTCGCGGCCCGCGCGGCGGCCGTCACCTGCTCCCGCGCCGGAGCCGAACCGCCGTACGCCCGCGAACTCGGTGACCAGTAGGACACCGGACCCGCCGCCCCTCGGTCCTCGAACCGCGTGCGGCCCTGTTCACGACGGACGGCGCCCCGCGGGGAGTTCCCGCGGGGCGCCGTCCTTCCCGACATGGCCGGTCCGACGGTCCGGTCCGGCGCCGCGGACCGGTCGGGTCAGGCCTTTCGCGCCCGCGCGGTCTTCTTCGCGGGCGTCACCTTCTTGGCGGCCGCCTTCGTGGCGGTCTTCTTCGCGGCGGCCGCCTTCTTGGTGGCCGTGCTGTTGACGGTCTTCGTGGCCGTCTTCCTCGCCGCCGTCCCGGCGGCGACCGTCTTCTTGGCGGCCGCCTTGCGCGGGGCCTTCACGGGAGCGGCGTCGCTGATCCTGTCGGCGCCGAGGATCTCGCGCAGGAACTTGCCGGTGTGGCTGGCCGGAACGCCGGCGACCTCCTCGGGTGTGCCCTCGGCGATCACGAGACCGCCGCCGTTGCCGCCCTCGGGTCCCATGTCGATGACCCAGTCCGCGGTCTTGATCACATCGAGGTTGTGCTCGATGACGATGACCGTGTTGCCCTTGTCGACCAGACCGGACAGCACCGTGATGAGCTTGCTGATGTCCTCGAAGTGCAGACCGGTGGTCGGCTCGTCGAGCACGTACACGGTGCGGCCGGTGGAGCGCTTCTGGAGCTCGCTGGCGAGCTTGACGCGCTGCGCCTCACCGCCGGACAGCGTCGGCGCGGACTGGCCGAGCCGGACGTAGCCGAGGCCGACGTCGTTGAGGGTCCTGAGGTGACGGGCGATCGCCGGCACCGCCTCGAAGAAGCCGAGCGCCTCCTCGATCGGCATGTCCAGGACCTCGGAGATGGACTTGCCCTTGTAGTGGACCTCCAGGGTCTCCCGGTTGTAGCGCGCCCCGTGGCAGACCTCGCAGGGGACGTACACGTCCGGCAGGAAGTTCATCTCGATCTTGATCGTGCCGTCGCCGGAGCAGTTCTCGCAGCGGCCGCCCTTGACGTTGAAGGAGAAGCGGCCGGGCAGATAGCCCCGCACCTTCGCCTCGGTGGTCTCGGCGAACAGCTTGCGGACATGGTCGAAGACACCGGTGTACGTCGCCGGGTTGGAGCGGGGCGTGCGGCCGATGGGCGACTGGTCCACGTGCACGACCTTGTCGACGAGGTCGTCGCCGTCCACGCGCGTGTGGCGCCCCGGCACGTTCCTCGCGCCGTTCAGCTCGCGGGCCAGGTGCGTGTACAGGATGTCGTTGACCAGTGTCGACTTGCCGGACCCCGAGACGCCGGTGACGGCGGTGAGGACGCCCAGCGGGAAGGACACGTCGATGTCCCGGAGGTTGTTCTCCCGTGCGCCGTGCACGGTGAGCATGCGGCCCGGGTCGACGGGGCGCCGGATGTCCGGGGTCGGGATCTGCCGCTTGCGCGACAGGTACTGCCCGGTCACCGACTCGGGGTTGGCGAGCAGTTCCTTCAGGGGACCGCTGTGCACGACCTTGCCGCCGTGCTCGCCCGCGCCGGGACCGATGTCGACGACCCAGTCGGCGACCTTGATGGTGTCCTCGTCGTGCTCGACGACGATGAGCGTGTTGCCCATGTCGCGGAGGCGGACGAGGGTCTCGATCAGCCGGTGGTTGTCACGCTGGTGCAGACCGATGGAGGGCTCGTCGAGGACGTACAGGACGCCGACGAGCCCGGAACCGATCTGGGTGGCCAGACGGATGCGCTGGGCCTCGCCGCCGGAGAGGGTGCCCGCCGCGCGGTTCAGCGACAGATAGTCGAGGCCCACGTCGACCAGGAAGCGCAGTCGTTCGTTGACCTCCTTCAGGACGCGCTCGGCGATCTTCTTGTCGCGCGCGTTGAGCTTCAGCTTCCCGAGGAAGTCCGCACAGTCGCTGATGGACATGGCCGCGACCTCGGCGATGGACTTCTCCATGACCGTGACCGCGAGGACCAGCGGCTTCAGACGCGTGCCCTGACAGGTGGGGCAGGGCACCTCGCGCATGTAGCCCTCGAAGCGCTCACGGCTGGCGTCGCTCTCGGACTCGCTGTGGCGCCGCTTGACGAAGGGGACGGCCCCTTCGAAGGGCGTGGTGTACACGCGCTCGCGTCCGTACCGGTTGCGGTAGCGGACCTCGATCTGCGTCTTGTGGCCGTAGAGCAGGGCCTTCCTGGCGCGCTGGGGCAGCCCGGCGAAGGGGATGTCGGTCCGGAAGCCCAGCGCGTCCGCGAGGGCGCCGATCAGCCGGCCGAAATAGTCCTTGGTGTGTCCGTGCGACCAGGCGTGGATGGCGCCCTCGTCGAGGGACTTGTCCTCGTCCGGGACGATCAGCTCGGGGTCGACCTCCATCCGCGTACCGATGCCGGTGCACTCCGGACAGGCGCCGAACGGCGAGTTGAAGGAGAAGGAGCGGGGCTCCAGCTCTTCGAAGGACAGATCGTCGTACGGGCAGTACAGGTGCTCCGAGTACATGCGCTCGCGCTCGGGGTCGTCCTCCGGGAGGTCGACGAAGTCGAGCACGACCATGCCGCCGGCCAGGCCGAGGGCGGTCTCCACGGAGTCGGTGAGGCGGCGCTTGGCGGAGTCCTTCACCGTGAGACGGTCGATGACCACCTCGATGGTGTGCTTCTCCTGCTTCTTCAGCGTCGGCGGCTCGCTGAGCTGGATCGTCTCGCCGTCGACCCGGGCACGGCTGTACCCCTTGGTCTGGAGGTCGGCGAAGAGGTCGACGAACTCTCCCTTGCGCTCGCGCACCAGCGGCGACAGGACCTGGAAGCGGCTCCCCTCCGGGAGCTCCAGCACCTTGTCGACGATGGCCTGCGGCGACTGGCGCGTGATGGGACGGCGGCACTCGGGGCAGTGCGGCTTGCCGATGCGCGCGAAGAGCAGGCGCAGGTAGTCGTAGACCTCGGTGATGGTGCCGACCGTCGAGCGCGGGTTGCGCGAGGTCGACTTCTGGTCGATGGAGACGGCCGGGGAGAGACCCTCGATGAAGTCCACGTCCGGCTTGTCCATCTGGCCGAGGAACTGCCGGGCGTACGAGGACAGTGACTCCACGTAGCGCCGCTGGCCCTCGGCGAAGATCGTGTCGAAGGCGAGGGAGGACTTGCCCGACCCCGACAAGCCCGTGAAGACGATGAGCGAGTCGCGCGGGAGGTCGAGCGAGACATTCTTCAGGTTGTGCTCGCGCGCTCCACGGACGATGAGACGGTCGGCCACGCCGGTCCGTACCTTTCTTGAGAGAAGTGACAGGGGCCGCGGGCCCCCGTCTTCTCAGACTAGGGCGAGCCACTGACAACGCCGGTTGCTTTCGCTGGTTCACAACAATCCCGGGCCATCCAGCATGCCCGACGCCACCGACGAGCTTATAGCACGCGCATTCGATTTACGGGCGTGGCCGACCAGCTTCACCCGATCGTGTGGCGGCACTAGGGTCGACGTCATGATGGATCATGTGCGCGACCTGGCGTCTGTACGTGACGCGACGGAACGACTGCTCACCGCGGTCACCAAACTGGACAACGCCGCCGTGGCCGAGCCGTCACGGCTTCCCGGCTGGAGCCGTGGGCACGTGCTCGCCCACCTGTCCCGCAACGCCGACGCCCTGGTGAACGTCCTGGAGGGGCGTCCCATGTACGCCTCCGCGAGCACCCGGGACGCCGACATCGAACGGGACGCGCCGCGCCCCCTGGAGACACAGCTGGCGGACCTGCGGGAGAGCGGGGCCCGCTTCCTGGAGACGGGAGCCGCTCCCGCGGACTGGTCCCGGACGGTGGCGCTGCGCAACGGGGTCACCGACTCCGCGGCCCGGGTGCCGTTCCGGCGCTGGGTCGAGGTCGACCTGCACCACGTGGATCTCGGCATCGGCTACGAGCTGGAGGACCTGCCGGAGGAGTTCGTGACCCGGGAGATCGGCTTCCTCGCGGAGCGGTTCGCCGGCCACAAGGACGTGCCCTCGACGGCCCTGGACGCCGGAGACGGCCGGGAGTGGACCACGGGCGGCGGCGCCGAGGGCGGACCGGTCGAGGTGCACGGCCCGGCGGCCGATCTGCTCGGCTGGCTCTGCGGCCGCCGCGACGGCTCCGCCCTGACGGTACGCGGCGGCCCGCTTCCGGCGCTGCCTCCGCTATAGGCTGCCGTCATGACGTACAGCGGAGCGGTGACGGTCGGTGGCCCGGCCGACGTGCACGAGCTGCAGGACCTGATGATCTCCAAGGTCGCGGTCGGCCCCATGGACAACAACGCGTATCTGCTGCGCTGCCGGGCCACCGACGAGCAGCTCCTGATCGACGCGGCGAACGACGCCCCGACGCTGCTCACCCTGATCGGCGACGACGGCATCGCGTCCGTCGTGACCACCCATCAGCACGGCGACCACTGGCAGGCGCTGGCCGAGGTCGTGGCCGCCACGGGCGCGCGCACCTACGCGGGCCGGGACGACGCGGACGGCATCCCGGTGCCGACGGACGTCCCCCTCCAGGACGGCGACACGGTCAAGGTGGGCAACGTGGAACTCACCGCGCGCCACCTGGTCGGGCACACGCCGGGCTCGGTCGCCCTCGTCTACGACGACCCGCACGGTCACCCTCACGTGTTCACGGGCGACTGCCTCTTCCCCGGCGGCGTGGGCAACACGCGCAAGGATCCGGAGGCCTTCGCGCGTCTCCTCCACGACGTCGAGACGAGGATCTTCGACGTACTGCCGGACGAGACGTGGGTGTACCCCGGCCACGGCAACGACACGACGCTGGGCGCCGAGCGCCCGCATCTGCCGGAGTGGCACGCGCGCGGCTGGTGAACCTGAGCCCGACCGGCACTCGGGGCGGGGCACTTCGGCCGCGCCCCGGGTGAGCCGTGCAGCTCACACGCGGGGCACCTCACCGCGCCCCGCGTGAATCAAGCACCGCGCACGCCCGCGTGATTCGGCGCGCCCCGCACGCCCGCCTGAAACGGACGACCGCGTCGGCTGCGTCGACGGCTGTGACGCACGTGTTCACGGGACTGCAACACCCGTTCCCACCATGCGGACAATTACCGCTGTGACCTGGACAGACGACCGGGTTCGCTGCCACTCTCCCGCCATGCATCGACCCCAACGCGCCCTGCGCCGTGCCGCGTCCGCCGGAACCGTCGCCCTGCTCGCCCTCGCCGTGGGCTGTGCCCCGCAGCCCGAGGACAAGGCATCCGGCAAGGCTTCCGGGAGCAGCGCCGAGACCTGTGCCAAGGGCTCGTTGAGCACCCGGACCGCGGGCAAGCTCACCATCGCGACCGACGAGCCCGCGTACGAGCCGTGGTTCAAGGACGACAAGCCCGCCAATGGCAAGGGCTTCGAGTCGGCGGTCGCGTACGCCGTGGCGAAGCAGCTCGGCTACGCCGACGGCGATGTCGTCTGGCAGAGCGTTCCCTTCAACAAGGCCTTCGCCCCCGGTGCGAAGACCTTCGACTTCGACATCAACCAGGTGTCGATCAGCGCCGAGCGCAAGAAGGCCGTGGACTTCTCGTCCGGCTACTACGACGTCCGCCAGGCCGTCATCGCTCTGAAGAGCTCCAAGGCGGCCAAGGCGACGAGTCTCGCGGACCTCAAGCACCTGAAGCTGGGCGCCCAGGTCGGCACCACCAGCCTGAACTACATCGACGACGTGGTGAAGCCGGACCAGAAGCCGGCCGCCTACGCGAAGAACGACCAGGCGAAGTCCGCGCTGAAGAACGGCCAGGTCGACGCCATCGTCACCGACCTGCCGACCGCCTTCTACATCACGGCCGCCGAGGTGACCGACGCGAAAATCGTCGGACAGTTCGAGAACCAGGGTGCTACGCCCGAGCAGTTCGGCCTCGTCCTCGACAAGGGCAGTGCCCTGACCTCCTGCGTGACGAAGGCCGTGGACGCCCTGCGCGCGGACGGCACGCTCGCGCGGATCGAGAAGCAGTGGCTGTCCGAGGCCGTCGACGCCCCGGTGCTCAAGTGACCGCGACGAAGGAGGAGTCGGGAGAGGACGCCGCCGACGGAGAGATGCCCGGCGGCGACACCGCCGGCGGGCACGAGGCCTACGTCCCCTCCCCGCGCAGGATCGAGCGCGAGCGCCACCGTCGCCGCCGGGCCCGCCGGTCGGCGGCGGTGGCCGCGCTCTCCACCCTCGTCACGGCCGTGGTGCTGTACCTCGTCGTCGTCGACGCGCCGGGCTGGCCGCGCACGAAGGAGACGTTCTTCGACGCGTCGTTCGCGCGTGAGGCGTTCCCGAAGGTCCTCGAAGGCCTGTGGCTGAACCTCCGGCTCTTCGTGGTGTGCGGCGTCGTCGTCCTGGTGCTCGGCACGCTGATAGCCGTGGCGCGCACGCTGCGGGGACCGATGTACTGGCCGGTGCGCGCCCTCGCCACCGCGTACACCGACTTCTTCCGCGGTCTGCCGCTGATCATCTGTCTGTCGATCGTCGTCTTCGGGGTCCCCGCGCTCCAGTTGCAGGGCGTCACCAACGACCCCGTCCTGCTCGGCGGCGCGGGCCTGGTGCTGACGTACTCGGCGTACGTCGCCGAGGTCGTCCGCGCCGGCATCGAGTCCGTGCACCCCTCGCAACGGGCCGCGGCACGATCACTGGGCCTCACCACGCGGCAGACCCTGCGCCACGTGGTGCTGCCACAGGCCGTCCGCCGCCAGGTCCCGCCGCTCCTCAACGACATGGTGTCCCTGCAGAAGGACACCAGCCTCGTCTCGATCGGCGGCGCGGTGGAGGCGATGCGCTCCGCGGACATCATCGTGGGCCGCAGCCTCAACTACACGGCGTACATCGTCGCGGCGCTGCTCTTCGTGGCCCTGACCATCCCCATGACGCGCTTCACCGACTGGGTCACCGCCCGTATGGACCGGCGCCGCAGCCAGGGAGGCACCGTATGAGCAAGGCCCCCGTCCCCGACGGCCCGATGCTGCGGATGGAGTCCGTCCGCAAGACCTTCGGCGACGCGGTCGTCCTGCGGGACGTCGACCTGGAGGTCGCCCCGCACACCGTGACCACGCTGATCGGCGCCTCCGGCTCCGGCAAGTCCACGCTGCTGCGCTGCGCCAACCTCCTGGAGGAGATCGACGACGGCGCGATCTGGCTGGACGGCGAGGAGATCACCGACCCGCGGGCCGACCAGGACGCGGTCCGCCGGCGGATCGGCGTCGTCTTCCAGGCGTACAACCTCTTCCCGCACATGACCGTCCTGGAGAACATCACCCTCGCCCCGCGCCGGGTGCACGGCGTGAGTCGCGCGGACGCCGAGACACACGCGCGTGAACTGCTCGAACGGCTCGGACTCGGCGCCAAGGCGGCCGAGTATCCGGACAGGCTGAGCGGTGGCCAGCAGCAACGGGCCGCGATCGTCCGCGCCTTGGCCGTGCGCCCCAAGCTGCTCCTTCTGGACGAGATCACCGCCGCCCTGGACCCCGAACTCGTGGGCGAGGTGCTGAACGTCGTCCGTGACATGAAGGCGGACGGCATGACCATGGTCCTGGCCACCCACGAGATGGGCTTCGCCCGTGAGGTCTCGGACCAGGTCTGCTTCCTGGAGGGCGGCGTGATCCTGGAGCGCGGCACGCCCGAGCAGGTCTTCGGGGACCCGCGGCGGGAGCGCACCCGGCGCTTCCTCAGGCGGATCGTGGAGGCGGGACGCCTGTGAGCCCGCCCGGAGAGCCGTGGTCAGGTGTCCGCGCGCCCCGTTCCCGCGAGCGCCGCCACCCGCTCCACCGCGAACGCGTACCCCTGCACACCACAGCCCGCGATGACCCCGTCGGCACGCAGCGAGACGTACGAGTGGTGCCGGAACTCCTCGCGCTGGTGGATGTTGGAGATGTGGACCTCCACCACCGGGAGCCCGTCACAGGTGTTGAGCGCGTCGAGGATGGCGACGGAGGTGTGCGAGTAGGCGGCCGGGTTGATCACGATCCCCGCGTGATTCTGGCGGGCCTCGTGGATCCAGTCCACCAGCTCGCCCTCGTGGTTGGACTGCCGGAAGTCCACCGAGCCACCGTGCGAGGCCGCCGCCTTGGCGCACAGCGCCTCGACGTCCTCCAGCGTGTCGGAACCGTAGATCTCCGGCTGCCGCTGCCCGAGGAGATTCAGGTTGGGGCCGTTGAGAATCATGATCGGGGCGTTGGCGAGGGTGCGGGGCACGTCTCCTCCGGTCCTTCGGGTCTGCCGGCCCGTCAAGGACCGCTGCTCGGACCCGGTTTATCACGATGCACCGAAAGGGTGACGGCTCGTACGCTCTGGCCATGACGACACCCGCATACCCTCCCAAGCCCGTACCCGGCGACCGGATAGCCGTGATCTCGCCGTCCAGCGGTCTGCCCGGCCTCCTGCCGCTCCCGTACGAACTGGGCCTGGAGCGGCTGCGCAAGGAGTTCGGCCTGGTCCCGGTCGAATACCCGTCGACCCGGAGGATGGGGTCGACACCGCGGGAACGGGCCGACGACATCCACGCCGCGTTCGCCGATCCGACGGTCAAGGCGGTCATCGCGTCCATCGGCGGCGACGACCAGATCACCGTGCTGCCGCTGCTGGACCGCGCGCTGATCCGGGCGCATCCGAAGCCGTTCTTCGGATACAGCGACAACACGAACCTCCTCGTCCACCTGTGGAACGCCGGGATCGTCGGCTACCACGGCGCGACGGTCATGTGCGAGCTCGGCCGGCCGGGTGCCATGGACCCGCTGACCGCGGAGTCGCTGCGGGCCGCCCTGTTCACGTCCGGGCCCTACGAGCTGCGTCCCGCCGCCCGTTTCCGCGAGGTGGACGTGCCGTGGGAGGCGCCGGAGAGCTTCCTCGCCGACCCGCGGACCGAGCCGGGCACGGGCTGGACCTGGATACGCCCGGACAGCGTGGTCGAGGGCCGCTCCTGGGGCGGCAACATCGAGATCCTGTCGTGGCTGCTGATGGCCGACCGCGAGATCGCCCGTGATCCTTCCGTGTACGACGGTCACGTGCTCTTCCTGGAGACCTCGGAGGACATGCCCGGGGCCGACGACGTCTTCTGGATCCTGCGCGCCATGGGCGAGCGCGGCCTGCTACGGCGCTTTCCGGCCCTCCTGATGGGCCGCCCGAAGGCGTGGTCGTTCCAGCGGCCCCTCGAACCTGAGGCCAGGGCCCGTTACGCCCGCGACCAGCGCGAAGCGGTTCTCCGGGCCGTCGACCTATACGCCCCGGACATGATGGTCGTCCTCGATGTGGATCTCGGGCACACCGATCCGCAGGTCGTCATCCCCTATGGAGGAACCGTCCGGGTCGACGGCCCGGCCCGGCGCATCACCGTCACCTACTGACGCACCCCGCGCTCCCGCACGCCCCCGTAACCACTGGTCACTGTGAATAGTTGAATCGGCATGCACGACGTACGCACCGTAAGGGCGCCTTCCATGCTCCGGCTCGCCGCCGCGTCGCTGACCGGGACGGCCATCGAGTTCTACGACTTCTTCGTCTACGGGACGGCGGCGGCGCTGGTTCTCGGGCCGCTGTTCTTCCCGACGTTCTCGCCGCTCGCGGGCACGCTGGCGGCCTTCGGGACGTTCGGTGTCGGGTTCGTCGCCCGTCCGCTGGGCTCGGTGCTGTTCGGGCACATCGGGGACCGGCGTGGGCGGCGGCCGGTATTGCTGGCCTCGCTGCTGCTGACCGGCGCGGCGACCGTCGCCATCGGCTGTGTCCCGACGTACGACAGCATCGGTGCCGCGGCTCCCGTACTGCTGCTGGTGCTGCGTTTCCTCCAGGGGCTCGGACTCGGCGGTGAGTGGGGCGGTGCGGTGCTGCTGACGGCCGAGCACGCTCCCGCCGGGCGGCGCGGGCTGTGGTCGAGTTTCCCGCAGATCGGTCCGTCCCTCGGGTTCCTTCTGGCCAATGGCGTGATGCTGGCGCTGTCGTCGACGCTGTCCGACGCGCAGTTCGCGCAGTGGGGCTGGCGGGTGCCGTTCTGGGCGGCGGGGGTCCTCGCGGCCGCGGGGCTGTGGCTGCGCGGTTCGCTCCAGGAGACCCCGCGGTTCCTCGAAGTGGATGACCACGCGCGCGTGCCGCTCGCCGAGGTGGCGCGCGACCACTGGCGGCTCGTGCTGCTGACGGCCGGTGGACTCGCGGTCGGATACGCCGTCTTCTACGCGGTGACGACCTGGGCGCTCGCCTACGGCGTCGAACGGCTCGGCGTGAGCCGCACGGTCATGCTGACCTGCATCATGGCCGCGGTGGTGGTGAAGGGGGCGCTGACGCCCCTGGTGGCGCTGCTGGGAGACCGTTACGGACGGCGGCCGCTGTGCATGGCGGGCTGTGCGGGCGCCGCGCTGTGGATGTTCCCGATGATCGGACTGCTGTCGACCGGCGAACCCCTGCTGATGTTCCTCGGCTTCCTGGTGGCGCTGATCGCCTTCGTCACCATGTTCGCGGTGATCGCCGCGTATCTGCCGGAGTTGTACGAGCCGCGGGTGCGCTGCACGGGCGCGGCCCTCGGATACAACCTGGGCGGGGTCCTCGGGGGCGCGCTCACCCCGGTCGTGGCGACGGCGATGGCGAGCGGGGAGCGCGTGCCGTGGGGCGTGGCCGCCTATCTCACGGGTATCGCGCTGCTGAGCCTCGGATGCTTCGCGCTGCTGCCGGAGACCCGGCCGGTGCCCAGGCTGACGGTCGTAGCGGTCACGGAGTGACTGCGGGTCAGGGGTTGATGGCCAGTTCCAGATAGGCGGCGAACACGACCAGATGCACGCCTCCCTGAAGCGGGGTGGCCCGCCCGGGAACGACCGTCAGGGAGCTCACGACCACGGTCAGCGCGAGCAGCACCATCTCGGTGGCGCCGAGGCCGAGAACGAGTGGTCCGGAGAGCCAGAGCGAGGCCAGGGCGACGGCGGGGATGGTCAGTCCGATGCTGGCCATCGCCGAGCCGAGGGCGAGGTTCAGGCTGGTCTGCACCCGGTCCCTGCGGGCGGAGCGCAGCGCGGCGATGGTCTCGGGGAGCAGCACGAGCAGCGCGATGATCACACCGACCACGGCGTGCGGCATGCCGGCCGCCTCGACCCCGGACTCGATGGTGGGCGACACACCCTTGGCGAGGCCGACCACGCCGACCAGGGCCAGGCCGAGGAACCCCAGGCTGAACCGCGCCTGGCGGGCGAACGGTGCGTCGGCGTGCTCGTCCACGTCGATGACCTTGCCCTGCTGGGTGATCGGCAGGAAGTAGTCACGGTGCCGGACCGTCTGGGTCGCCACGAACAGGCCGTACAGCACCAGGGAGGCGACCGCGGCGAAGGTGAGCTGCGCGGCGGAGAACTCCGGGCCCGGCTTGCTGGTGGTGAAGGTCGGGAAGACGAGGCTGAGGGTGGCGAGCGTCGCGACGGTCGCCAGGGCCGCTCCGGTTCCTTCGGCGTTGAACACGGCGAGCCCGTGGCGCAGTGACGCGACGAGCAGACACACGCCGACGATTCCGTTGCAGGTGATCATCACGGCCGCGAACACCGTGTCGCGGGCGAGTGTCGAACTCTTGGCGCCGCCGTCCGCCATCAGGGTGACGATGAGGGCGACTTCGATGATCGTGACCGCGACGGCGAGGACGAGGGATCCGAAGGGTTCCCCCACGCGGTGGGCGACCACCTCGGCGTGGTGCACCGCGGCGAGCACGGAACCCGCGAGGACCAGGGTCACCAGTGCGACGACCGCGCCCGGCAGGTCCCGCCCGAAGGTGAGAGCCAGCAGCACCACCGCGATCACGGGGACCACGGCGGTCCACCGCGTCACGAGTGACCTGAGCCGAACGATCATGCCGCGATCGTCGCAGTCCGGACCGCGCCCCGCACTCCGGCGGTGCGGGGCGCGGTCCGGAATCGCGGCGGTCGAGCCCGGAGGGGTCCGGGAGCGGCGGCGGGCGATGCCCCACGCGCCGCTCCCGGGGTGGCCGTCGCCGGGTTCGACGCGGTCATGCGTCGATGCTCTCCTTCGAAGCGCTCTCGGACCGCTCGCGTGCCGCCTGCTTCCTGGTGGCGGCCAGGCTGGTGATCGTGGTGACCACGAGGACCGCGCAGATCACGCCGAGCGAGACCGGGATGGATATCTCGGGAACATGGACGCCGGACTCGTGCAGTGCGTGCAGGACGAGCTTGACACCGATGAATCCGAGGATGACCGACAGGCCGTAGCTGAGGTGGACCAGCTTCTTGAGCAGGCCGCCGATGAGGAAGTACAGCTGTCGCAGACCCATCAGCGCGAAGGCGTTGGCCGTGAAGACGATGTACGGGTCCTGGGTCAGGCCGAAGATCGCGGGGATCGAGTCGAGGGCGAAGAGCACGTCGGTGGTGCCGATCGCCAGCATCACGACCAGCATCGGCGTCATGACGCGCTTGCCGTTCCGGCGGATCCACAGCTTGGTGCCGTGATAGCGGTCGGCCACGCCGAACCGCCGCTCGGCGGCCTTGAGCAGCCTGTTCTCCTCGAACTCCTCCTCGTCCTCGTCGGCCCTGGCCTCCTGGATCAGCTTCCAGGCGGTGTAGATGAGGAACGCGCCGAAGATGTAGAAGACCCAGGCGAAGTTCGCGATGATCGCGGCGCCGGCGGCGATGAATATCGCGCGCAGGACGAGGGCTATCAGGACGCCCACGAGGAGTACGCGCTGCTGGTACTTCGAAGGCACCGCGAACTTCGCCATGATCAGGACGAAGACGAAGAGGTTGTCGACGCTCAGCGACTTCTCGGTGATGAAGCCGGCGAAGAACTCCCCGGCCGGCTGTCCGCCGGCGAAGAGGAGCAGTCCGAGTCCGAACAGCCCGGCGAGGGCGATCCAGACGACGGTCCAGATTCCGGCTTCCTTGATCGATACGTCGTGCGGCTTGCGGCCGATGAAGAAGTCGACCGCGATCAGTACGGCCAGCCCCACGATGGTCAGGACCCACAGGGTCAGGGAAACGTCCACTGCGCCTCCGGCAGTTCGTAACGGCAGATTTCAGCGTCGTCGCGCTACCGGAGGTCTCTTCCACCCGCGGCTGCCGGGGCGCTGGGTGCGCCCGGGAGCCTGCGGGCCGACGCCCCGGGATCTGACTCGATCCGTATTGACGGGTGCGTCGCAGCAAGTAGGGAGTACTCCCCTCCGTATGGAAAAGAGTACCCGAATCACCAAGGAAAGGTAAAGGGATAAGTAAAAGAAGAACCAAGTTCCCAGGTCAGGGCACTTTACGGTTGCTTGGTGAGGCTGTTTGACCTTGAGGTCCGAAGGTTCACCAGGGTCCGGAAGCGCCCCGGTCAGGTCAGCGGTTCCAGGACCGGCGGGCCGCCGCCACCGCCGCCAGGACCCGCTCGAGCACCTGGCTGTTCGCGGGGATGAGCGAGGGCTCGTACGTCCACGCGTGCCCGACCCACGGATCGGCGAGATGGTCGTCGGGCACCGGCGTGATCCGCAGCAGCGACCGCCACAGCGGGTCGAGCAGTGGTCCGTACGCCGTCGCGTCCTCCCGGTCGGCCACCATCATCAGATGGACGCCGACGGCCGGCCCCTCGTCCGCGAGGTAGCGGAGCTGGGTGACGGCGCGGTCGTCGAACCCGTGCGGAAAGTCGTTGACGATCAGCAGTTGCTCGGCGGTGTCGAGATCCGGCGGCAGCGAGTCTGCCGCTCCCCCGCGCAGCGCCATCTGCACCAGGTCGACGCGCTGGGTGAGACGTCGCAGTACATCAGCCACGCCCGTGGCACCCGCGGCCGGAGGGCTGTCGAGCACTCCGGACTGCGTCAGGGGCGCCAGGGACGCGGCACCGGTGCCGGCCGGGTCGATGACATGCACGGTGAACTCGCCCGCGGGATACACGGCGAGCAGCCGGGCCGCCTGCGCCACGGCGGTGTCCATGGCGAGGCGGCGCACCTGGTCGGAGTCGGCGAGCGTGCCCTCCAGGGAGGTGCGACCGCTGTCGATCCACAGGCCCCGCTCCAGCGGCAGGCGCACCAGCATGGGGATGCTCAGGTTCTCGCTCTCGGGCAGACGGAGGTCTCCGAGCCGTAGCGCCATGGGTACTTCCATGGGGGCGCGATAGGCGTGCCAGACCGGATTGTCCCAGCTCGCGTAGGCCCTCGGCAGCGCGGGCTCCACGACCTCGGCCTCGGCCGTGAGCTGGGCGAGGTCCCGGTCGAGAGCGGCCCGGGCCTGGTCGACGAGCAGCGCGTGTTTGGCGCGGGCGGCTTCGCGAGCGGCGTCGCCCTGCCCTCCGATCCGGCTGCGCGGGTCGGAGAGGACCTGGTCGAGCTCCTTCTCCATGCGGGAGTCGGCGAAGTCGACGGCGCTGCGGTACGCGGCGACGGTCCGCGCCAGGTCCTCGAACATCCCCCACACCTGGTTGTACAGCCGCTCCTCCATGGACCAGCCGGTCGCGTCTCCCGCGACGGGCTGCGCGGGCTGTCCGGGCTGGGCCGGTGGAGCGGCCGGCGGGGGCGTCGGCGGAGCGGCGGTCTGCCGTCCGGGGTGGCTGTAGTTGACCGGGCCACCGGCGCCGGGCGACGGTGGCTGCGCGCCCGAGGAAGGGTCGGACTGTGCGGGGCTCCCCGGGCGACCGGTCTGCGGAGTCGTGGCTCCCTGCGGACCGGGCGTGTACGGGGTCTGCTGCGGTGGCACGGTTCCTGAGGTGCCCTGGGTTCCGGATCCGGCGTAGGGCTGGTCCGGTCCCGGGGCCGAGGCGGCGGCCTGCCGTGACCGGTCCGCGTCCGGGGTACGGGGCGGGGGCGCCGCCACCGACCGCGCCAGGCCCTGGGCCACGGCTTCGTTGATACCGGCAGCGAGCTGCCGGGCCTCCGGAAGCCCCTGGTCGGTGAGGAGTTCGGCGAGACCACCCGCGTATCCCTGGCCGACCGCGCGCACCTTCCAGGCGCCCTGCCGGCGGTAGAGCTCCAGGGCCACGACGGCGGACTCGGCGTCCAGTCCGGTGACGGTGTAGCTGGCGACCTCAAGACCGTCGAGGCCGGTGACCGCGACGAAGGGGGCGGCGACGGCGCCGAAGCGGACAGGCCCGCCGACACCGGTGGGCAGCGCGAGCAGCACGCTGACCCGGTGCACGGCCTGCGGCAGGGCGTCCAGGTCGAAGGCCAGCCGGTGGTCGGCCGCCGCCTGCTTGGAGACCTCGAGCCCTGGAAGCGTGGGCGCGCCCGGGTGGGCCACCCACTCGACGCCCCGGACCCTGCCCTGCTCGTCGCTGAGCGTCGCCCCGGCCACGATCGGCTTCCCGGCCGAGATGCGGACCTCGAGACGGACCTGGGAGAGCGGGTGGTTCTGCCCCCTGACCAGCTCGGCCGTCATCGTCTTGTCCCCCTACGTCGCTGTGTACGTGTTGCGTCGGCCGCTCAGAGGTGCGGCAGGATGGCGGGCATGAGGTCCTGGAACGTGCGGCCGTTGGCCGGCGTGCCGAGGGCCGTCATCTGCCAGCCGGTTCCGGCCCGGTGCACCTTGGCCATGATCTGGGCCGTGTACTGGCCGCCGCCGGCCAGCGTGTAGCGGGCGAGTTCCTGGCCGTTGGTCTCGTCGACCAGACGGCAGAACGCGTTCTGCACTTCCTGGAAGGTCTGGCCCGTGAAGGAGTTCACGGTGAAGATGATCTGGTCGATGTGGACCGGGATGCGCTGCAGGTCGACGAGGATGGCCTCGTCGTCGCCGCCCTGGCCCACGCCGCCGACGAGGTTGTCGCCGGTGTGCCGCACCGAGCCGTCGTCACTGACGAGGTGGCGGAAGAACACCACGTCGACGGGCTGCTTGTCCGCGAAGAGCACGGCGGACGCGTCGAGGTCGATCTCACGGGTGCGCGAGCCGAACAGGCCGCGCCGGGGGGCCGCCTGCCAGCCGAGTCCCATACGGACCGCGGTCAGCGTGCCCCCGTCGTTCTTCTGCAGACTGATGGCCTGACCCTTGGTCATGTTGACCGTCACGCGCTGTTCCCCTCTCGAACTGTCCCCTGTTTCCGCGGAGTCCGCGGATGAACAGAACCCTACGCAGCGGCACTGACAGCGCCGAACCCTGGGGCGGACTTTGTGTCGGTCTTGCAACACACCGCGCGTCCTCCGGGGTCCGGCGCCGTCGGCGGGACGGTCAGGCGATTCCCGCCTCCTTCATCTGCCGCAACTCCTTTTTCATCTCGGACACCTCGTCACGCAGACGGGCCGCGATCTCGAACTGGAGGTCGGCCGCCGCGGCGCGCATCCGTTCCGTCAGGTCCTCGATCTGCTGGGCGAGCTCGGCCGCGGGGCGGTCGGTCGGCACGGCGCCCTTGGCCTTGGCGGACTTGGCGGAGCGGGTCGCCTTGGCGCCCAGTGCGGGCACCGGGGCCTTGGCGCCCTTGCCGTCCTTCGTCTTGCGGTAGCCGGAGCCGAGGAGTTGCTCGGTGTCGACGTCCTCGCGGGCGATCTGCGCGACGATGTCGTTGATCTTCTTGCGGAGGGGCTGCGGATCGATGCCCCGCTCCTTGTTGTAGGCGATCTGCTTCTCCCGGCGGCGGTTGGTCTCCTCGATGGCCTTCTCCATCGCCGGGGTGATCCTGTCCGCGTACATGTGGACCTGGCCGGAGACGTTGCGCGCCGCGCGGCCGATGGTCTGGATCAGAGAGGTCCCCGAGCGCAGGAAGCCTTCCTTGTCGGCGTCGAGGATCGCCACCAGGGAGACCTCGGGAAGGTCGAGGCCCTCGCGCAGCAGGTTGATGCCGACCAGGACGTCGAACTCGCCGGCACGCAGTTCGCGCAGCAGTTCGACGCGGCGCAGGGTGTCGACGTCGCTGTGCAGATAGCGCACCTGGATGCCCAGTTCCAGGAAGTAGTCCGTGAGGTCTTCGGCCATCTTCTTGGTGAGCGTGGTGACCAGGACGCGTTCGTCCTTCTCGGTGCGCTGCCGGATCTCGTGCACCAGGTCGTCGATCTGGCCCTCGGTGGACTTGACGACCACCTGGGGGTCGATCAGACCGGTGGGGCGGATGATCTGCTCGACGTGGCCGTCCGAACGGGAGAGCTCGTAGTTGCCCGGGGTCGCCGAGAGGTAGACGGTCTGACCGATGCGCTGCTGGAACTCCTCCCACTTCAGGGGGCGGTTGTCCAGGGCGGAGGGCAGCCGGAAGCCGTGGTCGACGAGGGTGCGCTTGCGGGAGGCGTCGCCCTCGTACATCGCGCCGATCTGCGGAACGGTGACGTGGGACTCGTCGATGACGAGCAGGAAGTCGTCCGGGAAGTAGTCGATCAGCGTGTTCGGCGGGGAGCCGGGTTCACGGCCGTCGAAATGCATCGAGTAGTTCTCGACCCCGGAGCAGGAGCCGATCTGGCGGAGCATCTCGATGTCGTACGTCGTCCGCATGCGCAGGCGCTGGGCCTCCAGGAGCTTGCTCTGCTTCTCCAGTTCGGCGAGGCGCTCCCCCAGCTCCTTCTCGATGTCGTTGACGGCGCGTTCCATGCGCTCGGGACCCGCCACGTAGTGGGACGCGGGGAAGACGTAGATCTGGTCGTCGTCGCTGATGACCTCACCGGTGAGCGGGTGCAGCGTGGACAGGGCCTCGATCTCGTCGCCGAACATCTCGATGCGGACCGCGAGCTCCTCGTACACCGGGAAGATCTCGATGGTGTCGCCGCGGACCCGGAAGGTGCCGCGGGCGAAGGCGACGTCGTTGCGGGTGTACTGGATGTCGACGAAGCGGCGCAGCAGGGCGTCGCGGTCGATCTCGTCGCCGACCTTGAGGTTGACCATCCGGTCCACGTACTCCTGCGGAGTACCGAGACCGTAGATGCAGGACACCGACGCGACCACGACGACGTCGCGGCGGGTCAGCAGCGAGTTGGTCGCGGAGTGGCGCAGGCGCTCCACCTCCTCGTTGATCGAGGAGTCCTTCTCGATGTAGGTGTCCGACTGCGGTACGTAGGCCTCGGGCTGGTAGTAGTCGTAGTACGACACGAAGTATTCGACCGCGTTGTTCGGCAGCAGCTCACGGAACTCGTTGGCCAACTGGGCGGCCAGCGTCTTGTTCGGCGCCATGACGAGCGTGGGGCGCTGGAGCTTCTCGATCATCCACGCGGTGGTGGCGGACTTGCCGGTGCCGGTCGCGCCCAGCAGGACGACATCCTTCTCGCCTGCGCGGATGCGCTTCTCCAGGTCGGCGATGGCCGTGGGCTGGTCACCGCTCGGCTGGAAGTGGCTGATGACCTCGAAGGGCGCCACCGAACGTTCGATCTTGGATACTGGCCGCATGGATCCACCGTACGACCCCGCACTGACAACCGGGCCGGATCACCTGCTCTGCGGGGTCCTCGAGCGGCGGTAGGCGCGTTCCCGCGCGGGGTGGACGGCCGCGCGGCGGCCGGTGTGCGCGGAGCCGGGATGGGCCGGGACGCCGGGGCGCCGGATCTCCGCGGGACGCCGGTCGGGCTTGCCCACGACCATCTGCGGATCGAACATCACGACGACGCCCGCCAGACAGAGAAGGGCCAGGGGGCCGATCATCATGGGCGCGAGCAGCGCGGCCGCCGAGTCCCCGGCGGGGGCGCCGTCGGCGGGGCCGTGCAGATGCACGCTGAGTGCCGCCATGCCCGTGTAGTGCATGCCGCTGACCGCCAGCCCCATGACGAGGCTCGCACCCACGCTCCAGAGGAATCCGCGTACCTGCCCGGCGGCCCACAGGGCGGCGATGGCGGCGACGACGGCGATGACGACCGAGGCGGAGACGGTGAGGGTGTTGTAGGCGAGCTTCCCGTTGAGCCGCATCCCGGCCATGCCCAGGTAGTGCATCGAGGCGATGCCCAGGCCGGTGACGGTCCCTCCGGTGAAGAGCGCGGTCCCGGTGGCGCCCTGGTACCCGACGATGAAGATCCCGGCGCCGACCATGAGGACGGCGACGCCCAGGCTCGCGAACGTCGTCGGCCGGTCGTAGTGGACGGGGCTCTCCTCGACCGTGAAACCCATCATCGCTATGAAGTGCATCGTCCAGATGCCCGAGGCGATCGCCACCGAGCCGAGCGCGAGCCAGCCGGCCCGCCAGGAGCCGCCGACGAGCACGGATCTGGCGGTGCAGCGAAGACCCAGCGCCCCGCCCAGGCAGGCCATGAAATAAGCCACCAGCGGTGTGACGAGTCCGTAGGTGAAGCCGTCGACCGTGCCTTGCATGCGCGGCTGCCTTTCCCGCCCTGTTACTCCTGGAACCGTCCGAAAAACCCCCGCGGCCCCGACCGCCGGAGCGGACCGGGTTGAGGCAGAGACTACGACCCCACCGGAATGGTCGAACGATAATCCTGCAAACAATCACGACCTCTCCCCAGTTGTGCGGTGGCCGCGAGCGGACTTGGACAACTCCATTCAATCCGCGGCCATCTTCCTTCCCCCCTGTGTCGACTCTCTGCTGTCAATCTTGTGCTGTCCGTGATCGCCCGACGCGAGGAGAACGCATGCACGCGCGCGTTGCCGCCGCCACGACCGCCGCGCTTCTTGGGGGAGCCGTTCTGATACTGCCGGGCCCGCACGCGAAGGCCGGCGGCCGGATCACGGCACCGCTGGTCGTCGCCCACCGCGGCGCCTCGGCCTACGCTCCGGAGAACACGCTGGCCGCCGTCGACCGGGCGGCCGAAATGGGGTTCGACTGGGTCGAGAACGACGTCCAGCGCACCCGAGACGGCCGGTTGGTCGTCCTCCACGACGCCTCGCTGGCACGGACGACCGACGTCGAGGCGGTCTATCCCGGCCGGAGCCCCTGGAAGGTCAAGGACTTCACCTCGACGGAGATCGCCCGCCTGGACGCAGGGAGCTGGTTCGACCCGCGGTTCGCGGGCGCGAAGGTTCCGACGCTGCGGGAGTACATGGATCAGGTCTCGCGCAACCACCAGAAACTCGTCCTGGAGATCAAGAATCCTGAGCTGTATCCGGGCATCGAGCGGCAGACGCTCAGGCTCCTGAGCAACCAGGGATGGCTCGATCCCGTCCATCTGCGGGACCGTCTGATCGTCCAGAGTTTCAGTGCGGACAGTGTCCGGGCCGTGCACCGGCTGCGGCCCGGCATCACGACGGCCTACCTGGGAACGCCTCCGGTCGCGCAGCTGCCCCGGTACGCGCGGTTCGCCGATCAGATCAACTCCGATCACCGCTCGCTCTCGTCCGACTACGTCTCGGCGGTGCACGCGCTCCACGGCCCGCACGGCCCGATGAAGGTCTTCGCCTGGACCGTGGACGACGCGGCCACCGCGCGGAGCCTGGCGGGCCTCGGCGCGGACGGCGTCATCACGAACACGCCCGACGTGATCCGCGCGGCCCTGCACTAGCGTGCCGTCAGCCCGGGGCGCGGACGGGTTCCGGGTGCGCCCCGGGCATTGTCAGAGGCGGGCCGTACGGTGGATCGCATGAACAGCCACGGGCGGTACGAGCAGCAGATCGTGTGGTCCGTCGTCGGCACGGACATCGGTCCGCTGCTCCTCGCCGCGACGCCCCACGGCCTGGTCAACGTCGTCTTTCACGCCTCGGACACGGTGCGCGACAAGGCGCTCGGCCGGCTCGCGTCCCGACTGGGCGGCGAGCCGGTCGAGGCACCCGGCTCACCTCTGCTGGCCGAGGCGATACGCCAGGTCGAGGCGTACTTCGCGGGCGAGCGGCACGATTTCGACCTGCCGCTCGACTGGTCGCTGATCTCGGGGTTCAACCGCCAGGTGCTGCGTGAGCTGAACTCGGGCGTTCCGTTCGGTTCCGTCGTGGCCTACGGCGACCTGGCGGGGCGGGTGGGCGCGCCCGGAGGGGCCCAGGCCGTGGGGGTGGCCATGGGCTCGAATCCGCTGCCGGTCGTGGTGCCCTGCCACCGGGTGGTCGAGAGCGACGGCGGCATCGGCGGCTTCGGGGGCGGTCTGGAGACCAAGCGGAAACTGCTGGCCCTCGAAGGCGTCCTCCCGGAACCGCTGTTCTGAGGTCGGCGCGGGGGCCGGTGGCAAAGGGTGTGGTGGAGCGTCCCGTCCGCCGCACCTCAGAGGCTGATGTGGTACGCCTTGCGCAGCGTCTCGTGGACGGTCCACGTCGTGCGGTCGCCCTCGCGCAGGAACGCCGCGTCGCCGGGGCCCACCTCGATGACGTCGCCACCCTCCACCTCGATGGTGGCGCGGCCGCTGACCACCACGAAGAGTTCGTTGGCCTCGGTGTCGGTCACCACGCCGGGTGTGATCTGCCAGATGCCGCGCAACTGCTTGCCGTCGGCGGACTCCCACAGCACCTTGCCCGTCACGGCGGGGTCGCCGGAGACGATCTGGGCCGGGTCCAGCGGCTCGGGTTCGAGTTCGGCGTCGGGAATGTGCACAGCGAACGACGGCGTGGCCTGCGGGTACATGGTCATGAGCGGACACCCTAAGGGCTTGCCCTCCACTCGGTGCGCCGAGGGGGCCGCACGACGACATGGCCGAGTCGTGGCGAGTTGTCCGCACCACCTCCGCGGCGCGTGCCGTACGCCGCGGGTCGCCAGGGTTTGACCGGGGGCGCCGCTCGCCAGAGATCAGGGAGGGGAACGTCGACCGACAACAGGAGGCAGGCGCGTGATCGTGACGTCCGAAGAGGTGCGGGAGGCGCTCGACGCGCGTCGGCCGGTGGTGGCCCTGGAGTCCACGATCATCGCCCACGGGCTGCCGCGCCCGCGCAATCTGCAGGTCGCCCTCGAACTGGAGGAGGTCGTCCGCGAGGAGGGTGCCGTACCCGCGACGATCGCCGTGCTCGACGGCCGGCCTCACGTGGGCCTGGACAAGGACCAACTGGAGCGGGTCGCGAACGAGGACGGCATCCGCAAGCTGGGCCACCGTGACCTGCCTCTCGCGGTGGCCGCGGGGGCGAGCGGGGCGACGACCGTGTCCGCGACGGCACTCCTGGCGGCCCGCGCGGGGGTGCGGGTGTTCGCGACGGGAGGGCTCGGCGGCGTGCACCGCGAGTGGACGGCGACCCAGGACGAGTCCGCCGATCTGGGCCTGTTGGCACGTACCCGGATCACGGTGGTGTGCGCCGGGGTCAAGTCGATCCTGGACGTGCCCGCGACACTGCAGCGCCTGGAGACGCTGGGTGTGGCGGTGGCCGGGTACGGCACGGACCGGTTCCCCGGCTTCTATCTGTCCGACTCGGGGCACCCGGTGGACTGGACCCTCGACTCTCCCGAGCAGGTCGCGGAGGTGATGCGCGCCCAGGACGCTCTGGACGCCCCCGACTCGTCGCTCGTGGTCGCGAACCCCGTCCCCGAGGAGGAGCAGCTCGATCCCGCGCTGCACGCGCGTGTGCTCGCCGAGGCGCTGCGTGCGTGCGAGTCGGAGGGTGTGACAGGACAGGCGGTGACACCGTTCCTGCTCGCCTATCTGGTCCGGCACACGGACGGTGCCTCGCTCGCCGCCAACCTGGCGGCGGTGCGCGGCAACGTGCGTCTCGCGGGACGGATCGCGGCGGCCTGGGCGGGGGCGTGAGCGACACGGACCGGGGCGGCCGGGACGGCGGTGGCGAGGCCGCTGACCGAGGCGGCCTGGCCGAAGGCGCTCTGCTCGTCGTGGGGGACGTGGTCACGGATGTCGTCGCCCGGCATCGCGGACCGCTGGCGGCCGGCACCGACACGGTCGCCGCCATCCGGACCGTGCCGGGCGGCGCGGGCGCCAATGTCGCGTGCTGGGCCGTGCACGAGGGCTGCGCCGACGTGCGGCTGCTCGGCCGGGTGGGCTTCGACGCCGCCGCGTGGCACGAACGCGAACTCACGGCGGGCGGCGTGCGGCCTCTCCTGGTGACTGATCCGACGGTGCCGACCGGGACGGTGATCTGCCTGGTGGACGGCGGCGCGTCGGCGGAGCGTACGTTCCTCACGGACAGCGGGGCGTCACTGCGGCTGGCACCGGACGACTGGTCGCCCCCGCTGCTCGACGGGGTCGCGCGGCTGCATCTTTCGGGCTACCTGTTCTTCTCCGGGCCGAGCCGGGCGCTGGTGTCGGCGGTGCTGGAGTCGACGCGGGCGCGTGGTGTGCCGGTGAGCCTCGACCCGGCGTCGGCGGGATTCCTCACCGAGCTGGGCGTTGACCGCTTTCTCGAACTCTGCGCGGGTGTGGACGTCCTGCTGCCCAGCCGTGACGAGGCGTGTCTGCTGACCGGGCTGCCCGATCCGGCCGACGCTGCCGCCAAGCTGAGCCGCCATTTCCCCCTGGTCGTCGCCAAGCTGGGGAGTGACGGCGCCCTGGTCGCCCGTTCCGGATCCGTCCGGGCCCATGTCCCGGCGCTGCCGGCGACACCGCGGGACACGACGGGCGCCGGTGACGCGTTCACCGGCGCGTTCCTCGCGGCACTGCTCACGGGCGCCGGCCCCGAAGAGGCGGCCGGAGCAGGGTGCGTGGCCGGGGCGAAGGCCGTGGAACGGGTCGGTGGACGACCGCCCGCGGGAAGTGTCCGCCGAGGCGAAGGGGAGACCCGCGCCCGCTGAACGCCTGGGCCACGCGACGACGTCCGCGGGGGACCGACCGGGCCCGCCGTCCTCGCCCCTCGCTCAGTTCTTGCGCCCCCAGGCCGAGATCATCGGCGCGGTCGCCAGGTCCATGGACCCGGTGGCGATGTTCGCGAGGTGCTGGTCGATCTCCTCCTGGGTGGCCAGGCCGGCGTCGACGAGCTGGTCGCGGATCTGACGGACCGTGGCGGACTCCAGGGCCTCGCAGGCGGGTGAGGTGACGGGGAAGTACGCGTCGGCCTCCACACCCCGCAGCCCCGCGTCCCGGAGCAGCCGCGGGAGCTTGCGTCCGTAGGCGAGGTCGGCACCGCGTTCGGCGAGCAGTGCGCGAAAGCCCAGGCGCAGCCGGTTCGCGAGTTGCTGCTCGGGCCCGTACTCCTCGGGGCAGAGCAGCGGCTGCAGAGCGGGATCCGCGTCCTCGACGAGGAGCCTGCCGCCGGGCCGCAGGGCTTTGATCATCGACTGCAACGCGCGCTCCCGGTCCGGCACATGGACCAGGACGAGCCGGGCGTGCACGAGGTCGAAACCCTCCCCCGGCGGCTCCTCGGCGCCCACGTCGTGGACGCGGACCTCGACGGGTGAGCGTGCCACGGAGGCCGCCCACGAGGTGTCGATGTCGGTGGCGACGACCTTCCCCGTCGGCCCCACCTTCTTGGCCAGCCAGGACACGACGGACGTGCCCCCGGCCCCGACCTCCCAGCAGCGCCAGCCGGACCCGACGCCGAAGCGCTCCATGTGCCGCAACGTCGTGGGATCGAAGAGAGTGGCGAGGGCCTCGAAACGCCGGCCCGCCTCCGTCTGCTGGTTGTCGAGGAGATACCCGTCGGCTCGCGTCATGGGGAGATCATCCCAGTTGACCTGCTCATCCCGGATCGTCGACGCTCCCGTCGTCGGCACGGACGTCGTAAGAGGGGTCCGTCCCGCAGCGTCTGGCGGAATCGTCCGCACGCCGGAACGGAATGCTCCGTTCCCACAGGCTTTTCCGGTGTCCGACCAGGCCTGGCAGACTGGCGTGCCAGGCGCAAAGTGCGGCCCGAGGAGATCCACGCGAGGAGATCCAGATGTCCATGGCAGGGAATTTGCGGAGGGTGACGGCTCTCGGCGCGGTCGACGGCCTCCGCAGAGTGGCACGGCTGACACGGCGGAGCCGCCGGGTCGACCTGAGTCACCCCGCCCGGTCCCCCTTGGGTTCCTCGGTGGTGAACTGTGTGGCGTACCGGGACGGCGCGCGCATCCCCGAGGGCCGCGACCTGGTGGACACCGTGCAGCGGATCCGCAAGCGCGACGAGGGATTCGTCTGGCTCGGGCTGCACGAACCGACCGACGCCGAGTTCGCGGGCATCGCGGAGCTCTTCGACCTGCATCCCCTGGCCGTCGAGGACGCGGTGGAGGCTCATCAGCGTCCGAAACTGGAGTGGTACGGCGACACGCTGTTCGCGGTGTTCAAAACGGTCTGTTACGTGGAGCACAAGGAGTTGACGGCGACCAGTGAGGTGGTGAACACCGGCGAGATCATGGTGTTCGTCGGTCCGGACTTCGTCATCACCGTGCGGCACGGACGCCATGGCTCCCTGGGTCCGCTGCGCGAGGAGCTGGAGTCCGACGCGCAGCAGTTGTCCAAGGGGCCGGCCGCGGTCCTGCACGCGGTCGCGGACCATGTGGTCGACGAGTTCGTGATCGTCGCGGACTCCGTCCAGGCGGACATCGACCAGGTCGAGGCCGACGTGTTCGCCGAGGACGGCGCACGCGCCGACGCGGGTCGCATCTATCAGCTCAAGCGTGAACTCCTCGAACTGAAGCGGGCCGTGGTTCCGCTCGCCCGGCCCGTCCAGGAACTGGCGACCCGTCCGACCCGCGTGGTCGACCCGGAGATACAGGCGTACTTCCGTGACGTCTCCGACCATCTGCTGCGGGTCACCGAGCAGATAGCCGCCTTCGACGAACTGCTCAACTCGATCCTGCAGGCGCATCTCGCGCAGGTGACGGTGGCGCAGAACGAGGACATGCGCAAGATCACGGCATGGGCGGCGGTCATCGCCGTCCCCACCATGGTCTGCGGCGTCTACGGGATGAACTTCGACAACATGCCCGAACTGCACTGGAGGTTCGGCTACCCCATCGTCATCGGCGCCATATCCGTCGGCTGCCTCGTCCTCTACCGAGGGTTCCGGCGCAACGGCTGGCTCTGACACCCGCCTCGCCCGGCATGTCCGGTCGAGTGGTGTGGTTGGTGTGGTTGGTGTGGTGCGGACGGGCGGATCGGCCGGTCATCCCGTCGCGCTGCCCGCACCCCTCGCGTAGACACTCTCGACCCACGCGGCGAGTTGTTCGTCGCTGAGGTGCTGGGCGAGGTCGGCCTCGCTGATCATGCCGACCAGTCGTTTGTCCTCGATCACCGGAAGCCGGCGGATCTGGTGCCCCTTCATCTCCTGGAGCACTTCGCCGACATCGGCGCCCGCGTCGATCCAACGCGGTGTGCCCTTGGCCATCTCACCCGCGGTGATCTGGGCGGGGTCATGACCCATGGCCACACAGCCGACGACGATGTCGCGGTCCGTGAGAATGCCGCAGAGGCGTTCGTCCTGGTCACTGATGGGCAGCGCGCCCACGTTGAGCTCGCGCATCAGCTGGGCGGCGCGGTCCAGGGTCTCGTGGGCGGGGATCCACTGGGCACCACGGTGCATGATGTCTCCGGCGGTGGTCATGGGGTACCTCCCGGTGCCGGACGGCCGGCGCGGCGCGGAACACGCCGCTAGTCCCGGCGCCCTATATTCTCGCCGCGCCCCAGAGGCCACGCACCTGGAGATCCGTGGATGCGGGCTTCCGGTCAGCCGTTCCAGGCCGGGTGGCGGGGGTCGTCCGCCCGTACCAGGACGTCGGCGGCGGCGCCCGGATCCACCTCTCTCTCGTACTGGGCGAACGCGGGCAGAGTCCAGTGCTCCGCCTCGGGAGTACGACGACGGAGGGCGCCCGGGGAAAGGAGTATGTGGACGCTGAGGTCGAACGGGAACCAGTGACGCAGCAGGAGGGGGCCGTGCAGCAACAGCATTCCACCGGGCGGGAGTTGGACATAGGGACTGCGGGTGGCCCGGTCGGTGACGGGGTCCCGGAGATCGGGCAGGACCCGGCCGTCGCCGTCGGGTTCGAGGGGACCGAAGACCTCGCGCCACAGGGCGCCGGTGTCGAACCAGCCGTCGTAATAGGCCTCGACGTCCTGGTGGCCGTGTTCGAGCCGGAGCGACGCGGGGCGCAGGAAGTCCTGCGCGCCGACGACCAGCGAGGGACGGCCCCGTACCCGCAGCGCCTCGAAGACGCGCTGCGCGAGTTCGCCGGTGCGGGCGGCCGGTGCGCCGTCGAAGGCGACGCGTGGCCAGGGGCTGCCGTCCTGCGGTTTCAGTTCGAGCAGACGATCGGCGAGGTGGTCGCCGAGCCGTTCCCAGGTGATCGCTTCGAGTCGCACACGCCCCATGATGCCGCGCGCGTGCGGGGTCCCGGCCGGTGCGTCGGGCCGGTCGCGGGCGGGGAGGGCATCGGGCCACCGGGGCGAGCGCCGTACGGGGGTATCACCCGACGACGTAGATGGGGCACGGGTCCGGGGAAGGAAACGCGTATGGCACCGATCACCGATCCCCCGCGCCGGAACGGACTTCTCGTCGTCCAGCCGCTCAGGAAGCGGCACTGCGTCGAGTGCCGGAGCGGGCCGCTCCCGCTGCTGGTGCTGGAGGACGGGGCGCCTCGGTGTCTGGACTGCGCTGATCTCGGACACCTGGTGTTCCTGCCGCGCGGCGACACGGCGCTGACGCGCAGATCACGGGAGGGCAGCACGCTGTCGGCGGTGGTGGTGCGGTTCAACCGGCGGCGGGGGCGTTACGAGCGGCAGGGCGTCATGGTCGAGGAGGCGGCGCTCGCCCTGGCCGAGGAACGGTGCCTGGCGGACGCGGAGGCACGACGGCGGCGCCGGGCACGGGACGCGCGGCGCCGGGAGGCGGAGGACGTCCGCTTCACGGAGGCGTTCGCGCGGGAGATATCCCGGCTGTTCCCGGCCTGTCCGGCCGACCGGGCACGAACGATCGCCGCCCACGCCTCGGTGCGCGGCAGCGGGCGGGTCGGGCGCAGCTCGGCGGGCCGCGCGCTGTCCGAGGCGGCGGTGACCGCGGCGGTCCGCGCGTCGGTACGGCACGCGGAGACCCCGTACGACCATCTGCTGATGAGCGGCGTTCCGCGTCACGAGGCGCGCCGCCGGATCGCGGCGACGGTGGACACGAGGCTCTGGGAATGGCGCGACGAGATCACCGCGCAGGCGTGAGTGAAGGGTTCACGCGGGTGCGACGGGACGGCCTGCGGGCGCCGCGGGACGGTCGGCGGCGCCGCGGGACGGTCGGCAAGGTCGCAGGACGCTCGGCGAGGGTCGCGGGGCGGTCGGCTGCGATGTCCGGAAAGGGGGCCGGCGGCGATGTGCGAGGAGAGGGACGGCGGCGTGTGAGGGAACGGCCGGCGGCGATGTGAGGGGGCGGGGCGGTCGGGCAGAAGGGGACGGTCGGCGGGGCAGGGGGACGACGGGCCGGGGCGGAGACGGTCGCGCATGGGGGTGCGGCGCTCGGCCATGGCCGTTGTGGGCGTGAGGGATTTGGCTTGAGATGACGGCCGGCGGTGTGCAGGATCTTGGGTCCGGCCGGCTCGACACGGGAGTGGACATGATCGATGGACCGTATTTCGTGCTGACCCTGCTGGGGGTGCTCGGCTGTGGGCTGGTGGCCGGGGTGTTCTTCGGCTTCTCGACCTTCGTGATGAGAGCGCTCGCCCAGCTGCCGCCGTCGCGGGGAGTCGCCGCGATGAACGCGATCAACGTCGCCGCGGTCCGTCCCCCGTTCATGCTGGTGTTCATCGGGTCGGCGGTACTGAGCTCGGTGCTGGCGGTGGTGACGTTCGTGCTGCTGCCGGACGACGGGACGGTGGAGTTGCTGCTCGGCAGCGCGCTGTATCTGTTCGGGGCGTTCGGGGTGACGATCGCGGCGAACGTCCCGCGCAACGACGCGCTGCGGAAGCTGGACCCCGAGACTCCGGAGGCCGCCGCCTACTGGCCCCTGTTCGTCCGCCAGTGGACGATGTGGAATCACGTCCGCGCCGCCGCCTCGGCCGCGGCGGCGGTGTCCTACGCACTCGCCCTCGCCTGAGCCGTACGTCTCTCCCCTCCCCCCGGCCCGCTGTCGTCCGGGGCGGCGGCGGGTGCGCGGGCGACGTATCGTGGCGGGAAAGGAGTGCTGCCCGGATTCCGTGGCCGACGACGGCCGATGTCCGTGCGGCTGTGCCCTCTCGTACGCTTCCATGAGGGAGACGGCCATGGCCGATCCCAAGGGTTTCATGACCACACCACGCCAGGAGTATCCGCGCCGGCCGGTCCGGGAACGGGTACGGGACTGGGACGAGGTGTACGTTCCCGGAAGCCTGCTGCCGATCATCGAGAAACAGGCCGACCGCTGCATGGACTGCGGCATCCCCTTCTGTCACGACGCGTGCCCCCTGGGCAATCTGATCCCCGAGTGGAACGACCTCGTATCGCGCGACGACTGGCGGGCGGCGAGCGACCGGCTGCACGCCACGAACAACTTCCCCGAGTTCACCGGGCGGTTGTGCCCCGCTCCGTGCGAGGCGGGCTGTGTGCTGGCGATCAACCAGCCGGCGGTCACCATCAAGAACGTCGAGGTCGCCATCGCCGACCGCGCCTGGGAGGACGGGTTCACACCGCCGCGTCCGCCGGACCGCCTCTCGGGGCGGACGGTCGCGATCGTCGGGTCGGGGCCCACCGGGCTCGCCGCGGCACAGCAGCTCACCCGGGCCGGTCATACGGTGGCCGTGTACGAACGAGCGGACCGGGTCGGCGGTCTGCTGCGGTACGGAATCCCCGCGTTCAAGATGGAGAAGCGGCATCTGGACCGTCGGCTGGCCCAGATGCGTGCGGAGGGAACCAAGTTCCGCACGTCGACGGCGATCGGAACCGACATCGGGGCGGTCGAGCTCAAGGCCCGCTACGACGCCGTGGTTCTGGCGCTCGGCGCCACCGCCTGGCGCGAACTGGACGTACCGGGAAGACAGTTGTCCGGCATCCATCAGGCGATGGAGTACCTTCCGCTGGCCGACCGGGTGTGCGAGGGGGATCTGGAGGTCTCCCCGCTGTCCGCGGCGGGCAGGCATGTGGTGATCGTCGGCGGTGGTGACACCGGCGCCGACTGCCTGGGGACGGCTGTGCGCGAGGGCGCCGCCTCCGTGACCCAGCTCGACATCTATCCGCAGCCGGAGGCCGAGCGCGACGAGGACGCCGAGCCGTGGCCGACGTATCCGAAGGTCTACCGGCTCTCCGCCGCGCACGAGGAGGCCGGCGCGCTGGGCACGGCCCCCGCCGCCGACGCGGACGCCCGGCTCTTCGCCGCGTCCACGCTCCGGTTCGAGGGGGACACGGAGGGCAGGGTGCGCTCGCTGCGTCTCGTCGAGGTCGACGAGGGGCGCCGCCCGATCCCCGACTCCGCGCGGACCCTGCCCGCCGATCTGGTCCTGCTCGCCCTCGGCTTCTCCGGCCCGGACCCGCACGACGGGGTGATCGACCAGCTGCAGCTGGAACTCGAACCGCGCGGCACGATCGCCCGCGGCGCCGACTTCGGCACGAACGTTCCCGGGGTGTACGCCGCCGGGGACGCGGCACGGGGCGCGTCGCTCGTCGTGTGGGCCATCGCCGAGGGCCGGGCGGTCGCCGCGGCGGTGGACGGGGCGCTCAGCGGGGCGGCCCGCTCGCGGCTGCCGGCACCGATCGGACCGTACGACCGCCCCATGACCGCGTAGCGCAGGCCGCGTACGCGGACCGTCACCCTCGCGAGGACAGCGCCGCGGCGGGATGTGTGACGTCCGCGTGCCGCAACGCCCCTGAGCGGCCTACGGTTTGCCGAGGTACCAGTCGTACATGCGCGCCGGATGCGGCTTGCCGGTGTCGATTCCGGGCGGGGGCTGTCCGGTCATGGCGGTCTCCGTAAGTCCGCGCCGTGGTGAGTGATCAAGTCAGAACCAAATTCAGGTCGGAACCAAATTCAGGGAAGTCGTGGAAAAGAGAAAGCAAGTCGTTCAGGAGAGAAGGAAGTCCGCCTCTCCCGCTTTCGCACCCTCGATGAAAGCGGTCATCTCGCCGGGCGTGTAGATGAGGGCGGGACCGTCCGGGTCGGCCGACTGGCGTACGGCGATACGGCCGTCGGCGAGTTTCATCGCCTCCAGGCAGTTGCCGCCGTTGCCGCCGCTCCACGGTTTGTGCCAGCCCTCGCTGCCCAGTTCACGGGCGGGCATTCCGTTGTAGATGCGCACGTTGCCTATTCGCGGGTTGATGCGTTCCGGCGTGACGCGTTCCATTCACAGCTCCTTGCGGAGATCCCGGAGGATCTCCTTCGTGCGATGTGCCGTGGCGGCTTGGGCCGCCATGCGGTCCATGACCTCCAGGTGGGTCGCCACCTCGGAACGCGCGTCCAGGTAGACAGCGCCGGTCAGGTACTCGCTGTAGACCATGTCCGGGAGTTCCGGCATGGCAAATCGGAACAGCACGAAGGGCCCGTACGTGCCGGGATGCGGACCCGAGGCGAACGGGATCACCTGCAACGTCACATGGGGCAGCTTCGTGGCCTGAAGCAACTTGTCGATCTGGGCGCGCATCACCTCGGGGCCGCCGATGGTACGGCGCAGCACCGTCTCGTCCATCACCACCCAGATCCGGGGCGCGTCCTCGCGCGTGAGCAGATCCTGGCGCTGCAGGCGCAGCGCGACATGGCGTTCGATGTCCTCGGGCCTGGTCTGCCCGATGGCTCCCGCCTTCAGGACGCCGCGCGCGTAGTCCTCGGTCTGCAACAGGCCCGGAACGAAGTGCGGTTCGTAGGAGCGCAGCAGGGAGGCGGCGCCTTCCAGGCTGACGTGCATGGAGAACCAGTCGGGCAGGATGTCGTGGAACCGCTGCCACCAGCCGGGCTTGTTGGCGTCCTCCGCGAGCCGGACGAAGGCTTCGGCCTCCTGGTCACCGACGCCGTACGACTTCAACAGGAGCTGGAGGTACGGGATTTTGAGGGAGACCTCGGCCATCTCCATCCGGCGGACCGTCGCGGGGGCGACACGCAGGATCCGCGCGGCCTCCTCGCGCTTGAGACCCGCGCGTTCTCGCAGGTCCAGCAGTCGCCGTCCGAGAACGACCTGGCCGACCGTCGGCGCGGACCGCGGTTCGCTCACGTCCCACCTCCACTGAGTCCGGGCAGCCCGTTCGGCGCCGTCCGGGTTCTTCCTCGTCCGCCTCGACGATCCCAACTGGCGCCGCTTCGCTAGCTGTTGCCAGCAGTGTGCCACGCGCCCCCACAGCGTCACACGGCACTCTGCATTTTTCAGAGTGAGTCTTGCCAAGTGTTCGCGGCGACGCGATAGTGGCAAGCGTGATTCCGTCCGCGCCGTTAGGAACAGACGCCGCCGAAGACCGGTTCGGTCTCCGTGCCGCCATGGGGCAGCAGCGCCCCCACGCGGCCGCCGAGCGCCGGTTCCGCTTCGAGTTGGCCGCACACCCGGGCTCCGTGGCACAGGCGAGACGCCTGACCCGGTCCCGCCTGTCCGGCTGGGCGGTGTGCGAGGACACCTGTGACACGGCGACCCTCGTGGTGTCGGAACTGGTCACCAACGCGATCGTCCACGCCGCCGGGCAACGCGTGATCTGCGAACTGCAGGACGCCGACGACGTGGTGCGCATAGCCGTGTGTGACGAGGGGTGCGCTCCTGGCGATCCGCATCCCTCCCCGCAGCGGCCCGACGAGGAGCACGGGAGGGGATTGCTTCTCGTCGCGGCAGTGTCCAGGGCCTGGGGGGCCCAGGACACCGGGCCCGGTCTGCTGGTGTGGGCGGAGATCCCGCGCTCGGCAGACCGGGCCGAAAACACCCGGCGCGAACCGGGCTCGCCCGAAACGGGCACCGGCCCGCGGGCGGACCTCGGCTGGAGCGCGAAGAAGCCCCCGAACGACGGTCGGGGCACGGCGGCGGAGGGATCCTGGGGGGCGGGAATCGTGGGGACCCCCGGGCCTTCCTCCGTCCGGAGCGGGAACAGCGACGGGGATCGGCGACGAGGCGAGGATCCCTGTGGGGACGGGGATCCGCGTCGGAACGGCGATCCCCGTCAAGCCGAGGACCCGCGTCGGGAACAGAACCGGGAACAGAACCAGAATCGGGATCAGAACCGGGATCGGGAGAGCCTGTGAGCCGTACGTCTGCGGCGGGGCCTGCGACGCAGGTCCTGAACCTGGACACGCTGGTCCGCGTGAGCCGCGGACGGCGACAGTCCGGGCCGCCGAGACGTCTGCCCGTTCCCGAGGGCATGAACGTGCCGCTGGGCTGCGACGCGGTGTCGGTGCCCGCCCGCTTCGGCCCGTTGCTGGTGTCGCGGCTGCCTCGCGTGGGCTGCGTCTACGCCGACGGGGCGCACTGGTGGTGGATCGTTCCTTCCGACTCCGATGTCGCCCTGGAGTGGCCGACGCCCGCCCACTACGTCACGGGGGCTGTCGTGTCGGACGCACCGCGGATTCCCGGGCTCATCCACAAACCGGATGGCACGCTTCCATATACCCCGCCGATCCCCCTGTATCTGGCTCTGTGCCAGGTCACGGGGACGACACCCCCCTGGTCACGCCCGATCAGCGCGTGAAGCTCGTTGGGCGGCCGCCGACATCGAAAGCGGCCGACCTGACGTGAGCGGCCGACGGGGACGCACCGGAATCGCCCGGCGCCACGAGCGGAACGGCTGACGGCGCCGAAGACGGCGGCGGCCCCCGCCTCCGGGGCTACTGATCCCGGCTGGGGGGCAACTGGTCCCGTCTCCGGCGCAACTGGTCCCGTCTGGGGGTTGACTGCCCCGTCTCCCGGGGGGCAACCGGTCCCGGCTGGGGGGCGACTGCCCCGCCTCCGGGGGCAACCGGTCCCGGCTGGGGGAGCGACGGGTCCAGAGCCCCCTCACTCGACGCCGTCGACACCACCCACGACGACCAGGAACGCGTCGGAGGCGAGGTCCATGACGACCTCCGCCGCCTGGCCCTCCTGACGGCGCGCCTGCGCGAACTCCTCCGCGGGCCACGACCCGCGTGGTCCGCCTGCGGGAAAGCGCTCCAGCACCATTCGCCCGTTCACCGTCTACCTCCATGTCGTGCCGCTGTGGAGATTTAAACGCCTGCCATGGGGTGAACGGCTCTGGCAGTGACGGTACTGAGACGAAGTCGACACCAGGCCGGAGAACAGCCGCGACGGACTCCGCGGGTCCTCTTGCCCGCCCCGAGGGTCAGACCGCGACGGGCCGCGCGGGCGCCGTCCGCAGGCCCGCATGCTCGCGCCGCTCGGCCAGTTCGCCGAGGAGTTCGGCGATCCGCTCGGTGTGCCGGGGCGTGAGCCTGCCGGTGTCGTCGAGCTGCACGGCGCACGCCGTGGTCGTGTCGACGAGCCGTTCCAGGGTGGCCGCGACCGCGCCGGTGCCCTCGGAGTGCCGTGCCAGGGCGGGGAGTTCGGCGGCGGCGAGATCGATCGCGGCACGGGCCTCGGCGAGCGCGCGATAGGCCTCACGGCGAAGGACCCAGCGGCCCGTACGGTCGCGGGCCGTACCGTCGCTCAGCACATGGGCGAGATACACGTCCGCCGCCTCGCCGGCCCGGGTGAGCCTCGCCCGCACGGTCCCGCCACGCTGGCCGAGTGCCGGCAGATGTCCGACGAGCAGCACGATCGCGCAGGCCAGCAGGGTCTCCACGATCCGGTTCCAGGAAGCCTGCGGCTCACCGCCGACCATCACCAAGGCGAGGACGAGGACGGTCACGACGGCGGTCTGTGCGGCGAAGTGCCGGGTGGCGACGGGGATGAGTGCGCCGCTGACCGCGACCAGCGCGACGAACCCCTCCGGCCGCGGCAGCAGAAGAACGAGCCCCGCGAAGACGACCGCGCCGAGGACGGTGCCGGCCGCACGGCACAGCACGCGGGAGGCGAGCGGTCCCAGATCCGGCTTGACGAGGAAGACGGCGGTGGCGGGGAGCCAGTACCAGTGCGGGTGGTTGCCGTACCAGCGCGCGTGGTGCAGGGCCTGTGCCACGGCGACGCTCACGCCGAAGCAGAGGGCGACCCGGAGCCCGTACTCGCGCCCCGCGGCACCGACTGCGGTGCGGACGAGGGAGACAGCGGTACGCCGCCTGGTGTGCAGGGCGTTCCCGAAGCCCCGGTCGAAGGTCTCGGCGGCATGCAGCAGGGCGTCGTGGAGGGCGCGCAGCGCGGGCACGACGGAGGTGCCACCGGGCGGCCCGGTCCTGACGCCGGGGACGGCGGGCGCCGGCAGCGGGCCGGTGGGGGCGCCGGTGCGGACCGCGACGGCGAGCCGTCGTGGGCCCTCGGCGGCCCGTGCGGGCACGGCCTCGCCCGCCCACGCGAGCGCGGTCGCGGCCTCGGCGAGGGGCAGGGCGGCGGCGTACTGCGCGTGCAGTCGCCGCTCGGCCGCGGAACTGGCGTACCGCCGCAGCCGGGGCCCGTCGAGCGCGTCCTGCGCGTGATCGAGGGCCGCGGTGAGCGCGACGCGCCGCCGGGTCGCGTCGGGTCCGCCCACGGCGAGCAGCAGCCCGGCGACGGCGTCGTACACGCCGCCGACCGCGTCCCGCTCCCCGTCGAAGCGGTAGTCGCCGGTGTTCACCGCGGTCGTCGGCAGCGCCAGCCGCAGCGCCAGCAGCCAGCCGGCCCCGCCGAGGAAGAGCAGCGCGCGCACCCAGCCCGGGTCGGGCAACGGCATCCCGGCCCCGATCGCCGAGGCGACCAGGAACTGGGTGCCGGCCCCGGAGGCCACGGGTCCGACGGCGCTGACGGCTCCGGCGAGCAGTCCGAGCCCGGTGAGAACGAGGGTGAGCGCCACGGCACCGGTGTGCTGTCCGGCGTACGAACCGATGAGCAGACCGGCGGCCCCGGCGAGGGCCGGTACCCCGAGCCGTTCGACGGCCACCCGGCGACTGCCCGGCCTGTCGTTGATCCCCGTCAGCATGGCGCCGAGGGCGGCGATCACTCCGAGCGAGGTACGGCCGCTCAGGACGGCCGCGAGCAGCAGCGGCCCGGAGGCCAGCGCACCCCGCACGACCGCGTTCCAGGGGACCGGTCCGCGCTGGGCGCGCAGGGCATGGGCGAGCCAGGGCGGTGCGGCAAGGGGGGTGATGCGCACGGGGCTCCTGTCGGGCGAGGGCGGGTGCCTTCGGGCGACGTCGGCCGGGCTCGTGTCGTTACCAGGGTAGTGCGCGTCGTCCGCGATCAACGAACGCGCGGATTTCCGCGACGTGACATTTCACGGGAGACGGAGGTGGAGAGCGTCGGGAACAGCTCCCGGGAGGCGGGCGTGGAGAGCGTCGGGAGCTTCCCGGGAGACGGGTGTGAAGAACGTCGGGAACAGCTCCCGGGGACCGGACGTGGAGAGTTCCGGGAGGGAGGAGGAGCGGGTCCGAGGGCGTAGCCGGCCCCCGGACCCTGAGATGCCACCATGTCGCACGCCGGCACGCTTGAGGACCCAGGTCAGTCGTTATGTCGCCGCGTCCTGCCTTTGGACCACCACGCATCGAGCTGCGCGGACTGGACTTGAACCAGCATCTCGGCGTACTGGGGCCTGGGCCCGGTCGATCCGGCGATCGGCGGCGAATGCTGAGTCTGGAGCAATAGTCTGAGATTGATCACGGTCTGCCTCTGCCGAGTTGGGCTACCGCGGCGCGTGGACACTCCGTGGATCCGGAGTGCCGCTTGGTGCCGCGGGGAGGACTCGAACCTCCACTGGAACCGTGCATTCACGACAAGCCTCAGGTTCAGCTTGCGCTCCTCGCGCACCCCGGCCGCGGTGCGTTGTGGCCGGGGAGTTCAGAGGCTACCCCTGTGCGAACAGGTAGCCGAAAACAGCGTCACCGACGCGCTGGTCGACGACGTCCGCGCCGTTGGCCTCCTCGCGGGCGAACTTGACCGCCTGCTGCAACTTCTCGACACGGTCGAGGAGTTCGTTCACGCGCCGCGCGGGCAGGGCGCCGGAGAACTTGACGGTCGTCCAGTACCCGACGGGGATGTCCTCGTAGTACACCTCGACCTGGGCCGGGTGCTTCTCGGTCGCCTCGGCCTTGACGTGGTTCCGCGGGACCTTCTTCGTACGAAGGGTCCGCACCGGCTCGGTCTTCCAGGCGTCCGTGGAGGGATCCCGCACCCAGGACTCGGAGGCGTCGAGGACGGGCAGCTTCCTGACGAAGGTGTTGAGATCGGTGAGCTGCTTCTCGAGGAAGAGCAGATAGGACACCGGCACCTCGGCGACGAGTACACGCCCGTCCACCACCACATCGGCCCTCGCCGCGCAGTTGGCCCAGTCCTTGGTGGCGGTCACGTCGAACAGCCGCGTCAGGGTCGCCGCGGTCGCCCGCAGCACGTCCTCGGCCTGCACCTGGACCCGGGTCGACTCGGGCGGCAGCTGCTCGCCCTCCTCGTCCTTCGGCTGGTACGTCCGCGAGATGCCCGCGAGCAACGCGGGCTTCTGCAGGCCATGATGAGCAGCCGTCAGGTCCTGGTGGGACTTGGACTTGATGCCCTTCTCCACTGCGATGATCTGATTGAGTTTCGCCACGTCGGTGACCGTAGCAGCGTCGACGGCGATCACTCGAAGGATTATTCGCCCGGGACGGGTACAGCCGCCTCCGCCCCCAAGTCGGTCCGGCCCATGTCGGTCCGGCCCATGTCGGTCCGGCCCATGTCGGTCCGGCCCATGTCGGTCCTGCCCATGTCCGGCTACGCCAGGTCTGTCCGCCGCGTGTCCCTCCGCCGCGTCCGGCGCGCGGTCGACGGTAATGGGGATGCGCGGGCCGGTGCCGGACCCGCATCATCGGCAGGTTGTCCGCCAGCCGTCGGCGGACCCCACCCACAGGAGCCCCCATGGTCCAGCGCGTCACCGTTCCCAGCCTCTTCGCGCCGCCCGTCTACGCGCACGCGTCCGTCGTCGAGGCGGGGGCCAAGCTCGCCTTCCTCGCCGGGTCCGTGCCGCTCGACGCCGACGGGAAGCTGGTCGGCGCGGGCGATCCCGTACGCCAGGCCGAGCAGGTGCTGGCCAACCTCGACGAGCAGCTGCGCGCGGTGGGAAGCGACATGGCCCATGTCGTGTCGACCGACGTGTACGTCGTCAGCGGTGAGCCCTCCGTGCTGTCCGCGGTCTGGAATGTCGTCGAGGCCTCGGGGCTGAGCATCGGCCCGCACTCCTCGACCCTGCTCGGTGTGGCCTGCCTCGGGTACACCGGGCAGCTCGTGGAGATCACGGCGACCGCCGTCGTCCCCGAGACCGAACCGGCGGCCGGCGGTGGGCCCGACCGCGGCTGACACCCGCGGAACGCTCACGGGGAGCACGCCGTCAGCCCCGCGGACTCCGCCGCCGTGGTCAGGACCTGCCTCAGCATCGCCGGTGTGAGGCGCCCGGTGAAGGTGTTCCGCTGGCTGACGTGGAAACACCCGAACAGCTCGACGGAAGCGGGGGCGGTGTCGATGCCGGTGCCGATACCCGTGTCGTCCGGTTCCGGCACTCGTACGAGCGTCACCCGCGCCCCGTGCGCGAACGCCGGACGTGGCCGGGGCACCGTCCAGCCCGCCTCCGCGAGGGCCGGCAGGGCGGCCTGCCAGCCGAAGGCCCCGAGCACGACCACCGTGCGCAGCGTGGGCCGCAGCAGCCCCAGCTCCCTGACGAGCCAGGGCCGGCAGGTGTTCCGCTCCTCGGGCGTCGGCTTGTTGGCCGGTGGCGCGCAGTGCACCGGAGAGGTGACCCGCACCCCGTACAGCTCCAGTCCGTCGCCGGCGCTCACCGAGGTGCCCCGCGAGGCGAGCCCGACGTCGTGCAGCGCCGCGTACAGCACGTCACCCGACCGGTCCCCGGTGAACATCCGCCCGGTCCGGTTGCCGCCGTGCGCGGCGGGGGCGAGCCCGACGACGAGGAGGGACGCGTCGGGCGGCCCGAACCCGGGCACCGGACGCCCCCAGTACGTCTGGCCGGCGAAGGCGGCCCGCTTGGTGGCGGCCACCTCTTCGCGCCACGCGACAAGCCGCGGGCAGGCCCGGCAGCCGGTGATCCGCCCGTCGAGCACGGTGAGATCGCCGGAGCGGGCCGCGTCTTCCGCCGGAGTGCCGCTGTCCACCTCACCACCGTACGGCCGCCGTACGACCGCCGTACGACCCCTGTACGACCCTGTACGTCCGGCCCGCCCGCGCCCGGTCCCACGGCTCGGCGCTCCTCCCCCGTCCGTTCCCGGCCTCCCCCGCTCACCGACGGCTAGGTCATCTCCGCTCCCAGCGCCAGGAACCCGCAGATCAGCAGGAAGAGGAGGGCGAGGAGGGGCCAGATGAAGCGCAGGTACTTGTCGTAGCCGACCTTGGCGAGCGCGACGCCACCGATGGTGACGGCGGTGGTGGGGACCCAGAGGTTCATCCAGCCGCTGGCGGCCTGCCACGCCGTCACGACGACGGCCCGGGAGACGCCCGCGAAGTCGGCGAGCGGGGCGAGGATCGGCATGGCGAGGGTCGCGTGCCCGGAGGTGGAGGGGATGAGGAAGGCCAGCGGCAGGTTCACGATGAAGACGATGATCGCGAAGAGACTGGAGGAGGTGCCCTCCACGATGCCCTCGATGGAGTGCAGAACCGTGTCGGTGATCTTCGAATTGTTCATGATCACGGTGACCCCGCGGGCCAGCACGATCACCAGCGCGGGCGAGATGAAGTCCGCGGCCCCCTGGACGATCGTCGCGCTCAGCTTCTGCTCGCCCATCCGCGCCACCACCCCGACCAGCACCGCCGCGCACAGGAACAGCGCCGCCAGCTCCGGGAAGGACCAGCCGAGCTCGAACCCGTACGGTCGCGCGTCCGCCTCGCCGGTGAGCGCGCTGGACCACGGCACGACGGAGAAGATCATGAAGGCGAAGACCAGCGCCGTGGTGACGAGGACCGCCTTGTGCAGACCGGTCAGCTCGGGAACCTCGCCGGCCGCGTCCTGGGCGTGCTCGCGGTCCCCCGGCAGGAACCCGGTGATCGAGCGGTCGGGGCTCCGCTGCACCCGGCGCGCGTAGCGGATGACGTATCCGATCGTGACCGCCGTCAGCACGACCCACATCACGAACCGCAGCACGATGCCGTCGCCGAGCGAGATGCCGGCGGCGGACGAGGCGACGCCCGTCGCGAACGGGTTCACCGTCGAGCACAGCACCCCGATGCCCGCGCCGAGGATGATCGTGCCGACCGCCACCATCCGGTCGTAGCCGAGCGCCAGCATCAACGGCACGATCAGCCCGTAGAACCCCAGTGTCTCCTCGGCGAAGCCCTCCACCGTGCCGAGCACCGAGAACACCAGCATGATGCCCGCGATGAGCAACGCGCCGCGCGTGCGCAGCCGGTGGGCGAGGAGGCCGATTCCCCGGTCGAGCGCGCCCGTCGCGAACACCACCGTGATGAACGCCCCGATGGCGAGGACGAACAGGAACACCCCCGCGCTGCCGTACAGTTCACCGGCGAAATCCGGCCCGACCTGCGCCGTCCTCTCGTCCAGGATTCCGTAGAGGCCGTTGACGGGCGCGAGGAAGAGGTCGTTGAGGCGGTCGACGAAGCTCTGCCCCGAGTCGACACGGTGATACGTGCCCTGGATCGGCCTCCCCTCGGGCGTGCGGTCGTACTGTCCCGCCGGGATCAGGAACGCCAGGGCCCACACGGCGATCGTGACGATCGCGAGGACGGTCAGCGCGCTCGGAAACGTGAACCCGCTCTGGTGCGGCGGCTCTTCGGTGCCGGTCGGCTCGGTCCCGGTCGGGGTCGTCACCGGGCCGTCCTCTCCCGGCTCACGCGCTCTCCCCCGCTCCCGGGCCGAAGCCGGCCGCGTACTCCCGTACGAAGGCGCACATCGCCACCACGGTGTTGCGCAGTTCCGAGAACAGGACGCGCTCGTTGGGCGCGTGCAGGTTGCACATGCTGTCCTGCGCCCCGAAGAGCAGCACCTCGGCGTCGGGTGCGGCTCGTGCGAGCCCGTTGACCAGCGGAATCGAACCACCGGTCGCGATGTACGCGGCCTCCTCGCCCCAGGCCTCGCGCAGCGCGGTCAGCGCGGCGCGATAGGCGGGGCCGCCGGTCGAGGCCTTGTAGCCGGGGCCCGTGTCGCCCGGTGTGACGGTGAGCGGGACGCCGAAGGGCCGCAGCGAGCGCAGGTGGTCGACCAGCCTGGCCCGCGCCTCGCTCGCGTCCTGGCGCGGGTGGAAGCGGAGATTGAGCTTGGCACGCGCGTACGGGACGACGGCGGAGGCCGCGTGTTCGACACTCGGCGCGTCCAGGCCGATCACCGTGATCGCGGGCCCGCTCCACAGCCGCTCGCCGAGGCTTCCGCTGCCGATGAGCGGGACCCCGTCGCGGACACCGGCGAGTTCACGGAATTCGTCCTCGGTGTACGTCGTCCCGCTCCACTCCTCACGCCGAAGCCCGGCGACGGCCACATCGCCGTGCACGTCGTGCAGCGTGGACAGAGCGGTCAGCAGCACGAGCAGGGCGTCCGGCGCGGCACCGCCGAACTCCCCGCTGTGCCGGGGCTCCTCAAGGGTGCGCACCTCGACCACGACCTCGGCCGCACCACGCAGCGCGGTGGTCAGGGTGGGGCTGCCGGGGCGGAGGTTGCCCAGGTCGGCGATGACCATCGCGTCGCACGCGAAGCGCTGGGGATCGCTGGGCGGATAGTCGTCGAAGGGGCTGCCGTACTCCTCCTGCCCCTCGAAGACGATCTTCACCCCGACCGGCGGCCGCCCCTCGTACGCCCGGAGCATCCCCAGGTGGGCGATCACGTTGGACTTGTCGTCCGCGATCCCGCGGGCCCGGAGACCGCCCTCGACGGGTGTCGGCTCGAAGGGCGGCGACAGCCACAGCTTCTCGTCCCCGGCCGGCTGCACGTCGTAGTGCGAGTAGAGCAGGACGGTCGGCGCGGCCGGGTCCGGCGGCGGGATCTCCCCGAAGATCACGGGGGCGGTGCCGGGCAGTTCGATGCTCTCGACACGCCCCACTCCGGCGTCCCGCAGCAGGCCCACGAGGAGATCGTGGGCCTCCCGCACCGGCTCGGCCGGGAAGCCGGGGAACGCGACGGAGGGGATGGCCGCGAGGCGTTCCAGATCGGCGCGGAGGCCGTCCATCAGCGCGTCGACCCTCGCTGCTGTCTCCACCCTCGGCCCCTCTCCTGTTCCCCGGACGGCTTCACCGACAGCCTCCGCCCGCCCCGGGAGCGACGCATCCGGTGTGGTCCGTGCGACGGAAAAGGCATGCGGTGTCCCGGGCCGCGGGCATTAGAGTCGGGTCATGGCTTCTCAGGGTGCTGACGGGGAGATGAAGGGCGCGGGAACCGAGGGCGGGCGCGGCGCGAACGCCGGCGGGACCGCCACGGCCGACCGCGGCACGAACGCCGGGAAGGCCGCCACGGCAGGGTCAAGGACCGAGTCCAGGACCGGCCGGACCGGCTCCGAGGACGCTGCCACGGCCGTCTCCGGGACGGGCCCCAAGGCCGCTTCCGGGATCGAGTCCGGGGGTGCCTCGGGGACCGATTCCATGACCGGCTCCGAAGCCGCTGCCACGGCGGCCTCCGCGACCGCTTCCGCCGTCAGGGCCGCCGTCGCCGCCGGGCCCGCCGGGGGCGAGAGCGTGCGGGTCGACGCCTGGATCTGGTCCGTCCGTCTCGTCAAGACCCGTTCGATCGGTGCCACGGCCTGCAAGGGCGGCCATGTTCGGGTCAACGGGGAGCGGGTCAAGCCCGCGTACTCGGTCCGTGTCGGCGACGAGGTGCGTCTGTGGCACGAGGGCCGCGAACGGGTCGTCGTCGTGAAGCGCGTGATCCGCAAGCGGGTCGGCGCACCCGTCGCCGCCGAATGCTATGTCGACAACAGCCCACCGCCCCCGCCGCGCGAGGCCGTGGCTCCGGCGGGTGTCCGTGACCGGGGCGCGGGACGCCCGACCAAGCGGGACCGCCGGGACATGGAACGCCTGCGGGGAATGCAGACGGGTTCGTCCGGCCCCGTCCACACCTCAGGCCCCTCCACGGGGCCGACCGGCTCGACCAGGTCCCCGGGCACGACCGGGTCCGGAGGCTCCTCCCGCCACTGAGCCCTCCCGCGCCGGAAACTTCCCCTCCCCCTCGCCTCCCCCGCCCCGTGCTCTCCTCCGCTCCCCGCTCCTCCGGTTCGTCGAGCCGCTCAAGCACGCGTCTCGGCTTCCCGGCCGTCCGAACGCGGCCACGCCGAGGCACCGGCAGGCTCACCTGGCTGCGCTCCGGTGCACGGGCCGATTCCCCGGCGGGCGTACGGACGTACGACGTGCAGGGCTCCCCCTTCGCGGAGGAGCCCTGCGTCCTTGCTGTGCCGTCACACCCGGCGTCCGGCCCGCCGGCGTACCAGGCGGAGCAGTTCGGTCGTGTGGCCGCGCCTGGCCCAGGCGATCAGGCCGAGCGGCAGCATCAGGATGAGCGGGGTCGCCGCGTACGGGCCGTGGACGACGGTGACGTTGACGATGAACGCACCGACCATCAGAGCGCTCAGCGCCAGCGCGGCCACCGCGTCCAGCAGCGGGATCAGCAGGGCCAGGCCTCCGGCGAGTTCGAGCGCGCCGATGATGTACATGCCGGTGTGGCCCCAGCCCAGCTTGTCGAACGACTCCGTCGCCGAAGGGTGGGCGATCAGCTTGGGAAGGGCGCTCGCGAACGCGTAGAAGAGGCCGAGGACGACCTGGAGGGCGGTCAGGGAGATCCGGGCGGCACGGGAGCGGGGGGTGACGGCGGCGCGGGTGGCGGTGAGGGCGACGGTGGTCTCGGACACGGTGGTCTCCTGGGGAAGCGGTGGCTGCTTTCACAGAGGTAGACCTGGGGACTGCCGGGAACTCATCGGCGCTGAACGGACTTTGTCCCGTCCACCGCCCGCCGCTCACCCCTTCACGGCCCTCACCCACATCCCGTCGTCCGTCAGATACCGGTCGACCTTGAGCCCCGCCTCCGCCAGCGCCTCCTCGAACGCCTCCTTCGTCAAAGGGCGGGACAGAAACGTCTGCGTCCAGGTGGCGTCCGGGAACGTGTACTCCGCGCGCACCGAGTCGACCCCGTCCCCCACGGGCTCGGCGGACAGGATGCGCACGACGAATCCGGACGGGTCGACGCGCTCCCGGGGCACATCGGTGTGGTAGTTCTCGCCCTCGCGCTGGATCAGCACACAACCGTCGTCCGCGACATGGCGAGCACAGGTGTCCAGCAGTCCCCGCCGCACCCGGACGTCCCCGGCGTGCACGAGGAACGACGCCATCAGCACGACGTCGAACGTCTCGCCGAGGTCGAGATCCTCGATGCTGCCGCGTATGCGGCGCGCACCTCGGACGTGCTCCAGCATCTCGGCGGACTCGTCCACCGCCGTGACCGCGAACCCGAGTTCCAGGAGCGGGTGGGTCATCCGGCCGACCCCGCTGCCCAGCTCCAGGATGTGCGAGGCGGGAGGCACGGCCGCGGTGATGATGTCCGGTTCGGTTCCGACGGGCAGACGCGTGTAGAGCTCGACCGCGCAGCCGTCCGGTGTGATGGCACCCGGTCCCGTGCCCTCGTATCCCTGACGCATTTCGATCCTCATACCCGTCCAACGGATGGATTCCGCAAGCCCGTTCCCCTCTCCGGCCACTCGTTCGGGTGACGTGTTCGAGGGATACCCGAACGAGTCCGGACGCCGGCGGGAGGACTACAGCGCGAACCAGCCCCGTCCTCCGTACCAGTGCCCGCCCGCGTGCAGATGATCGACCACCGCGCGCTCCACACTGTTGCGCCGCGGCAGTTCACCGAGCGGGAGCTCCGGATCGCCGAAGACGAAGCCTATGGGCACCGTGTCGTCCGGGGTCTTGTCCTCGTGCACCAGGTGGAAGCGGTCCTGGAAGCGCATGATGTTGGAGTCGGCAGGCAGATATCGCTTGAGCTGCGGGTCGAGCAGCCAGGAGTCGCAGACGGCGATCTCATGGCGCTCCTCGGGGTAGTGGCGGGCGAAGAACTCCCGCGCCAGGCCGAGCGAACGGTCGCACGCGGCCGGGGAGAGCGGGCCTCGGAAGTCGGTGATGTGCAGGCTCAGGCAGGGGGCTCCGGGGTCCAGGGCCAGCCCCGCCGCCTCGGCGGCACCGGCCGTGCGCCGCCCCAGCAGGACCCGCTGGAACTGGAGCCGGCCCAGTTGGAACAGCTCGCCGTGGAAGTGCAGGGCGAGCCACCAGGGGAACAGCAGTCCGGGGCCGCCGGCCCTTCTGTGGTGCACGGACACATGACGGCCGAGGTCGGCGAGGGTGCGCCGTGAGACGTCCTCGGGCACCCCGCGCTCCCGGTGATGGGCACGGACGTACGGAAGCGCCGCTATGAACACGTACAGATGGAAGCAGCGCCCGAGAAGTCCGGTCGTCGCGGGGAAGGCGGGCGGTTCCCAGCCCTTCCCTATGTCCCCCATGTCACGCACGAAGCGGGTGACGCAGCGCGCGAGGAGGGTCATGGCCTCGGGATCGGCGGTGAACCGGGCGCGCAGTGCGACGAGTTCGTTGATGTGTTCATGGGGCACGGCCAGGTCGAGCAGGATGTCCGGCAACGCGTCGGCGTCCGGGAGCGCCGCTTCCCGCAGGTCGGAACCCTCCCCTTCCAGGTCTCTCAGCCACTCGGCTGTCCTCGCGTCCGCCCGCAGCGTCTTCAGCAGCACCGTCGCCTCCCCCGGCGGCCGTCTGCGACCGCGCTCCCATGGTGAACGTGCACCACGAAGAGTACGTTTTCTCGTAGGAGTGGTGATCCTGATGCGTACGGGCAGTGAACCGGTGACAGCGCGCAGTGCTCTGCGGATGCGTTTCTGGCTGAGCGTCTGGGGGCTGATCTGGGCCGTCTTCGGAACGGTGGCGTTCATCCTGGTGGGGCGCCCGGGGTGGGCGGCCGCGTGCGCCGTGCTCTGGGTGATCGTCACGGTCGACATGACCATGATCCTTCGGCACATCAGGCAGGGCCCGCACTACCAGCCGGGCCGTGACGTCCCACCGTACGAGCCCGTGGACGACCGGCGTGGGTACCGGCCGCCGGAGCGCCGCCGGCCGTCGAGGCCGTCGCATCCCTGAGACCGTCCCTGAAACGGCGGGACGGCCGTACCGCTTCACCTGATCGGCAGGTCGGCCGTGCCGCTTCGCGCGGTCGCGCTACGCGTCGAACCGCGCCGCCCGCAGATACTGCGGCTTCGGGTCGAGCGCGGCCGCCAGTCTGAAGTGCCGCTTCGCCTGCTCGGGGCGTCGCTGACGCTCATAGGTCCGGGCCAGCGCGAAGTGCGCGAACGCGTTGTCGGGCTCGCGCTCCAGGACGATCGTGAACTCCAGCTCGGCCGGCCGCAGTTGCGCGGCGGCGAAGAATGCACGCGCACGCAGCAGCCGGGCCGCGGTGTTCTCCGGGTGGGCGGCGATGACCGGGTCGAGGAGCTTCACCGCACCCCGCGGGTCGCGCGCGTCGAGCAGTTGCTCGGCGGCACGGAAGTCGATCACGTGCGTCTCGGGAGTCCGTCCGGTCGATCCGCTGGTCTCGGGCACGGCAGAGTCCTTCCCTCGCTGCAAGGGTTCAACGCCCCCTCGAAGGGGCGCTATTCCTGGGGCCGGCGGGCTCTGCTCACGAGATCGGCCCATACGTCCCCTACGCGACGCTCCAGTGTCTCCAGGGGCACGTCGTTGTCGATGACGATGTCCGCGATCGCCAGACGCTTGTCGCGGGAGGCCTGTGCGGCCATGCGCGCGCGGGCGTCCTCCTCTGCCATGCCGCGCAGCCGGACGAGACGGTCGAGCTGGGTCTCGGGGCGGGCGTCGACGACGATCACGAGGTCGTACAGCGCGGCCAGGCCGTTCTCCGCGAGCAGGGGTACGTCGTGGACCACGACGGCGTCCTCGGGCGCGGCGTCCTCAAGAGCCCGCGAGCGGGCACCGACCAAGGGGTGCACGATCGAGTTCAGGACGGCGAGCTCCTGCGGGTCGGCGAAGACGATCGAGCCGAGCTTCGGCCGGTCCAGGCCACCGTCCGGAGCGAGGACGTCCTCACCGAAGGCGTCGACGACCGCCGCCAGCCCGGGAGTTCCGGGCGCGACGACCTCCCGCGCGATCCTGTCCGCGTCGATCAGCACGGCGCCGTGCGCGACGAGCAGCCGTGACACTTCGCTCTTGCCGGCGCCGATACCACCGGTCAGGCCCACCTTCAGCATGCCTCGCAGCTTAGGCCCTGGCACTGACAGACCCTCCGTCCGGGAGCCCGGTAGTCCCGGGAGCCCGGAAGGGGGTCAGGCGTCGCCTTCGCGTTCCGCGAGGAACCGCTCGAACTCCTGGCCGATCTCGTCCGCCGAGGGGATGTCCACCGGTTCCGCGAGCATGTTGCCGCGGGTCTCGGCGCCCGCCGCGGCGTCGTACTGGTGCTCAAGGCCCTGGACGAGCGCGACGAGTTCCTCGTCGCCCTCCTGGATCTGGCGGTCGATCTCGGTCTGGGTGCGGTGCGCCTCGGTCCGCAGGCCGTGCGCTATCCCGGGGAGCACCAGGCCGGTCGCGGCCGTGATGGACTCCAGGACCGTCAGCGCCGCGTCCGGGTACGGGGAGCGCGCGATGTAGTGGGGCACGTGCGCGGCGACACCGAGAACGTCGTGACCGGCCTCCATGAGGCGGTACTCGATCAGCGACTCGGCGCTTCCGGGGACCTGCGCCTCGTCGAAGGGGCTGCGGTGGCCGGGCACCAGGTCGGTACGGTTGCCGTGCGGGGTGAGGCCCACCGGGCGTGTGTGCGGGACGCCCATGGGGATGCCGTGGAAGTTCACGCAGAGGCGGACTCCGAGCCGCTCCACGATCTGCTGGACGGCGGCGGCGAAGCGCTCCCACTCGGTGTCCGGCTCGGGGCCCGACAGCAGCAGGAAGGGCGCGCCGGTGGCGTCCTGCACGAGCCGTACCTCAAGGGTCGGCTCCTCGTACTCGGCCCAGCGGTCGCGCTTGAACGTCAGCAGCGGACGGCGGGCGCGGTAGTCCACGAGCCGGTCATGGTCGAAACGGGCCACGACCTGGTGGGGCAGCGAGTCGAGCACCCGGTCGACGATCTGCTCGCCGGTTTCGCCCGCGTCGATGTATCCGTCGAAGTGGTAGAGCATGACAAGACCGGCCGACTCCTGGGCGAGCGCCATGTCGACCACGGCCAGGCCCTTCGGCTCCCATGCGTACAAACCCTGCGGATCAAGCACTGTGACCGCTCCTCCTCGTGTTCGTACTGCACAACGTGGTGCGGAGCACGGACATTCCCGCCCGTGCTCCGCACCACTGCCTCATGCCGGTCCATCGGCCTCCACGAGCGGCCGGAAGGCTTTCGGGGGACGGTGGGGACCGGCACCAGCACAACACACGTGTGTTACGAGGACAGCACGCGCGCGTGGAGCGCGCTGACGGCGTTGCGGGCCGACGTGAAGGCGCCGTGCTGCCAGGCATCGGCGTAGCTGAGCCAGTCGCCCGCGAAGTAGACCCGCCCGGTGGGCCGGTTCAGCGGCTTGTAGCGAACGTCGTCGGGCCCGCCGGGGGTGTTGTGCCAGGCGCCTTCCAGGTGCGGCGTCTGGCGCCAGTGATGGGAGAAGGACGAGTCGAGTTCGGTGCGGTACTTCTCGCCGTAGATCTTCACGCCGGCGGCCACCGCGCGCTTCTCGCGTTCCTTGGGGGTGAGCTTCGCGTACGAGTCGGCGTCGGAGCCGTAGTTGTAGTAGCCGATCATGACTCCGCGCCGGCCGTGGAAGCCGTACGAGGGGTGCCAGATGTGGGTGACGTCCAGGTCGGTCTCGGTGATGCCGCCGTAGATCCGGTGGTCGAGCTCCCACCAGCGGGACCGGTATTCGAGGCCGATCTTGCCCGCGGACTGCGGGGTGATCGCCTCCAGGGCGCTCTGGACGCCGGAGCCGAGGTTGTGCGGGATCCTGGCGAGGATGTTGGGCGGCAGGGCGCCGATACAGAAGTCGGCGTCCAGGGTCCTGGTGCGCCCGCCCTGGGTGTACGTGACGGTGACGCCGTCTCCCTTGTCGGTGATCCGGGAGACCGCCGCTCCGGTACGGATGCGGTGGGCCCCTATCGCCCTGGTGAGCGCCTTGGGTATCTGGTCCATGCCGCCCACCGGCTGGAACATCAGCATCGCCTGGTCGAACTCGAACTCGAAGGAGAAGTAGCGGCCGACGCCGGAGGCGAAGACCTCGGAGGCGCTCGGGACGTCGCCGAGGAGCACGCCCGGGGTCCCGGCGGCGGCGGGGACGGTGGTGTAGCCCCGGCGCGGACCTCCCTCGTAGGTGAGCTTGTCGCCGAGTTCACCGAAGTCCTTGAGGAACTCGACGAGTCTCTCCTGGTCGGCGGCCGTCAGCTCCTTGTCCAGGGCGCCCTTGTCGGTGGCCTTGGCCAGCAACTCGGAGACGTAGCCGTAGACATCGGCCTTCGCGGTCCGGTGACGCATCGGCCTGGTCATGCCGGCCGACTCGTTGTACATGTACGCGTCCGCGTTCGTATTCGTGAACACTTCGACGGGGACGCCGAGTTCCCGGCAGTAGTCGAGGGTGACCATCCACTGCGGGAGGCGGGCCGGACCCGCGTTCATGTACTGGCCCTCGCCGAACCGGGCCGTCTGCGTGTGGCCGTACAGGTCGGTGGTCGAATCACCGCCGCGCACGGTGAAGTTGCGGCCGCCGGTGCGGTCCCTCGCCTCCAGGACCATACAGTCGTAACCCGCCTTGCCGAGCTCGTACGCGGAGGCCAGACCCGCGATGCCGCCGCCTACGATCACGACCTTCGCGGCCCCCCTCCCGGAGAGCGTGAAATCACCCGACTTCGGTGCTCGGAAGGGCTGTTCGCGCTGGGCGGCCTGCGCGGTGGGCGCGAGGCCGAGGGCCCCCATGGTGGCGAACATCGCGCCCGCGCCGCCGGTCAGACCGACGGTGCGCAAGAACGCCCGCCGGCTCGCCGCTGTCGATCGCTCGTGTGCTGCCATGCCTTCGACTCCCCTCACGATCTTGAATGACCCGGGGATCCTGGCAACGGCCTGTTACCGCCCTGCAGTTACTCGTGTATCCAGCACGTTTCTCTCCCCGCACATCGGCCCGGTCCCGACCCTGACGCACATCCGCAATCTCCCCACGTTCAGATGGGCACCCGAAGTTCAGGTAAGAGAACAGGTTCCGGGACACCCCCCCCATGAAAGTGGGGGCCCCCCCAAAACGGGGGGGGGCCCCACTTCTTTCAGCTACTTGCTAGCGGTGAGCTTTCAGCTCTGGCCGCCGGCGAGCTTCTCGCGGAGGGCGGCGAGCGCCTCGTCCGACGCCAGGGCGCCGGAGTTGTCGTCCGACTCCGAGGAGTACGAACCGCCGCCGCCACCACCGGACGCGGCCGGAGCCGCGCTGGAGGTGCTGGCACCCTCGGCCTCGGCCTGCGCGTCGGCCTCGCGGGACTTGATGACCTGAGCCTGGTGCTGCTCGAAGCGCTGCTGCGCCTCGGCGTACTGGTTCTCCCACACCTCGCGCTGAGCCTCGAAGCCCTCGAGCCAGTCGTTGGTCTCGGGGTCGAAGCCCTCGGGGTAGATGTAGTTGCCCTGGTCGTCGTACGACGCGGCCATGCCGTACAGGGTCGGGTCGAACTCGACCGAGGCCGGGTCGGCACCGAAGGACTCGTTGGCCTGCTTCAGCGAGAGGCTGATGCGGCGGCGCTCGAGGTCGATGTCGATGACCTTGACGAAGATCTCGTCGTTGACCTGGACGACCTGCTCCGGGATCTCCACGTGGCGCTCGGCCAGCTCGGAGATGTGGACCAGACCCTCGATGCCCTCGTCCACGCGGACGAACGCACCGAACGGAACGAGCTTCGTGACCTTACCCGGGACGACCTGACCGATCTGGTGCGTACGGGCGAACTGCTGCCACGGGTCTTCCTGCGTCGCCTTGAGCGACAGGGAGACACGCTCGCGGTCCATGTCGACGTCGAGAACCTCGACGGTGACTTCCTGGCCGACCTCGACAACCTCGGAGGGGTGGTCGATGTGCTTCCAGGAGAGCTCGGAGACGTGCACCAGGCCGTCGACGCCACCCAGGTCCACGAAGGCACCGAAGTTGACGATCGAGGAGACGACGCCGGAGCGGACCTGACCCTTCTGCAGGGTCGTGAGGAACGTCTGGCGAACCTCGGACTGGGTCTGCTCCAGCCAGGCACGGCGGGACAGGACCACGTTGTTGCGGTTCTTGTCCAGCTCGATGATCTTGGCCTCGAGCTCCTTGCCCACGTAGGGCTGGAGGTCGCGGACACGGCGCATCTCGACGAGGGAAGCCGGCAGGAAGCCACGGAGGCCGATGTCGAGGATGAGACCACCCTTGACAACCTCGATGACGGTGCCGGTGACGATGCCGTCCTCTTCCTTGATCTTCTCGATGGTGCCCCAGGCGCGCTCGTACTGGGCACGCTTCTTCGAGAGGATCAGGCGGCCTTCCTTGTCCTCCTTCTGGAGAACAAGGGCTTCGATCTCGTCGCCGACCTTGACGACCTCGTTCGGGTCGACGTCGTGCTTGATCGAGAGCTCGCGGCTCGGGATGACACCTTCGGTCTTGTAACCGATGTCGAGCAGGACCTCGTCCCGGTCGACCTTCACGATGACGCCGTCGACGATGTCGCCGTCGTTGAAGTACTTGATCGTCTCGTCGATCGCGGCGAGGAATGCTTCCTCGTTACCGATGTCGTTGACCGCTACCTGCGGCGTGGTAGAGGTGGTCTCGGTGCTGCTCGTCATGTGGGAAAGGGCTCCGGTACGGACAGTGAGTCGTAGGTACTGCTTACGCCGGGAGCCCGTTTCGCTCTGTAGAAGGCCGGACAGCCAAGGAAGCGCCAAACCCGGCCAAAGCCGGAGGCGCCTCGAAAACCGAGGGGACATACATACAGATGCGAGCGCAGCCTGCTACGTCTGAGGAGCGCAGGCCCGCAGCGCAACTTGTAGCATACGGGGGCAGCCGGGCAGGGTCAATGCGCGAAGGCGCACACCCGGGGCGGATCGCCGCAATCCCGGCACAAGACCTGTCTCACAAGGCCACGCGGGCAGTAGGACGCCTCTTTCGTGACACGCCCGAGACGGGTTGGACGGAAGAGTACGACGAGGGAGCCGATCATCCAAGAGCCCGAACCGTTCGAACCGGAAGCCACCCGACGTGACGCGGACCTCATGGAGAGTTCACGGGCGAATCGGGGCTGGTGGGACCGGAACGCGGACGACTACCAGATCGAACACGGCACGTTCCTCGGCGACGACCGGTTCGTGTGGTGTCCCGAGGGTCTCGACGAGGTGGAGGCCGAGCTGCTGGGCCCCCCGGAGGACCTCAAGGGCAAGGACGTCCTGGAGATCGGCGCGGGAGCGGCGCAGTGCTCGCGCTGGCTGGCCGCGCAGGGCGCGCGCCCCGTGGCCCTGGACCTCTCCCACCGCCAGCTCCAGCACGCGCTGCGCATCGGAGGCCCGGTGGCCCTCGTGGAGGCGGACGCGAGCGCCCTGCCGTTCGCGGACGGCTCCTTCGACCTCGCGTGCTCGGCGTACGGCGCGCTGCCCTTCGTCGCCGACCCGGTGCTGGTGCTGAGGGAGGTGCACCGGGTTCTGCGCCCCGGCGGCCGCTTCGTCTTCTCGGTCACGCACCCGCTCCGCTGGGCGTTCCCCGACGAGCCGGGCCCCGAGGGCCTGTCGGTGTCCGCGTCCTACTTCGACCGCACCCCGTACGTGGAGCAGGACGAGGACGGCCGCGCGGTCTACGTCGAGCACCACAGGACGCTGGGCGACCGGGTGCGTGACGTGGTGGCCGGCGGTTTCCGCCTGGTCGACGTCGTCGAACCCGAGTGGCCCGCCTGGAACACCCAGGAGTGGGGCGGCTGGTCCCCGCTGCGCGGGAACCTCATTCCGGGCACGGCGATCTTCGTGTGCGAGCGGGACTGACCTGCGCGGTCCACGAGGAACGGCCCGTGGCATGAGCGACGACGAAGGGGGAGCCGATCGGCTCCCCCTTCGTCGTCGTCGCGGCTCCCCCCTCGGCCCCTTCGCGCCTGCCGCCCCTCTTCGTCGTGCCTGCCGCTCCCCTTCGTCGCGTCGCGGTGCCGCCCGCGCCCTGGGGCTGTCCCGGAGTTCCCGCGCGGCCGGTTCGGCGCAGGTACGAGACTGGGGGGCGTGATCCGTTACGAAGCCCTGGACGCGCTGCCCGTGCGCGGCGCCCTGCCCGCTGTGGACGACGCCCTGGAGGGGCACGGCGCCGCGGTGCTGGTGGCGCCGCCCGGCACCGGCAAGACGACGCTGGTGCCGCTGGCCCTGGCGGGTCTCCTGGACGACGGGCGCCCGGCGCGGCGGGTGGTGGTGGCCGAGCCGCGGCGCATCGCGGCACGGGCCGCCGCCCGGCGGATGGCGTGGCTGCTGGGCGAGAAGGTCGGGGAGAGCGTCGGCTTCACGGTGCGCGGGGAACGGGTGGTCGGCCCGCACGCGCGCGTGGAGGTCGTCACGACCGGGGTCCTGCTCCAGCGGCTTCAGCGGGACCAGGAGCTCGCGGGCGTCGACGTGGTCGTGCTCGACGAGTGTCACGAGCGGCATCTGGACGCCGACACGGTGGCCGCGTTCCTGCTGGACGTGCGGGCCGCGCTCCGTCCCGAACTGCGGCTGGTCGCCGCGTCCGCGACCACGGACGCCGGTGGCTGGGCCCGGCTGCTGGGCGACGCGCCGGTCGTCGAGGCGGAGGGTGTCTCGTATCCGGTCGAGACGGTGTGGGCGCCGCCCGCGCGCCCCGTACGGCCCCCGCACGGGATGCGGGTGGACCCGGCGCTGCTGACGCATGTGTCCTCCACGGTGCGGCGGGCGCTGACCGAGCGCTCGGGTGACGTCCTCTGCTTCCTCCCCGGCGTCGGGGAGATCGCGCGGGTGGCCGGACAGCTGGGCGGTATCGGGGATGTCGACGTCCTTCAGGTGCACGGGCGGGCTCCGGCGGCCGTGCAGGACGCGGTGCTCACGGCCGGTGTGCGGCGCCGGGTGGTCCTCGCGACCTCGGTGGCCGAGTCGTCGCTGACGGTTCCGGGGGTGCGGGTGGTCGTGGACTCGGGGCTCGCGCGGGAGCCGCGGGTGGACCACGCGCGCGGGCTGAGCGCCCTGGCGACCGTACGGGCCTCGCAGGCGGCCGGGCGGCAGCGGGCGGGGCGGGCCGGGCGTGAGGCGCCGGGCGCGGTCTACCGCTGCTGGGCGGAGGCGGAGGACACCCGTCTGACACGGTTCCCCGCCCCCGAGATCAAGGTGGCCGACCTGACGGCGTTCGCGCTCCAGGCGGCCTGCTGGGGCGACCCCGGGGCGACGGGGCTGGCTCTGCTGGATCCGCCGCCGGTCGGGGCGATGGCGGCGGCGCGGGCCGTCCTGTCCGCCGTCGGCGCGGTCGACGCCGCGGGGCGGGCCACGGACCGCGGCGTCCGCATGTCCCGCCTGGGACTGCACCCCCGGCTGGCGCGCGCCCTGCTGGACGCGACCCCGCTGGTGGGCGCGACGCGGGCCGCCGACGTGGTCGCCCTGCTGAGCGAGGAGCCCCCTCGCGAGTACGGCGACGACCTGGCCGCGGCCTGGCGCACGGCCCGGCGTGGCGGTGACGGCTACGCGGCCCGCTGGCGCGCCGAGTCCCGCCGCCTCCGCTCCTCCGCCGCCGCCCTCACCCCGTCGTCGGCCCCCGCCCCCGGCCAGGCGCCGCCCTCTGGCTCTCCCGGCAAGGCATCCCCATCGGGCTCCCCCGCCTCCACCTCGACCTCCGTCCCCGCACCCGGCCAGGCGCCACCCTCCAGCTCTCCCGGCAAGGCATCCCCCTCCGACTCCCTTGCCTCCACCTCGGGCTCTCCTTCCTCAGGGGCCTCCCCTGTCCCCTCCGTCTCTTCTTCCTCTCCGGGGCTGCGCGCCGGTGAGCCGCAGGCCGGGGACGACGGGGTCGTCGGGCTCGTCGCCTCGCTGGCGTTCCCCGAACGCGTCGCGCACCTGCGGGGTGGCTCGCACCTCATGGTCAACGGGACCCGTGCCGACGCCGGCGAGGGGTCCGTTCTGCGCGGTGCTCCCTGGCTCGCGGTCGCCGTCGCCGACCGCCCCGTCGGCAGGGGGCACGCGCGCGTGCGGCTCGCGGCGGTGATCGACGAGCCGACGGCACGGCGGGCCGCCGCCGGTCTGTACGGCGAGGGCGACGAGGTCCACTGGGCCGGGGGCGATGTCGTCGCCCGGCGGGTGGAGCGGCTGGGGGCGGTGGAGCTGGCCGTGCGGCCACTGCGCAAGGCGGACCCCGGGCTCGTACGGGAGGCGCTGCTCGAGGGGCTGCGGGAGGAGGGCTTCGGCCTGCTGCGGTGGTCGCCTGACGCCGAGGTGCTGCGGCTGCGGCTGGCGTTCCTGCGCCGCCGGCTGGGCGACCCGTGGCCGGACGTCTCCGCGGAGGCCCTCCACGCGCGCGTGGAGGAGTGGCTGGAGCCGGAGCTGAGCCGTGCCCGACGGCGGGCGGACCTGGCGCGGATCGACGCCGGGCAGGCCCTGAACCGGCTGCTGCCCTGGGCCACCGGCGAGGCGGCCCGGCTGGACGAGCTCGCGCCCGAGCGGATCGAGGTGCCGAGCGGTTCGAGGATCCGCGTCGACTACACCGACCCGGCGCAGCCGGTGCTCGCCGTGAAGCTCCAGGAGATGTTCGGGCTCCACGCCTCGCCCGCCGTTGCCGGCGTGCCCGTACTCGTGCATCTCCTGTCCCCCGCGGGCCGGCCGGCCGCGGTGACCGCCGATCTCGCGTCCTTCTGGAAGGACGGCTACAACGGCGTACGGGCCGAACTGCGCGGCCGCTACCCCAAGCACCCGTGGCCCGAGGACCCGGCGACCGCCGAGCCGACGCGGTACACGAACGCGCGGCTCAGGCGCTGACGGGCTCGGGGTCGGCGGCCGGCGCCGGCGCGGGTTCGCCCGGCCTGCGGCCGCGGGCCTCCAGATACAGGGAGAGGGCCAGCAGGGCCGTCCCCAGGAGCAGGAAGCCCCACGGGAGGTAGGAGGTCATCATCAGGACGAGGGTGCGGTTGGACTTGACGAGGTCGACGGTGTTCCGGATGTAGTCCTCGCGCATCTTCACGTCCCCGGAGAAGGCGGTCACCTTGTCCCGGCCTCCCAGGAGTGTGCCGCCGCGGAGTTCCTCCCGGTGGCTCTCCTCGCCGTAGACGGGTGCTCCGGTGACCGGCTCGACCCAGAACCTGCGGACGGTGGTGTACCAACGGGTGGTGCCGGTCTTGGCGAGGGACTGCGGGGTGACCCCCTGGACGGGCATGATCTTGGGGAACTTCACCTTCGTCCAGGGGATGGTCTGCTCGAAGTAGTAGACCTTGACGCCCCGGAAGGTCCGGGTGCCCTTGTAGTGGATGGGCGCCGAGGTACGGGTCTGGGCGTCGAAGTACTCGTAGTCCCGTTTCTCGGTCCTGAAGGGCCATTTGAACTCGATGCCCTGGCGGGTGACGGGGTCGCCGTCGACGGACTCGCCGGTGGCGTGGACGGGTTCCTGGCTGTGCGCGTCGAAGATGTAGCGCTCGGGGAGCTTGGAGACCATCGTGCCGTCGGGGCCCTGGACGTAGGACAGGGAGTCCCAGACGACGACGTCACGGCCGGCGGTCCGCTCGATCCGCTCGGAGGCCTCGACGTCGCCCTTGAGGGTCTGGACGACGGTGACCTTGGGGACCTTCCTGGCCTTCATGGTGCCGTAGTCGAGGAGGGTGGCGTCCTTCGCCTCCAGGACCATGTCCTGGTACTGGTTCGCCGGGATCTTGGCCAGGCGCGGGAAGGCGTACCAGCGCAGCAGCGGGGACAGTGCCGCGAAGAACACGGCGAGCGCGAGCAGGATCAGGCTTGCCTTGCGGCGCATCTCGACGGCCCTCCCGGTGCGTGCGTCAGGGGTGTTTGGGGACGGTGGTGAGCAACGGCTTCGGCGAGGTGTGTCCGGCGGGCGAGCCCATGGCCGTGATGGTCAGGACCAGCGCGAGTGCCGCGGCGAGACCGGTCGCGGCGGCGATGAGGGCACGCATGCGGGCCTCCCGGGGCCAGGAGCTGATACATCGTCAGGTCCGGCACCGTAGCAACGGCGGGGCGAGATGAGAACACGTCGCGCACACAACGGATCAGGGCGCCCCCGCGGCGTGAGCCGGGAGGGCGCCCTGGAGGCGAGCTGTGCCGCGCGCGGTGGCGGCTCGGTTCTAGGAGGCGGTGGGAGAGGCCGCGGGAGTGGCGGTGGCAGGAGCGGCGGCGACCGTCAGTTCGACGGTCAGGGTGGCTCCGCCGGTGGTGGTGATGCGGAGCAGGAAGGTGCCGGTGGTGTCGTCGGCGTAGAGCTTCGGCAGCTTGAGCAGGCCGTCCGCGTCGGTGGTCAGGGCGGTGAGGGTGCGTACGGTCTTGCCGTCCGCGTCCTTGAAGGAGGGGCCCTTGTCGTTCTCGCCGGTGTCGTCGGCGGACTTGATCAGGGTCGCGGTCGCGGCGACCTTGCCCGCCGCGGCGCCCTTGTAGGTGGCCTTCACCTCGACCTGGTCGGCGAACTCGCCGCCCGGGACGCAGGTCAGCGCGGTGTCGCCGGTGCGGGCCAGGGTGTCGGCCTGGCGCGCGGTGACACTCGCCGTGTAGTCGAGGCCGGCCATGACGCGGCCCACCACGGTGACGCGGACGGTGAAGTCGCCCGTCTTCTCGCCCGCCACGAGCGCGGGCGCGCCGGCGACGCCGAGTCCGTTGGTGACCAGCGTGGCGACGCTCTCGCCGCCGGTGAAGGTGGCGTCGGTGTCACCGACGATGGTGAACCGCACCCGGACCTTCGCCACGGGCTTGCCGGCCTTGTCGTCGGTCCGCACGGCGATCTTCTGCGCGAACGTGTCCCCGGCGGTCGCCGTGAGCTTCCCGGCGCCCATGTTCGTCAGGTGGTCCACCGTCTCGGTGGGCGTCGGCGTGGGAGTGGGCGGGCTCGTCGGGGGCTGCGTGGCCGGCGGGGTCGGGGTGACGGGAGGGGTCGGCTTCGGAGCGGGGCTCGACGGGCCGCCGCCGGGCCGCGGGCCGACCGGCGGGGACGGCTGCGCGGGCGGCGTGGGCGTCGGGCCCGGCGAGGTGGGCTCGTCGCTGTGGTGCGAGGGCAGCGTGCCGGTACCGTCCGGCACCTCGTGCGTGCCCTTGCGGTAGTACTCCAGCCACGACATGACGGTGTTGAGGTACGCCGTCGAGTTGTTGTAGCTGAGGATCGCCGCGTTCATCTGCGCCTGGACCGACATGTCGTGGTCGAAGCGGCACAGGTAGTGCCCGGCGGCCAGCGCCGCGTCGTAGATGTTGTTGGGGTCCTTCTTGCCGTCGCCGTTGCCGTCGCGGCCCGCCCACTCCCAGGTGGAGGGGATGAACTGCATCGGCCCCACAGCGCGGTCGAAGGTGCTGTCGCCGTCGAACGCGCCGTTGTCGGTGTCCCTGATGTTGGCGAATCCGTAGCCGTTCAGGACCGGGCCGAGAATGGGCGACAAGGTCGTGCCGTTGGCGTCGACACGGCCGCCACGGGCCTGGCCCGACTCGACCTTGCCGATCGCGGCGAGAAGCTGCCAGGGCAGGTTGCAGGTCGGCTTGGACTCGCGCAGCGACGCCTCGGCCTGCTTGTAGGCGGCCAGGACGGTCGCCGGGATGCCCGCCTCGGCCACGCCCGTGGCGGCGGGCGTGTCACTTCCCGTGGTCGGTGCGGGGTTCGGGCTCTGCAGCGGCGGAAGGTCCGTGTAGTAACGCCCGTTGCCGGTCGCGGTGCCGTCGCCGCCCGTGTCACCCGTGCCCAGGCCGAGATCGGCGCCCGTCGACTGTCTGCCGTGGTCGTCGGTGATCACTCCCGGGGCCTGGGAGGCGGATAGAGCCGCGACCGCGGCCGCGGCCACAGCGGTGGTTGCCGCGCCCTTGCGCAGCCTCCTGCCGAATTGCGCCGCCATCGAGTGAACCCCTCCTACGGACGACCGGCGTGACCCGTCGCCTCTCCGTCCTGCGCTGCCGCTGTCTCGGACCGTGCTCCCCGCACGGCAACCCAGGCGACCCTACGACAACTTCCGCCGCCCAGGGACCTGTTCGCGCCCGATATTCACCACTTGGCCATGGACCGCCGTCCCGCATACTGGCCTCCGGTGATCAACCGGCCGAACATAGCCGGTCAACAGGAGACGCAGGGGGACGATTTGCCCTTCACGCTCAGTCACGCGGCGGCCGTGCTTCCCGCGATCCGCGGGAACGGAAACGGCCGCGGCCGACTGATTCCCGCCGTTCTCGTGACGGGTTCCTTCGCTCCCGACCTGACCTACTACGCGGCGAGCGTAGTGCCCGGGGCGATGGAGTTCGGCACGTTCACCCACTCGTTCACCGGCGTGTTCACGGTCGATGTGCTGATCGCATGGATGCTGACGGGTGCCTGGCTGGTGCTGCGCGAACCGCTGGTGGCGCTGATGCCAACGGCACGACAGGGGCGCACGGCACAACTCCTGCGCTGCGGAGCCGCGCGCGAGCCGGTGCGCGCGCCGACCGTTCTGCGGTGGTACGCCTCCGCGGTACTCGGCGGACTGACGCATGTCGTGTGGGACGCGTTCACCCATCACGACCGGTGGGGAGTACGGCTGTTCCCCGTCCTCGGCCACAGCCTCGCGGGCTCGCCCCTCTACTGGTACGTCCAGTACGGCAGTTCGGCCCTCGCGGCCGTCGTGATCGTGACCTTCGTGGCGCTCGCGCTGCGCCGCGCGCCGGACGGCCCCGCCGTCCCGGTGCCCGTCCTGTCCACCGCCGACCGGTGGCTGGCCGCGACCGTGATCGGCGGCCTCGCGCTGGCCGCCGCGGTACAGCGGGCGGTGCGCTGGTGGACGTACTGGAAATCCGTCGCGAAGCCGTGGGAACTCATCCCGGCGCTGTGCTTCGGCGGGGGCGCCGGCCTGGTCCTCGGCCTCGGCCTGTACGTCGCCGCCGTCAGGGTCTGGCGTCCCGCTCCGGCTCGTCCCGGTCCCGCGGCGGCGCGTACGGAACCGAGCCGTCCCGCCGCTCGCTGACCGCCCCGCCGGCGGCAAGACTGCGCAGCACCCCGCCTCCCCGGCGAAAGCCCCGGTGCACGGCTCGGGCGACCCGCTCGACGACGCGGGCACGGTACGGCGCCGTCGGATGGTCGTACGACAGGACGATGACGCGGTAACTGCGGGCAGGGCCGGTGAAGGAACCGATGCCGTGGACGCGTCCCCCGTTCGCGGCCCGGGGCAGTCTGCCGGTCGAGATGTGCGCCCCCGGTCCGCGCGCGAGGCCGAACAGCGCGCTCCGGCGCCCGCTGTCACGGAGCCGGGTCAGCAGCCGGAGGCGGTGCGCGCAGGAGCTGAGGAACGCGCGGGCGCCTGCGGCCACCGCCGCCGGCCGGATCCGGTCGACGGCCTCTGCGCCCGCCGGGCCGCCTCTCGTGCCGTCGGGCACCGACACCAGGACCGTACCCGGGCGCGCGGACAGGGCCGCCTGGAGATCGCGGGACAACCGGGCTCCGAAATCCTCCTCGCGGTCCTCGTCACGTGCGGAACCGCCGGGACCCGGCAGCTGGGCGGTACCCGCCCCGGCCGCGAGCGCGGGCAGCGGCGCGAACAGCACCGGGACGACGACCGCGGCCACCGTCGCGGTCGCTACCACCACGGTCGTGACCATGGCGGTACGACCGTGGAGCGTGCGCATACCCGTGGCCGTTCGGCGGTGGAGCGTGCGTATACCCATGCCCGCATCCTTACGTCACCCTCCGGCCCGGGGCGCCCCGTGCGAGCCACGCGGGTGACGCCCCACGGGCACGCCCCGGGCCGCCCGGCACACCGCCGAAAACGCCCGAGGGCCGTGGGGGGGGGCCCCCCCGGGGGCCCCCCCCCCCCCCCCCCCCCCCCCCCCCCCCCCCCCCCGCGCGGGCCCCCCCCCCGCCCCCCCCCCGGCCCCCCCCCCCCCCCCCCCCCCCGCGGGGGGGGGGGGGCCCCCCCCCCCCCGGGGGCCCCCCCCCCACGGCCCTCGGCCGAAGACGTCGCGCCCGATGGCTAGTGCGCCGCCGACTCCCAGTCCCGGCCCGCGCCGACGGAGACGTCCAGCGGAACCTGGAGCCGGACGGCGGACGCCATCTCGTGGCGCAGCAGCGCCTCGGTCCTCTCCCGTTCGCCGGGAGCGATCTCCAGCACGATTTCGTCATGGACCTGAAGCAGCATGCGGGAGTTCAGCTTCGCCTCGCGCAGCGCCCGGTCCACATGGAGCATCGCGATCTTCACGATGTCGGCGGCCGTGCCCTGGATGGGCGCGTTCAGGGCCATCCGCTCGGCCGCCTCACGGCGCTGGCGGTTGTCGCTGTTGAGGTCGGGCAGATACCGGCGGCGCCCGAACAGCGTCGCGGTGTAGCCCGTGGCCCGGGCCTCGTCGACCGCCCGGCGCAGATAGTCCCGCACACCGCCGAAGCGCTCGAAGTACGTGTCCATCAGCGCACGGGCCTCGCCCGCCTCGATGTTCAGCTGCTGCGACAGACCGAAGGCCGACAGCCCGTAAGCGAGGCCGTACGACATCGCCTTGATCTTGCGGCGCATCTCCGCGTCGACCGCTGTCCGCTCCACCGAGAACACCTGGGAGGCGACGGTGGTGTGCAGGTCCTCACCGGAGGTGAACGCCTCCAGCAGCCCCTCGTCCTCGGACAGATGGGCCATCACCCGCAGTTCGATCTGGCTGTAGTCCGCGGTCATGAGGCACTCGAAGCCCTCACCGACGACGAAGCCGCGGCGGATCGCCCGGCCCTCGTCCGTGCGCACCGGGATGTTCTGCAGGTTCGGATCGGTCGACGACAGCCGTCCCGTCGCCGCCACCGTCTGGTTGTACGTCGTGTGGATACGGCCGTCCGGGGCGATCGACTTGATCAGCCCCTCGACGGTGACGCGCAGTTTGGCCTGCTCACGGTGACGGAGCATGATCACGGGCAGGTCGTTCTCGGTCTGCGTCGCCAGCCAGGCCAACGCGTCCGCGTCCGTCGTGTAACCCGTCTTCGTCTTCTTCGTCTTCGGCAGGGCCAGTTCACCGAAGAGGACTTCCTGGAGCTGCTTGGGCGAACCGAGGTTGAACTCGTGCCCGGCGGCCGCGTGCGCCTCCTTCACCGCCTGCTGCACCGCGCCGGCGAACATCTGCTCCATGGCCTCCAGATGCGCACGGTCCGCCGCGATGCCGTGCCGCTCCAGGCGCGCCAGCAGGCTGGACGTGGGCAGCTCCATGTCCCGCAGCAGATCCGCCGCGCCGACCTCCTGGAGCTTCTCCCCGAACGACTCCCCCAGATCGAGGATCGTCCGGGCCTGCGCCATCAGCGCGTCGGCCTCGGCCTGCTCGTCCGCACCGAACGCGAGCTGTCCGTCGGCCGCGGCGGCGGGCCCGAGCTCCCGGCCCAGATACTCCAGGGAGAGCGCGTCCAGCGCGAACGAACGACGGCCCGGCTTGACCAGATAGGCCGCGAGCGCCGTGTCCATGGTCACACCCTCGATGCTCCAGCCGTGCTCGGCGAAGACCCGCATCGCGCCCTTGGCGTTGTGCATGACCTTGTGCCTGCCGGAGTCGGCGAGCCACGCCGCGAACGCGTTCTCGTCGGACTCGTCCAGCCGGGACGGATCGAACCAGACCGCCGGCCCCGCACCCGCCGCGAGCGCCACCTCGGCGACCGACCCCGAACCCAGCGCCCACGAGTCGACCGTGGACACACCCAGCACCCCGGAACCGTGCTCGGCGAGCCACGGCATCAGCTCGCCCGCGCCCAGCACCGTGCCGTCGATCTCGACGCCCTCGACGACGGGCCGCGCCTCCTCGGCCTCCGCGGCCCCCGGGTCCACGGCGAGAAGCCGTTCCCGCAGCGAGGGATTACGGATCTCCAGGGTGTCCAGGACCATCGCGAGCGCCGTACGGTCGTACGCGACCCGCTCCAGGTCCGCCACCGTCCGCGGCAGCTCGACGTCCTTGACCATCTCCGTGAGACGGCGGTTGAGCTTCACCGCCTCCAGATGGTCGCGCAGGTTCTGCCCGGCCTTGCCCTTGACCTCGTCGACCCGCTCGACCAGCTCCGCGAACGAACCGAACTGGTTGATCCACTTCGCGGCCGTCTTCTCCCCCACACCGGGAATGCCCGGCAGGTTGTCCGACGGGTCACCGCGCAGCGCCGCGAAGTCCGGATACTGCGCCGGCGTCAGCCCGTACTTCTCGAAGACCTTCTCCGGAGTGAACCGGGTCAGCTCGGAGACACCCTTCGTCGGATACAGCACCGTCGTGTGCTCCGAGACCAGCTGGAAGGAGTCACGGTCACCCGTGACGATCAGCACGTCGAAGCCCTCGGCCTCGGCCTGGGTGGCGAGCGTCGCGATGATGTCGTCGGCCTCGAAGCCGTCCACCGCGAAGCGCTGCGCGTGCATCGCGTCCAGCACCTCGCCGATCAGCTCGACCTGCCCCTTGAACTCGTCCGGGGTCTTCGACCTGTTCGCCTTGTACTCGGTGAACTCCTCGGAACGCCACGTCTTGCGCGACACGTCGAACGCCACCGCGAAATGCGTGGGCGACTCGTCGCGCAGCGTGTTCGCCAGCATCGACGCGAAACCATAGATGGCGTTCGTCGGCTGACCCGTCGCGGTGGTGAAGTTCTCCGCGGGCAGCGCGAAGAACGCGCGGTAGGCCAGCGAGTGCCCATCCATGAGCATCAGGCGCGGGCGGCCCGTACCTGCGGTCTTCTCGGTCTGCTTCGATGCTGTCTCTGCCACACCCCCGATCCTGCCACGGCCCACTGACAACGAGAGCCGTCCCGGTCCGGCACACCCCCTCCCCGCCCCGCATTCCCCCAACCCACGGCCTTCGCTGCCGGTCACGCGTGCGAGGATCGAAGCGGTACGAAGACACGCACACCGACGTGCGCACGCGAAGGGGTTCAGCGATGGCCAGCAAGCCGCCGAAAAGCGATCCGGTCCAGGACGCTCCGCAGGTAGCCGGACCGAAGCACGCCGCGGCCGGGCTCCCCGCCATCGGACACACCCTGCGCATCGCCCAGCAGCAGATGGGCGTGCGCCGCACCGCCCTCACCCTCCTGCGCGTCAACCAGAAGGACGGCTTCGACTGCCCGGGCTGCGCCTGGCCCGAGCCCGAGCACCGGCACGCCGCGGAGTTCTGCGAGAACGGCGCGAAGGCCGTCGCCGAGGAAGCCACCCTGCGCCGGGTGACCCCCGACTTCTTCGCCGCGCACCCCGTCTCCGGCCTCGCCGGCCGCAGCGGCTACTGGCTCGGCCAGCAGGGCCGCCTCACCCACCCCATGTACCTGGCCGAGGGCGCCGACCACTACGAGCCCATCGCCTGGGAACGCGCCTTCGACATCGTCGCCGAGGAACTCGCCGCGCTCGGCTCCCCCGACGAAGCCCTCTTCTACACCTCGGGCCGCACCAGCAACGAGGCCGCCTTCCTGTACCAGCTCTTCGCCCGCGAGCTCGGCACCAACAACCTGCCGGACTGCTCGAACATGTGCCACGAGTCGTCCGGCTCGGCCCTCAACGAGACCATCGGCATAGGCAAGGGCAGCGTCCTGCTCGACGACCTCTACCGCGCCGACCTGATCATCGTCGCCGGCCAGAACCCCGGCACGAACCACCCGCGCATGCTCTCCGCCCTGGAGAAGGCCAAGGCCAACGGCGCGAAGATCATCACCGTCAACCCGCTGCCCGAAGCGGGCATGGAACGCTTCAAGAACCCGCAGACCCCCCAGGGCATGCTCAAGGGCGCCGCGCTCACCGACCTCTTCCTCCAGATCCGCCTCGGCGGCGACCAGGCCCTCTTCCGCCTGCTGAACAAACTGATCCTCGACACCGAGGGCGCCCTCGACGACACGTTCATCGCCGAACACACCCACGGATTCGAGGACTTCGCCCAGGCCGCCCGCGCCGCCGACTGGGAAGAGACCCTCACCGCCACAGGGCTCACCCGCGACAGCATCGACGAGGCCCTCAAGATGGTCCTCGCCTCACGGCGCACCATCGTGTGCTGGGCGATGGGCCTCACCCAGCACAAGCACTCCGTCCCCACCATCCGCGAAGTCGTCAACTTCCTGCTCCTGCGCGGCAACATCGGCCGCCCCGGAGCCGGCGTCTGCCCCGTCCGCGGACACTCCAACGTCCAGGGCGACCGCACCATGGGCATCTTCGAACGCCCTGCCCCCGCCTTCCTCGACGCCCTGGAGAAGGAGTTCGGCTTCAAGCCGCCCCGCGAACACGGCTACGACGTCGTACGGGCCATCCGGGCCCTGCGCGACGGCGACGCGAAGGTCTTCTTCGCCATGGGCGGCAACTTCGTCGCCGCCTCCCCCGACACCGAGGTCACCGAGGCGGCCATGCGGCGCGCCCGGCTGACCGTGCACGTCTCCACCAAGCTGAACCGCTCGCATGTCGTCACCGGCGCCCGGGCCCTCATCCTGCCCACCCTCGGACGCACCGAACGCGACCTCCAGGACAGCGGCGAACAGTTCGTGACCGTCGAGGACTCCATGGGCATGGTGCACGCCTCACGCGGGCGCCTGGAGCCCGCGAGCCCCCACCTGCTGTCCGAGCCCGCCATCGTCGCCCGCCTCGCCCGCAGGGTCCTCGGCGAGGCCAGCACCACCCCCTGGGAAGAGTTCGAGAAGGACTACGCGACCATCCGCGACCGCGTCGCCCGCGTGATCCCCGGCTTCCAGGACTTCAACGCGCGCGTGGCCGACCCCGCCGGCTTCGCCCTCCCCCACGCCCCCCGCGACGAACGCCGCTTCCCGACGGCCACCGGCAAGGCCAACTTCACCGCCGCGCCCGTCGAACACCCCGAACTCCCCGAAGGCCGCCTGCTCCTGCAGACCCTGCGCTCGCACGACCAGTACAACACCACCATCTACGGACTCGACGACCGGTACCGGGGCATAAAGAACGGCCGCCGCGTCGTCCTCATCAACCCCGACGACGCCCGCGAACTGAAGATCGCGGACGGCTCGTACGTCGACCTCGTCGGCGAGTGGAAGGACGGCGTCGAACGACGCGCCCCCGGCTTCCGCGTCGTGCACTACCCCACCGCCCGCGGCTGCGCCGCCGCCTACTACCCCGAGACCAACGTCCTGGTCCCGCTCGACTCGACCGCCGACACCAGCAACACCCCCGCCAGCAAATCCGTGGTCGTCCGTCTGGAACAATCGACAGCCGACTGAGCGTTCGCTCAGCGAGGACATCCACGACGAAGTGGTCCACGACGAACGGAGCCGGGCGCCATGGGCGAACAGCACACCCCGAAGTTCCCGCAAGGGGTCATCGACGAGTACGCCGCACTCGGTGTCGACCTGCCGGCGCTCTTCTCCGCGGGCCACCTCGGCAACCGCATGGGCGTCCAGATCATCGAGGCCTCCGCGGACCGCGTCGTGGGCACCATGCCCGTCGAGGGCAACACCCAGCCCTACGGCCTCCTCCACGGAGGGGCCTCCGCCGTCCTCGCCGAGACCATCGGCTCCGTCGGCGCCATGCTCCACGGCGGCATCACCAAGATCGCCGTCGGCGTCGACCTGAACTGCACCCACCACCGCGGCGTCCGCTCCGGCCTCGTCACCGGCGTGGCCACACCCGTCCACCGCGGGCGCACCTCGGCGACGTACGAGATCGTCATCACCGGCGAGGACGGCAAGCGCGTCTGCAGCGCCCGCCTCACCTGCATCCTCAAGGACGCACCCCAGAGCTGACGCCCGGACGGCCCCGGGGCACCCCGAAGCCCTCCGGGGCGCACGGACCCCCGGGGCACTCCCAGGCCCTCCGGGGCACGCGAACCGTCCGGGGGCACCCCGGAGGCCCTCCAGTGGCTCTCCGGGGCCCTCAGGGGGTGCACAGCACAGACACAGCATTGCCCCGGGCCCGTCCCCGGCACTCCGGGGCCGCCACGAACGTGCTCGCCGAGCCCAGGGCTTCACGGAGCGTCCAGAGGTTCACGGACCTTCCAGAAGTTCGCGGTCCCTCCGGAGATTCGCCGCCCCCAGGGATTCGCCGCCCCTCCCGATCCGCGGATCCGTCGAAGGCCAACCCTCCGCCCCTCGGCGCCCGTTGGGACGCGACCCAGCCGGGCCCGGACCGTCATCGCGATCGCAACCGGAGCCCCCGCCGCCCCGCCTCGGCCACTACCCGTGACCACCGATCGCACAGCTCCCCGCCGCAACCGCCCCGACGGCACGAGCGCTTCCTTCCGCTTCGGGGCCGGCACCGCCCGCGACACTGCCGCCGGCCCCCACCAAGTAGGCATCGGAACCGCCGAGTTGAGCGCGAAGACCCGCCCCCGCTGCCACGGACAGTGAAGGCCGGAAAACCCCCGCCTCATCGCCTTGCGCGGCGTCGTATACAACCGCGCCGGCCCGCCGCCCGCCGCCGAGGCCCCCCACGCCGACCGGTCCGTCCGCGGCGACAACGCACAGCAACAGCAAAGCCTCACTTCGGCGGCACGGGGCCGCTCGGCCCGAGGGCCGGACCACGCGGCCCCCGCTTCCCCAACAGGCCCTTCCGCACACCCACTTCACCCGGCCAGGGTGCCGACGACCACATCACGCGGCGGTAACAGTCGGTTACCTCTGCCGCAATAAAGCAATCACCGCGCCACGAGCCGCGTGACACCGCGCCCCGAGCGGCTCCCCGAACCGCCACCGCGCCTGCAGCTTCCGGTATCCGCCATCAACCCGGAACAGCGCGTTCTCGCCATGCGAACACACAACCGCCCCCGGCCAACACGCCGAAATGCTCCGATCGTCCGCCCCACGCCCCACGAGGCACCCCCCGGATAACAAGAGCGTCACAGCCTTCCCCACGCTCCTCCCCACCCCCCCAACCTGCGCTTATAGTCACGGCCAGTCACCGCGCCGCCGGGCGCGTCACTGCACGGCCCTGCTTCACCCAGTACGGCCCGGCGAGAAACACGGCCCCCACCCTGGGGTGCCGCGCCAGGGAGAGGATTCAACGTGCGACAGCGTTCTATGGTCATACTCACCGCCGTGCTCACGACAGGAGCACTCACGCTGACCGCCTGCGGCTCGCGCGACGACAGCGGCGACAGCAAGAGCGACAAGAAGACCGAGATCATCATCGGCGTGGACGCGCCGCTGACCGGTCAGAACTCCGCCACCGGTCTCGGCATCCAGGGCGGCGTCCAGATCGCCGTGGACGACGCCAACAAGAACAACACCGTCCCCGGCGTGACCTTCAAGGTCAAGGCGCTCGACGACAAGGCGATCCCGGCCTCCGGCCAGGCCAACGCCACCCAGCTCGTCCAGGACGACAAGGTCCTCGGCGTCGTCGGCCCGCTGAACTCCGGCGTCGCCACCCAGATGCAGCAGGTCTTCGACACCGCAGGCCTCGTCGAGATCTCGCCGTCCAACACCGCCCCGGAGCTCACCCAGGGCAAGAACTGGCAGACCGCCAAGTCCCGCCCGTTCAAGACGTACTTCCGCACCGCCACCACCGACGCCCTCCAGGGCGGCTTCGCGGCCGACTACGCATACAACACGCTGAAGAAGCGCAAGGTGTACGTGGTCGACGACAAGCAGACCTACGGTGCCGGCCTGGCCAAGCTCTTCAAGGCCGGCTTCACCAAGTCCGGCGGCAAGCTCGCGGGCGAGGACCACGTCAACACCGGCGACACGGACTTCTCCGCCCTCGTCACCAAGATCAAGAACTCCAAGGCCGACCTCGTCTACTACGGCGGCCAGTACGACGAGTCCGAGAAGCTCACCAAGCAGCTCAAGGACGGCGGAGTCAAGATCCCGCTGTTCGGTGGCGACGGCATGTTCTCCGACACCTACATCCAGACCGCCGGCAAGCCCTCCGAAGGTGACCTCGTCACCTCCGTCGGCCAGCCCGTCGACTCCCTGGCCTCCGCCGCCGACTTCATCAAGAAGTACAAGGCGTCCGGCCTCAAGGGCGACTACGGCACCTACGGCGGCTACTCCTACGACGCCGCCACGGCCATCATCAAGGCCATCGGCGCTGTGGTGAAGGACGGCAAGATCCCGGACGGCGCCCGCGCCAAGATCGTCGCCGAGGTCCAGAAGACCAAGTTCGACGGCATCGCCGGCCCCGTCTCCTTCGACGAGTACGGCGACACCACCAACAAGCAGCTCACCGTGTACCAGGTCGTCGACGGCAAGTGGAAGGCCGTCAAGAGCGGCACGTTCAACGGCTGATCAAGCACCACCCGGGCCACTCCGATGGATCGGTCCACCACCAGGCAACGGCGCCCCAACCGGCGCCACCCGCCCGGTCCGATCCACCGGACAGGCCCTCAGCACAACCACAGGGCCGCGCGGCCACGACCACACGTCACCGCGCGGCCCGCTTCATACGCCCTGATCAACTCTCCCCACCACATGGAGGCCACGCGGTGAACACCCTGCCGCAGCAGCTGGCCAACGGGCTGTTCCTCGGCTCGATGTACGGGCTGATCGCCATCGGCTACACGATGGTGTACGGCATCGTCCAGCTCATCAACTTCGCCCACGGCGAGATCTTCATGACCGGCGGCTTCGGCGCACTCTCGGTCTACCTGTACGTTCTGCCAAACGGCACATCCATGTGGATAGCCCTCCCAGCGATGCTGATAGGAGGCGGAATCGTCTCCGTCCTCATCGCCGTCGGGGCCGAACGCTTCGCCTACCGCCCCCTGCGCGGAGCGCCACGCCTCGCACCCCTCATCACCGCCATCGGTCTGTCCCTGGCCCTCCAGCAGATCGTCTTCAACACCTACCCCGATGCCAAGACCGACCTGAAGTTCCCCCAGCTTCCCTTCGGCACCATGCACATCGGCTCCGTCAGCATCCAGAGCGGCTCCGTCTTCGTCATCATCGCCGCCCCCCTGTGCATGGCGGCCCTCGCGCTGTTCGTCAGCCTCTCCCGCACCGGCCGCGCCATGCAGGCCACCGCGCAGGACCCTGACACCGCACAGCTCATGGGCATCGACACCAACCGCATCATCGTCATCGCCTTCGCCATCGGCGGCTTCTTCGCCGCCGTCGCGGCCATCGCCTACGGCCTGCGCTACGGCACCGTCAAGTACGACATGGGCTTCCAGATGGGCCTCAAGGCCTTCACGGCGGCCGTCCTCGGCGGCATCGGCAACATCTACGGCGCCATGATCGGCGGCCTCGTCCTCGGCCTCGCCGAGACCATGGCCACCAGCTACATCGACGGCATCCCGGGCATGCAGCAGCTCGGCGGCGGCGGCTGGTCCTCCGTCTGGGCCTTCGTACTCCTCATCCTCGTACTGCTGTTCAGGCCACAAGGCCTCGTCGGCGAACGCGTCGCGGACAGGGCGTGAGCACCATGGCAACCACCGAGACCACCACCTCCGAGCGCGGCCTGATCGCACTCCCCGAGAGCGCCGCCCGCGCCCTCATCGCCTTCGGCGCCATCGCCACCATCGCCAGCACGTTCATGTCCTGGACCTACACGTCCGACTTCCCCGGGGACCTCACCTACTACGGCTCCCCGGCCGGACTCCAGGTCCTCGACATCGTCGCCGGCGCGCTCACCCTCCTCTTCGCCCTGACCCTCTGGAACGTCCGCGGCCTCGGCTGGCTCAACCCGGCGGGCGCCACCCAGCCCGTCGTCCTCGCCGCCGCCTCCGCGTTCGCCGTCAGCTGGTTCAGCGCCATCGCCATCGCCGTCGACCTCAAGGGCCTCGTCGCACTCGACCCCGGCGCCTACGTCGCCGCCGTCGGCTCCCTGATCGCCCTCCTCGGCACCCTGGCACTCCCCAAGCCCGGTGACACCTTCAAGGACTACGTCACCAAGCCCGACCTCATCCCGCCGGCCGCCAAGCTGGCCGCCTGGGTTGAGCGCCTCGTCATCACCGCCGCCACCGCCGTCGCGCTCACCGCGTTCACGTACGGCATCGGCGTCGACCCCGACGCGAGCGAAACGTTCCTGGGCTACCTGCTCCTCGTCGTCTTCGGCGCCTGGGCCCTCCAGACCGCCGGACTCTTCGACCGCTTCGCCCAGCTCAACGCCCGCCACAAGGGATTCGCCACCACCATGGCGTTCCTGGCCGCGGCGATCTTCCCCTACGTCGCGGACAACGAGCACAACTCCAACCTCGGTGTGAGCATCCTCGTCGTCGGCACCGTCGCCCTCGGCCTCAACATCGTCGTCGGCCTCACCGGACTCCTCGACCTCGGATACGTCGCGTTCCTCGGCGTCGGCGCCTACGCCGCGGCCCTCGTCTCCGGCTCCGAGTTCTCCCGCTTCTCCGGCGTCCAGTTCCCCTTCTGGGCCGCCATGCTCACCGGCATGGCCGCGTCGCTCGTCTTCGGCGTCCTCATCGGCGCCCCCACCCTGCGACTGCGCGGCGACTACCTCGCCATCGTGACCCTGGGCTTCGGAGAGATCTTCCGCATCGCCGTCAACAACCTCGACGGCGCCTCCGGACCCAACATCACCAACGGCCCCAACGGCATCTCGATGATCCCGGACCTCAACATCTTCGGGTTCGACTTCGGTGCCTCCCACGACGTCGCCGGCCACGTCCTCGGCCGCTTCGCCAACTACTTCCTGCTGATGCTGCTCATCACCGGACTCGTGGTCGTCGTCTTCTCCCGCGCCGCCGACTCCCGGATCGGCCGCTCCTGGATCGCCATCCGCGAGGACGAGACCGCCGCCACCGCCATGGGCATCAACGGCTTCCGCGTCAAGCTCGTCGCCTTCGCCCTCGGCGCCTCCCTCGCCGGCCTCGCCGGAACGGTCAGCGCCCACGTCGGCTACAGCGTCAACCCGGCCCCGTACCAGTTCGCCGGCTCCGTCCCCCCGAACTCCGCCTTCCTCCTCGCGGCGGTCGTTCTCGGCGGCATGGGCACCGTCAGCGGACCCATCCTCGGCGCCACCCTGCTCTACCTCCTCCCTGAGAAGCTCCAGTTCCTCAGGGAGTACCAACTCCTCGCCTTCGGCGTCGCGCTCGTCGTCCTCATGCGCTTCCGCCCCGAAGGCATCATCGCCAACCGTCGCAACCAGCTCGAATTCCACGAGAGCGACGACAGCGACGAGACCGTCCACATCCCCGAACAAGGCCTGCCCGACTCCACCGTCGGCGTCACCAAGGCAGGGGCGTAACCAACATGACCACCACCACAGCCCCCAGCCCCGTCCTCGAAGCCACCGGCGTCACCATGCGCTTCGGCGGCCTCACCGCCGTCCGCAACGTCGACCTCACGGTCAACGCCGGAGAGATCGTCGGCCTCATCGGCCCCAACGGCGCGGGCAAGACCACCTTCTTCAACTGCCTCACCGGCCTCTACGTCCCCACCGAGGGCAAAGTCGCCTACAAGGGCACGGTGCTGCCCCCCAAGCCGCACCTCGTCACCAGCGCAGGCATCGCCCGCACCTTCCAGAACATCCGGCTCTTCGCCAACATGACCGTCCTGGAAAACGTGCTCGTCGGACGCCACACCCGCACCAAGGAAGGCCTCTGGTCCGCCCTCCTTCGCGGCCCCGGCTTCCGCAAGGCAGAGGCCACCTCGCGCGAACGCGCCATGGAACTGCTGGAGTTCATCGGCCTCGCCCACAAGGCCGACCACCTCTCCCGCAACCTCCCCTACGGCGAACAGCGCAAGCTGGAGATCGCGCGCGCGATGGCGAGCGAGCCGGGCCTGCTCCTCCTGGACGAGCCCACCGCCGGCATGAACCCCCAGGAAACCCGCGCGACCGAAGAACTCGTCTTCGCCATCCGCGACCGGGGCATCGCCGTCCTCGTCATCGAGCACGACATGCGCTTCATCTTCAACCTGTCCGACCGCGTGGCCTGCCTCGTCCAGGGCGAAAAGCTCGTCGAAGGCACCTCCGAGGTCGTCCAGGGCGACGAGCGCGTCGTCGCCGCCTACCTGGGCACCCCGTTCGAGGGCGCCCCGGGCGAGGAGGAGCTGGCCGAGGTCGAGGCCGCGGAAGCGGCGGGAACCGCCGAAGCCGTGACCGCGACGGACACCGCTCCGAAGACCGAGGAAGCCGGCGAGACCCCGGCGGCCGAGGACAGCACGGACACCGACAAGGCCCCCGAGGCCTCCGCGGAGCCCGATGACGCCACCCCGGCCGACGACTCCGACGCCCCCACCGCGTCCGACGCATCCGACGCGCAGGGCAGCAGCACCAGCAAGGAAGGAACCGCCCAGTGACCGCACTGCTCGAGGTCGAAGACCTCAAGGTCGCCTACGGCAAGATCGAAGCCGTCAAGGGCATCTCCTTCACCGTCGAAGCCGGCCAGATCGTCACCCTCATCGGCACCAACGGTGCCGGCAAGACGACGACCCTGCGCACCCTCTCCGGGCTCCTCAAGCCCAGCGGAGGCCGCATCCTCTTCGACGGCCAGCCCCTCGCCAACATCCCCGCCCACAAGATCGTCGCCCTCGGACTCGCGCACTCCCCCGAGGGACGCCACATCTTCCCCCGCCTCTCCATCGCGGAGAACCTCCAGCTCGGAGCCTTCCTCCGCAGCGACAAGGCGGGCATCGAGAGGGACATCCAGCGCGCCTACGACCTCTTCCCCATCCTGGGAGAACGCCGTAAGCAGGCCGCCGGCACCCTCTCGGGCGGCGAACAGCAGATGCTCGCCATGGGACGCGCCCTCATGTCCCAGCCCAAGCTGCTCATGCTCGACGAACCCTCCATGGGCCTCTCGCCGATCATGATGCAGAAGATCCTCGCCACCATCGCGGAACTCAAGGCGTCCGGGACGACCATCCTGCTCGTCGAGCAGAACGCCCAGGCGGCGCTCTCCCTCGCCGACCAGGCCCACGTCATGGAGGTCGGCAGCATCGTCCTCTCCGGCACCGGCCAGGACCTCCTCCACGACGAGTCCGTCCGCAAGGCGTACCTCGGCGAGGACTGATCCACCGCGGCCCGGCCGCACACACGAAGAGGCCCGCACCTCCGTCAGGGGTGCGGGCCTCTTCCGTTCCGCCATGACCAGGCGGACCAAGCTCTCTACGACAGAGGGCTGAACTAGCCCTTCGCCGCCTTCTTCTCCTCGGCGTCCTCGATGACCGCCTCGGCCACCTGCTGCATCGACATACGCCGGTCCATCGACGTCTTCTGGATCCACCGGAACGCCGCCGGCTCCGTCAGGCCGTACTCCGTCTGCAGCACCGACTTCGCGCGGTCCACCAGCTTGCGCGTCTCCAGACGCTGCGTGAGATCCGCGATCTCACCCTCCAGCGCCTTCAACTCCGCGAACCGGGACACCGCCATCTCGATCGCCGGCACCACGTCGCTCTTGCTGAACGGCTTCACCAGGTACGCCATCGCGCCCGCGTCACGGGCCCGCTCGACCAGGTCGCGCTGCGAGAACGCGGTCAGCATCAGCACCGGGGCGATCGACTCCTCGGCGATCTTCTCCGCCGCCGAGATGCCGTCCAGCTTCGGCATCTTCACGTCGAGGATCACCAGGTCGGGCTTGTGCTCCCGGGCCAGCTCGACGGCCTGCTCACCGTCACCGGCCTCACCTACGACGGTGTAGCCCTCTTCTTCGAGCATCTCTTTGAGGTCGAGACGGATCAGCGCCTCGTCCTCGGCGATGACGACACGGGTCGTCAGCGGAGGCACGTGCGACTTGTCGTCGTCGGGCGCGTCTACGGGCTGGGGCGACTCGGGGGCGGTCACGGGGGCTCCTCGTTCAGGGCGGGGACTGCTGACAAGAGCCTACCTAGCTGCGGTAAAGTAGTGGCGCGAGGGGGCACCGTACTCCTTCCTTTCTAAGGCCCCAGTACTCCAATCGGTTAGAGAGGCCGCTCTCAAACAGCGGACAGTGTGGGTTCGAATCCCACCTGGGGCACTTTTCCTTCGATTCCAAGGTCGCCACTCAAAGCGGATGTTCCCTTTCTGGTGAACATCCGCTTTTTGCTGCGTGTCGCACGTCTCCCGTGCACACAGTGGCCATATGTACGACATGGGCACACGAAAGCGGACTCTTGCCCTTGTGAGCCAGGGGCGCAGCCTGAACTCGGTGAGCAAGGAAACCGGGATCTCCCGAGCCGCCATCCGTTCATGGCAGATACGCGTCGAGCCCCTCGACGGCAACCGTTCACAGCCCTGCCCAAGGTGCCGCGCCATCCCAGGGGAGCCTGACGAGCCCGCCGCGTACACCTGTTTACTGGGGCTCTATCTCGGCGACGGCTGCGTCAGCTTCCTGAGAAGAGGCGTCTACTTTCTTCGCATCGCGTGCGCCGACGCCTGGCCCGGTCTGATCGACGCCTGCGCGGCAGCGATGCAATTGGTTCGCCCCGACTGCAAGGTGTTCCGCGTCCAAAGCGCGGGGTGCCAATACGTCACCTGCTGCAGCAAGCACTGGCCCTGCCTGTTCCCCCAACATGGCCCCGGCAAGAAGCACGACCGCGAGATCACTCTCGAACCCTGGCGGCGGCGAATCGTCGATGCCCACCCCTGGGAGTTCGTCCGGGGGCTCATCCACTCGGACGGCTGCCGGATCACCAACTGGACGACGCGCCTCGTCGCCGGGGAAACGAAGCGCTACGAGTACCCCCGGTACTTCTTCACCAACAAGTCGTCCGACATCATGCGCCTCTTCACCGACACCCTCGACGCGGTCGGCGTCGACTGGAAACAGCCGAACTGCCGCAACATCTCCATCGCCCGCAAAGCCTCCGTAGCCCTCATGGACGCCCACGTGGGCCCCAAGTACTGACCGGCGACGGAGAAGGCCCCGCTTCCGGCTACTTGGGGCTGTCGTCCTCGCCCACGTGGTGGACGCGGACCAGGTTCGTGGAGCCGGTGACTCCGGGCGGGGAGCCGGCGGTGATCACGACGATGTCGCCCTTGGCGCAGCGGCCGTACTTGAGGAGGAGTTCGTCGACCTGGTCGACCATGGCGTCGGTGGAGTCGACGTGGGGGCCGAGGAAGGTTTCGACGCCCCAGGTGAGGTTGAGCTGGGAGCGGGTGGCGGGGGTGGGGGTGAAGGCGAGGAGGGGGATGGGTGAGCGGTAGCGGGAGAGGCGGCGGACGGTGTCGCCGGACTGGGTGAAGGCGACGAGGAACTTGGCGCCGAGGAAGTCGCCCATCTCGGCGGCGGCTCGGGCGACGGCGCCGCCCTGGGTGCGGGGCTTGTTGCGTTCGGTCAGCGGCGGCAGCCCCTTGGCGAGGATGTCCTCTTCGGCCGCCTCGACGATGCGGGACATCGTCCTGACGGTCTCGATGGGGTATTTGCCGACGCTGGTCTCGCCGGAGAGCATGACGGCGTCGGTGCCGTCGATGACGGCGTTGGCGACGTCGGAGGCTTCGGCGCGGGTGGGGCGGGAGTTCTCGATCATCGAGTCGAGCATCTGGGTGGCGACGATGACCGGCTTGGCGTTGCGCTTGGCGAGTTTGATCGCGCGCTTCTGGACGATGGGGACCTGTTCCAGGGGCATTTCGACGCCGAGGTCGCCGCGGGCGACCATGATGCCGTCGAAGGCGGCGACGATGTCGTCGATGTTGTCGACGGCCTGGGGTTTTTCGACCTTGGCGATGACGGGGAGGCGGCGGCCTTCCTCGTCCATGATGCGGTGGACGTCGTCGATGTCCTTGCCGCTGCGGACGAAGGAGAGGGCGATGACGTCGAAGCCGGTGCGCAGGGCCCAGCGGAGGTCGTCCTCGTCCTTGTCGGAGAGGGCGGGGACGGAGACGGCGACGCCGGGGAGGTTGAGGCCTTTGTGGTCGGAGACCATGCCGCCTTCGATGACGGTGGTGTGGACGCGGGGGCCGTCCACGGAGGTGACTTCGAGGCAGACCTTGCCGTCGTCGACGAGGACGCGTTCACCGGGAGTGACGTCCGTTGCCAGTCCGTCGTAGGTGGTTCCGCAGTGGTCGCGGTCTCCTTCGGCGCCTTCTTCGACGGTGATGGTGAAGGTGTCTCCGCGTTCAAGGAGTACGGGGCCTTCGGTGAAGCGGCCGAGGCGGATCTTCGGGCCTTGAAGGTCGCCGAGGATTCCGACGCTGCGGCCGGTTTCGTCGGAGGCCTTTCGGACGTGTCGGTAGCGTTCCTCGTGGTCGGCGTGGGTGCCGTGGCTGAGGTTGAAGCGGGCTACGTCCATTCCGGCTTCGACCAGGGCTTTGATCTGGTCGTACGTGTCGGTGGCGGGGCCCAGTGTGCAGACGATTTTCGCTCGGCGCATGATGTGAGCCTAGGCCTTACCGGTCGGTAGAGAATTGGTCGCGCATGACTACTCAACAACCTTTGCGTGAAGGGTTATTGACAACTGTTGAATTGGGCGCCGTGCCGCTCCGATGAGCAGGGCATGGTTCTCGGTGCGATCGGCGCGTTCCTCCGCCCGTGTCCGTCCAGTGTGCGTCGGGCGGTGGGTGGGTGCGCGGAAGAGTCTCGTGGTGACTTTCCGTGATGTTTTCAGGTGTGACTAGAGCCGTGGCGGTGCCATGGTGAAGCGGGCGTCGACCTGGGCGCGGACGTGCTGGCGTTGGGGTTCGAGGTCGAGGGGGGCGGGCTCGTCCTCGGTGGGGGCGGCGCCGTAGGCGGCCCGGCTGAGCGCGCGGGTGCTCTGGGGGACTCGGGGGTGGGTGTCCTCGGCGCCGGTGTCGGCGAGTTCGACGAGTGCGGTGAGGGTGGTGTCGAGGGCTTCGGCGTATTCGCGGGCGCGTTGGACGGCTTCGCGGACGGCCTGTTGACGTGCGGTGCGGTGGGCGGGTGAGTCGGGGCGCAGGGCCCACCAGGGGCCGTCCACGCGGGTGAGGTCGAGGTCGGCGAGGGCGGTGGTGAGTTCGCCCAGTGCGGTGAAGTCGTTGAGCTCGGCGGTGATGTGGACGAGGCCGTGGTGGGTGCGGACGCGTTCTCCGCGGCCGTGCCGGCCGAGTTCGGGGGTGATGGTGAGGGCGCTGGTTTCGAGGCGTTCGACGGCGTCGCCGTAGGTTTTGACGAGGTCGAGGGCGAGGGTGTTGCGGCGGGTGAGGTCGGCGAGGGTTTCGCGTCGGTCTTTGCCGCGGGCGGTGACGGTGATGGTGATGCGGGCGATCTCGGGGTCGACTTCGAGACGGGCTTCGCCTCGGACGGCGATGCGGGGTGTGTCGGGGGTGCCGTAGGGGACGGCGGGTGGGGTCGGGTGGGTGGCGGGGGCGATGTCGGGGGTCATACGTCCCACTCTGTCAGGGGGTGGGGGGTCCGTGGCGCCGTACGGCCACGAGATGGAAACCTCCAGGGTCTTTTGCGGGGGCGGGTGTTGGGTCAGAATCTACGCGCGTCGTTGACCAATTTCCCGAGGAGTTCGAGCCATGCCGTTGAATCGCCGGAAGTTTCTGAAAGAGTCCGCCGTGACGGGTGCGGGGGTGGCGCTCGCGGGTGTGGGCGCGGCTCCGGTGGCGCAGGCCGCGGAGAGGGCGAAGGGGGGCCGGCCGGTGAAGCGGTACGAGCTGACGGTCATGGGGACGACCGATCTGCACGGTCATGTCTTCAACTGGGACTACTTCAAGGACGCGGAGTACGCGGACAAGGCGGGTAACGCTCAGGGTCTGGCGCGCATCTCGACGCTGGTGAACGAGATCCGTGCGGAGAAGGGGCGTTGCAACACGCTGCTCCTGGACGCCGGTGACACGATCCAGGGCACGCCGCTGACGTACTACTACGCGAAGGTGGATCCGATCACCGCCAAGGGTGGTCCGGTGCATCCGATGGCGCAGGCGATGAACGCGATCGGGTATGACGCGGTGGCGCTCGGCAACCACGAGTTCAACTACGGGATCGAGACGCTGCGGAAGTTCGAGTCGCAGTGCCGTTTCCCGTTGCTGGGCGCGAACGCGCTGGACGCGAAGACGCTGAAGCCGGCGTTCCCTCCGTACTTCATGAAGGAGTTCCACGTCCACGGCGCGCCGCCGGTGAAGGTGGCGGTGCTGGGTCTGACGAACCCCGGTATCGCGATCTGGGACAAGGCTTACGTGCAGGGGAAGTTGACGTTCCCGGGCCTTGAGGAGCAGGCGGCGAAGTGGGTGCCGAAGCTGCGGTCGATGGGTGCGGACGTGGTGGTCGTGTCGGCGCATTCGGGTGCGTCGGGTACGTCGTCGTACGGTGACCAGGTGCCGTACGTGGAGAATTCGGCGGCGCTGGTGGCGCAGCAGGTGCCGGGGATCGACGCGATCCTGGTGGGTCACGCGCATCTGGAGATCCCGGAGCTGAAGGTCACGAACACGGCGACGGGGAAGACCGTCGTGCTGTCGGAGCCGCTGGCGTACGCGGAGCGGATGTCGGTGTTCGACTTCGCGCTGGTCTTCGAGAAGGGGCGCTGGACGGTCGAGTCGGTGGCGGCCTCGGTGCGCAACACGAACTCGGTGGCGGACGACCCGAAGATCACGCGGCTGCTGAAGGACGAGCACGACGTGGTGGTGGCGTACGTCAACCAGGTGGTCGGTGCGGCGACGGAGACGTTGACGACGGTGGAGGCGCGTTACAAGGACGCTCCGATCATCGATCTGATCACCAAGGTGCAGGAGGACGTGGTGCGGGCGGCGCTGGTGGGGACGCAGTACGCGTCGCTGCCGGTGATCGCGCAGGCGTCGCCGTTCTCGCGGACGTCGGAGATCCCGGCGGGTGACGTGACGATACGGGACCTGTCGAGTCTGTATGTGTACGACAACACGCTGGTGGCGAAGGTGTTGACGGGTGCGCAGGTGCGGGCGTACCTGGAGTATTCGGCGAACTATTTCGTGCAGACCCCGGTGGGTGCGGTGGTCGACACGGAGAAGCTGACGAACGCGAACAGTCGTCCGGACTACAACTACGACTATGTGTCGGGGCTCGCGTACGACATCGACATCGCGCAGGCGGAGGGTTCGCGGATCAAGAACCTGACATACGGCGGTGTGCCGTTGGATGACTCTCAGCAGTTCGTGTTCGCGGTGAACAACTACCGTGCCAATGGTGGCGGCGCGTTTCCGCATGTCGCTTCGGCGACCGAGGTGTGGTCGGAGTCGACGGAGATCCGGACGCGTATCGCGGAGTGGGTCACGGCGAAGGGTGTGCTGGACCCGAAGGAGTTCGCGTCGGTGGACTGGAAGCTGACGCGTGAGGGTGTGCCCGTGTTCTAGGGCGGTGGTGGTTCAGGTCGGCGGCGTCGGCGCGGTTTCTCGCGTCGGCGCCGTTTGTCTTGGGCGGTGGTGCAAGGCGGTCGGGGAATCCCGGCCTGTGTGTGAACCGATCGGCGGGGCTCGTCCGATGAGGGGATGTGGGGGTGGTCATCGTCCTTCGACGAGGGGGATGAGGGGGACGAGTGGGGTGAGGGGGGTGAGGGTCCGGGGTTCCTGGCGGGCGGCGGGGACGCGGGGGGCGTGTTCGAGGCCGAAGGTGGTGAAGGCGGTGCGGCCGGGGAGGGGGTAGGGGTCTTTGCCGGTGAGGGAGTTGAGGATGGTGGCGCTGCGCCAGGCGGCGAGGCCGAGGTCGGGGGTGCCGACGCCGTGGGTGTGGAGTTCGGCGTTCTGGACGTAGACGCGGCCGGTGACGGTGGGGTCGAGGACGAGGCGGAACTGGTTGTCGATGTCGGGGCGTTCGGCGTTGTCGCGGCGGAGGTAGGGGTCGAGTCCGGCGAGGAGGGGTGCGATGGGGCGTTCGCGGTAGCCGGTGGCGAGGACGACGGCGTTGGTGGTGAGGCGGGAGCGGGTGCCTTGCTGGGTGTGTTCGAGGTGGAGTTCGATCTTGGTGGTGGCGATGCGGCCGGCGGTGCGGACGGTGACGGCGGGGGTGAGGACGGCGTCGGGCCAGCCGCCGTGGAGGGTGCGGCGGTAGAGCTCGTCGTGGATGGCGGCGATGGTGTCGGCGTCGATGCCTTTGTGGAGTTGCCACTGGGCGGCGAGGAGCCGGTCGCGGACGGGTTCGGTGAGGGCGTGGAAGTAGCGGGTGTAGTCGGGGGTGAAGTGTTCGAGGCCGAGTTTGGAGTACTCCATGGGTGCGAAGGCCTCGGTGCGGGCGAGCCAGTGGATCCTTTCTTTTCCGGTGGGGCGGTTGCGGAGGAGGTCGAGGAAGACCTCGGCTCCTGACTGGCCGGCGCCGATGACGGTGATGTGGTCGGCGGTGAGGAACCGGTCGCGGTGTTTGAGGTAGTCGGCGGCGTGGATGACGGGTGCGTCGGGGGCCTCGACCAGCGGTTTGAGGGGTTCGGGGATGTGGGGGGCGGTGCCGACGCCGAGGACGATGTTGCGGGTGTGGGTGCGGCCGAGGGCCTGGGCCTGGCCGTGGGCGTCGAGCTGGGTGAAGTCGACTTCGAAGAGCTCGTGTTCGGGGTTCCAGCGGACGGTGTCGACCTGGTGGGCGAAGCGGAGTCCGGGGAGGTTGTCGGCGACCCAGCGGCAGTAGGCGTCGTATTCGGCGCGTTGGATGTGGAAGCGCTCGGCGAAGTAGAAGGGGAAGAGGCGGTCGCGGTCCTTGAGGTAGTTGAGGAAGGACCAGGGGCTCGTGGGGTGGGCGAGGGTGACCAGGTCGGCGAGGAAGGGGACTTGGAGGGTGGCGCCGTCGATGAGAAGGCCGGGGTGCCAGTCGAAGCCGGGGCGTTGTTCGTAGAAGACGGTGTCGAGTTCGGTGAGGGGGTGGGCGAGGGCGGCGAGGGAGAGGTTGAAGGGGCCGATGCCGATGCCGACCAGGTCGCGGGGTGTGTCGGCGTCGGGGCGCTGGGGGTGAGGTGTCGGTCTCATCGGGGGGTGTGTCCTTCCACCAGTTTCAGGAGCGTGGCCAGGTCGCCGGGCCGGGTGTGGGGGTTGAGGAGGGTGGCTTTGAGCCAGCGGCGGCCGTCGAGGGTGGCGCGGCCGAGGACGGCGCGGCCTTGGTCGAGGAGGGTGCGGCGTACGGCGGCGACGGTGTCGTCGGTGGCGCCTTGGGGCCGGAAGAGGACGGTGCTGATGACGGGGTGGTCGTAGAGCTCGAAGCCGGGGTGTGCGGCGGTGAGGTCGGCGAGTTCGTGGGCGTGGGCGCAGACCTGGTCGACGAGTGTGCCGATGCCGTGGCGTCCGAGGGTCTTGAGGGTGACGGCGATCTTGAGGATGTCGGGGCGGCGGGTGGTGCGCAGGGAGCGGCCGAGGAGGTCGGGGTGGCCTGCTTCGGTGTCGTCGTCGGCGTTGAGGTAGTCGGCCCGGTGGGTGAGGGGGGTGAGGTCGGCGGGGTCGCGGACGGCGAGGAGTCCGGCGGCGACGGGCTGCCAGCCGAGTTTGTGCAGGTCGAGGGTGACGGTGTCGGCGCGGGCGAGTCCGTCGAGTTTGGTGCGGTGCCGGTCGCTGAAGAGGAGGCCTCCGCCGTAGGCGGCGTCGATGTGGAGGCGGGCGCCGTGGGTGGCGCAGAGGTCGGCGATGTCGGGCAGGGGGTCGATGAGTCCGGCGTCGGTGGTGCCGGCGGTGGCGGCGACGAGGAGGGGGCCGCGCAGGGCGCTGAGGGCGCTGTCGAGGGCGGCGGGGTCGAGGGTGCCGGCGGGTGCGGGGAGGACGACGGGTTCGGGGAGGCCGAGGAGCCAGGCGGCGCGGTGGAGGGAGTGGTGGGCGTTGGCTCCGACGATGAGTTGGACGCCGTGGTGTTTCTCGCGGGCGAGGAGGAGGGCGAGTTGGTTGGATTCGGTGCCGCCGGTGGTGACGAGGGCGTCGCTCCGTGTGCCCTCCGTGCCCCGTGTGCCCTCCGTGCCCCGTGTGCCCCGCGTGCCCCTCGCGTCTGAGGTGTGCGGGGTGTCGGGGTCGCCGTAGACCAGGTGGGCGAGGGCCCGGGTGAGGAGTGCCTCGATTTCGGAGGCGGCGGGGGCCTGGTCCCAGGAGTCGAGGGAGGGGTTGAGCGCGGAGGCGGCGAGGTCGGCGGCGGTGGCGACGGCCAGGGGCGGGCAGTGCAGGTGGGCCGCGCACAGGGGGTCGGCGGGGTCGGCGGAGCCTTCGGCGAGGGCGCGGACGACGGTGTGCAGGGCGTCGGGGCTGCCGTGGTGGGGCAGGGGGTCGCCGAGGGCGGTGCGCAGGCGCTCGGCGACCTGTTCGGGTCCTCCGGCGGGAAGGGGGCCTCCGCGGGCGGTGGTGCCTTCGGCGAGTGCGTGCAGGACGGTGTCGAGCAACGGCCGCAGTGCGTCGGGGCCTTCGGGGCCTGAGGCGAGGGGCGGCGTGCTCATCGGTGTCCTCCGGTGGACGTGCGGCGGGGCCCTTCCCGGCGTGTGCGTGTTTTGGGCAGGTGCGCCCGCCAAGGACAACGATTCGGCCCCGGCGGGGGTACTGCCGTACGGAGGAATTTGTGTGACGGGGGCCGGACACGCCGGACGCCGGACGGCTGCGGGGGCAGCGGTCCGGCGTCCGGGTTCGCGTCTGGTTTCCGCTGTGTGCGGCTGGTGGTCGGCCGTCAGGCCTGCCGGACCCGCAACGCGCGGGCGAGGTCGTCGAGTTGGTCGGTGAGCTTGCGGCGCAGGGCCGGGATGAGGTCGGCGTCGCGCAGGCAGCTCTCGCCGAGGGCGAGGGTCTCGGGGGTGACGGCGCTGGCGGGGAAGGCCCAGCGTCCGGCGGCTTCGGCGATGGCGGGGCCGCGTCGTTCGGCGACGGCCACGGCGTCGGGCCAGTAGCGCTCGACGTAGTCGTGGACGAGGCCGGCCTGTTCGGGCTGCCAGAAGCCCTGGGCGGTGGCGGTGAACAGGTAGTTGGAGAGGTCGTCGGTGGCGAACATCGCGTCCCAGGCGGCGCGTTTGGCCTGGGGGTCGGGCAGGGCGGCGCGGCAGCGGGCGGCGCCCTCCTGGCCGGTGGCGCTGGGGTCCTGGACGAGTTCGGCGTCGATCACGGCGTCGTCGACGGCGCCGAGGACGCTGAGCCGGCCGAGGATGCGCCAGCGCAGCTCGGGGTCGAGTTCGGGGCCGCCGGGGACGGTGCCCTCGGAGAACCAGGCGCTGATGGTGTCGGGGTGCACGGCGACGTCGATGAGGTGGCGTACGGCGGTCAGGCGCAGTCCGGGCTGGGAGCCGTCCTCGGTGCGGCGGATGAGGTCGCGGCACAGGTCGGTGAGGGTGGCGAGGGCGGTGGCCCGCTGCTCGGGGTTCAGGTACCGGTCGGCGACGTGGGCGGTGGCGAAGGTCAGGACGCCCTGGACGACGGCGAGGTCGGTTTCGCGCGGCAGGTGGGTGCGGGCCGTCTCGATGTAGGCCGTGGCGGGGAGTTCTCCGTCGCGTACGGCGTCACGCAGGGCGTTCCAGACGACGGCCCGGGTGAGGGGGTCGGGGAGGCCGCCGAGGGCGGCTCGTACGGTCTGGAAGGACTTGGTGTCGAAGCGGACCTTGGCGTAGGTGAGGTCGCCGTCGTTGAGGAGGAGCAGGTCGGGGCGGCGGCCGGGCCGGGGGTCGGCCACGTCGCCCTGGGGGACGTCGAGTTCGAAGCGGTCGCGCAGGGTGAGCCGGGTGTCCTCGCCGGGGACGGTGTCGTAGGCGCCGACGGCGATGCGGTGGGGGCGGCTGCCCTGGTGGCCGACGGTGAGGTGCCACTGGCCGCCGGCTTCGGTGATCTCGGGGGTGAGGGTGTCGACGCCGGTGGTGCGCAGCCAGGCGTCGGCCCAGGCGTGGACGTCGCGTTCGGTGGCGGAGGCGAGGTTGTCGATGAAGTCGGCGAGGGTGGCGTTGGCGAACCTGTGGCGGGCGAAGTGGGTGTTGATGCCGGCCAGGAAGTCCTTCTCGCCGAGCCAGGCGACGAGTTGGCGCAGGGCGGAGGCGCCCTTGGCGTAGGAGATGCCGTCGAAGTTGAGCATGGCGGACGCGGTGTCGGGGACGGCGTCCGGGTCGGGGGCGACGGGGTGGGTGGAGGGGCGCTGGTCGGCGTCGTAGCCCCAGGATTTGCGGGCGACGCCGAAGTCGACCCAGGTGTCGGTGAAGCGGGTGGCTTCGGTGAGGGTCTGGTAGCCCATGTACTCGGCGAAGGACTCGTTGAGCCAGATGTCGTCCCACCAGCGCAGGGTGACGAGGTCGCCGAACCACATGTGGGCCATTTCGTGGGCGATGACCATGGCGCGGGTCTGGCGCTCGGTGTCGGTGACGGCGGAGCGGTAGATGAACTCGTCGCGGAAGGTGACGAGGCCGGGGTTCTCCATGGCGCCGGCGTTGAATTCGGGGACGAACGCCTGGTCGTAGGAGTCGAAGGGGTAGGGCTCCTCGAACTTCTCGTGGTAGCGGTCGAAGCAGGCGCGGGTGACGTCGAGGATCTCGTCGGCGTCGGCGTCGAGGTACGGCGCGAGGGAGCGGCGGCAGTGGAGGCCGAAGGGCAGGCCGCCGTGTTCGGTGCGTACGGAGTGCCAGGGGCCCGCGGCGACGGCGACGAGGTAGGTGGAGATCAGCGGGGTGGGGGCGGCCTTCCAGTGGCCGTCCCCGAGGTGTTCGGTGACGCCGTTGGCGAGGACGGTCCAGCCTTCGGGGGCGGTGACGGAGAGCTCGAAGACGGACTTGAGGTCGGGCTGGTCGAAGGCGGCGAAGACGCGCTGGACGTCTTCCATGAAGAGCTGGGTGTAGAGGTAGGTCTCGCCGTCGGTGGGGTCGGTGAAGCGGTGCATGCCCTCCCCGGTGCGGGAGTAGCGCATGGAGGCGTCGACGCGCAGTTCGTGCTCGCCGGCGGTGAGCGCCTTGAGGGGGAGCCGGTTCTCGTGGAGGGTCGTGGGGTCGAGGGGCCGGCCGTCCAGGGTGACGGAGCGCAGTTCGGCGGGCTTCATCTCGACGAAGGTGTCCGCGTCGGCGCGGGCGGTGAACCGGATGACGGTCAGGGAGTCGAAGGTCTCGCCCCCTCCGGTCAGGTCGAGTTCGATCCCGTAGTGGTGGACGTCGAGGAGATCGGCACGGGTCTGCGCTTCGTCGCGCGTCAGTACGGACATGAGGCCATGCTGCCCGATGGCGGGGTCAGGACACAGGGGTGGTCCGGTAAATGCGCATTGACGCCACCTGGTCACGGGCTGCGGCCGGGGCGGCGGGGTGGCGGCCCGGCGCCGTCACTCCCGTGTATCGGCCGTGTCCGCCGTACCGGCCGGGGCGGCTGTACCGGTCGTGCCGGCTGTGCCCGTCGGGCCGGTCGGGGTGGTCGGCGCGCCGCCCGCGTCGTCCGCGATGCGCTCGTGGTGCCGGATGACCTCGGCGATGATGAAGTTCAGCAGCTTCTCGGCGAAGGCCGGGTCGAGCTTGGCGCTCTCGGCGAGGCGGCGCAGCCGGGCGATCTGGTGGGCCTCGCGGGAGGGGTCGGCGGGCGGCAGCTGGTGGGCGGCCTTGAGGTGTCCGACCTGCTGGGTGCATTTGAAGCGTTCGGCGAGCATGTGGACGACGGCGGCGTCGATGTTGTCGATGCTGTCGCGCAGCCGGGCGAGCTCCGCGCGGACGTCGGGGCCGGCTTCCTGGGGCGTGCTGGTGGTCATGACAGCCAACCCTACGTGGCGCGCGGGGGCTCGATCCCGAGGGGACGCACCGTGCGGCGGTCGCCCGCGACCGGGGTCGCGGGCGCCGCGCGCAGGGGGTCGTGCGGGTGGGGCGGGCCGTGCGGCGGGCGGGGTCAGAGACCGGCGGCCGCCCTGGCTATGTCGGCGGCGAAGGTCGAGACCTCGCTGTAGACGCCGGGGTATCCGGGCTCGGCGCAGCCCTCGCCCCAGCTCACGATGCCGACCTGGAGGTAGGCGCCGGTGTCGTCCTTGCGGAACATGGGTCCGCCGGAGTCGCCCTGACAGGTGTCGACGCCGCCCTGGGCGACGAATCCGGCGCAGATCTCGTCGCCGGGGACGAGGTCGCTGCCGTACGCCTGCTTGCAGGTGGCGTCGTCGACGAAGGGGACGGTGGCCTTGAGCAGGTAGCGCTGCTGTGCGCCGCCTTCGCGGGTGGCGCCCCAGCCGGCGACGGTGAAGTTGCCGTTGTTGTAGGTGGTGTTGGTGGCGATCTTCAGGGTGGGCAGGGCGATGGGCGAGGCGAGTTTGATGAGGGCCCAGTCCTTGCCCTTGCCGGTGTAGCCGGGGGCCTGGAGCACCTTGGTGGACTTGACCTTGACGGCGCTGCTGCTCTGGAGGTCCACGACGCCGGCGGTGGCGGTGATGGAGGTGTTGGTGCCGGAGCCGTTCACGCAGTGCGCGGCGGTCAGGACGATGTTCTGGGTGTAGAGGGCGCCGCCGCAGCCCATGGAGAGGCGGACCATGAAGGGGAATTCGCCCTGGGCGGCGCGGGTGCCGCCGACGACGGGTGCGGGGGCGGCGTGTGCGGCCGTCGGCTGGAGGGAGACGGTGGCGAGGGCGACCGCGGCGACGGTGAGCAGTCTTCTGATGACGCCGTACTTCCTGAGAGACTTCAACGTGCTTCCTTTCGTGGGGGGTTGTCCGCCGGGCGGGTGCACGGGGAATGCTCAATGGCATGCACCTGCCAAGCTGGTGGGGATTATGGGGACCGCCCGCCGCGGCGGGCAAGAGCGGTATTCCGGCCAGCCGCCGCCCGGGCCGCGCCGCGCGCCGCCACCGGGCGGGACCCCGCTCCCCGCGCTCCCCCGTCCGCCGGCTGAACCCCGTCCGCCCCGCTCCCCCGCCACCTGGCGGGACCCCGCTTACAGTGGAGAGGAGTTCCGGCGTCTTCTGGGGGTGCGGGCGTGGCGAACGGCGGACCCGTCGAACACGGCTACCCGCATCTGGACACGGTGCGGGCATCGGTCACCGCGCTCTACAAGCGGCTCTCGTACGACACCGTCCACACCTTCGCGACCAGCGTGGCGCCCGCCGACGTGGCCTTCTCGGACGTCGACGACCTGCATCTGGGCGCGCAGCGTGTCGCCCGTGAGATGGTGCGGCACTACCGGCTGCCGGAGGCCAGGATGATCGTCGGCTTCCGCGAGATGACCCACGCGGCCCATGTCGAACTCGCCGCGGGGCCCGAGTACTTCATCGAGCTCAACGACCGCTTCCGCACCCATCGCAGGGACATCGGTGCCGCGCTCGCCCACGAGGTGATGCACGTCTATCTGCACCGTCTGGACCTGTCGTTCCCCGGCATCCGCGACACCGAGATCCTCACCGACACGGCCGCGGCCTACCTCGGCGCGGGCTGGCTCCTTCTCGACGCCTACCGCGAGGACGCCGCGTCCTCGCAGAAGCTCGGCTATCTGACCCCTGAGGAGTTCGGTTACGTCCTCGCCAAGCGCGCTCTGGTCTTCGGCGAGGACCCCTCGGTGTGGTTCACCAGCCCGCAGGCGTACACGGCGTACACCAAGGGCATGGAGCTGGCCCTGCGCGACGGGCGGCAGCCCCCGCTGACCGCGGCCGGCTGGGCCGGGCGGCGGCGTTACGCCAAGGACCGCCGCCACGCCCAGGAGCACCACACCCCCGAGAACTCCGGCGTCCCCTACGCCTTCGCGCCCGACGACCGCGGACCGCTGCGGGTCTCCTTCCCGTGCCCCACCTGCCACCAGCGCATCAGGGTGCCGGTCCGGGGCCGGGTACGGGCGCGGTGCGCGCTGTGCCGGACGGTGCTGGAGTGCGACACGTAGAAGCCGGGGGCCGGCCGGGTGAGGCAGAACACCCCGAAAGCCTTTGCCTCGCGTGTCCGTGTGGGGCGAGGGTCGAAGGATGAGCACGAACGACCCCACCGCACTCCTCTTCCCCGCCCTGTACGAGGGGGACGAGGACGCGGTCGTACGGCTGTTGCGTGCCGGGGTGAGCCCGGAGGCGGTCGACGAGGACGGCCAGAGCGCCCTGTATCTGGCGGCGGTGAGCGACCGGCCCGGCGTCGTGCGGCTGCTGCTGGCCGCCGGCGCCGAGCCCGACCGGCTCAGTCTGGGCACGGACGCTCCGCTGTGCGGCGCGGCCTGCGGCGGTCACACGGAGGTGGTGAGCGCCCTGCTGTCGGCGGGAGCGTACCCGGACACCGTGGAGGCGTTCGGTTTCACCGCGCTGACCTGGGCCCTGCGGCGGGGGCACGCAGCCGTCGCCGAGGCGCTCCTGGTGGCGGGCGCGGACCCGGGCCGGCCCGGACCGGGGGGCGAGCCCCCGCTGGTGACGGCGGCGCACCGGGGTTCGGCCGGCTGTGTACGGGCGCTGCTCGCGCACGGGGCGGGGGCGCGGGGCGAGGCGCTGGCGGAGGCCCGGCGGCTGCTCGGGGTGGGCGTCGAGGCGGAGCTGCGGGAGGGGCTGGCCCGCGCGCACGGCTCCGGCCACGCCTTCGCCGTCCACCGGCATCCCTCGCCCGAGGGTGTCACCGTCGAGGTCCGGCTCCTGGACGCGCAGGGCCGGCCGTTCGCGGGTGACGACCTCCAGACCGGTCACGCGGAGATCGTCGCCCTGCTGAAGGCGAGCACGACCCGCTCCGGACGCTGAGGCTCACCGCGCCCCGTACACCGCCCCCGGAGTCCCGGCCCGGGTCAGGAGTTCGCGGGCCGTCTCGCCTGCCTCGGCCGGGGTCCGCCGGGCGCCCTTGTCGGCGCAGGGGCCCGGCCGCCAGCCCTCCATCACGGTGATCCGGCCGCCCTCGGTCTCGAAGACACGGCCGGTGACCCCGGCGCTGGCGGCCGACCCGAGCCAGACGACCAGCGGCGAGACGTTGCCGGGGTCCATGGCGTCGAATCCGCTGCCGGGGACCGCCATGGTGTCAGCGAAGGCGCGCTCGGTCATCCGCGTGCGGGCGGCCGGGGCGATGGCGTTGACCTGGACGCCGTAACGCCCCATCTCGGCCGCCGCGACCAGTGTCAGGGCGACGATGCCGGCCTTGGCGGCGCTGTAGTTGCCCTGCCCGACCGACCCGAGCAGGCCCGCGCCGCTGCTGGTGTTGACGACCCTGGCGTCGGGCGCGCGGCCCGCCCCCGCCTCCGCGCGCCAGTGTGCCGCCGCCTGTCTGAGCGGCAGGAAGTGGCCCTTGAGATGGACCCGCATGACGGCGTCCCAGTCGTCCTCGTCGAGGTTGACCAGCATGCGGTCGCGCAGGAATCCGGCGTTGTTGACGAGGGTGTCGAGCCGCCCGTAGGTCTCCAGGGCGGTGCGGACGAGGGACGCGGCGCCCCCGGCCGTCGCGATGTCGCCGCCGTGGGCGACCGCTTCGCCGCCCGCCGCGCGGATCTCGTCGGCGACCTGCCGGGCCGGGCTGTCCGCCGCGGGGGTGCCGTCGAGGCCGACACCGAGGTCGTTGACGACGAGCCGGGCGCCCTCCGCGGCGTAGGCCAGGGCGTGTGCCCTGCCGAGCCCGCGGCCCGCGCCCGTGACGATCACGACCCGCCCCTCGCACAGCAGTCGTGCGCTCATCGTGTCTCTCCCCGCTGGTCCTTGTTGGCGGTGGCCGCGTCGAGGAAGGCGGGCCGCTCCCCGCCTCCGTGGACGAGGACGGAGGCGCCGCTGATGTAGGCGGCGGCGTCGGAGGCGAGGAAGACGGCGGCGGCGCCGACGTCGCGGGGCTGGGCGAGGCGGCCCAGCGGGACGGTGCGGGCGACGGCGGCGAGGCCGTCCTCGCCGCCGTAGTGCAGATGGGCCAGTTCGGTGCGGACCATGCCGACGACCAGGGTGTTGACCCGGATCTCCGGCGCCCACTCGACGGCCATCGAGCGGGCCAGGTGCTCCAGTCCCGCCTTGGCGGCGCCGTAGGCCGCGGAACCGGGCGAGGGGCGCGATCCGCTCACGCTGCCGACCATCACGACCGAGCCCCGGGCCCGTCTGAGGTGTTCGTACGCGGCGATCGACGCGGTGAGCGGGGCGGTGAGGTTGAGCTCGATCACCCGGGCGTGCCGCTCGGCGTCGGCCCCGGCCAGCGGCCGGTAGGGGGCGCCGCCCGCGTTGTTGACCAGGACGTCGAGGCGGGGCAGGGCGTCGAAGAAGGCCCCTACCGCGCCCGGGTCGCGGAGGTCGAGGGAGACGAAGTCGGCCTCACCGAGGGGGACTTCGGGCGGCCGTCGGGCGCAGACCACGACGTGGGCGCCGGCTCGCTGGAAGGCGCGGGTGATCCCCGCGCCGACGCCCCGGGTGCCGCCGGTGACGACGACGGTCCGGCCGCCGAGGTCCACGGCGGGTCCGGGCCGGTCCATGGTGTCCGCGTTGTCCACAGGGCCTCCCGCGCGACCGCGATCGCTGCTAGCTTCGCATCACACCTAACAAACGTTTGGTGGAAAGGTAGCTGATGTGTCCATGGGTGTCTCCACCTCGTCCCCGGAAAAGGGGATTTCCGTCGTCACGGTCGACTTCCCGCCGGTGAACGCGCTGCCCGTGCGGGGCTGGTTCGAGCTCGCCGACGCCGTGCGCGCGGCGGGCGGCGACCCGGGGGTCCGTTGTGTCGTCCTGAGAGCGGAGGGGCGCGGGTTCAACGCGGGCGTCGACATCAAGGAGCTTCAGCGCGACCCCACCGGCCGGGCAGCGCTGATCGGCGCGAACCGCGGCTGCGCCGAGGCCTTCACCGCGGTGTACGAGTGCGAGGTGCCCGTCGTGGCCGCGGTGCACGGTTTCTGCCTGGGCGGCGGCATCGGGCTCGTGGGGAACGCGGACGCGATCGTGGCGAGCGAGGACGCCGTCTTCGGCCTGCCCGAGCTGGATCGCGGCGCGCTCGGGGCGGCCACGCATCTGGCCCGTCTCGTCCCGCAGCATCTGATGCGGGTCCTGTACTACACCTCACGCACGGTGACGGCGGCCGAGCTGCACGCCCACGGCTCGGTGTGGCGGGTCGTGCCGGGCGAGGAGCTGCGGCCGGCGGCGCTGGAGCTGGCGCGTGAGATCGCGGCCAAGGACGGGCAGCTCGTCCGGCTCGCCAAGGCGGCCATCAACGGCATCGATCCCGTCGACGTGCGCCGCAGTTACCGCTTCGAGCAGGGCTTCACCTTCGAGGCCGCCCTGGCCGGCGTGGCCTCCCGCGTCCGTGACACCTTCGGCAAGGAGGCCCCCCGGTGAGCGACAAGACCATGTCGGCGCGGGACGTCGTCGACCGGCTGGAGAGCGGGATGACGCTCGGCATCGGCGGCTGGGGCTCGCGCCGCAAGCCGATGGCCCTGGTGAGAGCGCTGCTCCGCAGCGAGATCACCGATCTGACCGTCGTGTCGTACGGCGGCCCGGACGTCGGGCTGCTCGCCGCCGCCGGCCGGATCCGCACCCTGGTCGCCGCCTTCGTGACGCTCGACTCCGTCCCGCTCGAACCGCACTACCGGGCGGCCCGCGAGGGCGGCGCGTTCGAGCTGAGGGAGGTGGACGAGGCGATGTTCATGTGGGGGCTGCACGCGGCGGCGAACCGGCTGCCGTTCCTGCCGGTGCGCTCGGGGCTCGGCTCGGACGTGATGCGGGTCGATCCCGGTCTGCGGACGGTCACTTCGCCGTATCCGGACGCGGTCTCGGGGATACGGGAGGAGTTCGTCGCGATGCCCGCGCTGCGTCTGGACGCGGCCCTGGTCCACATGAACCGGGCGGACCGCGCGGGCAACGGCCAGTATCTGGGACCCGATCCGTACTTCGACGACCTGTTCTGCGAGGCGGCGGACGCGGCGTACGTCTCCTGCGAGCGGATCGTCGACACGGCGGAGCTGACGAAGGGGGCGGCGCCGCAGACCCTGCTGCTCCAGCGTTCCTTCGTGACCGGTGTGGTGGAGACGCCGAACGGGGCGCACTTCACCTCGTGCGCGCCGGACTACGGACGGGACGAGGCGTTCCAGAAGCTGTACGCGACCACGCCGTACGCCGAGTTCGCCGAGCGGTTCCTCGGCGGCGGCGAGGAGGCCTATCAGAGCGCCGTGGGCGCCTGGCGGAAGGAGCGGGACCAGTGAGCGTCACCCGGGCCGAGTTCTGCGTGATCGCGTGCGCCGAGGCGTGGCGGGACAACGGTGAGGTGCTCGCCAGTCCGATGGGTCTGATCCCGTCCATCGGCGCCCGGCTGGCACGGCACACCTTCTCGCCGGATCTGCTGCTGACCGACGGTGAGGCGCTGCTCGTCGGTCCGGACGGCACCCCGGAGGGCTGGCTGCCGTACCGCAGGCATCTGACGGCGGTGACCGGCGGGCGGCGGCACGTGATGATGGGCGCGAGCCAGATCGACCGGTTCGGCAACCAGAACATCGCGTGCGTCGGCGACTGGTCCCGGCCCGGGCGCCAGCTGCTCGGTGTGCGCGGCGCGCCGGTCAACACCCTGAACAATCCGACGAGTTACTGGATCCCGCGGCATTCGCGGCGGGTGTTCGTGGAGCGGGTCGACATGGTGTGCGGGGTGGGGTACGACCGGGCCGGCGCCGCGGGCACGAGCGCCACCCGCTTCCATCGTCTCCCCCGCGTGGTGACCGACCTGGCCGTCCTGGACTTCGCGACGCCCGACCACTCGATGCGGCTGGTGTCCGTCCACCCGGGCGTGAGCGTCGAGCAGGTCGGGGAGGCGACGGGGTTCGGGCTGACGGTCCCGGACGACGTGCCGTCGACCCGCGAACCGACCGCCAAGGAGCTGGAGTTGATCCGCACGGTGCTCGACCCGAAGGGCCTGCGCGACCGGGAGGTCCCCGATCCGGGTCCGGGCGGGGGCGGGCGCTGATGGAGACCGCGCTGACCCGGCTCGTCGGGGTCCGGTATCCCGTCGTGCAGACCGGTATGGGCTGGGTGGCGGGGCCCCGTCTGGTCTCGGCGACGGCGAACGCGGGCGCGCTGGGCATCCTGGCCTCGGCGACGATGACCCTCGACCAGCTCCGTGACGCCGTGCGGGAGGTCAAGTCGCGTACGGACCGGCCCTTCGGGGTGAATCTGCGCGCCGACGCCGGGGACGCGGGCGACCGGGTGCGGATCATCGTCGACGAGGGTGTGCGGGTCGCGTCGTTCGCGCTCGCCCCGTCCCGCGAGCTGATCGCCGGGCTGAAGGAGGCGGGGGTGATCGTCGTGCCGTCCGTCGGCGCACGGCGGCACGCCGAGAAGGTGGCCGCCTGGGGCGCCGACGCGGTGATCGTGCAGGGCGCTGAGGGCGGTGGCCACACCGGGGAGGTGGCGACGAGCGTGCTGCTGCCCCAGGTGGTGGACGCCGTGGACATCCCGGTGGTGGCGGCGGGCGGCTTCCACGACGGGCGGGGGCTGGTGGCGGCGCTGGCCTACGGGGCGGCGGGCATCGCGATGGGCACGCGGTTCCTGCTGACCTCCGACTCGACCGTCCCCGACGCGGTGAAGGCGCGGTATCTGGCGGCGACGGTCAGGGACGTGACGCTGACGACGGCCGTCGACGGGCTCCCGCACCGCATGCTGCGCAGCGAGCTCGTCGACGCGCTGGAGCGGGCGGGCCGCACGAGGGCGTTCGTCCGGGCCGTGCGCCACGCGGCCGGGTTCCGGCGGATCTCGGGGCTCTCCTGGTCCCGCATGATCCGCGACGGTCTCGCCATGAAGCACGGCAGGGACCTGTCCTGGAGTCAGGTCCTGCTCGCCGCCAACACCCCGATGCTCCTGAAGTCCTCGATGGTGGACGGCCGCACGGATCTCGGGGTGATGGCGTCGGGCCAGGTAGCCGGGGTGATCGAGGACCTCCCGTCGTGCGCGGAACTGGTCGGGAGGGTGATGGCGGAGGCCCAGGCGGCTCTGGGCTCCCTTCCCGCACGGGAAGGGACGGATCCCCCGTGGGCCGAGGCCCGCGGCGGACCGCCCGGCTGAGTGCCCGCGCGGCGCACGGGGGGGCCGTCGGGTCCGTCCGGACGGCGGACCCTCAGATGCGTTCGATGATCGTCACGTTCGCCTGGCCGCCGCCCTCGCACATCGTCTGGAGTCCGAACCGGCCGCCGGTGCGCTCCAGTTCGTGCAGCAGGGTGGTCATCAGCCGTACGCCGGTGGCGCCGAGGGGATGGCCCAGCGCGATCGCGCCGCCGTTGACGTTGACCTTCTCCGGGTCGGCGCCGGTCTCCTTGAGCCAGGCGAGGACGACCGGGGCGAACGCCTCGTTGATCTCCACGAGGTCGATGTCGCCGATGGACATGCCGGTCTTCTTCAGGGCGTACGCGGTGGCGGGGATGGGGGCCGAGAGCATCCGGATGGGGTCCTCGCCGCGGGCGGAGAGATGGTGGACGCGGGCGCGGGGGGTGAGGCCGTGTTCGCGGACCGCCCGCTCTGAGGCGAGCAGCATCGCGGCGGCGCCGTCGGAGACCTGGGAGGAGCAGGCGGCGGTGATGGTGCCGCCCTCGACGACCGGCTTCAGGGCCGCCATCTTCTCCAGGGTGGTGTCGCGGCGGGGTCCCTCGTCGGCGGTGACGCCGGCGAGGGGGACGGTCTCGCGGGTGAAGCGTCCCTCGTCGGCGGCGCGGATCGCGCGCCGGTGGGAGCGGAGGGCGAACTCCTCCTGATCGCGGCGGCTGATGCCCCATGTGGCGGCGATGAGTTCGGCGCCGTGGAACTGGTTGACGGGGCTGTCGCCGTAGCGGGCGCGCCAGCCCTCGCTGCCCGCGAAGGGGCCTTCGGTGAGGCCGAGGGGTTCGGCGGCCTGACGGGAGGCGAAGGCGATGGGTATCTGGGTCATGTTCTGCACGCCGCCGGCGACGACGAGGTCCTGGGTGCCGGAGAGGACGGCCTGGGCGGCGAAGTGCACGGCCTGCTGGGAGGAGCCGCACTGCCGGTCGACGGTGACTCCGGGGACCTCCTGGGGCAGTCCGGCGGCCAGCCAGCTCGTGCGGGCGATGTCCCCGGCCTGCGGCCCGACGGTGTCCAGGCAGCCGAGGACGACGTCCTCGACGGCCGCCGGGTCCACCCCGGAGCGCTCGACGAGGGCTTTGAGCACGTGCGCGCCCAGGTCGGCCGGGTGGACCGCGCCGAGTCCTCCCCTTCGGCGCCCGACGGGCGTACGGACCGCTTCGACGATGTAGGCCTCGGCCATGACGGCTCCCTTGGGGGTGTGAGTGGTGCGCTTACGTCTCCTCGCGGACGGAGATGCCGTCGAGCACCATCGACAGGTACTGCCGGGCGATCTCCTCGGGGCTGTGCTGACCGCCGGGCCGGTACCAGGAGGCGGCGACCCACACGGTGTCGCGCACGAAGCGGTAGGTGAGGCGGATGTCGAGGTCGGCGCGGAAGTTCCCGGCGTCGACTCCGCGTTCCAGGGTGCTCAGCCAGGCCTTCTCGAAGTTGCGCTGGGACTCTGCGAGGAAGGCGAAGCGCTGCTGTGCGGCGAGGTGGCGGGACTCCTTCTGGTAGATCGCGACCGCGGCGCGGTGCCGGTCGATCTCCCGGAAGGATTCGGTGACCAGGGCTTCCAGGGTTTCCCGGGGTCCGAGCCCGGCGTCCAGGACGGTGTCGTAGCCGTCCCAGAGCTCGTCGAGGAAGGTCCGCAGGATCTCCTCCAGCATCGATTCCTTGGAGTCGAAGTGGTAGTAGAGGCTGCCCGCGAGCATCCCGGCCTCGTCCGCGATCCTGCGGACGGTGGTGGCGTTGTAGCCGTGTTCGGCGAACACCTCGGCGGCGGTGCCGAGGAGTTCGCGGCGGCGCTCGGGGGTGGCGGTCACCTGGGGCTTCTTCTTGGTAGGCACGCGGTCATTGTCGCCCTAGGCGTGCTGGCTGCTCACGGACACGACCTCGCCGGTGAGGTACGAGGAGTAGCCGGAGGCGAGGAACACGATCACGTTGGCCACCTCCCAGGGTTCGGCGTGGCGGCCGAAGGCCTCGCGGGCGGTGAGCTCCTCCAGCAGTTCGGGAGTGGTGACCTTCACCAGGTGGGGGTGCAGGGCGAGGCTGGGCGAGACGGCGTTGACGCGCACCCCGTAGGCGGCGGCCTCGATCGCGGCGCAGCGGGTGAGGGCCATGACGCCGGCCTTCGCCGCGGCGTAGTGGGCCTGTCCGGACTGGGCGCGCCAGCCGACGACGGAGGCGTTGTTGACGACGACTCCGCCGTCGCCGTGGTCCCTGAGCCGTCGCAGGGCGGCCCGGGTGCAGCGGAAGGTGCCGTTCAGGGTCACGTCGAGGACCTTGGACCACTGGTCGTCGGTCATGTCGACGAGGGACGCGGTGCCGCCGAGGCCCGCGTTGTTGACGACGATGTCCAGCCGGCCGTGGAGGTTCTCGGCGGTGTCGAAGAGGGCCTGGACCTGGTCCTCGGCGGTGACGTCGCAGGGCAGGGCGGTCACCTGGCCGGGGCCGAACTCCGCGGACAGGGTCTCGGCGGTCTCCTTGAGCCGGCGGGTGTGCGCGTCGCTGATCAGGACGCGGGCGCCTTCCTCCAGGAACCGGCGTGCCGTGGCTCCGCCGATGCCGGCGCCCGCGGCGGCGGTGATGACGGCGCTGCGGCCCTTCAGCAGTCCGTGGCCGGGTACGTACGCCGGGCTCTCGACGTCGCTCATGACTCCAAGCTAACCTACCAAACACTTGTTAGGGAAGCTCCGCCGGAAGGTGCCGCCGATGGATCTCAGCCGCTCCCCCGCGGACGAGGCGTTCCGCGCCGAGGCCCGCGCCTGGCTGGACGCCCATGTCCCGGCGTCCGCGCTGCCCTCCCTGGAGACCGCGGAGGGCTTCGCGGCGCATCGCGCGTGGGAGGCCGAACTGGCCGCGGACCGCTGGTCGGTGGTGTCGTGGCCGGCGCAGTACGGCGGCCGGGACGCGGACCTCGTGCGCTGGCTGGCGTTCGAGGAGGAGTACCACGCGGCGGGCGCGCCGGGCCGGGTCGGGCAGAACGGCATCAGCCTGCTGGCGCCGACCCTCTTCGGCCACGGCACCGCGGAGCAGCGCACGCGTGTGCTGCCTTCGATGGCCACGGGCGAGGTGGTCTGGGCGCAGGCCTGGTCCGAGCCCGAGGCGGGTTCGGACCTGGCCTCGCTGAGGTCGCGCGCGGTGCGCGTGGACGGCGGCTGGCTGCTGCGGGGGCTGAAGACGTGGTCGTCGCGGGCGGCGTTCGCCGATCGCGCGTTCGGCCTGTTCCGCAGTGAGCCGGGCCTGGCGAAACCCCACCAGGGCCTGACGTATCTGATGTTCGACCTGCGGGCGCCGGGGGTGACGGTCCGTCCGATCGGGCGCCTGGACGGCAGGCCGGCCTTCGCGGAGCTGTTCCTGGACGATGTGTTCGTCCCCGACGAGGACGTGATCGGCGAACCGGGGCAGGGCTGGCGGGTGGCGATGTCGACGGCGGGCGACGAGCGCGGTCTGACGTTGCGTTCGCCGGGCCGTTTCCTGGCCGCCGCGGACCGGCTGGCCGCGTTGTGGCACACCCGGGGCGAGCCGTCCGACCCGGTCCTGCGCGACCGGGTGGCCGACGCCGTGATCGGTGCCCGCGCCTACCAGCTCTTCGCCTACGCCCACGCCTCCCGGTTGCTCGAAGGGGAGGGCGTCGGGCCCGAGTCCAGCCTGAACAAGGTGTTCTGGTCGGAGCTGGACATCACGCTGCACGAGACGGCGCTCGATCTGCTGGGCGCCGAGGGCGAGTTCGCGGACACCCAGTGGTGCGAGGGGTACGTGTTCGCGCTCGCGGGCCCGATCTACGCGGGCACGAACGAGATCCAGCGCGACATCATCGCCGAGCGGCTGCTCGGTCTTCCGAAGGGCCGCCGCTGATGCGCTTCCTGCTCGACGCCGAACAGCGGGCCTTCGCCGCGTCCCTGGACGCGATGCTGGCGTCCGCGGACACGCCGTCGGCGGTGCGGGCGTGGGCCGACGGCCACCACGCGCCGGGGCGGGTCCTGTGGTCGCGGCTGGCCGAGGCGGGCGTGTTCGCGCCGGCGGTCCCGGAGGCGTACGAGGGGGCGGGCCCGCTTCCCGTGGAACTGGCGGTCGCCTTTGTGGAGTTGGGCCGGCACGCGGTTCCGGGTCCGGTGGTGGAGACGGTGGCCGCCGCCGTCCTGCTGGGCGAACTGAGCGCCCTGGGCGAGCCAGGTCCGGCCGAACGGCTGCTGCCGGGGCTCGTCTCGGGCAAAAGCATGGCCACGTTCGCCCCGGACGGCGCCGCTGCGCTCGACGCGGACGCGGCAACCGTGCTGCTCGCGGTGGACGGCCAGGATCTGTGGCTCGCGCCCGGGGCCGGCCCGGTGCGGGCGTCCGTGGACCGGTCCCGCAGGCTCGCCCGCGTGCAGAGCGGCGGCGAACTCCTGGCCGCGGGCCCTCAGGTCGCCCGCGCCGCGCTCCGGGCGCTGGCCTGGGCCCGGCTCGCCACCGCGGCCCAGGCCCTCGGGGTGGGCCTCGCGCTCCTCGGCCGGACCGTCGCGTACGTCGGGCAGCGGACCCAGTTCGGTGTGCCCGTCGCCTCGTTCCAGGCGGTCAAGCACCGGCTCGCGGACGCGATGATCGCCCTGGAGTTCGCGCGCCCCCTGCTCTTCGGGGCCGCGCTGTCGATGGCACCGGCGGAGGTCGCCGCCGCGAAGGTCACGGCGTGCGAGGCCGCGTACACCACGGCGCGGGCCGCGTTGCAGCTGCACGGCGCGATCGGCTACACGGCCGAGTACGACCTGTCCCTCTGGTTCACCAAGGCCCGTGCCCTGCGCACGGCCTGGGGCACCCCCGCCGCGTGCAGGGCCGAGGCGCTGGCCGGTCTCAGTGGTGCTCGTCCCCGCTCGTGAGTTCCCGGTACTCCTCGGCGGTCGGCTTCGGGATCCGGGTGCCGGGCCCGTAGAGGGCGCGTGCCAGGCGGGCGCGCAGGCGTTGGGCCGGGCCGACCCGGCGGACCACGCCGTTGGCGTCGACCAGCGGACCGACCTCGTAGGGCGGCGGCTGTTCGTGCTGGGTGAGGGTGAACCGCTGGGCCGGGGTGAGCGGTTCGTGGACCTCGACGTACTCGCCGTGCGGCAGGCGCTTGACGGTGCCGGACTCGCGTCCGTGCAGCACCTTGTCGCGGTCGGCGTGTTGCAGCCCCAGGCAGATCCGCTTCGTGAGGACGTAGGCGAGGGCCGGTCCGGCGAAGACGGTGACGCGGACGAACCAGGTGATCGCGTTGATCGACAGGTGGAAGTGGGTGGCCCACAGGTCGTTGCCGCCGCCGACCAGCAGGACGGCGTACAGGGTGAGCCAGGCGACGCCGAGGGCGGTGCGGGTGGGCACGTTGCGGGGCCGGTCCAGGATGTGGTGCTCGCGCCGGTCGCCGGTGACCCAGGCCTCGATGAACGGGTAGACGGCGATGGCGGCCATGATGAGCGGGAAGAGCGAGAAGGGGATGAAGACGCCCAGTTGGAGGGTGTGGCCGAAGGCGTTGATCTCCCATCCCGGCATCACGCGGATGAGTCCTTCGGAGAAGCCGAGGTACCAGTCGGGCTGTGCGCCGGTGGTCACCAGGTCGGGGCGGTAGGGACCGAACGCCCACACGGGGTTGATGGTGGCGATCGCGCCCATGATCGACAGGACGCCGAAGACCAGGAAGAAGAAGCCGCCGGCCTTGGCCATGTAGACCGGCATGAACGGCATGCCGACCACCGACTTCTGGTCCCGTCCGGGCCCCGGGTACTGCGTGTGCTTGTGGTAGAAGACCAGGATCAGATGGGCGACGACCAGTCCCAGCATGATGCCCGGCAGCAGCAGGACGTGGATCGGGAAGAACCGGGGGATGATGTCGTGCCCCGGGAACTCCCCGCCGAAGAGGAAGAAGGAGATGTACGTCCCGAGGACCGGCACCGAGAGGATGGCGCCCTGCGCGAAGCGGACGCCGGTGCCGGAGAGCAGGTCGTCGGGGAGCGAGTAGCCGGTCAGTCCGGTGATGAGGCCGAGCATCAGCAGGGTCCAGCCGAACAGCCAGTTGACCTCGCGGGGCTTGCGGAAGGCGCCGGTGAAGAACACCCGCATCATGTGGACGAGCATCCCGGCGAGGAAGACGAGCGCCGCCCAGTGGTGGATCTGGCGGATCAGGAGTCCGCCGCGCACGTCGAAGCTGATGTCGAGCGTGGACTCGTAGGCCCGTGTCATGACGATGCCGTTCAGCGGCCCGTAGGAGCCGTGGTAGACGACCTCGACGCCGCTCGGCTCGAAGAACAGGGTGAGGTAGACGCCGGTGAGGATCAGGACGAGGAAGCTGTAGAGGCAGACCTCGCCCAGCATGAACGACCAGTGGTCCGGGAAGACCTTGCGCATGTTGGCCTTGGCCAGTGAGTAGACGCCCAGCCGTCCGTCGGCCCAGTCGGCGAGCCGCTCCCCCTTGCCGGTCTCCGGTGCGCGCCGGGCCCGTACGGTTCCCGTGCCGCCCGAGGCCCGCGCGGTCCCGCCCCCGGGTGCCTGGTTCGCCGAACTCCCCGCGGTCCGGCCGGAGTCGATCTCTCGTGCGCCCATTCGCCGCTCCCCTCGGCCCACCAGGGTGGCACGTCGGCCGGTCGAAGCCAACGGGGCGTCACCAGTGCGGTGTTGACCGCTCGAAGCCGGCCGGGTCCTGCCTCACGGCGTCGGTCGGTCCGGGGCGCGGGCACCGGCGTTCTCCCACCGCCGTCGCGGATCGTGGCCCTGCCGTTCCCCACGGTGCCACCCGTTGGCTATTTTGATCATCGCCGTCCCCACCGGCTCACTTTCCCCTGTACCCGTGCGTCTTAGGAGCCGGCCGTGGAGTCCGAGTCCGCCGTCACCACCTGCTACCGCCACCCCAAGGTGGAGTCGCACGTGCGCTGCACCCGCTGCGACCGCTACATATGCCCGAACTGCATGCGCGAGGCGGCCGTCGGCCATCAGTGCGTGGAGTGCGTGAAGGAGGGCGCGAGATCCGTCCGGCAGGCCCGCACGGTCTTCGGCGGGCGGATATCGACGGTGCCGGTGGTGACGTACGTCCTCATCGGCCTGAACGTGCTGGCCTATCTGGCCGAACTGCTGCGCGCCTCGGTCGAGGACCGGTTCTCGATGCTCGGCGCGGGCCTGGTGGACTCGGACGGGGTCCACTACTACTGGAACGCCGCGTACGCCGCGTCCTACCACGCGGAGGGCCTCGTCGACGGGGAGTGGTACCGGCTGCTGACCGGCGCGTTCCTGCATCTGGCGCCCACGGAGGGCACGTTCGGGGTCGCCCACATCGTGATGAACATGTTCGCGCTGTGGAACGTCGGCCGGACCGTCGAGTCCCAGCTCGGCCGGGTCCGCTACCTCGCGCTGTATCTGCTGTCGGCGCTCGGCGGCTCGGTCCTCGTGCTGCTGATCGCCCCGGACCAGCAGACGATCGGCGCGTCCGGCGCGATCTTCGGCGTCAGCGCCGCGTACTACGTGACGGCCCGCCGCCTGGGCTCGGACATGGGGAGCGTCAACCGGTTCACGGCGGGCCTGCTGATCTGGCTCCTGATCTCGGCGGGGCTCACGTCCTGGCAGGGGCACCTGGGCGGGCTGCTGGCGGGCGGGCTCGTGACGGCCGCCTACGCGTACGCTCCCCGCGACCGCCGCCGGACCCTGGTCCAGGCGTCCGCCTGCGTGGGCCTGTTCGCCCTGCTGGCGGTCCTCACGGTGCTGAAGGTGTCGGCACTGCGGACGGGCGCGGTGTAGCGAGCGACCGAACGGCCGGGGCGCGGCGCGCGTACCGGGTCCCGATGGCCCCCGCGTACCGGGTCCCGATGACGCCCGCGTACCGGGTCCTGGTGGTGGCGCCCGTGTGCCGGGGCGCGGTGGCGCCCGTGTGCCGGGGCGCGGTGGCACATCTGTGCACCACCCGTGCGGCCCCCCGGCCTTCTCGCCGGTCCCCTCGGCCCTGCGTACCGTGTGCCGCATGAAACGCGCGGGTCATCTGTTCATCGCCCTCGCCCTCCTGCTGATCACGGCGGCGGTCCACCTCACCACGCCCGAGCACGCCACGGCCGACGGCAAACGGCCCGCCGGCATGCCGGCGGGTCTCGCCGCTCCGGCCAAGAAGGAGCTCGCCCAGCAGCTCGTGGCGAGTGCCGAGAACTCAACGCTGAACTGGCACGAGGCGTACGGCTACATCGAGGACATCGGCGACGGCCAGGGCTACACGGCGGGCGTCGTCGGCTTCTGCACCGGCACCCACGACCTGCTCACCCTGGTCGAGCGCTACACCCGGACGCACCCGGCCAACGGGCTCGCCCGCTATCTCCCGGCCCTGCGCGAGGTCGACGGCACGGACTCCCACGAGGGCCTGGACCCGGGCTTCACCGCGGCCTGGCGCCACGAGGCCACCCTCGCCGCGTTCCGAAGGGCCCAGGACTTCGAGCGCGACCGGGTCTACTTCGACCCCGCCGTGCGGATCGCCAAGCTCGACGGGCTCGGCACACTCGGCCAGTTCATCTACTACGACGCGATGGTCCTGCACGGTCCGGGCACCGGCGAGCACAGCTTCCACGGGCTGCGCGAGCGCACCCTGCGCGAGGCGGACCCGCCGTCCGAGGGCGGCGACGAGAAGGCGTACCTCGACAGCTTCCTGGACATCCGCCGTGCGGACATGAAGTCCGGGAATCCCGACCGCGACACCACCCGTGTCGACACCGCCCAGCGCCGGTTCCTCGACGAGGGGAACCTCGGCCTGCGCACCCCGCTGGAGTGGAAGGTGTACGGCGAGACCTACCGCGTGCCGTAGGCGCCGGGCGAGCGCGGGCATGCGGCGGCGCCTGCCAGGTCGTCCGGTCGGGGACAGTGAGGCAGGCGCCGTCTCGTGTTCCGCACGCCTTTGTGCGGGACGTTCTCGAGTGACCGTGTCAGGTCACGCATCCATGGGTCAGACCGTCAGCGAACGGTCCGTCGGGCGGATCGGGGCCGGCAGGTCGCTCGCTCCGGTGAGGAAGCGGTCGACGCCGCGGGCGGCCGAGCGGCCCTCCGCGATGGCCCAGACGATGAGGGACTGGCCGCGGCCCGCGTCACCGGCGACGAACACACCGGGGACGTTGGTCGCGAAGTCGGCGTCGCGGGCGATGTTGCCGCGCTCGTCGAGCTCCAGGCCGAACTGGGAGACCACGCCGTTCTCGACGTCCGTGCCGGTGAACCCCATCGCCAGCGTCACCAGCTGGGCGGGGATCTTGCGCTCCGTGCCCGGCTTCTGGTTCAGCTTACCGCCGCCGAACTCTACCTCCACCAGGTGCAGCCACTGGACGTTGCCGTCCTCGTCGCCCTCGAAGTGGGTGGTGGAGACCGCGTAGACGCGCTCGCCGCCCTCCTCGTGCGCGGAGGTGACCTTGTAGAGCATCGGGAACGTCGGCCAGGGCTGGCCCGGGTTCCGCTCCTCACCCGGCCGCGGCATGATCTCCAGCTGCGTGACCGAGGCCGCGCCCTGACGGTGGGCGGTGCCCACGCAGTCCGCGCCCGTGTCACCGCCGCCGATGACCACGACGTGCTTGCCCTCGGCGGTGATCGGGGGCGCCACGAAGTCGCCCTCCTGCACCTTGTTGGCCAGCGGCAGGTACTCCATGGCCTGGTGGATGCCGCTCAGCTCCCGCCCGGGGACGGGCAGGTCACGGGCGGTCGTCGCGCCGGCGGCGATGACCACGGCGTCGTACCGCTTGCGCAGGTCCGTCGCCTTGAGGTCGCGGCCGATCTCGATGCCCGTGCGGAAGCGGGTGCCCTCCGCGCGCATCTGCTCGATGCGGCGGTTGATGTGCCGCTTCTCCATCTTGAACTCGGGGATGCCGTAGCGCAGCAGGCCGCCGACGCGGTCGGCACGCTCGTACACCGCGACCGTGTGACCGGCCCGCGTGAGCTGCTGGGCGGCGGCGAGACCGGCGGGGCCGGACCCGATGACCGCGACGGTCTTGCCCGACAGCCGCTCGGGGATCTGCGGGGCGACATCGCCCGTGTCCCACGCCTTGTCGATGATCGAGACCTCGACGTTCTTGATGGTCACGGCGGGCTGGTTGATGCCCAGCACACACGCGGACTCGCACGGCGCGGGGCACAGCCGACCCGTGAACTCCGGGAAGTTGTTCGTGGCGTGCAGCCGCTCGGAGGCGGCCTGCCAGTCCTCGCGGTACGCGTAGTCGTTCCACTCGGGGATCAGGTTGCCCAGCGGACAGCCGTTGTGGCAGAACGGGATGCCGCAGTCCATGCAGCGCGAGGCCTGCTGCGAGATGATCGGGAGCAGCGAGCCCGGAACGTAGACCTCGTTCCAGTCCTTGAGACGCACGTCCACGGGACGGGACTTGGCGACCTCACGGCCGTGGTTCAGAAAGCCCTTGGGATCAGCCATTGGTCGCCGCCTCCATCATCTTCTCGGTGATCTCGGACTCGTTGAGTCCGGCTCGCTCGGCGGCGTCCTTGGCGGCGAGCACTGCCTTGTAGGTGCTGGGGATGATCTTGCTGAAGCGCTCCACGGACACGGGCCACTCGGCGAGCAGCTTCTCGGCGACCGTCGAAGCGGTCTCCTCCGCGTGCCGGCGCACGACGTCGTGCAGCCACTGCCTGTCGGTGTCGTCGAGTTCCTCGACGGCGTCCACGCTGGCGACGTTCACGTTGTCCCGGTCGAGGTCGATCACGTAGGCGACGCCGCCGGACATGCCGGCCGCGAAGTTGCGGCCCGTCTCGCCGAGGACGACCGCGTGACCGCCGGTCATGTACTCGCAGCCGTGGTCGCCCACGCCCTCGGAGACCACCAGCGCGCCGGAGTTGCGGACGCAGAAGCGCTCGCCGGTGCGGCCGCGCAGGAACAGCTCGCCGCCGGTCGCGCCGTAGGCGATGGTGTTGCCCGCGATCGTCGAGTACTCGGCGAGGTGGTCGGCGCCCCGGTCGGGGCGGACGACGACACGGCCGCCGGAGAGGCCCTTGCCGACGTAGTCGTTGGCGTCGCCCTCCAGGCGCAGCGTGACACCGCGCGGGAGGAAGGCGCCGAAGGACTGGCCCGCCGAGCCGGTGAAGGTGATGTCGATGGTGTCGTCGGGCAGGCCCGCGCCGCCGAACTTCTTCGTCACCTCGTGGCCGAGCATGGTGCCGACGGTGCGGTTGATGTTGCGGATCGCGACCTGGGCGCGGACCGGCTGCGCGTCGGTGGCGGAGTCCGCGGCCAGCGCGTCGGCGGCGAGCTTGATGAGCTCGTTGTCGAGCGCCTTCTCCAGGCCGTGGTCCTGCTCGATGACCTGGTGCAGGGCCGCGCCCTCAGGCAGTTCGGGCACGTAGAAGAGCGGGGTCAGGTCCAGGCCCTGCGCCTTCCAGTGGGTGACGGCGCGCTCCACGTCGAGGTTCTCGGCGTGGCCGACGGCCTCCTCGATGGTGCGGAAGCCGAGCTCGGCGAGGATCTCGCGGACCTCTTCGGCGATGAACTTGAAGAAGTTGACGATGTACTCGGCCTTGCCGGCGAACCGCTCGCGCAGCACCGGGTTCTGGGTGGCGATGCCGACCGGGCAGGTGTCCAGGTGGCAGACGCGCATCATGACGCAGCCGGAGACGACGAGCGGCGCGGTCGCGAAACCGAACTCCTCGGCGCCGAGCAGCGCGGCGATGACGACGTCGCGGCCGGTCTTGAGCTGGCCGTCGGTCTGCACGACGATGCGGTCGCGCAGGCCGTTGAGCAGCAGGGTCTGCTGGGTCTCGGCGAGGCCGAGCTCCCAGGGGCCGCCCGCGTGCTTGAGGGAGGTCAGCGGGGAGGCGCCCGTTCCACCGTCGTGGCCGGAGATGAGCACGACGTCCGCGTGGGCCTTGGAGACACCCGCGGCGACGGTGCCGACGCCGACCTCGGAGACCAGCTTCACGTGGATGCGGGCCTGCGGGTTGGCGTTCTTGAGGTCGTGGATCAGCTGAGCCAGGTCCTCGATGGAGTAGATGTCGTGGTGCGGCGGCGGGGAGATCAGACCGACACCCGGGGTGGAGTGACGGGTCTTGGCCACCCACGGGTAGACCTTGTGACCGGGCAGCTGGCCACCCTCGCCGGGCTTGGCGCCCTGGGCCATCTTGATCTGGATGTCGTCGGCGTTGACGAGGTACTCGCTCGTGACGCCGAAGCGGCCGGAGGCGACCTGCTTGATGCTGGAGCGGCGCGCCGGGTCGTACAGCCGGTCCGCGTCCTCGCCGCCCTCACCGGTGTTGGACTTGCCGCCCAACTGGTTCATGGCGATGGCGAGGGTCTCGTGCGCCTCCTTGGAGATGGAGCCGTACGACATGGCGCCGGTGGAGAAGCGCTTGACGATCTCGGAGACGGGCTCGACCTCGTCGAGGGAGACCGAGGGGCGGTCCGAGGTGAAGCCGAACAGGCCGCGCAGCGTCATGAGGCGCTCGGACTGCTCGTTCACCCGGCCGGTGTACTTCTTGAAGATCTCGTAGCTGCCGGAGCGCGTCGAGTGCTGGAGGCGGAAGACCGTCTCCGGGTCGAACAGATGCGGCTCGCCCTCGCGGCGCCACTGGTACTCGCCCCCTATGTCCAGGGCGCGGTGCGCGGGCGCGATGCCGGAGGCCGGGTAGGCCTTGGCGTGCCGGGCGGCGACCTCCTTGGCGATGACGTCGAGACCGGCGCCGCCGATCTTGGTGGCGGTGCCGTTGAAGTACTTCTCGACGAAGGCCTTCTCCAGGCCGACGGCCTCGAAGACCTGGGCGCCGCGGTAGGAGGCGACGGTCGAGATGCCCATCTTGGACATGACCTTCAGGACGCCCTTGCCGAGCGCGTAGATCAGGTTGCGGATGGCCTGCTCGGGCTCGATGCCCTGGAGGAAGGTGCCGGCGCGGACCAGGTCCTCGACGGACTCCATGGCGAGGTACGGGTTGACGGCCGCGGCGCCGAAGCCGATGAGCAGGGCGACGTGGTGGACCTCGCGGACGTCGCCGGCCTCGACCAGCAGGCCCACCTGGGTGCGCTGCTTGGTGCGGATGAGGTGGTGGTGGACGGCCGAGGTGAGCAGCAGCGAGGGGATCGGCGCGTGCTCGGCGTCGGAGTGGCGGTCCGACAGGACGATCAGCCGGGCGCCGTTCTCGATGGCGGCGTCGGCCTCGGTGCAGATCTCCTCGATGCGGGCGGCGAGGGAGTCGCCGCCGCCGGAGACCCGGTACAGGCCCGAGAGCGTGGCGGCCTTCATGCCGGGCATGTCGCCGTCGGCGTTGATGTGGATGAGCTTGGCCAGCTCGTCGTTGTCGATCACCGGGAAGGGCAGGGTGACGCTGCGACAGGAGGCGGCCGTCGGCTCCAGCAGGTTGCTCGCCGGACCGAGGGAGGAGCGCAGGGAGGTGACCAGCTCTTCGCGGATCGCGTCCAGCGGAGGGTTGGTGACCTGGGCGAACAGCTGGGTGAAGTAGTCGAAGAGCAGCCGCGGGCGCTGTGAGAGCGCGGCGATCGGCGAGTCGGTGCCCATGGAACCGAGCGGCTCACCGGCGGTGTTGGCCATCGGCGCGAGGATGATCCGCAGCTCTTCCTCGGTGTAGCCGAAGGTCTGCTGGCGGCGGGTGACCGAGGCGTGGGTGTGCACGATGTGCTCGCGCTCGGGGAGGTCGGAGAGCTCGATCTCGCCGGCTTCCAGCCACTCGGCGTAGGGCTTCTCGGCGGCGAGGCCGGCCTTGATCTCGTCGTCCTCGATGATGCGGTGCTCGACGGTGTCGACGAGGAACATCTTGCCGGGCTGGAGGCGGCCCTTGCGGACGACCTTGGCGGGGTCGATGTCGAGGACGCCGACCTCGGAACCGAGGACGACGAGCCCCTCGTCGGTGACCCAGTAGCGGCCGGGGCGCAGGCCGTTGCGGTCGAGGACCGCGCCGACCTGGGTGCCGTCGGTGAAGGTGACACAGGCCGGGCCGTCCCAGGGCTCCATCATCGTGGAGTGGAACTGGTAGAAGGCGCGCCGGGCCGGGTCCATGGATGCGTGGTTCTCCCACGCCTCCGGGATCATCATGAGCACGGAGTGCGGGAGCGAGCGGCCGCCGAGGTGCAGGAGTTCGAGCACCTCGTCGAAGGAGGCCGAGTCGGAGGCGTCGGGGGTGCAGACGGGGAAGATCCGCTGCAGCTTGTCGTTGTTCCCGAACAGCTCCGAGGCGAGCTGGGACTCGCGGGCGACCATCCAGTTGCGGTTGCCCTTGACCGTGTTGATCTCGCCGTTGTGCGCGACGAAGCGGTACGGGTGGGCGAGCGGCCAGCTCGGGAAGGTGTTGGTGGAGAACCGGGAGTGCACGAGCGCGATCGCGGAGGCGAAGCGGCGGTCGGACAGGTCCGGGAAGAAGGGCTCCAGCTGGCCGGTGGTCAGCATGCCCTTGTAGACGATGGTCCGCGCGGACAGCGAGGGGAAGTAGACGCCGGCCTCGCGCTCGGCGCGCTTGCGCAGCACGAACGCGGTGCGGTCGAGGGCGATGCCCTCGCTTTCGCCGTCGCTCACGAAGATCTGGTGGAAGGCGGGCATCGTCGAGCGGGCGGTGGCGCCGAGGAGTTCCGGGGCGACCGGGACCTCGCGCCAGCCGAGGACGGTGAGGCCCTCTTCGGCGGCGATCGTCTCGATCCGCGAGACCGCGTCGGCGGTGCCGTCCTCGGGGAGGAAGGCGATGCCCACCGCGTACGCACCGGCTGCGGGAAGTTCGAATCCGGCCACTTCGCGGAGGAAGGCGTCCGGGACCTGGGAGAGGATGCCGGCGCCGTCACCCGAGTCGGGCTCGGAGCCGGTGGCACCGCGGTGCTCCAGGTTGCGCAGAACGGTGAGCGCCTGCTCGACCAGCGCATGGCTCGCCTCGCCGGTGAGGGTGGCCACGAAGCCGACGCCGCAGGCGTCGTGCTCGTTGCGGGGGTCGTACATACCCTGCGCAGCAGGGCGAGCATCCATGAAGGACCACTTCTGGTCGTTCGTGGAGTGCTGGGACGGCTGGCGCGGCGTACGCATCGGCTCTCCCGTCGTCGTCGGGGCGGGGGGTCTCCCAGGCTCTTGCGCGCTGGGGAGACAACTGCCGAGGGACGACTCTGGCCCTCTGCGGGTGCAAAATTTCGTGCAGGTTACATGATGGAGTGGTTCTCGGGAACCGGATACTTCGTTCCAACATGCGGACACCACAGGGGGCGCGGCGGGGGTATCGCGCTCAGCGGTGGAGAGTTGTGGGACCTAAGCGGACAGATCGTTGACCATCGGTCCGGTACGCGGCGGAGATCGTGATCCGCCGCGAGAGATGCGGCGCGGGCGTCATTGCCCGCGGCGCTTACGGCTCATTCCCAGTGGCCACGGAATCGAAACCGCCGGGTAACAACTACTTATGCGGTCCCTCGCATAAGTGATCGAGGCCTCATCCTACGGCCGCGCCGAACAAACTGCCCAGGGCGTACGTCACACCCGCGGCGGCACCACCGAGAGCGAGCTGCCGCAGTCCGCTGAACCACCAGGACCGCGCGGTCACCTTGGCCACGACGGCACCGCACGCGAAGAGCCCGATCATGGCGAGCAGCAGCGCCGGCCACAGCACCGTCGCGCCCAGCAGATACGGCAGGACGGGCAGGAGGGCGCCGAGCGCGAACGAGCCGAAACTGGACACGGCGGCGACGGTGGGAGAGGGAAGGTCGCCGGGGTCGATGCCGAGTTCCTCGCGGGCGTGGATCTCCAGGGCCTGCTCCGGGTCACGGGAGAGCTGCCGGGCGACCTCGCGGGCCAGGGGGGCCTCGACGCCGCGGGCCTCGTAGAGCGCGGCCAGCTCGCGCTCCTCGTCCTTGGGGTGCTTGCGCAGCTCGCGCCGCTCGACAGCGAGCTCCGCCTCGACGAGCTCGCGCTGCGAGGCGACGGAGGTGTACTCGCCCGCGGCCATGGAGAAGGCTCCGGCGGCGAGGCCCGCGAGCCCGGTGATGACGATCGTCTGCTGGGACACGGACCCGCCGGCGACACCGGTCATCAGGGCGAGGTTGGACACCAGACCGTCCATCGCGCCGAACACGGCGGGGCGCAGCCACCCGCCGTTGACATCGCGGTGGGTGTGGTTGTCGCGGTGCGCCACATGCAGCGCCGCCTCGGTCTCGATGATCGCCATACCGGTCCCCCAGAGTGCTTGATTGGACAGCTTCCACTTTTCGACAACTATGAAAGTACGCCGTTAAATTCCCCGCCGCCAGCAAGGAAAGGCTGGGCTAACCTGCGCTTTTACCTCTCGACGCTCATCCGTGGCATGTCATGCACATATGTCGACCGGGTGACAGTGGAGCCCGTGACGCTCCTGTCAACCGCCAACGTGGCACAGATCCGCAAAGGGTTCCGCGCGCCGCATTCCGCGCGCCGGCAGGACCCTGAGAGAGAGGCACGTATGGCTTCCACCGCCTGCATTCCCTCGGCCCCGGCGCCCGGGAGCGCCGCCGGTCTCCGCGACCGGGCACGCGGCGCGCTGCTCGGACTCGCCGTCGGGGACGCGCTGGGCGCGCCCGCCGAGAACATGAAGCCGTCGGAGATCCGCGCCCGATGGGGCCGGATCACCGGGTACGTCGCCGAGCATCCGGCCGGGACCGACGACACCGAGTACGCGATCTTCTCGGGGCTGCTGCTGGCCCGGCACGGCTCGGCACTGACCGTGGCGCACGTCGAATCGGCCTGGCACCAGTGGATCGCGGACCGCGACGAGGGGCCGTTCCGCGGCGCCGGGTTCAGTGAGCGCGGCACGCTGGAGAACCTGCGCAGGGGGCTCGCGGCGCCCATCTCCGCCCAGCACCGGCACGCCTGGAGCGACGGTCTGGCCATGCGGGCGGCGCCCTTCGGCGTCTTCGCGGCCGGCCGGCCCGCCGAGGCGGCCCGGCTCGTGGCGATCGACGGCTCGGTGAGCCACGAGGGCGAGGGCATCTACGGCGGGCAGGCGGTCGCGGCCGGGGTCGCCGCCGCGATGGCGGGGGCCTCCACCGCCACGGTCGTCGCCTCCGCCCTGGCCGTCGTCCCGGACGACTCCTGGACGGCCCGGTCGCTGCGGCGCGCGGTCGCGGTGGCGCACCGGGGCGAACGCGCGGTGCGCTCCGCCGTGGTGATCGGCGGCTACCCGTGGACCGACCTGGCCCCCGAGGCCGTGGCCCTCGCCTTCGGCGCCTACGCGGCGGCGGACGGGGCGTTCACGGAGTCGGTCCTCACCGCGGTGAACATGGGGCGCGACGCCGACACGACGGCCGCGGTGGCCGGGGCGCTGGCGGGCGCCTCCCGGGGCGTGTCCTCGATCCCGGCCGAGTGGGCGGCCGCCATCGGACCGGCCCGCGGGAGCTGCCTCCCCTCCATGGAGGGCCACCACATCCTGGACGTGGCGGAGTTGCTGACCCCGGAGCACGAGGAGAAGTGGGGCGCCGTCGGCCGCGTACCGCCCACCCCGGAAACCGGGTACGCGGTCCAGGCGGCGGACGCGGACAGACGCCCGTCCGCCGGCCGTGACGACGACGAGGCGGGGTCATGAGCCCCGGCCCGTTCGGAGACGAGTCCGCACCGGCACCGGGCGAGAGCGCGGCACCGGCGACACCCCCGCACGACACCCCGCCCACCGCGGAAGCGCGGCCCGCGCCACCCGGCGCGCGGGCGGAGCCCGTGGTGCTCGCCGCCGGGGCGAAGGCCGCCGCTGTCGCCGGTGGTGTCCTCGCCGGTGCCGTCCGGGCCGGGGCGCTGCTCGGAGGGAGCGACACGGCGGAGCGCCGGGCCGCGGAGCCGGACGCCTCCGTGCCGGGCGCCTCCGCCTCAGCCGCCCCAGCGGTCCGGGAGGCCGGGAACTCACCGGCCGGGGTGCCCGGGGAACCGGGGCTGCGGCGGATCGAAGGGCTGCTGCTCGGACTGGCCTCCGGGGATGCCGCGGGCTGGCCCGCCGCCCGCCACCGGGCCGCGCGGATGCCCGAATGGACCCGGCGGCTGACCCGCGAGCTGGACACCTTCGCGGAGCAGAACGCGACGACGACCCTGCCCGTGCCGATCGCGCTGAACCAGCCCCCCGAGCCGCTGCGGCTCGGTCCCTCGGACGACGCCGAGTGGGCGGCGTTCGCGGCGGAGGCCGTCCTGCGGGCCGGGGAGACCACCGCGCTCGGCGACCTGAGCCTCGGGCGCAGGATGCGCGCGTCCATCGACCTGTCCTGGAACGCCGTCGCCAGTGAGGTGGCCGCCGCCGCGGACCGCGCCCCCGAGGTCGAGTCCGCCCTGCTCCCGCTGCGCGCCCGGATCTCGGTGCGCGCCGGACTCGGCAACCTCGCCACCGGTCTGCGCCCGCCCGCCACCGGCCACGACAACCCGCACTACTTCGACGACGCGGCCTGCGTACGGGCCTGCGTCCTGGCCGTGGCGCACCCGGGAGACCCCCGACTCGCCGCGGAACTCGCCGAGTTCGACGCCCGCTACACCCAGGACGGCGACGGGGTGCACGGCGCCCGCGCCATGGCCGCCGCCGTGGCGCTCGCCCTCGCCGGGCACGACGTCGGCGCCTGTGTGGAGGCGGCCCTGGCCGAACTGCCCGCCGCCACGGAGATCGGCCGCAACACCCGGCACGCCCTGAAGCTGGCCCACGACAGCGAGAGCACCTTCGCCCTGGTCCCGCTGCTGGAGCACCAGATCGTCGACCACGTCTACAGCTACGGGATCGCGGCCGCCGAGACCGTACCCGTCGCCCTGGCCCTGGCGCTGGCCGCGCGCGGCCGGATCGCCGAGGCCGTACCGGCCGCCGCCTGTCTGTCCCGGGTCGCCGACTCGGCCCCCGCCCTGGCCGGTGCGCTCACCGGGGCGCTCGGCGGCGCCGCCGCGATCCCCGCCTCCTGGCGGGACGCCTGCCGCACCCTGTCCGGCTGCGCGCTGCCCCGCCTGACGGGGACGGATCTCATCGGGCTCGCCGAACTCCTGGAGGCGACGGGACTCGCCGACCCGCGCGATTCCCCGGAACTGGCGGCCCCAGAGGGATGATTCGGGCATGACGCCCAAAGGAGAAGGAACGGGAACCCTCGACGAACGGATCACCGGAGCCCTCGTCGGAGCCGCCGTCGGCGACGCCCTCGGCGGCCCCGTCGAGGGGTACTCCCCCGAGCAGATCGCCGAACGCCACGGCGGCCGCGTGCACGGCGTCGTCGGCCCCTGGAACGGGGACGCCTGGCCCACCGCCCGCCCCATCGCCCCGTACCACAAGGGCGACGGGCACGTCACCGACGACACCCTGATGACCCATGCGCTGGTACGGGTGTACGCGGAGGTCCGCGACCACCTCGACGCCTACGCGGTCGCCGAGCACCTCGTCCCCGACCTGATGACGACCCCCCGCTGGATCCCGGAACTGGAGGCCGAGGCGCTCCCGCTCCAGCGGATCTTCCTCGCCGAGAAGTGGCTGGTCGCCCGCCTGCACTACGGCCATGTGGACCCCCGGGAGGCCGGCTCCGGCAACATCGTGAACTGCGGTGCGGCGATGTACATGGCCCCGGTCGGACTCGTCAACGCGGCGAACCCGGCGGGCGCGTACGCCGAGGCCCTCGACATCGCGGGCGCCCACCAGTCCTCGTACGGCCGCGAGGCCGCGGGCGTCTTCGCGGCGGCCGTGGCGGCGGCCTGCTCCCCCGGCGCGACCCCCGCCTCGGTCGTCGCCGCCTGCCTGTCGCTGGCCAAGGACGGCACCCGCGCCGCCGTCGAGGCGGTCTGCGAAGTCGCCGCGCGGCACACGGACTTCGAGTCGGCCCTCGTCCCGCTGCGCCGGGCGGTGGCCCCCTTCGACACGGTCGGCCCCGACTACCGCTCCCCCTCGCTCGGTGCCCGGCGGCCCTCCCGGCTCCACTCCATCGAGGAACTCCCCGTCGCGCTCGGCATGTTGCTGGTGTCGGGCGGCGACTTCCGGCACGCGGTCCTCGGCTCGGTCAACTACGGCCGCGACTGCGACTCCATCGCCACCATGGCCGGAGCCCTCGCCGGCGCGCTCGGCGGCGAGGTCCCGCACGACTGGGCCAAGACCGTGGCCGAGTCCAGCCGCCTCGACCTGGACGCCCCGGCGCGTACGCTCGCCGAGGTGACCCGGGAGATCTTCGACCGTGACGTCCACCGCCGCCGGGCCCACGAGGCGGCGTACGCCGCGCTGGCGGGCACACCGTGCTCCGGCTGACCTGGGTCCAGCCCGAGGACCTCCTCGGGCACGAACTCCACCAGGCCGTGCAGGACGGCCGGGACCCGTCCCGCGTCGCCGCCCGCTGGTACGCGGCGGGCGGGCGGCCCGCCCCGCTGCGCGCGGGCGCGTCGGCGGCCCCGGCCTCGCCGTCCCTGCGCCGGCTGGCGGCCCGGCTCCTCGACGAACTCGACGCCCTGCCGGGCGGTCCGGCGGACGACGAACCGACGGATCTGGTGCTGATCAAGGACCGGTGCCCCGACTGGCCGCCCCCTCGGTACGCGCCCGTGCCCGCTCCCGGCCGGGCCCGCCTGGAAGCGGCCTGGATCGGCCGGGCCGTGGGCTGCCTGCTCGGCAAACCCGTGGAGAAGCTCCCCCTCGAAGCGATCAGGGCCCTCGCGCGAGCCTGCGGCAACTGGCCCCTGCACACCTGGTTCACCGCCCGGGGCGTCCCCGGGGACCTGCTGGAGGCCCACCCCTGGAACCGGCGCTCCGCCGCCACCTCCCTGGCCGAGAACATCGACGGCATGCCGGAGGACGACGACCTCAACTACCCGCTGCTGAACCTCCTGTTGCTCCAGCGGTACGGCCGGGACTTCACCACCGCGGACGTGGCCCGCCTCTGGCTCGACGAACTCCCCGCCGGCCGCGTCTTCACCGCGGAACGCGTCGCCTACCGCAACCTCCTCGACGGGGTCGAGCCCCCGGACACCGCCCGCCGGCACAACCCGTTCCGCGAGTGGATCGGCGCCCTGATCCGCGCGGACGTGCACGGCTGGACCAACCCGGGCGACCCGGCGGGGGCCGCCGAACAGGCGTACCGCGACGCGGCCCTGACCCACACGGCCAACGGCGTCTACGCGGCGATGTTCACGGCCGCCGCCATCGCCGAGGCGGCCGGCGCGACCCGTGACGTCCACGCCTGTCTGCGCACCGGACTGAGGGTCGTCCCGCCCGGCTCCCGGCTGGCCCGAGCGGTCCGCCACGCCGTCGGACTGGCCCGTACGACACCGGACTTCGACGCGGTCGTCGACGAACTGCACTCCGTCCACCGCGACTGCCACTGGGTCCACGCCGTCCCCAACACCGCGCTGATCGCCGCCGCCCTCACCCACGCGGACGGCGACTTCGGCGGCTCCGTCTGCCGGGCGGTGTCCGGCGGCCTGGACACCGACTCCAACGGCGCGACCGCCGGAAGCATCGCCGGCCTGCTCACCGGCGACCCCGCCGCCCTGCCCGACCGCTTCACGGGCCCCCTCAAGAACCGGCTCGCCACCTCCGTCGCCGACTTCGACGGCATCGGCTTCGACGCCCTCGCCCACCTCACACAACGGGAGACCGTTCGCCCATGACCCATATCGCCGTGCTCGGCAGCACGAACATGGACCTCGTCGCGTATGTCGCCAAAGCCCCGCAGCGCGGAGAGACCGTGACGGGACGGGAGTTCCGTACGATCCCCGGCGGCAAGGGCGCGAACCAGGCGGTGGCCGCCGCGCACGCGGGCGCCGACGTCTCCCTGGTCGGCGCGGTGGGCGCCGACTCCTTCGGCAGCCAACTCCGCTCCACGCTGGAGCACTTCGGCGTGAACACCGACCATCTGCGCACCACCGAGGGCCCCTCGGGCACGGCTCACATCGTGGTGGACGACGAGGGCGGGAACGCCATCGTCGTCATCCCCGGCGCCAACGGCACCGTCACCTCCCTGGCCCCCGGCGACGAGGGCCTCATCGCCAGCGCCGACGTGCTCCTCCTCCAGCTCGAAATCCCGCTGGAAGCCGTGCTCGCCGGCGCGGAGGCGGCACGCAGACACGGAGTCCGTACGATCCTGACCCCGGCCCCCGCGCAGTTCCTGTCGCCCCAACTCCTTTCCACCATCGACCTGTTGGTGCCCAACCAGCACGAGGCCGCCGCGCTCACCGGCTTCACCGACCCACGCGGAGCCGCCGCGGCCCTGCTCGAACAGGTCCCCGAGGTCGTCGTCACACTGGGCGCGGAGGGCAGCCTGTACGCGGCCCGGGGCGCCGCACCCATCACGGTGCCCGCCCCCAAGGTGACCGCCGTCGACACCACCGCGGCCGGCGACACCTTCGTCGGCACCCTGGCGGTGGCGCTCGCCGAGGGCCGGGAGATGTCGGAGGCCATGGTGTGGGCGTCGGCGGCCGCCTCGGTGTCCGTGCAGCGGCACGGGGCGACGTCCTCGATGCCCTACCGCTCCGAGATCGACACCCAGGCCGGCGCGTGAACGGGCCCAGCGTGAACGGGCCCAGCGAGGGCGGCTCCCTCGACGGCCTGCGCGTCCTCGACCTCGCGACCCTGTTCGCCGGGCCGCTCGCCGCCACCCTGCTCGGCGACTTCGGCGCGGAGGTCGTCAAGGTCGAACACCCCTCCCAGCCCGACCCGTCCCGGGGACACGGCCCGTCGAAGGACGGCATCGGCCTGTGGTGGAAGCTCCTCGGCCGCAACAAGCGCACCATCACCCTCGACCTGTCCAAACGCGGCGGCCGCGCGACGCTGCTCCGGCTCGCCGCCGAAACCGACGTGATCATCGAGAACTTCCGTCCCGGCACCCTGGAGAAGTGGGATCTCGGCTGGGCGGAGCTGTCCGCGGCCAACCCGCGGCTGATCCTCGCCCGGGTCACCGCCTTCGGCCAGTTCGGCCCGTACGCGCACCGCCCCGGCTTCGGCACGCTCGCGGAGGCGATGAGCGGCTTCGCCGCGATCACCGGCGAGCCGGACGCGCCGCCGACCCTCCCGCCGTTCGGCCTGGCCGACTCGATCGCCGGCCTCGCGACCGCGTACGCCGTGCTGACCGCGCTCAGGGCCCGCGACCGCACCGGCGAGGGCCAGGTGATCGACATGGCGATCATCGAGCCGATCCTGACCGTCCTCGGCCCGCAGCCGATCTGGTACGACCAGCTCGGCCATGTGCAGCCCCGCACCGGCAACCGCTCGGCGAACAACGCGCCCCGCAACACCTACCGCACGGCGGACGGCTCCTGGGTCGCGGTCTCGACCTCGGCGCAGTCGATCGCCGAGCGGGTGATGCGGCTGGTCGGCCGCCCCGACGTGATCGACGAACCGTGGTTCGCGACCGGTGCGGACCGGGCACGCCACGCCGACGTCCTGGACGGCGCGGTGGGCGCGTGGATCGCCGAACGCACCCGGGACGAGGTCCTCGCCGCCTTCGAGAAGGCCGAGGCGGCGATCGCGCCCGTCCAGGACGTCCGGGACGTCATGAGCGACCCCCAGTACCTGGCCCTGGACACGGTCACCAGCGTCGACGACCCCGAACTGGGTCCGCTGCGCATGCAGAACGTCCTCTTCCGGCTCTCCGCCACACCCGGTGCGATCCACTGGGCGGGCCGCCCGCACGGCGCGGACACCGACGCCGTCCTCGGTGAACTCGGCCTGACGGCGACCGAGATCCGGGAACTGAGGGCGGAGGGGGCGCTGTGACCACGGATCTCCTGCCGCTGACCTGGCTGTACGCGCCGGGGGACCGTCCCGAGGTGGTGGCCAAGGCTCTGGTCTCCGGCGCGGACGTCGTCCTCGTCGACCTGGAGGACGCGGTCGCGCCGCACCGCAAGGAGTACGCCCGGTCCGCCACCGCCGACCTGCTCGCCGACGCGCCGCCCGTCCCGGTGCACGTCCGGGTCAACGCCCTCGACGGTCCCTTCTGCGACGCCGACCTGAAGACGCTCTCGCCGCTGCGCGGCCTGTCCGGCCTGCGGCTGCCGAAGGTGACCTCGCGCTCCGACGTCGTACGGGTGGCGGAGAGCGCGACCCCGGCGGAGGGCGGCACGATCCCGCTCTACGCCCTGCTGGAGACGGCCCTGGGCATCGAACAGGCCTACTCGATCGCCTCGTCCCATCGCGCCCTGCGCGGTGTCTCGCTCGGCGAGAGCGATCTGCGGGCCGATCTCGGCGTCCGGGACGACACGGGCCTCGACTGGTCCCGGGCCCGTCTGGTCGTGGCCGCGCGGGCGGCGGGGCTGCCGCCGCCCGCCCAGTCGGTGTTCCCCGACATCCGCGATGTGGAGGGCCTGGCCTCGTCCTGCGCGCGCGGCCGTGCCCTCGGCTTCCTGGGGCGCGCGGCGATCCACCCCCGCCAGCTCCCCATCATCGAGCGGGCCTACCTCCCCACCCCGGCCGAGGTCGATTCCGCCGAGGCCGTCATCCGGGCGGCCGTGACCGATCCGGGCGCGCAGGCCCTGCCGGACGGCCGTTTCATCGACGCGGCGGTGGTCACGGGCGCCCGCCGCGTCCTCGCCCTCGCCCAGCGCCTGGCCTGAGCCCACGGCCCGGGCGACACGAAGGGGGCGCCGCGTCCCGGACGCGGCGCCCCCTTGGCGTGTACAGGGAGAAATCAGCCCTTCTTGGCCGATCCGGCCTCGTCCCGCGCCACGGACCCGGAACCGTCCTCGGGGTCCTCCTCGGACTCCGGCGCGGAAGCGGGTCCGGCGGAGTCCGCGGTCGTGGCGGAGTCGGCGGTCGCCGTGGACTCGCTGACGCTCTCCTTGCCGAGATCGACCGAGCCGTCGCCCGTCCCGCCCTCGGCCTTGTCCTCGTCCTTGCCCTTGGCCTCGGCCTTGTCCTTACCCTCGGCGTCGCCCTTGCCGGCGGTCCCGGCGTCGGACGTGCCCTCGGACTTGTCCACCGCGCCCTCGGTGGCAACCGACTCGTCGCCCTCGGCGGGCGCGTCCTCGTCGGCGCGGGGCTCCACGATCTCCTCCCGGCCCGGACGCAGCCGGGACGAGATCACGATGTAGACCACCGCGAGGACGAAGACCACCATCGCGGTCCAGTCGTTGAGACGCAGGCCCAGGATGTGGTGGGCGTCGTCGACGCGCATGTACTCGATCCAGCCGCGGCCGACGCAGTAGGCGGCGACGTACAGGGCGAAGGCGCGCCCGTGGCCGAGCTTGAAGCGGCGGTCGGCCCAGATCACCAGGAATCCGACGCCGACGCACCACAGGGACTCGTACAGGAAGGTCGGGTGGTAGTTGCCGGGAACGCGTCCGTCCGTGGAGGACGTGATGTGCAGCGCCCACGGAACGTCCGTGGCCCTGCCGTACAGCTCCTGGTTGAACCAGTTGCCCCAGCGCCCGCACGCCTGGGCGAAGGCGATACCGGGGGCCACGGCGTCGGCCCAGGCGGGCAGCGGGATACCGCGACGGCGGCACCCGATCCAGGCGCCCAGCGCACCGAGGGCGATGGCGCCCCAGATGCCGAGCCCGCCCTGCCAGATCTTGAAGGCGTCCACCCAGTCACGGCCCTCGCTGAAATACAGCTCGTAGTCCGTGATCACGTGGTAGAGCCGGCCGCCGACGAGGCCGAAGGGCACGGCCCAGACCGCGATGTCGGCCACCGTGCCGGCCCGCCCTCCACGGGCGATCCAGCGCTTGTTCCCGAGCCAGACGGCAAGGAAGACGCCGATGATGATGCAGAACGCGTAGCCGCGCAGCGGAATGGGGCCGAGGTGCAGCACACCGTGCGACGGGCTGGGAATGTAGGCAAGTTCCATGGCAAGGTCGACGCTACCGTGCCGGACGCCGCCCACGGCGGGCGGCCCCGCAACGGGTCCATAACGTGCGGTGCCCCCGGCCCGTGGAAGGCGGGGACACCACAGCGCCCGGAAGCGGCTCAGCCCTTGTTGGCCGCCTGCACCATCTGCTTGAGCTTGGCGGGGGTCATCGACTGGTCCGCGTAGATGTTCTTGCCGCCCAGGAGCACGGTCGGGGTGCCCGAGAAGCCGCCGGCCTGGAACGCGGCGTTCGACTTCTGGACCCAGCTGTCGTGGGTGCCGTCGTTGACACAACCGCGGAAGGCCGGGGTGTCCAGGCCGTCGACCTTGCCGGCGAGCTCGATGAGTTTGGCGTTGTCGGCGAAGGCGTCGTCCGTCTCCTTGGGCTGGTTCTCGTACAGCACGTCGTGGTACTCGCGGAACTTCCCGGCGTCCTGGGCGCACGCCGCGGCGTTCGCGGCCTTGCGGGAGCCGCTGCCGCCCATGTTCCCGTCGATCAGGGTGACGAGGTGGTACTCCACCTTCAGCTGCCCGGAGTCGGTCAGCTCCTTGATCGTCGGGCGGTAGGCCGTCTCGAAGGCCTGGCAGGCCGGGCAGCGGAAGTCCTCCCACACCGTGAGGGTCGACTTGGCGCCGTCCTTGCCGACGGGGATCGCGAGACTGTCCTTGCCGGTGGCGCCCGAGGGCGACACGACCGGACCCGACGTGTCGCTCTTCTTGTCCTTGCCCGAGTTGGCGGCCACCACGCCGATCACGGCGGCCAGGCCGAGGACGCAGATCACCGACGCCCCCACGATCAGCGCCCGCCGGCGCTTGTCCGCGGCTTTCTGCTTCTCTCGCTCGACCGCCAGCCGCTCGCGGGCGGTGCGCTTTCCGTCACGGTTCTTCTCGCTCACATCCGGCAGAACGAACCGGGGAGGCGCAGCGCGCCTCCCCGGTCCAAGGTCCACTCGTTCGGGTGAGCGGATTGCCCGTTGCGCCCGGATCGCCCCGTCGCGCGCACCAGGTCGTGTCCGTGTCGATCCACCCGGTTGCGTCGGAGCGGATCCGCCCGGTCGTGTCCGCGCGGATCCGCTCCCCCGCGTCACGCCGTCGTGCGCACGCCCTTCGCGAGGTCGGCCGCGAGTGCCCGTACGGCTTCGAGGCCGGCCGCCTCGTCCGGCGCGTCCAGCATCCGCTTCACGAACGCCGAGCCGACGATCACACCGTCGGCGAAGCCGGCCACCTCGGCGGCCTGCCCGGCGTTGGAGACGCCGAGGCCGACGCAGACGGGCAGCTCGGTGGTGGCCTTCGTACGGGCCACCAGGTCCTGGGCCTGGTTGCCGACCGACTCCCGGGTTCCGGTGACCCCCATCAGCGAGGCCGCGTACACGAAGCCGCTGCCCGCCGCGGTGATCTCGGCGAGCCGGGCGTCCTTGCTGCTGGGCGCGACGACGAAGACGGTCGCGAGGCCGTGCTTCTCGGCGTGCTCCCTCCACAGCGCCGACTCCTGGACGGGCAGGTCGGGCAGGATGCAGCCCGCGCCGCCCGCCTCGGCGAGCTCGGCCGTGAAGCGCTCGACGCCGTAGCGGTCGATGGGGTTCCAGTACGTCATCACGAGGACGGGCTTGCCGGTGGCCGCGAAGGCCTCCCGGACGGTCCGCATCACGTCCGCGATCCTGACGCCGCCGCGCAGGGCGATGTCGTCGGCGGTCTGGATGACGGGGCCGTCGAGGACGGGGTCGCTGTGCGGCAGCCCGACCTCGACGACGTCGGCGCCGCCGTCGAAGACGGCCTTGATGGCCGCGATGCCGCCGTCGACGGTCGGGAAGCCGGCCGGCAGGTACGCGATGAGGGCGGACCGCCCCTCCGCTTTCGCCCCGGCGAGGGTGTCGCTCAACAGCCGGATGTTGCCGCTCACTTGGCGTCCCCCTCGATCTCGGCGTTCTCGGTGTCGGCGTCCGCGGCGACGACCGCGTCGACGCCGTTGTCGTAGAGGCCGAAGTAGCGGGCCGCCGTGTCCATGTCCTTGTCGCCGCGGCCGGACAGGTTGATGACGATGAGTCCGTCCTTGCCCAGCTCCTTGCCGACCTCCAGGGCTCCGGCGAGCGCGTGGGCGCTCTCGATGGCCGGGATGATGCCCTCGGTGCGGGAGAGCAGCCGCAGGGCCTGCATCGCCGCGTCGTCGGTGACCGCGCGGTACTCGCCCCGGCCGCTGTCCTTGAGGTAGGAGTGCTCGGGGCCGATGCCCGGGTAGTCGAGTCCGGCCGAGATCGAGTAGGGCTCGGTGATCTGGCCCTCCTCGTCCTGGAGGACGTACGACCGTGATCCGTGCAGGATGCCGGGCTCGCCCGCGGTCAGGGTCGCCGCGTGCTCGCCGGTCTCCACGCCGTGTCCGGCGGGCTCGCAGCCGATCAGGCGTACGCCGCTGTCGGGGATGAAGGCGTGGAAGAGGCCGATGGCGTTGGAGCCGCCGCCGACACAGGCGACGGCGGCGTCGGGCAGCCGTCCGGCGCGCTCCAGGATCTGCCGGCGGGCCTCCACGCCGATGACGCGGTGGAAGTCGCGGACCATGGCCGGGAAGGGGTGCGGGCCGGCGACGGTCCCGAAGAGGTAGTGGGTGTGGTCGACGTTGGCGACCCAGTCGCGGAACGCCTCGTTGATGGCGTCCTTCAGGGTGCGGGAGCCGGACTTCACCGCGATGACCTCGGCGCCGAGCATGCGCATCCGGGCCACGTTCAGCGCCTGGCGCTGGGTGTCGATCTCGCCCATGTAGATGGTGCATTCGAGGCCGAAGAGCGCGCAGGCGGTGGCCGTGGCGACGCCGTGCTGGCCGGCACCGGTCTCGGCGATGACCCGGGTCTTGCCCATCCGCCGGGTGAGCAGGGCCTGGCCGAGCACGTTGTTGATCTTGTGCGAGCCGGTGTGGTTGAGGTCCTCGCGCTTGAGGAAGATCCGCGCGCCGCCGGCGTGTTCGGCGAAGCGCGGCACCTCGGTGAGGGAGCTCGGGCGTCCGGTGTAGTGGACGAGCAGGTCGTCGAGCTCGCGGGCGAACTCGGGGTCGGCCTTCGCCTTGTCGTACTCGACGGCGACCTCGTCCACGGCGGCGACGAGCGCCTCCGGGATGAACTTGCCGCCGTACGCGCCGAAGTAGCCCTCGGCGCTGGGGACTTGACCGTCGGGGTCGGGAATGAAGAACTCGCTGGGCATGCGGACACCTCACAGGGGCGACAGCCCCGGTTACGGGATCGGACAGGGTCACGGAAGCCGGACATACCCGCGCTCCACGGTCACCGGCCCGTTCGCCGGTGACTCCGCCCGCCCCGCCGCGGGTCCGACCGCGCACCCGACGGACGTACCGTCGCGAGGACCGGGGTGTGCCGGATTCCGGCTCGGTCCCCTGTGCGGGGTGGATGCGGCCCGGCCCACCTAGGGCGGGGACCCGGCCCCGTCCACGTGTGCGGTGGATACGGCCCGGTCCACGTGTGCGGTGGACTCGGCCCGGCGCACCCGTGAGGTGGACCGGACCGGGGAGGGCGTGAGCGCGCGTACGCGCTCGGGCCATCGCATGCCGTTGACCTGACCCGGCTCGTCGCCGATGACGTAACGGACCCGGCGCCCGTGCACGCGGCGTGCCGGCGCCCGGCAGCCGCGCGGCCGGCAGCCGCGGGCGAGACGGGCGTAGGGGTCACGGGCCGCGGAAGGAACCGGGAGCACCGCGGCGGACGGCGCACAGGGACGCTCGGCGTACGGGCTCCCGGGAAGGGTGAGGTGCGTGCCGGGCGGGCACGCGTGCCCGCCGTCCGCCCTCGCCACGGGCGATCCACCACGCGACGGCGGGACCGGACCTCCCGGACCCGGTACGGCCGGCGCCGTTGGACCCGAAGCCGGCACGGCCGGACCCGGCGCAGCCCGAACCTGTTCGGCCGGACGGGGTACGGCCGACCCCGCGCGCGCCGCTACACCGTCGGGGCACGGGCCCGGACGGGGTACGGCGGGGGCGAGGATCGGGGCGGACACCGGCAGGTCAGTCCCGTCCGTGCCGCAGGGCCGGGTGGGCACCCGCGGCGACCAGGTCGGAGACGGCGGTCTTCGGGTCGCGGCCGGTGACGAGGGACTCGCCGACCAGGACGGCGTCGGCGCCCGCGTTGGCGTACGCGATGAGGTCGTGGGGGCCGCGGACACCGGACTCGGCGATCTTGACGAGGTGGTCCGGGATCTCGGGGGCGACCCGCTCGAAGGTCGTGCGGTCGACCTTCAGCGTCTTCAGGTTGCGCGCGTTGACACCGATGATCTTGGCGCCGGCGTCCACCGCGCGCTCGACCTCGTCCTCGTCGTGCACCTCGACCAGCGGCGTGAGCCCGATGGACTCGGCGCGCTCGATGAGGGACTCCAGGGCGGGCTGGTCGAGGGCCGCGACGATCAGCAGCGCCAGGTCGGCGCCGTAGGCGCGGGCCTCCCACAGCTGGTACGACGTGACGATGAAGTCCTTGCGCAGCACCGGGATGTCCACGCGGGCGCGGACGGCCTCCAGGTCCGCGAGCGAGCCGCCGAAGCGGCGCTGCTCGGTGAGGACGGAGATGACGGCCGCGCCGCCCGCCTCGTAGTCGGCGGCCAGGGCGGCGGGGTCGGCGATCGCGGCGAGCGCGCCCTTGGACGGGCTGGACCGCTTGACCTCGCAGATGACCTTGACACCGTCGCCGCGCAGGGCGGCCACGCCGTCCTTGGCCGCCGGAGCCTTCGCCGCGCGCTCCTTGAGCTCGTCGAGGCTGACGCGCGCCTGCCGCTCCGCGAGGTCGGCACGGACTCCGTCGATGATCTCGTCGAGCACACTCACGCGAGCGGCCCCCTTCCCTGCGGTGGACGGTTGAAGCGGTCGAGCGGACCCGGGTCCAACCGTCTCTGACGGAAAAGTCGGGTCACTGCGATGGTATCCGGAGGATGGCGTAGCCCTCGCATCCGGTTGACGCCGGTCCCATTACCTGGACATTTGTCATTTGATCAAGGGCGCAGCCAGCCACCGGACGGCAGGTTCCGGACCACGGTGAAGACCAGCGTCAACGCGCCCAGGCTCCACAGGTGGACCGGTCCGAGGTCGAGCCGCACCGGGCGTCCGCGCACCACACGGATCACCCAGACGGCCCACAGCACCGCGAAGGCCAGATAGCCGCCGACGGCGAGCGCGTTGTCGGTGAGCGCCGTGGCGAGGTCCCCGTGCACGAAGGCGTGCGCGCTGCGCAGACCGCCGCAGCCGGGGCAGTACACGCCCGTGAGACGCAGCAGCGGGCAGACGGGGTAGTGGCCGGGCTGATTGGGGTCGACGGCCCCGACGTACGCGAAGGCCCCGGCGACGGCCGCGAGCAGCGCGCCGGGAACGGCCAGTCGCCGCGCCGCGCCCGCGTCGGGCCCGGTCCGCGTCACCCTGCGGGTTTCGGCGTTCACGCGACGCATTCTGCCTCCCGCGCGGGCCGGGCGCTCGCCCGGGTACGCGGAAGGCGGCCCCGGCAGGTGTGCCGGGACCGCCTTCCGTACAGCCTCAGTGGGTCAGGCGTCGGCGCCCACGGTCGAGCGCGCCGTGTTCGCGGCGTGCGGGGCGGCCTTCGGCTGACCGAGGCCCATGCTCCGCATGAGCATGCCCACGACACCGCCGAGGACGACGACGACCATGCCGGCCCAGAAGCCCAGCGGTTCGGCCTTGACCATGAAGGCACCCGCGACGCAGAAACCGATGAAGGCGATGATGACACCGGTCCAGGCGGCCGGGGTGTGACCGTGGCTGCTGCCCGCCATGACTTGCTCCTCGTTGCTGTATGCGTGTGTGAGTCGGACACTCACCGGCCATTGTCCCGTACGCGCGGGACCGCCGTGAGCGCGGGGGTCGCTCCTCGCGTGCCGGTCCGGCCGGGTCACGGCGAAGGGCCCGGGGCACCGGACCCCGGGGCGACGGGCCTACGTCCCGGCCGGGTCGGGGCCGGTGGGGTCCTCGCCGCGGTCGAGTGCCTTCCAGAGGTCCTCGGGGCGGTCCGGGTCGACCGGCTTGGCCTTGCGGGGCCGGGGCCTGCCGTCCCGCTCGTAGCGGCCGGACATGGCGGGCCAGGAGCGGCCGTGGCGCAGCGCGAGCAGCCCGGCCAGCAGGATGAGCGCGCCGGCCGCCGCGGTCACGTACGGCCAGACGGTGTGGCCGATCCCGGCCGCGACGGCGGCGGTGTTGCCGGAGGCGGCCGCGGCCTGCTCGTCGAGGGCGGAGCTGTCGCCCGCGCCGAGGACGGAGGCGACGACGATGCCGGCGCCGGCGAGCGCGAGCAGCGCGGAGACCAGGAGGCGGCCGGAGCGGCGGACGGCGAAGACGGCGACGAGCGCGGCGAGGCCGACTATCGCGAGCGCCGCGGGCACACCCGTGACGTCACTGCCCTTGGCGGTCAGCGGGAAGGCTCCGCCGGCCACGGTCGCGGTCCCCGTCGCCCAGCTCTGCCGGGTGGACAGCAGGGCCACGGCCGCGCCGAGCGCGCCGCTCAGGAGGGTCACGGCAAGGCTGCGGCGGCCGGACCGGACGGGTCCCGCGGCTTCGGATCGGGGGTGAGGTACAGCAGTCACAGACCCCACTATCGCCTGAACCCCGGGCGAACCGTCATCCGGGGTTACGTGAGCCTCGTCCTATTCGGGCGCGGTTCGCACGAGTCGTACGGCTCCGGACGGGCCGGGACCGTGCGCCGGGCGTTGCTCCAACTGCCCGCCGCCGGACCGCGCGAGCCGGTCCGGTGGCCCCGGCCGGCCCCGCCGCATGATCCAGACGACCAGCTCCAGGGCCCTGTCCGACGGGAATGGTCGGACAGGCCCCAGGCCGTGTCCGCAAAGTCGCGCCTGCCCGGCCTCCGGGCGAACGACGCGACTTTGCGGACACGACCTAGTGCCCGAGGCGGTTCGCCGTGTGGACGGCGCGCAGCACCGCCGCCGCCTTGTTGCGGCACTCGTCGTCCTCCGCCGCCGGGACCGAGTCGGCGACGATGCCGGCGCCGGCCTGGACGTAGGCCGTGCCGTCGCGCAGCAGGGCCGTACGGATGGCGATGGCGGTGTCGGAGTCGCCGGCGAAGTCGAGGTAGCCGACGCAGCCGCCGTACAACCCGCGCCGGGACGGCTCCAGTTCGTCGATGATCTGCATCGCACGCGGCTTGGGCGCGCCGGAGAGGGTTCCGGCGGGGAAGCAGGCGGTGAGCACGTCGAAGGCCGTACGGCCCGCGGCGACCCGGCCGGTCACGGTGGAGACGATGTGCATCACGTGGGAGTACCGCTCGATGGACATGAAGTCGACGACCTCTACGGAGCCGGGCTCGCAGACCCGTCCGAGGTCGTTGCGTCCCAGGTCGACGAGCATGAGGTGCTCGGCGCGCTCCTTGGGGTCGGCGAGCAGCTCGTCGGCGAGGGCCTGGTCGTCCTGGACGGTCGCGCCGCGCGGACGGGTGCCCGCGATGGGGTGCACCATGGCCTGTCCGCCCTCGACCTTGACCAGGGCTTCCGGGGAGGAGCCGACGACGTCGAAGCCGTCGAAGCGGAACAGGTACATGTACGGCGAGGGGTTGGTCGCGCGCAGGACGCGGTAGACGTCCAACGCGCTGGCCGTGCAGGGGGTTTCGAAGCGCTGGGAGGGAACGACCTGGAAGGCCTCGCCGGCCCGGATGCGCTCCTTGATGTCCTCGACGGCGTCCTGGAAGTCGGGGCCGCCCCAGAGCGCGGTGTACTCGGGGAGCTCGGAGGGCGGGAGCGCGGCGGGCGGCTGGGACACCGCGCGCGAGAGGTCGGCCTCCATGGCGTCGAGGCGGGCGACGGCGTCCGCGTACGCCTCGTCGACGCCGGTGTCCAGGTCGTTGTGGTTGATCGCGTTGGCGATCAGCTGGACCGAGCCGTCCCAGTGGTCCAGGACGGCCAGGTCGCTGGTGAGCAGCATGGTCAGCTCGGGCAGCTTCAGGTCGTCCCGCTCGCCGGGGCCGATCTTCTCCAGGCGGCGCACGATGTCGTAGCCCAGATAGCCGACCATGCCGCCGGTGAACGGGGGCAGTCCCTCGCCCTGCGGGGTGTGCAGCGTCTCGATGGTGGCGCGCAGGGCCGCGAGCGGGTCGCCGTCCACGGGGACGCCGACGGGCGGGGTGCCGAGCCAGTGCGCCTGTCCGTCCCGCTCGGTGAGGGTCGCGGCGGAGCGGACGCCCACGAAGGAGTAGCGCGACCAGGACAGGGAGGTGCGGCCGTTCTCCGCGGATTCGAGCAGGAACGTGCCGGGGCGCTCGGCGGCCAGCTTGCGGTAGAGCGCGACCGGCGTGTCGCCGTCCGCGAGCAGTTTGCGGCTGACGGGGATGACACGGCGGTCGGTGGCCAGCTTGCGGAACGTCTCGAGGTCCATGGCGGCTGACCTTACTGATTCCCGGCCGGTGCGCCGGAATCGGCGCCCGCCGCCCTGTCGCCGGTGTCCTTCAGCAGCACGTCGGCGTCGAAGCAGGTGCGGTCCCCGGTGTGGCAGGCGGCGCCCACCTGGTCGACGCGCACCAGCAGGGTGTCGGCGTCGCAGTCCAGGGCTACGGACCTGACGTGCTGGAAGTGGCCGGAGGTGTCGCCCTTGACCCAGTACTCCTGGCGGCTGCGGGACCAGTAGGTGCAGCGGCCCGTGGTGAGGGTGCGGTGCAGCGCCTCGTCGTCCATCCAGCCGAGCATCAGCACCTCACCGGTGTCGTACTGCTGGGCGATGGCGGGGACGAGGCCGTCGGCGCCGCGCTTGAGGCGGGCGGCGATCTCGGGGTCCAGGCTGCTGGCGGGAGGCGTGCTGGTCATGGGTGCCATTGTGCCGCGCCGGACGGTCCCGCCCGGCCGTTGTCCACAGGCCGGACCTCCGTGCCCGTCCACAGGCGGGACCCGGCCGGACGCGCCGCGCTCTCCACTGGGCGGGGCGACCGACCGGTCGTAGGCTGGCTGACATGTCGACCCATGCGAAGCGCGAACGGCTCCTTCTGGCCGATCTGTTGGAAGCAGTGGGACCGGAAGCCCCCACCCTGTGCGAGGGCTGGACCAGCCGGGATCTCGCCGCGCACGTGGTGGTGCGCGAGCGCCGCCCCGACGCCGCCGGCGGTCTCGTCGTCAAGCAGCTCGCGCCCCGTCTGGAGCGGGTGATGGCGGAGTTCGCCGAGAAGCCGTACGAGGAGTTGATCCGGCTCATCCGTACGGGGCCGCCCCGGTTCTCCCCGTTCACCCTCAAGCAGGTGGACGAGGCGTCGAACGTGGTGGAGTTCTACGTCCACACCGAGGACGTGCGCCGCGCGCGGCCCGACTGGACACCGCGCGAGCTGGACGCGGTGTTCCAGGAGGCCCTGTGGTCGCGCCTGGACCGAACGGCCCGGCTGATGGGCCGCGGCGCTCCGACGGGTGTGGTCCTGCGCCGCCCGAACGGTCAGACGACGGTGCTGAACAAGGGAACACCGGTGGTGACGGTGACCGGCGAGCCCTCGGAGCTGCTGATGTTCGCGTTCGGCCGGCAGGGCGTGGCGGACGTCGAACTGGACGGCGACAAGGACGCGATCGCCAAGCTCCACGAGGCGAGGCAGCTCGGGATCTAGGGCTCGGAGATCTCGCGACGGTCCGGGGATCCAGAGGTCCGGTACTTGTCCGCC